>LDYB01000018.1 GCA_001442985.1 Armatimonadetes bacterium DC
AAGTATTGACACTATTTACCCCCCCCCCGAAATGCAGTTCGCCACGAAACGCCCGCAAAGGAGGGCATCACCATCGCCACCAGCAACACCGTCGCGACTGTCTTACCCACTGTGCCTTGCGCCCAGGTTCGGCGCACCCACCGCAAGAGGTTTGTCCGTTTCATCGCAGTGCCTCCTCAAACGCTTTGTGTGGAACACGCGCGAAAATACTATAGCATGCGGGGCGGAGCTTCGTCAAGGGGTGGAGGGAGAAAGCCGTTTCTGAGTTCGGAAAGAGTGTTCAGGTGTGAGAGCACGACAAAACCCCTCTGCGAGCTTTGACATTTTTTCTGCGCTCGCTTTTATGCAACGAAAAGCCACTACCTTCAGAAGCATAGCGAGGCGCCCGACGACAAGCGAAAACCTAATGCGCCATCCGCGCTCAAAATGAGTGGGCACACGACGCTACGCCCCGAAGGCTTCCCAACTCGCTTGCTTGTGGAGTGAGGCTCTCACCTCCCTGCAAGGCAGATTCGCCTTGTGGGGAAAGACTCCTGCTGGACGCTTTTTCGCTTTTGATACCAATTGGGCTATAATAGAGTCGGTGAGCGTGCATGGTCTACGGCTCCGAGAGCGCCGAGGTAGTGGGCTTAGTCGCGCAGGCGCAGCAGGGCGATGAGCAGGCGGCGGAACGGCTGCTTCAGCTCTACCGTCCGCTGGTACAGCATGTCGCGCGGCGCTTCTACCTGCCCGATGGCGAACCCGAAGATGTCTATCAAATCGGCATGATTGGCTTATGGCAAGCCATTCAGCGCTACAACCCCCAGCGCCAGGCATCATTCGCGACCTTCGCACGCCTGTGCATTCGCAGGCAGATTCTGAGCGCGCTGAAACAAGCCAGCCGAATTGTATGGGTTACCTTCCCCCCGTGCCCCGACTCGGAGGAAGAGCCACACTGGGAAAACATCGCCGACCCCACCCCTTCGGCTCTGGAGCGCCTGATAGAGCGGGAGCAGGCGCAGGAGTGCAACGCCCTGCTTTCCAGCCGACTGAGCGCGATGGAGTCGCAAGTGCTGACCCTGTGGCTCCAGCGGCTCTCGTATCAGGAGATAGCGAGTCGGCTGGGTTGCTCGCGCAAGGCGGTGGATAACGCGCTCGCCCGCATCAAGCGCAAAGCACGGCGCGCCCTGTAGCGTCGGGTACAATACCCGCATGCCACCGCTGGAGTTAGACCCCGAAACGATGCGCCGTATCGGCTATCGGGTCATCGACACGCTCGTGGACTACTGGCAGAGCCTGCCTGAGCGCCCGATTGGCACGCGCCCCACGCGCGACGCGATGGAAGCCTTGCTGAACGAACCCCTGCCCACCACACCCCAGCCGTTTGAGGCGGTGCTGGACGAGTTTCTTATGAAGGTGTTGCCCCATGTGGTGAAGGTGGACCATCCGCGCTACTTTGCGTTTGTGCCTGCGCCCAACAACTATGTCGGCGTGCTGGCGGATACGCTCGCGGCGGGGATGAACATCTTCGTCGGCACATGGATGGTGGGCGCGGGGGCGACGCAGGTGGAGCGCGTGGTGATAGACTGGCTGCGTCAGATGGTGGGACTGCCCGAATCGGCGGGCGGTCTGTTTGTGAGCGGCGGCTCGGTGGCGAATCTGGTGGGGTTGGCGGCGGCGCGTCAGCAGTACCCGGAGGCGCTCCAGCGCGGGCGGGTCTACTACTCCGACCAGACTCACTCCTGCGTGGCGCGGGCGTTGCGCATTCTCGGCTTCCGCGAAGAGCAGATGTGCGTGCTGGAATCCGATTCGCAGTTCCGCCTGCCTGTGGAGCGCCTTACAGAGCAGATTCGGCGCGACCGCGAAGCGGGCTGGATGCCGTTCTGCGTGGTGGCGAACGCGGGCACGACGAACACGGGCGCGGTGGACGACCTGAACGCGCTCGCCGATTTGTGTGCGGCGGAAAACCTCTGGCTGCACGCCGACGGTGCTTACGGCGCGCCCGCCGTGCTGACCGAAGAGGGCGCACGCCTGATGAAAGGCATCCATCGGCTGCACTCGCTGGCGTTAGACCCCCACAAGTGGCTCTACCAGCCGATGATGGCGGGCTGTATTCTGGTGCGCGAGTTTGACCACCTGCGTCAGGCGTTCCACATCCTGCCGCCCTACCTTCAGGATAAAGAGTCGGGCGTGCGCGGTGTAGACCTCTGCGACTACGGGGTGGAGCTTTCGCGGGGTTTTCGGGCGCTGAAAGTGTGGATGGCGCTCAAGGTGTTCGGGCTGGAGGCGTTCCGTCAGGCGATGGAGCATAACCTTCGTCTGGCGCGGGTGGCGGAGCAAACCCTGCGCACGATGCCCCACTGGGAGGTCGTTTCGCCCGCGCAACTGGGGATTGTGGCGTTTCGCTACGCGCCGCCCCACATGGAGCCAGAGGCGTGCGATTCGCTCCAGCGCGCGCTGGTGAATACGATGCTGGAAGAGGGCTTCGCGCTGGTGAGCTCCACCGTGTTGAAGGGCAGGACGGTGTTGCGCATGTGTACGCTCAGCCCCCGCGCGACGGAGGCGGATGTGGTGGAAACACTTCAGCGGTTGGATCGCCATGCCCGGCGCCTCGCCCATCAGGAGGGAGCCGAATGAAACTCACCACGCGCCTGATTGCCCTGCTCTGGCTGGGGATTGGAAGCCTTACGCTGTTTCAGGCGTTTCAGGGTGTGCAGATGCCGCTCAGCCTCAAGTTTTTTGCGACGCTTCAGGTGCTGGGCGCGCTGGCGCTGCTTGGGGGGCTGGCGTTTGGCTATGCGATTCTGATTACGATGTCGGCGTTCACGATGATAACAGGCATTTTCGCGCTGATTGCGGTGCCCTTTATGCCTGCGGAAGTGCTGGAAAGGGCGCCGTCGGTGTTGGGGTTGCCGCCGCGCGGGGTGATGGCAGGGATGGCGCTCGGCGCGATTGTGCTGGGGCGTCTGTGCTGGCTCGGCTTGCGCCGCGACCCGCCTGAGGGGTGGGGCAGGGCGACGGAATAACTACCCAATCCACCGCTCCAGAAACTTCAGCGTCAATCGCCACGCCTCTTCGGCGGCACGGGCATTATAGCCGCGGCGGTTGTTCGGGTTGGCGAACGCATGCCCTGCGCCCTGAAAGAGGTGAATCTCCACCTGCTTGCCCAGTTTTTTGAGCGTCGCCTCAAACTGGCGCACCGACTCCACAGGGATGCCCCGATCCTGGTCCCCGAAAATCCCCAGCACGGGACAGCGCAGGTTGCGCAGGTTCGCCTCATCGGTCAGCAGGCGCCCATAGTAAATCACACAGGCTGAGAGGCGCGGCTCCTGCAACGCGAGGCTCAGCGCCAGCCCGCCGCCCATACACCAGCCAATCGCGCCCACCTTCTTGCCACGCAGTTCGGGGCGCTTCGTAAGCCAATCCACACCCGCCTTGAGGTCGCGCATCGCGCGGTCTTCGGGCAGCGCCCGTGAGAGTTCGTGCGCCACTTCGGGGTCCGTGGCGACCTTACCCCGATAGAGGTCTACCGCCAACGCCAGATAGTTCTCCTGCGCAAAGCGGCGCGCCTGCTCTTTAATCCAGTCGTTCAGCCCCCACCATTCGTGAATCAGCAGCATCCCGCCGCGCGGTTTCGCAGGAAGCGCCGCATATGCCCGCACCCGCTCGGAACCTACCTGAAGCACGACCTCTTGCTCTTTTATATCGCGCATGGCTTGTCCCTCCGCTTTCAGTGTACCCCATCGTGTTAAGTGCCCTCGCGATACCATTTCGACACAGGGGGTCTATGGACTGCGGAAGCGCCGCTTCCGCGCTGTCTTCCCCACGCTGAAGCTGCGCTTCAGCACTCCATACTCGCGGTGCTGAAAATAAAATGCAAAGACACTTAGAAGCAGGAGTCTCGGATTTTTACGGCGTAATCTAATTGTATGGCAACACTAACGCAAAGCAGGCGTGCAACACAGGTTGGTGTTGCGCTGGGGTATGCGGTGCTGAGTGGGCTTCTGATGGGGGTTGCGCTCCCGCCGTATGACCTGCCACTGGGGTTTGTGGCGCTGGCGCCCTTTTTTGCGGCGATATGGACCCTGCCTCGACTACTTGTGCCCCTTCTGGGACTGCTTCACGGCTGGCTCGTGGGGATGACCGCGATGGGGTTCGGCGTCGCGCTTTCGGAGGTGGGGGCACTGCTTCCGTTTCTGATTTACGGGGTTGCGGTGGGGGTTGTAGGGCTGGTCGCGCGCGATGTGGGCGACTTGTCGCGCCTGAGAGCTGTGCTGTGGGTCGGCGCGGCGGGCGTGTTGCTGGAGTATCTGGAGAGTTTCCTGTTTATCCCGTTTCATGCGGCGATGGCGGTCTGGCGCAATACGCCATTTCTGCAGCTGGCGACGGTGACGGGCGTGTGGGGGCTGTCGCTTTTCTTGTGGAGCGGCTGGGCGGCGCTGGGCTATGCGCTCGCGATGCGCCGATGGACGCCCGCACTGACCGCTCTGGTGGGGATTGGCGTGGCAATTCACGCCTTCGGTTTGCTCGCCATCTGGTGGAGCGAGCCGCGCGGTATGCCCCTCCGTGTCGCCGCTGTTCAGGGTGATCCCACAGACGCTGAGCTTATCCAGCAGGTGCGCCAGTCGGAGGCACAATTCGCGGTGATACCTGAAGCTTCGATCATGCAGGAGCAGGCTATCCCGCTTGCCAAAGAGATGGGCGTGCCTGTGATGGTGGGCTTCTGGGACAACGGCTATAACTGCGCCGCGATTGCCTTCCCTAACGGGAGAATGACCGCGCCCTATCACAAAATGCACCCTTATATTGTGGAGCGTTCCACCATCCCTGGCACCCACGCCGAGCCGTTTCCCACCGAGTTCGGCTTGATTGGGGCGGCAATTTGCTACGACACGATGTTCACCGACACGCTCCGCCAGCTCTGTCGCCAGCGCGCTGTGCTGGTGGGTGTGCCGACGAATGACCCTGTGGCAAGCAATCTCGCGTACCATCACCTGCACGGCGCAATTCACACGATTCGCGCAGCTGAACACAGGATACCAATCGTGCGTGCCGAAAGCTGGGCAACTTCCATGATAGTGAACCGCGTGGGGCGTCTGGTGGCGAGCGCAGGAGAGGGTCCTGCAGTGCTGACAACCACCGTTCAGGTTGCCTCCAGCGGCACGCTTTATACCCTGCTGGGCGATTATTTGCCTCTCATTTGCCTTGTGGCGCTTGCGTGGGGCGTGCTGAGACGCAGGGGCGGGTGTCATAAATCAAGTGGGGTATAATAGGGTGGGAGGAAATCGCAACCCGTTGACTCCTTTCCGGGCGTATTTCCTCACCACCCCACCACGAAGGGAGGCGCGGATTCCCCGCCCGCGCCTCCCGTGAGCGTTTGACGGTTGAGCCGTCCTGTGCGCAATTAGACGCCCCGAATCAGGGACAGGTTCCGTAAAATGAGTGCCGATTGCGTGGAATGGCTGAGCTACCTGCGCACGAAATCGCCGCGCTATGCGATTGGCTTGATGGCGGGCACTTCGCTGGACGGGGTGGACGGGGCGCTCGTGGCAATTGAGGGGCAAAAGGGGCATCGCGCCGTTCGGACGCTCGCCACGCACCACATACCCTACTCCCACGAGGAACGCGAGGGGCTTCTGCGCCTGATTGAGTCGGGTACACTGGCAGATTTATGCGCCTGGGACGCCTACCTTGGTGAAAAGTTCGCGGAGGTCGCGCTGGAACTGAGGCAGAAAGCCGGGGCACCCGTTGACTTCATCGGTTCACACGGGCAAACGGTGTGGCACGCGCCCAGCGCCCAACTGTTCGGGCGTCCCACGCCCAACACCCTTCAGATTGCCCAGCCTGAAGTGATTATGGCGCGCACGGGGGTTCCTGTGGTGGCGGATTTCCGCACGCGCGATGTGGCGCTGGGCGGTCAGGGCGCGCCGCTGGTGCCGTTCGTGGACTGGCTGCTGTTGCGCTCCGACGCCGAACCGCGTGCCGCGCTCAATATCGGCGGAATGGCAAACCTCACTTACCTGCCCCCGCAGGCGACGCCCGAATCGATTCTCGCGTTTGATACGGGTCCTGGGAACGCGCTGATAGATCTCGCCGTGCGCTGGCACACCGGGGGCAATCTCGCCTATGACCCCGACGGCTCCCTCGCGGCGCAGGCATCGCCCGATGAGGCTCTCCTTCATGAGATGCTGGCGCACCCCTTCTTTCAGCAGCCGCCACCGAAATCCACAGGGCGCGAAGTGTTCGGTGTGGAGTATCTCCAGAAATGGTGGGGGCGTGTGGAGCCGTTGACCCTGATTGCCACGCTCACCGAGTTGACCGCACGCACGATTGCGCAGGCGGTTCGGCAGTGGTGCATGCCTGTCGCCCGACTGATTGTTTCAGGGGGCGGGATGCATAACCAGACGCTGATGGCACGACTGCAGGCGCTCCTGCCTGAAGTGGCAATTCAATCCAGCGCAACCTTCGGCATAGACCCCGATTTTAAGGAGGCGATTGCCTTCGCTGTGCTGGCAGATTGCTACCTGATGGGCGAGCCTGTGGCGTTCCCAAACACCACGGGCGTCTCGCGCCCCGTGCGATTGGGGCGATTGTGTTGGGGGTGAATGTCCTTCTTCGAACAACGAGTCAAAAATTGGGGTATACTACCTCGTAGCACAGACCGATGGAGGTGACGCATGAAAAACATCTCGTTGCGTGGAGGAGAATTTTTATTGCGTGAAGTGGAGCCGTCGCAGGTGTTCACGCCCGAAGACTTCACCTCGGAAGACCAGGCGATTGCGCAGGCGGCGGAAGATTTCGTGCGCGGTGAGGTGCAGACTCGCAACGCCGAAATTGAGAAGCAAGCAGAAGGCGTTACGGTGGGGCTGCTCAAAAAAGCGGGCGAACTGGGCTTGCTCAGCGGCGATCTGCCCGAAGCCTATGGTGGGCTGAATCTGTCCAAGACCACCAGTACCCTGCTCGCCGAAAAGATGAGCCTGCAAGCCTCGTTCGCGGTCTCGTGGGGCGCGCATGTGGGCATCGGCACGCTCCCCATTCTCTTTTTCGGCACGCCCGAACAGAAGCAAAAATACCTGCCCAAGCTGGCGACAGGCGAGATGATTGCCGCCTTCTCGCTCAGCGAGGCGAACTGCGGCTCCGACCCCCTCTCGGCGCGAACGAAAGCCACCCTCTCGCCCGACGGCAAGTATTACCTGCTCAACGGCGAGAAGATGTGGACGACCAACGCGGGCTGGGCAGACCTGTTTATCGTGTTCGCCAAAGTAGATGGCGAGAAGTTCACCGCCTTTATTGTGGAGCGCAACTTCCCCGGCGTCTCGGTGGGGCGCGAGGAGCATAAGCTGGGCATCAAAGGCTCCAGCACGCGCCGCGTCATTCTGGAAAACGCGCAGGTGCCCGTGGAAAATGTGCTTCACGAAATTGGCAAGGGACACCATGTGGCGTTCGGTGTGCTGAACATCGGGCGCTTCAAGCTGGCGGCTGCCACGCTCGGCGGTGCGAAAGAAGCGCTCACCATCGCCACACGCTACGCCAAAGACCGCCAGCAGTTCGGTCAGCCGATTGCCAACTTCGGCTTGATCCGCCAGAAGCTCGCCGAGATGGCTATCCAGATTTATGCGCTGGAAAGCACGGTCTATCGCACAGCGGGCATGCTGGACGAGGTATTTCACGGCATCGACGCCACCGCTCCCGACGCGAACGCGCAATACCGCGAGGCGGACGAAGAGTACCCCGTGGAGTGCGCCATCCTGAAAGTGTTCGGCTCCGAAGTGCTGGACTTCGTGGCGGACGAAACGATGCAGATTCACGGTGGTTTCGGCTACACTGAAGAGTTCCCCGCTGCGCAAATCTATCGCGACAGCCGAATCAACCGCATCTTCGAGGGCACGAACGAGATTAACCGCCTGCTGATGCTGGATCAGCTGATGCGCCGCGCCTTGAAAGGCAAGCTGCCGGGCTTGATGGAGAAGATTCAGGCGCTGCGTGCCGAGCTGAACCAGCCGCAGATGCCCACGCCCGACCCCGCCGACCCGCTGGAAGCCATCGGGCGCTATGTGGTGAACGCCAAGAAGGCGGTGCTGATTACCGCAGGGATGGCAGCCGAGCAGGTCGGCACGGAGCTGGAGGAAAAGCAGGAGATTGTGGGGCATCTGGCGGACTGCCTGATTCAGCTCTACGCGATGGAGAGCGTGTGGCTACGCACGCGCAAACTCCAGCAGAAGGGGCTGGACATCACGATTCCGCTGGCGATGGCGCGCGTATTCGCCTACGATGCGTTCGACAAAATCGAGGCGAGCGCCCGGCGTGCCATTCACTCCTTCGCGGAGGGCGACATGCTCCAGATTCTGCTCACGGCGCTCAAGCGCTACACCCGCCGCACCGCGGAGGTCAACACGATGGCGCTCCGCCGCCAGATTGCTGAGTATGTAACTCAGCACGAACGCGCCTGGTCGGCGGCGGGGAAGTGAATATTCAGGAGGGAATGGGACAGGTCAATTGCCTGTCCCATTACCCTCGCCACACCGCCTCGTAAAGCGGGGCGATGGACTTCGGTGTGGGGATGAAGCGCGGCGCGCCCACAAGCGGTTCTAAGTCCGCCCACCAGCCGCTTAGCTGGCGACGCACCCACTCGGCAAAAAGTTGCACCGCGTGCTGATGCGGCGCCTGCCCCGTCTTTTGTGCCCGATAGTGTGCCGAATCGAGCAGGTAGAGCGCAATCAGGGCGTCCGCGAGTGGCTCGACAAAAACCTGCGGCGGCTCAGCAAACGACTCCAGCGACTGGAAGGCGCGCCCTGCCAGCCAGCGCAGAGTTGTCAGCACGCCCTCTACGCTCTCGGCGTCCTGCGGCTCGGTGGAGTTTGGCGACCACAGCCCCTTGCGCCGCATGTAGAGCAGCCGCTCCACAAGGTTCAGGCGGTTGATTTCGTTCGTGCCCTCGTAGATACGGTTCACGCGCGTGTCCCTGTAAAGCCGCGCAATCGGATACTCTTCCGAGAAGCCGTAGCCGCCGTGAATCTGGAGTGCGTCGTCCACAATCTGGTGGAGCATTTCGGTGGCGGCGACTTTGATCAGGGCGCATTCCGCGGCGAACAGCGCGGAGGCGGCGCGCCACGCCCCCTGTCGGGCGTCGTAGGGTAGCCCATAACCCTGTGCAAAGGCGCGCTCCAGGTCGCCCGCCAGTCGGTAGAGCGCGCTCTCTACCACGAACAGCATCACCTGCCCGCGCGCCAGCTTGCGCCAGACCAGATCAAACTCCACAATCGGGCGCCCGAACTGCTTGCGAACCTGCGCGTACTCAGAGCCGATTCGCCATGCCTCTTTCGCAATCCCCAGCGCCGCCGCGCCAATCTTGAAACGCCCGATATTCAGGGTATACAACGCCACATAGGCTCCCTGCCCCTCTTCGCCAAGGCGGTTCTCCACAGGCACCGGCACCTGCTCCAGCACAATTCGGCAGGTAGAGGAGCCATGCAAACCCAGCTTATGCTCCTCGCGTTCCACAATAAAGCCGGGCGCACTGCGCGGCACAAGAAACGCCGTGAATCGTTCGCCGTCCACTTTAGCGAACACAATGAACAGGTCCGCGAAGCCCGCGTTCGTAATCCAGATTTTGTTGCCGTTGAGCAGGTAGTGCTGATCATGGCGTTCGGCGCGGGTGCGTGCGGAAAGCGCGTCGGAGCCTGCTTCAGGCTCGGTCAGGGCATAAGCGCCGATAAGCTCCCCCCGTGTGAGGAGTGGCAAATACTGCTGGGCTTGCGATTCCGTGCCGAACAGTAGTATCGGCAGGCTGCCCACGCTGGTATGCACCGCGTGCGAGACGGCAAACGACGGCTCCAGCGCGGTTTTCTCGGTAATCAGCGCGGAGGTGGTTTTCGGCAACCCCAGCCCACCATACTCTTCGGGCACATCAATCCCCAGCAATCCCAGCAGCGCGGAGTCTCCAAGCAAATCGCGCATCGCGTGGGGGGCGTTATGCTCTATGAGGCGCACCTGCGGGGCGACCTGTTCGCGCATAAATCGCTCCGTCGCTTCGCCCATCTGGCGGTCTTCCGAGGTGAGGTGTTCAGGGGTAAAACACGCTTCGGGGGGCGCTTCTAAAAAGGCACCACTGCGCACAGGTTGCGTCGTTGCATCCATAGCATGATTGTACCTACTCTTCGTCCTGCTGGAGTTCGCGCAGGAGGTCTTCAATCTCCTGACGGAGTTGGGCGCGGGTTTCGGGGTCGGGTTCAAAGTGAACGACGAGGCTCTCGCCTTCGCGTGTGCCTTCGGGGAGCCAGCTCAGAGGGGCATGCCATTCCAGATAGTCGCCCTCGCCCAGCCGCACCAGCAGCACGGCAAGCGGCTCGCCGTCGGCACGGGTCTCGATACGATCCACGAAGACGCGCCTCATCCGCGCACCTCCTTGAGCCACGCGCGCAGTTCGGGCAGGGGGCGTGTGTTCAGCACGCGCTCGGCGGTGAGCCAGCCGCGCTGTGCCAGCCCCACCGCGAGCGTCATCATGCGCAGGTCGCTGGCGCGATGCGCGTCCGTGCCCAGCGCCACCCATGCACCGCTCTGTTCCAGAATCCGCACAATCGGCGTGGGCGGGTCCATGCGGGTGGTGTAGCCGTTGACCTCCACCGCCTTGCCCAGTTCGTAGGCGCGGCGGAACACGCGCTCCCAGTCGGCGTCGTTCGGCTCGCGCTTGCCGAACCGCCTGCCCGTGGGGTGCGCCAGAATATGCACGCTCGGGTGTTCCAGCGCCCGGATCAGGCGCCGGGTCATCGCTTCGGGTTCCTGCCCGTGTCCATAGTGAATCCCAGCCACCACGATTTCGGCTTCTTTCAGCAGCTCTTCGGGCGCATCGAGCGTGCCGTCGATATCGATGTTCACCTCCAGCCCGTTCAGCACCACCAGCCGCCCTGCCATTTGTTCGTTAAGGCGTTCTATCTCCCGCTGCCGCTGGCGAAAGAGGTGAAACACATCGCCCTGCCACGCGAACATCTCCACATGGTCGGTGAGGGCGAGGTAGGTGTAGCCCTGACTCAACGCTTCCTGTGCCATCGCTTCACTCGTGTCTTGCCCATCAGACCATCGGGAGTGGGTCTGAAGGTCGCCCTGAATCTGTTCGCGCGTTACCAGCGCGGGCAGGCTGCCCTGCAATGCGCGCTCTATCTCGCCACTGTTTTCTCGGAGGGGTGGGGGAATGTAAGGCAATCCCAGCGCCTCGTAGACCTCTGCTTCGGTTTCGCGTGCGACGCACTCCGTGCCGCGCCACACCCCATATTCGTTCAGTTTCAGTCCGCGCTCGATGGCAATCTCGCGCAGGCGAATGGAGTGAGCTTTGGAACCCGTGATGTAGAGCATTCCCGCGCCCCAACTGACGGGCGGCACGGTTTTGAGGTCTACCTGAAGCCCGCCTTCCAGAAAAATCTGGGCGCGGTTGTCGCCCTGCGCGAAGACTTCCGTCGTGCCGGGCATCTGCACAAATGCTGCAATCACTTTTTCAGGGTGTTCGGTGGCGACCAGGAAGTCTATGTCGCCGATGGTTTCCTGCATGCGTCGTATGGAGCCACCCACCAGCGCGTTTTGCACATGCGGCAGCTGCTGAAGCCAGTGCAGTTTCTCCTGTGCCAACCAGTAGACGGTGCCGAGCGGTCGGCGCTGGCGTGCCTTCTTAATCAGCTCAGTCAGGCGCAGCAGACGCTGGCGTTTCGCCTCGCCAAAGTGCGGAATCTGAAGCACCGCGCCACTCGCCAGCGCGTTCTGAAGGCTCTCCAGGTCATGAACCCCCAGATGCTCGTAAAGCAGGCGGGCGGTTTTCGGACCGATTCCCGGCACCTGCATGACTTCCAGGATCCCCTCAGGCACAAGTTGCAGGAGCTGCTGGTGTTTGGGGATGACCCCTGTGTTGAGGTAGGCAATAATTTTCTCGGCGATGGCTTTGCCGATGCCCGGCACCGCTTCCAGAGCCTCCTGACCCTGCTCGGCGAGCGACTCGATGGGGGTCTGCATGGTTTCCAGCAGTCGTGCGGCGTTGCGATAGGCACGCGATTTGAACTGGCTCTCGCCTACATAGTCCGAGAGGTCTGCCAGTTCGTTCAGCAATCGCGCGAGTTCCAGATTGCGCACGGCAGAAAGTGTACCCGATTAAACGCGAAAGCCCCCTTCGCACAGAGCGTTGGGGGCAAGCAGGTTGTTGGGGCAGGCACGACGCCTGCCCCACCGAAACGCGGGTTAGAACTTGATGGTGAGCGTGGTCGCGGCGACGCCTGCCTGGTTCTTGTTGGGGTTGGGACCGCCGCTGAACGCCGCGTTGCCCTTGCCATCGTTGTCGATGATCTGGTAGAGCAAGTTCCAGGAGGCGTTCTCGCCGAGGTTGTAGCCCAGACCGACGGTGACATAGTTCCACACGGGCTTCACACCGCCGACCTTCCAGAAGGCGCCCTCGTAGTTGAGCGACACATTCCAGCGATCGGACAGGCGGTAGTCGATGCCCGCCACCGCGTGAACTACCTCGTCGTTCTTGGTGTACCCGCCAGCGACACGCCCGGTTCCCTCGAGGAAGGCGCCGCCAACGCGGACATTCAGGTCCTCAGAGGGCTTCCAGGAGACATTCGCGTAGGCACCGCGCAGGTCAGACGGGTTGTAGAGGTACGCAACGCGACCCCAGTAGCCCGGCGAGGCGAAGTACGGGCGCACTTCACGATACCCGGCGGTCACGCCGAGGTTCTCGCTGAAGTTGTAGCTCAGGTTCACATCGAGCGCCCAGTTGTCCTCATCCAGCACATTGCTGGTGCCGCGCATGAAGTTGCTCTGCGCGTACTCGGCGCCGATGTTGAAGCCTGCGAACTTCGCCTTGATGTCCGCGCCGAACACATCCACGCGGTCGATGTTGACAGCCTCGGCAGGACCGCCAGCGAAGTTGAAGTTCTGCCCGACACCGATCCCGGCGGCGAAGTAGGTCGCGCCGATGGTCAGGCTGGTCTCCTCACCGCGCACGGCGTCGAACTCCAGGCGCGCGCCTGCGAACTGATCCGCAGCGCGGCTGGTCGCCGAGTTGTGGTTGTAGAACGGCAGGGTGGAGAACTGACCCGCGGTGGAGTTGATAGCAGCGGTCTGTGCCGCCCACAGGTTCAGGCGGAAGGTGTCGAAGTTGAAGGCGAATGCCGCGCCGTCCACGCGATACGCCCCGTCATCGTAGCGCGGGAAGTTCAGGTAGTAGTCGGGCTTCACGCGCTTGAGGGTGAACGGAGTCAGCTGCGCGGGGAAGCGACCGATGGTGACATCCACCTTCGTGCCGAACAGGTCAATCGGGGTCTTCACATAGGCTTCCCAGATGGCGATGTCAGTGTTGCCAGCGGGACCACGACCGACTCGGGAAATTGTGTTGGGAAATGCGCTGAGGTAGTTACCCAGCACGAAGGTTGCCGTACCCGACACATTCTCGTTCACCTGGCCGCTGAAGGTGAGACCCAGCTCATGGTAAATATTCAGGGTCTCCAGCAGGTCATCGGTGGCAGCCACATTGTTCCCGTTGAGGGTCGTGGCGCCCTTGCGATCGATGTTGTTGACGCCCGTGACGCCGAAGCTCACATCGCCCGAGATGGAGAAGCCTTCCTTCTTGGCTTCCAGGGCGGCGACCCGGTCACGCAGGGACGCGACATCCTTCTTCAGGGAGTCGACATCCACGCCGAGGTTCGCCAGCTCCTGCTGGAAGGTCTGGGCGAGTCGCTGCAGAGTCTGCAGGGCGTCGTTGAGCTTCTTGAGCTCGTTGATCTCGTTGCGCAGCGCCTGAATGTCGCGGCGCGCCTGCTCATCAGCAGTCGGAGCCTGCTGACCGCCACCTCGAGGCGCGTTCGCAATCTCGTCGATGCGGCGGCTCAGCGCCTGCAAGCGCTCGTTGATGTTATTGTAGGCGCGCGCAATCGCCTGCGCAAACTCAGCGCGGGTCATGGTGCGGTTCGGGCGGAAAGTCCCATCGGGGTAGCCCTCGATGATGCCATCGCGCACCAGCTGCTCGATCGCCTGATAAGCCCAGTGACCAGGCGGTACATCACGCATTTGGGCAAAGGTGAAGCCTGCAATCAGGCTCAGCCCAGCTGCAACTGTAAGTAAACGCTTCATTGAAGCATCCCTCCTCCATGAGTTTTTTGTGAAGGATATGCCAGGCGGAGCCAAAGAGGCGCAGACAGCCTTCCGAAGGTTTCCTGTTGTGCGCGCTCCTTGCGCTCGCTCGGCGATCCTTCGCTGTATACTATACCCCATCGCTGACAAAAAAATCAAGTCCCCCTGAGGGTGTTCGAAAAATCGCTGCCGAATAAGACGGGTGAACCCGTTCCTATCAGACAAAGCCAGCCTCCGCTGGCTTAATCAGCCGACGCAGGTCGGCTTCGTTTTATAGGAACGGAACCTCAGCCGTCAGGTACAAAAGCGGATTCTTCGAACACCCTCAGTCCCCCTCTAAATGCGCTTGTAAGCTACCCACTCCCGATCACGCTAACCGCAAGCAACCATGCCTCCAGCGTGGGCGGTGCGGGTTCCAGCAGGCGCAGGCGCGGATGACGAGGCATCGCGTTCAGCACAATCTGAATCGCGCTGCTGTAGTCGCCGTAGGCATAGGCGCGGAGGGCGTCCGAAAGTTCGGGCTTTTCACGCAGGCGCGGGGCAAGCGCGCGCTCAATCAGGCGGTCGCGCTGGGTCTCTTCCGCGGTGAGCAGGGCGTAGAGCATCTCGTAGCTGCCCAGCAATCGAGCGCATCCCAGCACAATCTGCTGGCGTCCCAGCGTTGAGGGAACTTGTGCCATCGTCTTCAGCAGGAGCGCCACATCACCCTGCTCGCCATGCTGTGCCAGCGCGCGTGCAAGGCTGGCAAGCACGGCGGGGTCGCGCTCTGTCTGCAGCCGCTCACGCAACAGCGACGCCAGTACGGGCTGGGGCGGCAGGGCAGCCAGCACCTCCGCCGCGCCCATGCGCACATCGGGGCTATCCGAATCCAGCCAGCGCGGGATTTCTGCCTGAAGCCCCTCGTGCGGGAGCGATTCGGCGCTCGCGTGGCGTATGAGGTTAGCAATCGCTTCCAGCAGGCGCGACTGTTCCAGCGGACCGGGCGCGACGCGCAGGCGCTCCAGAAGGGCGGGCAACGCGCGCAGATCGCCCATCTGACGCAACGCCTCAATCACCGCCATCCGCACCTCGATGCGCTCCGAATGCAAAAGCGCCATCAGGTCGGGCAGCGCCTCAGGCGATTCGATTCGTCCCAGCGCTTCACACGCTTCCACAATCAGGTCGCTGGCGGGGTCTTTGAGAATCTGGAGCAGGGCGGGCACGGCGCGGGGGTCGCCAATCTCGCCCAGCGCGTGCGCCGCCGCGCGGCGGACCTCGGGCACAGGGTCATGCAGGGCATTCACCAGTTCTTCCACCGCCAGCGGCGGCTTTTGCTCGGCGAGCGTTCGAATCGCCTGCAGGCGCGCCTGCACATCGGTCTGGCGTCGCAGCTGACGCAACGCCAGCCAGCCACGCGGTCGCGCAGAGGCGCGCAGCTGCGATAGCACATAGCCCATCGGGCGCTCCTGCGGTTCTCGGATCGCCGCCAGCCACGGCAACGCCAGCAGCCGAAACAGCGCCGCGCTCCCGAACAGAATGAAAAAGCGTGTTGGGTCGGGCACAACGCCCCGCATCGCCTCCATCAGCGCCCCGCTCAACAGCGCCGCCAAGCCCCCCACCAGCGCCACAATCGCCGAGAGCGCCCCCATATACACCGCACGCTGCTCCGAGGGCGCCACCGCCACATTTAAATTGAACTGCGTCAGCCCCACACCCGCCCACAGAAAGCCTGCGAACACCTGAATCCCGAAAATCACGCTCACGCTCCACACATAGCGCTCAGGGTCTGTCAAGAACCACAGGAACGGCAAAAACACCACGCCACCCAGCGAGAGCATCAGCAACGGCTTGTTGCCGAACTTATCCGCCAGATACCCCCACAGCGGCATCGCCAGACTGCTAAAAAGCGCCGCAATCAGCCCCGCTACCTGCACCATCAGGTAGGGCATTTTAATCTGCTCCAGCTGATAGACCGTGAAAAACTGCCCCGCGAACATCTGTCCGAACACCAGAAAAGTGTTGAACCCCAGCAGAAGACGAAAGTTTCGGGTGCGGAACGGCTGGCGGTAGAACTCCAGCAGCCCTTTCAGCCCCCGATGGGGCGCGGGCGTGCGCGGCGGCTCTGGCATCCGTTTCAGCGCGTACCACGAGGCAAACAGACAGAGTGCGCCCAGCCCAAACAGCACGCTGAACGCAATCGCAGGCGAAAAACGCTGATATTTCACCGCCTGATCCAGAAAGAGCGCAGGAGGCAACGCCGACGCCGCCGACACCAGCCCCAGAATCATGTTGCGCTTGCCAAAATAGCGACCCCGATAGTCTGCAGGCACCAGATCGCTCAACCACGCCAGAAAGGCAGGTCCCGCGAACGAACCCAGCACCGCCGACAGAATCAGCAGCCCCGCGAACAGGGGCAGGCGCGGCAGGGAGTCGCTCAGCAGGGGCAGGGCGGCAATCACCACGAACGGCAACCGCGAAAGCAGGGCGTAGCGCAACACCAGCGCCTTGCGACTGAGGCTGATGTCCGCCAGATAGGCGGTTAGAATCTGCAGTGCGCCCGCCAGCGACGGCACGGAAGTGATAATCCCCAGCCAGAGGTCGTTTGCGCCCAGATAGCGCGCCAAGCCAATCTGGAACGCGCCCGTCGTGAACGCTACATAGAGCGTGAAGAAGACCGCATCCCATGTTGCCCAGCGTAGCCCCCGCGCCACCTCCAGACGGCTCAGCGGCTGGGGCTGCTGGCTCACGGCGTCCGCACCTCCACGCGCCAGTCCACAATATCCAGATCGGGGTCCGCTACATCGTCGGCAGGCTCCAGCAGCGAGTCGCTGTTGCGCACCACCCGATTCTGGTCAATCCGCAGGTTCAGATAGCGAAATTCCCCAATTCGTGCGTCGCCCAGCGAGTCGCCGTTCTTGCGCACGGGTGTGTTCGGGTCGGTTGGGATGATGTCGGTCGTGATGAAGTTGAGCTGAATGAAGCGCATCGCTCGCGCGTCTCGCTCATCGGGAATGAACTGCGTGATGTCAATCTCAAAGCGCAGGCGGTTGCTGTTGGCGCTCACGGTCTCCACACTGATCGGCACGCCCAGGTAGACATGGGGCGGCGGCTGGTTTTCTGTGCCCTGCTCAACGCGATAGAGCGCGTAGCCGCCTTGAGGTAAAAAGGAAGCATAGCGCATATAGTGTGTGAACGCGCCACTCGCGAACCCACTCCCCCATGGGGGCGACACGACAGGCAGAGGCCCTGCGCTCCCTGTCGAGTCGTTGCTCAGGTTGAACACGACGAAGTAGTGATACTCAGGGCGAATGCGCCCTGCCACCTGCATCTCAATCATCAAGCGTCGCACCCCGCGCTCTGCGGGCACTTCGGGGAACCGTGCGCATCCTGCGAACGCCAGCACCATGCACAGCCAGAACCCTATCCGCCTCCTGCTCATACCGTTGCCCCGATTAGTATACCGATTGGCGTTCAGCAGTGTCCCCAAACCCCAAACGGTTTTATCGCCTCGGCGTGCAGACCGTTTTCTGAAGCTCAGGGCGCGTGGCGGAGCGCCTCGCGGCAGGGAGGCTGTTCAAGCACTGGTAAAGAGGGCTGGTTTTGCACATCGCTCGTTCACTCTCTGAGGCGGCTTTTCACGCCCCCGCCCGGAAGAAGTGGTACATCACATAAATCAGGTATAACCCGCTCGCGGTCGCCAACCCGAAAATCAGGAAAATCCAGATTCCCGTATCGCCCGCAATCATGGAGAACATCGCGATAAAATAAAGCACAGCGGTCAGCAACGCGACCCACGCAAACCGCTTCGCATACGGATTGGGCGGACGCACAATATTGTGGCATGTGGGGCACTCCACCGAGGGTGTTTCGTCCGATTCGGGCGGCGGCAGTTCCGCGCCGCAATAGGGACATCGGCGCTCCATACCCCAATTCTACCCGCACGGGTATAATTCCAACAGCGATGAAGATTGTATTGCCCGCTGGCGAAATCGAAGCGCCGCCTGAGTTCCGGCACTTTTATCTGATGGACGAGGACGGGATTGTGAAATACCCCGCCCCTGTGTTGCGCAGGAAAGCGTCGCCTGTTTCCCGCATCACGCCCGATATTGAGGCGCTTATTCAGCGCATGATGGCGTCGCTGAAGTGGTGGAACGGGCTGGGGATTGCCGCGCCGCAGGTCGGCGTGCCCCTGCGTTTGTTTATTATGGCGCCGCCTGATCAACCGATGCGCGTCATTTTGAACCCGCGCATTATTGAACGCTCGCAGGAGCAGGTGGCGGATCTGGAGGGCTGTTTGAGCATTCCTGCGCTCTATGGCAAGGTGGCGCGCGCCCGCGCCATTGTGCTGAAGGGGCTGAACCGGCACGGCAAGCCGATACAACTCACGCTGGAAGGCGTCGCCGCCCGTATCGCCCAGCACGAGATAGACCATCTGGACGGCATCCTGTTCATCGACAGGGCAGACCCTGCAACTCTGTTCTGGAGCGACCCCACGCCCAAAGAGGAGGAGATGGTCTGAGCCGCCCCCGCATTCTCTACTTCGGGTCAGGCGCGTTCGCGGTGCCGCCGCTGGAGGCGTTGCATGAGGCGGGTTATCCCATTCTGGCAGTGGTGAGCCAGCCCCCCAAGCCCGCAGGGCGCGGGATGCACCTGACCCCAACGCCCGTGCATGCGCGTGCGGAGGCGCTTGGTCTGCCCGTGTTGACCCCCCAGCGCGCACGCGACCCGCAGTTTATCGAGCAGGTGCGCGCGCTTCAGCCCGACCTGATTGTGCTGGCGTCTTACGGCAAAATTCTGCCCGCCGACTTGCTGAAGATTGCACCGCTGGGCAACTGGAACCTGCACGCCTCGTTGTTGCCGAAGTATCGGGGCGCCTCGCCCATCCAGTACGCCCTGCTGGACGGGGAAACCGAAACGGGCGTTACCCTGATAGAGATGAGCGAGGAGATGGACGCGGGCGACATCTATCTGCAGGTGAAAGAGCCGATTTTCCCGGAGGACGATGCAGGCACACTGGAGGCGCGGCTGGCGCAACGCGCTCGCGAACTGCTGCTGGAAGGGCTAAAGCGTCTTGAGTCGGGCACGCTCACGCGCACGCCCCAGAATCACGCCGAAGCCACCTACACGCGCCCAATTCAGAAAGAGGACGCCCAGATGCGCTGGGACGAACCCGCCGTGCGATGCGCCAATCGCATTCGGGCGTTCTCGCCGCGCCCGGGCGCATACACCCTGTTTCGGGGCAAGCGCCTCAAGCTGTGGAAAGCCATGCCCCTGAGTCAGGTTCACAACGCGGAGCCGGGCGTTCTGCTTACTGTGGAGCCGACGGGGTTGGTGGTCGCCTGTGGCGAGGGGGCGCTTCAGCTGCTGGAGGTGCAGCCCGAAAGTCGCCCGCGCATGCCCGCCGCCGCTTTCATCAACGGCTATCACCCACAGGTTGGTGAACGGCTGGGCTGAAGGAGGTATGCTTATCCCATGTGCGGACGCTTTGCTTTATTTGCGACAGCCGAAGAGCTGGCGTGCCACTTTCAGGTGCCGCTCCCCTTCCCAATTGCCCCACGCTACAATATTGCGCCCACGCAACCGCTGCTCGCCTTAGCCACGGCGCACGACACGCCCCAACCTTACTGGACTCACTTCCAGTGGGGGCTGGTGCCCCGCTGGGCGCAAGACCCCAGCATCGGTAACAAGATGATCAACGCCCGCGCCGAGAGCCTTGCCGAGAAGCCTGCGTTTCGGGCGGCGTTCCGCTATCGGCGGTGCATCGTGCCTATCAGCGGGTTTTATGAATGGGCAAAGACGGGGCGCACGCGCCAGCCCTATTTTGTGCGCTCGGCGACGGGCGAGCCGCTGGGCGTTGCGGGGCTATGGGAGAGCTGGCAGTCGCCCGACGGAAGCGAGCTGACCACCTGCACGCTGATTACCACCGACGCGAACACCACGATGCAACCCATCCACCATCGTATGCCCGCGATTCTGCTGCCTGAGGAATACGGCACATGGCTCGCACCTGAAACGCCGCTGAAGACCCTTTCCGCGCTCTTGCGCCCCGCCCCTGATTCGCTGCTGGAGGCGTACCCTGTCAGCACGCGCGTCAACAGCCCCGCTCACGACGACCCCTCGCTGATAGAGCCTGTCGCGCCCCTACGAGGGCTGTTTGAGGAGTGAGCTTGCTGTAACGGGCGTGAGAGAGTTTCCAGCGCTTTCTCCAGAAACTCGCTCCGCCCGATGGTGGGCGACCAGCTTATATTATCACCCCGTGATGGTATTCTCACTCAAGACCATGACTCCTACCATCCTTTCCCAAGCACGACAGCTCGCAATTCAGGTCAGCCAGCGCTGGTGAGTGCGCATCCCTCTACCCTATATCCAGCGCAATCACATGTCCCTGTGGGAAGTCAGCAGGCGCGCGGCAGGTGAAGTAAAGCACCTGCGTTTCAGTGGCGAGTCGTCCCAGCAGGGCGAACGCCTCGGCGAGGCGCCACTCGTCGGCGTACACCAGCGGATCGTCCAGCAGCAGGGGCAGGCGCGCCCCACCCGACAGCGCTTCGCACAGCCCCAGGCGGCAGGCGAAGAAAAGCTGATCCAGCGTGCCGGCGCTCCATGCGGGCAGTTTCTCGTCCAGCGGGAGTGGCTCGCCGCGCTCTGTGTGATACACGCTCATCTCAAGGTCGTTCCCCAGCTGCACCTGCGTGTAGCGGTTTTGTGTAAGCGCAGGGAGGTAAGCTTCAATCCGTGGCTTGAGGTGGGGGCTGAGGTCGCGCAGGTAGTTTTCGTTGGCGCCTTTGAGCAGCGATTCGGTGAGTTCCAGCACCTCCAGTTGCTGGGCGAGCGTGCGCTGGCGGGCGGTATCGCGCTCTATCAGCAGGGCGAGCTCATCGGGGTCGGTCTGGAGCGTTAGCGCGTCCAGTCGCCCCTCCAGTCGGTGGCATTCGGCTTGCAGGCGTTCCCGTTCCGCCTGAAGTTCCTGCAGGCGCGCCTCGCGTTGTGCCATCTGTTCCGCGGGAATCTGGCTCAACTCGTGGGCAATCGGGTCGTTGCGCAGAGCCGCTTCGAGGCTGGCTATCTCCACGCTCTGGGCGCGATATTGCTCTTTGACGGAATCGTAGGTGCCCATCGTGGCGAGGGCGTCCAGTTTGTTCTGCACCGTGCGCAGGTCATTCAACAGGGTTTCGCGCTGCTGGAGCAGGGTCTCCAGCTGGGCGTATGCGCGGGCAATCTCGTCGGCGTAGTCAGGTTCGGCGCCGTTGCGCAGGGGCGCGGGGGGCGCCATCACGCCTGCCTGTTGCAGGAGGCTCATCAGTTCGGTTTCTGTGGCGCGTCGTTGGGCGCGTTGGGCTTCCAGCTGGGCTTGCAACACCTGCGCGTTCGCCTGCGCCGCGGCGAGCGTTCGGGAGCGCCAGAGCAGACTGACCAGCAACGCCAGCGCGCCCAGCCCCAGTCCCAGAAAGCCTGCCCAGCGTTCGCCTTGCTGGAGCAGCAGAGCGCCCGCGCCCATCAGCGCCAGCCCCATCGCGAGCAAGCCTCTGCGAGCGCGCACCTGACCCGTCGCCTGCTGAAGCGCCTGCTGTGCTTCCTTGAGGCGTTCTGCTTGCTGGGATTCCTGCTCGCGTGCGTGGCGGTAGGCGGCGTGGAGTGTGCGAATCCGCTCCTGCGCTCCGTCGGGCAGCTGGGCGAGCGCGCTCAACGGTGGCGCGGCGAGCTGGCTCTCGAGGCGTTGTTTCTCCGCCTGAAGCGTTTCGTGATTGTGGAGCCAATCAAACGCGCGTTTGACCTGCTCCTGCAGGTGGCTCAGGCGCTGGCGTTGGGTGTAGAGCGCTTTCCAGCGTTCCAGTATCCCACTCTCCTGCTGGAGGGTGGCGTCAATCTCACGGAGGCGTTCGCGGTTGTGGGCGAGCTGGGCGCGGATGCGCTGGTACTCTTCGGTGGATTGCTTCGCCTGCAGGTACGCCTGCTGGTGGGCGTTCAGGCGCTCGGCGAGCGTCTTCTGCTCTGTGGCGAGCTGTTTTTTGCGCTCGCGAATCGCTTTCAGGATAGGCTCCAGATCCACGGCGAGCGCGCTCTGGCGCAGCTGTTGCTGAAGCGAGGCGAGCGTGCGGTCGCGAGCGAGCAGGGCGAGTTCGCGCTGACGCACGCAGGCGGTGGCGCAGTAGACCTCGCGCGGCAGGCTCCAGAGCTGCTCCCAGCGGCTGAGGGCGTCGCTCCCCGCAAGCGTCTCCTGACCCACCTGAAGGTGGAACTCCGCGTAGCGTCGGGGCGAGTCTTTAGGGTGGAATTTGGCGATTCGCACGGGCGTGTCGCCGAGTTGCAGGCTCAGTTCCAGTCGCCAGCCAGTGGGGTGGCGCCAGTGGATGCGCTCGCGCGCCTCGCGGGCTTCGGTGGCGGGGTTCGTGTAAAGGGCGTCCAGCAGGGCGCTCAGCAGCGTGCTTTTGCCCGACTCATTCGCGCCCGTGATGAGGTTGAACCCCGGTGTGAAGCGGAACTCCCTGCGCTCTCCAAAGCGCCCGTAGCCCTCCAGCACAAGGCGTTCGAACCAGATTCTCATAGCCTGCCTCCCCGAAGCAGGTAAAGCGCGAGTTGATACGCCTCGTCTAAGGTGCTGGGCGCTCCCTGCGCCTTGCGGGCTTCGTAAACCTGCGTCAGGGCGCGTTCAAACGGGGTTTGCGGGGCAAGTGGCGCGCTCTGGAAGGCGGGTTCTATCTCCAGCCAGAGACATCGCGACTGGAGGCTTTCTTGCAGGGCGTCGGGGTCCAGCGGCGTATCGGCGTGCCAGCGCCCCACGAGGCGGATTCGGGCGACGGTGGTCTCCTGCAGATGCGCGGCGAGCGCCTCCAGCAGACTCTGGGGCGAATCGAACGCTTCCAGCGCAATCTCCAGCGTGCCGTCCTCGCGCGACCCGGTGGGGTAGCGTGCGCTTCCTGTGTGCAGGGGCGTAATCTGCGGGGGTTGTGAATCGTGAAGTTCCACCAGCAGGGCGACGGCGGGCAGGCGCTGGTCGGGCATAATCATCTCGGGGGCGCCGCTGTACCAGCACGGCACGCCCAGCTTGTGCGAGAGGTCCTGCGGTGAGTGCCAGTCGCCCAGCGCTACATAGTCCAGCCCACACTGGCGCACAGTGCTGACGGGAATCGTGCCCTCGCCAGCGGAGGGCATGGAGCCGTGTATCAGCGCAATCTGATAGGGCGCGCCGTCGGGGTCGCGACGCAACACCGCCTGCCAGCGCGATTCGTCGCCGGCGGGGCATGCGATGACCTCCATCTCCAGCGCAGGGAGTCGCTTGCGTTCTGTCGAGGCAAAAAAGTGGAGCTTCTGTGGCAGCGAGGTCCGCTCCCGAAACGGATGGCGTTCGGCGGGGTCATGGTTGCCTGCAATCACCAGCGTCGGGCAGGGCGCAGAGGTAATCAGGTTCAGCGCAAGGTCCACCCACTCGCGCCCCACGCGGGGATGGTCAAACAAATCGCCCGCAATCAGCACGGCGTTGCACTGTTGTTCCTGCGCTATCTGATAGACCCGTTCCAGTGCCTGCTTGAGGCGTTGCTGGTGGGTGGGGGCGCGCTCGCCCAGATAGCGGAACGAGCGCCCCAGATGCACATCGGAGGTGTGCAAGAAACGAAGCGCCATTAACTCAGGGTTTCTTCCCTGATGGGGTGAGTCCTGCTAAGCGCAGTTCACGCCAGCGCGTTTCGCACGGCGTCCACCAGCGGCTGGAGCGCCTCGTCCACCAGCGCGGGCGTCTCTGCCTCCACCATAATGCGAATTGCGTTCTCAGTGCCCGACGCGCGGATGTTCAGCCGCCCCCGACCCGCCAGCAACGCCTGCACCCGCGCAATTTGCGCCTGAATCTCGGGGTGAGTCTGCCACGCATGCTTATCCTGCACAGGGATGGTCACCAGTTTCTGGGGGTAGGGTTCAAACGGGTGGGCGATTTCGGAAAAGGGGCGTTGCAGGCGCAGGGCGAGGTTCAGCGTTTCGAGCATAGTGATCAGCCCATCGCCTGTGGTGGCGCGTTCGGCGAAGATGAGATGCCCCGACTGCTCGCCGCCGATCAGGGCGTGATGCGCGCGCATGGCTTCCGCCACATAGCGGTCGCCGACTTTCGTGCGCAGCAGCGTGATGCCTTCGGCTTGCAGGCGCTTCTCCATGCCGAGGTTGCTCATCTCGGTCGCCACCACGAGCGGCGGCTGGAGGCTCCCCTGTTGTTGACGGGTGAGCGCCCAGAGGGTCATAATCGCGTCGCCGTCCACGGGTTCGGCGTTTTCGTCGCAGAAGAGGGCGCGGTCGGCGTCGCCGTCGAACGCCACGCCGAGATGGGCGCCCGTTTCCCGTACCGTGCGCTGCAGGTGGTCTATGTGCGTGGAGCCGCAGCCCTCGTTAATGTTATCCCCGTTGGGTTCGCAGGCGACGGCGCTGACCTTCGCGCCGAGCTCACTCAGCAGCACGGGGGCGAACGCGCTCGCGGCGCCGTTTGCGCAGTCCACCGCGATATGCATGCCCCGCAGCGGCTCGCGCTCGCCCGTCATCTCGCGCATCAGATGAAGCAGGTAAAGCAGGTACTGTTCCGCCTCACGGGCGCTCAACTCCCACAGCCCAATCTGGTCGGGCGCGGGATAGGGAAAGGGTTCAGGGGCTTCGTTCAGCAGGCGCTCGATTTCCGCCTCGTACTCGTCGGGGAACTTGTAGCCGTCGCCGCCAATCAGTTTGATGCCGTTATCGGGTGCGGGGTTATGCGAGGCGGAAAGCACGATACCCAGGTCGTAGCGCCCTTCGCGCACGAGGTAGGCGATTGCGGGCGTGGGTACGACTCCCGCCGAGGTGGCATGCACCCCCACAGCGGTCAGCCCACTAATCAGGGCGGTTTCCAGCATTGCGCCACTGCGGCGCGTATCGCGCCCGATCAGCACGCGCGGGGGCATATGACTCGTCGTGCGCAAAAGCTGCTGCCCCACCGCGCGCCCTAAACGCATCACAAAATCGGGGGTCAGCAAGGCGTTCGCCTGACCCCGAACACCGTCTGTGCCGAAAAGGTTTCTCATGCCTCTATATCCAGGGGGGTGTATTCGGTGGGTGGTTCAGGGCGTCTGGCGACAATCACCTTGCTGGGGCGTATCACGCGCTCGCCCATCCGATAACCGCGCTCCACCTCGTCGATGATAGTACCGTCTTCGTACTCCTCGCTTTCGACGCGCTGGATGGCTTCGTGCAGGTTCGGGTCAAACGGCTTGCCCACCGCCTCGATGGGATGGATATCGAACCGCGCGAGGAGCGCTTTAATCTGGCGGTCGGTCATCTTGACCCCTTCCAGCAGGGGTTCCAGTTCGCGCGTGGCTTCCGCCGCCTGCAGGGCGCGCTCGAAGTTGTCCAGAATGGGCAGCAGGTCTTCCAGCAGGGTTTCCAGCACGCGGATGCGCTGGCGTTCCATCTCTTCGTTCTGGCGTCGGCGATAGTTCTGGAAGTCCGCCAGCGTGCGCAGGTAGAGGTTCTTCTGCTCTTCCAGTGCCTGCTCCATCTCCTGCAAGCGTGCGAGCGCGGTGTTGAGGTCTATGCTCACCGCGTCATCCTGTTCAGGTTCCATCGGTTGGGTTTCGGGTTCGTTCATCGGCGTCTCCATCGTTTTCTCTTCCTGCATAACGCCTCACCTCCTGTGAGTGGGCTTTTAATAATAGGATACCCGCTGCCCTGTGCTGTCCCTCGAAAGAAATCACCGTCGGGCGTGGCAGGTGAACCTGTTCCCTCGCAGAGATAGCGAATTCATAGGTCGGGCGCGGGAACCGCATCCCTACTCGTATGCGTAGGGGCGCGGTCGCCGCGCCCCACGCGGCACAACTCGCTGGGTCAGCAAGCGGAACAAGCAGCCTTGCAACAGAGCAGCTAAAGCCGTTCCTAATAAATAAAGCCAGCCTCCGCTGGCTCCCGTAGCAGGGGCATCCTGCCCCTGCCCACGCGCAGGATGCGCGTGCTACTTCAGCCGACGAAGGTCGGCTTCGTCTCATAGGAACGGAACCTCAGCCGTCAGAACCTCACCACCCACAAACAAAAAACGCCCCTCCCTCGCGCGAGGAAGGGGCGTCTTCCGTTTCAATCCCTCACAGGTAGGCTACAAACCATACCAATACCCCAACGCAACGTGCCCTGAATGTAGTTTCAATCCCTCACAGGTAGGCTACAAACCCTCTCCTGCGAATGTCCCGCTTTTGAGCGAACCCGTTTCAATCCCTCACAGGTAGGCTACAAACTCCATCGTGCGCTTGTCGAAATCCCGACTGCCGATATCGGTTTCAATCCTTCACAGGTAGGCTACAAACGCTGGGGCGCAATTTTGAGCGCTTCCTGCGCTATCTGTTTCAATCCCTCACAGGTAGGCTACAAACAAGAGCGCCAGGCCCTCGTGATTACTGAGGGGTCTGGTTTCAATCCCTCACAGGTAGGCTACAAACATCACAAACTGGAACACCTCTCGGAGGACGAAATCCGTTTCAATCCCTCACAGGTAGGCTACAAACGCGCTCATGCTTGTCAACGAGGGAGGTGAACCTCAGAAGTTTCAATCCCTCACAGGTAGGCTACAAACTCATCAGCCCCAGCATCTTATACGATCTGGGGTATGTTTCAATCCCTCACAGGTAGGCTACAAACGCGCAACTCCGCATCAAAGAAGAAGAAAAAGCCACGTTTCAATCCCTCACAGGTAGGCTACAAACTCGTAAGAAAAAATGGAACCCCCCGCCGTGAGAGGTTTCAATCCCTCACAGGTAGGCTACAAACTATCCAACGACCTCCTTCGGCTCGTAAAGCGAGCGTGTTTCAATCCCTCACAGGTAGGCTACAAACGGTTTTAGCCTGTTTGTTGGTGGCAGTATATTTGAGTTTCAATCCCTCACAGGTAGGCTACAAACGCGACGCTGGGAACTCCTCAACTTCGTCATCCGCAAGTTTCAATCCCTCACAGGTAGGCTACAAACTGTTGCAGGCGTTGCGGGGCGCACATAGTCATCGTGTTTCAATCCCTCACAGGTAGGCTACAAACCGAGGCGGCTGCCCGCCTCGGCGTTACAAGGCAATAGTTTCAATCCCTCACAGGTAGGCTACAAACGCGCTCGCCAGCATTTAGTTCCCACAGATGGGAACGTTTCAATCCCTCACAGGTAGGCTACAAACCGCCGAGGACTACTGGGCGATCAAGCACAGCCCAAGTTTCAATCCCTCACAGGTAGGCTACAAACCTGCCGTGCAAGATTGTAAAACATCCGCGAACCATAGTTTCAATCCCTCACAGGTAGGCTACAAACCCAGCTGCAATCACCGCCGTTTTTCAAGCTGGTGAGTGAGTTTCAATCCCTCACAGGTAGGCTACAAACAGTTCCGAAACGACGCGGTATGAAATCACCCTGCGTGTTTCAATCCCTCACAGGTAGGCTACAAACCAGCGTGCGCCACGGACGCCGCTGGGGCGGACGATACGGTTTCAATCCCTCACAGGTAGGCTACAAACACACACCTGCGAAGCATGCCTGTACCCCGAAATCGAGTTTCAATCCCTCACAGGTAGGCTACAAACCAGCAGAGGAGTTTGCAGTTTGAGCGTCGCTACATTCGTTTCAATCCCTCACAGGTAGGCTACAAACCGAAAATCCCCGAAAACCCTTGACTTTTTTTGTCAGGGTTTCAATCCCTCACAGGTAGGCTACAAACGGTGCAGAGTTTGCAGCCTTTGCGGACGACGAAGTTGGTTTCAATCCCTCACAGGTAGGCTACAAACGTTCTGCGCTCACGAGATCTTTGAGGGCTTCGAGGGGTTTCAATCCCTCACAGGTAGGCTACAAACGGCGGCGTTTCGTTTCCTGCAGGATTCGCGTTTTCGTTTCAATCCCTCACAGGTAGGCTACAAACCCGTATCGCGCAGCGCATTGTCGATGGCTTGCGCGTTTCAATCCCTCACAGGTAGGCTACAAACCCCGCTCACATGCGTCTCTATACCTAATCAGCGCTTCGGTTTCAATCCCTCACAGGTAGGCTACAAACTATGGATTTTGTTCGCATCCGACCAGACGGGTTTTAGTTTCAATCCCTCACAGGTAGGCTACAAACAGAAATATTATGAGTTTTTTGGGAGAAGAAAAAAAAGTTTCAATCCCTCACAGGTAGGCTACAAACCATCAGACATCACCCCGCGCGTGGCGGCGTTGGACGAGTTTCAATCCCTCACAGGTAGGCTACAAACTTGTTCGCGGTCGAGGTCGACGGCGACGATGGGCAGTTTCAATCCCTCACAGGTAGGCTACAAACGGGATGGGAGTTCTGTATCGCCTGCCTTGGTCTGGGAGGTTTCAATCCCTCACAGGTAGGCTACAAACGGAGACGCTGGCAGAATTGCTAATGCACCTAGATTTGTTTCAATCCCTCACAGGTAGGCTACAAACAGCCTCCAGGAAACCGAAGAAGCCTGTACCGTGACGCGTTTCAATCCCTCACAGGTAGGCTACAAACAAAATAGCCAAGTTCATTCAACAGTTCAAAGAACTGTTTCAATCCCTCACAGGTAGGCTACAAACCAACCCGCCTTTTGCGGGTCGGTCCCGAAAATGAGTTCAAAACGGTTCCGATTGTCAAGGTTCGGGCGTTGCCCGTTGGCGGGTTTATTATACCCCATCGGTGTCGGTGAAGTCAAGCTTTGGCGTCGATCGGACTCGGATTTGAACTCAAGGGGTGAAAAGCTGGCGATCGACGCCAAGTGGGTTTTTGGGGTACAGGATGTGGTGTGTGGTAGCGAATGCAACGCGCTACCTGTGGTGTATCGCTTCTCGGTTTGTCGTCGAACGAAGGGTTAGTCAAAAAATCGGGCAAAATGAGTTCAAAATTGGGTAAAAAGTCGCTTCTGGAGAATCAGAGCCGTGCGAACCCCTCGCGCACCGCTTTCATCACCGCCGCGCCCGCGTCGGGACCGTTGAACGAGACCGTCGCCTCGTAGCCGCCCTTTTCGTACTCTTCGCGAGTGAGGATATAGCCAATCCAGTCGTTGACCAGCCCCACAGGGGCAACATGCCGAAAGCCGCGCTGTTGCCCCATCTGGCGCGCTTCCAAGCCCAGCGCGGTAATCGGCTCGCCCGGAAACCCCACCAGCGCCAGCGAATCCAGCCCCCCAAGGCTCACAGGCGTGGTGGGCGGAATCAGTTGCTTCACGAGGTCGTTCAGCAGCGCTTCGGGCACTTTGTATTCGCGCCCTGCCGATTCGTAAAACTGCGGATGGGGGCGCGCTTCGGGCAAGGAAACGCGGATTTGCGCCGTGCGCAGTTTCGGCGCTAACGGCTTCGTGTTGCGGAACAGGCGCAAGGCGTGGGTTGCCAGCTTCTCGCCGTAGAGGCGCACGCGCTCGTGGTCGTCTTTGCCCTCATCAGCCACGGGCGACACATCCCCCTGTGCGCCGTTCATGTAGAGCGCGACGACGCCTTCGCCCAGCGCCGCTTCCAGACGGCTCTGAAGCACGCCCGGAAACTCGGCGGAGACCTGCATCATCGTGTGGGGGTAGATGGTGGGGTGCGCGGCGTAGATCACCAGCGCGGCGAGGGTGCGTCGGCGGGCGCTTTCGTCCACGCGCAACACGGTCATCGTGGGGTCGGTGATTTTCGCGCCCCGTCGGTTGCGATTCAGATTCGGCAACGCTTCGGCTGCCACGCTGAGACGCGCGGGGCGCATGCGGGCGCGCGCCTGACGAATCGCCTCCACGATCCGCTCGGTGGTGAACTTCAGAAACTCTGGCAAGAAGCTGCCCACCCCTGGCAGGGCGAATCGGGCGCGGGCGTTCAGCCCCATCGAGTCGGGCGCGCAGTGGGTGTGGCTCGCCGCCATAAAAAGCTGTTCGGGGCGCAGATTCGCCTCGCGCAAAACCGCCTCGGTCAGACTGGCAGGAACCAGCAGGTGATCCAGCGCGACCAGCACCACCAGTTGATCGCCCGCCTGAAGCGCTAACGCCCGCGCATAGATCGGGTCATGCACGCCTGTGGGGGGCATGTTGAGCCGCGCCCCGTAGCCCCCCAGCTGGATGCGAATCTTCTGAATATCGGGCGTGATGTCCACCCGACTCGCGCCTGCCAGCCACTGCCTTTGCATACGCATAGGATACCACACTTCTCACCACTTCAGCAGCACCGGCTCCAGCGGCTGGAGGGTGAGGGAGCCGTCCACCGTGCTGCCGTTTAGCAGGTTGGTCGCTTTGATAGGGTTGCCCTGCGGGTCTACAAGGCGCACGGTGAGGGGCTGGTGGGTGTAGTTGCACAGGTTCGCGAGGTAGCCGTTTTCGTAGGGCGCGGTGCGATAGGCGACACCCCACGCGGGTTGATCCACATCGGGTTTGAGCAGGCGCAGGGGGCGCGCCACGCCCCATGTTTGCAGCTGTGGCTCCAGCTTACGCGCCAGCAGAACTGGGTCCTGCTCAATATTGCGCTCCAGCGTCTGGATGGGCGGGCGCGTGGAGCGACGCCTGCCGTAAAGGTCAAAGGTGAGCAGCGGCTCGCCCACCCCAATCAGAATCATGCCCCGACGCTGGCGCAGCTGATCCAGCGCGAAAACCGCCTCGTCCGAAAGGTACTGCACATTCGGGATAAGGATGCGCTTCACCGTTTCGGGCACGCGCCCCGTTATCAACTGGCGCTCCGTAACGAACCCCACCCTGACGCCCAGCATCGTGAGCGCGATATACAGACTGTCGCGCGGGATAATCTGCTCTGGTCCCTGCATAGCGAGGTCGGTTCGGGCGTGCAGGATATGAACTTCAAACGGCTGGTTCTGCAGGGCGGCGACATAGGGCGCGAGGCGGTTCAGGTCTAACGCCGTATGCGATAGCGCTTCCACAATCGCGGGGCGATGGAGCAGGCTCCCGGCGAAGTCGCTCTGCGGGTCGTCCGTGCGCTCCCACACCCAGAAGGTGGTCGCCGACATGCCACGAATTGCGCCTTCCCACAGCACGGCGCGCGCGTGCGCGGGCGGCACACGGCGGCGCTCCCGGTCGGGAATGATGTGATTCTCCGAGTTGATAATCGGCGCGTCTTTCAGGGAGCGCTGAAAGTCATACGCCATCCAGTTGCGAATCCACTCGAACGCCCACGGCGCGTTCTGGTCGTGGATGTAGCTGTTGAAGGCGTCGTTGCCGTTCAGTTCGCAAAACGCGGCGAATCGCTCCGGGTCCACGCCCTGATAAAGCTCGCGGTCGTTCAGAAAAGTCCAGCTCATCAGCTTGGCGTGTTTGGGGATGTGGGGCAGGAACTCGGCGACGATTCCTGCGAGTTGCCGATGCCAGTCTGCCAGCGCGTCGGCATTGAATTCCAGCCACTCCGTGTAGGGGATGCCTTCGGTGGGGATGGGGATTTCATCCCAGCTTTGATACTGCGTTTGCCAGCGACTGTTGAGCGTGATCAGCGTTTTGTGGCGGTTCTGGAGCCATCGCCGCCACGCCTGCTGATGCAAAGGCGATTCGGGCGACTCGCGGTTCACCGGCTCGTTGGAGAGGCAGAGGCTCAACAGCGCAGGCTGACGGCGCAACGCGGGCAACAGCACCGAGAGGTACTCGCGCAACACTGTCAGGCTTTCGGGCGCGAAGAGGCTGTATTTGATAAAGCCCTCGCGTGGCTGCTTCAGGTGGGGGTAGACCTGATAGACCCACTCCGGCATATAGTGGGGGCTGATGAGGAAGTCTATCTTCACATTCGCGCGGGCGGCGCGCTCAAAAGTGGGCAGGATGTCCTCCTCCAGCGCCTGACGGCTGATTTTGTTCGGCTCTGGCAGGAAGTCCCACACGCCGCGCTCGATTTGAATCAGATTGAAGCCCATCAGGGGGAACTTCTCGAGGTCGCGGCGCACCTGTCCGAAGTGTCCGAAGCCGACGAAGAAGACGGGGCGCCGCTGGCGCTGGCGCGCAAGAGGGTCTTCGGTGTCGGCAATCAGCGAGGCGTTTTGTATTGCCACGCGCGAGGTGATATAGCGCGGCACGGTCGGGAGCGTGCGGGCGCCCTGCAGGCATTCGCGCAGGGTGTTCTCAAGGCGCGCCGCCATCGCGTCCATCTCGTCCAGCTGGGCGAAGGCGCGCTCGATCTGACCCTTGCGCAGGTCGTCCGCCACATAGCCCACGAATTCCTGCAAAATCGTGAGGCTGGCTTGCGGGTAGGCGACATCCTGACCCTTGCGTCGAATCTGTTCCAGCTGCTGTTGCCAGCGCGGGAGCCGACCCTGAAGATTTTTGAGGCGCGATTCGGCTTGCCGGCGGGTGAACACGGTAAGCGGATGCTCTATCGCGAGGGGCTGGTCGCCTGCGTGGAGGCTAACCCTCAGAGTCGTCTGGCTTTCGCGCGGTTCGGGGAGCCGAATCACGGCTTTTGAGGCGCCTGCGGGCAGGTTCACCCGCTGGCGGATGCGCTGGCGCCCCAGCTGGGCGCTCAGCTCGGCGTTTGGCAGGGGCTGGGGCGCGAAAATCTCCACTTCGGCTTGCCAGCTCCGCTCGGCGAGGTACAGGCGGCTGGGCAAAGGCGCAAACGCCATCAGCGGCTGGCTGATGGCTTCAGCGGGCACATAGGGCGTGGCATCAGGGTTTTCCTCTAACTTCACCGCGTCAATCCAGAGCGCGTCGGTGGGCGCTTCAATCACAATCACGAGGTCAAACTGGGTTTCGTTCTCGCGTGTGGCAAAGGTGAGCGCGGCGGTTTTCCACTGGTCGTTGGTGTTTTCCAGCAGCAGGCGCACGCGCCAGTTCTGACCGCCGCCGATAAACCCCACGAAACTGGAGCGCGTCTTGTAGCGGCAACTGAGCGTGTAGACCGTGTTGGGCTTCACAGGCACACCGCCCTCATAGCGAAGCAGGGCATACTGCTCTGGCGCGAAGGGGGTGGTGCTGGTGAACTTCAAACATCGCGCCCCGACCGCGCCCGGCTCGGAAACGATTGCAACGGTCGCCTGCGTGTTGCGCACATCCCAGCTCCAGCCAGCGGGGAGGTTGTTCTGAACCTCTTCAAAACTGCTATTGCGCACGAGGTTCGGTTTCGGCGCGGGGTCTACGGGGACAACTTGCACGGGGGGTTGAGCAAAGCACACTCCGATGGCGAGCATCCCGACAAGCGCGAAGACGGTTTTCATAGGGCTCCCTCGCTTTTAAAAGGGAATGGCGCCCTCGGAGGGATTCGAACCCCCGACGCCCTCCTTAGGACGGAGGCGCTCTATCCACTGAGCTACGAGGGCGCAACTTCGGAGGTTTGCTGGCGCGCCCGGAGGGATTCGAACCCCCGACCTCAAGGTCCGCAACCTTGCGCTCTATCCCCTGAGCTACGGGCGCACGAACACAGAGATTATACCCCATTCCTGACGGCAATTGCAAGGGGTTGTGAGGGCGTTCAAAAAAAAAATCGTCTCCTGTGCCCCTTGTCGGTTCGCGGCGGCGCTCAGCTCACCACAGGCAGCAACCGCAACGAGTGGGGCGTATCGGGTTCCTCGTCGGGGCGATGGACAATTTGATAGAGGCTATCGCGCTCCACAGGTTCCCGCCCTGCCTCCCGAATCAGCCGAATCAGGGCTTTACGGGTCAGCACCTGCTGGCGCACGCCCGGCGCGTCGTCCTGATAGACAATCTCATACTCATGCACTGTGCCGTCCACATCGTCGGCGCCGTACCAGAGTGCAATCTGCGTCACGGCGGGCGTGTTCATAATCCAGAACGATTTGATGTGGGGGAAGTTGTCCAGCATCAGGCGCGCGACGGCGATATTGCGCAGGTCGTCGTCGCCAGAGGTGTGGGGCAGGTGTTCCAGCTCCGTGCCCTCGGGGTGAAACGCCAGTGGGGTCATCGCGAGGAAATGCCCCGTCTCATCCTGCAGTTCACGCAGGCGAACGAAGTGTTCCACGCGCTCTTCAATCGTTTCGCCCATGCCGTAGAGCAGGGTGGCGTACTGTTTCAGCCCGGCGCGGGCGATTTCGCGGGCAATCTCCATCCAGCGGGCGCCGTTAATCTTTTTGGGGAACAGCTCCGCGTGAATGCGGTCGCTCAACACCTCAATCCCCCCACCGGGCACGCTCCCCAGTCCCAACGCCTTCATCTCTGCCAGCACTTCCGCAAGCGGCTTGCGGGCGACCCGTGCAATCTCCTCCCACTCCACCGCAGTGAACGCCTTGATATGCACTTCAGGGCGCTCTTCTTTGACGGTGCGGATGAGGTCTAAATAATAACTGTACGGCAGGCGCGGGTTCACACCCCCCACGATATGCACTTCAGTGATGGGCACATGCTTATAGGCGCGCAGGCGCTCACGCACCTCGTCCATCGTGAGGGTATAGGGTTTGGGTCCGCCCTTTTTCGCGTAGAAAGAGCAAAACTTACAGCCCTTGTTGCAGATGTTGGTGTAGTTGATATGCTGATTGCGGATGTAGTAGGCGCGGTTGCCGTGCAGGCGCTCGCGCACGATATTCGCGAGATACCCCACGCCCGTCAGGTTCGGCGTGCGATAGAGCAACAAGCCATCTTCATAACTCAGGCGTTCGCCATTAACGACTTTTTCATACAGGGGCATCAGCTCGCGCCCCAGAATAAACTCGACATTCATACGCGCCTCCGTAAGGATTATACCTGATGGGGTAGGAGTCGCGTCCATCAGAGGGAATTAAACAGGGCGTGTTTGTGAGGCGGGGTGTGCAGGTGAGCGCAACGGAGGCACCCCCGAAGGAGGGGTTTTCGCTGCGGGCGCGGACGCTCGCGCTCTGCCTGCTGCTGATGGTCGCCAACATCTTCTGGATTACTGTGATTGAGGTGCGCTGGTATTCGCTGGATGTTACGAGCCTGCCGATTTTTATCACGCCAATTTTTTGCCTGATGGTGGCAGTGGGGGTAAACCGATGGCTGTGGCGTGTGCGTCCCGCGTGGGCGCTTCGCCCTGCTGAACTGGTGTTGCTTTATATCGCGATGGTCACGGGCGCAGTGTTCGCGGGGCACGATATGCTCCAGAACCTCTTTGGGGCGCTTGGGCATGCCCAGTGGCGCTCACAGGTAGAAACGGGCTGGCGCGAACGGTTTTTTGAGTATATCCCCAAACCGCTGTTTGTGTGGGATATGGACGCCCTGCGCCCGTACTACTATGGGGGAAGCCTGCCGTACCGATGGGAGTGGCTCCGGGTGTGGGTGTTGCCCCTGACGCTGTGGGCGGGGTTCATCCTTACGCTGGTGGGGATGTTTCTGTGCCTGAACTATCTGGTGCTGGATCGGTGGACGCGCGAGGAGCGGCTCGCGTTTCCGCTGGTGCAGTTGCCGCTGGCGATGGTGGAGCCGTCGGGCGCGTTCTGGCAGAGCAAGGCGATGTGGGCGGGGTTCACGACCGCGCTCGCCGTCAGCGGGCTGAACGGGCTGCATGTGCTGGTGCCCTCCCTGCCCAGCCTGCCGTGGATCAAGCAGTACGACATCAGTTTTCTATTCCCCGACCGCCCCTGGAGCGCGATGAACCCAATTCGGATTGCGACCTACCCGTTCGCGATTGGGTTGGTGTATCTGATGCCGCCTGATCTGGGCTTTTCGGCGTGGTTCTTTTTTGTGATGCGCAAACTGTTTCAGGTGTTCGGCGCGACGATGGGCTGGGACAGCGCGGAGAATCGGGGGTTCCCGTTTCTGAACGAGCAGGCGGCGGGGGCATGGCTGGCGCTGGGGCTGATTCTGCTGGCGCGGGCGCGCCACGCGTTCTCGGATGCATGGCGAATTGCGTGGTCGCGCGAGGGACACCCGAACAAGGCGCTTTTTCGCGCATGCTGGCTGGGACTGGCAGGCGGAATTGGGGTGCTGACGCTCTATAATGCGTTCGTGCTACACCTCAGCGGCTGGGTGGCGGCGCTCTTTTTCGGGATATACTTTTTGCTGGCGCTCACGATTACGCGTGTGCGCGCCGAGCTGGGCGCCCCACACGAGATTTACTTCGTCAACCCCCAGCGTATCCTGTTTGATGTGTTCACCCTGCGCGGGCTGGGCACGGAGAATCTCACCGTGTTGCAGTCGCTCTACTGGTTCAATCGGGGCTACCGGTGTCATCCAATGCCGAACCAGCTGGAGTCGTTGCGCATGGCGCAGGAGCATCACCTTTCGCCTGTGAAGATGGGCATCTTTTTACTGGGCTGTTCGGTGGTGGCGTTTGGGGTGGTGTGCTGGGCGAACCTGCATGTAACCTATCTCTATGGGGCGGAGGGCGAGTGTCTGGGTTTCAAAAACTGGGTGGGGCAGGAGTCGTTCGGGCGGCTGGATAGCTGGCTGCAGAACGAGCCGTTTCGGCATCCGAACCGCTGGTACTATCTGGCGGGGGGCGCGCTGGTGGTGGCGGGCTTATCGGCAATTCGGAGCGTGGTGCCGGGCTTCCCGCTCCATCCGACAGGCTACGCGCTGGGGGTGAGCTTCGCAGTGGACTATTTCTGGTTCGCCTTTATGCTGGGCTGGGTGCTGAAGATGGCGCTGATTCGCTTTGGGGGCTGGTATGCGCACCGGCTGGGCTACCCCTTCGCGCTGGGGCTGATTCTGGGCGACTTCACGATGGGGTCGCTCTGGTCGCTGATTACGCTTGCGTTTCAGGTGCCAACTTATCGGATTTATATTTGAGAGGCGATTCAGGCGTGGTTCCAGAACTTTGTGGGAGACGGGGAGCGCTATCAGGGAGAGAGGTCTGGAGTGCTGGGGTCAGAGCGCGATCCCCCTCTGTGCCCAGAGCAGGGGAGTCGCGCTCTGAGTTTTGAGTGAGCCTCTACTGGGGCGCGGCGGGCACGACCTGAACCTTCATCTCCTGCCCGTTGCGCACAATCGTGAACTCGACAGGTTTGCCCGGCTCCATCTGGTCATAGAGCTGGGTCAGCTCCTCGATGCTCTTGACCTGCTTGCCCATCACAGCGACGATACGGTCGCCTGCCCTAAGCCCTGCTTTTTCGGCGGGTGAGCCGGGCACCACACCGCCAAGCAGCACGCCGTTCGCCTCGCCCGAATATTCGGGGATTAGCCCAATCCGCACGCGGAACCCCGCGCGGGCGCCCGTCGCAGGCGCAGGCTGGCTGGGACGGCTGAAGGCGATGCGCTCCTCACGCTGTGCCAGCTGACGCGCCACCCGCTCCACCATCGCCACCACCTTCGCCTGACCTTCGTAGTTAATCGTGTCCCATGTGTCGGTGGGGCGGTGGTATTCAGGGTGCATGCCTGTGAAGAAGAACAGCACGGGAATGTTCGCCATAAAGAAGGAGGTGTGATCGCTTCCGCCCGTGCTTGCCTGGCTCAGGTTGAGGGTCAAGCCGTCGGTGTTGGCAGCCTTGACAATCTCTTCCCACTGGGGCGAGCTGCCCAAGCCGCTGATGGAGAGGCGGTCTTCGCGCAGGCGCCCGATCATGTCCAGATTAATCATCGCCACGATTTTGTCTGTGGGCACAGTGGGGTTGCGCACGAAGTAGGCGGAGCCGACCAGCCCCTCCTCCTCGCCCGAAAAGGCGATAAACAGAATGCTTCTGGGCAGCTTCTCGCGCTGAAGCGACAGGATTCGGGCGAGTTCCAGCAGCCCTGCCGTGCCAGAAGCGTTGTCATCTGCGCCGTAATGAATCTCGCCCGGCTCGAACGCCAGCGAGCCGACTTCGCCGTAGCCGAGGTGGTCATAGTGCGCCCCAATCACGATAATCTCCTCGCGCTTGTTGGGGTCAGCGCCCGGCAGGAACCCAATCACATTGCGTGCGATGCCCTTGCGCGGCTCCAGCTGAACCGTCATCGCGACTTTCACGGGCAGGGCGACGCTGACGGGCTGTTTCGTCTCGTTGATGCGCTTGACCGCCTCTTCCACGGTGAGGTTGGCGGTTCGGAGCAGGCGGTTGGCGACTTCGGTGTTAACATTCACCACCGCGCCCGAAACGACGCTCGCCCGCCCGCGCATGCCCAGCGGTAGCAGGGGCTGATTGGGCAGGTTCAGCAGAATCACACCGGTTGCGCCTTTTTCAAATGCCGTGCGCAGTTTGGTGGGGATTCGAGCGACTCGCTGCGCCGTGCCTGCGTCCAGCCATTCGGGCGCACCGCGCAAAATCGCGACGACTTTCCCTTTAACATCCACGCCCGCGTAATCGTCATAGGCTGGCTCCTGCAGGCTCAAGCCGTACCCGACGAACACCACTTCGCCCTCGGTGGTGGTGTTATCGCTCAGGTTGCTGGGGCGAAAAGCGTCGGCAGGCACCTCCCAGCGGTTGCCGTTAGCGAACTCCACACGGAGCGCGGTGTCTTTGCCGGTCGTATAGCCGATGGTCATCTCAAAGTCCTGAAAGTAGCCCTGAGTGCCCTTCGGCTCCAGTCCGTACTCGGCGAACATGCGCGCGATATACTCGCCTGCCTTGTGCCCGCCGGGGGCAATTGCCAGACGCCCCTCCATCTCAGGCGACGCCAGCGTCTTCACATGCGATTGCAGGTTGCTCACCGAGACGCTGGGCACATCGGCGAGGGCAAACGCAATAAGTGCCAGCAAACCGAGCCACAAACCAACTTTTCTCATAGCGACCTCCACTGGGTACAGATGGCGAAACGGCGCGTTTGTTTCGCAAAACACACGCGCACGCCTGCCGAGAGTATACCCCCTCTTTTGAGGGAACCCTAATATTGCTCACTATCTGCCTTCAACAGCGAGCGTAAGACAGGCGAGTGTGCGCTGATCCTGCAGAAAAGTGGCGTAATCCATTCCCTGCACATACTCTGCGATGCGCTCCATCGCTTCCAAAATATGCTGCTCTGTTGCAAAGATCAGGAGATTCAAGGAACAGGACGCGGGAACCGCGTCCCGTATGCGTAGGGGTGCGGTCGCCGCGCCCCATGCGGCACAACTCGCTGGGTCAGCAAGCGGAACAAGCATCCTTGCAACAGAGCAAAATATGCTGTAAGTATCGCAGGTCACGGTCTGCCCTAGACATACACCTTTGTCCTCTCAATTTGCTCGGCAACGGCGCAATAACGCGGATGTGAGAGGTTTCGGCGGACGGTTTCTGCGGTTATGACGCTCACTTTCCTTCCAAGAGCGCGTTCCAGATAATCCACAAGGTTGACAAACTCAAATCCGAGTGGTCGGCTGAGTTCCACAACTAGATCGACATCGCTCTCGGAGCGTGGCGTGCCGTGCGCGAAGGAGCCGTAGATAGCGAGGCGTGCCACTCCAAAACGCTCCGAAAGGTACGGGAGTTCACGGCGCAATCGTTCTATCAGCTCTTCACGCGTCATGACTTTTTTCATTTGAGACTCTCGGCGCACCTTAGAAATGCCAGTCAATATCTGTAACTTCTTTCGCGTGTTCCTCGATGAACTGGCGGCGGGGTTCCACCTTATCGCCCATCAGCGTGGTGAAGATGCGCTCGGCTTCCATTGCGTCTTCCAGCTGCACCTGCACAATCACGCGCTTTTCGGGGTCCATCGTGGTGTCGGCAAGGTCTTCGGCGTTCATCTCGCCCAGCCCTTTGAAGCGCGTGACCTGCACATTTTTCTTCTTGACCTTCTTGAGAATCTCTTCCAGCTCCTCTTCGTTCTGAGCGTAGTAGATTTCGTCTTTGCCGACGCGCACGCGGAACAGAGGCGGCTGGGCGATGTAGATGTGTCCCGCCTCTATCAACGGGCGCATATAGCGGAAGAAGAAGGTTAAGAGCAGGGTGCGGATATGCTCGCCGTCCACATCGGCATCGGTCATCAGCACGATGCGGTGATAGCGCAGTTTGGAGATGTCGAATCGGCTATCCGACTCGCCGCTGGAGTTGCCGTTGTTGTCGACGCTGATGCCCGTGCCGAGCGCGGTAATCAGGGCGCGGATCTCTTCGTTTTCGAGCGCCTTGTCCAGCCGCGCCTTCTCCACATTCAGGATTTTGCCGCGCAGGGGTAGCACTGCCTGGAATCGGCGGTCGCGTCCCATTTTGGCGGAGCCGCCTGCCGAATCGCCCTCCACGAGGAACAGCTCGCACTTGCTGGGGTCGCGCTCCGTGCAGTCGGCGAGTTTGCCGGGCAGCGAGCCGCTATCCAGGGCACTCTGGCGCTTGACCAGCTCGGCAGCCTTGCGAGCCGCCTCGCGGGCGCGCTGGGCGGTCAGCGCCTTCTCCACAATCTTACGCGCAATAGACGGATTGCGCTCCAGATACTCGCTGAACGCCTCGCCCACGATGGAGTTGACCAGCCCCTGAATCTCCATGTTGCCGAGCTTGGTCTTGGTCTGACCCTCAAACTGCGGATGGAGCAGCTTGACGGCAATCACGGCGGTCAAGCCTTCCAGCACATCGTCGCCCGCGAAGTTGGGGTCTTTCTCCTTGAGAATGCCTGCTTTGCGGGCGTACTGGTTAATCACGCGGGTCAGCGCGGTCTTGAAACCTGTGAGGTGCGTGCCCCCTTCCACTGTGTGGATGTTGTTCGCGTAGGAGAGCAGGGTTTCCTGATAGCCTGTGTGATACTGCAGGGCGACCTCCACTTCGGTGTCCTCGCGGGCGTTGCGGAAGTAGACCACCTTGTGGATGGGGTCTTTGTTCTCGTTGAGTGCTTCCACCAGCGCGGCGATGCCTTTGGTGTAGCGGAACACCTGCTTCGGCTTGCCGTTCAGCTCATCGGTGAAGGTAAAAGTTACATTCGGATTGAGGTACGCCAGCTCGCGCAGGCGCTTGATGAAGATGTTCGGGTCGTAGCGGTAGTCGCCGAAGATTTCGCGGTCGGCAAGGAAGCGCACTTTGGTGCCGCGCTTTTGGGTGGGTTTGACCTTTTTGAGGGGCGTTACGGGCGCGCCGCGCTCAAACTTCTGATAGTAGAGATAGCCGTCGCGCGCGACTTCCACCTCCAGCCACTCGGAAAGCGCGTTCACCACCGACACACCCACGCCATGCAGTCCCCCCGAAACGCGATAGCCGCCGCCCCCAAACTTGCCGCCTGCGTGGAGCATCGTCATGACCACTTCCACGCCCGGCAGCCCGACTTCCGGGTGAATATCCACCGGAATGCCGCGCCCGTTGTCAATCACCGAGACGCTCTGATCCGCGTGCAGGATCACATCGATATGGTCGCAGTGCCCGGCGAGCGCTTCGTCGACGGAGTTGTCCAGCACCTCCACGAAGAGGTGATGGAGTCCGCGCGGACCGGTGTCGCCGATATACATCGCGGGGCGTTTGCGCACCGCCTCCAGCCCCTTCAGCACCGTGAGTTGCTGGGCGGTGTATTCGCTTTGCACCGCGCTCTGGAGACCGTTCGTGGCGTCGCCGATGACCTCCACGCCCGTCGTCTCCACAGGAGATTGTGGCTCTGGGATTTCCGTTTTCGTTGTTTTTCGCTTGACCGCCATCTGCTTCCCTGCCTCCAGATACTACCGATTGGGTTTCGGCATGATTATACCCGCTGGCGTGAGTTTTTTAGATGGGATATATAGCAGCGGGGGGCGCGCCTTCGGGGGCGCCCCCCGCTGGTGATTCGCCGATGAGGTGCTTTAGCGGTTCAACAGCGTGCCCACATAGCGGAGCGCCTCGTTGGCGCAGATGGGGCAATAGCCGCCCTGCTCCACCATGCGGTTGACCACCTCGTTGATTTTGCGCAGCTGTTCGGGGTCGGGTGTGCGGGCGGAGGTGGTAATCTTGACCACATCTTTGAGGTCGGCGAACAGTTTGCGCTCGATGGCTTCGCGCAGACGCTCGTCGCTGCCAATCTCGAAGCGGATGCCGCGCCGCGCCAGCGACGCCACAGAGCGCATAATCCCCTCGCGGAACTCGCGCTTGGCGTTCTCGGAGACGCCAATCTGCTCCTCGATGCTGCGCATGAGCTTCTCGTCGGGGTCTACCTCCTCGCCCGTGATGGGGTCGCGCACTTTGGTCTTGTTGCAGTAGGCGTCCACATTATCGAGGTAGTTCTCCAGCAGGGTGTGCGCGGCTTCCTCATAGCTGTAGACGAAGAAGCGCTGCACCTCTTTCTTGATGAGCTCGTCGTATTCCTTGCGCACATCGTCCAGGAAGGTGAGCAGTTTCTTGCGCTCTTCCTCGTTACTGGTGTATTCGGTCAGCCCATCGCGGATGGAGCGCAGGATGTCAATCGGCGTGATGCACTGGCGTCCCTTGACCATCGCCGCCGAGAGGCGGTTGAGGATAAATCGTGGCGAGACGCCGTTCATGCCCTCGTCGGGATACTCTTCACGCAGCTCTTTCACATGGCGCTGGTCCCAGTCGCCGACCTGACGCTCGCCGTCGTAGAGCTTCATCTTGGTCATCAGCGACATCCCGCTCTTCTTGGGCGGCTTCAGGCGGCTCAGCACGGCGAACATCGCCGCCACACGCAACGCATGCGGCGCGATATGCACCTTGGAAAGATCCTGGCTCTCGTCGCTGAACTGCGATTGCTTGATGAGCTTATCATAAATCCGAATCTCTTCCGAGACGCGCAGGTTGTAGGGCACTTTGACCACGAACATGCGGTCAATCATCGCCTCGTTCTCCTTGTTGGAGAAGTAGGCGTTGTATTCGTACTCGTTGGTGTGGGCAATCACCACGACATCGGTATAAATCAGCGCGAACCGCCCGATTTTAATCATCTGCTCGCCCGCGACGGTGTTCAGCTCATAAAGGAAGCGCTTGTCCGCCTTGAGCATCTCGATGAACTCCATGATGCCGCGGTTCGCCTTGTTCAGCTCGCCGTCGAAGTTATAGACGCGCGGGTCCGATTCGACACCAATCTGGGTCAGCAGGTTCAGGTTCACGCTCCCCGTCAGTTCGGAGACATCCTGCGACTTGGGGTCTGAGGGCTTGAAGGTGCCGATTCCGACGCGCTCGCGCTCGGAGAACTTGATGCGCACGACGGGCACATTCTCGATGTTCTCGCCCCACTCGTGCTTGAGTTTCCACTGGCACACGGGGCAGAGATCGCCCTCGATATGCACGCCGAACTGGCGCTTGAAGTCGGCACGAAGCTCTTCGGGCACGAGATGGAGCGGCTCTTCGTGCATGGGGCAGTCTTTGATGGCGTACACGGCGCCTTCCTCGGTGCGCGAGTAGCGCTCCAAACCGCGCTTGAGCATTGTCACCAGAGTCGACTTCCCTCCGCCGACGGGACCGACCAGCAACAGGATGCGCTTGCGCACATCGAGTCGGCGTGCGGCGGGCGCGAAGTATTCTTCCACCAGCTGCTGGAGCGTGCGCTCCATGCCAAACAGCTCAGAAGTGAAGAATTTATACTCGCGCGGTTGCCCCTCGCCACGCTCCTCTACGCCTGCGCTGAGAATCATGTCGTAGACGCGCGCGTGCGCCAGGTTCGCCACTTTCGGGTTCTTCTGGACAATCTCCAGATAGTCCCGAAAGGTGCCTTCCCAGGCAATCTGTTTTTCCAGACGACGCTGCTCTTCAATCTGGCGCAAGAAATCCGATGCGCTCATCGTTTTACCCCCTTATTGGGTCGGGTGCATCACGCTTTGCCCCCCTGCCGGATGGCTCTGTCGCCACTCACACCATGATTATCGGTTAGACTCTGCGACGCCTGCAGGGAGTTCCGTGCTTTCCGGGGAAATTGTTCCATAAATCCCAGGCAAGTTGAAAGCCACCTTATGGGGAGCAACGCTGCGATACACCCAATTGTCAAGGACACTTCCCTGCGATGCAGGGCTTCTCCATACAATTATACTACGAATTCGCAGGGAAGCGAGTTTCGCTTTCGCCGACAGGAGCGATTGCAGGTATAATCCTTCTGGTGATTCGGGGATGTCCAGAGCCGTTGCACACAAACCCAGACGCGCCCGCCGCCTTACGGAGGCGCAGTTTCTGCGCCTGCCCGACGATGGGCGCAAGTATGAACTGGTAGACGGGGAGGCAAAGGAAGTGCCCGCAGGACATGAGCATGATGTGATTGGAGCTGAGTTGATCGCCCGCATGGTGCCTGCTGCAAAGGGGCGCGGCTATGTGGCGGGTTCGCAGGCGGGCTTCCGCATGGCGAACGGCAACATTCGCAGCCCCGATGTCGCTTTCACTCTCAAAGAGCGCCTGCCCGATGGCAAACCTGCTAAAGGCTTCGAAAACGGCGCCCCCGATTTAGCCGTAGAAATTGTCTCCCCCAACGAGGATGTGGCTGATTTGCTCCGCAAGATTGGGGAATATTTCGAGTCGGGCGCAAAACAGGTATGGCTGCTGTTCCCTGAAACGCGCACGGTGAATGTGTACACCGCGCCGTTTGAGGTGCGCACCCTCTCGGCAGAAGAGGAGCTCACAGGCGGCGACCTGCTACCCGACTTTCGGTGTAAGGTGAAGGAATTGTTCGAACTCTAAAGAACTCTCAAATCCGAAAATCGTCCACCTTCAGGTTCGGGAACGAGTAATCGGTATACTCGCGCACCGAATAAAGACCCTTCGCGTCGTGATACTCAATCCGAATGGGCATCGAATCGTTCACCTCCAGCCACAGCACCACGCGCGTGTAGGTGGCGTCTTTCGGGGCGAAGGCAACACGGAAACAGTCGCGATTGTTGTATTTCACGCGCTGGACAGGTTCGGCTTTCGCACCCTTGAAGAGCCGCTGGAGGTCGTTCGCAATCCATTCCAGATCGGTGCGGAAAAAGTCGGCGACTTCGGGGTCGTCAGGGGCATAGGTGCGGTGGATAATCCCCTTGCGGGCATGTACCTTGCTGTCCTGATCGGGATTATAGGTGAGAACCGCGCCGTTACTGAACAGGTCGCGCTGGATGATGGTGAGTTTGCGGTAGTGGGGCTTGAGGAACTCCAGCTTATAAACCTGTTTGGCGCCCAGTTTGCCTGTGCTGGGGTCGCGCTTATAGTAATCCCACTGATAGGCGTAGGCGCGGGTGGTTTTCGCTTTTTGACTCAGCCGATTCAGCACTGCCTGAGGCGTGGGCAGGCTCTGCGCCCAGCCCAGCCCCAGCAAAAGTGTAATTGCCAGCATGGTTCGCATGGCTCAGCTCCCCTCCGCGATGAACTGCTCCAAATAGCGCTTGCCAATAAGAAACCCCTCTTCACGCCCGACGGCGCTATCTTCATGCTCAATAGACAGCACGCCGTTATAGCCCACACGCCGGAGCGCGCCGATATACTCGCCCCAGCGTACCTGTCCCAGCCCCGGAATCACATAGCGCCACCAGCCTGTGCCCTGATTGCCCACATATTCCAGCCGTTGGCGCATCACCTCCGTGTCTTTCGCATGCGTGTGGAAAATCCGCGAGCCGAACAGAAACACGGCATTAATGTAGTCAATCTGCTGCCACAGCAGGTGCGAGGGGTCAAAGTTTAGCCCGAAGTTAGGGTGGGGCACGACCTCAAACAGTCGCTGCCAGTGGTCTAACGCCTGAATGTTGGTGGCGAACCAGTTTTCGAGGGCGATATTGACGCCGCGCTCACCTGCGTACTCGGCGAGAGGGTGAAACACCTGAGCGCACTCTTCCTCAATAGTCTGCATTTTGCTTTTGCCTGGCACGGGATGCCCTGCAAGTGTGCAGACTACCGAGACGCCAAGCGCGCGGGCAATCTCAATCGCTTTGCGCACGCCGTCGTTATTGCGCTGGCGCTCGGCAGGGTCGGGATGCGTGTTGTTGGTGTAGAACGCTATCGCCGAGAGTCCCACGCCCGTTTTGTCCATCAGGCGTTTGAGCGTGTCCACATCGGGCGATTCCAGATTCAGATGCGGATGTCCATAGCCGCAGGCGAGCTCCAGCGTTTTGAACCCGTGCTGGCGTGCGAACTCAAAAACCTTCTCCACAGGCTCATTCCCGAATGGCGCGGTGAGTATGCCGACATGCATCGCTTTCTCTCCTCATGGGGGAGGGTTCGGCAGCGGGGCAGGTTTTCCTGCTATCCGCCACTGCCGAAGTTGAACAATACCGTGAGGAGGTCGGCGTCATCCACCACGCCGTCGTTGTTCAGGTCAGCGGGAGAGCCGCTCTGTCCGAACTCAAACAATACGGCGAGCAGGTCGGCATCATCAATCACATCGTCGCCATTCACATCGCCATTAACGGTGAATTGCAGGGGGAGGTAAGCGAACCCCTGCGCCGGGACCGACACATTCGGGACGCTGATAGAGAGGTAAGTGCCCGCCTTCGCTCGAACGGTGTAGACGCCCGGCGCGTTCACGCGCTCCGAGAAGCGCCCGTAGGCGTCCAGCGTGGTGTGGATCGTTTGCACAGGGTTGCCGTTCTGCAGGAGTGTGAGCTGCAGCGGCACGCCCAGAGGCAACCCGCTACGCCCCTCCAGACGCGCATGCCCGTTCACCACTTCGGGCGGGTTCACGGGGCGAATCCGATAGATTCGGTTGGCGAACAACGAGACCACATACAGGTAGCCATCGGGACCGATTTTGAGGTCGGTCACGATGCCCCAGCCTGTGCCCCACGCGAGACTGTTGCGTTCTGCGGTGGAGTCAGCAACGCGGTCTGCCAGCGCGCCCGAAAGCACAAAATCATCGCGCGGAGCGTTCAGCCTGAAAAAGTAGAGCTGCCCGTTGTTCGATTCGCCCACCACGGCATGGTCGCGAACGCCTACATCGAATCGCGCGGAGCGCAGAAACTGGATGCTCGTCACGCCAATCGGCGTCAGCCACGAGAAAACAGGATCGGCATAATAGGCGTTGGGCAGGTAAACCAGATCGCTTGCGTCGTAGGCGGTGTTGCCGTTTTCGCTGTAGGCGGCGTCCCGCGAATCGGGTCCCATAATCTTGAGCCAGCCGCTGTTGAAGCCGCGCTCCACGAGGTTGATTTCGTCGTAGACATTTGGACCGTTCTCGGTCATCCAGAGCCTGGCGGTGAGCGTGTCAAACGCCATGCCGAAGCTGTTGCGAATTCCGTATGCCCAGAGGCGCTGAATGCGCGGGTCTGGATGCGCCACGAACGGGTTATCGGACGGGATGGAGCCGTCGGGGTTCAGGCGAAAGATTCCGCCCACCCCCGCCACCGCCGTGGTGCTGGTGTTCTGCTCGATGCGCCCGTTGGTAAGCCGCCCCCGATTCAGGTCGCCCGTAACCCCATAGAGTAGCCCCTCAGGACCGAACAGAATCACGCCTCCATCGTGATTGGGTCCGTTGCTCTGGCTGGGGTCGCGCGGGAAGGCAACAATGAGCGTGGGGTTCACCAGGCTTGTCCCGTTCCATGTGTAGCGCTCCACGCGGTTATCCACCCATGCGGACTGGGTTCCTGTGTCGGCGCCTGTGCTGGAAAGGGTGTAGTAAAGGTACACATAGCCGTTCTGGGCGAAGTTGGGGTGAAGCGCAATTCCCAGCAGCCCGCGCTCACTGGCGTTGTTGACGGGCAAATCCAGCACGGTCGCCGTTACGGCGCCGTTCTCCACCAGTTTCACGCGCCCGGTATTTTTCTCAATCACAAAAAAGCGGTTCGGGTTAGAAGGCTCCAGAAACTCGATGGCAATCGGCAGACTCAACCCGGAGGCAACCACTGTGTCGTAGGTCAGGTTCGGGTCCACAAGGGTCTGACCATACAGATTCGCTATGAGACTCCATAAACCTGCCCAGAACAACCTTCGCATGTGCATGGTTCTATTATAGCCCAATTCCTCAGGGCAGGAGAGAGCGCCTTGCCCACGAAACAGTTTATGGAGGTGCATGATGATTATTACGAATCTGGCAGAAGTGCCCGGTTATCGGATTACAAAAGTGCTGGGCATTGTTAAAGGGAATACGGTGCGCGCGACTCATTTCGGGCGCGACATTCTGGCTTCGTTGCGCCAGATTGTGGGCGGCGAACTGAAGGAGTATACCGAGATGCTGGCGCACGCCCGCGCCGAAGCCGAACAGCGCATGATCGAAGAGGCGGTCAAGCTCGGCGCAAACGCCATCGTAAATGTGCGCTATGTATCGGGTAATGTCACCCACAACTCCGCCGAGATTTTAGTCTACGGCACAGCGGTGCAAATTGAGCCAGCAGGGGGTTAGGCGTGCGACTGGCAGGGCGCGTGGCGTGGGTGACGGGCAGTGCGCAGGGCTTGGGCGAGGCGATTGCAAAACGCCTCGCAGCAGAAGGATGTCGGGGACTCACGCTCAGCGACATCCAGCCCGAAAAACTGGAGCGCGTGGCGCAGGGTATTCAGCAAGCCTACCCTGAGTGTAAGGTGTTGCCCCTGTTTTGCGATGTGCGCTCCGAAGCGCAGGTCGCTGAGACGGTCCAGCGCACGGTGGAGACTTTCGGACGGCTCGATATTCTCGTGGCGAACGCGGGCGTGATTCATGCCGCCGAGCTGACCGAGATGACGCTGGAGCAGTGGCAGTGGCAGATCGATGTGAACCTGACAGGCTATTTCCTGTGCGCCCGTGAGGCGGCGAAGGTCATGAAAACGCAGGGGAGTGGCGTGATTATTCAGATTAACTCCAAGTCGGGGCTGAAGGGGAGCTACAAAAACGGCGCCTACGCCGCCAGCAAGTTCGGCGGGATCGGGCTGACCCAGAGTATCGCGATGGACCTTGCGCCCTACGGCATTCGGGTGAACGCCATCTGCCCGGGGAATCTCTTCGAGTCGCCGATGTGGCAGGAGAGCCTGTTTGAACAGTACGCCCGCAAGTGGGGCATTCCGCAAGAGGCGGTCCAGCGCTACTACGAGGCGCAGGTTCCCCTTGGGCGCGGCTGCACCTATGAGGATGTATGCAACCTGCTGGTGTTTCTGGCGTCGGATGAAGCCTCGTATATCACGGGCGAGGCGTATCGGGTAGCAGGGGGTCAGTTGTGAACCTTACGCCAAGCCGCGCTTGCGAGCGGACTTCCAGCGGTCATGCAGCCAGAGCCACTGGTCGGGATAGCGCCGCACATAGGTCTCCAGAATGTCGTGCAACGCCTGCATGATGCGCTGACTATCGGCTGCTGTATCGCCCGTCGGCTCAAAACGCAACGGGGGCAGAATCTCCACCCGATGATAATCGCCCGGCAGGCGTACATTAAACAGGGGCACCAGCGGCGCGCCCGTGCGCAGATGGAACACCGCAGGACCCGCCACACTGCCTGCTTTTTGCCCGAAAAACTCTACAAACACATCGCCTGCGTTCTGGTCGGGCAGGATTCCCACCGCCTCGTTGTTGCGAAGGGCTTTCAGCACGGGGCGCGCCGCCTGACCGCGCGGAATCACTTTATAACCGCTCCGCTCCCGAATCAGGGTTACCAGCTCGGTCGTGGCGGGGTCGTCTGTGTCGCGGGCGATCACCCAGATGGGGTAGCCCAGCATACAGAGGTAGCGCGCCATCAGCTCCCAGTTGCCGAAGTGCCCCGTAATGAGCAGCACACCTTTGCCCTCCCGAAACGCCGCATCGAGATGCTCCAGCCCGACCACCTGCAGGCGTTGTTCAATCTCCTCTTTGCTCATAGAGGGCGCTTTGAGAAACTCCGCCAGCGCGACGCCGAAGTTCCGAAACACGCGCCGTGCGGTCGCACGCACCTGCGCCCGCGACCACTCTGGAAACGCCCGCTGCAGATTCGCCTCCGCCACCCGCCGATAGCGCCCCACCAGCCAGTAGCCCAGCAACCCCACCCCCGCGCCGAGCCGTATCGCCCAACCCATCGGCAACCAGCGAAACAGCCCCCATGCCAGATATAAGCCCCACCTGCCCAGCACGCGCTGAATCCGCTTCGGAACCGAAAACCCCTGCACCATGTCTAAAATAGCATACCCCATCCCTGCTCCCGAATAACCTCACGAAACTGGGGTATAATGCTTATGGAGGAGACGGAAATGAAACAGCGCGGTTTTACCCTGATAGAGTTGCTCGTGGTGATAGCGATTATCGCCATCTTAGCCGCAATTTTATTCCCCGTATTCGCACAGGCGCGTGCCAAAGCCCGCCAGACGATGTGCTTGAGCAACAATAAGCAAATCGGGCTGGCGGCGATGATGTATTTGCAGGACTATGACGAGATCTACCCCTTCGCGGAGATTGCGACCATCCCGCCCCCTGGGTTCTGCGGCGGCGGCTATACGAGTTGTACCTCCATCGGCTACCTCTATTGGCTCCAGCCTTATTCCAAAAACAATCTCTACTCGAAATGCCCCGATGCGAAAACACCCGACGAATCGCAGGCGACGGGGCGCCGACTGGTCTGCGAAGGGCGGATTGGCTACGGCGCGGCATACCCCTCACCGATGGGCTACATGTGGGCGTGCGGCAGCCCGTGGACGGTTCCCAGCAAGCACATGGCAGCCCTCAACAGCCCTGCCAACCATGTGCTGGTGATGGACGCCATCCCCAGTGGGGTCAGCAGCTATCCTCTGTGGCGCCAGTACGGCTACTACATGAATGTGGTCTACTCGCCGTTTCCTGCTGCACAGGGGCTGAATCCCGGCGCGGCGTTCCATCAGCGTCCGCACGGGCGCCACATGGGGCTGGTGGTCGTGACCTTCGCGGATGGGCACACCAAAGTAACGCCCTTCGAGCAACTTTATGGCTTGCCTGAGCGCGAATGCGAGCGTAACGATTTCACCTACTGCTCGCAGATCAATCTGGACCCGAACCAGTACCCCCAGCTCTGGGAGCGGTGGCAGTGATGAGCCAACTCGAAGTACGCTGGCTGGACCCGTCGCGCGTGGTGGTGGAGCGCGTGCCCGAAAGCCGCCACATCCGCATTCGGCTGGAGGATGGGGAAGTGCATGAAGATGTGCAGTTCGCGCGTGCCTTCCCCTTCTCCAACCCCGACCAGTATATCAGCGTGCTGACCTTTGAGGGGAAAGAAATTGGCATGTTCCGCACGCTGGAGGGCATGGCGCCTGCCTCCCGTGCGATTGTGGAAGCGGAGCTGGAACAGCGCTATTTCATCCCCCTCATTCAGAAAATCTACTCGCTCACTGAAGAGTACGGGCAGCTGCGCTGGGAGGTGGAGACCGACCGGGGCGAGCGCGTCTTCTATGTGCGCAACTGGCGCGATAATGTGCATGAACTTTCGCCCGTGCGCTACCTGATTGTGGCGGTGGACGGTAGCCGCTACGAGATTCGGGACTACACCGCGCTGGATGCCCGGAGCCGCGCGTGGCTGGAGCGGCTGGTGTAGCAGGAATCGGCACCGATAGCGCGAAACACCCTGCTCGTGGAGGACGAGAGCGTGTTGTTGCGCGTGGAAGTGCGGGCGACGGAGGCAAGCTATCAGGGTTGCCCTGTCTGGATGCCGTTGTCGCGTCGTCTGCCTGAAATCCCGCTGGCGCTGATGGAAGGCGCCACGCCTGTCGCCGCGCAGGTAGTGGAACGCGAGGGCAAGCGATGGCTGGTCTGGATAGAACCCAACCTGCCCAAAGGCGGACGCAAGCTCTACACCCTGCGCCCCCATCCCCAGCGCCCCAGGGGATTCGAACACACCCGCACCGAGCAGAGTGTACAGATTACCTATCAGGGGAAGCCGTTCACAGCGTATGTGCTTCAGGGCGCGCCGAAGCCGTACCTGTACCCCCTCTACGGCGCGAACGGCAAACCCATCACCCGCCATTTCCCAATGCGAGTCGTGCAAGGCGAATCGATGGACCACCCACACCATCGCTCTGTATGGTTCACGCACGGCGCGGTGAACGGGGTGGACTTCTGGGGCGAGGGCGCAGGCAAGGGGAAGATTGTCCCGCGCGAGCTGGTGCGTGTGGAATCAGGGCTGGTGCTGAGCCGAATCGTGGCGCGTAACGACTGGGTCGCGCCCGATGGCAAAACCCTGCTGGAAGAGACCACCGAGATTATCGCCTACGCGGCGCCCGAGGCGCGCTGGCTGGACTACACGGTGAGCCTGAAAGCAAAGGAGGAACCCGTGCGCTTCGGCGACACCAAAGAGGGCACTTTCGGCGTGCGTGTGGCATCCAGTATGGAAGTAACGCGGGGTGAAGGTGGTCAGATTGTCAACGCGCGGGGTCAGCGCAATAAAGACGCCTGGGGCAAACGCGCCGAATGGTGCGATTACACAGGTCCCGTTGAAGGCGAGATTGTGGGAATCGCGATTTTTGACCACCCTGCGAACTTCCGCCATCCGACCTACTGGCATGTGCGCGACTATGGGCTGTTCGCGGTCAACCCCTTCGGGATTCACGACTTTGAACCCGATAAACCTGCCGGCACGGGCGATTACCTGCTTGCTTCGGGGCAAACCCTGACTTTGCGCTATCGGCTCTACCTGCACAAGGGGCGCACCGACGAGGCGCGCGTCGCCGAGCAGTTTGAGGCGTACCGCCACGCGCCGCAGTTCGTACCCCGCTAAATTACGGGTTTTGTCATAAAAAGCGCGAGACACCCCCCTTGACATTCCGTCTCATGGGGTATAATAAGGGAACCCATGACGGCGGGTTCCCCTGAGTGGGAACCTCGCCGTTTTTATATGGGCGACCAACAGACCTATTAGGAGGTACGATGAACGGTATGAATCGCAAGGGCTTTACACTGATCGAGCTGCTGGTAGTGATTGCGATTATCGCAATCCTGGCGGCAATCCTGTTCCCCGTGTTTGCGCAGGCACGCGAGAAAGCGCGCCAGACCAGCTGCACCAATAACCAGAAGCAGATTGCTCTGGCAACCCTGCAGTATGTAACGGACTATGACGAGACGATGCCGATGAGCGCCTACCTGGGGCGCAACCAGCAGAACCAGCCGGCACTGATTACGGTATACGATGTGCTGGCACCCTACATCAAGAACGCCGATATTTTTGCATGCCCCAGCTATCGTCCTGGGATTGACTGGCAGGCGCGACTGCAGGCTATCGGGCTGAACTATGGCGGCACTTTCCGCTACACGGGCTATGCGCCCAACCTCGGACTGTTCGGCGAGAACTTCTGCGGCACCGCTCTCAACCGCTACACACCCGTCACCAAGATGGCAGCGATGGAAGCGCCCGTCGAGACAATTATGTTCTTCGACGGCTATGTGAAGACGCTGACCTCCACCCTGCCGTTCAGCCTGTTCCTCGGCTTTGCGCGGCACGGTGAGGGTGTGGTGATTAACTTCGCCGACGGGCACGCCAAGTGGACGCGCTATGCGGCGGTCAACACGATTGCCCAGCAGTTCACCACGCCGTCGGGTTCGCGCGCGCCGCGCTACTACAGCTGGCGCACCGACATCCCGCTGGTCGCCACCGATTCGGGGCTGGAAGCAGTGCAATCCACCCCGCAGCTGCCCTACAACGACCTGCACGGCGTGCCGGGCACCAATATCACCGACTCGGAAGACTTCAGCTGCCAGTAAGCATTCGCCCTCATTGGCGGCAAACAAGCCCCATGCGGATTGCGCATGGGGCTTTGCTGTTATTCTGGCAGGAAAGAGCGCGGCAGGGGACGAAATCAGGTTGTTATGAACCCCCAGAACCCTGTTCGAGCGTACTGGCGTGCGAATCTGCGTCTGATTCGGACGCTGCTGCTGGTGTGGGCGCTGGTGTCGTATGGGCTGGGCATTCTGCTGGCGGAGCCGCTGAGCCAGTTTCGTATCGGAACGCTCCCGCTTGGCTTCTGGATTGCTCAGCAGGGCAGTATCTATGTGTTCGTGTTGCTCATCTGGCTATATGCCTGGCGCATGGATCGGCTGGACCGCGAATACGATGTGCATGAGTGAGGCTCAGGGATGAGTACGGAACTCTGGACTTATCTGCTGGTTGGGCTGAGCTTCGCGCTCTATCTGTATATTGGCTACGCGAGTCGCGTGCGCGACACAAAGGGGTTTTATGTGGCGGGACGGGGCGTGCCCCCTGTTGCCAACGGCGCAGCGACCGCTGCCGACTGGATGAGCGCCGCGAGCTTCATCTCGATGGCAGGGCTGATTTCTGCGATGGGCTACGACGGCGCCATCTATCTGATGGGCTGGACAGGCGGCTATGTGCTGCTCGCGTTGCTGCTGGCGCCCTACCTGCGCAAGTACCGCCGATTCACAGTGCCCGATTTTATCGGCGACCGCTACGCTTCGAATACCGCGCGGGCGCTGGCGGCGCTGGCGACGCTGTTCATCTCGCTCGTCTATGTGGCGGGGCAGATGCGCGGCGTGGGGATCGTGTTCAGCCGATTCCTGCAGGTGGATATCGCGCTCGGGGTGCTGGTGGGCGTGCTGGTGGTCGCCTTCTTCGCCGTGCTGGGCGGAATGAAGGGCGTTACATGGACTCAGGCGGTGCAGTACGCCCTGCTGATTATCGCCTACCTCATTCCAGCGTTTGCGATTGCCTTTATGCTGACAGGCGTGCCAATCCCCCAGCTGGCGCTGGTGGCGAGCGATTTGCCTGAGCGGCTCAACCAGATTCAAACCCAGCTGGGCTTCGCGGAATATACCCAGCCGTTCCAGAACAAGCCGATGCTGGATGTGCTGGCAATCACGGCGGCGCTGATGGTGGGCACAGCGGGGTTGCCCCATGTGATTATCCGCTTCTACACCACACCCGATGTGCGCTCGGCGCGCTACTCGGCGTTCTGGGCGCTGCTATTTATTGCTCTGCTCTACACCACGGCGCCCGCCGTCGCCATGTTCGCACGCTACAATCTGATTAACACCCTGCACGGCAAGCCGCTGGACGAGGTGCGCCAGATTGAGTGGGTCGCCAAGTGGGAGAAGACCCGCCTGCTGGCGTTTGTGGACAAAAACGGCGATGGACGCCTCACCGTCGCGAAGGGCAACGCCTTCACAATGGAAGGGGGCAAGCCGAATTTTGACAAGCCCGATATGAGCAACCCGAACGAGGTGTTCGTGGACAACGACATTATCGTGCTATCCACGCCGGAGGTGGCGCGTCTGGCAGGGTTTGTGATTGCGCTGGTGGCGGTGGGCGGTCTGGCGGCGGCGCTTTCCACCGCTTCGGGATTGCTGATTGCGATGGCGAGTGCGGTGGCGCACGACCTGTATTATCGCATCTGGAACCCGCGCGCCCCTGAGCGGCTCCGCCTGCTGGTGGGGCGCCTCGCGATGCTCCCTGCGCTGGGCGTGGCAGCCTATCTGGGGATTAACCCGCCTGGCTTTGTGGCGCAGGTGGTCGCGTTCGCCTTCGGGCTGGCAGCGGCAGGATTGTTCCCGTCTATTCTGCTGGGGATTTTTGACCGACGGATGAACCAGCAGGGCGCCGTTGCAGGCATGGTGGTGGGGCTGACTTTCACGGCATGCATGATTGCGCTGATGCGCTCGCCCCAGCTGTTTGGCACGCCCCAGCCGCTTCTGAAAGACTTTTTCGGAATCAGCGCAGAGGGCATCGGGGTTGTGGGCATGGTGCTGAATATGGCGACTGCGCTGATTGTTTCGCGCCTCACGCCGCCCCCACCCGAAAACATCCAGCAACTGGTCGATGAGATTCGCATCCCGCGCGGCGCAGGCGAGGCGCTGGACGAGTGAGGTGGCTGGCTCAAACTCTTGACAACTCAGGGGACGATGTGGTATAATTCTTGCGCACGCTCCCGGGTAGCTCAATCGGCAGAGCGGGTGGCTGTTAACCACTAGGTTGCAGGTTCGAGTCCTGCCCCGGGAGCCATCCGCACGGTTTGCCCTCCTTCCAGCGGAAGGGGGGCTTTTGCGTTATCGGGCGCGTGCGAGAATCTGCGCCAGCTGCTCTAAGGCGTCCACCAGCCGGGGCGATTCGCGCAAAAAGATATCGGGGTTTACCTCATACACCTGCTGTTTCTGCACGGCGGGCGTGCGTCGCCAGCGGGAGTCTTTCAGCAGGCTGGCTTTACCTTCGCCTGTGAGAATCACCACTTCGGGCTGGCTGGCAAGCGCCGTTTCCAGACTCACCGCGCGAAACCCCGCAAACGCCCTGCCCAGCGCATTCTCGCCGCCTGCCAGCCGAATCAGCGTGTCGGCAAAGGTCTCGCGCCCCGATGCCCACAGCGGCTCCAGAGAAATGGCAAACAGCACGCGGGGGCGCCGTCGCCGCTGACGGGTGTTCGCCGCCACCCGATTCACACGCTCCTGCAGCCGGCTCACCACCCGGCGCGCCTGCGATTCCACGCCACAGGTGCGCCCCAGCGCGAGCATAAAATCAAACAGTTTCTCAAAGGTGTTCGGGTTTGCGCTCATCACGCGCAGCCCGAGCCGCTGGAGAGTCGGAATCACGCGCGCGTTCAGCACCGCATGCGCCACCACCAGATCGGGCTTGAGGGCGACCACCTTTTCGGGGCTGATGTTCGCATCGCCCACTTTGGGCTTCTGACGCGCCTCTGGGGGGTAGTTACAGAGCGCCGTAACGCCCACCACACGCCTGCCCAGACCGAGCGCATAGAGAATCTCGGTCATGGAAGGCGCCAGCGAGACGATGCGTTCAATCGGTTTCATCGCAGAAGCGGGGCTAACGCCTGTTCCTGAACTTTAAAAATCTCGTTCAAGCCCACCTGTGCCAGGTCCAGCAGGCGCAGCAGGCGCTCGCGCGAGAAGGGCGTGCCCTCCGCCGTGCCCTGCACCTCCACATAGCGCCCCTGATGGGTCATCACCACATTCATATCCACCGACGCCTGCACATCTTCCTCGTAGCACAGGTCCAGCAGTTCCATGTTGCGCACGACGCCGACGCTCACTGCCGCCACGCGCTCCTGAAACGGCATACGGCTCATATAGCCCTGCTCAATCATCCAGCGGCAGGCATCCACAAACGCCACGAAACCGCCCGTCACGCAGGCGGTGCGCGTGCCGCCATCCGCCTGAATCACATCGCAGTCCAGCGTGATGGTGCGCTCGCCAAGCTGAGACAAATCCACCACCGCGCGGATGGCGCGTCCGATCAGGCGCTGGATTTCCATCGTGCGTCCTGTGGGGGCGCCGCGCGTGACTTCGCGCGCACTGCGCTGCTTGCCCGCGCGGGGAATCATGCTATACTCGGCTGTAATCCAGCCCTGACCCGTGCCTTTCAAAAACGGCGGCACCTTATCTTCCACCGTCGCCGTAATCACCACATGCGTGTTGCCCATCTTGATCAGGCACGAGCCTTCCGCGTAAGGGTGGAACCCACACTCAATCTGAATCGGGCGAATTTCATTCGGCGCTCTGCCATCGACTCTTCGGTTCGTCATCGGCGTATAGGATACCCTATTCGGGCGTTTCGGGTATCCTCATGGGGGACGCAACAGCGATGAGTCAGATTCGTTTGAAAACCCCATTTGAGGTAGAGCGCATCCGCAAAGCGGGGCGAATCGCCGCGCGCGTGCTGCGGGCATGCAAGGAGGCGATTGAGCCGAACCGCACGACCGCAGGCGAACTGAACGCGCTGGCGGAACGGCTGGTGCTGGAGATGGGCGGCTTCCCCGCGTTCAAGGGCTACCGCCTGTATCCCGGGGTGTTGTGCGTTTCTATCAACGAGCAGATTGTGCATGGCTTGCCCGATGGGCGCGTCATTCGGGAGGGCGATATTGTGTCGCTCGATATCGGCGTGTTCTATGAGGGTTTCTGCTGCGACACGGCGATTACCGTGATTGCAGGGCACACCGATTACCAGCGCAAGCGCCTGGTACGCTACACCGAAGAGGCGCTCCGTGTGGGGATTGAACATGCACGCCCCGGCAACACCACCGGCGACATCAGCTACGCGATTGAATCGTATGTGAAGCAGGGGGGCTTCCAGCCCGCACAGGGGCTGGCAGGGCACGGCGTGGGGCGATTCCTCCACGAGATGCCCGACATCCCCAACTGGGGCATGCAACCGGGCAAAGGCGTCAAACTGCAGCCCGGCATGGTGCTGGCGATTGAACCGATGATTGTGATGGGCAGCCCCGAAGTGGAAATTGCCGACGACCACTGGGCAATCATCACGCGCGACCGCAAACCTGCCGCCCACTTCGAACACACCGTGCTGGTCACCGAAAATGGTGCAGAAATCCTGACCATCGAGTAAAATATTAATTGGAGGTGATGCGATGGCGAAGACCGAAGGTAAAGAGATCGAAGTGGAAGGCACCGTCGTGGAGTGTCTGCCGAACACCACTTTCAAGGTGGAAATCGAAGGCGGACATACGGTTCTCGCGCATCTGTCGGGCAAGATGCGAATTAACTTCATTCGCATTCTGCCAGGCGACCGCGTGAAGGTGGCGCTTTCGCCCTACGATCTCACACGCGGGCGAATCGTGTACCGTTATCGCTCTTAAAGCACGGCACGGTCTGACGGCACCGGCGCTCGGCAGTGGAGAGGCGGCGTCTCCTGCCGGGGCGATTCGCAATTGATGTCGTGATAGGGTATAATATCCCCCCGCGAGCATCGCATGCGCTCGCGAACGAGGTGAAGACCATGAAAGTGCGAGCATCGGTGAAAAAAATGTGCGCCAAATGCAAGATTATCCGGCGCAAGGGGGTTGTTCGCGTCATCTGCGAGAACCCCAAGCATAAACAGCGCCAGGGTTAGGAGGAAAACGCATGGCTCGTATTGCAGGTGTGGATTTACCACGCGATCGGAAAATCGAGTACGCCCTGCCCGTGATTTTCGGGATTGGGCTGAGTTCGGCACGCAAAATTCTGGCAAAAACGGGGATTGACCCCAACAAGCGCGTCCGCGAGCTGACCGAAGAGGAAGTCGCCCGCCTGCGCGCGGAGATCGAAAACAACTACACCATCGAAGGCGACCTCCGCCGCGAAATCCAGATGAACATCCGGCGATTGATCGAAATCGGCTGCTATCGCGGCATGCGCCACCGCCGCGGACTGCCCGTGCGCGGGCAACGCACCCGCACCAACGCCCGCACCCGCAAGGGTCCCAAGAAGACGGTCAGCACCGGGCGACGCCGCAAAGCCAAGAAGTAAAGGGAGACGCCTATGGCACGCAAATCAACGGGCAAAACACAGGTCAAAAAAGAACGCAAAAATGTGGTGCATGGGGTTGCGCATATTCAGGCAACCTTCAACAACACGATTGTCACCATCACCGACCAGCAGGGCAATGTGCTGTCCTGGGCAAGTGGCGGCACAGTGGGGTTCAAAGGCACCAAGAAGGGTACGCCCTTCGCGGCACAGCTGGCAGCCGAACGCGCCGCACGCGTCGCGATGGAACACGGCATGCGCAAAGTCGATGTGGAAGTCAAAGGTCCCGGACCCGGACGCGAGACCGCCATCCGCTCGCTCCAGGCGGCGGGACTGGAGATCCTCAGCATCAAAGATGTCACCCCTGTGCCCCATAACGGATGCCGACCGCCCAAACGACGGCGTGTGTAACGAAGGAGGAACGCAAGTATGTCTGTTATCTGGGATTCGAAGTGTAGCATGTGCCGACGCGCGGGCGAGAAACTGTTTCTCAAAGGCGACCGCTGCTACACCAAAAAGTGCGCCTTAGAACGCCGCAACTATCCGCCCGGTCAGCACGGTCCCCGCACGCGCGACCGAAAAATGAGTGAGTACGGCGAGCAGCTCCGCGAGAAGCAGAAGCTGCGCCAGATGTATCAGATTCGAGAGGCGCAGTTCCGACGCTATGTCGAAAACGCCCAGCGCGCCCGCGGCGTCACGGGCGAAGTGCTGATGCGCCAGCTCGAAATGCGACTCGATAATGTGATCTATCGCCTGGGGTTCGCCGTCTCACGCGGTCAAGCCCGACAGATGGTCTCGCACCGATTCTTCACGGTCAACGGGCGCCGTGTGAACATCCCCTCCTATCAGGTGCGCCCGGGCGATGTGATCGAGATGCACGAGTCGAAGCGTGGCACCACACTGGGCAAGGAAGCGCTGGCTCGCGCCGCGCAAGCCGACGGGCAGCGCCCCGCATGGCTCCAGTACGACCCGAACCGCCTGCAGGCGACCGTCGTCCGCGCCCCCGAAGCAGACGACATCCAGACCCCTGTCGACCTGCAGAAAATCATCGAGTTCTATAGCCGATAAGGAGGCACGCTGGAATGGTTCTTGATATGATTGAAACCCATGTACGGGTGGTGCGCGCCGATCAGCACTACGGCAAGTTCGAAATCGAACCGCTGGAGCGGGGCTACGGCACCACGCTGGGGAACGCCCTGCGCCGCGTGCTGCTCTCGTCCATCCCCGGCTATGCCGTCACCAGCATCCGCATCGAGGGGGTGCTGAGCGAGTTTGAGCCGATCCCGGGCGTTAAAGAAGACACTGTCCACTTTTTGTTGAACCTCAAAAACCTCGCCTTGCGCCCCACCACGGCGCAGCCGCGCGACCGCTATACCCTGCGCCTGAACCGACAGGGACCGGGTGTCGTTCACGCTGTGGATATTGAGTGTCCTGCCGACCTGGAGATTGTGAACCCTGAGCTGTATCTTGCCACGCTTAGCGACCCCAGCGCGCAGCTGAATGCGGAAATTGTTGTGGAGCGCGGGCGCGGCTATGTGCCCGCTGTCAAACCGGAACGCACGCGCGGCGTCATCGGCGAAATCCGTACCAGCGCCCTCTTCACGCCTGTCACCAAAGTCAACTTCCTCGTGGAGCCGACGCTGGTGGGCGACCGCACCGACTTCGATCGGCTCATTCTGGAAGTGTGGACGAACGGCGCCATCCATCCCCGCGAGGCAGTCGCTCAGGCAGCCGAAATCCTGCGCGACCACTTCAGCCGCATCATGGCGCTGGGCAGCGAGGAGGAACTGGGCGCGTTCGAATCGCCCGAACCGCCGCCCGGCGTGCCCCTCAATGTGCCCGACCGCCCGCTGGAAGAGATGGGCTTCTCCACGCGCGTGCTGAACGCCCTGCGAAGCGCACGCATCACCACCCTCTACCGATTGCTGAGCAAAACCGAGCAGGAACTCCGCAGTATTCGCAACTTCGGAGATAACGCTCTCAGAGAGGTGGAGGAAAAACTCGCCTCGATGGGGCTGAGCCTGCAAAAATCGTCAAGGAGGCGAAGTCAGTCATGAACCACGGAGCAGGATACCGCAAGTTAGGACGCCCCAGCGACCATCGGCTCTCGATGTTGCGCAATCTCGTGCGCTCTTTATTTATGCACGAGCGCATCGAGACCACCGTGACCCGCGCTAAAGAGGCGCGCCGACTCGCCGAGCAGATGATTACCTTAGCCAAGCAGAACACGCTACACGCGCGGCGTCAGGCACGGGCGTTCCTGAACGACGAAAGTCTGGTCAAACATCTGTTCGACAATATTGCGCCGCGCTATCGGGAGCGTCAGGGTGGCTACACCCGTATCGTGCGGGTGAGCCGACGCCGCGGCGACGGCGTGGAAACCGCCGTGCTGGAACTCGTTGAGTAGGGTATGCGCAATGTGCGACTGCTGGTGGAATACGACGGCACGCTGTTTCACGGGTTCGCCCGTCAGCACGGGATGCGCACCGTGCAAGGCGTGCTGGAATCGTGCCTGCAGTCGCTGCTTGACGAACCGATTCAGGTGGTGGGCGCCAGCCGTACCGACGCTGGCGTGCATGCACGGGGGCAGGTTGTGAACTTCCACACCACGCGCCCCGTGCCCCTGAGCGCCCTGCACCGCGCGCTCAACCGCCGATTGCCCGACGATCTCAAAGTGCGGAGCGCCCGTGCCGTCGCGCCCGACTTCCACGCACGCCATTCCGCCTATAGCCGCGAGTATCATTACCTGCTCTATCAGCAGGAACACCCCTCCGTGTGGCGCATCCGCTACGCATGGCATTATCCCTATCCCTTAGACCGCGAGCGCATGGCGGAAGCGCTCAAACAAATTGAGGGCGTCCACGACTTCCGCCCTTTCTCGGTCAAGACTCCCCCTGACGCCAACACCGTCCGTGCGCTTTACCGAACCGCCGTAGAACCCACACGCGACGGAACTCGAATCGTGCTGGAAGGGAGCGCGTTTTTACGCGGCATGGTGCGCCTGATTGTGGGCGCGCTGACTCTGGTAGGGCGAGGCGAGCGCCCTGTCTCATTTCTCCGGGAGATGATAGACAATCCCCCTGAACGCCCGTTCACGCAGATGGCGCCCCCACAGGGGCTGTATCTGATTCGGGTAAAATATAAACCCAGCCCGCAAGGCATAGAAAAACACGAACTGGAAAATGGAGGCGAAACCGACGATGCAACGCACCTACACAGCCAAGCCGAGTGATATTAAGCGCACATGGTGGGTGATTGACGCGGCAGGCAAACCCGCCGGGCGCGTCGCCGCCCAGGTGGCACGCCTGCTGCAGGGCAAGCACAAGCCCATCTATACCCCCCATATGGATGTGGGCGACCATGTGATTGTGCTGAACGCCGATAAAGTGGTGTTTACAGGGAAAAAGACACAGGAAGTTCTCTATCATCACACGATGCACCCTGGGGGGCTGCGCGCCTACACCCGCGAGAAGCTGATGACCGAGAAGCCCGAAAAGATGATGCGGCGCGTCATCAGCGGGATGTTGCCCAAAAATAAGCTCCGGGCGCGAATGCTGAAGCGTCTGCGCATCTTCGCGGGCAGCGAGCATGTGCATCAGGCGCAGAAGCCCCAGCCCTACGAGATTTAAGTGAGGTGACCTTATGGAAGAACCGATTCGCTATTATGCTACAGGGCGTCGGAAGACGGCAAGTGCGCGTGTGTGGCTGATGCCGGGCACGGGCAAAATCACCATCAACGGGCGCGAGGCGTCGGAATATCTGCGGCGGCTCGCGCTGGAGCGCCTCGTGCAGCAGCCCCTGCGCCTGCTCGGTCTGGAAGGGCAGTACGATGTGAAAGCCACCGTGCGCGGGGGTGGCATCTCAGGGCAGGCAGGCGCGATCCGACACGGGATCGCCCGCGCCCTGCTGCAGGTCAACCCTGAGTTCCGCTTGACGCTGAAGCAGGCTGGCTTGCTCACACGCGACGCCCGCGAAAAGGAGCGCAAGAAGTACGGACGCCACGGCGCACGCCGCGGCTTCCAGTATGTAAAACGCTGAAGCCCTATGCGAATTGCGCTGGTGGGCAGTGGCGGACGCGAGCATGCGCTGGCGTGGCGCATCGCGCAAAGTCCGCACTGCTCCCAGCTGTTCGCCCTGCCCGGCAACGGCGGTATCGCCCAGATTGCCGAATGTGTGCCCCTTGCCCCCAGAGCCATCCCTGAAATCGTGCAGTTTGCCAGAGACCAGCGCGTGGAGCTGGTCGTGGTGGGACCTGAGTCGCCGCTGATTGCGGGGCTGGCGGACGCTTTGGCGGAGGCAGGCATCCCGTGCTTTGGACCGCGCCGCGCCGCCGCGATGCTGGAAGGTAGCAAAGCGTTCGCCAAGCAACTGATGGCGCAGGCGGGCGTGCCCACGGCACCGTTTGCGGTGTTTGACCAGCCTGAAGAGGCAAGAGCCTACCTGCGTCAGCATTTCGCCGCCCAGCCTATGGTGGTCAAGGCAGACGGCGAGGCGCTGGGCAAAGGAGTCTTCGTGTGTGAAACGCTCGCCGATGCGCTGGACGCCGTGGAGTTCCTCATGGAACAGCGCGGGCTGGGCGAGGCAGGCGCGCGTGTGGTGATCGAGCAACGCCTTTACGGGCGCGAGCTTTCCTTGCTCTGCTTCACCGACAGCACGCACGCTGAGCCGATGCCCCCCGTGCGCGACTATAAACGCGCGTTTGACGGCAACCGCGGTCCCAACACGGGCGGGATGGGCTGCTACACACCGCCCCCCGACGCCACGCCCGACATCCTGCAAAAAGCCTACGAGCAAATCGTCCTCCCCACGCTGCGCACGATGGCGGAACGCGGCACTCCCTATCAGGGGGTGCTGTATGCAGGGCTGATGATCAGCGACGGTCAGCCTTACACGCTGGAGTTCAACTGCCGTTTCGGCGACCCCGAAACCCAGACGCTGATGCCCCTGCTGGAAAGCGACCTCGTGGAGGTGATGCTGGCGAGTATTGAGGGACGCCTGCGCGAAGCGCGCCCCCAGTTCGCCTCACGGTGCGCCGTGTGTGTGGTGCTGGCTTCGGGCGGCTATCCGGGGTCATATCGCACAGGCTTCCCGATAGAGGGGCTTGAAACCGTTGCCCAGATGCCCGATGTGGTGCTGTTCCACGCGGGCACGGCGTTCGAATCGGGGCGCTATCTCACGGCGGGCGGGCGCGTGCTGAATGTGGTCGGACTGGGCGAAACCATTGAACAAGCACGCCAGCGTGCCTACGAAGCGGTCGCCCAGATTCACTTTGAGGGCATGCACTACCGCACTGATATTGCGCTGAACGCCTAAAGCGCCGTCGCCTGACGCCAGAGCCGCTCGCGCAGGCGCGTGTAAGCCAGATTCGCCAGAGGCTTCAAGTTCACAATATCTTCCCGATTGTAGCGCAACAGCGTCTCCAGCGCGCTGTGATGCCCCAGCCGATAGGCTTTCCAGAGGCGAATCGCGTCCATGCCGTCCATACCCTCTAAATCGGGGTCGCGCACCAAGCCAAGTGTCTCCTCGATGCGCTTCAAGCCACCACGCAACCCCACGCGCCGTAAAGTCGGACACAAATCCAGATGCAGCTGGTCAAACGCCAGGGCAGGGAACTGGCGGTTAATCATCGGCAGGTCAAAGTGGAGACCGTTGAAAGTCACCAGCATAGAAAACTCGCGAATAAACTCAGGGAACTCGTCCAGATTGTCTCCCTGCACGAACTGGTAGACCTCTTCGCCGTCGTAGACGCCGATCACGGTGATGGTGTTTGCGCCGTCGGTTTCGATGTCTAAGAAGGCGGTTTCGTGGCGGTACTCTTCGTAGGCGCGCCAGTGTTCGCGCAGGGGCAGTCGGGTGGCGAAGTAGGGGTAATCCCCCTGTTCGAAGGCTTCTATGGAGCGCTCCACACCCGCAATCAGCGCACTGCGGTATGGCTCCGACACGCGCCAGCGGTCGGGCGTTTCCAGCAGCGTTTCCCAGTCGCTTGCGCCCTGACGCCAGAGCGACACCTCTATCTCCTGCGTAATGCCCGGAATGTGAATGTAGGTCTGCACCAGCACGGCGCTATAAGTGTACCTGAAGATTTGGCGCTATGGCGGGGTTTGATTCCCCTGCGGATCCGCCGGTAAGGGGACAGCGGGCGCGTTCAAAATGGAGAGCATTCCCCGCATTTTTACTCCGGGATGCCCCCTCCTCAAGGTCTTAAAGGGGTAGGTTTTTTTGAGAAGGACGCCGGCTTATGCGCTCCCGAAGCATGTGGGGGAACGCCTCCCCCTTGACGGCTGAAGCCGTTCCTATAAGACGAAGCCGACCTGCGTCGGCTGAAGTCGCACGCGCATCCTACGCGTAGACAGGGGCAGGATGCCCCTGCTACGGAGAGCCAGCTCGGCTGGTGGTTGACTGGTTCTGGATGGCGACGGCTTCCACAAGTCCGTCATGATAAACCAGAATCAGCTGGGGCTGACCGTTCAGCCGCGCGGGCAGCACGGCGACCACCCGCCCCCGATAAGACACCTGCGCTCCCTGCCAGCGATTGGCGCGGTACTGCATGAGCCAAACGCCTTCGTTGCTGAAGCCCGCGCCTAACACAATCTCGCCTGCGCCATCGCCATCGTAATCGCCCGCCCACAGAATCTCCCGGTCTTTCAACACCAGCATGTTCCACCGGGATGGGTCGGTTGAGGCTGGCTCCGAGAAACCTGCCAATACACTGTATACATTTCGCGCGGCTCTGCCTGCCAGTGTACGGAGGAGAGACTCTTTCTGTCCCGTCCGTGTGTATGCCACGCCGTTGGGGAACCCCACCACACTCGAAGAAAGATTGCTCAGCGCTTCAGGAAGCGCAATGGTGAACGAATTTTGCTGGAACTGTCCGTTCTCGAAGCGCACCACATGCCATGTTTGATTCGCTCTGGTCTGTCCTGTGAAGTCCGCTATGATAACCTCGGTTCTGCCGTCGCGGTCGATATCCTTGAGCCAGAGATGGGCTGTTAGTCCGACAGGCGCATTCCATGAGGCAAGGTGTCGAAAAGCGCCTTCTCTCACCTGATAGAGGGTCAACCGCAGCGGTGGCGTAGCAGAGGGAGGGAGGGGAGTATGCTCCACCACCAGCACCTCGCTGCCTGGCTGTCCGTCCATTTCCAGCAGGATTGGCTCGCCGTTCCCGATGGGGAGCCGCTGCTTCGTGCGTGAGGTTTCTAAACGACGCGGCATAGCAGGGACGATGCGTTCGGGTTTGCCATCGCCATCGAGGTCGGGGAACGAACTCGGTTCAATCGGGGTGCCGCTGCTTCGCAAGTAGGCGAACGCTCCCAGTCCCACCCCGGTAAGGAACGGAAGCGCGGCGTGGCTTGTGGGCGGCTTTGTGGTGATAGAGCGCAGTTGCCATCGCCCGCTGGCGTCCAGCTCCAGCCATGCATAGCGTCCCGATTGAGTCATCAGGAGGGCGTCGTCGATTCGCCCGTCCATGTCGAGGTCGCTCCAGGCGGCATCGCGTATCTGCTCCGTTTGGAGCGGTGGGATTGGACGTATTTGCCAGCGTTCGCCTGCGCGTGTCAGCAGGGCGATTTGCCCCGTTTTCACATTCCAGCCGATCAGCTCGCGTGGGAGGGGCAGATTGCCTTGCTGGAAGTGGGGGATGGGTTTCTTCAAATCTGTGTGAGAGACCGAGGGCGAGAGCACAAAGAGCGGCATTCGTTCTGGCTCTCCACGCAGGTTGTGCCAGAGGGCGCTGTGTGGCATGCCCCCTTTCCGCCAGTCCACATAGAGCGCGATCACTTCGGGTTCGCCGTTGCTGTCCAGATCGCTCAAACAGCTGGCTTGCACATCGAGCGCCTCTCTGGGCACAGTTGGGAATCTGCCCAGCGACTGGCGCTGGATGGTGAGCGGCTCGTATGGCGGCGGTGTGTAAAACTGCCAGAGCCAAAACACTACCCCCAGTAGAACCACAATCGCTGCGACAATCCAGAGTGCGCTTTTACGCATACTCCATCGCCCACCCTTCTCATTACGGCACGCTCCGTGATTTTCCTCTCGGGGAAACTTGCGCCCACTTGCCTCGAACCTCTGGGCAGCGGGCTGGTGTTCGTCGCATTCCGCAAGCATCGCAAAGCATAGATCTCTGGATGTAGGGGTGGGGCTGCCCTCAAAGGGGTAGGTTTTTTGAGAGGGACGCCGTCTTATGCGCTCCTGAAGTTGGGGAACGCCTCCGCCGTGACGGCGGAAGCCGTTCCTATGAAACGAAGCCGACCTGCGTCGGCTCAGCCCCCCAACCCCCATAAACAGGGGGCTATAGCCAGCGGAGGCTGGCTTTGTTTATGAGGAACGGCTTTAGCCGTCGGGTTTTCAGGCAGGGCACGAAAAACCTACCCCTTTGAGGTGGGGCTACCCCACCCCTTTCTCTAAAACCCGTATGGTTGCAGGACTCATCCCCCATGCTCTGGCACAGAAGTTGCCTTCAGCGATAATGTCAATCCAAAAAGGCTTGAAGACCTGTCCGGTTTCGGCGGGTTTTTGAGTCTTTATAAGACGAAAGTGCTCCTCAAGAAGGAGCGCGAAAATCTGGTTAGGAGGTAGTACCATGCAGACGCGATTGAATGTGCTGAACGGCTTGGCTCGCACGACTGTTCGTGCGTTTGCTGTCCGAACGCTTCCTCTGGCGAAGCGCGTTGTAGTTCCCGGCTCTCTCGCCTTGACCCTGATGATGTCCACTCCCACCCATGCAAACACGACCCTGTTTAACAACGACGCACTGACTCAGGTGGGTACAGTCACGCTGACCGTAACGAGTGTCTCGCCTGGTGCAACCGTGCAGGTCACATTCAGCTCCTCCCCCTTTCCCACCCTCGCTGGCTTGTTCAACTTCTCCAGTACACCTTCTTTGCCCGAGAACGAGGCATTTTGCGTGGAGTTAGACCGTTTCATCTCGCTCAATCAATCCTATACATACGAGGTCTGGTCAGCGAGCGGGCGCGTGGGCGCGCTTCTTGCTCTCAAAAGCAGCTTTCTTACCGGAGCAGACCTGAATAATAAAGCTGCCGCTTTCCAGATTGCCATGTGGGAGATTGCCTACGACCACGCACTGGGCAATCCAGATGACCTGAATGCTGGAGTGTTCCAATACAACGCGGATCCTATCATCGTCGGCTATGCGAATTCCCTGCTGACAGCAACAGCGAACCAGACCGCTGCCTACTTCTTCCTGCGCGGTCAGGGGCAAACTGAACCGCAGAACCTCGCGACGATTGTTCCCGAGCCCGCTTCGTTGCTGGCGCTGGGTGCAGGGCTGGTGTTCGTCGCATTCCGCAAGCATCGCAAAGCATAGACCTCTGAACACAGGGGCGGGGGCTGCCCTGCCCCTTTCTCCAAAACCCGTATGATTGCCGAACCGCACTGCCGACCTCTGGCACAGAAGTTGCTTTCAGAGGCAATATCAGCCAGAAAATGCCCAAAAAGGCTCGGAGACCTGTCCGCTTTTGAGGGGTTTTTGAGTCTATATAGGGTGAAAACCAATCTCCAAACGATGGAGGTAACCAAATGATGATGCGATACAAGGGCTTGGTGATTGCATGCATAGCGTTGCTGGTAGCGAATGCCAGCGCACAGACAGTGTACTCGCAAAATCCTGCTCCGGGCGACCTGTTCACCAATCCGGGTTCCACCAATCAGGGTCAGAGCTTCGGGCACCCCAACTGGGTCTACAACAACACGCGGGGTGGTGGCAGCGTCGGCATCCGCACTAACTACCCGCGCAACGGCAACGGCTCGGTCTACTTCAACAGCCCCAGCAACACGGGCAAGGCGGATATCGAGTATTTCGCGGATCCCGTGAACGCAGGTGGGAACTATGTGCCCAACCCCTTTAATCCAGCCTCTAATCTTGGCAATCTCGCGGATCTCACTTCGCTCAGCTACGAGTGGTATCGAGATGGCGGCTCCACCGTGCCCGGGCATCTCCATCCTGTGCTGCGGCTGGGGATTTTGCGGCTCAATTCGGATAACACCTTCGCGCTGGGTTACCTGACCTTTGAGCGCGTCTACAATGGATTTGGCGCTGCGCCGACGAACTCGTGGCAGTTCGACGACATCATCGCGAACAACTACAAACTCTGGGCAACCGCCTCGCTGGGCTTCGGCGACCCGAATGTCAACATCAACAATGTGCTGAAGACCATTCCCGACTGGATTGCGGCGGCAAGCGCTGTGGGCGCCCAGCTGTTTGTGGTTTCGGTCAACGCGGGCATCGGCTCTGGCTGGAATGGGCAGTTCACAGGCGCTGTCGACAACATCACCTTCGGCTTCAGTGGCAGCTCCAACACTTACAACTTCGAGGTTGTGCCTGAACCCGCCAGCCTGACGGCGATTGGCTTCGGCTTGGCAAGCCTGCTGACGCTGCGCCGGCGCAAGCGCTAACGCTTCGGAACGCTCTCGCTTGCCCTCCCGTCTCGTTGCCCCCTTTCCAGAGCAGGAAAGGGGGGCAACTGCTTTCGCCTGTGAGACTCGCTGGCGCAAGAGAGGGCGGAGTGCTACCTTTCCTCTTCAGGGATAGCAATCAGCCCTTCAATAAAAGCGTCGGGATCAAACGGTTCCAGGCAGTCGGCTTTCTCGCCTGTGCCGATGAGTTTGACGGGGATGCCCAGCTGCTGGCGAATGGTCAGTATTGCGCCGCCGCGGCTGGTGCTGTCCAGTTTGGTGAGAATAATCCCTGTGATGGGCAAAGCGCGCGCGAACTCTTCCGCCTGACGGATGGCGTTCTGCCCCGCCACGGCGTCCAGCACCAGCAGTACTTCGTCCGCAGGGCGTCCCAGTGCCTTCTCGGTAACGCGATAAATCTTTTTAAGCTCCTCCATCAGGCGTGCGGCGGTGTGCTGGCGTCCTGCGGTGTCGGCAAGCACATAGTTGTAGCCGCGCGCTCGCGCCGCCTGAATCGCATCAAACACCACGGCGGAAGGATCGGCGCCCTCTTTGTGTTTAATCACTTCTGTGCCGAGGCGGTCTGCCCAGATTTGCAGCTGGTCAATCGCGGCGGCGCGAAAGGTATCGCCTGCCGCCAGCAGCACGCGCTTGCCCCGCTGCTGGAGCCAGTAGCCCACTTTGGCGATGCTGGTGGTCTTGCCCACGCCGTTAACCCCCACGAACAGATAGACCGTGGGTGGGGTGGGGTTTTCGTTCAGGGGCGCAGGCTCGCCCAGCCACTCTTTGAGGATGCTTCGCAGGCACGCTTTGACATCCTCCACTTCTCGCAGGCGTTGCGCACGCGCCTCCTCTCGCAGTCGCTCCAGCAGGGTCTCCACCGCGTGCACATTCACATCGGCGGCAATCAGCGTCTCTTCCAGCTCTTCCAGAAGCGCCTCGTCCACACCGCGTCGGGTGAACGCCTGCCCCACGCGCTTGAGCCAGTCCTTGAAAATCCCCAGTCGCATAGCATGAGTCTACCTGTTCAGCGTGCGCCCGTGCCGTAGAGCCGGTCGCCGAAGTCGCCCAGACCGGGCAAGATAAATTTGCGTTCGTTCAGCCCCCGATCCAGCGAGGCGGCGACAATTCGTACCTGCGGGAATTTTTCGTTGAGCAGGCGCACGCCCTCTGGAGCCGCCACCACGCAGATATGCACAATCTCTTCCGCGCCTGCGTTCACCAGCACCTCCACCGCCTGCGCCGCCGAGCCGCCCGTCGCCAGCATCGGGTCCAGCAGCAGCACACGGCTGTTATCCAGCGGCGGGAGTTTGCAGTAGTAGGCGCGGGCAATCGCGGTCTGCTCGTCGCGTTCCAGCCCGATATAGCCGACGCGCAGGTCGGGGAAGAGCTCGGTCAGCGCCTCCAGCATGCCCAGCCCGGCACGCAGAATCGGCACGGCAACAATCGCCTTCGCCAGCGAGTAGCCTTCCGTGGTCTCCAGCGGGGTCTTGACAGGGTGGGTACGCACAGGCAAATCGCGCGTGGCTTCTATTGCCAGCAAAAAAGTGAGCTGACGCGCCAGCGCACGGAATCGGGCAGGCTCGGTACGCTCATCGCGCAACTGGGTCAGGATGTGTTTTACCAGCGGGTGCGACACAATCTCTATCTGCATCGGCGTTCCCTCCTTGTGATGGGGCAAGGCGTTGCCAGCAGATTATACCTTGCAGTGGGGTACAATTCGGGCGTGCGCGCCCTTGCCAAGTTCCTCGCGCTGTTGCGAATCTACATCGAGGACAGCCTTGCCTACCGCGCCAGCGCCTTCATCTGGATGCTGACCGATATCATTCACTGCCTGGTGATGCCGCTGGTGTGGCTCTCCGCATACAACGGCAAAGCCTCGATTGGGGGCTACAACCCAGGTGAGATGGTCACCTATTATGTGCTGATGGCGTTTGTTACTAACTTCATCGTGAGCCACCTGATGTGGGACCTTTCGTGGGAGATTAAGGAGGGTGTGCTGTCGCAGTGGCTGTTGCGCCCTGTGCCGGTGGGCTGGATGCTGTTTGCGCGTAATCTCTCGTGGCGGGCGATGCGGATGGTGATGTTTTTGCCGATGGCGGCGCTGGCGCTCTGGTACTACAGTCGGTTCACGACACTCAGCCCGCTTTATCTGGGCTGGGAGTTCTGGCTGAGCGTGTTGCTGGGGCACCTGGTGTCGTTCTGGGTGGCGTATGCGCTGGCGTGTCTGGCGTTCTGGCTGCAGGAGGTGCAGAGCGTCTTTTCGCTCTACTATGTGCCGATGTTGCTGCTGTCGGGCTGGGTCGCGCCAATTGCCCTGATGCCGGAGTGGCTCCAGACGCTTGCCAGCCTCATGCCGTTCCGCTACACGACCGCCGTGCCCACCGAGATTGCGCTGGGCAAACTCACGGGTGATTTGATGTGGTCTCAAATCGGGATTCAGGGGCTGTGGGTGCTGATCGGTATGGGGTTGACTGCGATTCTCTGGCGTGCGGGGTTGCGCCAGTATACGGGGGTGGGCATGTGAGACGGCTGCGCTTTTACTGGAACCTCTACCGCGCGTTTTTGCGCACGAGCCTCGTGCGCGAGATGGAGTTCCGCGCCAACTTCTGGGCAAAGATGTTTTACAACGCCATCTGGCTGGGCTTCTTTCTGGTGACGCTGAAGATTATCTACCGCCACACGGAGTCTATTGCAGGCTGGACGGAAGCGGAGGCGCTGATGCTCGCCGCGACGCTCTACTTTATCGACGCGCTGATTGCTACCTTCTTCTACTTCGGGCTGTCGGAGCTGCCCACGATGGTGCGTCAGGGCACGCTGGACTTCGTGCTGTTCAAACCCGTCGATTCGCAGTTCTGGATTTCCCTGCGACGGATTAATCTGGACCAGCTCGGCTCGCTGGTGGTGGCGGTTCTGCTGGGGATATATGCGCTGTTTCGGCTGGAGTATATGCCCTCGCTGCTGAATGTGGCAGTCTATCTGGGCATGGTGTTCACGGGCGTGCTGATTTTCTATTCGTTCCACTTCATGATGATGACTCTGAGCATCTGGCTGGTGCGGGTGGAGAATCTGTGGGTGTTGTCGGAGGTGTTTGCGCAGATAGGGCGCTTTCCGACGGATGTGTTCGACGCGGTGTTGCGTCGTGTGTTCACCTATGTGTTGCCTGTGGCGTTTCTGGCGACGATTCCGACGAAGGCGTTGCTGGGCAAGGCGTCGCCTGCGTTTCTGGTGTTTGCCGTGGTGTGGGGTGTGAGCTTTTTTATCGCGGGGCGGGCGTTCTGGCGGTTCGCCCTGCGCAGCTACACCAGCGCAAGCTCTTAAACGCCGCGTTTCGTTTCGGCGATCAGCCAGTCCACCACCGCTTTCAGGTCGCCGCCTGACTCTTCGTAGACCTGCAGTTGCTTGTCGGCGCTGGTGCCCTCTTTGACGATGCGTCGGGCGCGTTTTGCCTCTTCCCAGCAGCCCAGATGCTCCGCATAGGGGCGTATCAGCGCCAGCAACTCCTCAACGAGCTCTTCAAAGGGTACTTTTTTGCCCAGCCCGAAGTCTATCAGCTCCCCGTGGATGCCGTGTCGCACAGCAAGCCACTTGTTTTCGCGAATCAGGTCGCGATGATAAATCCGCCATGAGCGATTGCCCAGCCGCAAGTCCACCAGAAACGCCACCAGCGACTGAATCAGCGCCACCAGACACACGGCGTCCTCTATGGAGGTACAAATATCGCACACGCGAAACTCGAGCGTTTTGTATTTGGGGTGTGGGCGCACATCCCACCACACTTTGGTGCGGTCATCTATCACCCCCACGCGCTCTAAGGTACACATGAAGAGGTCGTAATCGGCGTAGGAGGCGAACGAGTCGGGAATTCCTGTGCGGGGCAGGTTCTCGAAGACCACGCTTCGGTAGGACTTCAGCCCTGTGCGGCGTCCATCCCAGAAGGGCGAGCTGGTGGAGAGCGCCAGCAGGTGGGGCAAGAAGTAGCGTGCCTGATTGAAGATGTCTATGGTGAGCTCCAGGTCGCCGATACCCACATGCACATGCATGCCGAAAATCAGCAGGCGGCGGGCAATATCTTGCATATTCTCTTCGAGCGCCTTGTAGCGCAGGCGTGGGGTGATGCTCTGGTCTACCCAGCGTGAAAACGGGTGCGTGCTGGCAGCCACGATATGCTTGCCCTGCGACTCGGCGATTTCGATCAGGGCGCCGCGAAGTCGTTGCAGCTCGCTCCGTACTTCCTGCACCGTCTGGCAGATATGGCTGCCCACCTCAATCTGCGACTCCATGAACTCCTCTTTCACCTGATCCTGCAGGCGCACGCGCCCGTCGGGCAGAATCTTGGACACATACGAGTCGAGCGCACGGGTTTCGGCGTCCACAATCTGATACTCTTCTTCCACGCCCAGAGTGAGCGGAATCCCTTTGAACATGAGAAATCCCTCGTGCTGTTAATTTATGCGGATTGTTGGCGAATCCTGCCCTACAGCACGCCCGTTTCAGGATTCAGCGCGTTTTCGGCGAAGCGGGTGGGGCGCAGGGGCGTGATGTCCACAGGAAGGGGTAAGCCCAGAATGAGCCGCGCGACAATCTCGCCCAGCGCGGGCGCGTGCATCACCCCGTGCCCCGAGGAGCCGTTCACCAGATACAGCCCTCTGCATTCGGGCGCCTCACCCACAATTGCGTGGCGGTCAGGCGACATCTCATAGAGTCCCGCCCAGCTGGTGTGGGGGTCTATGCGCGCTTCGGCAAGGCATGGCACCCGCTGGCAGGCGCGCTGATGGACAATCTCCAGCCACTCGGTCTCCAGAGTAGGCTCAAGGGTATGCTCCTCCTTCAGCCCGTGCGGATAGAGCAGCAGCACGCGCCCATCGCGCACGCGCAGGTGAAACCCGTCGCTGACATCGATGCTCATGGGCATCGTTTCAGGGAGTTTGTCGAACGGGTAGGTCTGGGCGACCTGACGCTTGACGGGCGTTACGGGCAGACGAAGGTTTGCCGTGCGCGCCAGTTCGGCTGCCCATGCGCCACAGGCGTTCACCACGGCGCCCGCCTCGATGCGCTCGGAGCCAACTTCCACGCCTCGAATGCGCTCCCCTTCGCGCCAGAGGCGCACCGACGGCACGCCAAACCGATACTCCACTCCCAGCCGCTGTGAGGCGCGCCAGTAGCCCTCCAGAATCTGCATCGGGCGAGTGAACCCGTCCCAGTCGCAAAAAGTGCCGCCCACCAGATCGTCTGTACGGAGGGCGGGGTTAATCTGGCGAATCTCGTCTACCGCCACCTCGCGTGCGGCGTGGACGCCTGCGGCATGTTGTACCGCCAGCGCCTGCCGCAACAACCCCATTTGCGCTTCCGTCGTGGCGCAGAAGAGATAGCCATACGGGCGATAGCCTGAATCGACGCCGATTTCTTCTGGGAAACGCAACAGTTTCTCTCGCGAAAGCATCGAGAGGCGCACATTGATTTCCGTTGTGAACTGGCAGCGGAAACCGCCTGTCGCTTTGCCCGTGCTACCTGCCCCCAGCGACTCCGCGCGTTCCAGCACCAGTACCCCCTTCTGCCCCAGCGCGCTCAGGTGATAGGCGACGCTCACGCCTATCACCCCTGCGCCCACCACAATCACCTCATACGCCATGCCCTCGATTCTACCCATCTCGCTTCAGCAAACGATCGCATGGCTACGCCCTGCCGCCAGCCCTTCACGCAAGCCATTTTCTGGGAGAATTTGGCTCCAAAATCCACCCCAAATCAGAACAAATCCCGTAAAAACCCCGATTTTTTAAGACTCTCGTAAGACCCCGTGTGTTATAATGCACGCGATGGAGGTCGGAAGTATGTGGAAGCAAGTGTCTTTGTTGCTGGCTTTGCTGACAACTCTGGCGCTTGCGTGCGCCCAGCCGTTTACTTTTCAGGGGTTCCTGAAAGACAACGGTAACCCCGCGAACGGGACTTACGACTTTCGTTTCCGACTGTACGACGCCCTCACTGGGGGGACGCAGATTGGCGCAGACCAGTTTGCGGATGACCTGAATGTGCAGAACGGCTTGTTCACCGCCACGATAGACTTCGGCTCGTCGGTGTGGACAGGCGCGGACAGGTATCTGGAGATTGCGGTGCGTCCGGGCAGTAGCACGGGCGGCTATCAGGAGCTTGCGCCGCGTGTGAAAATCAACCCGACGCCGTATGCGATACGCGCGGCGACGGCGGGCACAGCGAACCCAATCGGTTCGGCGGGGGGCGACCTGAGTGGGAGCTACCCGAACCCGACGGTGGCGCGGTTGCAGGGGCGCGCGGTGTCGTCTACAGCGCCGACAGCGGGTCAGGTGCTGAAGTGGAATGGCAGCGCGTGGGCGCCCAGCAACGACCTGCGCGACGCCTTCTGGCAGGCGTCGGGGAGCAACATCTTCTATAATGCTGGGCGTGTCGGCATCGGCACGAGCAGTCCTGACAGCCACTTGCATGTGGAGACGAACATAGCCCTCGGCGCTATCTATGGCTCGGCATCCGCCACCAGCGGCGCCACCTACGGCGTGTGGGGGCGTAGCAACAGCACCGATGGCACGGGCGTGTTCGGCTGGGCATCCGCCACCAGCGGCTACACCTACGGCGTGGTTGGGCGAAGCGCCAGCACCGCTGGCACGGGCGTGTACGGCGATGCCACCGCCACCAGCGGCACCACCATCGGCGTGTATGGAGAAAGCCGTAGCCCCGATGGCAGGGGCGTGTACGGCTTGGTATCCGCCCCCAGCGGCAGAAACTGCGGCGTGATTGGGCTAAGCTTCAGCCCCGATGGCATCGGAGGCTACTTTCAGTCGCGAGGCAGAACTGGCGCGCGCATCGCTGCTTTCTGGAACAATACCATCTACTTCTACAACGACTGGCCTGCAGGCTGGGCTGGGGGACTGGAAACCTACGACATCGTGTGCGCCAGCATCCGAACGAACGGCGTCTACACCCGTTCAGACGAGCGGCTCAAGCGCGACATCCAGCCCCTGAATGCGAGCGATGCCTACCAGCGCCTGTTGAACCTGCGCCCTGTGTCGTACTACTGGCGGGAAGCACCGCTCCCGCAGAGCCTGCAATACGGGTTTGTCGCTCAGGAGTTGCGGGAGATATTCCCCGAGCTGGTGGAGGAAGGCGGCGACGCCCAGAAGACGCTCGCCGTGAACTATCAGGCGCTCGTTCCGCTGCTGGTGAACGCCCTGCAGGTACAGGAAGAGCGTATTCGGAAGCTGGAGGCGGAGCTGCAGCAGCTGCGGGCACAGCAGGGTCGGAAGCAGTAGCGCATCCCCTTTCTGCCCCCTCTCCCGCACCGCAGGAGAGGGGGACCCCTGCCTCGCCGATGTGAACTGCGATAGCACCGTAGACGACGCCGACCTGCTGAGTGTGTTGTTCAACTTCGGCAGTGGCTGTCAGGGCACAGCACGGCTCTGCTCGTGAAGTCACGGGCAGGTATACTACCGCCATGCGCGAGTTGCCCGAAGCAAGCCATGCCAAACTGCCGCGCTGGCGGGGCTTCAACCTGCTGAACCGATTCGGGCTGGAGTGGAGCAACCGCCCGTTCGAAGAGCGCGAATTTGAATGGATCGCCGAACTGGGGTTCAACTTTGTCCGCCTGCCGATGGACTATCGCATCTGGACGGACAAAGCCAACCCCTACAACCTTGACCAGAGCGTGCTGGAAGATATTGACCGCGCCGTGCGCTGGGGCGAGAAATACAAGCTCCATGTGCAGATTAACTTTCACCGTGCGCCCGGCTACACCGTCGCTTCGCCGCCTGAGCCAGCAAGTTTGTGGACGGACCCGGAGATGCAACGCCTCTGCGCCCACCACTGGGAGCAGTTCGCCCGACGCTATAAGGGCATTCCGGGGCGGCAGTTGAGCTTCAATCTGTTCAACGAACCTTCGGGTGTGGACGCCGAGCGCCATCGGCAGGTGGTGGAGCGCGTGGTGGAAGCCATCCGCAAGGTAGACCCCCAGCGATTGATTGTGTGCGACGGGCGCGACTGGGGGCTGACCCCTGCCGAAGAGCTGCTCCCGCTGAAAGTGGCGCAGGCGACGCGCGGCTACCAACCGTTCCGACTGACCCACTACATGGCGGAATGGGTGCAGGGCGCGGATAAGTGGGAAAAGCCCACCGAGTACCCCCTCAAGGAGGGCGACACCGTGTGGGACAAGAACCGCCTGTGGGAGACCTTCTACGCGCGGTGGAAAGCGTTTGAAGGGCGCGGCGTCGGCGTGATGGTGGGCGAGTTCGGCGCGTACAACAAGACGCCCCACAAAGTCGTGCTGGCATGGATGCGCGATATGCTGGAACTCTGGAAAGCGGCAGGCTGGGGCTGGGCGCTCTGGAACTTTGAAGGCAGCTTCGGCATCCTCAACAGCCAGCGCGCCGATGTGAAGTACGAATCGTGGCGCGGCAAACAGCTGGATCGGGCGATGCTTGAGCTGCTCCAGCAGTATTGAGGGGCGTGTATAATTCGCTTTGATGAAGCGGTTGTACGCACAGGTGTACGGGCGCGTGCAGGGCGTGGGCTTTCGCTGGTTCGTGCAGGAACACGCCACGCGATTGGGGCTAACCGGCTATGTGCGCAATCTGCCCGACGGCTCGGTGGAGGTGGTGGCAGAAGGAGAGGAGTCAGCGCTCCGTACCCTGCTGGAACAGGTGCTTCGGGTGGGTCCGCCGGGCGCGTGGGTGCGTGAAGTGGATGCTCACTGGGACACGGGCACGGGCGAGTTTGGGGAGTTTCGGATTGCGCGTTAGGCTGGCGTTGCTGCTGATGCTGCTGGGGAGCGAGGCGCTCGCCCAGCCGCGTGTGGTGGTGATTCTGGTGCATTACGGGCATACCCACGAGGAGCTGGGGGGCGCGGTACGCCATCAGCGGGCATGGATGCTCTGGTCGGAGACGGCGACCCCTTCCCGTGCGCTTGCGCTTGCCACAGGCAGACGATTCAGAGCTTTCCCCGACGAGGTGGCGCTGGCGTTCGCCGAATCGCCCTATGAACACGGCACGGCAGGCGAGGCGTTCCAGCGGCGCACGGGCAAGACACCCCCTGAAGGCGCGGTCGTGGCACTGGGAGCGGGCGCTCTTTCACGCAAGGGCATCCTGCCCCAGACCTTCGCCAGTCGTATGCGCGCACGGGGCAAACGCGGAATTTATATGCGCCTCGACGAATCGCCCCCTCCCACACCCTACGCCCTGCTTGCCGTAAGCGAGAAAGGCTATTTTACGCCTCAGACCTTTCCCGACGCCGAGCTGCTGCGTGTGGCGCTCTTGCAGAGGCAGGTAGATTGGGCGCTTATAGAGGTCAATCGCTGGCGCTATCGCGATTGGGAGCTGTTGATTGGCGAGGGAATTGAAACATGGGTGGTGTGTACGCGCCCGCCGCCTGAGGCGCAAGGGGGGCGGCTTACAGCCGTCGTGCGCTACGCGGCGCGCGAGCGCAACGGCTTGCTCACCAGCCCCTCCACGCGCTGGGCAGGGCTGATACAGGATGTGGACTTCGCGCCGAGTCTGGAGTACGCGATTCTGCGCCGATGGGATTCCGCGCAGGGAGCCGGGGCGCCTGCGTTTGAGGTGAGCCGCTCCGACTGGCATCGCTTCTGGAACGGGCTGCTGGTGCGCACGGTGTCGCGGCAGATTTCGGAGCAGATTGGCTACGCGTGGCAGAGCGATGCGCTGGGGCGGATTCTGGGGCTGGCATGGGTGCAACGCGAGCTGGCGCCTGTGGTGGAGGGCGCGGTTGAAGGGCTGGGGCTGGGCTGGCTCGTGATGGGGCTGACGCTCTGGCGGGCGGGCTGGCTGCATGGACGCCTGCGCCGCCTGTTTGTGGTGGGGTTGGGGATATGGGCGCTTGCCCCTGCGGTTTTTCTGAGCCTCGCCTATTGTCCGTTCGTGCTGTGGACGGAAAATTACGGTGTGGACGCGGCGGCAATCGGGGGCTGGCTGACGGGCGTGTGGCTGTCGCTGGCGCTGCTGATGTGGGGGCTTGCTCGTGGGCTGGAGCTGCCGTTGATGGGCGCGGCGGGGTTCCTCACGCTCGCGCTGGTGATGGCAGATTTGCTGATCGCAGGCGGCTATGGGCTGAATCGCTCGCTGGCGGCGACAGGGCTGGTGGGCGGCGAGCGGTTGTATGGGGTGGACGGTTTCTGGCTGGGCGTGCTGCTCGCGGCGGGCGCGCTGGCGCCGTCGGCATATCTGGAGAGTCGTCAGAAGGGGCGGTTCGGCAATCGGGGCTTGCTGGGGCTGGGCGCGCTCTACGGCTGCCTGATGCTCCTGAGTGGCTTGCCTCTGCTGGGCGCGAATTTCGCCGCGTGGAGCGTGCTGGGCGCAGGGTTCGGACTGGTGGCACTCTATCAGGCGCGCGTTCTGCCCGAAAAGCCCCCCTTCCGTATGCTGCTACTAATTGTGCTGGCGCTTGTGGCGCTGGGGTGGTGGCTTGCGTGGGCGATGGAGATTTATGACGCTTCGCAGGCGTGGCAAAAGCGTGCTGTGGGCGTTCCGAGGCTGGGCGGGAACCTCGCAAGCATCGGCTACGGGCTGGCTCTTGCGGGGACGGTTGCGCTGGGCGCGTGGCTCTTTCGGGGTCAGGTGGCGCGGTTCTGGGCGCGGGCGACGGCGATGCGCTGGGGCGTGCTGGCGTGTTTCGCAGGCGGGCTGAGCGCGCTCTTTTTGTTGCCCGATGGCTGGCGCACATTGATGGTCGCCTGCCTCGGCGTGTGCCTCTGGGTGGCAGAAAGTCTGCTCGGCACGAAAGAGTGGGGTTACCCCGCCGAAACGAACGGCAAAGCGCACTGAGCTGGCAGGAACCTGCACACCGCGCCCGAATTATACGCCCGCAAGGAGGGAACGATGCAGGAGCGACGGGAAAGCACTTTCGCGATTGCGTTTCGGGTGCTGGTTGAGAAACCCCAGCTTGCGGTGATGATGTTTCTGCAGTACGCTATCTGGGGCACATGGGCAGTGCCGCTGTCGGGCTATCTGGAGAAGGAGCTGGGCTTTTCAGGCGCAGGGCTGGCGTGGATTTATAACGCCCTGCCCATTATGAACCTGATCGTGCCCTTTACCGCGGGTCAGGTGGCGGATCGGTTTATGCCTGCCCAGCGCGCGCTGGCAATCTTCTACTTTTTGAGCGGTGTGCTGCTGCTGGCGCTGGCGTTCCAGCGGGAGCTGGTGCCGATGATGGCGCTGATGCTGGCATATGCCTTCTTCTACGCGCCCACTCTGGCGCTTTCCAACTCGGTCGCGATGCGCAATCTGGATAACCCCGCGATCGAGTTTGGTCCGATCCGGGTGTGGGGCACGATAGGCTGGATTGTGGCGAACTGGTTTGTGAGCTATACGCGCACCGCTTTCCAGTCACTGGAGTGGGGCGTGATTGACATTTTCGTCATCTCGGGCGCCATCTCGATTCTGGCGGCTTTGCTGGCGTTCACCCTGCCGCACACTCCGCCCGCCAAAGAAGCCCCCGACCCGCTGGCATTTATGCGTGCCTTCAGCCTGCTCCGCAACCCGAACTATCTGGTGTTCTTCATCACCGCGCTGATTGTGGCGACCGAGCTGCCGATTTACTATGTGCTGACCTTCCCGTTCCTGCAGACGGCGGGCGCTGGCATCGGGATTACCGCCGAGAACCTGCCCTCATGGATGACCATCGCGCAGATTGCCGAAATCTTCACAATCGCATTTATGCTCCCAGCGGTGCTGCCAGTATGGGGCATTCGTAAAACGATGCTGCTGGGCATTCTGGCATGGCCCATACGCTATGCGGTGTTTGCGCTGGCATGGGCACTGCACGAGACTAACCCACAAATCGTGTGGCTGGCGGTGGCGGCGCTGGCGCTTCATGGGTTCTGCTATGTGTTCTTCTTCGTGGTGGCGTTTATCTACACCGACATGGTGGCGCCCGAAGATGTGCGCTCTTCAGCGCAGGCGCTGATTAATGTGGCGGTGCTGGGGATTGGCATGCTGGTGGGCACTTTCTTCGCGGGCTGGCTGAAGGACTTCTTCACAACCGACGGCGCAACGAACTACACGATGGTGTTCGCCGTCCCGACGGTGATTACCGTGCTGGTGGCGGCGGTGTTTGCGGTAGCGTTTCGGGAGCGTGCTTCGGAGCAGGCGGCGTAGGGTTCAGCGGGCGGTCTGCTGCTTGGAGGTGATGGTCATCTCGCCCCGGCGCTGACCGCCCTGCAGTTTGCCTTCTGCTTCCACGCGCAGGCTCTCTTCACCGAGATAGACCACCACGCGCTCGTTGTTGCGCCAGCGCACGCGATAGAATTCGTCCTCGCTGTCCACGCTCACATCGCCCGAGAGCGTAACTTTCTGCTCCTTGTCGTCGTAGTCGGCGCGGTTGGCAGTTGCATTCAGGCGGGTGAACGGCTCTTTGCGCTCATAGAAGAACTCCACGCGCCCTATCGCCGCCGCCGACTGCAAACGCATTTGCCCTTGTTCGTTTTGAGCCAGCACCCCCTGCAGGCGAAGCGTCCGCATCCGAAAATTCTGGTCAGGCGAATCGACCACGACAGGATTGTTCGCCGAGCCACGCACCTCCAGCATAATCGTTTTGTCCTTGCGGTGCTGGATGGAGGTCAGTTGCTCGAAATCGATATTCAGTTGCCCGAAACGGATGCCCCGCTCCTGCTGGCTAAAGCCCACCCAGAACGCGATTAGCGCCAGAACTGCAAGCCACCTGTGCCGCATCGCTTGAAGTATACCTGCTGGGGTTGTAGGCGCTATGCTTCTTCGCCCTCGGCTTGTGTCCAGTCCTCTACCTGTAGTCCTTCTATCACACTGAAGTGCGTGTCGCTGGTGACCAGAATCAGGTTGTGCGCCATCGCAATTGCGGCAATCCAGAGGTCGTTCACGGGAATCGGGCGACCTTTTCTTGCCAATTCGCTCGTGATTCGCGCAAAGTGCTCGGCAACTGCAGAGGTAATTGGCAGAATCTCCGCAATCTCGTTCATCAACTCTTCGTAAATCAAGATCAGTTCTCTACGGCGTCGCGCCGAGGATGCCAGATAAATGCCCGCCAACAGTTCTGCCTGCGTAACAACGGAAGTGAGAACCTCTGTTCCAGGCGGAAGCGAGCGGAATTTGGCTACTACTCTGGGATGACCACGCTGTAAATAGCTGCAGTGGTTCGTGTCGAGCAGATACCGCACTATTTTCGTTCCTCCTGATCCTGAAAAAGCTCCCAATCTATTCGACGGACATGCTTCTCAATAAACTCCATCATCGTATCCGCTTCTTCCTCGCTAAGTGTGCCGACGAGTTGGAGCCATGCCGCTGGTGACCCTTTGCGTGGTTTCGATTCTGGAGTGATGGTTACTTCCACGCGCGTGCCTTCAGCCAGCGGCAACGGCTCGTCCAGCTCAATACAGTTGCCCCGTACAGTGCCTTTAACCGTCACGGTGTATCACCCCACCCGCATGATACCCGACCGCTTGTGTTGCCCCATAAGCCATCAGGGGGCGCGTCTGGCACGCCCCCTGCAGACACAGGCAGGAAGAATCAGCGTCGCGTTTCGGTTTCTGCTGGCTCCTCTGGTTGCTCCGCGACTGCCACGACGCGCCGATGCCAGAGGACGCGCCCCAGCCACTGGGTCAGGTCGTCCATCACGGTATACATACACGGAATCACCAGCAAGGTCAGCAAAGTGCTGACGGCGACTCCACCGATCAGCACGATTCCCAGCGGCGAACGGAACTCGCTGCCGCGTCCCACACCGAGCGCAATCGGGATCATCGCCAGAATCAGCGCGAGCGAAGTCATCAGGATGGGGCGTAAGCGGATGGGACCCGCTTCCAGCAGCGCCTCGTTGCGCGGCAATCCGCGCTGGCGCAGGGTGTTCGTGAAGTCCACCAGCAGAATCGCGTTCTTGCCCACCAGCCCGACCAGCGCGATAATCCCAATCATCGAGATGATGTTCAGCTCCGAGCGAGCAATCACCAGTGCGAGCAACGCACCCACCAGCGCCTGCGGCTGGCTGAACATAATGATGAACGGGTAGAGCCAGTTCTCAAACAGCGCGACCATCAGCAGGTAGACCAGGATCAGCCCCAGCAGCAGTGCTTGCACCATGTAAGCGCCCTCGCGCGCCATCACTTCGTTTTCGCCGAACCATTTCGCCGTAACGCCGGGCGGGATGGCGTTCGCCTCGCGGAGCGCGTTATCGATCTGGATGCGCATATTACCGGGCGTGTAGCCGGGCAGCAGGTTCGCCGTGACGGTAACGCGGCGCTGGCGGTCTGCACGCTCGATTTTGGAGGGACCCTCGCCCAAACGGATGGTGGCGACATCGCGCAGGTAGACAGGTGCGCCCTGAACATAGGTAACCACCAGATTTTCCAGCTCGGAGGCGCGTTTCCGCTGGTCTTCGCGCAGGCGCACTCGAATATCATACTCCTGTCCCGCCTCGCGATATTTGACGCTGGTATCGCCCTCGTAAGCGGTGCGGAGCGCGAGGGCAATCTCCGCAATGCTGACCCCCAGCTGGGTGGCACGCTCGCGGTCGATAATCACCTGCAGCTCCGGGCTGCCCGCTGTCCACGAGAGGTCGGGGTCCTTGATGCCGGGAATGCGGCTGATAATCTGGCGCACGCGCTCGGCGGTCTCCAGCAGGGTTTGGGTGTCTTTGCCGACGAGCGCGAGCTGAATGGGCGCGCCGAATCCGCCTCCACGAAAGCCCGAAACTGTGTTCACCGCAATCTGGGCGCCCGGAATCTCGCCAATCTTCTGGCGCAGCTCGCCCGCCACCTGCACATCGCTTCGAGTGCGCAGGGTTTCCTCGTGCTTGACCCAGAAGAGCAGGCTGTCCAGCAGCGCTTTTTTCTCGTGCAGGCTGACCTGCAGGTTGGCGTAGCGCGGTCCCACATCGCCTGCGCCCAGCACTCCGCCCGACACACGCCCCACGACGGTCGAAACATATTTCACCTCAGGGATGGTGAGCGCCGCCTCTTCAATCCGCTTCGCGACTTCACTGGTCTGCTCCAACGAAGCATCAGGGGGCATTTTGATGGTAACGCTGATGAGCCCCTGGTCTTGCGAGGGCGCGAATCGGAAGGGCAGAAGCGGGCTACCTTTCGCGGCGGAAAACCCGATCATAAACAGCACCGCGACCAGCGCGCCGTTGCCTGCGAGAATGACGATCCAGCGGTGGTTCAGCGCCCAGCGCAGAGCGCCTCGATAGACGCGCTCCAGCGACTTGTAGAGCCGATCAAACCAGCGGAAGAAGCCCTTAGGCTCCTCCAGCGCCTCGCCGCGCCGATACAAACGGCTGGCTAACATCGGGGTCAGCGTGAACGACACAATCAGCGACAGTAGCACCGCCACTGCCACCGTCAGCCCGAACGAGCGGAAGAACTGACCCACCACGCCCCCCATAAACGCAATCGGCACAAACACCACCACATCCACAAAGGTAATGGTAATCGCTGCCAGACCAATCTCGGTGCGCCCATTATAGGCTGCCTCCATCGGCTCCTCGCCCAGCGTCAGGTGGCGATAGATGTTTTCAATCACCACAATCGCGTCGTCCACCAGCACGCCCACCGCCAGCGACAGCCCCAGCATCGTCATGAAGTTGATGCTGAACCCTGCGAAATACATGAAAATGAAGGTCGCGAAGAAGCAGGTGGGGATCGCCATCGCCACGATGAACGAGCCGCGCAGGTTATAGAGGAACAGGTAGATAATCAGCACCACCAGTATAATGGCGATTCCCAGCGCGAGGCGCAGGTCGGCAAGGCTCTCTTTGACGGCGGTCGCCTCGTCTTGCGTGATGGTGAACTGCAGGTCGGGGTACTCCTGCTCCAGTTGGGCGAGGATGCGGCGCACGCCCTCGGAAATCTCTATCGCGTTCCCATCGCTGGTTTTCTGAATCACGATAGAGACATCTTCCTTACCGTTGGTGCGTGTAATCACGGTGCGTTCCTGCAAGCCGTCGCGGATTTCGGCGATATCCTGCAGGCGAATCGTGCTGCCGCGCGCCATGGGGTTGCGGGGGTTCTGCAGGTAGAGTCGTAGCTGGCGCAACTCATCCACAGAAGTGAACTCGCCCAGCAGGCGCACATTGTATTCGCGCTCGCCCTCCGTGATGCGCCCTGCGGGCACATTCAGGTTCGCTCGCTGCAACGCCGCCACGACCGCGTTAATAGATAAGCCGTAAGCGTTCAGGCGGTCTTTGTCGATAGCGACCTGAATCTCACGCTTCTGTCCACCACTCACTGTTACGGCGGCGACGCCGGGCACACTGGAAAGGCGGTCCTTGATAACATTGTCTGCCAGATCGCGCAGCTCGTAGGCGGGGCGCGCCCCCGTCAGCGAAATGAAAATCGAAGGTTGCGACTGGGTGTCCAGCTTGCTGATGACGGGACGCTCCGCATCATCGGGCAGCAGCCGAATGGCGCTGTTCACCTTCGCCTGCACATCGATATAGGCTTGCCCGATGTCCGTGCCGATATAAAACTCCAGCACGACCTGAGAAACCCCATATTGCGAGGTGGAGGTAATCTGGCGCAGCCCCTCCACGCCCGCCACCGCGTCTTCTATCGGCTTTGTTACGAGGGTCTCCACCTCATCGGGTGAAGCCCCTGGGTAGGCGGTGATAATCGTGATGACAGGAACATCCACTTTCGGCAGAAGCTCCACCTGCATCCGATTGAGCGAGTAGAACCCCAGCACAATAATCGCCACGACAAACACCATTATCGTGACGGGTCGGTTTAAGGCAAGGCGTGTTGCCCACATAAGCGTTCCTCCTCAGTTCCCTGAATCGATAATGCGCACAGGTTGCCCGTCGCTCAGCAGATCCTGCCCCCGTGTTACGACCACCTCCCCGGACTTGACGCCTTCCGCATAAACAACCTCGGTGTTGGTGGCGCGAACCTTGAGCGTTCTGGCTCTCGCTTTGCCGTCTTCCACCACGAACACGCGCGTGATACCCCCCTTCTCAAGGAGAGCGACCTTTGGGGTAAGCGGCACATTCGTGTAGGTGCGCAGGGTAATTTCGCCGCGGGCGAACAGTCCTGTCTTGAGGGGCAGGTCAGCGGGGTTTGCCAGGCTGATTCGCAGGCGCAGGTTGCGTGCCTGATCGGCGGTTGCGGGGTAGATGGCTTCTACCGTGCCCCGAAAAGCGCGATTGGGGAAGGCATCTACTTTGACCGTCACAGGCATGCCCACCCGCACTTCCGAGAGCAGGGTTTCGGGCAGCACTGCCTCGAAGTAGAGGCGATCCAGCTTCACAATGCGAGCAACGGGCGTGCCCTGCCCTGCCATCGAGCCGATGTCTACGAAACGATCTGCGACCACGCCGTCGAAGGGGGCGCGGATAACGGTATCGTCCAGTTGCTGTTTGAGCAGGGCGTACTGGGCTTTAGCTTGTGCGAGCGCGGCGCGGGCAGCCGCAACGCGCTGTTGCGCCAGCTCAATCTGCGAGCGCCCCAGCAACGCCTGACGGTAAGCCTCCTCGGCTTGCCTGACTGCTTGCTCGGCAGCCTCGATGTCTTCTTTTCGCGGACCTTCCTGCACCAGGCTGAGCGCCTCTTCCGCCTGACGCAGTTGCGCCTGCGCAGCTTCGTAGGCGGTTCTGGCAGAGTCGAGTTGCTGTTTGGGGATGGCGCCCTGTTCGTAGAGTCGTTGCGCGCGTTCATAGTTGGCGCGGGCGAGTTCGTAGTTGGCGCGGGCGGCGCGCACCGCTTGCTCAGCTTGCTGGCGCTCCTGCGGGCGTGCGCCTGTCTGGAGCGCACGGAGCCGCGCCTGCGCCGCCAGCAACGCCGCTTTCGCCGTCTGAATCTGCGCCTCCACCTGATCGGGCTGGACACGCGCGGCGGTCTCTGCCTGCTGCAAGTTCGCCTCGGCGGCACGCACTGCCGCTTCCGCCTGGCGCAACTGCACGCGCAGGTCGGTCTGGTCCTGCACTGCTATCACCTGCCCTTGCGCCACGCGGTCGCCCTCACGCACCCGAATTTCCACAATCTTTCCACCGAGTTTGGTGGCGACCACGGTATCGTTATAGGCGGTCAGCTCGCCCGTGACCGAGACCGCTTCGCTGATGGTACCGGTTTTAATCGTGGCGGTAGCGACAGCGACTTCTGCGCTTGCTTCCGCCTGCGCCTGAGGGGCTGACCCCCGCCCACATGCTGTCAGGCTCAGCCCGACTGCCGTCAGCAGCAGAAAAGCTCCTGAGTGTTTCGCGTTCATATTCGGTTCCCTCCTATCGCACCGATGGCTTTCATCAGGCTGGCATAGGCATCCAGATAGTCATATTGTGCGTTCACGAGATTGGTTTGTGCTTGCGTGTATGCCAGTTCGGCGTCGCTGATTTCCAGCTGGGGCGAGACGCCCGCCTCAAATCGCACACGCGCCAGGCGCAGCGCCTCGGCAGCCACCTCCAGCCCCTGTTTGGCGACCTCCAGACGCTTTCTGGCATCGAGCAGGTTCAGGTAGGCGTTGCGCACCTCCAGCGCGACCCCTTCCCGTGCTTGAAGCAGGCGCAGTTGCGCAATCTCAAGGTCATCGCGTGCTTGCGAAACGCGCGCCCGTGTGATACCCCCGTCCCAGATAGGCACGGACAGCACCAGCACGCCCGTGTAGGTCTCGCGTCGTGGGGTGAAAGGGCTGGTGTTGAGGTTGAAATCGGCTTGTCCTGTCAGCACGAGCGTGGGCAGTTCGCCGCGGCGTGCGTTGCGGATGTTCGCCTGAGCCAGTTCCACGCCGCGCTCCGCCGCGCGCACCTCCGGGCGCTGGGCATAGGCACGCTGAATGAGCGTCTCAAGGTCTAACCCTGATTCAAGTTCGGGCAGGCGTTCGGGCTTGACCACCTGTACAGGGGTCTCCAGTGGGCGCCCCAGCAGGTTATTGAGCGCGGCTCTGGCTAAATCCAGCTGGTTGCGGGCGCTCAAGAGCGCCTGCTCGTTCTGGGCGACCTGCGTGCGTGCCCGAAGCAGGTCAAACTGTGAGGCGACGCCCGCGTCCACCTGTGCCTGAATCACCTTCAGGCGCTCCTGCGCGTTTTTGAGCGCCTCTTCCGCCACGCGCACGAACTCTTCGGCGCGGGCAACCCCCTGATAGGCAGTCGTAACCTGCAGGATAATCTCGTTGCGTGTGCGCTCGTAGTCTAACTCCGCAATCTGATAACTCAGCGAAACGACCTGCACCGCCGTGCGGATAATGCCGCTGATGTCTATCGGCTGGGTCAGCACAATTCGCGCCGTGCGATTTTCGATGTTGCCCAGCCGGACGGGCTGGGGACCAAAGCGTGCCGTGGCGACCTCGTCGAAGCGTGTGTAGGTCGCTGTGCCCTGAATCTGGAAGCGGCTGGCGCTGCGGGTCTCGCTTACCGCATCACGCGCTTTTTTGACCGTGCGCTCGCTGATCAGCACCTGACGGTTGTTCTGCAACGCCAGTTGAACGGCTTCCTCCAGAGTCAAACGCGGAGGTTGTGCTGAATCCTGCGCCAGCGCCACACTTATCAGGCAGAGCGCGCCGAGTGCAGTCCATGCTCTCATTTTCGAACCTCCTGATTGAGAAATGCGGGCTTGAAAAATTCCAGTGTTTGCTCTACCAGTTCGGGAAGCGGGGTGGAGTCGTTCTCCATAATCCACTCCATCAGGCAGATGCGATATAGTCGGACGGCGTAGTGCGCCAGGTCGCGTGCGCTCACATCCTGACGAAACTCGCCTGTGGCTTGTCCCTTCTGGAAGCCCATCAGAGCATGCTGGGTCGCCTCTTCAATCATGCTGGCGACCATCTGGCGCAGGTGGTCGTTGTGGCAGCATGCGGCGAACATAGAACGGGTGAGCGCCAGCGAGCGCCCGTCGTGTTCTGCAATAACGCGCATCACCTGACGCAACACCTCCCACTGACTTTCGGCGCTTTCAGGATGGAGCTGCTCCAAAAACTCGTATACTTCCTCCACCATCTCCTGCATGTACGCCATCAGCAGATGCTCTTTGGTGGGGAAGTAGTTGAAGAAAGTGCCCTTGGCGACATCGGCGCGTTCGGTGATTTCTTCCACCGAGATTTGCTCAAAGGGTTTTTCCTGCATCAGCGAGAGCGCCGCCTCGATCAGCCGCTGGCGGGTCTCCTCCTTGCGGCGCTCTCGCCGATTCCCTGCGACATCCTTAGAAACATTCATAGCAACGCTCGTTTGAACTCCGGGTCATAGATAACCGACGGTCAATCTTGACCGTTGGTCAGGAGTATACCCCATCGCCCGAGGGTTTGTCAAGGGGGGTGTGGGGGTGTCTGGAAAAAACCCTCTTTTGTGCCTGACGGTTGAAGCCGTTCTTATAAAACGAAGCTGACCTGCGTCGGCGTTGGGGGCGCGTGTTTGTGTGCGCGTGTGGCGCGTGGGTATTTGCAGGGGTCGGTTGACCTGTTATCGGGTCAGGTGTGGTGGCGTTGGTTGGAGCGGTTGGGCAAGGAGGCAGCGTGTGCGGCATCGGGTGCGTGGCGTGAGGCGAGTGTCGGACCCCGGTGGCGTTGAAAAAGGTACACTTACTACGGGGAGTTGCAGAGAATGGACGCCCTGCTCCAGAGATGGCAAGCCGAACAGTTGTTCAGCCCTGCCGAGATTGCGACGGTTCAGGCGCAATCCGATGGGGTGAGTCTCTACGAACGCCTATACCAGCTCTACCCCGACCGCTGGGGGGCGATGCTGGACTCACGGCGGGCGTTTTTTGAACAGTTAGACGCCTCGCTCTTTCAACGCGCCCTGCAGGCAAACATGGAAGCGCTTTTCCCGATAGAGGAATTTCATCTGCCGCTGGGGTTGTTCGGAGCGCATGCCAACAAATGGGTTCTGGAGACGCCCTATGCATATTTACTCCATGCGGGCGCGCTTCCTCTGGGGCAGTTTGAGGGAACGCTGCTGGTTGCCGTCAAGCGCCCGCTGGGGTTCATGGCGCGCTTGCGCGCATGGTGGCTGGGCAAGCTCCATCAGGTTCGCGCGGAGCCTGCGATTGTGGAGTGGGGTACGCAACTCTTTCTGCGTCATCAGTCTGATGCAATTGACAATAGACTGCCTGCCGCCCGGATCGCCGCAACAATCCTCCAGAAAGCGCTTGCCGAGAGGGTTTCCATCGTGGAACTGCGCAACACCTCCCGGCATGTGCGTGTTGTCGTCTGGTTGGCTTCGGGCAAATCGGAGCTGGCGCTCATCCTCCCTCGCTTTGTGTACCCTGGCCTGTTTTTGCGCTACTACTGGCTGCTCGGAATGCGCATTCAGTATAAGCAGATAGCGGACTTCGGGGAACTGTTTCTCTCCCAGCAAGGCACGCCTGTTGGGGTTGTGCGGGGCTTCGCGCACTGGGCGGGCGATGAGCACGTGTTGCGGCTTTATCTCATAGCAGAAGAAGGGTAGTGAGGGCTTTGCTTGGGGTGTCAGGTATCAGAGGGATTTCCCGAATCCCCCTTGACATCGCCGAATCGGATGGGGTATAATAGGGGCGTCGCAAGGGAGTGCGACCTTCAGAGGACGGGAACCATCGGCAACCTCCCTGAAGCATCGGGGACACGGATGTCCCACACCTTTTTATTATGGCATCCCACGGGGCTTTCTTTAGAGGGGGCTCCGGTTTTTGTTTTTAAGGGGCAAGGGGGGCGCCCTGCCCCTTTAGCGCTACACAATCTCAATCAGGTCGTAGACTTTCTCGCCCTGACGGGTCAACACGCAGATGCGGTCGGTATCCGCATCGTGGAACACATAGAAGGGGCGTTCGTCCATTTCCGCCTGGAGCAGCGCTTCTTCCACGCTCATCGGCTTGAGGGTCACGCGCTTGACGGAGCGGATGGTGGGCGATTCGGGCGTCTCCTCCTCGGCTTCAGGCGCCGTTTCGGGAAGCACCGCCTCGCTCAGCGCCACCTCACGGGGCACGCGACCGCGCCCCTTCTGCAGCTTCTCTTTATAGCGCGCCAGCTGGTGTTCCAGCGCCTGCACCGCGGCGTCCACCGCACCCCGAAACTCGTGGTGACGCTCCTGAATATGGAAGGCATGCCCATCGGCGTCTACATTAATACTCACCTCGTGCTGACCGCGCACCTGCTCATGCACGAACTCCAGCGTCCAGATTTTGTGGAAGAATCGCGCCAGGCGCGCCAGCTTGCGCCGCACATAGGTCTTCTCGGTCTCGCTCAACTCGCCGTGCGGACTGCGGAAGGTTACATCGACAATCTCCACCTCTTTGCGTCGGGTTGATTTACGCGATTTGCTCATAGGGAACCTCCTGATGCGTATTTTTGCACTGTGGCAATCGCAAAGCATGCAATCGATTCGCCGCGCCCCATCGAATCCATGCGTTCGTTGGTGGTCGCCTTGATGCTGACCTGCGTGGGCAGGATTTCGAGGCACTGGGCAATCTGGGAGCGCATCACGGGGATATGGGGCGCGAGTTTGGGCGCTTCGGCAATCACCGTCGCGTCCAGATTTGCCACGCGGTAGCCCGCTGCTTCCACCTGCTGCTTTACCTCGCGCAGGAGCGTCAGGCTGGAGCAATCTTTCCAGCGCGGGTCGGTGTTGGGAAAGTGTTGACCAATATCGCCCAGTCCCACAGCACCCAGCAGCGCATCGCAGAGCGCGTGCAACACCACATCCGCGTCCGAATGCCCCAGCAACCCCTTTTCAAAAGGGATGGGTACACCGCCCAGCACCAGCGTTCGCCCTTCGACCAATGTGTGAATATCATACCCGATTCCCACACGCACGCCACTCGCTTCGCCGCTGTAAAACCGCAGCAGCGCCAGATCGTCGGGCGTGGTGAGCTTGAGGTTAGACGCCTCACCGGGCACAATAACCACCGGGTAGCCCGCCTGACGCACCAGTTCGGCGTCGTCGGGCGCGTCGTTGCGGGCAGCGGCTCGCTGGTGGGCATCTCGCAGCCATTCTTGACGGAACACCTGCGGAGTTTGAACCCGATAGAGCGATTCACGGGGGACGCTTTCCAGCACCTGCGGTGGCGAATCGGGATGAACCCGTTTGAGCGCGTCGGTAACGGGGAGCGCGGGCACCACCGCCCCATGAATTCGCACCGCCTCAAAAAGCCGATCCAGCAAGGCATGGCTCACCAGGGGGCGCGCGCCGTCATGCACCGCCACATACGCCGCCGATTCGGGAACCCATGCCAGTCCGTTCCGCACGCTCTGCTGGCGTGTTTCACCCCCCACCGGGGCAATCTGAACCGCCTTCGGCACGGGATGCGCCTCCAGATACGCCTGATAAGCTTCTGCCGAATCGGGTGCCACCACGACGGTCGCCGACTCCACCTGCGGGTGCGTGATAACCCGCCATAATGCATGCCACCAGATGGGCGCGCCGTTCAGCAGCTCCCATAACTTAGGGGTTTTACCGTATCGGACGCCGCTTCCGCCCGCCAGAATAAGCGCGTGAATAGTCGACTCCTGTGTCGGTTGCATGGCTCAGCTCTTTCGGCTCTGCGAACAGCATCTTCCCCCGCGACGACTGTAGCACGCTGGTCACCACCACATCCACAGGCTGATTCAGATATGCCTTGCCCCCCTCTACCACCACCATCGTGCCGTCTTCCAGATAGGCAATCCCCTGATCCGGTTCCTGCCCCTCGCGGATGGGGATGACGGTCAGCTCCTCGCCGGGCAACACATGGATTCGCACCGCCTCGGCGAGCTCGTTGATGTTCAGCACGCGCACGCCCTGAAGTTCTGCCACCTTGTTCAGGTTGTAATCGTTGGTGATGATGTCTGCCTTCATCGCTTTGGCGAGGCGCACAAGTCGTGCGTCCACCTCGTCGCCCATATGGGGTGCGAGTCGGTCATGCACGCGCACTTCCAGGTCCGCCTCATGCTGGAGCTGCTGGAGCACATCCAGCCCGCGCCGCCCGCGCGCACGACGCAGCGGGTCGTCGGAGTCGGCGATATGCTGGAGTTCATCTAACACGAATCCGGGCACATAGAGCTTGCCTTCCAGAAAACCCGTGCGCAAAATGTCGCGAATGCGCCCGTCAATAATCACGCTGGTGTCCAGAATCTTGACCCCGCTTTTGCGCCGCCCCGCCTGCGCGGTCAGCGGCAGGTAGTCTTTCATGCTCAAAAAGCTCACGATGCTCAGGTACACCAGAATCACGAATGCCAGCAGGGTGAGCGCCCAGCCCAGCTTGGAGCCGCCAATCGCGAACAGCAACGGGTAGAGCGCAAAAGTAATCACCGCCGCCGAAATCACCCCCAGCCCAATCGCCAGCTTCTCGTCAGGCTCCGCCTCCTCCAGATGGCGTGCCACGCGCGCCAGCAGCTGAAAGCTGTGATTCGCCACCAGAATCCCCAGCAATAAGCCCGCCGCCGTGAAGCCAATCTGCGTCCAGAGCGGCGATAAGTTCGCTTCGGGAACCCAGCCACGAACCGCCTTCAAAAACGGCTCGGTTAAAAGGAAGCCGATGGTCGCAAAAAGCACCATCCCGACTCCCAGAAAAAGCCAGTACATAAAGCGGTGAATGGACATCCGCAATAGCCTCCTATGGAATTATACGCTCTCGCCTGCCAAAAATCACGCTTTTTTGCCCGCAGGCGCCTAATCCCAGCGATGATACGCAGGATGCCCTGGCTTGACCGCCACAAACACGCCGCGGCAGGTGGCGCAAACTTCACCCTTTGCAATCAGCTCTCCTTCGGCAATCACTTTATTGCCCTGCGATTCCACCACCCACGCCCGCAATTGCAGGGGGGCATCCACGGGCGTCGGGCGCAACATTTTGATGGTGTACTCCGCCGTCACGGTGGCAGGCGGATGGTCTAACCCCTGCGTGCGCATCAGGTGATACGCTGCCGCCCAGTTGCAGTGGCAGTCCAGCAGCGTCCCGATAATCCCGCCGTTCAGAGCGCCCGGAAACGCCTGATGGTGCGGCTGAGGCGTCCACTCCGCCACCAGCACATCGCCCTCCGGAAAACTACGAATGTGTAGCCCCTGGGGGTTCGCAGGACCGCACCCATAGCAGATGCTCCGGGGCGCATAGGTCTCCTGCAGACTCTTTCGCTCGCTCATAACACTCCCTTTTCGCGAAAACCTGCAGGAATCCTGCACCCCATGGGGTATACAAATGTCTACTACTCTGTCCTTAAGGATAGGAGGCAAGACAATGCACACACAGGAGGTCTGCTTCGAGATTGCCTCGGATGTGAAGGGTGAATATCCCTTCATCCGCGAAGATTCGTTTGAGCGCAAGTTGCGTCGTCATCGTCAGCGTCAGACGGAGTTGCAGGGTCAGCATCTGGTTGGCTCTGCGGAGGAGGCACGAGCGTACTTTGAGCAGGTGGAGATGGAGGAGGCGTTGCGCCGCGCCGACCTGACGCCCCGACAGCGCGCCATCTGCGAGCATTACTTCGCGGGCTGGAACACTTACGAGATTGGCAAACTGCTGAAGATTTCGCGTCAGGCGGTCTGCAAAGCACTGCGACTGGCGCTTACGAAGGTCAAGCACGCATGGGAGTCGAGTCCCTATCGCGGGCTGGCGGAGGTCTATCACCATGAGGTGTCGCGCGTGAGTGCGCGTCCGCGCCGCGGCTGAGCTACGAGGCTTCGGGATAACGATGCAGGCGTTGCAGGGTCAACAGGCTCTGATTGTAATAGAGGGGCAGCCCCAGCAGAATCAGGGGCGCCAGCATAAAAGCAATACAGCTCACGCCCGAAATCAGCATCGCTTTGAGCGCCACCTGGGTTGCCATCACGCCGCGCCGATCTGGGGTCAGCAACAGCGCGTCGCGCACCCCGTTCGGCGCGGCAATCAGCCACGCGCACGCCCAGATGATTGCCATCACGCCCACAAACAGGCTGGCTCCAAACCCCAGCGGAATCGCCCATACGGCGGCGTTCGCCATGGCTGCCCGCGCTATCCCCCCAAGCAGCGCTCCCACGATGAACCCCACCACCACTCGCCCCTGAAAATACCAGTGGGCGTAGATAATTCCCCAATAGATCTCTGTCGGCTTCAGGTTCGCCAGAAACCACTGTTTCAACTCGCCCGAATCTATCAGTTTGCGCACGGTGCGATGGGCGCTCATGTAGCCCCAGTACCAGATCCAGCCCCCCACGAAAGGTAGGGCACTCAGGGCAAGGAACATGCCAGCGCCGCGCTCTGTGATCAGTGTGAACAACAGCGTCCCCAATCCCAGCAGCCATACGAAATCACCCCGACGCTCGCGCACCAGCAAACGAAAGACGGGATTCACGCTCTCCCGACGCGCCATCAGGTCTAAAATCCCGTAGCCCAGCAGGTAGCCGAGCCATCGCGCCGCAACGCCTATGGGGCGCACATTGGCAAGCGTCCTTTCCCCTTGCCCAGCGATCCATATCAACGCCAGTACCCCCGCATAGCGCAAGCACGGCAGCGCCAGCGTCGCCCAGAGAGGCAGCTTCACCCAGCTCCACGCAGGGGTCTGGGAAAACAGTGCGACCGTCGGGCTCATCACGGTCAGCGGCTGGAGCCACGGAATCAGCGTCGCCAGCGGATAGAGCAACGCAGGCGCCGCGCCCAGCAAGACAATAGACCACGCCGCTCGCTCCGCCTGCATCGCCGCACGCTGAAAGCCATACCGAAACAGGCTCCCCAGCAGAATCTCCACAGCCGTCAACGCCGCAAACATCGCCCAGAACGGCGGCACCTGGGGCGCCCAGCCCAGCCAGAGCAACGCCAGCCCCAGCAAAAGCAGACTCCAGAGGCGGAGCGTTAGCGTCTCCATGAGATGATGACGCCATCGCTGAAGCACCTTCTCACGCCCGCGCACCGTGTCCAGCCAGAGCAGGTTCAGATACCCCGCGCCGAAAAAGAAGAGCACGCCCAGCAGCTCGGCTTTCGCGGCGCCCCCTGGCACCCACAGGCGCAACACTTCGCTGGTTTGCCACACGCCAAACAGCAGAAACGCGCTCGCCGCGAGCCAGCGATACCCGCGCCCCCAGCCGCTTGGCGCGTTCAGCCAGCGCGCCTGACGCTCCCAGCGCACTCCCTCCACCACCAGCCACAGCCCCACAAACGGCACAATATCGGGAAGCGTCGTCATCCAGCGTTCCGGCATCAGCACGCGCACCATCACCGGCAGCCCCGCCAGCAGCGCCATCATCCAGCTGGAAACCCCTGCACTCTGGGAAGGCTGATTCGGCGTCCAGAAGGCGTAGCCCAGCAATGTCGGCACGAACACCCACCCGAACTCCAGCCAGCCGCCCGGAATCAGCAGGTAAAAGCTCGCCATCACCAGCACGGGATAGGGCGCGAAACTGAACAACACCCACAGCGCCAGCCCATCCCACGCGCCCATGCCCGCCCACAGGCTCCACAGGGCATAAAGCGCCAGCCACACGCCCAGAACCGCCGCGCGAGAGAAAAAGGCAGGCAACTGACGGTGAAGCAGCAGCGCATGCGCGGTCCACGGCAGCAGGCGCAACTGCTCCAGATTGCCCGTGCGCAGGTCTTCGGCGAACCCGGCAACTGGCATGGCGCGCTCCAGGATACTGCGCGCCTGCAGATGCGCCAGAATCAGCATCCCCAGCAGGAAGTAAAGTACCGCGCTCGGCTTGAGCGCCTCCACAAGGGGATACAGGATCACGCTGACGCCCACCATCCCCAGCGCCCACAGCCACGAGGCGTATGCCAGACGCTCCCCCTCTATACGCCGATACTCCAGCCCCCAGAAGGGAAATCGCTCCCTCAGGCTCCCCATCCCGTATAAGGATACCTCAGCGCTTCAGCGCACAATCTGGAAGGGCACCAGCTGGCTGATGGCGCGTGTGCTACGGTCGTTGGTAAGCGCCAGCACCACCGCATAGTAGGTGCGCCCCGGCGAGAGCGCAGGACCCGTGTAGACCAGACTCGTGTTCGGCGCGAACACCTTCGCCGCGCCCGGATTGCTCAAATCTGCCGGGTAATAGGGCTGTACCTGATAGTCGGGGAAGCGGTCGTAAATCAGCACGAGGTAGTAGTCGGCGCGCTCGACGGGCGTCCACGAGAAAGTCAGCGCCTCCGCACGCAGGTCCACCACGGCGTTCGGGCGCGGGGCGGTTATCTGAATCTCCGTGAAGGGGCGCGCGCTTGCCCGATTGCTCCGCGGCGAGGTAATCAGCGAGTCGTCGGGCGGGAAGTAGCTGCTGACGGTTACCACCTCGTAGTAGTAGGTTATATTCGGCTGGAGGGCGGGATCCAGGTCGGCGAAGAAGTCTGCCAGCGGGTCGCGCAGGTAGGCAATTGAATTTTGGGTCAGTTCGTCCTGATTGCGCCCCCGATAGATGCCGTAGCCCAGCAGGTTGGGGTGTTCGGCATAGTCCCACGAGAGGTCAACTTCAATCCAGTAGCCGGTGTCGGCACGAGAGAGGGCGCGGCGGGGTTTGGTGTCGCCATCAATCAGCGCTTTGATGGAGTCGTAGGCGCGGCGGAGCGCGGCGTTGCGGGTGGCGGTCAGCGAGCGGGGCATCGTCCACGCCGTTGCCGTGAGGTTCTGTGGCGCGTCCATCGGGCGGTTCACCGCGCTGTTCAGCGTGAAACTGAAAATCGTCGTCTGCCCTGCCACCACCGAGACGGTGCGCTTGTCGTTCTCGTAGTCGGGCGCAGAGGCGACAATCGGGTAATCGTAACCTCCCGGTAGTCCCTCGAGGCGGTAATAACCGCGCGAGTCGGTTACCGCCATCGCGCTGCTGAGCGCGCCTCCAGCGAACACGCGCGCGCCCTCTATCGGCTGCCCCAGCGGGTCGCGCACATAGCCCTCCACCGCTCCCTGACGGTTTCTGGGGGCAATCATGATGTTCACGCTTTTCGCAGGGATGTCTTCAAACACCTGCGCAATCTGCCTGCCCGTATATTCCACTCCGTTAATCTCGGCGCGAGCGCGAATCTCGGTGAACTTTTCGGGCACTTTCGTGAGATAGTAGGTGCCGTTATGGAGGGTGAAGGTGCGCGCCTCAGGCGAGTTGGGCACATAGACCTCCGCATTCGCCACGGGGTTGCCGTCAACATCCGTTACTGTGCCCGAAACCACGCCAAATTTCGTTTCTTGCTGACAGCCTGCGAGCCAGAACACGCTCAGCAGAACACCCCAGAATCCAAAGCGCTTCATCGCAGGATGGACGATTCAACAGGGGCGGGGTTTCTCCTGCTGGAACGGGAAAGGGGCTATTCGCATGGTGCCGGAGGTGGGAATCGAACCCACACCCGGGTCGCCCCGGACCGATTTTTGAGACCGGCGCGTCTGCCAGTTCCGCCACTCCGGCACGGGGAGAATTATACCCTACCCTGATACAGTTTGCTGTCAGAAAGCAGCGCTTCCAGCCGGGCGAGGTCTTCTTGAAATGCCGACATCGGGGTGTCCCACGGGGCGTTATCGCACGAAAGGAGGTTCACCAGACACGCCTCTATCGCCTCCAGCAGGGGCGGCGTGTCCAGATGATTGGGCAGGGCGACGAACAAAGCGGTCGCCCATTCCTGAGCTGCGGCGTCGTATGGCGCCACCTGCCCCTCCACAATCAGGCGCGTACGAACAGCGACTTCGCGAGCGACTGCCTCCAGTGAAGCCTCACCAAACGATTCGCACATAACACCTGCTGTTGAATTATATCCCATTCGCTCTGGAGGCTGTTTGCGAAAATGAGCAGGCAACGGAATCGCGGCGTGTTTGTGCCGGACGGCTGAAGCTGCTCTGTCGCAAGGATAAGGACATAGGCGTTCCGAGACCCCTCCGTGGGGTTCCCCCTGCTCCGCAAGGGGAACCAACCCTGCTCCGTGCGACCGATACAGGCACACGGAAGCCCTCGCCCCGGTTCCCCTCGCTTGCGGGGGGAACTTTGCGGAGAGGGGCATCCTGGGTTCCATCGGGTATCTTTGCGACAGAGCAGGTTTAGCCGTCAGGGCGTGGGCGTTCTCCCACACGCTTCAGGGTCCCATAAAACGGCGCTCCTCCTCAAAAAAACTACCTTTCAAGCCTCGCGAAGTGGGGTATCCTTTTAACCACACCGACCGAATGGGGTATCCTCTTATTAACCGAACAGTCGGTCAAGAGTCAACAACGAGAAGGGAGGCAGCCGATGGACTATCGTGAAACGCTGAATCAGCAGTTGCAGGCGGAAGGGATTGAGATTAGAGGCGCGGTTCCCCCTGCCTATGCGCAGATTCTGACGCCCGACGCCCTGCGCTTTGTCGCGAAGCTCACCCGCGCGTTCAACCCCACCCGCAAAGCGCTTCTGCAGGCACGGGAGGAACGCCAGCAGCGCCTGAACGCAGGCGAAAACCCCGACTTCCTGCCCGAAACCCGCGCCATCCGCGAAAGCGACTGGCAGGTCGCGCCCTATCCGCCCGACCTCGCCGACCGCCGCGTGGAAATCACCGGTCCTGTAGACCGCAAAATGATTATTAATGCGCTCAACTCAGGCGCAAAAGTGTTCATGGCGGACTTTGAAGACGCCAACTCGCCCACATGGGCGAACTGCGTGGAGGGGCAGATTAATCTTTATGACGCCGTGCGCCGCACGATTGAATACACCAGCCCCGAAGGCAAGCACTACCGCCTGAACGAGCAGACCGCGGTGCTGTGCGTGCGCCCGCGCGGCTGGCATCTGGTGGAAAAGCACCTCTGGATAGACGGCGAACCCGCCCCCGCCGCGCTGTTCGACTTCGGGCTGTATTTTTATCACAACGCCGAAGAGCTTTTGCGTCGTGGCACAGGTCCCTACTTCTACCTGCCCAAGCTGGAGAGCCATCTGGAGGCGCGCCTCTGGAACGAGGTCTTCGTGATGGCGCAACAGGAGCTGGGCATCCCGCGCGGCACGATTCGCGCCACCGTGCTGATAGAGAACATCCTCGCCGCGTTTGAAACCCACGAGATTCTCTATGAACTGCGCGAACACGCCGGCGGACTCAACAGCGGGCGGTGGGACTACCTGTTCAGCATCATCCGCAAGTTCCAGAACCGCCCCGATATTGTGTTGCCCGACCGCGCCACGCTCACGATGACCGTGCCCTTCATGAAAGCCTACTCGGAGCTGGTAGTACAGACCTGCCATCAGCACGGGATTCACGCGATTGGTGGGATGTCCGCCTACATCCCCCGTCGGGATGACCCCGAAGCGAACGCCGCGGCGATTGCGCAGGTCGTCGCCGACAAAGAGCGCGAGGTCAGCGAAGGCTACGACGGCACCTGGGTCGCCCACCCCGGTCTCGTGCCTGTGGTGATGGAGGTGTTCAACAAGCACCTGCCGACGCCGAATCAAATCCATGTCAAGCCCACGCGCACCATTACGGCACAAGAGTTGCTGAACTTCCCCACCGGCGACATCACCGAGCGGGGCATGCGTGTGAACATCAATGTCAGTTTGCGCTATCTGGATTCATGGCTGCGGGGCACCGGCGCCGCCGCGATTAACCACCTGATGGAAGACGCGGCGACGGTGGAAATCTCGCGCTCGCAGCTGTGGCAGTGGATCCAGCGTGGCGCAAAACTCACCGACGGGCGCACCATCACGCCCGAACTCTTCCTGTCCATGCTCGACGAAGAGCTGGCGAAAATCGCCGAAGAACTGGGCAACGACGCCTATGAGCAACGACGCTTCCCCGAAGCCAGCGAGATTCTCAAGCGCGTCGTACTCTCGCCCACCTTCGTCGACTTCATCACGGTGGTCGCTTACGAATACATCGACTGAGGAGGTAGACGATGAATCTGCAGCAGGTGATTGAGCAGTTGGAACGCGACTGGCGCGAGAATCCGCGCTGGCAGGGCATTCAACGCCCCTACAAAGCCGAGGATGTTGTGCGTTTGCGTGGCTCTGTTCAGATTGAATACACCCTCGCCAAACTGGGCGCCCAGCGACTCTGGGAGCTGCTGCACACCGAGCCGTATGTCGCCGCGCTCGGCGCGCTCACAGGCACACAAGCCGTGCAGATGGTGCAGGCGGGGCTGAAAGCCATCTACCTCAGCGGCTGGCAGGTGGCAGCCGACGCGAACCTCTCATGGCAGACCTACCCCGACCTGAGTCTGTACCCCGTCAACAGCGTGCCTGCCGTCGTGAAGCGCATCAACAACGCCTTCCGCCGCGAAGATGAGAAGCAACACGCGCAGGGGCGCAATGACATCTACTGGTACGCGCCGATTGTGGCGGATGGCGAGGCGGGCTTCGGCGGCGTGCTGCACACCTTTGAGCTCACCAAAGCGCTGATTGAAGCAGGCGCCGCGGGTGTGCATTATGAAGACCAGCTCGCCTCCGCCAAAAAGTGCGGGCATCTGGGGGGTAAGGTGCTGGTGCCCACGCGCGAGTTCATTCAGAAGCTGGTTGCCGCGCGGTTCGCCGCCGATGTGATGGGCGTGCCCACCATCATTATTGCTCGCACCGACGCCCTGAACGCCACCCTGCTCACCAGCGATATTGATCCCTACGACCAGCCGTTTCTCACGGGCGAGCGCACCTACGAGGGGTTCTATGTTGTGCGCAACGGGCTGGACGCCGCGATTGCGCGCGGGCTTGCCTACGCGCCCTACGCCGACCTGCTCTGGTTTGAGACCTCCGAACCCGACCTGGAGCAGGCGCGCCAGTTCGCCGAAGCGATTCACAAGCAATACCCCGGCAAGCTGCTGGCGTACAACTGCTCGCCCTCGTTCAACTGGAAGAAGAAGCTGGACGAGGCGACGATTGCAAAGTTCCAGCGCGAGCTGGGCGCGATGGGCTATAAATTCCAGTTCATCACCCTGGCGGGTTTCCACGCGCTGAACTACATCACCTTCCAGCTGGCGCGCGGCTACGCGCAAACAGGCATGACCGCCTATGCCGACCTGCAGGAAGCCGAGTTCAAAGCCCGCGAGGAAGGCTACCGCGCCGTGGAGCATCAGGCGTTCGTCGGCACGGGCTATTTTGATATGGTGCAGGAAGCCATCACGGGCGGTCAGGCGTCTACTCTTGCCATGCACGGTTCCACAGAAGAAGAGCAGTTCTGAAAAAAACCGCCCCCTCTCCTCAATCACGAGGAGAGGGGGCGAAGATAGTGTGGGCGTACCCGCCCTCAGCGCTTACGCCGACGCAGCCCCAGCAGGCTCGCTAAGCCAGCGCCGATTGCCGTTAGGCTGGCGGGTTCAGGCACAAGCTCCAAGCGAACATCATCAACCAGCGGACCGTAGGCGTCCTGATATGTACCTCTGGTTGTACTAACAAACGACAATCGGTAGGTTCCAGGAGTGCTAACAGTGATGTTCACGGAGTATACTATCCACGGATCGCCATAGTTGTGTGCGAAGGTTCCAGAGAACAGACCCCCAAGCGAGACCGTCATCGTGCGCGTAATCTCGGGATTGAACCCATAGTTCCCGTTCATAGCGAAAGAAAGGGTATACAATCCTGCTACAGGAATAGTGACATCCTGATAGATGCCGCCTATTCCGGGACTGCCGTTCAGGTCGACCCACTGTTCACCCGCATAGGCGTTCGGGGTGAGAGGATTGCGCTTGATGTCTATACTGCCTTGAGAAACATACCAGTGTCCATCAAAGGTGCTTCCCGCGAACCAGGTGGCTGGTGCCCTCCCAAATGCGTTGTCGCTAACTGGCGTCTCGAAGCTGCCGTTCTGGACAAGCCCGGTCTGGGCGCTGGTGCCCGCAATCAGCGCCGCAATCGCGATACCGCTCAACCAAAGTTGCGCATGTCTCATCATTGTTGTACCTCCTCTCTTTAGAGTTCGGGATGCACCCTTTCCGCTCGATGGGGATGGATAAGGGTCATCCATAATTATAACCCGTTTTGAGGCGAATACCAAGAAGAGCAAGAGGGTGTTTGAAAAATCCTTCTGTAAACCCGTTTCCACCCCATCCACACAAAAAAACTCCTGCCCACATTCACTAACTTCACCCTATTCCACAACACCACCATCCCCCACACCCACCGACGCCCCCGCTCCCACAAACGACACCCCACCTAACTCCCATACGCCTCCTTCACACGACCCGCCCACTCACCCGACACCCTCCACCGCTAACGCCCCCAAACGCCCCATTCCCCGCGCCCTTAAGGAGGTAGGTTTTTTTTGAGAGGGACGCCGTCTTATGCGCTCCCGCAGCATGTTGGGGAACGCCCCCGCCTTGACGGCTGAAGCTGCTCTGTTGCAAGGATGGGAGCGTGAGCGTTCCGAGACCTTTTCTTTCAGGTCCTAGGGGGAGGCTTTTTGACAGGCGTGCCGTCCTGGAACCTGTGCCCTGACGGCTGAAGCCGTTCCTATAAGACGAAGCCGACCTGCGTTGGCTGACAAAGCCAGCGGAGGCTGGCTTTGTTTCGTAGGAACGGCTTTAGCCGTCGCTCTTTCGGGGAAGCATGAAAAAACCTACCCCTTTAAGCCTGCAGAACGAGAGGATCGAAGCGCCAGCTTCCCTGACCGTCTGAAGACCAGCTTTGTATTCAGGGCGATTCGGTACGCCGCGGCATGCTACAATCTATAGCGTGCAACGGTGGAACGGATTTCTGCTGATAGTGGCGCTGCTGGTGTCGTCGGGCGCAGCGGGCGTGCTCGCGCTCCAGAGGCTCCGTGTGGAACGCGCCAACCGCACGGTGGAGCTGGTGATGGACTATGAGGACATCGCCACGCTCGCCAGCACGGAGGGCAAAACGGTCTCCGGATGGCTGAAAGGCTTCTCGACTCCCCTCTCGGTTGCGCTGACCGAAGGCACACTGAACACATGGGGCATTCGCCTGCAGGAGAAGGGGCGCCCCGTTTTTCTGCTTTCGGAACCGCGCTATCAGCAGGCGAAGGCGATGCTCGCGCTCAAGAGCAGGGTGCGGTTGGAAGCGCCCGACAGCGGGCAGGGCGTGGTGGTGCGCTCGGAAAGTGGCGCCCAGTTTTTTGTGGAAGGCGATCCGGGCGCAATTGCCGAAATGGGCATCGGCATAGACCCCGAAGCCGCGCAGGGCGTTCTGCAGGCGGGGCACACGGTTGTGGCGCGCCTGACGAATCAGCCCAACCTCACGCCGCTCGCGATTCGGGGCGCGCTCTTGCGGGCGAATGAGCAGGGAGCGTCGCTGGTTATCTTCGCGGGCGATCAGGTGCTGGGCTTTCGGAACCAGGTGGAGACCACGGCGCAGGCGATTCGCGCTTCTGGCATGCGCTATGGGAGTATCGAGTTTGGCAAGCAGGGGGGCGACGCGAAACTGACTCAACTGCTGATTGACCGAACGGTGCGGGTTCACAGTGTGAGCGCGGGCGAGTCGCTGACCCTCTCACCGCAGGAGCTGGTGGAGCGTTTCGAGCGCGCCGTGCAGGAGCGCAACATCCGTGTGGTCTATTTGCGGATGGCGGGCGGGGACGCCACCAGCCTGCGCCAGCTGATACAAGCGCTGGGGCGTGTGCTGGCGCGTTCAGGCTATACGATTGCGCGTTCGGGAGCGCGCCCGTTCCGACCGCTGGAGCCGCCTGCGTGGCTTTTCCCACTGGTGGGGCTGGGCGTGGGCGTGCTGACAGGATGGGTGTTGTGGCAGTTCCGTCGGGCATGGGGCTGGGCGCCCCTGGTGCTGGGCGTGGGGGTTGCGCTGCTTTGTTTGCTTCCCATCGGGCGCAAAGGCGTGGCGCTGGCGACAGCGATTCTGTTCCCGACAGTGGGGCTGGTGGTGCTACCCGGCTTCGTGCGGGGTTCCCCATGGCTGGCGCTGCCCATCCCGTTCGGGTGGAGCCTGCTGGGCGCGTTGCATATCGTGGGGTTGCTCGCCGAATCGCCGTTTTTGATCAAAGCGGACCAGTTTCTGGGAGTCAAGGTGGCGCATGTGCTGCCGTTGCTGCTGGTGGCGGGATTTTATTGCGCGTATGCCGTGGGGCGCTGGCAGTTCTGGCGCGACTGGCTGGGGCGCCCTGTGCTGTGGGGTCAGCTCGCGGTTATGGGCGTGGTGGTGGGCGCGCTGGGGCTGATGCTGATGCGCACGGGCAACGAAGCGCCCGGCGCCGTCTCGGAATGGGAACTGCGCTTTCGGGCGCTGCTGGAACAGGTGATGAATGTACGCCCCCGCACGAAAGAGTTTCTGATTGGGCATCCCGCGCTGGTGGTCGCGCTGGGGCTGCTCAGCGCCGGACGCCGCGAGTGGCTCCCCCTGGCGATGCTGCTGGGCGCAATCGGACAGGTCTCGCTGGTGAACACCTTCTGCCACCTGCACTCCCCCCTGGAAGTGTCGCTCATGCGCACGCTGTGGGGAATCCTGATTGGGCTGTTGCTGGGCGCCATCGTGTGGGGACTGGTGAGAAGAAACTGGACTGCGGTCAAAGGAAACGGCTGACCCTCGCTCAAGTTGGGCACGGGTTTTTCAGGAACATGGTCAGGCTTTGCGAACCGCTATCGGGTACTTTATAAGCGATGCGCGAGGAACTGGTCTGGCAGGACGAGGAGGCTCCCCAGCGTGCCAGCGTGGCGGGCGTGGTGCTGGAGTTTATCGGCGGCTTGACCCTGTTGCTGGTTGCCAGCGTTCGGGGGCTGCTGGCGGGGCGCAAAGAGTGGCGCGAAATGCTTCACCAGATGGCGTTTATTGGGGCGACCTCCGCGCCGATTGTGGTGCTGACCAGTGCGTTCACCGGGGCGGTGATTACGCTCTACTCGGCGTCGCTGCTGGTGCGGGTAGGGGGCGGGAGTTTCGTCGGGGGCGCGACGGCGCTGGCGATGGCACGCGAACTGGCGCCGATTCTGACGGGGATTATGGTCACGGCGCGCTGTGGTTCGGCAATCGCGGCGCAACTCGGCACGATGAAAATCACTGAGCAGATAGACGCCTTGCGGGCGCTGGCGGTCAGCCCCGTGCAGTATCTGGTGGTGCCGCGCCTGATTGCAGGACTGCTGATGTTCCCCCTGCTGGGCGCGATTGCAAACTTCGCGGGCGTGCTGGGCGGCGGCGTGGTGGCAACCGCCTTTGAAATTAGCCCCTTCACCTACCTGCGCTCTATCCAGCTCTTTGTGGAGCCGTTTGATTTCATCGGCGGGCTGATTAAGACCCTTGTGTTCGCGCTGATTATCATCATGGTCAGTTGCCATCAGGGGCTGAGCGCGCGTGGGGGCGCAGTCGGCGTCGGGCATGCCACCACCCGCGCCGTGGTCCTCTCGATGGTGCTGGTGTTTATCGCGAACTACTTCCTTGCCGACGCCCTGTTTGCCAGGCGATGAAAACGAACTCCACCGACGCAATTCTTGTGAAGTCGCTGGTCTACGCCGTGAACGGCACGACCATTCTGAAGGGGGTAGACTTCCGCGCCGCCTATGGCGAGATTGTGGGCATCATGGGCGCGTCGGGGAGTGGGAAAACGACTCTCCTGAAGTGCATCGCGGGTCTTCTGCGCCCCACCGCGGGCGAGGTGTGGATTGAGGGGGTCAATATCGCGCCGCTCAGCGAGCGCGAAAAAATGCCCCTGCGGCTGCGGCTGGGAATCGTGTTCCAGTACGCCGCCCTGTTTGACTACATGACCGTCTATGAGAATGTTGCCTTCGGTTTGGAACGCCATCGCCGACTGCCACGAAGCGAGATTGCGCGCATTGTCAAAGAGCGACTCGCGTGGGTGGGTTTGGAGGGCGTGGAGCATCTGTACCCATCGCAACTTTCGGGCGGGATGCGTAAGCGGGTGGGGCTGGCGCGCGCCCTCGCGTTAGACCCCCATATCGTGCTATTTGACGAGCCAACCAGCGGGCTGGACCCCGTGAACGCCTACCAGATTGACCGCCTGATCCATCGGCTCAACCGCGAGCTGGGGCTGACCGCCGTCGTCGTCTCGCACGATGTTACCAGCCTGTTCCGCACCACCGACCGTATTGTGGTGATTGACTCCGGGCAGATTGTTGAAGAGGGCACGCCAGAAGCGATTCGCCAGTCGGAGCATCCGAAGGTGCAGGCGTTTTTGCGGATGGCGTCTACCGAATCGCTGGAAGAGCAGGCAGGAATTTGAAGATTGTTCTCGAACGGCTGTTCGACAGGTGGAGGTGAACCCCTATGCGAGCGTTGATGCTGCTGTTGAGTGCGCTGATTTTATTGAACGGATGGAGCCAGAGCCTGCAGGCGGGCGCCGCGGCGAACAAGATTACGCCCAGCAAGCAGGTCTATCTGGCAGGCTACTCGCCCAATCGCCCCAACACAGGCGGCGTGCATGACGATATCTGGGTGCGCGCGCTGGTGCTGCAGGTCGGCAACGAGCGAATCGCGATTGCGGTCTGCGACCTGCTGGGGCTGCTGCGCGACGATGTGCAGAAAATCCGCCAGAAGGTGCAATCTGTGCCGGCAAACCGCGTGATTGTCGCCTGTACCCATGTGCATTCCGCGCCCGACACGATTGGACTCTGGGGTCCGCCGGGGCGCTCTGGGCGCGACGAAGAGTATGTCAACTTCGTGATCGAGACCGTCGCGAAGACCATCGACGAGGCTGCCCGCAAACTCCAGCCTGCAACCATCGGTTTTGCCAAGACAAAAATCGAGGGCGTTGCCTACAACTATCGCGTGAAGGAGATTCTGGATACCGAAGCGAGCATTTTGCAGGTGCGGAGCAAGGCGGACGGCAAACCCATCGCCACGCTCACCAACTTCGCGTGCCACCCTGAAGTGCTGAATAATGACCAGCTCACGGCGGACTTCCCCCACTGGTTCTATCAGGTGGTGGAGTCGCGCGGAGGCGGCGTTGCCATCTTTGTGAACGGGGCGCTGGGGGGCATGGTCTCGCCCGCGGCGGACCCGAACTCCACCGCGCCCAAGGGACGCGACTGGGCGCGCGCCGAACGCTACGGCACGATAATCGCCAACAAAACGCTGGAAGCCCTCGCGAACGCCCAGTTCACTGACTCCGTCACGCTGGAGCATTTCAGCACAACCTACACCGTGCCGCTGGAGAACGAGCAGTTCAAGATGGCGCTTGCGGCGGGCATCATTCCAAAAGGTCCCTCGCTGGAGAACGATAAAATCACCACCGAATCGCATCTGATTCGCATCGGCTCGGCGGTGATGTTCACCATGCCCGGTGAGGTACTACCCAATATCGGCATCCTGCTCAAGAATATGATGGCGCCCTACGGCGACCCCGTGTTCCTGATTGGGCTGGGTAACGATGAACTGGGCTACATCCTCAGCCCGCCCGATTACTATCTGGAGCTCTACAGCTACGAACGGAGCATGTCGGTTGGCTCGATGATTGGGCACGCGATGGTGCAGGCGGCACGCGAGCTGCTAACACGCATGACCCCTCTCGCCAAAGGAGGCAGTGGTGGCATGGTCGCAGAAGTGGAAAAGCAACTGCAGGACTATCTCAAGCGGTTCCGCCCGGAGCGGGCAGGTCAGCTCAAGGTAACCTATCGCTTCGCGTTGAACGATGCGGGCGACTTCTATCTGCGGATAGCGGAAGGCAAAGCGACTATCAGCCGCGATGGCTCGCCCAGCGAGGCGCAGGTGACCATCAAAGCGAAGGCGCAGGTGCTGCTCGATGTGCTGACGGGCAAGCGGAACGCCTTAGACGCCTACAACCTCGGCGAGATTGTGGTGGAAGGCGATATCGGGCTGGCGCAGTACCTGCTCTATGTGTTTGAGTGAGGTTGAAGAGGGGATAGCCTGATTGCGGCTATCCCCTCGTTTTACAATCCGCGCAGGATCATCTCCAGCGCCTCTTTGTGTTTCGTTTCATCGGAGATAATCTCCTCGAGGTCGTTCACCAGTCCGAAGTCGCCCAGCTGCTCCGCCTGCTCACGGCGTTGCTTATAGCGCTCGATGGTCTCCTCTTCGGCGCGAAGCACATTCTGGAGCATCTCTCTGAGGTCTCTGGCGGGCGGCACGGGGGCAGGCACGGTCGTCGGCTGACCCCCCAGCGCCGCAATCTTGTTCGCCAGAAACTCCGCATGGCGCAACTCGTCGGGCACTTCGCGCATGAAGAACTCCTTCATCTCCTCGCGGTAAATCCCCGTAACAGTAGAGGCGTAGGTGATGTAGGTGATAATCGCCTGATACTCGTTCGCCAGGTCGGTGTTCAGTCCCTCAATCAGCTGGTCTTTCAGCATCGTTTTCAACCTCCTGCTGGAGTATACCTGTTTTGATTCGGGGGCGCGGTTGGGGTATCCTTATACTCAAATGAGCGCACTAAAAGGACAGGTCGCAGTTATCACCGGGGGCGGTCGCGGGATTGGCGCGGCGATTGCCCACCAGCTGGCGCAACAGGACGCGATTGTGTTTCTGATTGCCCGTACGCAGGCGCAGCTACAAGCCACTGCCGACGCGATTAACCAATCGGGTGGACGCGCTCACTGGTACGCCGCCGATGTCACGGACGAAACCGCCATGCGCGAGGCGGTTCAGGAGGCGCTGGCGCTCACCGGGCGGATTGACATCCTCGTCAATAATGCGGGCTTCATCCGCGCGGTGGGGCTGATTGAGCAGACCAACCCTGAAGAGTGGTGGCAAACGGTGGAGGGCAACCTGAAGGGGATGTATCTCACCACGCGCCTGGTGCTGCCCACCATGCTGGAACAGGGAAGCGGGCAGATTGTGAATATTCTCTCCATTGCGGGGGCGCGGGCGTTTACGGGCTTGAGCGCCTATAGCTGCGCCAAAGCGGGCGGGCTGATGCTCACCCGAATCTTAGCCAAAGAGGTGCGTAAACGCGGGATTCGGGTCTCTGCCGTGCTACCGGGCGCCGTGGATACCGACATCTGGGGCGAGGGTGGCTATGTGCCCGACCGCTCCAAAATGATTCGCCCCGAAAGCGTGGCGCAGGTGGTGGTGAACCTGCTGACCCTGCCGCCCGACGCGCATGTGGACGAACTCATCCTCCTTCCACAGGAAGGGATTCTCTGACACGGGGAACGCCCGATGATCCACATCGAAACGCTGACTTTGGGTCCCTTGCAGACCAACACTTATCTTGTGATGTGCCCGCGCACGCGCCAGACGGTCGTGATAGACCCCGGCATGGAGGCGGAGCGTGTGGTGGAACGCTGGCAGGCGCTGGGCGCGCCCCCTGTGGTGGCGATTCTGGCGACCCATGGGCATTTTGACCATGTGGTGGGCATTCCCACGCTGAAACGCGCCACGGGCGCCCCCGTGTGGATGTCGCAGGGCGAGTGGGAACTCTGGGCGCAGTATGCCCACGAACACCCCGTCTATCTGGGGCTTCCCCCTATGGAACCCCTCCAACCGCCCGACCGCTTCCTCAAAGAAGGCGACGCCTTTGAGGTGGGCGACTTGCGCTTCGAGGTGCTGGCGCTCAAAGGGCACGCGCCCGACCATATCGGCTTTCTGGTGCGTACAGAGCCGCCCTATCTCTTCTGCGGGGACGCCATCTTTGCAGGCAGTGTGGGGCGTACTGACATCCCCTACGCCGATTTTGAGACCCTGCGCCATCACCTGCACACGCGCGTGCTGACCCTGCCCGACGAAACGCGCCTGATGCCCGGACACGGACCTGCGACCACCGTTGCCAGCGAGCGCCAGACAAACCCCTTTCTGTGAACTTACCGAAGGGTATAATCGTATTAACGAAAGATGGCTTTACAACGCGACCCGGTGGCTCTGGAGCGTTCTCCCACGCCGCCTCTGGTGGTTTATGTGTCTGTGTGGCTGATGACCGTCGCCAGTGTGCTGGTGGTACGGATGGCACAGGTCTCCCTCTTTCCCGTCTTGCCGCTGCTGGGGTTTGCCACCGTGGGGGTCTGTGTCAGCGTGTGGTTGAGCCGTCGCCCGCTCTCCGAGGCAACCCGTGTCGCTCTGGGCACGCTGGATGGGTTGCTGGCGTTCTTTGCACTAACAGGGCAGTCGTTTCTCAACAGCCTGCTGGGGATTGCCACGGACCCCGCTGTGGAAATCTATCTCAGCATGGCGTTTCTGTGGTATATGGTGTTGCGCAGTGGATTGATGGCGACGCTCCCCTCCGCCGCCTTTCAGAGTGTGCCCGCACTGGCGCTCTTTGGACTGATTGCGACCTATATTCTGGCAAACGAGATTACCTGGCTGTTCGCGGCTTTTCTGCTGGCGATGCTCTTTGTTACGGCAGTGGCGCATTTTTATGAAACGCGCTTGCTGCGCCCTGCGTTCCATGTGAGACTCCTGCTTCGGACGGTGCTGGGCTTTGGGGTGCTGGCGCTGGTGTTTGCGTTCGTCATGGCGCCTCTGTTGTGGTTGACTGCAGGGCGGCTGGTTTCGGGACTCGTGGTTGGCTTGCCCCTGCGGATGAGAGCTAATACCTCGGAGACCTCATCGGCGCCCGATTTGATGGTCGGCGCTGGACCGACCGCCCTGAGTCGGATGCCCGTAATGCGGGTGCGACTGGAAGGCTCTCATTCCTACCCCTACCTGCGTGCGGAGGTGTACACCCGCTATACGGGGCGTGGCTGGGAGCGCGCCGCGTCGTTCCGCTACACCTACCGTCCCAACGAGGAGGGACGCTTCGAGTTTCGTTTTCGGGGCAACCCGCCCAGAGAAACGCTTGCACGCGCTCGTGTGCAAATCCTCAACGGCTGGCATGACACCTTCTATGCGCCCGGTTTCCCCCTGCAGCTGGAAGCCCCGGCGGACGAAGTGCGCTATCGCTCGCGTGTGGGGCTGGTGGATATTGCGAGGGAGCCCCTCAAAGCGGGTGAAGAGTATACGATCGTGGCGTATGCGCCGCCGACCGACCCTGCCGTCCTGCGCCGTGCCAATGCGCTCCTTCCAGACCTCTGGGCGGCAGCGGAATGGTCACGAACCCGAAGCCCTGCGGTAAGGCATCTTGTGGAGCAACTTTCCGAGGGGCGCCCTACCGATTACGATAAGGTGATGGCGTTCAAGGAGTATATCGCCCGAAACTGCAAGTATAACCTGAATGTGGAGGCATATCCGGGGGATGTGGATGTGGTGGAACATTTCCTCTTTGAGGCGCGGGAGGGCTACTGTATTGAATTTGCGACAGCGCTCGCGGTGATGTGCCTGTATGCCGATATCCCTGCGCGAGTCGTGTCGGGGTTTACGCTCGCAGAGCAGGACCCGCAGACGGGCGAGTATCTGGTGCGCGAGGCGCATCGCCACCTCTGGACAGAAGTCTTCTTTGAAGGGGTGGGGTGGGTTCCTTTTGACGCCACGGAAGGTGCTGAGGTGGTGGGGCAGGATGATGCGCAACAAGCCGCCAGCGAGGAAGCAGGGGGACGGCGCGGACGCTCGCTGGAGCGCATGCTGCTGGACGGCGCGATTGCCCTGGTGGCGCTGTATCTGCTCTATCTGCTGGTGCCGTGGCGTAAGGGCACGCAAGCCGCCGCTTCACCCCAGGCAACCCGCATGCGACGGGCGGTGAACACGCTCCTGTTTTACCTGCAGTTGGCAGGCGCGCCGCCCATGCGCGTGGGGCAAACCATAACCGCCTATCTTGAGGAAGTCCTCCCCCACCTTCGCCCCCAGCTGCCGCGCTTCGCCGAACTGCTGGAATCGTTGGGCGCCACGCTTCCCTACTGGCTCTACGGTCCCGAAGAGCAAACCCCTGAGCGCATCGCCCAGATGCGGGAAGCACTTCGGCAATTGCGGCGCGCGCTGTGGCAGGAGATGGGGGCTATGCGTCTAATCATCAAAACGGTTCAACTCGGATGGCGAAGGGTATATGGAAATCCCTTACCTGCAACTCAGGGATGAGGCGTTGCGCGCTCCGGCTTCCGTCTACCTGTTGACGGGAGAGGAGCCTGTATATCATCGGGCTTTTGTGGAGCGCTTACGCCACGCGCTCGACATCCCGCACGGCAGCCCCGACGAGAGCGTGCTGGATGCACGCGAAACACCACCAGCCCAGATCGCCCTTCAGGCGCAAACCATCCCGATGGAGTCCGAAAAACGCCTGATTATCGTTCATGCCGTCAACCGCTACACGGCGAACGATTTAAAGCAACTCACAGATCTGGTGCCCAGAGTGCCGCCGTTCACGGTGCTGGTGCTGTTGCCCCTGGTGGGCGCTGAGGAGAGCGAAGCCAGCAAAGCAGGCTGGAAGGCACTCACCGATGCCGTCAAAGCGCACGGCGTGGTGGTAGTGTGCAAGCCCCTGCGTGGCAGAGACCTCGCCAAGCAGCTGATAGACTTCGCTCGCGAGCAGGGCAAGGAGCTGGGCAACGCCGAGGCGGACCTGCTGCTGACCCTGGTGGATGGCGTCGCCGAGACCGCCTTCCACGAACTGGAGAAGGTATGTTTCTATGTGGGGGCGCGCCCCACCATTACTGCCCACGATATTCAAACGGTGGTCAGCCCGTCCCAGCAGGCGCAGGTGTTCGCCCTTGTGGATGCGATTGTGGAGGGCAACGCATCTGGCGCCCTGCGCCAGATGAAGCTGCTTTTCACCACCGGCACACCCGCAACCGAGACCGCGCTCAAAACCCTTGCGCTGATCGCCCGACACTACCGGCTGCTGTGGGGAGTCAAGATACTGCTGGAACATCGGCAGTCGCTCAAGGAGCCTAAAAAGGTGCCACCGGAAATCACGGCGATGCTGGTGCAGGAGCCAAATGTGTTGAATGTGCTGGAGCGTCAGCCCTACCTGGCGAACAAGTTTCGTGACCAGGCGTTGCGCCTCAGCTGGCGTCAACTCCGGAGCGCCAGCGAAGCGCTCAAAGATGCCGATATGGCGCTCAAAGGTTTATTACCCGGTGTGAATCCAGCCGAAATTATGGAAAGACTCATTATCAAGCTCACCACAGGGGTGGGCACAACCCTGCAAGCGACCAGATAGGGAGGAATTGAAATTGGCGAAGCGTGTGGCGGAAAATCCGATTATCGTGCCAGAGGCAGTGCCGCCTTCTGAGCCGAACATGGAAGTGATTGGCGCGTTCAATCCGGGCGCGACACGGTTCGGCGATGAGGTTATCCTGCTCTTGCGTGTGGCGGAACGCCCCATTATGGAGGACCCCGACTATGTGGGCGTGCCGATGCTCAATCTGAACCATCGCAACGGGAGCCGTCGGATTGAGATTCTGCCTGTGCCCAAATATTCGCCGCTGACCGACCTCAGCGACCCGCGAGCGGTGGTATACGAGGGGCGGATTTATCTCAGCTCCATCTCGCATCTGCGACTGGCGCGCAGCCGCGATGGTATCCATTTCACCATAGACCCGGAACCGACCCTGTTCCCCGAAACGCCCTACGAAGAGTATGGGATTGAAGACTGCCGTATCACCCGGATTGACGACACTTACTATATCAGCTATACGGCGGTCTCGCGCTATGGGATCTGCGTGGGGTTAGCCAGCACGCGCGATTTCAAGCAATTCCAGCGGCATGGCTTAATTTTGCACCACGAAAATAAAAATGTGGTGCTGTTCCCGCGCAAGATTGGCGGGCGCTATGTGGCGATGCATCGCACCGCGCCCTCAGGCTTCAACGGACCCCACATGTGGCTGGCATATTCGCCCGACCTGTTGCACTGGGGTGGGCATCAGGTGTTGATGGCGCCGCGCGTGCATCAGTGGGATTCGCGCCGAATTGGAGCCGGCGCGCCTCCTATGGAAACGCCCGAAGGCTGGCTGATTGTGTATCATGGCGTGAACGCGAAGGATGGCTACTGCGCTGGGGTCGCCTTGCTCGATCTGGAGGAACCCCATCGGGTGCTTCATCGTTCGCAGGAGCCACTGATTGCGCCCACCGAAGACTACGAGGTGAGCGGCTTCTTCGAGCGCGTGGTGTTCCCGACAGGGCTGGTGCCCATGTCCGACGGGCGCTGGATGCTCTACTACGGGGTGGCAGACCGCTCTGTTGCGGTGGCGGAAACGAGCATGGAAGAGCTGCTTGCCGTCGCGAAAGGGGAAGTGGCGGCAGCGAGTCGTTGAGAAGCTGAGGGCGCGTTCAGCGCCCCAGCATCTCTTCAATCACCGCGTTGAACTCGTTCTGCAGGCGCTGGACCCACTGTTCGGCGTCTTCCACCACGCGCGCCACCGATTGCGCCGCACCCTGAGACCCCGCATTGAACTGAATGAAGTAATACGCAGGGTCGCTGAACAGCGGCTCGATGCGCAGGTCGCACACATAGGGATGCTCCTCGAAAGTGATTCGCAGCCCCAGCCCGCGCAAGCCCGGAAAATACTGGCGCATCAGATGGGGCGGGAGCGGCGTGAACGCCTCCACCGTATGCTCGAACGCGGAGCCGTTCGCATCTTTGTGGGCAATCACCTGGAGCAGCATCGGGAACCGGTCGTCCAGGAGCAGGGTATCGCGAATCGCGCCGAGCAGATGCTCCACACGGGACGGGGAAAACTCCGCAGGCTGCCCCTCACAGGTGAACTGAATCTGCGCATCGGTCAAAAACAACGCTTCCCGACGGAGCGGGTTCACCAGCGCCAGCGCCCCCTGAAACGGGACAGGTTGAATGTTGAAATCCAGCCCGACCGCCTCCATAATGCGCTGGCGACGCACCTCGTTCAGAGGACCCACTGCGGCGTTCAAAGTAATCTGAATCTGGCGTAGTTCCATGCCTTACACAACCTCCGATTTTTTCAGTTTGCCCGCGCCGACCGGCTCCGCAAAGGCGAACGAACGGCGCACCTCGTTCAGCATCACCTTACTGTGCGGCTGAGTGGGGGGCTGATCCTCCCACAGAATCAGATACCCGTCTTCTGTCCAGCCCACTTTTGATTCTTCATCCGCAGCGGAGGGGACCACGCGGCATTCCACCACCTGCAGCTGGCGATAGGGTAGATATTTCTGTTTGAACTGCTCCAGCGTGCCGGGGGTGATGCGGTACTCTTCGATGCCCAGATCGGGGCGGGCGCGGGTAAAGAGCGCGCACTCCAGCGAATGTTCCAGCATCTCGATATTGACCCCATCCTCGCCCACGAGGCACTCCACCACAGAAGGATGTGCCTCCACCAGATATGCCTGCGCGTGGTCTTTCAGCACGCGCTGTGCCAGCTCGCGCTCAATCCAGAGGCTCACGGTGTCAGGCGAAGGGATACGCCCACGCCCATGGCACACAGGGCAGGGACGGGTCAGCCCTTCCGTAACCGATTCGCCCGTGCGCTTGCGGGTGAGCTCCACCAGCCCCAGCGAGCTGATCCGCCCGATTCGGAAGCGCGCCCTGTCGCGCTTGAGCGTGCGCTGGAGCGCCTGCAACACCTGACGGTGGTCGCTTTTGCGCGCCATGTCGATGAAGTCAATCACGATAATCCCGCCAATATCACGCAGGCGCAGCTGACGACAGATTTCCTCCACCGCCTCCAGGTTCGTTTTGAGAATCGTTTCCGCCAGCGAGGTTTTGCCCGTAAACTTGCCCGTGTTCACATCAATCGCGGTGAAGGCTTCGGTCTCGTCGATGGTGAGGTAGCCGCCCGATTTGAGCCATACCTTGCGGCGCATCAGGCGCTCCATCTCCTTTTCGATTCCGAAGTGTTCGAACATCGGGGTGGGCTTATCGTACAGAATCACACGGCTGCGCAGGCTGGGCGCCACCACCTTGAGAACCTCATGCACTTTCTCGTACTCTTCGGGGTCGTCTATCCAGAATCGGTCCACTTCCGACGAGAACACATCGCGGATGACCCGATAGAGCAGGCTGGCGTCGCGATGTACCAGCGCAGGCGCCTGCACCTGTCCAATCTGCTCGCGAATCTGGCTCCAGAGCTGGGTAAGGTACTCAATATCCTGCCGAATCTCTTTCTCGGTCTTGCCTTCCGATTCGGTGCGCAGGATCAGCCCGAAGCCCGGGGGATGGAGTTTCTGCCCGATCTGCCGGAGCCGATCGCGCTCGGCGCGGTCTTCAATTTTACGGGAAACGCCCAGATGGCTCGCTTCGGGCATCAGCACCACATAGCGTCCGGGCAGGGTGATGCGCGTGGTGACTCGTGCGCCCTTGGTACCGCGCGGCGCTTTGACCACCTGTACCAGAATCTCTTGCCCTACTTTGAGCAGCTCGCTGATGTTGCGCTTGCGCAGGTCGGAGCGCCGGAGTGTTGGAGGCGGTTCGTCCGTGTCGGTAAACTCCGGCAGGATGTCGCCCACATACAAAAAGGCGTTGCGTTCCAGTCCGATATTCACGAAGGCGGCGTCCATGCCGGGCAACACATTCTGCACGATGCCCTTATAGATGTTGCCGACCACGCGCTCGCCCCGCTCGAAGCGCACTTCCATCAGCTGCCCGTTTTCCAGCACGGCAATGCGCGTCTCGCGGGGCGAGACATTCACCAGAATCTCCCGAATCAGTTTCTCGTGCGTCGCGATGGCTGGGTTCCTCCTCGTCGGCAGAATTGTACCCGTTTTGTGCCTGCCAAAAGGCGCTTCATCTGGGTTTCATCTTTTGTTCAGCTTGCGTTCAGTTCGAGCGCGTACAATAACCAGCATCAGACCAACGATGGAGTTGGATAGGGAGGAGACGCTATGCGAAGAAGAATCGGCACCTTCGCCCTGACGGGGCTACTCTATTTTGGTATTGCGTATGCGGACTCGACGCACCGCACCCTCACGGCTCCCCACGCCTCTGACCGCATCGTTGTGGGACTCAGCGAGGAGACCCCACAGGTTACGCACCTGATTTTGCAGGGGCTGGGGGCGATTACCCATGAAATAGCCCCAATTCGGGTTGTGGCGCTTCAGCTGGAACCGTCTTTGAGTTTGCAGGACGCCCTTGCTTTGGCAGAGACTCTCCCTGGTGTTCGCTACGCGGAACCCGACTATATCGTGCATGCTTCTGCAACGCCCAACGATCCGGAATATACACGCCAGTACGGCTTGCGCCTTGTGCAGGCGGATCGCGCATGGGATTTGTGGAACCCCCAGCAAACCATCTATGTGGCGGTAATTGACACAGGGATTGAGTATATTCACCCTGACCTGGACAATCGTTTCCGTCGGCGTGCGGACGGCTCTATTTACGGAATCCAGATTCTGGCGGGTGTGCAGCTGCCCGTTGCCAACGATGATAATGGACACGGCACTCACTGCGCCGGAATTATCGCGGCAGAGACCAATAACGGAGTCGGGGTTGCTGGGGTGGCAGGCTATAGCCCCTGCCGTGCCGACGCCAGCAACTTTGTGCAGCTGATGCCCGTGAAAGTGCTGACCGCGCCCGGTTCGGGGTTGACCTCCGATGTGGTGGCGGGCATGATCTGGGCAGTGGACAATGGCGCGCACATCCTCAGCATGAGTCTGGGTGGAAGCGGCGGCTCGCAGGCACAGCTGGACGCGGTGAACTACGCATGGAATAACGGGCGTCTTGTGGTGGTCGCGGCAGGCAACGACGGTACCAACGCGCCCAGCTACCCGGCGTTTTATCCCAATGCGATGGCGGTGGCGGCAACCGATGAAGCGGATACCCTCACCGACTTCTCACAATATGGCGACTGGGTGGATATTGCCGCGCCGGGCGCCCGCATCTACTCGACTTATATCGGAAACCTCTACCTGTCGCTCAGCGGCACCTCAATGGCGTGCCCCCATGTGGCAGGCGCGGCGGCGCTCATCTGGTCGCACGCGCCCCACTTGACCAACCAGCAACTGCGCCAGCTGCTGGAGCAGAATGTAGACCCGTATATCCCCTTTGCAGGGCGTCAAATCGCGCCTGGCGCCGGGCGATTGAATGTCTACCGCGCCTTGCTGGCGACAGGGCGGACCTGCACCGCGCACACAGGCGATGTGGACTGCAACGGGTGCGTGGACGATGCCGACCTGCTCGCGGTGCTGTTCGCCTTTGGACAGAATGGCACGGCACTCGGGCGCGTGGATGTCAACTGCGATGGGGTTGTGGACGACGCCGACCTGTTGACCGTGCTGTTCAACTTTGGCTCTGGCTGCTAACACTGGCGCTCCGCTCTCCTGACACCAGGCAGGGAGGCATGCCTCCCTGCTTTCTTTTCTGCTTGCGCTCCCTTGCTTTTACCAGCCGTTTACGCTGTGTTAAGGCTCTGTTTATGTTGCAGGCGTTTCATGAAGTGGTGAGAGCCATGAAACAGCGATGGACGACGACGGAGATTATTTCAGGCAAGTCTGACCTGAGCGCACTGAACCGTATGGTGCGCACGATTGCCGCTTCGAACCTGAGCAGCAACGACCAGCAGATTCTGGAAGCCGCGAAGATTGCGGAGGCGCTGGCAACCACGATGTACACGAATATCGTCAAGGGCGCCCCGTTCTTTCGGCGACTCAGCCGATTCGACCAGAGTTATTTTCGTGCCGCGCGCGAGGTGGAGATGGAACATTATCGGCTCCTCAAGAGCGCGACGGGCACAGGCACGCCGATTGCGCGCTTCTATTTCCCCCAGCGCATGTTCGTCGATGCGAAGGTTACGCTGGACACGCTCGTGACGCTGGAGGAGGCGTTTGTGGCAGCCTACATCGTGGGCGTGCGCGACCTCTCCAACGACACCCTCAAAGTGATTGCCGCGCGCATTATGGGGGTAGAAAGCGATCATCGCACGTTAGGGCGTGTGGTAGCGCAGGAGATAGACCCGCGCGACGGCGGACCGTTTGACACCCTGCGTGGGCTGGCAGGCGAAGAGCCTGTGGAACCCCCCAATAATAACGCCTATGAGCGCACTTATCGCCTGCGCGACATCAACGATGCGGTGAACGCCTTGCTACCGTTTATTGATCGGAGCGCTGCGCAGGCAGCAGGATTCAGCCTGCGCCCGTTCCAGTTCGAGCCTTTTGAGCCAACGCTCCCCTCGCCCTTCGGCGGGCTGGATGGATGAATGGCTGGAGGAGAAACCATGCAAGCACGAAACAAGACGACCGGGAATCTGTCGCGTCGCGCCTTTTTGCAGATGGCAGGGGGCGCAGGGGTCGTGCTATTGGGAAGCACCTTACTCTCCGCTTGCGGCGGCTCGGGCTCCACAGCGCGTGCCCCGTCCGCCGACGACACGATTCTGGGCGCCGCCAAAGTCGCTGAGGCGCTGGCAACCACCATGTATACGCAGATTATTCGTCAGGCACCCTTCTTCGGGCGCCTGAGTCCATTCGACCAGAACTACTTCCGCGCCGCGCGTGAAGTGGAGATGGCGCACTACCAGCTGCTGGTCTCCGCCACAGGCAACGCTCCCACGCCAGTGGACACCTTCTACTTCCCACAGGGGATGTTCGTCGACGCGAAAGTTACGCTGGACACGCTGGTGACTCTGGAAGACGCCTTTATCGCGGCATACCTCGTGGGAGTGCGCGACCTGTCGACACCCGAGTTGAGGGTTACGGCAGCGCGCATTCTGGCGGTGGAGAGCGACCATCGCACGGTGGCGCGCGTCGTTGCCAGCGAGATCGACCCTGCTGACGGGGGACCGTTCACGACCCTGAAAGGGCTCGCAGGGCGCGAAGAGCCTGTAGACCCGCCCAACAATAACGCCTTTGCGCGAACCTACCGCCTCGCTTCCATTCAGGACGCGGTGAACGCGCTCCAGCCGTTCATTAACGCGGAAGCCGCACGCGAGCGCGGTTTCGATGTGTCCAAGCCCTACCGCTTCGAGCCATTCACCCCGACGCTACCCAGCGAACTGGGAGGCATAGACGGATAGACACCCTCGGAAAAAGCGGAGCGAGCGCTATGGCTCGCTCCGCTTAGAGGCGCGATGCGGAGAGACGGTGGAAAACTGATAGCCAAACCCGCGCACCGTGATGATATAGCGCGGGCGTGAAGGGTCAGGCTCCAGCTTCTTGCGCAGGCGCTAGATAATCACCTCAAGGCTATTCGTGTTGAACTCGCTGTCATAGCCCCAGACCTTCTCAAAGAGTGTATCGCGGTGAAGCGGCTTGTTCGCGTGGCGCACCAGCTCTGCCAGCAGGTCAAACTCAATTCGGGTCATCGGCACGCGCTCGCCTGCGCGGTACACGCAGCGTCCTTCGAGGTCAATCTCCAGCGCATCCACGCGCACCACCGTGTCGGGCGCCGCCTGCGATTTGCCGCCATACTCGTAGGCGCGTCGGAGCAGGGCGCGTACTCGCGCCAGCAACTCTTTCGGTTCAAAGGGCTTTGTCAAGTAGTCGTCTGCACCCACCTCCAGACCGACCACTTTGTCCAGGGCATCCGAACGCGCCGTGAGTATCAGCACTGGCATCGTCCAGCGGCTCCGCAAGCGACGACAAAGGTCAATCCCGTCTACATCGGGCAAGCCGAGGTCTAAGATGATCAGGTCTACGCTTTGTTGGGTTATCGTCTGGAGCGCCTGCTCCGCTGTGTGCGCCACGAGGCACTGGTGGTGATGTTCTTCGAGCAGGCGGCGGAGCTGCTCTGCCAGAAACAGGTCGTCTTCCACAAGCAAGATTCGGGCGGAATTCATCGTTCCTGCCCCCCTTGATCAGCTGCCAGGGGTAGCCAGATGCGGAAAGTGGTGCCCGCGCCTAGCTGGCTTTCTACTTCGATTCGCCCCTGATGCGCCTCGACGATGTTCCGGCAGCTATACAGCCCCAGCCCGATTCCTTCGGAATGCCCACTCTGGAACGGCTCGAAGAGCGTCGCCAGTCGCTCAGGGGGGATGCCTTTGCCTGTGTCGTGAATGGCAATACAGGCGTATCCACGCTGCTTGCGCAGGCGCAGGGTCAGATGCCCCCCATCAGGTGTCATGGCTTGGAGTGCGTTCAGGCACATATTCACAAACAGATGTTCCAGCTGATGGGGGTCGCCCACCACCTGCGGTCGGTTTCGGGAGCGATGAAAATGCACCTGCACGCGCCCGATGCGTGCCTGCGCCATAATCAGGCTCAACACCCGTTCCAGCAGGTCTGTCAGGTCGACTCGCTCGCGCGCCAGCAAGCGCGGGCGTGCATACACCAGCAGTCGGTGCACCAGCACGGTGAACCGATCCAGCTGGGCGCGCACCTCCTCTAAGGCGCGTTTGGGGTCGTATTCGCCCACTGCCAGCGAAAGCGAGAGCGACGAGATAATGTTTCGGATATCATGCGCCACGCTCGCTGCCAGCGTGCCCGCCACCGCCAGCTTTTCCTGACGAATCAACTGCTCCTGCGTGTTTTTGAGGTCTTCATAGGCGGTTTCCAGTGATTGGCGTGTCCAGACCAGCTCCCAGCCAATCGCAATTTGCTTGAGCAGGCTGTCAATAAGCAGCTTAATCAGAGGGTCTTCGAACGCCGAAACGGTCTGGGCGCCAAACATGAGCCAGAGGGGCGGCGCCGAGCGGGTTTCGAGGCGTGTGAGGGCGTGATAGTGAACCTGCCAGAGGCGCACGCTGGGCGCGTTCCATGTGAACACGCGGGGGCGCGCCAGACGCTCCAGCACCTGCGCCATGCGTTTGGAGGGAGTCCAATCGCGCGCTATGGACTCCGCCTCACGCCATTCTATCCCCCAGAAATCGTCGCCCGTTCGAGCGAGCAGCGCCACCGAGTCGGCGAAAAAGGCTTGGCAAAGCAGGGGTACCTGTCGCTGGAGCCACTGCCGGGGGCTTACGGACTCACTTAGCAGCTGCAGTCCCTGATTAAGGCTATCCAGAATCTGGCGGCTTTGCTGCAGCAGGCGTTCGCGTTGTTCCAGCGCGGCTTTCTGCTCGGCGATGCGCTCTGTGATGACGCGCTCGCGCTCCAGCTCTGTGCTGACCCGCATCGCCAGCAGGGCAATGAGTTGCGTATCGTTTTCATCCAGCACGCGGTCGCTCTGCGAGTCCAGAATACAGAGCGACCCCAGCGGCTGACCGCTTTGCAGACGCACAGGCGCCCCCAGATAACGGGTCAACCCCAGCTGCGCCAGCGGCACATGGTGAAACTCGCCGTCTTGAAGCGCGTTTTGCAGTAACACGGGACGGTTCGTGCTGACGACGCGCTTGCAGTAGGCTTCTTCAAAGGGCACGCCCGCAAGGTCGCGCGCCCATTCGGGCACATTAATCGCTGCCTTGAAAATCATCATCTCTTTATCGCGCATCGTGATGGCAGCCGTCGTGCCCCCATAAAACTCGCTCAGCTTTTGCAAAACGAACATGTAGTTCTTTTCAGGGATGGGGTCAAAGAAGGTGCTGACCTCGTACAGGATTTGCTGGATGCGCTCGCGCTTCTTCTGCTCCGTGATGTCGCGAAAGCGCCAGAGGCGCCCCATCGGTTCGCCCTGGGCGCTGCGAATGGGTGCAGTGCGCCACAACACGAAGCCTTCAGGCGCGCCCAGAGCCAGCTCGCCATGCCCCTGCCGATAAGGCTGAGCCACTATCCCATCCATCTGGCGACGCCATTCATCAGGGTCTTTCAGACGAAGTCCTATCTGTTCCAGCAGTTCGTCCCAGTCTGCCTGAACGACCCATTCTATTTCGCACCCGAACAGCTCGCCAAAGCGATGATTGCACGCCAGCGGGCGGTGGGCGGCATCGGTAATCAGCACACCATCGTCAGCAGTGTTCAGCACAGCGTCCAGAATCTCCGCCCAGCGCACCTCGGCGGTAGGGCGCACTGCCATCCCCGTGCGCTCTGCAGGTAGCATGGACATGGTTATATTATGCCACACGGGCGTAAATGGAAGCTGAACGAGGGCTGAACAAAATATAAACGGGGAGCAACATGGCTCCCCGTTTTAAGGAAGGTGGCGATGCGCCGAAAAGGCTATCGCTTGCGGCGGCGAAGCGCGAGCAGGCTCACCAAGCCTGTGCCCAACGCCAGCATGCTGGCAGGCTCCGGCACAACGGCAATATCGCGCACCAGCAACGCTGTGCCACCAATCGGCGCGACTGGGGACAGCATGCCCGTGTTCAGATCAATCGTTGCCAGCCACGAACGGAAGTCGCCAGCGCGTGTGATGGCGAGATAGCCTACATCGCGCGTTCCAAAAGTTGCGATATCAAAACCCACCAGGCTGGAAATATCCATCCCCAACGAGCCGACTGTGATCAGCCCGCCCGGGTTAGGAGGGTTCTGAATGACCAGAATGTCCAGGTTTGAATCGATGTTGTACAGGACTGTGCTGGTCGCGCCATCGAAGTTGTTGGTGTAGGCGGACCCGACAATATGGGGCGTTCGCCCGAAGTTCGGGTCGCCCGAGTTGTAGGTGAGCGGACCGTCCACTGCAACGACCTGTCCTGTGTCGGGATGCAGGCGCAGGTTCTGGCGGTTATCGCTTGTCAAGCGAATGCGATCCACGACAGGGTTAAAATCAAACCCGAACTCCACACCGCTCAGCGGCGGGCTAAAGGGCATGCCAGAACCCACAGGCATCGCCATGCCTGTCATCGGGTTGAGCTTGTAAAGCCGATTGGAGCTCCCCAGCGCATAGAGCTCGCCCGTACGCGGACGAAAGTCAATTCCCAGAATCAGCTCGTTTTGCTGAAGGAGCCCGCTGATGGGCACATTCTGGGTCAGCGCCGTCGGGTTCATCGCGTCGAAGGCAATCAGGCGGTTATCCACCGTGACGCCGTAGGTCAGCTGAGCTTCAACACGAGCCACGCTGGTTAGACTAAGCGCGCATACACATCCTGTAAGCCAGGTCATCCATCGGTTCTTCATGATGTGGTTCCTCCTCTCTATGAGAGTATGCAGTTCCTCTAACGCGCAGGAGATAAACAGGGGCTTAACGAGACCTGACAGCTCCATAAACTCTGGGGACGAAAAAAAAAAGCGAGAGCCTCGTTGCTCTCGCAGGAATGCAGGGAACCTGTGGTACAAGCCGTCAGCTCAAGATGCCCATCTCCGCCAGAATCTGGCGCAGGCGTTCGCGCGTGCGCTCCGAAACGGGCACCAGCGGCAGGCGCAACGATTCCTCAATCAGCCCCATCATCGCCAGCGTGCATTTGACAGGGGCGGGGTTGGTCTCCAGGAAGTTTGCCTGCATCAGCGTCTGCAGTCGGAAATGCCATGTGCGAGCGGTGGGGATGTCGCCCTCCAGCGCGGCGCGCACCATTTTCGCTGTCCATTCGGGCAGCTGGTTGCCAATCACCGAAATCACGCCGTCGCCCCCCATCAGAATTGTGGGCACGGCGAAAATGTCGTCGCCTGCGTAGACGGCGAATCCTGCGGGGCGGCTCGCCAGAATCTCCAGCGCCTGCGTGATGTTGCCGCTGGACTCTTTGACCCCCACCAGCAGGGGTACCTGCTCGGCAATCCTGAGAATCGTCTCTGAAGAGTAGTTGCGCCCCGTTCGGGAAGGCACATTATACAGAATGATGGGGATGTCCGCCTTCTCGGCAATTGTGGCATAGTGGCGCAGCAGCCCTTCAGGTTCAGGCTTGTTGTAATAAGGGGTTACGGAAAGCACGGCGGTCGCGCCCGCGCGTCTGGCGTGCTGTGCCAGGTCCACCGCCTCGTGGGTCGCGTTGCTCCCTGCACCGGGGATGACAGGCACGCGCCCGTTGGCTTGCTCCAGCACAATATCCATCACGCGGCGGTGTTCTTCGTGAGTGAGCGTTGCGCCCTCGCCTGTGGAACCGGCAGGTAGCAGTGCGTCCACGCCTGCCTCAATCAGGCGATCTACCAGCGCGCGCAGCCGCGGCTCGTCCAGTGAGCCATCGGCACGGAACGGCGTGACCATCGCCACGCCCAGCCCTCGAAACGGCATCGTTCGTGTCATCTCAGTCTATCCTCCCTGTGCTTAGAATTTCGTTCAGAACCTCGTTAAAGGCGAAGAAGCCCTTGCGCCCGCGCAGCCACTCGCTGGCACGCACGGCGCCATAAGCGAACCCCTCACGGTTCTTGGCACGGTGGGTCAGCTCGATGAAGTCATACGGACCATCCAGCAACAGGCGGTGGGTGCCGAACTCGTGCCCCACGCGCACCGCGCTCACATGGAACTGGTCTTCGGGCAGGCGTCCCTGTTCGGGCAGGTGGGCGCTCCATGCTTTGCCGAGCGTTTGCTGGAGCCGTTGCGCCAGCGCGCGGGCGGTGCCACTGGGCGCGTCGGCTTTAGCGCGGTGGTGAATCTCCTCTATCGCCAGATCCCAGCCTTCCAGTTGCAGAAGCCGCGCCGCGAGCGCCACCGCCTGCTCCAGAAACACCTGGACAGCGATGGAGAAATTGGGGGCATACAACACGGCGCCTCCTGCCTCGCGAACGCGCTGGGCATATTGCTCGCGCTGGGAATCCCAGCCGGTGGTGCCAATCACCAGTGGGCGCTGGGTGGTGAGCGCCAGCTCAATATGGTGGGGCACTGCGGTGGCGTGGGAGAAGTCTATCAGCACTTCCGCTTGCTGGGCGAGGGTGAGGCGCTCTTCGGGTGGGGTCTCACGGCGAATGACGCCCACAACGGTATGACCGCGAGCCTGAGCCACCCGCTCTACCGCCTGACCCATCCTGCCATAACCGATGAGTGTGATCCGCATGGGCTTCCTCCAAAGGGGGACGGCGAGCGAGGCGATGTGCAGTAAAACCACTGCCGAGTAGCGCTCCATCTCCATCACGGAGATGACAGTCTGAATGGTGTTCCCATTCAGCCCAACCGCAAGGAAGGCTGGCTTCCTGCGATTTCGGCGGGGAACCCTTTCGCCAGCGATCCTCGGCGCCAGTCCGCCTCCCGCTGGGTACTCTTGTTCACCCGCGCCTCTACTCGTCCAATCCCAACGCCCGTAGTGTACCCCATAAAGCCTCCGAATTGCAAGTCGGGTACAATCTCCGCGATGCTCACGATTGATGTCATCACCCTGTTCCCCGAAGTGATTGAGGCGGGCACGCGCTATAGCATCGTAGGGCGTGCGCAGGAGTGGGGACTGGTGCAGATTCGCGCCATCCAGCTCCGCGACTTCGCGGAAGGCAAACATCGGAAAACCGACGATGAACCCTACGGGGGCGGCGCAGGGCTGGTGATGAAGCCAGAGCCGTTTTTCCGCGCGGTGGAGTTCTGTCGGCGTCCCGATGTGCCCGCACGCATCATCCTGTTTGAACCGCAGGGCGTTCTCTACACGCAGGCAGTCGCGCAGGCGCTGGCAGAAGAACAGCACCTGATCCTGCTCTGCGGGCATTATGAAGGGGTGGACGCCCGCGTGCGCGACTATCTGGCGACCGATGTGATCAGTATCGGCGACTATGTGCTGACAGGGGGCGAACTGCCTGCGCTGATTCTGATTGACTCCGTGGTGCGCCTGTTGCCCGGAGCCATTCACTCTCCTGAATCGCTGGTGCAGGACTCCTATGCCGACGGTCTGCTGGGCTATCCGCAATATACGCGCCCGGAGGAGTTTCGGGGCATGCGGGTGCCCCCGGTGTTGCTCTCGGGCAATCATCAGGCAATTGCCCGCTGGCGTCGCAAGGAACAGCTGCGCCTTACCCGTACCCTGCGCCCCGACCTGTTTGCCAGAGCGTGCCTTACGAAAGAAGACCTCAAGCTCCTTCAGGAGCTGGCGGAGTCGGAGTCGCGCTGAATAGCGTCTGTGGCTTCAACTCAAGCCCCGACAGTACCTGTGAGGTGATGGGGTTTTCGCCTTTGAACCAGCCAATCGTGCGATAGCCCCACGCTTCCCACACCAGCACTTCAATCTCTTCGTTCTGCAGGTCTACCGCCCACACCTCGCGCACACCAATCTGATGATAGTCGTGCAGTTTATCACGCCACACGCTCACGCTATCGGAAGGCGACAGCACTTCAATCACGAGTTCGGGGGCGATTTCGGTGCGGGGTTCGTCCAGCAGGTGGGGGTTCTGGGCGAGTTGCTGGGCGGAGAAGAAAAACAGATCGGGCTGGCGCGTGCGCAACGGCGAACGCCGAATCACGATATCATAGGGCGCAGTAAACACCTCGCCCAGACGATGCGCTTCCACATAGTTGCCGATTGCCCGATTCAATCGCGTCACCAGCCGCTGATGTTTGAGGGTGGGGGTTGCCATTTCGTGGACCTCGCCGTCGATGATTTCGTAGCGCTCCTTATCGAGCTGGAGGTACTCTTCCCACGAGAGGCGTTGTTGCGCCTGCAAAGCCTGCGTGGCTGCCATCCGCGTTCACCGTGCGGATTATACCTCAGTCGGTATAATTCGGGTTATGCGATGTGTTTGCTTGTTGCTTGCGGTTCTGGTTCTGCTCGCAGGGTGTGGGCGTAAGGAGACGACCTCACCCGCCGAGGTGAGCTTTCAGCAGGGCGTCGAAAAGCTTCAGGCGAAAGACTACACGGGCGCAGAACAGGCGTTTCATGCGTTTGTCAAACAAAGCCCTGCGCTCAACGCCGCCCTTCAGAGGGTTTTTCAGGCTTATGTGCAGGCAAGGGCATGGGAGCCAGCCTACCAGTTTTTTGTGCAGTACGAACCTCGCGCGAACGAGATCCCTGTCAAAGTAGATCGCGCTGACTTTTATCGCGTGCTGGGCGACCTTGCCTATCGCATAGACCGCAAAGAAGAGGCAACACGCTGGTACGAAATCGCGGTGAACATGGACAAACAGAACCACCTCGCGCTCAACAACTATGCCTACACGCTTGCTGAGCTGGGCAAAGACCTCGAGAAGGCGCTGGAGCTGGTCAATCGTGCCATTGCTATCAAGTCGACTCAAGGTTCGTACTACGATACCCGGGCGTGGGTCTATTATCAGATGGGACGCTATGAGGACGCGCTTAAGGAGATTCGCTACGCGATTCAGATTGCTCCGGACACAGCGGAGCTGCGCTATCACGCGGCGGCGATTTATGCAAAGGCTGGGCTGATTGACGACGCGCTGGTGGAACTGGAAAAAGCGCTGGCATTACAGCCAGGGCACGAGCCTTCCCGCAAACTGCGGCAGGAACTTTTGAAGCAACGCCAAAAGAGCCAGCGGTGAGCCAGAGTCGGGAGGTCTGGGGTCTTTGCCGTGGGGCGCTCGTGGGAGTGCTTGCCCTGCTGTTTGTGGCGGGGTGGAGCGTACAGGTCTCCCTGCCCGGTGTGGCGCTCCAGAATGTGCCCGTGTCTTTCAAAGTGGAGTCTGCGCCTGCAAACAGCCGTGTGAGCCTGCAGGTGTTCACGGAAACAGGTGAACAAGTATGGCAGGGCGCGTTCACGGTTCCCGATTCGGGCACGCTGGAAACCGAAATCCGCCTGCCACAAACGGGCAGGCTGAGTTATCGCTGGGAGATAGCAGGTGAAACAGGGGCAGGGCAGGTGCGCGTGTTGCCCGCATGGTGGAGCCTGCTGCCTGCGCTGGTGGCGATTGCGCTGGCGCTTGCCCTGCGCGAGGTGGTGCTGGCGCTGTTTGGCGGTATCTGGCTGGGCGCATGGATGGTGTATGGGGGCAACCCGTTCGCGGCGTTCCTGCGCGTGGTGGACACCTACCTGCTGAACGCCTACGCGGATCGCGACCACCTGCATATTGTGTTGTTCAGCCTGCTGCTGGGGGGCATGATCGGGCTGATCACCCGCGCTGGGGGGCTGAAGGCGATTGTGCGCACCGCCAGCCGCTGGGTGCGCTCGGCAACCCGCGCCCAGTGGATGACCTTCCTGCTGGGGCTTGCCATCTTCTTTGACGATTACGCCAACACGCTCTTCGTCGGCTCCACCATGCGCCCGCTGACCGACCGGTTCCGCATTTCGCGCGAGAAGCTGGCGTACCTGATCGACTCCACTTCCGCGCCCGTGGCGAATCTGGCGCTCATCAGCACATGGATTGGGTTTGAGGTGTCGGTGATTGCCGAGAGTTTTCAGGCGAGTGGCGTGCGGCTGGAGCCGTACTGGGCGTTTCTGGTGAGCCTGCCGTATCGGTTCTACCCGATTTTCGCGCTGGTGCTGATTGTGTGGTTAATTCTGCTTCGGCGCGACTTTGGGGCGATGTATCACGCAGAGGTTCGAGCGCGCACAACGGGCAAGGTGCTTGCCGACACCGCCTCGCCTCTGGCAGATTACGAGAGCCGCGACCTGTTGCCCGACGCCCATCAGCATGGCAACCTGTGGGTGGCGCTGGTGCCGCTGCTGACCGCGATTGGAGGCACATTATGGGGGCTGATTAGCACGGGGGCTGCAGGCTTGGGCGAGGGGGAGCCGCTCACCCTGCGAGGGATTCTGGCGAACGCGAACTCGTATCAGAGTCTGTTGTGGGGTTCCGCGCTGGGGTGCGCCGTGGCGTTTGTGCTGGCGGTTGCAAGCCGTGCGCTCACGATGCGCACGGCGTTCCATGCGTGGCTGGGGGGTATGCGCACGATGTTTCTGGCGGTGGTGATACTGGGGCTGGCGTGGGGCATCGGCGCGGTCTGTTCCGACCTGCACACGGCGCGCTATCTGGTGCAGACGCTGGAGGGGAGCCTCTCGCCGATGTGGCTGCCCGCGCTCACCACGCTCGTGGCGGCGGGTATCAGCTTCGCCACAGGCAGCTCCTGGGCAACGATGAGCATCCTGATGCCCCTTGTGATCCCGCTCTCGGCGGGGCTAACGCGCTCGCTGGGGGCAGAGGAGCAGACCTTCTACTTGATCGCGTCGCTCTCGTCGGTGATGGCAGGGGCGATTTTCGGCGACCACTGCTCTCCCATCTCCGATACCACCGTGTTATCCTCTATCTTTTCGGGTTCGGACCACATAGACCATGTGCGCACGCAAATTCCCTATGCACTGGTAACGATGGGGGTTGCGTGGCTGCTGGGGGATGTCGCCACAGGGTTCGGTTTCCCGGTGTGGCTGGCGCTTGGGCTGGGGACAATTGTATTGGGGCTAATTGTGCATTTTGTGGGCAAGCCTGTGCCAGAGGCAGCAGATGCGCCCCTGGGAGAATCCCCTCAACACGCCGCTTCAGAGCGTGCGTAGGGATTCTCCCGGTCGCACCTTGCCCTTACTTGCCGCCGAACTTCTTGTAGGTCGCCTCGTCGACGAACTTGGTCAGCTTCTGACCGTTGTATTCGGCTTTGAGGGCGTAGCGCACCTGCTTCTTGCCCGACTTGGTGGTGCGCTCATACTTCACAGGCTTCACCTGATTGTCGGGCACCTCCACCATCTTGCGCTCTTTGACGCTGAAGAATTGCATAGTCCTCCCTCCTTGTCAGTTTTGTTTGCAGGGTACACCCTGCGGTATAGAGGTTTGAGGCACTCCTGCTGGATTCCTGCTATTTTTGCGGGAAAATTGGGGCAAATTCGGGGGGAAATTGAGGCAAAAAGTGGGTACTTTCCCTTCATGATGCCCCTTATAATGCCGATTCCGCCTGTGCCCGGCGCACCATTTCCAGAAACTGTTCCTCGTTAAGCACGGGGATGCCCAGTTCGATGGCTCTCTGCAGTTTGCTGCCTGCGCCGGGACCCGCTACGACATAGGTGGTGGCGCGGCTGACGCTGGAGGTGGCGCGCCCGCCCAGCGAACGCACCAGCGCCTCCGCCTCCTCGCGCGTGTAGGATTGCAGCTCCCCCGTGAACACGAAGGTCATGCCTGCGAAGGGGGTGGCTTTCGGCTGGGCGCGTTCCATGGTCATCTTGACCCCTGCGCGGCGCAGTTTTTCGATCACCTCGCGGTTTTCGGGGCGCGCGAAAAATTCCACCACCTCGTGGGCGGTTTCTGGACCGATGCCCGGAATGGCGGTGAGCTGCTCTTCGGTGGCTTGCATGAGCGCGTCGAGGCTGCCAAAGTGTTCCGCCAGCAGGCGCGCGGCGTGTTCGCCCACATGCCGAATGCCCAGCGCGAAAATCAACCGATCCAACCCCGCCTGCTTGCTCTTCTCTATCGCGTTCAGAATGTTGCTGACCAGTTTCTCGCCACTGCGCTCCAGATTAACCAGTGCCTCGCGGTGCTGGTGCAGATAGTAGAGGTCGGCGGGGTCGCGGATGTAGCCCAGCTCAAACAGGCGTTGCACCCACTTTTCGCCGACGCCCTCGATGTTCATCGCGTGCCGGCTGGTGAAGTGGCGAATGCGCTCCACAATCTGGGCGGGGCACGCCAGATTGATACACCGCAACGCCGCCTCGTCTTCCACGCGCTCCACGCGCGCACCACACACGGGGCAGGTGGTGGGCGGTTCAATCTCAATTTCCTGTCCTGTTCGCGCCTCCGTCACCACCGCCACCACTTCGGGGATGACCTCGCCTGCACGCTGGATAATCACCGTGTCGCCGATGCGTACATCCTTGCGCCGAATCTCGTCCAGATTATGCAGGGTCGCCCGTGAGACGGTAACGCCGCCCACCTGCACGGGTTCCATGATGGCGACGGGGGTCAGCACGCCCGTGCGCCCAACCTGCCAGCGCACCTCGCGCAGAACCGTGCGCGCCTGCTCGGCAGGATACTTGTAGGCGATTGCCCAGCGCGGCGCGCGCTGGGTGGCGCCCAGCTGCCGCTGGAGCGCAAGGTCGTTGACTTTAATCACCACGCCATCGGTGGCATAGTCCAGTTCGGCACGGCGGGCGCGCCATTCGTGGCAATATGCGAGCGCCTCGTCCACGCCCTTGACCAGCCGGGTGTGCGGATTCACAGGGAAGCCCCACGCCTTGAGTTGCTGCAATACTTCCCACTGGCTCTGGAACTCGGCGCCCTCGGCATAGCCGATGCCATACGCCCAGAATCGGAGGTGGCGTCGGGCAGTGATGCGCGAATCGAGCTGGCGGAGTGAGCCTGCCGCCGCATTGCGCGGGTTCGCAAACAACGGCTCGCCTGCCTCCTCCCGTTCACGGTTGATGCGTTCAAACTCGCGATAGCTCAGATACACCTCGCCGCGCACCTCGATTATCGGCGGGGGCGCATCAAAGAGATTCTCCATGCGCAGGCGCAGGGGAATCTGGCGTACCGTGCGGATGTTCGGGGTCACATTTTCGCCGCGCACGCCGTCCCCGCGCGTCGCGCCGACGGTCAGCACGCCGTCTTCGTAAGTCAACGAGACCGCCAACCCGTCAATCTTCAGCTCGCAGGTGTATTCTATGGCGGTGTCGGGAGGCAAGTCCAGAAACCGCTTAACGCGCTGGTCGAACGCCATCAGCTCTTCATCCGAGAAGGCGTTATCGAGGCTCAGCATCACCTCGCGATGCGTGTGTTCGGGGAACGCTTCCAGCGGCGGCGCGCCCACGCGCTGGGTCGGCGAGTCGGGCGTGATGAGGTCGGGAAACTGCGCCTCCAGCTCCACCAGCTCCCGAAACAGGCGGTCGTACTCCTCGTCGGAGATTTCGGGCTGGTCTAACACATAGTAGCGATAGTTGTGATACTCTATCAGCCGCCGCAGTTCCTCGATGCGTGCCTGAGCCTGTTCGCGCGTCATCAAAAGGTCTCTTCTGCACAAGATTCGGATTTCCTGCTATGCATCGTCCCAGAGAGGGATTGTATGGCTCAGTCTCTGCAAAGGATGCTGAGGTATACTGTTGCCCGTGATGAACCTGCAGGAAGCACGGCTCTCTAACGGGCTACGCATCGTTGGCGAGGTTCTCCCGACGGTGCAGTCGGTGACTTTCAGCATCTGGAGCGCGGTCGGCTCGCGTCAGGAAGCCCCTCACCAGCACGGGATGGCGCACTTTCTGGAGCATATGCTGTTTAAAGGCACGCCGACGCGCGACGCCACCGAAATCGCCCGCGCGATTGAAGGACGCGGCGGCGTGCTGAACGCCTCCACAGGCAAGGAACTCACCTTCTACTACGCCCGCATGCTCAGCGAACACCTGCCAATCGCTGTAGAAGTGCTGAGCGACATGTTCCTCAACGCCCGCTTAGACCCCGAAGATATCGAGCGCGAGAAGGGTGTGATTCTGGAAGAGATGAAGATGATTGAGGACGACCCCGCCGAGTACCTGCACGACCTGCTTCAGGAGACGCACTGGCAGGGGCATCCGCTGGGGCGACGCATTATTGGCACGCCCGAAACGGTGAGCGCCTTCACGCGCGAGATGTTATGGGAGTTCATCCAGACCCACTATCATCCGCAGAACACCGTGATTGCCTGCGTGGGCAACTTTGAGTTTGACGCGCTGGTATCGGAGGTGGAGCGATGGCTGGGCGCATGGCATCCGAACTCGGAGCCGCCATGCCAGCAAGTCGCGCCCCCCGTGCATCCAAACGGCAATATGGAGCCGATTCTGGTGCCCCGCGAGGTGGAGCAGGTTCACTTCGCGATTGGCGTGGACGGCGTCTCGTTTCGGGATGAGCGCCGCTACGCGCTGGCGGTGCTGAACACCCTGCTGGGCGGCAGTATGTTCAGCCGCCTGTGGCAGGAGGTGCGCGAGAAGCGCGGGCTGGCATATGAAATCGGCAGCTACGCGATGCCCATGTCCGACGGCGGGATGTTCGTGATTTACGGCGGCACAGCGGAGTCGGCGTTTGAAGAGGTTTTGAAGCTGGTGAATGCCGAGCTGGAGCGGCTGATGGCGGAGCCGCCCGACGAGCAAGAGGTGGAGAGCGCGAAGAACTTACTCAAGGGCGGGCGCGTGCTGGCGCTGGAGTCGACTCAAGCGCGCGCCGAGCTGATTGGCAGCGAGACCCTGATGCTGGGTCAGGTGCGCCCGATGGAGGAGATTCTGGCGCGTATCGATGCGGTGAACGCCACCGACCTGCACACGCTGGCGCAGGAACTGCTGCCCCCTGAGCGGCGCACAGTAGTCGCGATTGTGCCAGGTGGCTAAACCTGCGTGCTGTCGATGAGCCTGGCGCCTGCGGCTTCCATCTCGGCGATCGCTTTCGCGCTGTCGTCGGGCTGGAGGTTCACCCCGCGAATCGCGTCGGTCAGCAGGTACACCTCATAGCCGTGCTTGAGCGCGTCCAGCACGGAGGCGCGCACGCAGTAGTCGGTTGCCAGTCCGCCCACCAGCAGGCGGCGAATCCCGCGCTCGGAAAGCACCTCATGAAGCGTTTTGCCGTCGTCTGTGCGCCCTTCAAACGCCGAGTAGCCGTCGTCCTCCTCCGAAGTGCCTTTGGAGATAATCACCGTCCCTTCTGGCAGCTGGAGTTGCGGGTGGAACTCCGCGCCGGGGGTGTTCTGCACGCAGTGGACGGGCCAGCGTCCGCCGAACTCGGCGAAGTGGCGCGTGGTGCGCGGATGCCAGTCGCGCGAGGCGACCACCAGCCCGCCCGCCTGAGCCACCTTTGCGGCGACCGCGTTCAGCGGCGGGATCACCGCGTCGCCCTCAGGAACCGCCAGCGCACCGCCAGGGCAGAAGTCGTTCTGCACATCCACAATCAACAGCGCCGCGTCCTGCATAGAAAAGATTCTACCTGAACGCCTACCAGTCTACAGGCACACGGATTAAGCCGCTGAAGGGGTCTGCAATCAGGATGTGGCGGTGGTTGCGTCCGTGTTCGTGCAGTCGGCGCACGATGTCCACATCCTGCTTGCAATAGTCAATCACCCTCTGGAGTTGTCCCTGACGGAACCACTGCACCGCCAGCGTGCCATCCCCTGATTTGGCGTCGCCGAGCGTGCCGCGCGCACAGCTCTCCAGCTTCACCCGATGCCCCAGCCGATGGGTGAGGTCCACAAGGATGTCCAGCGTCGGCAGTCGGTGCAAATCATGCTGCGTGTAGGGGCGCAACACGCGGTAGTCGAATCGGAGGATGTTGAACCCGACCACGAGGTCGGCATTCAGCAGGTCGTCAATCAGCCCGTTCACGGTTTGCTCGGTGTAGTGGGCGAAGGTGCCGCGCTGGGTGCTATAGGTCACGGCGACCGCCAGCCCGAAGCGTTCGATATAGTCCCAGCCTCCCACCTCGTCGGCGAGATGCTTCGTCTCCACATCGAAGTAGACGATGTTCATGGTGCCTCTCCTTAGAATGCGCTGATTATACCCGTTAGTGATAAGCAGAGTCAAGAGGGTAGGAGAGGGTGTTCGGAAAAATCCTCTTTTGTGCCAGATGACTGAGGTTCCGTTCCTATGAGACGAAGCCGACCTGTGTCGGCTAAAAGAGCCAGCGGAGGCTGGTTTTGTTTAGGAGGAACGGCTTCAGCCGTCGCTCTTTCGGGGGCATCGTGGGTTCCAGAAGGTATCTTTGCAACAGAGCAGATTCACCCGTCCTGTTCAGCGGCGATTTTTCGAACACCCTCGCGCCCTCTTGACAAAACCTTTTTAACGCGAGGTATAATAGCAAAGAGGTGAAACCATGCAACGACGCGGATTTACCTTGATCGAGTTGCTCGTTGTGATTGCGATTATCGCCATTCTGGCGGCGATCCTGTTCCCCGTGTTTGCCCAGGCGCGCGAGTCGGCGCGTAAAACCCAGTGTCTCAGCAACACGCGCCAGATTGGGCTGGCGGTGATGCAATATGTTCAGGATTACGACGAGACCCTGTTCCCGAACCCGTGGCCTGGGGGATGTGCGGAGACGGGCTACTTCACGAGCAATCCCAACCATCCACGCCAGCACTGGGCGACGGTGATTTACCCGTATGTGCGCAACGGCGGCGTGTTTGACTGTCCCAGCTATGCGGGCACGACCTATATCGCGGCGTATGCGCTCTGGGAGTGCGGGCGCGGCGTAAACAGTCCCCGTATTGTGCCGTTTGTGGAGTACGGCATCAACGAGGTGATTTTCGGCCACGCTGATGCGAATGGACGCCCCATCCCAACCCCGCTGGCGAAGCTTCAGGAAGCGGCGAACATCGGCATTATCGCCGACAACAACTACATCTTCAGCTGGCGGGTCTGCCTGATGGGTCCTGCGGATCCTCAAACCTTTCGCAAATACTGGCCCGAGGGGCGCAACGGCTGGGAGTTTTATCAGGGCAACCCGCGCCATCAGGGCGGGATGAACTTCGTCTATGCCGATGGGCACTCCAAATGGGCGCGGGCAACCAACACGCCCGGCAATCGCCCTGACTATGAGAAGGGCTACTACCCCGTGCTGATGAGCGACGGTCGGTTCGCCACGCAAGCCGCGTGCGAGCAGTCCCCCGACTAAAGGAGGAGGCTCATGAAACAGGAGTTGCCCGGCTGGATGGTGGCGGTGATTATCGCAGGGGTTTTGCTGGTGGCGGGGTTCTTTCTGTACCGCACTTTCACAACAGGCGGCGTGCAGGGGACAGGAAGACCAGGGGAGGTGCAGGCGGCGCCGCCTGTGCCGACGCAGGGCGCCCCCCCAACCGCACCCCGCTGAGAGAGCCGCGTCGCTGGGAGTCTCTGGTAACTCGGAGGCTCCCAGTGGAGCCGTTTAGCGCGTCTCCGCCCTTTCTGGCGTGTCTGCAAGCCGGACCCGTTTCAGGGCAGGGTTCGCGTTCGCCTGGCGCCCCACTTTCGCCATCGGTACCCACTGATCGCCGACTTTGACTTCCACCACATCGGCGGTGAAGTCGGTGTTTGTGCCTTCGGCGAAGCTGTTGCTGAAGAAGGAGGAACCGACGCCATAAATATCCACGGGCACGCCTGCTTCTTCAAAGGCGCGCAGGCGCTCTTCGGAGAAGCCACCCGTGGCGACAATCTGAATCGAGCGGCACCACGCCCGGGCGCGCTCGTGCCACTCAGGGGGCAGGTTCCACGACTCCCACGCCCGATCCAAGCCCTCACGCAGAGCGCGGATGAGGGTGGGGTTAACGCCATACAGGTCGGGCGAATCGGGCAGGTGTTGCAGGCTCTTGTCGCGGAGGTTGCCCGCCGTATCGGGGCGCACGCCGTGCAGAATATAGCGACGCGCGGTGGCTTCGTCGCCGCGCTCTATTGCCTCGCGGTAGCGTTCAAAAAAGGCGCGCGCCACCGCCTGCGCCGTGCCCACGCAATCGTTCTCAAAGTCCACCAGCGCCACGCGCCGTATTTCGGGGGGCATCACCCGCGCGAAGTGAAGCATCAACTCCACCGTGTCGCCGAGAAAGCAGGCAATCATCGCGTGCGCCACTGTGCCCACCGCCTGACCGCCCCAGAGGCGTGTTTGCGCGGGCGTGGAGACCAGCGCGGGAACCTGCTTGCCCGTGTCGGCATTATAGCGCTGGACGCCAATCCAGTAGGCGTAGCCGTCCATCATCTGCGTCTGGGGCAGGTCGTAGCGAGCGGGGAAAAACAGAATCGGCTTACCCCCTGACGCCTGCAGCATGCGGTAGGTGTTGGTGGCGATTCGGCTCATGCGGGTCAGCACGCCCAGAATCACGGTTTCCAGCATGGCGAAGTCGCGATAGCGTCCCCGAATGCGCATCGCGGGCACAACATGCATCGGGTCGCCCTCGTAGGGCGTACATTCGCCGTCCTCTATCGATTCCACCTCCAGCAGGTGCGCCGTATTGACAAAGCGATTGCCCTGCCAGTAGCCCGTACACTGCTGGAGGATGGCGAGCGCCAGGTCTGTGCCTGCGACGACGGTGAAGGGCGCCCGCCGCGCGAAAATCTGCATCGTGACCTCCATCTCGCCCACCGAAACAGGCGGGCGCGGTGGCAGTCCCAGCGCACGCAACCGCTCCGAAAAGCCCTGAAACTGATACCCTTCTTCTGTCAGGCGGCTCAGCAGGGCAACCCCGTTATAAAAGTAGCGGTCGGAGTACTCTCCCCGCCGGATGCCGTCCCAATCCATCTGCCAGCACGAAGGCGCAATCCGCTTCCCATCAAAGCAAGACATAGGCGTCTCAATTTCCGCTCACCCGCCTATAAGGGCAGGTTGAGCGTATGCTATAATTGTACCGTGTAAAGGAGGTTATTCGATGAGACTCATGCGCAATCTGCTAACTGCAGGATTGGTGCTTGCGTGGAGTTGTGCTTTCGCCCAGTTAGCCTCGGTTCTGGAGCGCAACGGCTCGGTTTCGTGGAAGTTCTTGGGCGGACAGTACGAGATTACGGGCGCTGTCAACCTCAGCGGCAATGTAACGCCGAGCGATCCCCTGGTGTTTTCGTTTCAGGACCTTAACGGCGATGGCGTGGCGCTGGATGTGCGCCTGGATATGACGGAGCTCTTTCCCGGATTTGGGATCAATTACACCATAGATCTCATTGGTACTGTGCTTTCCGACAGTGCCAGCGAGGCGGATATTCTATGGCGCGCTGCGGATACCCCCAATCAATGCGTAACAGTAAATGTTGGCTTTGAGGTCACGGCATTCATCACCTACCTGGAGGGCGGTCTGCGCGGGCGGATTACGCGAATTGAGTGCCAGCCCGATCCCTTTGGAGTGCGTGAAGGTCGCGTGACTCTGTATCTCGAGCCCACAGGCGGGGACGACTCCAACTACCTGCTGGCGCAGGGTTATCTTCTCTGCCAGCAGGACCCCCAATACTTCGCTACTGCTCGAATCTTTGATATGGACTGGCTCGCCTATGGCGGCGGCAGTGCGGGCGGCGATGTGGACAGCAATGGCTGCGTGGACGATGCGGACCTGCTAAGCGTGTTGTTTAACTTTGGCGGGGGCGAAGGCTGCGCCGATATTAATGGCGACGGCATCGTTGACGACGCCGACCTGCTGACAGTGCTATTTAACTTCGGCAGCGGGTGCTAATTTGGGAGTGCCCCTGAAGCGAGTGGGAAAACACCCATGCCCTGACGGCTGAGGTTCCGTTCCTATGAGACGAAGCCGACCTCCGTCGGCTAAAAAAGCCAGCGGAGGTTGGTTTTGTCTACTGGGAACGGCTTTAGCCGTCAGGTTTTCAGACAAGGCACGAAAAACCCATCCATGAACTATGATGGCACAGTGGGTATCACAGGCTCTGCTTGCCCAGCTGGACGGAGAGCTTCACGGAGACGCCCTCACGAATCGCCACAATCTCTACCTGCTGGTTGGGTTTCGCCATATAGAGCGCGCGGGTCAGGTCGGCGGCGGAGCGGATGGGCTGCCCGTTGAAGCCTGTGATATAGTCGTTTACCTGCAAGCCAGCGCGCTGGGCAGGGCTGTTGGGAGCGATGCGCACGATTCGCACCCCTGCGGGCGTACTCTGGTAGTCCACGCCCAGCCACGCGTATTCCACGCTACCGCGCGTGCGCAGTTCGTTCACGGCACGCTGGGCAATCTCGCTGGGAATTGCAAAGCCCGTTACGGCAATCGCGGGGCGCACAGGCATCCCTTCCACGGCTTGCAGGGCGCCCACCATCACGCCGACCACCTGACCCCGTGAATCCAGCAACGGCGCGCCCGGCTCGCCTGCGCCTACCGTGCCGTTGAACTGTAAGAGGAGTACCACCCGTCCTGTTGTGGGGCGCACGCCCACGCGGTCTTTGCCGCCAATCGTGCCGACGGTCACGCTCCCTTCCAGCCCGCCGCGGTTGCCGATGAGTATCGCGGTGGCGCCGACGGGCAGGTTTTCGGAGCTACCCCAGCGCAGGCTGGGCAAGCCCGACGCCCCCTCCAATCGCAGCAGTGCAATCCCTGTGATATTGTCAATTCCCCGCACGCGCGCGGAGAACGCCTGACCGCTGGCGAGATAGACTCGCGCCGAGCGTGCCTCACTAACCCCCTCCGCCGAGCAGACGACCCAGCCTGCGGGGTCTATGATGAAGCCGCTGCTGCGAATGGTGCGCCCTCCTGCGAGAACGCCTTCCACCGTCACAATCGCCGGGCGCGCCGATTCGACCACCTGATTCACTTCTGTGGCAGCGCGTCCCAGCACCGAGTCGGGCACGGGCTGGCTCCACACGCCTGCGAACAGGCAGGTTATCATTAACCCAATAAAAAGCGGATTAAAACGAACAGATAATCGCGTTTTCATCGACTCCCTCCATAGCGTGCTGAGTCTTCGAAGGCATGCCACCTGCCACCACTGCTGCTGCCGCGGGTTCGCCGTAGCGCACAGGCAGATATTCGGTTTGCGGGGTATCGCCCAGAGGCACAATCGGTTCGGGAGCGAGCATCGTGATTTGGGTTGTAGGGGGGCGTACCGCGCCGCGCATGGAGGCAGGTTCAGGGGCGCGCGCGATTCGCGTGCGCGCTTCAGGAACTGCTTCTGGCGAGGCTTCAGGCTCACCATCGCTGTGGGTCGGCTTGGGTTCTGTCAACACGGGTTCAGCAGCGAATGGATGCGCCTCACTACCAGCTGACCTCCAGCGCAGTTCGGTGCGCTCAGGAGAAGCCGACTCACGCTGGCTTAGCCGAACCGCAGAATCGGGGTTTTGTGTGCGGGGCGTTGTCTGGAACCATAGCCCGATGGCAACCCCAACAGCAAGCATCATTCCCAGCCCCCACGCCAGTCGGGGCGCCCAGAGGATTCGTCGTTGGGGGCGGGTTTGAAGGCGCAACGCGATTGCCTCCCAGCGCAGCTGGCAGGCGGGCACAGGCTCCGAGCGCACCTGCCTCAGCAGCGCACGGTACGCCTGCTCCTGTTGCCAGAGCGCACGACACGCCGCACAACTCTCCAGATGCGCGCGCCATGTCTCGGTTAGACCGCTCGGCTCGCTCTCAAGCCACCCCGCAAACTGACGACAAAGGTTTCTCATTCAATCTCACCTATCTGGCGCAATAACGGCTCCAAAACAGCTTTGAACGCGCGGCGGGCACGCATCACACGCAGCTTCACCCCGCCCACCGTCGTGTTCAAAATCTCCGCCATCTGTTCATATTCCATCTCTTCCAGATCGCGCATCACAATCAGCTGCCGATGGTGTTCGGGCAGGCGGTTGAGCGCGGTGTAAAACGCCTCGTGGAAGGCGTTCTGCTGGACGACCTCTTCGGGTTCGGGCGGGTTCGGGTGCGTCATCCACGCCAGTTTGTATCCCGCCTCGCGCTGGAGCAGTTCGGCATGTCGCTTCTGGGCGCGGGCACGGTCGGTACACAGATTTAGCGCAATCCGCATCAGCCATGTGCTGAACCGCGATTGCTCACGGAAAGTGTGCAGGCGCTCAAACGCCTTCAGGAACACTTCCTGCACAATATCTTCAGCGTCGTCGGCGTTCCCCACAGAGCGATAGACGAGCCGAAACACAGGCTGGCGATAGCGTACAAAAAGCGTTTCCAGCGCATCCGTGTCGCCTTCCTTTGCACGCGCCACCAGCTGCTCATCACTGAGAGTCGGATACGCCAGCCCCGAAGCGAAGTCGTCCATAGCGACGGTTCCCGCGCGGTTCATTCTGCATGGTCTGACGAATCAACGGGAGGGGCGTTTCGCATTAGGCGCACGCGCATCACGCGCTTCGTCTGGGGCGTTACCCGAACGCGGTGGGCAATCGTGTAGTCGGGAATCCACACGATGCCTGCATCATCACACAACAGGGGCAGGTGGCGGCGCTCTTCAGGCGGAACCTTGCGGTCTATGAAGATTCGGCTCACCTTTTTGGGGTGCGCCATCCCCAGCGGCTGGAAGCGGTCGCCAGGGCGCCAGTTGCGCACTTTCAGTTCGCCCTGCAGGGCGTCGGCGTCCAGCACGACTTCCTGAACGCCTGGCTCGCAGCAGGGTGGCGGTATCGCCTCTGCCGCGCTCCATGCTTCCTCTGTCGCCTCCAGCCACACCCCTGCCTGCGGGATCAGCACGGGCGTGTCGGGGTAGAGGGGGTACTCGTATTCTGGGGCTTCTTCGCGGGAAGTGGGGTGCATCGTGGCGCCGTGGGGGTCCGTCAGCAGGCGCCATTCCGAGCTGATTTCCCATGAAGTAGACCTGCCGTTCACCAGCGCGCGGCGGATGGCTTCCAGAATCTCGTAAGGTGGCATGCTGAGCGGGTCGGCGTGCGCCTGAATCCATGCCCGTAGCAGTCGGCGTTGCACCGCAGGATGCTGGCGCTGGAACATCTCGGCGGGCAGGCGCGCCCCACGCTGGAGGTGGTTGCCAAAATGCTCACGCAGATAGTAGTCCCACCAGCCCTCTTCGTTCTCCACAATATCGGCGAGGCGGAGCAGGTGGCGTTCAAAGGCGGGCGCGAGTTGCTGAAGCAGGGGCACCAGTTGCGAGCGCACCCGATAGCGCAGCTGGCGCGGGTCCACATTCGTGCGGTCAAACACCGTCGGTAGCCCGTGCGCCGCGCAATAGGCGTGAGTCTCGGCGCGGGACACATCCAGCAGGGGGCGGATGATGCGCCCGCGCTGGTAGGGGATGCCGCGTAGCCCACGCGGTCCCGTGCCCCGTAAAAGATTAATCAGGATGGTCTCAATCTGGTCGGTTCGGGTGTGGGCGGTAGCGATGGCGACGGCGCCCAGCGAGTCGGCGAGCCGTTCCAGAAACGCATAACGCGCCTTGCGCCCCGCCTCTTCGAGGGTGATGCCCTCGGCTTTTGCCAGCGCAGGCACATCTGCCCGCTCCCAGTGGAACGGCACACCCAGCGACTCACACACCCCACGACAGACCGCCACATCCGCATCCGCCTCAGGGCGCATGCCATGATGCAGATGCGCCGCATGCACCCGAATCATCAGCTCGCTCTGCAGCTGGGTGAGGATATGAAGCAGTGCCGTGGAATCGGCGCCCCCAGAGTAGCCCACAATCACGATGCCCCCCTCAGGGGGTATCATCTGCCGTTCCAGAATCGTCTTCCGAACCCGTTCGAGGGGATTCATTCTGTTTCACGGCGCCGTCTCGTCTCAGGAAAATCGTTCCCAGCTCGCGAGACCCACTCGCTGCCACGCAGCGAGCTCTTCCATAGTTTCCTCAGAGGGCGGCTCGTTCAGAGGGATAATCAGAATTCCCACCTTCGTTTCCACAAGGCGCACAGGGATGTCTGGCTCCAGATGATAGCGTATGCGCATCTCTTCTGGCACGATCAGCTCGCCGTTTTTGCCGATAATGGCGTGTTTCATTTTCCACCTCTTGCTAATAGGCTCGCCAGTAGCGTCGGATCAGGTCGCGTGTTTTGCGGACGCCTTCAATGGGGTCGCCCTCGCCCATGTATTCGATGGAGAGCGCGCCGCTGTAGCCCGCCAGTCGCAGGTGGCTCAGCAGGCGTCCGTATTCCAGCTGGGTCTCCTCGCCGCGCGCGTCGAAGGCGTGGCTTTTGGCATGCACATGGAACGCATACGGCGCGAGCTGGCGGCAGGTCTCGTAGATTCGCTCGGCGGGCGCGTTTCCAAAATCGAGGCAGGCGCCCACCCAGCGCGAGTCGGTGCCCCGAATCAGGCTCACGAGGTTCTCGGCGCGGTGCGCCACGCCGTCGCGGTTTTCCAGTGTAATCCGAATCTGGCGTCGGCGTGCTTCGGGCAGCAGCCGCTGAAGGAACAGCCCCGCTCGTTCCAGCAGGTGGGTATCGTCTTCACGCTCGTTGCCCGAGCCGCCGAGATGGAACCGTACCAGCGGCGCGCCCAGCGTGTAGGCTGCCTGCAGGCACTCCACACACTCGTCCATCTTACGGCTGAGGTTCGCCTCGTCCTGAATCTGAAGCGGTTCCGAGACCATCAGCCCCGTGATGGCGACACCGTAGCGGGTGAACAGTTCGCGCAGGGGTTCCAGCGTGCGCGGATGCAGGCTGGGCAGGTGGCGCGTGTGCAGGCTCACCCCCTGAATATCCAGTTCGCGCAGGGTGTGGGGCAGGCTCTCCAGAGTCAGGGCGCCGCTTTCCAGCAGTTTGTGAAAGGCGGTCGTTTCGCAGCTGAGCAAGGGGAACAGGGGCGCTGGCTTCGGCTCGCCGCGCTCCAGCAGTTCACCCACGCGCTCCAGCCGCTCAAAAAGACCCCCAAACCCCGCGTTCACCAGCGAGCGCACGCCCTCGCGCAAAAAATCGCGCCGACTGGTGGGACGATCATGCCGACTCATCAAGGGAATTATACCACCCTTGTTGAGCCGTTTATTCGTTGCTGAGTGTAGACGCCTCGTAGTCAGACATGCCCGAGTTGTAGTCGTGGAACGCACCGCCGGAATCTACCCATCCAGGGTTGCCGTCGGGGTCTACATGGGTCGGTTCGGGGTAGTTATCGCCCAGTGCGCGGCTCCACTCTTCTGACCACCAGGAGCGCTCCGCATCCGACTGGCGCAACGAGTCCATAAAGTCGTCGCTTCCTGTGCTGAGGTCGGGCAGGCTGGAGCTGCCCCCGCTGTCGGGCATAAAATCGGCGCCGAAACCGGGGCTACTGTAGCCGTAGGGTGTTGCGCCGCCGGAAGCAGGAGGTGCGAACGCCCCGCCCGGGATGCCACCTTCTGGCGCAGGGACAGAAACGGTGTAAGGGTTAGGCTCACTATTGCTTGCCATCGCGCCAATAATGCCCAGCATTACCAGCGCGCCGCCGCATAGCATGCACATCCCCAGCACGCCCACGCCAAGCGCAATCCAGACCCATTTCGGGACCCCACTGCGCGACGCCTTTGGCGCACTCCCGACGCCCACACCCTCAGGGGGTGTTGTCGGCTGTGTCCTCTCGTTTGGATTGGGTAACTCTTGCATCTCAAAATCACCTCTGGAGTAATTATGCCACATCTGGAAGCAATTCAGCACGCATAAATCCCTGCAGCGAACCTGTTCGGTTGCAAGAACCTTTCCTTAAAGCTCCCCCGCAAGCGAGAGGGCTTCCGTGGGTTTGCAGGCGCCCGCTCGGGGCAGGGTTCGGTTCCCCTTGCGGAGCAGGGAGAATCGCACGGCTCAAAGGGGTAGATTTTTTTCATGCCTCCCTGAAAGAGCGACGGCTAAAGCTGCTCCCAGTAAACGAAGCCCGCCTGCGCGGGCTCTTTTAGCCGACGCAGGTCGGCTTCGTTGGGTATGGGCAGGACGGCTAAAGCCGTTCCTAATAAACAAAGCCAGCCTCCGCTGGCTCCCGTAGCAGGGGCATCCTGCCCCTGTTCACGCACAGGCTGCGCGTGCTACTTCAACCGACGGAGGTCGGCTTCGTTTTATAGGAACGGAACCTCAGCCGTCAGAACCTCACCCCCCCACAAACAAAAAAACGCCCCTCCCTCGCGCGAGGAAGGGGCGTCTTCCGTTTCAATCCCTCCCAGGTAGGCTACAAACGGGAAGTACGGGCGCACGGCCGTGCGCCCCAACAAGGGTTTCAATCCCTCACAGGTAGGCTACAAACCAAGGACAGGTCAACCCCATGGACAGTGATCCCGAGTTTCAATCCCTCACAGGTAGGCTACAAACGAGATCATGCGAGCGAACCTGATCTGCCCTCAGTGGTTTCAATCCCTCACAGGTAGGCTACAAACGATTGTAGAAGCAGGGCTGCCCAACATGTACCAGCTGCTGTTTCAATCCCTCACAGGTAGGCTACAAACGTAATGGCGCACCCAGTAGCCCCAGCGCTGACGCCATGTTTCAATCCCTCACAGGTAGGCTACAAACTGGTCTCCTGTCAGCTCAATATCTCCACCTGCACGGGTTTCAATCCCTCACAGGTAGGCTACAAACTATAACCGCCGACAGGCGAGAGTTACTCACCCAGAGTTTCAATCCCTCACAGGTAGGCTACAAACGCGGGTGCAGCCTCGTGCGCCGAGCAACATCGTGCGTTTCAATCCCTCACAGGTAGGCTACAAACAGGTTGCGGGCATTGACGAAGACGGTAATCCATTCAGTTTCAATCCCTCACAGGTAGGCTACAAACTGTCGAGACAGGATTGGAGTGGTGTGAGCAGCTCGGTTTCAATCCCTCACAGGTAGGCTACAAACCGGGCGTACGAAGAGTACGCTTTCTATGCAGATGTTTCAATCCCTCACAGGTAGGCTACAAACGGTCGATGTTGATGGATGTGCGGATGACGCGGTTGAGTTTCAATCCCTCACAGGTAGGCTACAAACCCTCGCGTTCTGGAGCGGGGTCGATGATATCCTGCCGTGTTTCAATCCCTCACAGGTAGGCTACAAACGGGTTGCCGCGGTCATCGCGGAAGGAGGCGAAGCGGGGTTTCAATCCCTCACAGGTAGGCTACAAACTGCCGTGCCTCACCGTTCAACAACTCTCGCACCAGGTTTCAATCCCTCACAGGTAGGCTACAAACGATTTCTCGCGAATTAGCAGAAACCCGCCCAGAAGAGTTTCAATCCCTCACAGGTAGGCTACAAACTCGGATCCGTATCCGAACGGTCTCCGTTTAGTCTCCGTTTCAATCCCTCACAGGTAGGCTACAAACGAACCGGGAGACCACCCCCTTCGCACCGATTCAACGTTTCAATCCCTCACAGGTAGGCTACAAACGCTCAGGCGTCCGAGCGCGCGCAAGAGCGTGCCCGAGTTTCAATCCCTCACAGGTAGGCTACAAACTTGTCGTGGCGCTCATGAAGGGTCGTTCGAACGCGAGTTTCAATCCCTCACAGGTAGGCTACAAACTCCCCAGCGCTTATAAGTTGCATGCCCTACAATTTCGTTTCAATCCCTCACAGGTAGGCTACAAACGGTGCGTCGCGACGGATGGATATCCGTCGTGGCGCGTTTCAATCCCTCACAGGTAGGCTACAAACTCTGACTCGTAGTCAAGGTAAAGAACACTCCCACCCGTTTCAATCCCTCACAGGTAGGCTACAAACATGACGCGCGTCAGCACAGGCTGGCACTGATTTATCGTTTCAATCCCTCACAGGTAGGCTACAAACGCTTGAGAGTCCCTATCACGCTCATCGCTCCACCTCCAGGTTTCAATCCCTCACAGGTGGGCTACAAACACGGCTCCCTGAAGAACCGCGCGTGCTGAAAATCAGTTTCAATCCCTCACAGGTAGGCTACAAACGGAAGATGCTGAATATCAGGCGCAGGTGGAATATACGTTTCAATCCCTCACAGGTAGGCTACAAACTTCTATATCTGGCACGCGAGATGTTGCCTTTTGCGGGTTTCAATCCCTCACAGGTAGGCTACAAACTGGCGCTGGAGCGATACTCGCCATCCCAACGACGAGTTTCAATCCCTCACAGGTAGGCTACAAACTCGGCTTGTGTATGGGTGGCATCGGTTAGAAGCCTGTGTTTCAATCCCTCACAGGTAGGCTACAAACGCGATTACTGGCTGGCGAAGATTGTGATTGAGCGCGTTTCAATCCCTCACAGGTAGGCTACAAACTCAGGCACCTCCTCGGAAAGACCCGCGCGAGGTGAAGTTTCAATCCCTCACAGGTAGGCTACAAACTGCGTATTCGGTTATGCATACGGATATTATACCATAGTTTCAATCCCTCACAGGTAGGCTACAAACGGTTAATCCGCTGTTTGAAGAGCACGCGTGCCTCAAGTTTCAATCCCTCACAGGTAGGCTACAAACGCACGATGAAGTAGATGCAGAGCGCGAGGTAGCCCAGTTTCAATCCCTCACAGGTAGGCTACAAACAGGACACGCAACAAACCTTGCTTACCCAGTCACCGGTTTCAATCCCTCACAGGTAGGCTACAAACCAGTGGCTTGCCAGCGACGCGCTGCAGGATAATCGGTTTCAATCCCTCACAGGTAGGCTACAAACTTCATCGAGTTGTGGCGTCAGACCGAGAATGCGAGGTTTCAATCCCTCACAGGTAGGCTACAAACGCGCTGCAGGAGCGTCAGTTGCGCCGCTGATGTCGAGTTTCAATCCCTCACAGGTAGGCTACAAACGGGCAGGTGAAGAGCATGTGTTGCTGATTGGTGAGCGTTTCAATCCCTCACAGGTAGGCTACAAACGCATGGGCGCGTGCGCCTCGCTGATGACAGTCAAGGTTTCAATCCCTCACAGGTAGGCTACAAACCAACCCGCTCTTTGCGGGTCGGTCCCGAAAATGAGTTCAAAACGGTTCCGATTGTCAAGGTTCGGGCGTTGCCCGTTGGCGGGTTTATTATACCCCATCGGTGTGGGTGAAGTCAAGCTTTGGCGTCGATCGGACTCGGATTTGAACTCAAGTGCCCAAAAGCCGGCGATCGACGCCAAGTGGGTTTTTGGGGTACAGGATGTGGTGTGTGATAGTGCAGTCAACACGCTACCTGTGGTATATCGTCTTCTCGTTTGTCGTCGAACGAAGGGTTAGTCAAAGAATCGGGCAAAATGAGTTCAAAACGGCTTATGCTACACGGTGCGCCAGAAGGATGTAAAAGGGCAACGGGCTGGGGTATACTTTTTACGACATGGAGGTCAAACCGTGCGAGGCATCATCATCGCGGGAGGCTTAGGCACACGCTTGCGACCGCTGACCCTGCGCCGTCCCAAGCCGCTGCTGCCGGTGGCGAATCGCCCGTTTCTGGAGTATCAGGTGGCACAGCTGCGGGCGGCGGGCGTGGAAGAGATTGTGTTCGCCACCAACTATCTGGCAGACCGCATCGAGGCGCACTTTGGGGACGGCAGCCGCTTCGGGGTGCGCATGCGCTACGCCCAGGAAAAAGAGCCACTGGGCACGGCAGGCGCCATTCGGAATGCGGTGGAAGGCTTGCCCCCCATGCGCGCGATTGTGTTCAACGGCGACATTCTGACCGATTTTGACCTCGGCGCGCTGGTGCGGCTCCATCAGGAACGGGGCGCGGAGGTCTCGCTGACGCTCTATCGCGTGCGACGCCCCCACCCCTACGGCGTGATTCAGGTGGCGGACGACGGGCGCGTGCAGGCGTTTCTGGAGCCGAGCGAGGAGCAAAAGCGCGCTGCCGACCGCGGCGAACCGATGGAAGGCGACGATTTCATCAACGCGGGCATCTATATCATGGAGCCAGAGATTATTCAGCGCATCCCGTTGCGCCCCTGCTCTATTGAGCGCGAGTTTTACCCGCAGATTCTGGCGGAGGGCGCGCGCGTGTATGGCGCCGAGGGGCGCGGCTTCTGGCTGGACATCGGGCGCCCTGCGCAGTATCAGCGTGCCACCCGCGCCCTGCTCAGCGGCGAGGTCAAAGCGGCGCTCCCACCGGGCGGCGCCTGCACCACAGAGGGCTATTACATCGACGGCGAAGCCGATATTGCGCCCGACGCCGAAATAGAGCCCGGCTCGCTGATCGGCAACGGCGCGATTATCGAGTCGCGCGCCCACATCAGCGGGTATACTGTAATTGGCGCAAACAGCGTCATCGGCGCGGGCAGTGCCTTGCACGGATGCATTCTCGGACAGGGCGTGCAGGTCGGCGATGGCTGCTGCCTCACCGACTGTATCGTGGATGACGGCACGACCATCGAGTCGCATGTGCGCCTGCGCGGCGCTATTCTCGGCGCGAACTCTCTTCTCCGCGCCTACAGCGCCGCCGAGTAAAACCAGACAAGGAGGACCGAAACACTTTGCAAGTCAGGATGGCAGATTTAGGCAGCCAGTACCGCAAAATTCGGCACGAGGTGGAGCCAGAGCTCCTCAAAGTGCTGGAAAATGGGCGCTACATTCTGGGCGAGAATGTGGAGCAACTGGAAGCGGAGATAGCCCACCTGTGTCAGGTACCCTACGCGATAGGCGTCAACTCCGGCACGGACGCGCTGAAGCTGGCACTGCGTGCGCTCAACATCCAGCCCGGCGATGAGGTCATCACCACGCCGTTCACCTTCGTCTCCACTGTGGAAGTGGTGGTGCATCTGGGGGCAACCCCCGTGTTCGTGGATATTGACCCCGAAACTTACAACTTAGACCCCGAACAGGTAGAATCTGCGATTACGCCGCGCACCCGTGCGATTATGCCCGTGGATTTGTATGGGCAATCGGCGGAGATGCGTGCCCTACGCGAGATTGCCGACCGCCATGGGCTGTATCTGATTGAGGACGCGGCGCAGGCGATCGGCGCCCGCCACTACGAAGCCCCTATCGGCGCCTACGCCGATGTCGCCACGCTGAGCTTTTTCCCCACCAAGAACATCGGCGGCGCGGGCGACGGCGGCATGGTGCTGACCCACCACGAAGAGGTTGCCCGCAAAGTGCGCAGCCTGCGCGTACACGGCATGAACGGCGGCTACTACTACGAAGATATCGGCTACACCAGCCGTCTGGACGAGATTCAAGCCGTGATTCTGCGTGCCAAGCTGCGCCACCTTGAGGAATGGACTCAGCGGCGGCGCTATCACGCCACGCTTTACCGCACCTTCCTCGCGGAGCTGGAACCTCACCTGCCCGTCGTGCGCCCCTACAATTACCATGTGTATCACCAGTTCACCCTGCGGCACCCCCAGCGCGACGCGCTTCGGGAACACCTGCGGGCGCGCGGCATCGAGAGCGCGGTCTACTACCCTCTCCCGCTCCACCTGCAACCCGCGTATCGCTTCCTCGGATATCAGGAAGGCGACTTCCCACGCGCCGAACGCGCCGCGCAGGAGGTGCTCTCCATCCCCGTCCACTCGGAACTGGGCGAGGACCAGATTACGCTGGTTGCGGAAAGCATCCTTGAATTCGCACGCTCGGAGGTCTCAGTGCGATGAAGGCGATGATTCTCGCCGCAGGGGTCGGTTCACGGCTGGACCCACTGACCCGCGCCGTGCCCAAACCAATGGTGCCCATCGTGAACCGCCCCGTGATGGAGCATCTGGTGCAACTACTCAAAAAACATGGGTTCACCGATATTATGGTGAACCTTTATTATTTGGGCGATAAGATTAAGGCTTACTTTGGCGACGGCTCGAAGTGGGGCGTTCGCATCCATTATTCGGAGGAAGACCGTCTGTGGGGCGACGCGGGGAGCGTCAAGCGCGTGCAGGACTTTTTCGACGACACCTTTCTGGTGATTGGCGGCGACGACCTGACTGATTTAGACCTCTCCCGCCTGATGCGCTTTCACAAGGAGAAAAAAGCCTACTGCACGATTGCGCTCTCGCTGGTGGAAGACCCCTCCGAGTACGGAATTGCCCTGCTCAACGAGAAGGGGCGCATCACGCGCTTTCTGGAGAAGCCCAAGGGCGAGATGATTTTCTCCAACGCCGCCAATATCGGGATTTATGTGCTGGAGCCTGCGGTGTTCGAACTCATCCCCAACGGCGTGCCCTACGGCTTCGGCGCGAACCTGCTGCCCCTGTTGATTGAGCGCAAACTGCCGCTGTATGGCTTCCTCACCTCCAGCTACTGGAAGGATGTGGGCAACCTGAAGACCTATCAGCAGGCGCACTGGGACGCGCTGGCAGGGCGCGTGCAAATCCAGATGCCCTACCCCGAACGGCGCAAATATGTGTGGGTCGGCGAGAATGTGGAAATCGCCAAAGACGCCGAGATTGGCTACCCTGTGGTGATTGGCTCTGGCACGCGAATCGAATCGGGCGCGAAGGTGCTGGAAAACTGTGTGATTGGCGAAAACTGTGTGGTGGAAGAAGGCGCGGTGGTCCAGGAAAGCATCCTGTGGGATGGCGCGGTCGTGATGCGCGACACGATGCTCGTGCGCTGTGTCGTCGGGCGCGAGTGTAAAGTCAAATCCAATGTCGCCATCTTCGACGGCGTGATTGTGGACGCCAACCCTGCCCGAAGCAAAGCGTAGCAGGATTTTCCCCTACCATCGCGAAAAGGGAGGCGAACTATGGTCAAGGTTGGCATCGTTGGGCTGGGCACGATGGGGCGCCAGCATATGGACGCTTACCTCCAGATGCCCGATGTGGAAGTCGCAGGGGTGTACGACCATCATCCGGACCGCGCGGAGGCGTTCCGTCAACAATACGATGTGCCGGTCGCCTCGTCGTTTAACGCCCTGCTGGAGTGCTGTGAAATCATAGACATCTGCACCCCCACCTATCGCCATGCGGAATACGCCCTGCCCGCGATTGAGGCGGGCAAAGCCGTCGTGTGCGAGAAGCCACTGGCGCGCACCATAGAAGACTGCGAGCGCATCGCCGAGGCGGTTCACAAGCACAACACCCTGTTTATGCCCGCCCATGTGTTGCGCTTCTTCCCGGAGTTCCGCATGGCGCACCAGCTGATTCGGAACGGCGCGATTGGCACGCCCGCAATCATCCGCACGCGACGCGGGGGCGACTTCCCCATCACCAAAAGCGACTGGTATGCTGATTTCGAAAAAAGCGGCGGTGTGATTTTAGACCTCATCATTCACGACTTTGACTGGCTGCGCTGGACGCTGGGCGAGGTGGAGCGCGTCTACGCCAAAGCGCTCACCTTCCGCAAGCTGAATCATCTGGACTACACACTGGTCACGCTCCGCTTCCAGAACGGCACGATTGCCCATGTGGAGGGCACATGGTGTGATCCGGGCGGCTTCCGCGTGACGCTGGAAGCCTGCGGCGACGCAGGGATGCTGGAATACGACTCCGCCCAGCAGGTGGCTCTGCGCCTCGCCACCCGCGCCGACGAGGGAAGCGCCGGCGGCGTGCAGGTCCCCGAAAGCCCCGCTGTGGAGAACCCCTACTATCTGGAACTGCGCCACTTCGTGGACTGCTACAAAACAGGCGCCACACCCGAACTCACCGTAACGGACGGCGTGGAAGCCGTGCGCATCGCATTAATGGCGATTGAATCCGCACGCACAGGGAGGGTTGTCAAGCGATGAAGGTCAAAGTGGGCATCATGAGTTTCGCGCACCTGCACGCCGATAGCTACGCGCACTGCCTGAAAACGAACCCGCGTGCGGAGTTTGTGGGGATTGCCGACCATGACCGCCAGCGGGCGCAGGCGAAGGCAGAACAGTACGGCGTGGCGCTGTTTGACAGCTACGAGGCGCTGCTGGCTTCTGAGGTGCAGGCGGTGATTATCTGCTCCGAGAACGCCAAACACGCCCAGCTCGCTCAGATGGCAGCCGCCGCAGGCAAGCACATCCTCTGCGAGAAGCCCCTCATGACCCGTCTGGAAGACGGCAAGGCGATGCTCGCTGCCGCTCAGGGCGCAGGGGTTCACCTGTTCACCGCCTTCCCATGCCGTTTCAGCCCCGCCTTCCAGAAAATGAAGCAACTGATCGACGCGGGCACAATTGGCGAGCTGCTGGCGCTAAGGGGCACGAACCGCGGCTCCAACCCCGGCGGCTGGTTCAACGATCTGGAACTGGCGGGCGGCGGCGCCATGATAGACCACACCGTGCATGTCGCCGACCTGATTCGCCTGCTCACAGGACAGGAAATCGCCACCGTGTACGCCGAGACCAGCAACCAGATGTTTCACGGCAACTACGACGACACCGCCCTGCTCACGCTGACCCTGCAAAACGAGCTGTTCGCCACGCTGGACGCCAGCTGGTCACGCCCCAAAACCTTCCCCACCTGGGGCGATGTAACGCTCACCGCCATCGGCACGAAGGGGATTATCGAGATGGATATGTTCGCCCAGTACCTGCTGCATTATGACGACCGCGCGGGGCGCATCAAGCAGGTCTTCTGGGGCGACAACATCGACGCGCTGATGATAGACGAGTTCCTGCGGGTGGTGGCAGGCGAGCCGCGCTGTGTGATTGCGACGGGCGAAGACGGCTACCGCGCTGCCGCCGTCGCGCTCGCAGGCTACGAATCGGTACGACGGGGTGAACCCGTTACCGTTGCGTATGAGTGAAAATGGATAGACAGTTTTTGCTTTTGCCCCCCTCCTTCAGGTTCCCCCCGCAAGCGAGGGGAACCGAATTCTGGGGCTTCCGTGTGCCTGTACGCCCTAACGCGCAGCAGGTCTGGTTCCCCTTGCGAAGCAGGGGGAACCTCACGGAGGGGGTCAACCCGCTCAGTTTTGTGCAGTGTGCCTCAGCCATTCAGATTCACTGCCTGGTGAGGAGGTGAAAAAACCGATGCTAATCCGAATCTATGACGCCGAGACCGGCGCATTGATTGGGACTCTCAACGAGGTGCAGTTCCGCGCCCTGCAGGAAGCGTTTGAGGAGGAAAGCGCCGAGGATCAGGACTACTACATCCACCGCGACGCGCTCCACCTGATTCAGGACGATACCGTCGTGGCGCTGCTGACTCAAGCGCTGGGCGACCGGGACGAGATGGACATCCGCTGGGAGATGGTCTCAGGTTGAAATGCGCCTTGAAACCCGCCGCACACTCTACGGCTACCTGTTCGTGCTGCCGTGGCTGACGGGGTTTATGCTCTTCACCCTCTACCCCATTCTGGCGACCCTCTACTTCAGTTTCACGGACTACCGGGTGCTGGGTGCGCCGCGCTGGGTGGGGCTGGAAAACTATCGCGCTCTGCTCGCCGACGCCGACTACTTCTGGCGCTCCGTTGGCAACACGCTGTTTATGCTGATTGAGGTGCCGCTGAGCGTGGTGCTGGGGATAGGACTGGCGCTGCTGCTCAATCAGCGTCTGCGAGGACAGGCGCTCTACCGCACGCTCTTCTACCTGCCTTCGGTTGTGCCCGCTGTGGCGACGGCGTTTCTCTGGCTGTGGGTGCTGAACCCGCAGAACGGCTTGGCGGTTCCGATGAATCAGGCGCTGACCCAGCTGGGCTTTTCGCCGATTCTGTGGTTCACAGACCCCGCCACTGCCAAGTGGGGCTTTGTTGTGATGGATTTGTGGGCGATTGGGGGCGTGATGGTCATCTATCTGGCGGCGTTGCAGGGCGTGCCCAGCCATCTGTATGAGGCGGCGCTGCTTGACGGCGCTCGCGGATGGCAACTTGTTCGCCACATCACCCTGCCTCAGATTGCCCCCGTGATCCAATACATGGTGATTATCGGGGTGATTGGCGCGTTCCAGTATTTCACGCAAACTTTTATCGCCACGCAGGGCGGTCCCGAAAACAGCACGCTGTTTTACGCGCTCTATCTGTTCCAGAATGCGTTTCAGTTCTTCCGGTTCGGGCACGCCTGCGCGATGGCGTGGCTGTTGTTTCTCATCACGCTCGTTGCCACCTACCTGATATGGAAAATTTCCCTCAGCCGCGTGTTTGAGGAAGCTGTCGGAGATTGAGTCGCCACCCGTGGAGGGGTATAATTTAGCCACGCTAAATATCGGAGGTGGAATGGCAGTGGAGAATCGGGAGACAGTGCTGGTGACCACCGATTGGGTGGCGCAGAATCTGAACAATCCGAACCTGCGGATTGTGGAAGTGGATGTGGACACGACGGCGTATGAGCAGGGGCATATCCCCGGTGCCGTGGCGTGGAACTGGCAAAGCCAGCTGCAGGACCCTGTGCGCCGCGACATTCCTTCTCGTGAGGCGCTGGAGGCTCTGCTGAGCGAATCTGGCATCGGCAACGACCATACGATTATCCTGTACGGGGATAACAACAACTGGTTCGCGGCGTATGCCTTCTGGCTGCTGAAACTGTACGGGCATGAGGATGTCCGCCTGATGGACGGCGGACGCAAAAAGTGGCTGCTGGAAGGGCGTCCCATCACGCAGGAAGTTCCACAATATCCTCGCACAGAGTATCGCGCGAAGGAGCCGAACTTTGCGTTGCGTGCCCTGCTCCCGCAGGTGTTTGAGAGCCTGAACCGTCCCGATGTCGTGCTGGTGGATGTGCGCACCCCGCAGGAGTATACGGGCGAGATTCTGGCGCCACCCGGCTTGCTGGAAACCGCCCAGCGCGGTGGACACATCCCGGGCGCGGTGAACATCCCGTGGGCGCAAGCCGTGCGCGAAGACGGCTCCTTCAAATCGCCTGAGGAGCTGCGCCAGCTTTACGAATCGCTGGGTGTGGCGCCTGACAAGAAGGTGATTACCTACTGCCGTATTGGCGAGCGTTCCGCGCACACATGGTTCGTGCTGAAATATCTGCTGGGCTATCCCGAAGTGCGCAACTATGACGGCAGCTGGACGGAGTGGGGCAACCTTGTGGGCGCGCCGATTGAGCGCGAGGCTCCTACCCAGCCCCACGGAGGGCAGTCCACAGCACCCTGTCCACAATCTTAGGCGGCTTCCTGGGGCGGTTCGGGGCGGTAGACTTCCACGCGGTTCCGACCGCCCTGCTTCGCCTGATAGAGCGCCACGTCGGCTTCGTACAGGAGGGTTGCGGGCGAACTGCCGTGCCGGTAGGCGGCGACGCCCAGGCTGGCGGTAATCGGCGCGTAGGGGTTGATGATGGCGCTAATCTGCTGGCGCAGGCGCTCGGCGACACGCAACGCCTCCTCTAACCCCGTGTTGGGCAGCAGCAGCGCGAACTCCTCGCCCCCGTAACGGGCAGGCACATCGTAGGCGCGGGCGGAACGCTTCAGCACCTCCGCCACCTGCTTCAACAGTTCGTCGCCCGCAGGATGCCCGAAAGTGTCGTTGAACCGCTTGAAGTGGTCCACATCCAGCATAATCAGGGCGAGCGGCTGTCCGAAGCGTTCCGCCATCTTCACGGCGCTGGTCAGCGCCTCGTGGAACGCGCGGTGGTTTTTCAGCCCTGTCAAGCCATCGGTGGTGGCTGCCAGCGCCAGCACGCGGTTCGCCTCCGCCAGCTCGTGATTCAGATGTTCCAGCTCACGGTTGGCTGACTGCAGTTGCTGATAGAGCTGCTCCAGCTCCTCTTTTTGCTGTTCAATCTCCTGGCGTTGCGCCGCCTGTTTCTCAAAGGCGTTCTGGAGCTGGTCTGCCATATGGTTGAACGCGCGTGCGAGCATCCCGAACTCGTCCCGCGCCGGGTAAGGCACACGCACCGACAGGTTCCCCTGTGCCATCTGGCGCGCCGCCGCCACAAAAGCATGCAGATGTCGCCGTAGCAGGCTGATCATCACAAGGCTGGCGACCACTGTGATCACGAACCCCGCCAGAAGCAGATACTGCTGGGCTTCCTGTACAGAACGATGGAAATGGTGAACCTGTTCCTGTGGTGGCTGCACATGCAGGTAGCCAATTGGCTGGCGCGCCACATCATAAAGGGGTATCCACGCCTCCACCTGTCCCTCTGGTGAGAGGCTGGGGGCTACCTCTTGACGGCGGGGGTCGCTGCGTCGGGGGGATTGCGTGCGCAGGGCAACACGGGTTCCCAGGTGTCCCCACAACCGGGTCAGACGCGCGTCGTCCAGACGCTTTGCCATCAGCAGCACGCCCCCCTGCGGCGGGGCATAACTTTCGCCCAGCACAGGCGCATAGGCAACCTGATAGATGGAGTAGCCTATTCGCATGTAGCCCACGCCACTGGAGCCTTTCAGTGCCCTGCGGAAAAGGGGATACGAAGGCTCCGCCATCGGGCGGGGCAGTATCTGGGTGGAGAGCACCAGCTTTCCCTGCATATCAAACACCGCCACCACATCCAGATAGAAGTGCTGGTGCGCCCAATCCACGACATTCACACGGAGCCAGCGCCGGTCGCGTTCCAGAATAGCGTCTCGAAATTCCTCCCACACCGAGTAGTCTTCGCAGTTGCGCAAGAGCGCCTGTGTGTCGTGGTCTAACAGCGCCTGCGCGGTTTTGAGCTGCACCTGCACGGTCATCGCCTGCTGGGTCTGCAGGGCTTGTTTGAAATGGTTGAGAGTGTACCACTGGTAGGGAAACAGGAGCAGCAGAATCAGCACGAACATCGTCAGCGCAAACCGCTGACCGACAGGCAGCTGCCTCCATCGCAACCCTAACCGCCACAAGGCGTATCCGATGACGCCTTTCACGACGCGCCATGCTGTGTACCACATCATGGGGGTTATGCCATATTCTGGTACGGTTTTTGAGCATGAATCTCCCCCTTGAAACTCCGAGTAGCAGACAGGTACAATACATCAAAATAAAATTTTGCAGGGGGTTCACTCAATGCGACGGTTCTGGATGCTGATAGGGACGCTAATGCTGGGGGTTGGGCTGGCACAGACGCCTCCCGTCGCCGATTTATCGCAAGACGCCCGCTTGCAGAAGCCCATCACGGTCTGGCTCCGAATTGAAACGCTCCCCGACGCGCTGAAAGCCATTCAAAAGCAGGTAGGCGTGCCGCTGGTGTGCCCCGACCGCTTTCGGAACGAGAAGGTCGCGATTTTTGTGGAGAACCGTCCCGCGCATGAGGTGCTGACGATGCTGGCGAAGCTGTTCCGCATGCGCTGGGAGGTTTACGAGGATGGCTATCGGATAGAGCGCCCTTCTGAAGAGACTGAACTGGAAGAAGAGGCAACCCGCCTCGCGCAGGAAGCCAAACGCAAAGGCGTAGAAGCGTACATAGAAACTGCACGCCGCGTGCTGGCGATGACCCCCGAACAGCGCAAACAGCGAATTGGAGCGATTCAAAAGGAACTGGAAAAACAGCAGGGGCGTGCCAGCGAAGCAGCCCTGAGAAGTGAATTTGGTCATCTTTCAGCCCTGGAATCATCCGTGGAGGAAACAAGTCTCCTCTTTGCTTTGCTCGGAATCGTTCCACAAGCGCACATTAGCCGTTTGCTCAAAGGTGAAGTGCTGACTTACAGCACGCATCCGAGCGCAGGGGTCAACGCCATACCGCCTGCTGTTGGGCAGTGGTACGAGACTCAGCGCAAAGCGCAGCTGGAAAAACCCAGCACAGAGGAGCAGGAATGGTATCGTGAGTATCTCCGTAACAGGAAAATCCTTCGTTTCAGCGTAGGCTACCGACTCTCGTCCGTTTCGAATGAGATTCTTTGCCAGCTGGGGGTGGAGAAGGAGCAGACAATTCAACCAGCCCTGCCGCGGTGCGAACATCGTCTCTTTCAGACCACTGTGTCTCTGGACGAAATCGTGTCGGATCGGTCGCGCCTGACGCGGGAGTGGAACCAGTGGAGCGAGTCGTCGGAGTCGTTGCGTGCATGGCTCCAGCGGTTGAAACCTTTGCCGAATCGCACGCCGCGCCCACCTGACTGGCAGCCGTTTCAGGAGCAACGATACATGCGTAACTTTGTGATGCCCACTCAGCGACTGGAACTGCTTGCGTGGCAGTACGGTCTGCCAATTGTGGCAGATGCGTACCGACTGGGTTTAGAGGTTCTGATTGACACCTCGACCCCTCTCGCTGCCATTCAATCGCTTCAGAATACCCACTGGATGCGTCGCGAGGGGGATTATCTTCTGGTGCGTCGCAAGCGATACTGGGAGTGGCGTGCAGTGGAGCCGCCCGAAGCGCCCATTCGCGAGCTGGAGGCGAAGTTCCAGAAAGAGGGCACGCTTACGATAGACGACTACGCGCGTTTTGTCGCCGCGCTGGATGAGAAGCCGTATCAGTGGTTGCTGGAGAGCAGCTTTTCCTATGGTCTTTACACTCTCGCCGTGCGCTTCCCCACAGAGCCACTGGGCAACCTGCCCCTGCTGCGTTTCTGGGCGACGCTCACGCCTGCCCAGCGTCAGGCGGTGCTGGCAGGCGAGTTCCTGCCTTTGCGCACGCTGACCCTCCCACAACGCAAAGCCTTTGAACACGCTCTGGAACCGTTATTCCCGCATCCGAACCGCCTGCTCGACCCCCCAAGCGAGTGCCGATTCACTACCTTCAGGTGGATATTCCCGGTATGGGACCTCGAAGACACAAAGGCTGCTGTACCTGCGGAAAGCGGTTTTGGATTGCTGGGAGCGCCCAAAAAGCTGCGCCGCACCGCGCTCTTCACGGACAGCAGCCGAGGTACCCCGATGCTAATCTTTTCGGAAGACAGAGGTTCCGACGAGTTGGACACTGCCCAATTCCTGGAAGAAGGCGAAACCCTTTTGAGAAAAGAGAACGCGATTGCCACCGTGTACGGGTTTCGTTTCTTCATGGCGCCCGGCATGGAGCAAACCTATGAGTTCGGCTACTTTGTGCCGTTGAAAGAGACCCCCCAGAACGGTTCAAAGTAGGGGCGCACCACCATGCGCCCCTACAACAGGGCTTCGTGCCGTTGAAAGAGACCTCCCAGAACGGTTCAAGGTAGGGGCGCACCGCCGTGCGCCCCCACGCGCATGATAAACCCAGTCCGAATCCAGAGCAAGGACGCACCGCCGTGCGCCCCTACAACAGGGCTTACGAACCTGCGGGCAGGATGTTTGCCATCAGGTTCACGCGAATCTCGGACTGCTGGGGGTCATCGGTTTCGATGCGCAGGGTGCGTCGGATCGTGCCCTGCGCCCAGCCGCCTTTATAGCGCAGGATGAACCGATGTTGCTTGCCCTCCGGGTCTGATTCGTGCTTGACCTCGATATTCGGGTCGTCCACCTCAAACCTTTTCACCTGGAAGCCCCTGTCGCTTCGGGTGAGGGTAACGACTCGCTCAACGGGCAGGGGCGTGGCGGAGCCAATCGCGCCGAAGAACACAGTGGTCGGCGTGGTCACGATGCCCTTCTCGGTCATCACATTGATATTCACCGCAGGCGCAGAGGGCAGGTTCGTGCGTGCCATCACCATGAAGCTGCCGCGCCCCACAGGCGCTTCCGGATTCACAGTAATGATGATTTTGGTGGTCTTATCATCCACTTTCCTAGCTTCGGCTTTGGCGTAGGGCGCGTTCACCACGACCTCCTGCACTTCCAGCGGCTGGTCGGCGTTGGAGACAATCTCCACTTCCTGTACGGTCGGCTCGCCAGTCTTGAGGCTCATCTGCACGATCTCACTGGGGCGCACTTCCACGGCGGTGCGGATAAACGCGGTCAGGCGCAGGGTAAGGTTCGGCTGGTCGGGGTCGTTGCTGGTGACCTGAATCGTTTTAATTTGTGCCCCGCGGAACCCTGCAGAATTCAGCTCGGCATCCAGTTTCCCTTCCTGACCGGGCTGGATCACGCGGTCATATTGAGGCACAACACAGCCACAACTGGGGCGTGCGGTAATCTCCAGCGGCGCATCGCCCGTGTTGCGGATTCGGAAGGTGAACTTGACCTTCTCGCCCTGCATGATATTGCCGAAGTCGTGTTCCAGCGGGTCCACCTCAATGCGAGGTTTGGGCATGTAGACCGCCACGCGCCGGCTGGCGAAGTCTATCAGCTGACTGCGCGCCTGCATGAGCGCCCGCACCGCCTGCACCTCGTTTTCGGCAGGCGCAGTCGGCAGGTCTTCCGTGTTCCACACGGGACCCATAATCTCGTTGTCTTTTTGCGATTCGCCCAGCCCCAGATAGGTGCCAATTGCCTGCCCAACGAGGTGCGCAATCGCCTTCTCGCTCATGGGCATTTCGGTGTAGGGGATGTAGGTCGCAATTCGCGCGCGCACGCGCCGTCGCTCGCCTTTGTCAGGAGGCAACATCAGTTTGGCTTTGCCATGCATCAAGCGGAACTGACCCCCTGTGATTTCGGCGACATCCTCTTCAAACACAATCTGCACATCGGCGTTCACCTCATCGTCCGTCCACTCGATGCGCGGGTTGCCGCCAAGCGCTTTATTCCAGTTTTCCACAGCCTGACGCGCGGCGTTGCGGAACGCCTCACGCTGCGCTGCAGGAATGGTGAACCAGCTCGCGTAGACCCGTATCGGGTTCGCGATCTCAATTCCTCTCACTAAACGACTGGCTTCCTCAAAGCTGGCTTTGGATAAAAGATTCGCTACTTTCGTTAATTGCTCCGACTCCAGCTTGTGAGTGCTTTCAGGCAGAACAGGAGCCTTGGGCGGGTTGCCTTGCCCGTACCCAAACCCTACTGCAATCGTGAGTGCTAACATCCAGAGATGTTTCTTCATTCGGAATCCCTCCATACCCTAATTATAGCCCATCAGAAGGGCAATACGGAGACCGACTTCGCCACGAGCGCCAGCGCGATACCGAGCATGCCGACCAGCCCCATGCCGCAGAAGAAGCCTGCGAGCAGCACGGGCGCATAGCGGAACCAGTTTTCTTCGCCGAAACGCTTTTTGAAGTAGCGGTGCCCCAGCCATGCGCCCAGCAGGCGCGGGAGCGTGAAATGGGGCAACTGCCCCACACCGCCCACCAGACCGTAGAAGAGCAGAATGGGCAGCTTGAAGGCGTTGAAGACCCAGAACAACGCCAGCCCTGCGACGAAGCCTGCGCCGATTCGTGGGATGTTCAGCGCGCCCAGCACCAGATCGCGCATCGCGCTATCGGGTCGGTTAATCTGCTTCCACACCGCCTCCATCTGCGCATAGTAGGGCCACATCTTCTGCGCATACGGGAACAGCGTGGACGGGATGGGGCTGGCGCTCCAGAAGAACGACCAGAACAGGAAGCTGGCAACCAGAATCACGAAAAACATCGCCACTTCCGCTTTGAAGATGCTGGTAAACTTCGTGCCGGTGAGCTCCACCTCACGGAAGCGTTGCGCCGCCCAGCCGTAGTCGTAGAGGGGTAGTGGGGCATACCAGATATCCACCTTCGGGTAGCCGCTGCTGATAACCGCCACCTCTTTCAGGAACGGCACCGAAACCCCATGCCCCGTGATGCCAATCATTCGCGCGGAGACATAACTATTGAGTGGACTCCAGAGCAAGCCGAACACGCCCACAATCCACAGCGGGAAGTCGGGCACAAGCCATCGGCAGAGCATGATGTAGGCAATCACCGAGACGAACCAGACCCCGATTGGAATCCACAGGGGCGGGTCGCCGCGTCCGGGGGGCGGTGTGGCGCCGCGCGCATGCAGGTTCCGCGCCTGACGAAACTCGCGCACGGTTTTAATCACCATCATCACCCCAATCACTGCCACCGCCAGCTGCAGTCCCACAATAATCGCCAGCCAGAAGTCCAGGTCCGCCGAGAGCCTGGTCTGCAGGGCGGGCGAGTTGGGCTGCCAGCTGGGAATGAGACCTGCACGATACAGGATCGGGTTCGCCACCACATAGGTCAGCACCGAGCTGATGGCAGCGCCAATCAGAATCTGGTAGGGGAGGACAAACCCCACCAGCACCTCACCGAGATTGATGGAAACGCCCACGATGGCGGTGGGCAGGGCGTTCTCCACATTCTGAGTGAGGTCCAAAAACGGGATAGGGATAAGCGTTACGGCGTTTCCGAATAGCACCCCTGTGAACACGGGGATGCCCACATAGAACACGCCGAAGCCCATGCCGATCACCGCGCCTGTGGAGAACACGCCCCAGCGCCACGATTCTTCGCGGCGCCCTGCCTCGGCGAGCGCCAGAGCGCCGGAGGCTGCCACAGGCGCCAGCGGGAATGGCAGCCGCTCCACATCGGAGGTCGCGCGAAACATCAGGTAGCCCAGGCTCAGCCAGCTCGCACGCCCCAGAATCTCTGTAATCAGCAGCACCAGCAGGGGAAGTGCCCACTCAGGGTGAAAGAAGGTGCGCAATCGCAACGCCTCCGAGTCGGGGGCAGGCACCGCCCATGCAGGAATCTCCTTGGCAATTGGGGCGGCAGGCGCCGACTGCACAAAGAACTGGTCCCAGATTTTCCACTGGAGCGGACCGCCCGACAAACCATACGCGCCCGCGCCCATCGCCGTGAGCGACGCGGCGATGTAGTAGAGCATGTAAATTTCCTGCCTTTTCAGCGGCTGGAGCGAGCGGCGCATCACCTCCGCAAACAGCACAATCGTGACCCATTCTGCCGCCGCGCCCAAGCCGACGCCCGCCACCAGACCCATGTAGATGCTGCCCGGCAACATCACAAACGCCACAAACAGAAGTCCGAGAACGGTTCGGAAAGTGAACCCGTCCTCGAACTTATGTTCTTCGGCGGCGACCTCTTCGGCGGTCTGGCGCGCCTTCTGAAGTTCGTCAACCACAGCCATAGGTGGGTTCTATTTCGCCAGCGACGGAGGGGTTCCTGCCAACTCGATCCAGCTTGAGGGCGTTCGAAAAGTCCCGTTCTTGTACCTGACGGCTGAAGCTGCTCTGTCGCAAGGATAGGGGCGTGAGCGTTCCGAGACCCCCTCCTTCAGGTCTTAGGGAGAGGCTTTTTGACAGGCGTGCCGTCTTGGAACTTGTGCCCTGACGGCTGAAGCCGTTCCTATAAGACGAAGCCGACCTGCGTCGGCTGATAAAGCCAGCGGAGGCTGGCTTTGTCTGTTAGGAACGGGTTCCCCCACCCAGCTGGGCAGCGATTTGTCTAACACCCCCAGCAAACCTCAGCAGCCTACGGGTTCACACTGAGAGGAATGGAAATGTCAATATGCCCGCCGATGCTTTCTACGGGCTTTCCCTCCACCAGAATCTGCAGTTTACGGATGTCGGGGAAGCCGCGGGCAGTGCGGGTGAGCGCGTTAATCAGCGCCGCCTCGTCGTCCGAGCCGCCCGCGAAGTTCTCGGTCAACTCTTTAGAGAAATCCAGGATCAGGGTATCGTCGCGGCGCTCGGCGCGGAGCAGGCGTGTGCCCTGTGGAAAGCCCGACGCATGCTGAAGCAGATATTCAAATGGCGCACGGTAAGGGTCGGCGGAGGGCGAAACGGCAACTTCTTTTGTGTCGTAATCCACCTCACCCTGAGGCGAGACTTTGGGCAGATAAACATTAACTTTCGGCGGGATGATTGCCGACTTGGGGGGCGGGGGCGGGGTTAGCCGCAACCAGACCCCCACCCCGATGGCAACGATGGCGATGATGACTAAAATTATACCCAGATAGCCCTGAACCTGTCGCGCCTGGTTCACGGTTTTATGCCTCGCTTTGCGGTGTGTCCTGCGCTGGCGTCGCATCGGCGTCCTCGGAAGGGGCTTCAGGGGTTTCCGCGTGGGTGTTCCACTCTATCACGAACTGGCTCTTGCCCAGCGTGAGCGTGGCGCCCTGCGGAATGGGCGTGGGCTGATTGGGCACGATGCGCATCTCGTTTATGAAAGTGCCGTTCGTGCTACCTAAATCGGTAATGCGTACCTCGTCGCCCACGATTTCAATCGCGGCGTGCTGTCCCGACACATAGGGGTCCGGAATTACGATATCGTTGCCTGCGCGGCGCCCAATCTTCTGGGAGCGTGCATAGAGCGGGAACCGCTGGCTGGGGTCTTCTTTGTTCACGAGAAAGGCTAACGGCGGGGCAACCTCTTCGGCGACGACGGCGGTGGTGAAGCCTTCGGGCAGCTCCAGAGTCAGAACCACGCTTCCGAACTGGAGTTCCGCCTGCGGGGGCAACGGCACGCGCTCACCGACTGTAAGGGGCTGCCCGTTGAGTTTCGTGCCGTTGGTGCTGCCGAGGTCTTCAATAAAGGCGGTATTGTCTTCAATCAGGATTCGGGCGTGGCGTCGGCTCACCGTGCCGTCGGTCAGCAGCACATCGGAGGCGGGGTCGCGCCCAATCAGGTTTTCGCCCGCTTTCAGCAGGAATTCGCGCCCTGTGGCGTCGCGCAGTTTGGGATAGGCTCCCTGCGGCGCCTGCTCTTCTGGGGGCGCACTGCTCAACAGGAAGCCGCACTCCACGCAGTAAATCTCGCCGACGGGGTTCACCTGCCCGCAAATGGGACACTGAACGGGAGCTATCGCCTGCGTTGCGCCCGGAGCCGCCATCGCCTGCGTCGCGCCAACCGCTACCGTCGTTTCGCCTTGCATAGCGGTTATAAGTGTACCCCATCAAGCGAAACCGCCCCGTGGGGGAAGGACGGGGCGGTTTCTTTGGGGGACGGGTCGGATGGAAGGCTTAACGGAAGAACTCAAACTCTTCAATTGCCCGCTTGATGCGTTGCAGAAACCGCCCCGCGTACATGCCATCAATCAGGCGGTGGTCATAACTGAGGCAGAGGTTCATGATGGGGCGGATGGCAATCATATCGTTAATCACGACGGGCTGCTTGACAATCGCGTAGGTTCCCAGAATCGCGGTCTGGGGATGATTGATGATGGGCGTGCCAATCAGCGCACCGTAGCTCCCGGGGTTGGTGAGCGTGAAGGTCGCGCCCTGCACATCGGCGACGCCGATTGTTTTGTTGCGCGCCCGTTTTGCAATATCTTCCAGGTCGCGGGCGATGTCAATAATGGACTTCTTATGCACATCGCGAATCACGGGCACGATTAAGCCTTCCTCGCCCTTTTCGCCCAGCGCGACGGCGACGCCCATATGCACATAGTGGCGCACGATAATCTGGTCGTCAATCAGCGAGGCGTTCATCATAGGGAACTCCAGCAGGGCGTCGGCAGCCGCCTTCACGAAGAAGGGCGTGTAGGTCAAGCGCACGCCATACTGCTGCTGGAACGCCTCTTTGTTGCGCTCGCGGAACTCCACCATGCGCGACACATCCACCTGAATCACGGTGGTTACATGCACGGCGGTGTGATAGCTTTTGGTGAGGTGTTCCGCAATCGCTTTGCGCATGCCCACCAGCGGGATGACTTCTTCGCCCTCTTTGGGCTGGACGGGCGCAGGTGCGGGGGTAGTGGGGATTGGCGCAGGCGCAGGTTCAGGGGCGGGTGTCGTGGGCGCGGTGCGACGCTGGGCAATGTAGCGTTCAATATCGGCGCGGGTTACGCGCCCCCCTGTGCCTGTGCCGGGGATGCGCATCAGCTCATCCTGCGAAATCCCGTGTTCGGCAGCGATTTTTGCCACAACGGGGGAGATAAAAGCGCGTCCCGGGGCGCGCGTGCGCCCGTCGCCAGCGGTGGGCGTCGGTGCGGGCGCAGGGGCAGGCGCAGGCGCGGGGGCTGGAGCGACGGGGGCAGGCTCCTCATGCCCTCCGTAGAAACCCACCTCCGCCACAGGAGGCGGTCCAGAGGGCGCGGGCGATTCGGCACGCGCCTCGGTCTCAATCCATGCCAGCTCCTGACCGACTTTTACAGTGGCGCCTGCGGTTGCCAGAATCTGTTTCAGCACGCCGCTGGCAGGCGCGGGCAGCTCCGTGTTGACCTTATCGGTCATAATTTCCACCAGCGGCTCGTCTTCCTTGACCAGATCGCCCTCTTGCTTGAGCCAGCGGACGATGGTGCCTTCCACGATGCTCTCGCCCAGTTCGGGCATAATCACAGCCACAGCCATCGGTATGCCTCCCTCAGTAGTGCGCCAGCTGGCGCGCGGTGTAAACGATGTCGTCGACGCTGGGCAGTACGAACTTCTCCAGCGGTTCGGCGAACGGCACGAAGCTGTCTTTGGCGGCGACGCGCATCACGGGGGCATCCAGCCACTCGAAGCACTCTTCGGTGATGCGTGCCGAAATCTCCGCGCCCACGCCCCCTGTTCTCGGCGCCTCATAGATCACCAGCACCTTGCTGGTCTTGCGCACGGAGTTATAAATGGTCTCCATATCCAGCGGCTTGATGGTGCGGAGGTCTATCACCTCCATCGAGATGCCCTCCTGCTCCAGCATGCGGGCGGCGTCCAGCGCGAAGTGAACCATCGCGCCGTAGGTTACCACCGTGAGCGTATCGCCCGGACGGCGGATGCGCGCCTCGCCTAACTTAACGATGTAGTCCGCCTCGGGGTTCGGAATCGTGCCCTTGATTCGGCGGTAGAGATACTTATGCTCCAGAAAGATGACGGGGTTGTTGTCGCGGATGGAGGCTTTCATCAGCCCATAGGCGTCGTCTGGGAAGGCGGGCTGTACCACCTTGAGACCGGGCACATGGAAAAACCATGCCTCAAACTGCTGGCTATGATACAGGCTTCCGCCGACATAGCCGCCTGACGGACCCCGCACCACAATCGGGATGCTCACCTGACCGCCCGAACGATACAGATAGGTCGCGGCGACATTCACCACCTGGTCAAACCCGTAGGAGATGAAGTCGATAAACTGCATTTCGGCAATGGCGCGCTTGCCCGCCGCCGCGGCGCCGATTGCCACGCCGATAATGGCGGTTTCAGAGATGGGGGCGTCCACCACGCGATCAAACCCGAACCGCTCCTGAAAGCCAGTGGTCACGCCGAACGCGCCGCCCATCTTGCCGATATCTTCGCCGATGAGAAAGACATTCGGGTCGCGCTCCATCTCTTCCCAGATGGCGGCGCGAATCGCCTCCAGAAAGGTCACTTCCCTCATCGCGACACCCCCGCGCTCTCATCGTAGATATCTTCCAGCGCCGTGTGCGGTTCAGGGTCCGGGCTCTGGATGGCGTACTCGACGGCGTTCTGAATCTGCTCCACAATATCCGCAGGAGGTTCGGGCAGCTCGGCTTCGGTGAACAACCCCGTGGTGAGCAGATACTCGCGGTATCGGACGATGGGGTCGCGTTTTTCCCACATCTCAATTTCCTCGACGGGGCGGTACTGTCGGGCGCGGGTCTCGTCGTGGTCGGCGTGCCCCTGCAGGCGGTAGGTCTTGCACTCGATCAACACGGGACCCTTGCCTGCCCGCGCATATTCGAGCGCCTCGCACATCGTGTCGTACACTTCCAGCACATCGTTGCCGTCGATGGAGTAGCCCGGAATCCCATACCCCTTCGCGCGGTCTGCCACCGTCGGAGTGGGCACCTCCAGTTCCACAGGCGTGGAGTAGGCGTACTGATTGTTCTCCACCACGACAATCAGGGGCAGTTTGTGGACGGCGGCGTAGTTCAGACCCTCATGGAAGGGTCCTGTGGCGGTTGCGCCCTCGCCCAGATAGGCGACGCACACACGGTCGCGATTGCCGTCCAGCCGCTGCGCCCACAACACCCCACACGCCACCGGGATGGTAGAGCCCAGCATGCTGGTGGAGTGGATAATGCCCAACCGCATATCGCCCATGTGGCTCCATGAGTCTTTGCCGCGTGTGGGGGCGTTCGCCTTCCCCCACACCTGGCACATCACCTGCTCCACCGTCATGCCCCGAAACACGAAGATGGGCATATCGCGGTGGATGGGGGAGGTGAAGTCGTCGGGGCGGAGGGGATAGGTCGTGCCTACCTGAATGGCTTCCTGCCCGCGCGAGCCATACACATTCCCGCGCCGCAGACGCCCTTTTTTCTTCATATCGTACAGCGTCTCGTCAAAAACCCGCGCGAACCAGAGTCGGCGATAAATCTCCAGTAAATCGTTTTTCGTCAGGCGATCCCGATAGCGTATCGCTCCATCCTGTTTTACCCGTCGGTTGCGTACTGTGGTGCTCAAGGCGCGTCCTCCTTGTTCCACAAAGTATACCCTATCGGTCAGGGCGCAGGCGGTATAATACACTCGATGCGGAACCTGTTTCGGTGGGAGACTATCGCGGGCGCTATCATCGGGGCGGTGGGAACGTTTTTGCTTTACGCCATTCCGGGTTATGCCTCACCCCAAGATTTACTGTTTCTTAGCGGTGCAGGGGCTGTGGTGGGAGGCGCCATCGGGGGGTTGGTGCGCTGGTGGCGTCAGCGGCGGGATTCTTACATGCTCCCGTTTTACCGCAAGGAGCATCTGCGCCTGCGTCAGATTGCCCAGCAGATTCGGAGCAACCTCCAGCGCATGACGGGGATTCGGGGGGCGTACCCGGAGTTAGACGAGATTCTGCGCAAGGACGCCGAGTTGCGGTGTCAGGCGTCGCGCCTGCGGATGACCATCGAGCGCGAGGCGCGTCGGGGGCTGTCGTGGTTAGACCATCTGGCGGTTGCCTCCGAAGCGCTTTATGAGGGGCTAAGCGGAGGCGGATTTCGGCGTGTGGATTGGGCATGGCGGGCGTATCGGGCGAAACTGGAGCGCGAGCTGAACGCGCTCGGACGCCGGCTGGAACGCAATCGCGACCCCTTGCTGGAAAGCTCGCTCAATCGCGCCTATCGCCAGAAAGCGCGCGAGCTGGCAAGCTTCCAGCAGCTTGAGCGCACCCTGCAAACGCTCGAAAACGAGTGCGCCACAATTGCCACCGGGCTGGAGAGCCTGCTGGTGGAGACGATTCGGCTCAGCACCGCGCCCCACCCGATTGCCATCCCCACAGAGAACCTGCTGGAACCCCTGCGCCAGCAACTGGCAGCGTTTGAGCAGGCGCTCAAGGAGGCGTATCAGCCCACGCCCGACACCCAGGTGTTTCTGGACACTACTGATTCGCCCGCACGATAGCGTCTAACTCTTCCAGCGCGCGCCCTGTGCCAATCGCGACGCAGGAGAGCGGGTCTTCGGCGATATACACAGGGATGTTGGTGGCGTGCGAGAGCAGTTTATCGAACCCGCGCAGCAGCGCACCGCCGCCGGTCAGCACAATCCCGCGCTCGATAATATCTGCCGCCAGTTCGGGGGGTGTCTCTTCCAGCACCGAGCGCACCTTCTCCACAATCTGGTTCACCGGTTCTGCCAGCGCGCTCCGAATCTCTTCGGAGTGAATCACCACCGTTTTGGGCAGACCCTCCACCAGATCGCGCCCGCGCACTTCCATCGTCAGTTCCTGTGGCAGGGGGTAAGCGGAGCCGATTTTGATTTTGATTTCTTCCGCGGTGCGCTCGCCTATCATCAGGTTATGGGCGACGCGCACATGGCGCATAATCGCCTCATCAAACTTATTGCCTGCAACGCGAATACTGCGACTAATCACAATCCCGCCCAGCGAAATGACCGCAATATCGGTTGTGCCCCCGCCAATATCCACCACCATGTTGCCTCCGGGCTGGCTGATGGGCAATCCTGCACCGATGGCGGCTGCCATCGGCTCTTCAATTAGATGCACTTCGCCTGCACCTGCCTCTTTAGCCGCTTGAATCACCGCGCGGCGTTCCACATCCGTCGCGCTGGAGGGCACGCACACCAGCATGCGTGGATTGAAAAAGCGCCGCCTGCCCAGCACTTTGTCAATCACATAGCGGAGCATCTCCAGGGTGATGGAATACTCGGCAATCACCCCGTTTTGCAGGGGGCGGATGGCGACGATGTTGCCTGGGGTGCGTCCCAGCATCAGGCGCGCCTCTTCGCCCACTGCCAGCACCTTGTTGGTGGTTTGCGAGATGGCGACCACCGACGGCTCGCGGAGCACAATCCCGCGCCCCCGCTGATACACCAGCAGGTTCGCCGTACCGAGGTCCACGCCCAGTTCGGCTTGCAATCGGAACATCAGGCTTCTGACGCCTCCCCTAAAGGTGTTGCGACGGCGTATGGGTAGACACGCTGAATTTGCGCCCCTAAGGATTGCAGCTTGGCTTCCAGATTCTCGTAGCCCCGATCGATGTGGCTAATCTCCTGAATCCGGGTTGTGCCCGTCGCGGCGAGAGCCGCCACCACCAGCGCCGCGCCGCCGCGCAGGTCCGTCGCGCGCACAGTCGCCCCGCGCAGCTGCTTGACCCCATTAATAAAAATCGTGCGCCCCTCCGCCACGATGTCCGCACCCATTTTACGCAGCTCGGGCACATGCTGGGTGCGGTTTTCGTAGATGGTCTCCAGCACTTTAGACGCGCCCTGCGCCATGGTCAGATAGGCGCACATGGGTTGCTGCAGGTCGGTGGGGAATCCGGGGTAGGGCATCGTGCGGATATCCACGCCCTGCAGCGGGTCGCGCGCACGGATTCGGGCACTGTCTTCGCTTTCTTCAATCTCCACGCCCGACTCGCGGAGTTTCGCAAACAGCGCGTGCAGGTGTTCAGGAATAATATGCTCCAGCGTGATGTCGCCGCGCGTGATGGCGCCCGCCAGCACGAAAGTGCCCGCCTCCAGCCGGTCGGGGATGACCGAAAACTCCACATAGGGCTTCAATCCCGTGACTCCCTCGATATAAATCGTGCTGGTGCCTGCGCCCTCAATTCGGGCGCCTGCCGCGTTCAAAAAGTTCGCCAGATTGACCACTTCGGGTTCCATCGCGGCGTTTTCAATAATTGTCAGCCCGTCCGCCAGCACGGCAGCGGTCATCAGCTGCTGGGTGGCACCCGCGCTGGGCATATCCAGATAGATTCGGGCGCCTTTCAGACGCGAGGCGGTGGCGCGATAGAGAGACTCCGACTCCTCAATCGTGGCGCCCAGCTCGCGCAAGCCCCGGATGTGGAAGTTGACCGGACGCGCCCCAATCTGGCAACCGCCCGGATGCGGCATGTTCGCATAGCCCAGCCGCGCCAGCAGGGGACCAAAAATGTAAAACGACGCCCGCATGCGATTAACCCGCTCCGGGTTCGGACTGGCGTGCGACAGCGAGCGCGTCTCCATCCACAAACTATTCCCCTGCCACTCAAAACGCACCCCCAGATCAGCGAGCAGCGCCATCATCGTCTCCACATCCTCTATTCGGGGCACATTGTGGAGCAAGACCTCGCCGTTAATCAGCAACGCGCCCGCCATCAGAGCCAGTGCGCCGTTTTTGCTGCCACTGATAGAGACGCTACCTTTTAAAGGAACTCCGCCGTGAATTTCGTAAATTTCCAACCTGTCTCCTCCTTGCGCGTGGTGTGCCTCCTGCATGGATAGTATGATTATACCTGTTCTCGTTTCACGGCTTTTCACGCGAGGGGTGCGCTGGCGCAGGCATCGAGGTCATAATCGTCGCGCTCGCCGCGTTTCAGGCGGAACCAGCCCGCCAGCGCAATCATCGCCGCGTTGTCCGTGCAGTAGCGTGGGGGTGGAATCAAGACTTCGATCCCCGCCTCGTGGCACGCTTCGCGGATTTGGGTTTGTAAAGCGGAGTTTGCCGCGACGCCGCCCACTACGGTCAGCACGGAGACGCCTTCTGCCTGCGCGGCGCGGACAGCTTTGCGCACCAGCACCTCCACCACCGCCTGCTGAAACGAGGCGCATAAATCCGCGAGTGTCTGCTCAGAAAGGGGCTTGGGCAACGCCTCCACCGTTCGCAACACGGCGGTTTTCAAGCCGCTGAAGCTGAAGTGGTGCGTGCCTTCCAGCCATGCGCGGGGAAATCGGAAGGCGTTCGGGTCGCCCCGTTTCGCCCAGCGGTCAATCGCGGGTCCGCCGGGGTAGCCCAGCTCCAGCAGGCGCGCCACTTTATCAAACGCCTCGCCTGCGGCATCGTCCAGCGTGTGCCCCAGCAGCTGGTAGTCGCCGTGTCCGTGAACCTTGACCAGCTCGGTGTGTCCTCCCGACACAATCATGGCGAGATGTGGGAACGGGATGGGGCGCTCTGGCTCGGTGAGAAACGCCGAGTAAAGATGCCCCTCCAGGTGGTGAACCCCCACAAACGGGATATTGAGCGCGAATGCGAGCGCTTTGGCGCAGGCAAGCCCCACCACCAGCGCGCCCACCAGTCCGGGGCGATTGGTGACGGCAATCCCTTCAATCCGGGCGAGCGGGATGCCCGCCTCGTCCAGCGCCTGCTGAAGCACGGGGTTCATGCGTTCCACATGCTGGCGTGCTGCCGCTTCGGGCACAACCCCGCCCCAGCGGGCGTGCAAATCTGCCTGCGACGCCACCACACTGGAGCGCACATAACGCCCCTGCAAAACCGCCGCTGAGGTCTCGTCGCAACTGGTCTCGATGCCCAGAACCCAATCCACACCAAGATTATACTGCTTCGCGGTCGTGGGCGCGGCGGCGATACTCCTCGACGCGTTTCAGGAGCCAGAAACTGCTACGCGCCAGCGCGTCGTCGCCGCATTCAGGGGCGATGGGTTCGGGCGTGCGCCCCATCGCCAGATCGCGCATAAACTGCTCCACAAGGCGAAGACACTCTTCCATCTGCCGAATGTAATGCTGAGCCTGCTCATACTCTGTGAGGGAGGGATTGGGCGTCCTGGATACCTGGCGCAGACGCGCTCGGAGACGCCGGGCAGGCAACACCCAACGCCAGTATAGCAGCGTGAAGAGACCCAGTAATCCCGATACGCTCATGACGCCGTATTCCCCCAGCTGGCGGTACAGCGCGTTCTGCTTCTGCACTAAGAGGGTTTCCAGCGAGCGGTGCAGGTCGCCCAGCGCCCGGTTCAGGTTGTCCTGCGAATCGTGCCGAAAGGCGCGCAGGGTGGGCAGGTTCGGCGGCTGCTGGGCATCGGAAAATGCCAGAAACTCGCCCAGAATCGAGTCGATGCGTCGCCACTCGGTACACACGCGCGTGAGGTTCCAGAAAAACTCTGGCGAACCGCCCGTGCTTTCCCACACCTGCAGCTGTTCCAGCATCGCTTGTGAGGCGCTCTCCATTTCAGCAAAAGCCTCCTTGAACTCAGCGCGAATCGCGTCGGGATTGTAGCCTGCGGTACGCACAGCGTCATGCTGGGCAGACGCCAGCTCCAGCAGGAGCCGCTCGGTGTTCAGGAGCGCGCGCTCAAACTGATTCAGAGTGCTGAAGGTGTGCAGGCTGTCGTCATAGAGGCGCTGAAGCTGCTGCAGGCTCTGGAAGACGCCCGTCAACCCCACTCCGCACAGCACCACCATAAAAGCCCACAGCGCGGAGTACCCAGCACGCCTGTACCGTTGCCACATCCCAGTAAGGGGGTTGTTCCATACCCGGCGCCAATTTTGCAAAGGGAGCGCGTGCTATTCCCCTGTGCGTACTCTGCTGGTTTCTGCCGCGTGGGCGCGGCGCCCCTCCTCTCATACTTTGTAAGGGACGCAGGAACCGCCTCCACACAGGCATGCGTAGGGGCGCGGTTGCCGCGCCCTGCGTGGCGAAACCCCCAGCGCCAGGAAAGCGATATGAGCATCCTTGCAACAGAGCAGGGGCAGCTTCCACTGGCAAGCACGCACGCTTTTACGATTTCGCGGCTTGCTCGTGTTCTGAAACAGCCTCTCAGGGGTCCTCTGAAGCGTCTCTGAAGAAACGCCGCTTATGCTCTTCCACCTGCTTTCGGAACTCTTCGGGCAGGTTCTCCAGCGTGAACGGATCGACGCCCGCCACCCGCTCAAAATCGGTCAGCCCTGTGTCCCGTTCGCTGACACTTATCGTGAAGGCGCCAACGCGCACAGTGAGCGCGTATCGCTTTCGATTCGCCAGTAGCATCACTGTCGCACGATACCGTTCATATTCCTGCTGAGAGAAGTCGCTGAGCAATTGAGAGGACGATTCATATTTGGCGAATCGTTCTGTCATTGCGAAGCGCAGAGCATCATGAAACGAGGACCATACCCCCGCACGGCGTTCCGTGAAAGCACCGAGTTTCGTTCTTGCTGAAAGCGAAATTTGGGCATCTTCCGGGATGCCGTTTGGAAAGAGCGGGTGAAGCCAGCCGTACCTCAGGATGCCCGCAGCCTCTGGCACGCGCGCGTTGGTTCCTTGCTCTTGCGTTACGGAGATGTATTTGTAAACATAATACAGTTCCCGGAACAGCTGCTCTCGCGATGGTCGTGAGAGCTGATTCAACGCGATGCTTTCGCCTGTTAGCAGCGCCTGACGCTGGGCTGGAGTCAGGCTCAGCAAAAAAGCGGTCGCTCGCGGCGACATAAAGGAAAATTCCCTGTCGAGAAGTTGAACATAGGTATACGCCACGCTTTGCCGACGCTGGTGTGTTATCGCGGCGAACTCCAGAAAGTGTTGCAGGCGCAAGTGCTTGTCCTTCAGAATCTGGTGCATCAGGCGGCTCAGGGCAATCCGATCTACGCGTGGCAACCAGCCATAAGAGGACCACTTCGGTCTGAGGGAAACAGCCTTCTCCGTTTCGCGCTCTTCGTAAGTCGTCATCAGCGTGCGCACATAGAGGTTGAGTGGGGTTTGCCCTTCAATGTAGTCTTCTATCAGATTCGCCAGCGACTCGTTCACCAGCGCAACGAGGTTTTTTTTCTTGTGCTGGGCATAGGTCAGCAACACATCGGAAGGGACGAGCGTGAGCGGCTCTGTGCGGGCAGGGTCCAGCAGAGCGGGCAACGCCTCAGCTTCCGCCATGCGGAAAAACGCGCGCGCGGCGTCCCCAAACTGGCGCGTCTGCTCACTCCACTCAATTTTGTCAATAGCAGGGAGCTTTGGCTCGTCCAGCGCTTCCTGAAGCACCAGAATCTCCTCGTTGAGGAACGCTGCGAGGCGAATTGCCTGCTGGCTCTCGTCGGTGAGCAAGAGCGTTATCCACAGAGACGCAACGCCGTAACGCTCCACCTCAAGGTAGACACAGCTGTAAATGCCTTCCGCTTCCATCGCTTCACGCGCGTCGGAGTGACTGAAAAAGTGGGAGCGATAGCGCGACTCGAATTCGTTCCAGAGTCCCTCGTCGAACCCCTCGGCGGAGCGCCAGAGGGTGCGCAACAATTCCCGTTCGCGCAGGTACTGCTCCAGAAGGGGTTGAACGGAGAAGCCAAAGGGGGTCAGGTAGCGCCCTGGTACATTACTGAACACGCGCTTCTCGCCCACAGGAATCTCCAGAAAGCGTTTCAGGTCTATCTGCTGGAGCAGGCGCGCAATCAGGCGGTATTCCGGATTCATTGCGTTGAAGGCTCTCTCTACGGTCCTGTGCGTGTCGCTATCCAGCTCTGTTTGCGTCGGATCGTGTTTATCAAGGGCATTTCTGATAACCTGTCTTATCTGGCTGAACTGGGTGCGCAGCTGTTCAGCAGTCAACGGCTCGGCGAGCGCTCGGAACCGCTCGCTGAAAAAGAGTTCGCGCCACCGTTGCAGAATCTGGGCGTCGTCTTCGGCGCGGCGACGCTGGGCGACGCGCGGCGTGCGCGTGAGCCGATGGCTCCCATCCTCTTGCTCCACCCACTCGCCGTCGGTTACATACGCCAGATGCTCCATCAACTCCTTGAGCGGCATCGCCTCCACCGCCACCAGCACGAACTCGTCGCGAATGGGCGGGGCGGCAGTCAGGCGCACGCCCGTTTGTCGGGAAAGCGCCTCCAGCAACTGCTTGACGGTAATTGCAGACTGGCGGAAGGTGATGGGCTGTTCAAAGTCTGCCACCTGAGGCGACGCCAGTGCGAAGAAACTCACCATTCCCCACAGAACCGTGCCACGGCACGATAGGCGCATCTCAGCGACCTCCTGTGGGACAATTTAGGACAGGTACTGGAAAAATCCTGCTACTTTCGTCCCAGAATGTTTTTGAGAATCACGGCGCCGCCCGCGTCGCCTTCCACATTCACCATCGTGCGGAACATGTCCAGAATGCGGTCTACCGCCAGAATCAGCCCGATGCCCTCAATCGGCAGGTTGACGGCTTGAAGCACAATCACCATCGTGAACAGTCCCGCGCTGGGGATGCCCGCCGCGCCAATCGCTGCGAGAGTCGCCGTAAAAAGCACCACAATCTGCTGGGCGAAGGTGAGTTCAATCCCGTAAGCCTGCGCAATAAACAGCGCGGCGACCGCCTCATAGAGCGCCGTGCCGTCCATGTTCACCGTCGCGCCAATCGGGATGCTGAAACGGCTGATGTAGGGGGGCACTTCCAGCTCATTTTCCACGACGCGCATCGTGACGGGCAGGGTGGCGGCGCTGGAGCTGGTGGTGAGCGCAGTCAGCATCGCCTGCGCGATTCCTGCGAAAAAGCGCCACGGGGGCATGCCTCCCAGCAGCCACACCAGCGCAGGCAGCACCACCAGCCCGTGAAACGCCAGCCCGCCCAGCACCACGCCCATATATTTCGCCAGCGGGAGGAGCGCGTCCGTGCCCGCCTGACCCAGCGTGCGCATCAACAGCAGCGCGACCCCGACGGGCAACAGGCGCAATACCCAGCGCACCACCACCATCGCCATCTCAAGCACCTCGTCCACGAAACGGCGCACCGTGGCGCTACTGTCGCCCATCAGGTTCAGCGCAATCCCCACAATCAGGCTGAAACTGATAATCTGGAGCATGTCGCCCCGCGCGAGGGCGTCTATCGGGTTTGCAGGGATGAGGTTGCGCAATAAGTCGGCGAAGGTGGGCGGCTGTCCCTGCGCAATCTCTTTGGGCAGTTCCGATTTCGCCAGCGTTGCCCCGATGCCAGGGTCAAACAGGTTCACAATCACCAGTCCCAGCGCCGCCGCCAGCACGGTGGTACTCAGATAGTAAGTGAACGCCAGACTTCCCAGGCGCCCCAGATAGCGCGTGTCCAGGCTGGCTGCGGCGCTAATCAGCGACGCCATAATCAGGGGCACGATAATCATGCGCAGTAGCCGAATAAACAAATCCGCCCCAAGCGCTACCACAGCATACTGGGGCGACTCCACACCAACCGTTTTGTTCAACACCAGCCCGCCAACTAAGCCAACGAGGATGCCTGCCAACACCCAGCGTACCGATACGAACTCGCCGCGCTTACTCATCGTTTGCCTCACATAACGGGGAAACTCATGTAATCAACCCCGGCGCGAAGGGCGCCAGCGGGATGATTTTATCCGCGTGTGGTTTGAGCGCGCTGAGCGTCTTTTCGGGTTCCAGCGTGAGCAGGATAATCGTGCCCCCTGCACCGCCTGCGCCTGCCAGTTTCGCGCCCAGCGCCCCATGCGCCCGCGCCACCTCCACCAGTTTGTCCAGCGACTCGCCGCTGCCGCCCAGCGAGCGAATGATAGCATAGTTCTCATTCATCAGCTGGGCTAAGGTGTGCCAGTCCTGCTCCAGCAGGGCGGTGCGTCCGCGCCGTGCCAGACGCGCAATCTGTGCCATGCCCTCCACGACGGCGGTTTCGCCCGATTCCCAGCGTTCGCGCAGGGAGCGATGCACCGCGCCCGAAAATCGGGTACCGCCCGTGGTCGCCAGCCAGAGCGGGAGCGCGACACCCCGCAAGTAGGGCTGCAGCGATTCGACGGTCGCCAGCGGCTCGTCGGCGTCGCGCCCCAAGCCCTCCTTATCCCGAAAGTCCATCAGATTGATGCCGCCAAAGACCGCCATATAGAAATCCTGATAGCCGCAGGCAACCTTGAGCAGTTCCGCTTCCACGCGGCGCACGCGCTCCGCCAGATGGTGCGGTGAGCGCCACAACTCATTCTGCGCCTGAAGCAAGCACGCCACAATCGCGGTCAGCAGCGCCGACGAGCCAGCCAGCCCCGACTGCGGGGGAATGTCGGTCTCAATGCGCAGGGCAAAGCGGGCACTCTCTGGCGTAAAGCCCAGTGCCATGAGCGCCACCCGACACACATCAAACTCGTCCCCCTGAAGCTCCAGTGTGTCGGGCACGACGGTTCGCTGGGGCGACTGGAACAGCAGATGTTCCGCTGGCTCCAGCGTACAGCGGGCGCGCAGGGGGATGGCGCACGAAATCACCGTGCCCCCATACATGTCGCTGGGGTTGCCGATAATCCCCGCGCGCCCGGGGACCGAACAGCGTATCGGCTGGCTCAGCGAGAGGCGCATGGCTCACTCCTTCGGGCGCTTGCGATAGCGCTCATAGAGGCGAATGTGCTTGCTGGTCATCTCAATCGGGCGTCCGCCAATCCAGACCTGCACCACCTGTGTGCGGATGTCCAGCGGGTCGCCCGTGGTTAGCATCAGGTTCGCGTCTTTGCCTGGCTCAATCGTGCCGAGCCGATGCTCCAGCCCCAGAATGCGGGCAGGGTAGAGCGTGATGGCTTTCAACCCCTCTTCGTAGGGCAGTCCGTAGGCGACGGCTGTCGCCACATGGTAGGGCAGGTTGCGCACATTGCTGGCGTCCCGACTGCCGATGCAGAACAGCACGCCTTTTTCATGGAGCTGTTTAGCAACGGTGAACGGCTGGTCGTAGGGGCTATCTTCGCTGGCGGGCATGTTGTGAACGCCTTCCAGAATCACGGGCACGCCCTTTTCGCGGAGCAGGTCGGCAACTTTGGGCGATTCGGCACCGCCCACAATCACGATTCGTACTTTCTCCTCTTCTGCCCAGCGGACGGCAGCCTGAATTGCGAGCGCTGTGCTGGCACGCACGAAGCACGGCAGTTCGCCTTTGAGGATGGGAATCATCGCCTCGAAGCGGGGATCGCGTTCGTGGGCGGGCACACCTGCCTGACCGCGCGCCTCGTGAGCGCGCATGTAGCGCCGCGCGTTCTCAAAAAACTCTTTGAGCGGGCGCATGCGGGCTTCCCAATCGCGTCGCCGCGCCTCCGCCGACTGCGACGCATCGCCCGACGGCGCGGGGAAGTTCACAAACAGCCCAATCGGCGTTTTAATCACCATCTCTTCCCATGTCCAGCCGTCGAGGTTCATCACACAGCCCATGCCCGACAAAATGCCCCCCGTGGGCGCGGTCAAAACAGTCGTGATGCCATTCACCCGGGCAACAGGAATCAGCTCCGAATCGGGATTGATGGCAATTTCGGCGCGCACATTCGGGTTGAAACTGCCTGTTTCGGTGGTGTCTATGGTGGCGGCGATGGAACCGATTTCGGTCAAGCCAAGCGTTGTGCTGGCGTCAATCAGCCCGGGGTAGAGATGTTGCCCTTTTGCGTCGTAGACCTGCGCCCCGCGGGGGATGGACACATTGCGCCCCACCGCCTCGATGCGCCCGTCTTTAATCAGCACAGTGGCGCCCTCAAGCGGTGCGCCGCGCATGGTGTGAACCGTCGCGTTGCGGATGGCATAAACGCCGCGCGTTTTCACAGGGCGCTCCAGAGAAGCGGAGTAGACGGGCGAGAGCGCGCCGCTCAGCGCCTTCTCGCCCGCAAACGCCACAATCGCTATCAGAACCCATAGCCCAACGCCAACAAGTTTTCGCATACCGCGCAGGGGATTCGGGCTATGGGGAGGGGTTCCTGCTATGAACCCGCCTTGCGCACGCGCTCGACATAAATCCCTTCGCGCGTGTTGACCTTCAGCACATCGCCGACCTCGATATGGAACGGCACCTGAATCACGGCGCCCGTCTCCAGTTTTGCGGGTTTGGAGCCGCCCGACGCCGTGTCGCCCCGGAAGTTCGGATCGGTCTCGGCTACAGCCAGCTCCACGAATTCGGGCACTTCCGCGCCCACAATCTCATCGTTGTGGTAGAGCAGGTACACATCCATGCCGTCTTTGATAAACTTCGCGCCCTCCCCGAACTGGCTGACAGGTACATGAATCTGGTCAAAGGTGTGGGTGTCCATCACCACCCAGTCGTCGCCGTCGCGGTAGAGGGTCTGCATCTGCTTGCGCTCCAGAATCGCTTGAGGGAACCGCTCGCCCGACTTGAAGGTGCGCTCGAAAATCGCGCCGTCGCGCAGGCGTTTCAGGCGCACGCGCACAATCGCGCTCCCGCGCCCCTGATGCGATTGCTGGTACTCCAGTATCGTATGGATTTCGTTATCGATAATGATATTCAGTCCACTGCGGAAATCGCTGGTGTCTACCATTGATGAACCTCCTTCGTTTTTGAGTTTGGCACCAAGATTGTACCCGACAGAGCAAGGTACAATTGCACCGATGTCGGAATTGCGCTGGCACCCGCTACTGCAGGAATGGGTTATCACGGCGACCCATCGTCAGGAGCGCACCTTCCACCCGCCGCCGGAATACTGCCCGCTCTGCCCCACAAAACCGGGCGCGATAGAGACCGAAGTGCCTGAACCCGATTATGAGATTGTGGTGTTTGAGAATCGCTTTCCGTCGCTGTTGCGCGAGCCGCCCCCGCCGAGTGTGGCGCCTGCGCCGTTTTCGCCCGTGCGCCCTTCGGAAGGCGTCTGCGAGGTGGTGCTTTACACCCCTGACCATCACGCCAGCCTGACCGACCTGCCCGTAGAGCGCATCGAGCAGCTTATCTGGGTATGGCGCGACCGCTACGCCGCGCTGAGCGCACGCCCCGAAGTGCAGTATGTGTTTGTCTTTGAGAACCGCGGGCGCGAGATTGGCGTAACCCTCAGCCACCCGCACGGTCAGATTTACGCTTACCCCTTCATTCCCCCCAAACTGGAGCGCGAGCGCGACGCCCAGCGCGACTATTTCGCTCAACACGGCAGATGCCTGCTCTGCGACATCGTGGCATACGAGCTGGAATCGCAGGCGCGTCTGGTGGAGGTCAACGATTTATGGGTGGCGTTCGTGCCCTTCTTCGCGCGCTATCCATATGAGGTCTATCTTGTGCCCCGTCCGCATCGGGGCGACCTGCTTGCCCTGGATGAGGATGAGATTAGCCAGCTGGCGCGCCTGCTCAAGCGCGTGCTGTTGCGCTATGACCATCTCTGGGGCTTCCCGATGCCGTATGTAATGGCGCAACATCCCTGCCCCTGCGACGGCAGGGACTACCCCGAATGGCATTTTCATATTGAGTTCTATCCGCCCTATCGCACGGCGGATAAGTTGAAGTATCTGGCAGGCTCCGAGTCGGGCGCGGGCACTTTTATTAACGACACCCTGCCCGAAGAGACTGCCCGCCAGCTGCGCGAAGTACCGATTGATTAGACGCCCATCTGCCCGTAGTCGCGAATCAGCCCTATCACCTTGCCAATCACCCGTGCCTCTTCAGGGCGCACATAGATGGGTTCGTACGCGGGGTTGGCAGGCTGGAGGCGCACCCGGTCTTTTTCAAAATAGATGCGCTTGATGGTCGCCTCGTCGTTGACCAGCACCGCCACCAGCTCGCCGTTGTAGGCGGTCTCCTGCGGTTTAATCACCACCAGGTCGCGCGGCAGGATATGCTCGCCCGTCATACTGTCGCCTTTGACCCGCAGCAGGAAAGCGTTTTCCACATTGCGCACCATATCGGCAGGCACGGGGATGAGGTCTTCAATATTCTCCTGCGCGAGGATGGGCGTTCCTGCGGCAATATCGCCCACGAGGGGCAGGAGCCGCACACGCTCCGAGTCGGGCTGATAGTCGGGGTGCAGGATTCGGATGGAGCGCGCCTGACTGCCACGCTCGATGTAGCCTTTGCGCTGGAGGGCGTCCAGGTGAATGGCGACCCCACGCAGGCTTTTCACGGTGCCTGAATGCTGCTGAATCTCGCGCAGGGTGGGCGGATAGCCATGCTCGCGCGTATACTCCACGATGAACTGCAGTATCGCCTTCTGTGCCTTCGTCAAACCCTTTGCCATGGTGAACCTCCTCAGGGTGTGCGCCCTCCCCTTATTGGGGAGGGCAATCGCGCTTCGCTCGAACGGCGTATGAAACGGTGGCTCGCACCTGGTAGAATATTTTACACCATCATTTGTCTACCTGTCAAGGGTTTGGGGGTTTTAAGGGGCAAATTGGGGGTGAATTCAGGGCGAATTTCCCGGAGTCGCCTGATTCTCCTTACGCATCACGAAAACCTTGCGAGCAGGGTCCCAGCGCAGAAGGTGTCCGTGCTTTGCATACCACTCTTTCCATAACCTCCCGACACGCTTGCGCTGGTCGGTGGTGGTGCCGTCCCTGCTTGAGAAGCCAATCTGATCGTCCACCCCATCTCGTATTGTCGAGAGAAGCACCAGGCGCACACAGTCGCTGACCGTGCTGACATCGTTGTATCGGAAAGCTTCCCAGCTGTCCGCTGCCCGATTGCGCAGGCATACTGTACGAACCTTCACAGGGGTCGTGTTGTCGGCTTCCTCAATCAAATAGGGCAGATACCAGCACAACCGTCTCACGACAACCCATCGCCCCAGAAGCCGCTTAGCCACTCAAGCATGTCGTCTCCCATGCGTTTTGGCACCCGACGCCACCACCAGCGCTCCAGGGAACCCTCAGCGAGCGGCGAGATGGGAATGGGCACTTCAAAAGTCGCTTGCACAAACCGCTCGTCTATCGGCGCTAATAGCTCAGCATATGCTTTTCGCCCCGCCTCTGAAAGCAGTTGCATCACTTCGTCGATGTCATCGCGCCGCCAGATGTCGTTCTCATAGTCTTCAATCGTGAGGTTATATCCGCGCTCGATGTACGCCACCACATCAGACCAGTTTTCAAGCAAGCCTATCAGGTAGGACTCAGGCTCGCCCGAAAACACGACCTCATTCCCCAGGCAATCCACCCACTGCTTCTGGGACAGCCACGCTCGAACGCGCTCTTTATCTTCTGGGGTAAGGGTTAGTTCGTATTGCATGTTCATCCCCCACAATCTGATTGGCACTCCTTTCGGAGGCACTCACATCCCAACCCCCTCAATCGGGAATCAACATGCTCTTTACGGTGCGCCGTTCTTGCATTGCGTGGAACGCCTCGCGCCACTGGCTCAAGGGGAAGACGCGCCGCATCGGGGCAAGTCGCAGGTGCTGGCTCGCCATTAACTGAAGCACGCGCTCCCATGTCGCCCATGTGTGGCTGAAGGAGCCCTGCAGGCGCACCTGCTTGCCCACCAGCGGGTCTAAGCTGAACCCCAGTGGTTCGGGACCCCAGCCGACCTTGGTGATTTGCCCGTCGGGGCGCACCACGCGCAAACATGGCTCCAGCACGGCAGAAGTGCCCACGGCGTCTATCACCACATCCGCGCCATAGCCGTCCGTGTGACGGCGCACCCAGCCCTCAAGGTCGTCGCGGTCGGCGAACAGAATAGGCGCCACCCCCACCGATTCTGCCATCTGCAGGCGCGCGCCATCGGTGGAGAGCGCCACCAGCGCCGCCCAGCGCGGACTGCACAAACGCGCCATCTGATAGCACAGCAATCCTATCGGACCGCTGCCGAACACCACCACCGTGTCGCCCGGCTTGATACGGCTCAGCTCCAGCACGGCGTGCGCCGCCACCGCGCACGGCTCCGCCATCGCCGCGTCTTCAAACGAGACGGTTTCGGGAACGCGGTGGAGCAGTCGCGCGGGCACTCGCACATAGCGCGTCATCGCCCCATGCGTGCCGTAGCCGAACCCCAGCCGATGCGGGCACAGGTTATAGCGCCCACTGCGACAGTAGACGCACTGCTCGCAAATCACGGCGGCGGTTTCGCTCACCACCCTGTCGCCCACCTGCCAGCCCTGCACGCCCTCGCCAACTGCCTCAATCACGCCCGTAAACTCGTGCCCCAGCACCACCGGATAGTTCACCCGCCACGAGTGCGTGCCGTGATACTGGTGCAGGTCGGAGCCGCACACGCCCACAGCCCGCACGCGCAGAATCACCTCGCCCGCGCGGGGGGTTGGCTCGGCAATCTCCCGCAACTCCACACTGCCCGGTTCCGGTGCGTAGTTCACCACCGCTTTCATGCCATCTGCTCCCGGAGAAACTGCGCGCACTTCGGCAGTTCGGTGCTCGGGTCGCCCGCGATGCCGCACTCCAGCGCCATATAGCCCGTGTACCCAATCGCTTTCAGCGCGTCAAAGCAGGCACGAAAGTCGGTATGTCCCTGACCGGGCAACAGGCGATTGCTGTCCGCCAGATGCACATGGGCGATATACCGCCCTGCCTGCCGAATCGCTTCGGGCATATCCGCCTCCTCGATGGACATATGGAACAGGTCTGCCATGATTTTGATGTGGGGATGCCCAACTTTCTCGCATATCGCCGCCGCCTGCTCCAGCCGACGAAGGAAATGGGTTTCGTAGCGGTTGAGCGGTTCCAGCAGGATGGAAGCCCCTGCTTTTTCGGCGGTGGGCGCCAGTTCACTGAGCAGTTTGCAGAGCAGTTCGGTTTCCAGCGCTTCGGGGCTGGCGAGCGGGCGCAGGTCGGGAAGGCGCGGCGCTCCGAAAATCGGCACGGTAATCACCCCGACAGCGCCCAGATCGCCTGCCATAAACAGCAGGTCGCGCAGGTCTTGCATGGCGAGCGCCCGTTCGTGGGGGTTGGCGTCCAGCAGGCATCCGCGATAGCCCGCGCATATCGTGCTGACCTTGAACGCCGTCTGCTGGAGCGCGCTCTGCACCTCCGCGAGGCGTTCCCGCAAGCCCCCGCCCCACAGCTCAATCGCCTCGTAGCCCCACGCCGCAAGGCGCTCCATCCGCTCCTGCAGGCTGTTGCCCGGAACGAGATTCTCCTGACAGGCAAGTTTCATAGATACTTCTGTTCCCTGCACACCTCACGATTCCTGCCTTACAGGCTATTCAGGAAAATGAGCAAGTCGCGGTTCGTGCCTGACGGCTGAAGCTGCTCTGTTGCAAGGATAGGGGCGTGAGCGTTCCGAGACCCCTTCCTTCAGGTCTTAGGGGGCAGGCTTTTTGACAGGCATGCCGTCTTGGAACCTGTGCCATGACGGCTGAAGCCGTTCCTATAAGACGAAGCCGACCTGCGTCGGCTGATGAAGCCAGCGGAGGCTGGCTTTGTTTATTAGGAACGGCTTTAGCCGTCGCTCTTTTGGGGCATCGTGGGTTCCAGAAGGTATCTTTGCAAGAGCCGCTTTAGCCGTCTCATTTCCCCAACGAAGCCGACCTGCGTCGGCTGAAGTAGCAAGCGCATCCCTGCGCTTGAGTTCGGGCAGGATGCCCAGGCTACGAAGAACCAGCGAAGGCTGGCTTCGTTTCATAGGAACGGAACCTCAGCCGTCTGGCGTCAACGCGGTGTAATTCTGTCGCTTGCTCGCTTTCACTGGATAGCCTCTTATGGCCAGTTGTGATAGACCCCCGCCACCTGTTCCACAAAGGGTTTCGCGCGTTGTTCCATCGCACGCATCGTTTCAGGAGGGAGTGGCTTGAAGGTGCGCGCCGCCTCAATCAGCTCGCGCAGCTGGCGCATGTCGCCGGGCACAATCACGGCAGTATGAATCGGGTAGCTCAGCGCATAGTGGAGCAGTTCCGCCGCCGTGAACTTGCCCTCGCCCACCAGACGCCCCAGCCCCACCACTTTCATCACCGCCAGCCCAATCCCCAGCTTTTGGGCGAAGGGCAAAAACTCGCGGGTGAAACTGCGCGGGTGATGCACTTCCGACGGATTCAGCGGAAACAGCACCATATCAAAAGGAAACCGCTCCAGCATCGTTTTGAGAACCTGCGGGTCGTTGTGCCCCGAAACGCCGATAAAGCGCACCACCTTCTCCGCTTTGGCTTTTTCAAAGGCTTTCAAGGCGCCGTCTTTGGCGAACAGGCGCTCCACCTCGTGCGGATAGGAGACATGGTGGACAATCCACTGATCCAGCGTGTCGGTGCGGAGGTTTTTAAGGCTGGTCTGCAGGTCGCGCATGGCGCCGTCGTAGTCGCGGGCGTCGCTTTTGGTGCTGAGGAACACTTTGTGGCGCATGCCTGCAATCGCCTCGCCGAAAATTTGCTCGCTGGCGCGGTAGTTGCGGGCGGTATCCAGATAGTAGACGCCTGCCTCGATGGCTTCCCGAATCATGGCAATCGCGTTCGGTTTGTTGTTGGGGTCTTGCAGCGCATACGCGCCCCCCAGCGAAAACACAGGCATCTGCACGCCCGTCTTGCCGTAAGCACGCTTCGGCATCGTCTGCACCATACCCTGATTGTACCCTTTATTTATCAGAACTGGCGTCAGGTACAATAAAGCGGGAGGGACGATGCCGATTTTCAGGCGCGGGTGTCGCTGGGTACGCCGACAGCGGTGGCGCTATCTGGATCAAACGCTCTCGGAGTCGGAACGCGCGGCTGTGGAACGCCATCTGAGCACATGTATTGCATGCCGTGCGCTTATCGCTGAAGCCCAGCTGGCGCTGGAGATGCTCAAAAAGGGGCAGCCGCTGCCGCCGAATCTCAAGCAGAAACTGGAGCCGCCGCGCACGATAAGTCTCGTGCGGATTGCCCTCGTGCTAATCGTGCTGGCACTTGGGGCAGGAGCCGTCTACTGGTCGTTCTCCCCTGAGGCGAAAGCGTGGATTCTGAGGCAGGAAGTCGTGTTCCCTGAGGTGGCGCCTGACGCGCCGAAGCCTCCTGTGGCGGTTCTGGAGCCATCCCCTCAATCAGCCCCGCCTGAGACGCCCCAACAGCCCCCTGCGGAAGACCCGAAGCCCCAGCCGAAGCTGTCGGAAACACCCAAACCTGTCGCTAAGCCTGCGCCCCCTGAGCCTGCTCCAGAACCTGCACGAAAGCCTGCCCGAAGACCCGCCGTGCGTCGGGAACCGCCCCAGCGCAACCCCGCCCCAAAAGAGCGTGCCACTCAGCCCACTGCCCCGCCCGAAGGCACAATTGAAATCTACGACGCCGAGGGCAACCTGATTCGACGCCAGAAAATACAGGAGGAACGCCGATGAGACGCCTTCAGGAAGAGCCGCGCATCACTCTTGAGGCACAGGGCAAAGATGCTCGCGAGGTCTTTGCCGAACTGTTCGCGCAGGCGCAGAAAAGTTTCGTGGTGAATGTGGCGGTGGAGCGCAAGGTCTACCTGAGCCTGAAGGAGGTGCCCTTCTTTAATGCGCTCAAGCTGCTCTGCGAGGCGACGCAGACCCGCTTTGCGGTTCGGGATGGGGTCTACTACATCGAGCCGCTGGGCGCGAGCCTGCCTCCCGAATCGCCCCCGCCTGCTGAAGCGAAGCGCATACGGCTGGTGGGCACGGCGATACCCCTGCGTACCGTCGCTCGTGAGATAGAAAAGCAGGCAGGGATGCGCGTGGAGGTCGCACCCGATGTGCCCGACTTGCGCCTCTCGCTGAACCTGCCCCAGAGCGAGGTGGAGACCGTGCTGGACGCCCTCTGCGCGGGCACAGGCTTGCGCTGGGAACGCACGGCGCAGGGTTATCGGATTACGCTCACGGAGCCGCCGAAGGTGCGCTCCACACCTGCGCCTGCCCCCGCCCAGAGCAGCGACATACGCACTTCGTCTGCCGCGCCGCGCACCGCACCCCCACGCCCCACACCGCCTGAACGCCCGCTCCAGTGCCCCAAATGTCGCTATAACCTGCAACTGGACTGGCGCTACTGCCCCATCTGTGGCGCGTTTGTGAAGCACCTCACCGACCGCGCGAAACGGGAACAGGGTAGGCGATGAACTGCTACTGGCATCCGCATACGCCCGCCGTCGCTCAGTGTACCGACTGCCGAAAACCGCTCTGTGAGGTCTGTCGGGTCTCTCTCAACACGCATCCCTACTGCGAGGCATGCTCGGCGAATCACCATCAACAAAGCCCGCTCGCGGCGTTTTTCTTCGGACTGCTGGTGCCCGGATTGGGGCAGATTTACAACGGCGAGTATCTCAAGGGCGTGCTGATTCTGCTCACGGGCTGGCTGATTCTCCCGTGGATTTATGGAATTGTGGACGCGGTGGTTATCGCGCAGGCAATTGCGGAGGGGCGCCGCCCCGCGCAGGGCGTGCCGCCAGGCTATCTCATTCTGGCGTTGAAAATCGGGGTCGTTTTTCTGAGCTGCCTCTACTTTGGGGTGATGTGGACGGTGGCGAGTTTGGCAAGCCTCTATTTTCTGGGGGGGTTCTGAGGGTATAATCCTGCAGGTTGTGGAGCGATGCCGATGGAACGGGTACCAGAGAGCGCCGTGTTGTGGGTCTTAGGGTTGCCGTTTGCGGGCTTTTTGTTTCATGCGCTGCTGGGCGGCTGGCTGATTCGCGTGCTGGGCGAGCGCACGGGCAAATGGCTGGTCGGGTTTGTGGGCACGGCGGTCGTACTAAGCGCGTTCGGCTTCGGCTGGCAGCTGTATCAGTGGCTCCTGCAACAGGCACAACCCCAGCATGCGTTCACCCTCGCTGATTGGCTCCGTATCGGCTCGCTTCAGGTGGCGTTTGAGTTTCTGGTAGACCCTCTCTCGGTGCTGATGGTGCTGATTGTAACGGGCGTCGGGGGGCTGATACACCTGTACGCGACGGGCTATATGGCAGAGGACACCGACTATGCCCGATTTTTCACCTATTTCAATCTCTTTATCTTTTTCATGCTGGTGCTGGTGCTGGCGGGCAACTTTCTGGTGATGTTCATCGGCTGGGAAGGGGTGGGGCTGTGCAGCTATCTGTTGATTGGCTTTTTCTATCGGAATGCGCAGTGGAAAGAGAACACCGACGCGGCGAACAAGGCGTTTATTGTGAACCGCATCGGCGACGCGGGCTACCTGCTGGCGATGTTTCTGATTTTCAGCCTGTTTGGCACGCTCTCGTTTGTGGAGGTGAATGCGCAGGCGCAGAGCGTGCTGACGGCGGGTTCCGCGACGGCGCTGGCGATTGCGTTGCTGCTGTTTCTGGCGGCGTCGGGTAAATCGGCGCAGTTGCCCCTCTACTTCTGGTTGCCCGACGCGATGGCGGGTCCGACGCCCGTGTCGGCGCTGATTCACGCGGCGACGATGGTCACGGCGGGGGTCTACCTGCTGGTGCGGGTGCATCCGCTGCTGCTGATGTCGCCGACGGCGATGGGGATTATCGCGGGCGTGGGCGCGATCACCGCGCTCTTTGCGGGCACGATTGCGCTGGCGCAGACCGACATCAAGCGGGTGCTGGCGTTTTCAACGGTGAGCCAGCTGGGCTATATGTTTCTGGCGGTGGGCGCGGGCGCCTTCTGGGTCGGGATGTTCCATGTGGCGACGCATGCGTTTTTCAAGGCGCTGCTGTTTCTGGCGGCAGGCTCGGTGCTGATGGCGCTTCACCATATGGGCGACATTCGCCAGATGGGCGGGCTGGCGCGTGTTTTGCCCCTCACCGCGCTCACGATGGCAATCGGCGTGTTGGCGATTGCGGGCATTCCGCCGCTGTCGGGCTTCTGGTCTAAAGAGGCAATCCTGCTGAGCGCGTATGGCGCGCAGCCGCTGCTGTTCTGGGTAGGTGTGGCGACGGCGCTGGTCACGGCGAGCTATATGGCGCGGCTGTGGGTGCTGGTGTTCTGGGCGCCGCCCGCGCATGAAGTGCATGTCGAGCGCGAGCGCTACTGGAGCGTGCTGGGCGTCCTGATCCTGCTGGCGCTTGGCTCGGTCGCGTTCGGGTGGCTGCTGCCAGGCGAGAAAGCCTTTCACGAGTTTCTGAAGCCTGTTGCCGAGTCGGCGTCGCCCTTGCCCGAAGCGGGCAAATCGTTCGTGTTCGGGGTTGCGCTGGGCGCGAGTCTGGCAGGGCTGGCGTTTGCCCTGATGCGCTATCGGCGAGGCGTGCCCCAGCCCGAAGCGCAACTCACGGGCATCTGGGGTGTTCTGCACCGCCAGTACGGCTACGACGGGCTGATGCGCAAGCTGGGCGTGGAGGTCGGCGGGGCAATTGCGATGTTCTTTACGATTATCGTTGAAAATCTGATAGACGGGATTGTGATGCTGGTGGGGCTGCTAACGCGGGGTCTGGGGAGCCTGTTGCGCCCCGTTCAGAGCGGTTATGTGCGCTCCTACGCCTTTGTCATGATGCTGGGAGCGTTGCTGCTGCTGGCGGCGGCGTTTGTCTACGGGTTGCGTTAGGTTGGGCAGGCGATGGAAAAAGCGTGGCTGATTTTGCCGGGGCTGTTGGTGTTGATTGCTGGCGGCGAGTGGCTGGTGCGTGGCGCCTCGCGTCTGGCTTCGGCGCTGGGCATTCCGCCTGTGGTGATTGGGCTGAGCGTGGTGGCGTTTGGCACCAGCGCGCCCGAGCTGGCGGTCTCCGTTCTTTCGGCTTATCGGGGGCAGTCGGATATCGCGGTGGGCAATGTGGTGGGGAGCAATATAGTCAACATCCTGCTGATTCTGGGGCTTTCAGCGGTGGTCGCGCCCCTGACGGTGAGCCTGCGGATTATCAAGGTGGAAGTGCCGATGATGATCGGCACGGCGCTGCTGTTCGTGCTGCTGGGGATGGATGGACAACTCAGCCGCTGGGATGGGGCGCTGCTGGTGACGATTTTTGCCGTCTATCTGGTCTGGATGGGGCGCACGGCGCGGCAGGAACCCGAGCTGGAAGCCGAGCTGGAGGAAGTGGAGGAACTCGCCAAGCCGCCTGTCGGCGCTAAAGACTATGTGAAGATTGTTTTGCTGATTATCTTTGGCTTGGGGGGGCTGGTGCTGGGGTCCGAGTGGCTGATTCAGGGGGCGGTAGCACTGGCGCGTGCGGTGGGGGTCAGCGAGCTGGTGATCGGACTGACGATTGTCGCGGTGGGAACTTCGCTGCCTGAGCTGGCGACCTCGGTGATTGCCAGCCTGCGGGGCGAGCGCGACATCTCCGTCGGCAATGTGGTGGGGAGCAACATTTTCAACATCCTCTCGGTGCTGGGGTTCAGCAGTCTGGTGGCGCCCAACAGTGTTCAGGTAGCACGGAGCGTGCTGTTTTTTGATGCGCCCGTGATGATTGCGGTCTCCCTCGCCTGTTTCCCCGTGTTTTTTAACGGCTTTCGGATTATGCGCTGGGAAGGCGCGATTTTCGTGTTCTATTACATCGCCTACACGGTCTATCTGATTCTGCAAGCAAGTGCGCATGACGCGCTGGAGACCTACCGGCTGGTGATGGCGTGGTTTGTGCTGCCTCTGACAGCCCTGACGCTCACAGTGTCGGGCATCTTTGCATGGCGCCAGTACAGGGGCAAGCCCGTCAGGTTGTTGCGTCGGATAGAAAAGTGAGGTACACTTATTGCTGGAGGTTGCTTAATAATGGAGCGTCTTGAAGAGGCGTTAGAGCAACGAAACCGCCAGCTGGCAGCGGTGTTTCAGATTACTTCGGCGTTGTATGCGCGTGCGAAGGAGGGTCTCCGGGCGCCCGCACTGGACGAACTGTTGCAGGAAACCCTTCAGGTCGCGCTGGATGTGGTAAACGCCGATGCAGGCACGCTGTATCTTGCCAATCCTGAGCGCCAGACTCTGGTTTTGCGCTATGTGGTCGGCGAGAAGGCGGAACAGCTGCAGGGAATGGAAATCCCCGACGATAAGGGGGTGGCGGGAGAAGTCTTTCGCACAGGGCAGGCGCGTATCACCGCGGATGTGAGTCAGGAGAGCGCCTACTTCGCCGAGGTGTCCCAGCGCGTGGGCTATGAAGCCAAAAACATGGTGACCGTGCCCCTGCGCGATGTGGAGGGCAAGCCGATTGGAGTCCTTCAAGCGCTCAATAAGCGCGAAGGGAACTTCACCGAGCATGACCTGGAACTGCTGACAATTGTGGCGACGCTGGCGGGCACCGCGATTGAAACCGCCCGCATGCAACAGGAACGCCAGCTCGCGCTGATTGCACGCCTGCTCGGCAATATCACCCACGATATCAAAAATATGCTCTCGCCCGTGTTGCTCAGCACCCAGACCCTGCGCACTTTTTACGACTCGTTCCGCGACCAGTTTCAGTATGTCTCACCATTTTTAGAGGAGCCGAACCGCTCGCTGATTCAGGATGCTTTTCGGGATTTTGACGGGCTGTTTGAAGAGACGATGGCGATTCTTTACGAGAGCGCGGAACAGCTTCAGCGGAGCGTGCGCGAGATTGCCGACGCGGTGAAAGGCGCGGTGTCGCCCCCGCATTTTGTGCCCACCTCGGTGAACGAAGTCGCCGAGAAGGTGTTGCTTGCACTGAAGCCTGTCGCCCAGCAGCAGGGTGTGGAGCTGAAACTGGACACCACCCCCGACCTGCCGATTGCCGATGTGGACCCCCATCGGCTCTATAATGCGCTCTACAATCTGGTGAATAACGCCATTCCCGAAACCCCGCTGGGGGGAAGCGTTACGGTGCGCCTGCGCGGAAAAGTGGAAGGGGTCTTTCCTGAGGGCAACTACCTGCAGATTGAGGTGATCGATACGGGGCGCGGCATTCCTCCTGAAGTGCTTCAGACCCTGTTCACAGGGCGTGCGGTGTCCACCAAAGCGGGTGGCACCGGGCTGGGCACGCAGATTGTCAAAAATGTGGTGGAGGCGCATGGCGGCACGATTGAGGTAGAAAGCGTGGTGAATAAGGGCACGACCGTTCGCATCCGCTTGCCGCTGGAGCGCCCCGAACAACAAAACCCGTAACGGATTGGCAGGAACGGCGTCCAATACGACGAATCCCACGAACCTACAGGAGGCTTATAGAAGGCATGAAACGATGGATTGCAGGGACATGGATGGCAGTGCTGACCGCGCTTGCCCTGAGCGGCTGCGGCGGGGGCGGCACAGCAGGCGGGGGTCAGCAGGTGCTGACCGATTACGCCTTCGTGATTCGTGTGTTAGACCTGAGTTCAAAGGCGCGGTTGACGGATGCGGAGGTCTATTTTATCACAGCGAGTGGCGATCGGCTCCCGTGGCAGAAGGTGGTGGTTGGCAGCCCCAGCAACCCCAACGAGATTTCGCTCACCCTTGCCCGCACGGTACGCAGCGACCTCCGCGAGGGCGATTTCCTGCTGCGGAATGTGCCGGGCACGCTGGTGGTGCGCGGAATCTGGATTCGCCGTCCCGCGGGCTATACAGCGGTGGCACGCCACACCACGCCTGAGAACATCAAGCGCACCATCCAGCTACCCGACGAGCCGAACACGGCGCCGGGCTGCTTGATTGCTTCCAACAAGGCAGGCGAGATACGGCAGGTGTTTGGAGCGCCTCAGGTGATAGACTTTGGAGTTGTGGAAATTGCGCCTGACCGTCCCGATATTCCCCCACCCCCTGTGGATGAACCCTGCCCCTGAGTTCTGGAGCGCGGGGGTGTGGCGCAGAGCCCGCCCCCTGCTCTACTTGATGCTGTCCGTGCTGGGCGCGATTGCAGGGTTATGGGGTGTTGAAACCCTGCGTCAGCAAGACCCCTTCGCTCGCTTTACCCGACGACTTGCCCAATCGGGCTTGCAGGAGATTGAGCTGCTGCTGGAGCGCCCGCAGATTACTTTGCGTGCTGGCGCCCGCGCCGTCGCCACCTTAGAGGTAGACCGCATTGTAGTAGACCGCGCCCGTATCACATGGCGGGCTGAGAACCTGCGCCGCGCCGTGTTTTACGACGAGCAGGGGAAGCCGATTGCGCAGGCGCGTGCAGGCGCGATTCTCTACAATCAGCCCGCACGCCGAATCCACCTGCAGGGTCAGCCGGAGTTCGTGTATCTGCGTGCGCCCCTTGTGGAAAAACCAGTGCGCGTGCGGATGGCGTGGCTCACATGGGACCTGCGCCTGCGCCAGCTGAGCATTCCTGCCCGCATGCAGTTTGAATGGGAAGGCGGCACAGGAAGCGCGGAGCAGTTTGTGTGGGACCTTGCAAGAGGCGAAACTTCTCTGAGCAACGGGGTGTTCCGGTTCCGTGTCGCGCTGCCCGATTCGCCCCAGCAAACTCGCGAGATAGAGGTGCGCTTCAAACAGGCACGCGGCACGGGCGAAGCCCAAATCGGCACGAGTCTCACCTTCCGCGATCAGGACGCCCACGCTGCCGCCGACAAGGCGGAAGTCTACGACCGCAAAAAATACATTCTGGCAACGGGCGCTCTGTTTTTTGAAGACCCCCGCGTGCGGATTGAAGGCGAGAAGATGGAAATCTGGTACGACTCGCAAAAACGCGCCCTGCTTCACGGCAAAGTGCGCATGCGCATCAAGCCCCAGAAGACCGAGCCGCCTGCCGAAGAGGAAACCGAAGCCGAAAAAGCCAAACGCTACCCGATTGACGCCGAATGCGACGGCGGGATCGAGTATTTCTACCGTAAAAAGATTGCCTATCTGCGCGGCGGTATCAAAGCCACCCAGCAGATTGAAGGGCGGACCCGAACCCTGACCGCCGACAGCGCCGAATATGACCAGAAAAACGAGCGACTCATCCTGCGCGGGAATGTGGTGTTAGATGACCCGGAGCGGTTTCGCATCACCACGCACCTGCTGATTGTCTCCACAAAAGAGGGAAGCGACGAGTTTGAAATGCCAGAGGGCGGCTCTGGCGTGATTTATTACACCGAAGAAGAGGAGGAATCGCGCCCTGAAAATCCCCCCAGTCGCTAACACACTTCGTGAGCGCGTGGTGTTCGAAGGCGTCGGGCTTCACACGGGTGAGCCGGCGCGCGTTGTGGTGCATCCTTCCGATGCAGGCGCGCTCTGGGTGCAGAAAGGGCAGACCCGAATCCCCGTGCGCTGGGATTATGTGGTGGATACGCGCCGCGCCACGGTGCTGGGCGGCGAGGGAATTACACTCAGCACGGTGGAGCATCTGCTCTCGGCGTGTTGGGGCTTGCGGATCGGTAGCGCCGTGATTGAGGTGGTACAGGGGACGGAGGTGCCCGCCCTGGATGGAAGCGCGCTCCCTTTTCTTCAAGCGTTTGAGGCGGCAGGAATCGTGCCGTGCCCCCATGCACCTTGCTTTGTGGTCGCCCAGCGATGGATCGTGCAACAGGGCGAGAGCGTGGCAAGCATGATGCCTGGCACCGAAACAGCATTTGCCTACATTCAGTTTCCAGCGCCGCTGGGGGTGCAGGCAGGCGTGTTTGGCCTTCGCGACTACGCAACCGAGATCGCTCCCGCCCGAACCTTTGGGTTTTTGCATGAGGTGGAAGCGTTGCGCCAGCAGGGGCTGGCGAAAGGCGGCTCCCTCGAAAATGCCCTGCTGATTGACCAGAACGGGTATTATAATTCCGCACGGTTTGCAGACGAGCCGTTGCGCCACAAAGTTCTGGATGCACTTGGCGACCTGATGCTATGTGGCGCATGTCCTGTGGGGTTCCATCTGACCCTGATCAAGGCAGGACACACCCTGCACCGGGAGCTGGCGCGTCTGCTAATGAGCGAGTGCAACCGAATGGAGGCGCACGATGGCGGAATGGCACCTGGATATTGAGCAGATACGCAGTTTGATCCCTCATCGCTATCCGTTTCTGCTGGTGGATCGGATTCTGGAGCTGGAGCCCGGCAAGCGGGCAGTCGGGCTGAAAAATGTTACGGTCAACGAGAGCTTCTTTCAGGGGCATTTCCCCGTCAAAGCCATCATGCCGGGAGTGCTGATTCTGGAATCGATGGCGCAGGTGGGCGGCGTGATGGTGATGACGATGCCTGATATGCAGGGCAAGGTGGCGTTGCTGGGCGGGCTGGACGATGTGCGCTTCCGCCGCCCGGTAGTGCCCGGCGACACGCTGATTTCTGAGGTGGAAATGCTCTGGTTTCGGCGCGATATTGGGCGCGTGCGCGCGGTCGCGCGGGTGAACGGTGAGGTGGTCGCCGAGGCAGAAATCACCTTCGCGCTGTTGGACCCCCAGCGCCTGCAAAGCCCCCCGCCGCCCGTCGCCACAGCGCTGACCAACCATGAGGGATAAGCCATGGCAAAAATCCACCCCACAGCGATTGTTCACCCGAAGGCGGAGCTGGCAGAGGATGTGGAGGTCGGTCCCTACTGTATTATCGGACCGAATGTGGTGATCGATTCGGGCACTGTGCTGGGCGCCCATGTGGTGATTGAGGAGAACACTTTCATCGGCAAGATGAACTCCATTGGGCACGGGGCTGTGCTGGGTGCGCCGCCGCAAGACCGCAAGTTCAAGCACGAGCGCACTTATCTCCGCATCGGCGACAACAACCTGATTCGCGAATATGTGACCATTCACCGCGCCAGTGGCGAGGGCGAGGAAACCGTTGTCGGCAACAACTGCTTCCTGATGGCGTACTCCCACATCGGGCACAACACACGGGTCGGTGATGGCGTGGTAATGGCGAACTCGGTGGGCATTAGCGGGCATTGCATTATTGAGGACGGCGCAAACCTCGGAGGCATGACGGGCGTGCATCAATACACCCGTATCGGGCGGCTGGCGATGGTGGGTGGCATGTCGCGCATCACGCGCGATGTGCCGCCCTATCTGATGGTAGAGGGCAACCCTGCAGAAGTGCATGGCGTCAATCTGGTTGGCTTGAAACGCGCGGGCATCCCGGAGGCGAACCGAACCGCTTTGCGGGTTGCGTGCCGACTGCTCTACTTTGCGAACCTGAACACCTCGCAGGCGATTGAACGCATCCGTGCCGAAGTGCCCCTCGTGCCCGAAGTGGAGCACCTGCTGCGCTTTGTGGAGGAAATCCGTCAGGGACGCAACGGGCGCTATCTGGATCAGCCCTCACGCAAATGACCCGCCGCGTGGTGATTGTCTCCGGCGAGGCGTCTGGCGACCTGTACGGCGCCGACCTGGCACGCCACCTGAAGGCACAGTTGCCCGATACAGAGCTCTGGGGAGTGGGGGGCGTGCGAATGCAGGACGCCGGGGTGCGCCTGCTGGCGGACAGTCGCGCGTGGGGCGCTATCGGGATTATCGAGTCGCTCAAGGTTGCACCGCGCGTGTGGCGTGTGTTTCTGCGCCTGAAACGGGCGCTCAAGCGGCTTCAGCCTGACCTGCTGGTCGCTATTGACTTCGGCGCGTTCAACATTCCCCTGTGTCGCTGGGCGAAAGCGCAGGGCATGCGCGTAGTCTATTACATGCCCCCTTCCAGCTGGCGTCGCGACCGTCAGGGGCGCGACCTGCCCGCCGTTGCGGATGTGGTGCTGACCCCCTTCGCATGGTCAGCGGAGATTCTGCAGGCAATGGGCGCGAACGCCATCCGCATTCGCCACCCCTTGTTGCGCCTGACCCATCCAAGCGAGTCTAAAATCACTTTTTGCCAGCGGCTGGGGTTAGACCCCGACCGCCCGATTGTGGCGCTTTTGCCTGGCAGCCGACGGCACGAGGTGCGTGCCCTGACCACGCTCTACGCCCGCGTTGCCAGCCTGCTCACCGAGCGCATGCCTGAGGTGCAGTTTGTGCTATCCGTGGCGCCGCATTTCACCCCCGAATATCTGCATACGCTCTGGGCAGACGGTCAAAAGCAGTGGGTTCCGACGGAGACGCGCCCTGTTGCCGACATGCTGGCGCACGCCGATTGCGCGGTCATCTGCTCTGGCACGGCAACGCTGGAGGCGGCGCTGCTGGACACGCCGATGTTGATTGTCTATCGGGGCGACGCGCTGATGAATCTGGAGTACCGCCTGCGCAAACGCCGACTCGCGCTGGAGATGATCGGGCTGCCCAACCTGATTCTGGGGCGTAAGGTCATCCCGGAGTTGATTCAGGAGCAGGCGACTCCGCGCACCGTCAGTCAGGGCTTGCTGGAACTGCTCAAACGGGGCGAATTGTATCATCAGCAAAAGCAGGCGTTTGGCGAGATACGGCGAATATTGGGCGAGGGAGAGGACTTATGGGAAGCCCCGGCGTGGATCGTGCGCTACTTGACCGAATTGACGCCTCCGCGCGCGGCATCGAGCGAGTCGCCGTATTGATTGGACGCAAGCGCAGTCGGCTCTTTTTGCCCGTGCCCCTGTTGATGATGGCGCTGGCAGAACCTTCCATCACGACCCTGGGGTACGGGTGGCTGCTGGTGCTGCTGGGTTCGCTCTGGCGGCTCTGGGCAGCAGGCTACCTGATGAAAAACGCCGTTTTGATCACGGCAGGTCCCTATGCGTGGGTGCGCCATCCGCTCTATTTCGGCATGGCGCTGGTGCTGCTGGGCTGGGCGACGCTCACAGGCTGGTCGTGGCTCACCGCAGGGCTGGTTCTTTATTCCGCGCTGATTTACGGATGCGCGATGCTGACCGAAGAGCGACGCCTGCTATTCCTGTTCCCTGACTATGAAGCGTATCGCCAGCGCGTGCCGATGATTGTGCCGCTGGGTTGGCGCAACCGGGGAGAACCCCATGGGCATTTTGACTGGCGCACAGTCGCCCGCAACGGGGAATGGCGCATCATGATGTGGAACGCCGCCGTGGCGCTGCTTCTTTCGCTACGGCTTGTGGTTTAGAGGGGGCGTTCCCCCTTCGCACTGAAGGGGGAACGGGATTCTCACTGGAACAGTGGCGCGAACACAAGCGCCACGATGCTCATCAGCTTGATGAGGATGTTCATGCTGGGACCTGTAGTGTCCTTGAAGGGGTCGCCGACGGTATCGCCGACAACAGCCGCTTTGTGCGCCTCGCTGCCCTTACCGCCTTCGTGCCCTTCTTCAATATACTTTTTGGCGTTATCCCACGCGCCGCCCGCGTTCGCCATCATCAAGCCCGTCACGACGCCCATGCCCAGCGAACCTGCGAGGAAGCCGCCCAGCGCCTCCGCACCGAGCAGGTAACCCACGGCGATTGGCGCAATCACGGCAATCGCGCCGGGCACAAGCATCTCCCGTAGCGCCGCGCTGGTTACGATATCGATACAACGGTTATAGTCGGGCTTGCCCTTGCCCTCCAGCAGCCCCAGCTCGCGGAACTGGCGGCGCACTTCGGCGACCATCTGGTCGGAGGCACGCGCCACGGCGTTCAGGGTTAGCGCCGCAAACAGACTGGGCATCGCAATCCCAATCAGCAAGCCAATCAGCGTCTGCGGGTTGGTCAGGTTAATCGCTTCGAGTTTGGTCTGGCTCTGGTAAGCGGCGAACAGTGCGAGCGCGGTCAGCGCGGCGCTCCCAATCGCGAAGCCCTTGCCAATCGCCGCCGTGGTATTGCCCAGCGCGTCCAGTTTATCGGTGATACGGCGCACCGTCTCGCCGAACCCTGCGACTTCAGCAATCCCGCCCGCGTTATCGGCAATCGGACCGTAGCTGTCGGTGCTCATCACAATCCCGATGGTTGCCAGCATGCCGACGCCGGCGAGCGCAATCCCATACAGCCCGTTCGTGTTGTAAGCCACCCAGATGGCGGCAGCAATCCCCAGCAGGGGCAACACCGTGCTGAGATAGCCCACCGCGACGCCCGACAGGATGTTGGGCGCCGTGCCATACTGGGACGATTTCGCAATCGCGCGGATAGGCGGACCGCTGGTGTAATACTGGCTCACCGCGCCGATAAACACACCTGCGAACAGCCCCGACAACACCGCCCAGTAGGGCGCCAGCGAACCGACCATCGTCTGCGTGAGCCACGCACCGCCCAACAAAAACAGCAGAATCGCCACAATCGTGGAGCCGTTCAGCGCCCACTGCGGCTCCATGCTCCGAAAAAGCCGAATCGAGAAGACTCCAATAGCGGAGGCGATTAACCCCAGCGCGATCAGCGCCAGCGGCAGCACCACATACGCCAGCGGGCTGCCGTTCGCGACCGCGATGCTGGCGCCAATCACCGCGGTTGCCACCACCGAGCCGACATAACTCTCAAAGAGGTCGGCGCCCATGCCTGCCGTGTCGCCCACATTATCGCCCACATTGTCTGCCAGCACGGCAGGGTTGCGCGGATCGTCTTCGGGAATGCCAGCCTCTACCTTGCCCACGAGGTCGGCGCCCACATCGGCGGCTTTGGTGTAGATGCCACCGCCCACACGCGCAAACAGCGCCACCGACGACGCCCCCATCGAGTAGCCTGTCAGATACTGCACCAGCACCGACAGATCCAGCGACTGACCCCACCACACAATCAGCCCGATTCCCAGCAAGCCCAGCGCGGCGACCGACAGCCCCATCACCGAGCCGCCCGTGAAGGCGACCACCAGCGCTTCGCCCATGCCGCCCTGCCGCGCCGCTTCGGTGGAGCGCACCCCACTGCGCGTGGACGCCTTCATGCCAATAAATCCCGCCAGCATCGAGCTGAACGCGCCGAACAGATACGCCGCGCCAATATACGGGGCTTGTTCACGGAAGAAGTAGGTGAGGACGGCGAAAAGAATCAAAGCAAATATCGTAATTGCAATATATTCGCGCTTCAAAAAGGTCATTGCGCCGTCGTGAATCGCCTGGGCATAGGTGCGCATCGCCTCCGTGCCATCGGGACGGCGCGTTACAATCCAGTAGTTCAATCCTGCCAGCAGCATGCCGCCCGCACCCAGCACAGGCGCCGCAATCGGCACAATCTGCAAAATCTCCATCGCGCTGTATCTCCTTATTTCGGTATAAAATCTGCCTGCACAACCTTTCTGGGGGCTGGCAGGCGTTTAAGTATACCCCCTGTGCAAAGGTATACTCACTTTATGCGCAAACCCCTGAAGGAATGGCTTTTCTGGCTGGGGATTGGGGCAGCCATTGGGGCTGTGGCGTGGGCATGGTATGCACCGCACTCAGTGGAGCAGTTCCAGTGGTTGGTGCGAACGCTCTTTGAGCCAGACCCGCTGGATCCGTATGCTGTGGCGCGTCTGGTGCAGAGCCATGAGGATGCCAAGCCTGCGGTGAACTACCTGCTCCGTAAAAGCGACGCGCCTCAGTTTGCAGGGAACTGGCAGATTCAGCTTGCGCGACTCAGCTGGCAGGCGGGCTACGGGACAGTGCCTGCGAGACCGAACGAAATCCCCGAATATGACAGGGAGCTCCTGCGTCTTTCCCAGCGCCACCCAGAGCGCCCCGAAATCCTGGCGACGCTTTTGCGGCATGCGACGCGGTTCACCTATTCTCTGGCACGGGAACGCGAGAACCCTAACCCAAACCGTCAAGCTGTTTCGCCACTGCTCCATGCGTCAAACGCTCCGAAGCGTCAGTATCTCGCCGAGCTGGTGGCGTGGGGTCGCGAGGCGTCTCGCTTTGACCCCGACAACGGCTTTTTCCCACAGATGGAGTTTGTGTTCCTTTATATGTTGGGAAGGGATCGAGAAGCGATGGAAGTGCTTCGTCGCGCGGCGCAGAAGCCACGCTGGGATGATTACCCCTACGCTGAGTTCGAAGCCACACGACATTTCCTTCAGAAAAGCAGCGTTCCCCGCATCGCTGCCGTAGAGTTTGCCTGCCTGTCCGTGATTCTGTTTCCCCACTATGCAATGATGCGCTCCGCGACGCGCGGGATGGCTCAACAGCCTCTGCCCGAAGCCACGAAGCGTCAACTGGGCTGGGATACGGCGCAGGTCGCCGCCCGAATGCGCGAGCAGAGCCGCTCGCTGATTGGCTCACTGGTGGGCAAAGCCCTCTTCGAGTCGGGGGTGGCGCTCCTCGCTCAGGAAAAAAGGGTTGGCGACATAGAACCAATTGCCCAGAAACTGTCTCAACAGCTGAAACCTGAACAGGTTCGCTGGCTGATTGCCGAGCTGGCACAGATTCGCCAGCAAAAGCTCCTGCGCCAGCAACATCCGTGGGACGACTTGTGGCAGAAACTGGAGATGCAGCGTCGGGGCGCCATCGCGGCGCACCGCTACAGCACCGCCTCTCTGGCGGCAGGTGTGAGTTTGCTCCTGTTGGCGGTTGTGTGGACACTGATGCAACGACTGCGCATCCCGATTTTGATCCGAATGGGTGTCTTGCTGGTACTGAGTATGGCATTAATGTTTGGTTGGATATCCAGTTTCTGGAACCAAGCCCTGAGTCATATTCCGCTTCTGACCGCGTGGAACGAGCCAGGAGACCTCTCGTGGTGGGAAGGATGGCTGGAGGAGTTTGGAATTGACACCTCGCGCACGGGGAGCTGGCACAGCCTTGTCGTGGGTATTCTGGGAATCTTCTGGGGGCTGATAGCGCTTGGAGCTTTGCTGGCGGCGATACGCGATGATCGCAGGCTGTCCGAGCGCCTTGACCACACGCTCCGCTGGGTCATGTGGGGCGTGGGGCTATTGCTCATGCTGGCGTTCATGCTCCAGTGGAACCGCTACCTGACGCTGAACGAGCGCCTTCTGCACCAGATAGATGGCATGGTCGTCAACGAACGCAAAGCGCTGGGGCTTTAGAAATCTTCATCAAGCAGCGGCAGCTCTGGCTCGTCAGCTTTGCGCTTAAAAAGGCGGTGTTCCTCTGCAATACGCCCCCGCGCCAGCCGCTGAACAATCATCTCATGGTACTTGGGGTCAATCTCGGCAGACAGAAAGTGTCGCCCCAGCCGCTGGCACACCTCCAGCTCCGAGCCGCTCCCGCCAAAATGCACCAGTACAATATCGCCAGGCTGAGTGCAGCTCAAAATGAGCATTTCGGAAAGCTTCTGGGGAATCTGGCAGGCATGGAAGGTCTTTTCACGGCTCACATTTTTCACGAGGTCAAAATAAAACCAGCTGTAAGGCATGCGCCCTTTGTGCCCCTGCGCCATCCGTTGACGGATTCGCCGATCCGTCGGGTTCTGATAGGGTTGGGCTACCTGGTCTTTGAAAAACTTATTATGGCGCGTCTTGCGGCAGTGCAGAATACTGCGGTGCGCGGTGGTAAAACGCTTCGGACTGTGTCCTATGTTCGTGTTATAAATCCAGACATAATCTTGCACATCGTAACAGGCGGAGTCGAGATACCGCACGCGCAGGTAAGCGTTCTGCCTGGGATAGTTGATGAAAAACATATTCCCATCGTCTTTCAGCACTCGCAGCGACTCTCGTGCCAGCTCAATATACCATTCAATATATTCCTCAAAAGAGCGGGTGTAGGAGCGGTCATTATAGCGAACGCCCACATTATAGTCGGGGTCGCTATAGACCATATCCACCGATTTATCGGGCAGCTGGCGCATGAGGTCAAACACATCGCCCAGATAAACCCGATCGATGAGATGCTCCGGGATGCCGTTCATGCCCCTACCTCCTGACCAGACGGTACTCCGCCTTGCGCACCAGTTGTATAGAGTCTATCCGATCCTCATCCAGAAAACGATACAGGTACATGCGCACGCATATCAAACCCGTTTGCTCGCTGCGCAGAACATAGCAAGCGTTGACCTCTTTGGCAGGACTACCTCTGTCCCTTAGTTTTTGGCTGTAGTATTTGAAAGGGTGGAATATCTGATATATTGCGAAGTCGCTCAGAAGGCTGTTCTTTGCTTCCACGACCGTGACGATACGGTCATGCTCCAGCGTCAGGTCAACCTCCATTTGCTGACTGGTTAGCTGTAGCTGAACGCTCCCCACCCGATAGCTCATGGTCAGGCGAGGGCGCCCAGGGATATAAATCCGTGGCGAAGCCGTGATGTCTTCATACAAAAAGTCATGGAGTATGCGTTGATTGAACGCCAGCGAGAGCGTGCTTGATTCGCCAGATTCCAAGTCATTCAATAGGCTACTTCGGTACCGCCACTCCCATTGCTCATTCCCCTGAATAGGCTCAAAATCGTGGTACCAGTCGCTCAGGGCTTGAACGAACTGATGCTTCCCTTTGCCTATATGAGCCACACAGTATTTATTCTGAACCATTATGTCGGGCAGCTCGGACTTTGTATCCACCTTAGTCGCGTCAAAAGGGTTGCCAAAACCCAGCTGATGGCAGACCGCTTTAACGGCATCATTGTCAAAAACAGGGTCTCCCGTTCTCAGGTACTGCTGAAACAAGGCTTCCAGTACCTGACGCTTCACAGAAGAGGTTTGCTGCCTTTTTGGCATGGGTCCCCTATTCTCCTCTACAGCTGCCTTTCCTGCCAATTGCTCTGTTGCAAAGATACCTGAATACTTTGGTACCCCCACACTCCAGAACGCTCTCCCCCACAAAAAACTGCCGATACAGATTGTATAAACCAGCCTCTTCACCACCAACTCCCGATGCGCCAACCGCTCGGGCGAGGGCGTAGGCGAGGCGTGCGAAGCCCCCATGATACCATGCCTCGGCGCGAGATATGGAATCCCGCGCCGAAGCGCACGAATTTACGGCTGACAGTCGCTGCACGGACCCCGCGAGCATTGCGTTTGTGTGGCGCTGGGGTCATAGTCAGGTCGGAACAGCCACGGGTTGCAGCCATCCCACCACAGGTTGCCCGGGCGCCCCTGCGAGTCGTACTGCGTGTAGGGGTCGGTACGCCAGTCGGTATCGTTCGGGGCGAGCTGCGCACCCAGCCGACGCCAGCGGGCGCTCCCATCCGCCAGCACGAAGACCGCACCCTGCGCGTGAATCCACATCGTGCCGTCCAGCCCGAACATCACCCCACGCGGATAGGCGCTGGCAACCGCGCCGCCGAGACAGCTGAAGTAGCGACACGGGCGCGTCGGGTCGGTACACTCCAGCGAGGGGTTCGTCAGCGCGAAGCCCTCCACGGATGCTTTTCCGCGCCCCTCCCAGAACACGGGTAGGGCGGAGGGTGCTGCGACTGCCGCCGCGCTCAACCCGTGCAGCAGCCCATTGTAGGTGTAGCTGACGCGGGCGGTAGGCGTCGCCGTATAGCTCACGCCACTCAAGCGCACAGCAGCCGCCGAAGGACACGCATAAACGCCCCAGTTCTTGATGTACGGCTGAAGAGCGTTAGACCAGTGAACCTGATAGGCAGCCACCATGGGGTGATTTGGGGACAGGTCAGGACGCCAGTTTGCGGGCGCCGCGTGATAACGGTTCCAGAGCCACGCGCCGCTGCCGCCCTCACGCCCGAAGCCGAGCGGAAAGGTCTCGTCGTAGTCGGTCAAATAACCCGTCAGCGCCAGTCCCAGCTGACGCGAATGATTCAAACAGGCGGTCTGGCGCGCCTTCTCGCGAGCGCTGGCGAACACAGGCATCAGAATCGCCGCCAGTACCGCAATAATCGCTATCACAACCAGCAGTTCAATCAATGTGAACCCTCGTGCATTTCGCATGAGAACTTCCTCCTCCTGATGAAAGTGTGTGCATGACGATCTGGCATCGGCGTTTGAGAAACGGCTGAATCCACAGCATGCTCAGGTGCTGCGAGGTGAATCAACAGGAGGAAGCCCCAGGCGGCGCACGCGGGGTTTCGGGGGTGTGCTTATAGAGAGGCAGCTTGAGCGGTGCGTCTGCTTTGAGCAGGATGAGGTGGGCAACGGGTGGACAAATCTCAGGCTTCGCTACAAGCGTCGCCGCGAGGATGATCAGCGGCGTGAGCTTGTGGGAGAGGTCGCCCCGTGGAGGGGTGCGCGGGTGGCATATGCCACAATCGGCGCAGTTATCGGGGTCCGGTGTGGCGAAACTCCCAGAGGTAGGCTCGCTCCGACAGCAGAGGGTTTTCTGCAGGTCGCAGGCGTACAGGCAGCCCGCCACGACCGCTATCGGCGCTCCCATCAGCCAGAGCGCCAGCATCCACGCCAGCCATCGGAGGAGTGAGATTGGCATTGGTTATATTATACCACTCCCTACGGGTGTGCCAGCTCATGGAGGAGTTGCTCACACGCCTGCTGGGCGGCGTCGCTCCCACAGTTCGTTACAATTAGCCACCCGCGGTCCAGCGCAGGTGCCAGTACTGCCAGCGCATACCACATGGTGTTGCTTCCTGCATGCATGAGCACCTGCCCCTTCGCCCACGAGCGCGATACAGTGCCCCACCCCATACTATAACCCTGTTTATAAGGGTCTTCGTGGAGCCTTCGGGCGGTCTCTGGCTTGAGCAGGGCGGTGCGCTTGCCCTGGGCTATCTGCAAGTGCAGCTGCGCAAACCGCGCCCAATCCCGCAGGGCACAGTGAATGGTCCCTGCGGGACCCAGCACAGGCGGATTATCCGCAAGCGGTCCTGGCTCCACAGGGGTACGACACTGCCCCAGATGCCCGCGTGGCTGGTCAGGCTTGCGGGCTGGTTTGCCCGGTGCGCCGAAACCCACATGACGCATCTTGAGGGGATTAAAACCCCACCGCCGCATCAGCGTTTCCCACGACTCGCCTGTCGCCTGCTCTGCCATCGTGCCCGCAATCATATAACCGAAGTTGGAGTAGAGCATCTGGCTACCAGGAGACGCCGCAGGCTCACGCTGGAGAACCGCCACAAGCGCCTGACGCCGCTGGCTTCGCATGTCGCCTTCAAGCGCCCGCAGTCGCAACATCAATAACGGGTCAGGATTTCGGTCTTCCGCAATGCCCCCACGATGAAGCAGCAACTGCTCCAGCGTTACGGCGTGGTATGCCTCATGAATCTCAGGCTTGAGCGCAGGAAAGGTCTCGCCGATAGTCTGGTTCCAGCGGAGTTTGCCTGCATCCACCAGCCGCGCAATCAGCGTTGCCGTCATCGCCTTTGTGCAGGAACCGATATGGAAACGGTCTTCCTCTCGCACGGGAGTTTCATCATCAGCACGGCGCCTGCCTGCAAGCGCGACCTCCAGCACGCGCGTACTGCTCAAAACCAGAGCGCCCAGTGCAGGAACCCCGTGCGCGTTGCGGACTGACTCGACTTGCTGCTGTAAAGTGCTCATCTATTTCACTATACCCTACCCCGCTGCAGTGCCAAAATGCTCTACGAAACTCAGGCGGCTCTTTTCCGCTACAGAGCATTCGCCTCTCACCTCGCGGCTGTGCCCTTCTGCTGGAGAGTTCGTTGCGGGTGGAAGTTTCCTGTAGGTGGCGATTTTGCTAGCCCTGTGTGTACAACCCTAAAATTTCTCACCCCCCCTTGACAAAACGCTCTCTTCCATGCTATAATATCCCCACACTTTTCTGGAACGGAGGGTTCCACGATGCGGCTGAATCTGAAACAACTGCGCCGAACAGGGCGCACAGGGTTCGGAAAAGTGCTGGCTGCGCTGTTGTCGTTGTCGCTGAGTGTGCCCCC
>LDYB01000019.1 GCA_001442985.1 Armatimonadetes bacterium DC
TGGAGCGTAGTTTTGCGTGGTTGTTGGGGTGTCGTCGGTTGGGTCGTTGTTATGACCAGTTATGTGAGGTGGAGGCGGGTTGGATTGTGATTGCGTGTGTGCGGTGGCTGGTGCGTCGGATTGCAAGGCGGAATTCCTAGATCGCTTCAAAAGGATGATGTTTTCGTAATTCGGCAACTGCAGCCATACCTCCCAGTAGGGGTCTATGTGGCGTGTGACAACGGACTGGATGCTATCGAGGGGCACGAACACAAAGATTGGCGTCTCCTCTGCTATCCAGCTGCCCAGAATGCGCTGGCTGAGGTCTATGCGCACTTCTGTGCCCTCGCGCAGGCGACTGTGAAGCTTCGCCAGACCGGGCACAAAGAGCAGCGGCACGCCCACAATCCAACCGATAAGCAACGGAAGCACCTGCGCATAGAGAGAAGCCTCTAAGCGTGCATACAGGAAGGGGATTGCCGTCATCCCGAACCCCCACAGGTACGCCAGCGCGTTTGCTCTGAGAATCGCACGCAGGTTTGCTTCGTCGCCCCTCCACAATAGTCGCATCGCCTCCCGATTGCCCAAGGGCATTTGCATGGAGAGACAGAACAAAGACATGGCGGTCAGCCCGCCGATATCAAACCAGTTAATCGCCTCCGTTCGCGGCGGGCGCTCAGCGAGGAGCCAAATCAGATTCACTGAGGACATCAGCGCACCGAGCAGATAGTAGCGGAGCGTTCTGGGCGGGAGGGATGCCTTAGAAACCCTCACGCGCAGCCCGATCCAGCCTGCCCCCGAAATCGTTTCCACAGCGCCACGAACCATCGTGTTTATTATACTATACTACGCCAGTGCGCTCCTGGCGTCGTGCTGACGGACAGGGATGGCGCGTGGAACCTGAGCTTGTGTCAGGCGTGAGCGCCAGCAGGGTTTGCGCCTTCACCCTCAAAAGTCGGGATGAAGAGCCATCCTCTGCAGCGGCGCCCAATACAGAGACTCGCCCCAACCATCCAGCAGATACTATTCCCCCACCTGCCGATCCACGCCACCCAGCTGCTGCAACACCCCGCGTACCTGATCCACAAACGCACGCGCCTCCAGCTCCTCCACCGCACACCTCCTCCAACTCCGCGCATACCCTCCGGCTCCACATAAAGAGAGCCATTTGTCCTCATGACAGCATTCAGCTTTCCTGGATATTGAAGGCTAGCGACTAAATTCATAGGTACATTTATCACACCATTGTACCGATAGCCGACGAATGCGGTATCCCCAAGGCGGTCTTTGATGAACAAGCGATGAAACCATGACAGGAAAGCCTCCCGCCTGTCTCAGCGCTTCTCGCGAAGGAATATAGTAAAGTTGCGCCGCATCTACCTTTCGAGTGGAAATAGGAAGGGTAATCAGCAGCTGATTACCCCTCTCTACAACCTGCCCTTGGCACAGTACCTGGTGCTTGGTCCCGTCAAGTACCAGAGGCTGGGGCACAACCTCGTCCACCTCTTTGGGGTACAGGTGATGCCCAAGCCAAACAACCTGTTCGTGATCATTGAGCCATATCTGAAACTCATAAGCTGCATCTCGTTTGACCTCCGACGATATGTTGTTTGACAGGGTGATATTGATGAAAGTCGTGCCGCTTCGGCTTCGCCATTCCACTCGAATGATTTCAAAAGGTATTTCTATCTCTACAGGTTGTGCCTGGTCAAAGCCCTTGTCGACACGCAAATAGAAAGTCTTGCGAAAATGATCAAGAGAGGTGGCTGTAGCAGCTTCCAACCTTCCTGACCATTCTCTGAGCCAATGATGACGATAAAGTATATATCCTGCTGAAGCTATCACTAAGGCTAACAGCAGGGTTGCGAAGCGCCTTCGCCATCTCTCAACAAGCCTGTGAGTTTCCGTAACCATCAGCTTACCTCCACTGTCTTGGCGGGCCCTGATATACCGGTTCCGGTTTATTTGGTTCATAGATCTTTAAAAGATCTCTATTTGGATCGTAAATGTAATGCCTTAAAATTTTTCCGTTCTTGTCATAATTAATCCAGTGAACATAGCCATCCTCATCGACATAAAAATCGTTATCTGCACCCCCCTCTCCGCATCTTCCAATAACCCCAGTCACTTCATCAGGTTGAAGTTTCCCATCTCTGTTTCTATCCTCTCCTATTAGACCAACCCAAGCATCTGTTCCATCATAGCCACCATATGGAAACCCACCTTGTTCGAGACCCCAACCAACTAATTTCCCCCCGCCAATATCGAGACAAGGATCATCAGTTAGAGAAATATCCCTAGGCCAGATACCCGTGTCAGAACCGCGAATGCGCTCACCTAATCTGGGAGAATCTGTCCCTGACGTAGGGACAGCCTCCTGCCGACCACGCTCCCAGCGTCTTTGCAGGAGAAAGCTAGGCCTCGGCCAAGGAGGAATAGCTCCATACACATTTCGCTTTATCCAGACATAACTGGCTATAGCACCGAAAAGCCCACCTCTTGCTCGTAGTTCACTCCGTGCAGAAGGGAGGTACCTCATCAAAACAACCCGTGGCGAATTGACTATAAAAGGAACTTTTATACAGATTTGATTCTCCTCAAACCAGATTGAACCTTCAGCCAGCATAGATGCATCCTCATAGCGAACCACCCCTACCTGATCCTCATGGAGCATGCCGGGGAATACATAGTTATGGCTATACGCCACCACCAAGTCACCGGGAACTCGTTCACCGCAGATAATCTCAATAGTATAAACCGCTTCATTTAATTCGGGCGAATTCAAATCACCTTCGATATCAATACGAAATTCAGTTGATCCATTAGAATGATAAAACCATCGTAAACCTATAACGCGGAAGGGTACTCTATATTCTACCGCTAGATCTGTATCCCTATCTATGTAGAATCGCGTATCAGTACCGTCCAGCAATTGAGCACTTGCTATTGCCCCTGTAAGTGCAACAATGGCCGCAGATATCACTACAATCCGTGTCGTGATACTTCTCCTGTCAGCTCTCAGAGTTTTCATCGCCACATTCCTCCTCCATCGTTGTTGTCTGTCCGAAGGCGGATGGTTCACAACCCACATCCGCGCCCTCTGTTATATCATGTAGCCGCCTCTGCCAAAAAATACAACCACCTCCAACCCTTTCACCCCGATTCCTCGCCCGAATCGCCTCTCCGCTCACGCCTTACATCCACACCCAACCGCGACCGTACATACGCCATCACCCTCTGCAATCGCTTGCTCACCGCCTGCTGGGAACAACCCAACCGCTCGGCTATCTCCCGCTCGCTCCAGCCCTCCAGCAGATACCATTCCCCTACCTGCTGATTCACACCACCTAACTGACTCAAAAGCTCGCGTACATGACCCTCAAACGCACGCGCCTCCAGCTCCACCACCGCACACCTATCCTCCAACTCCACCTCCTCGCCCGTCTCCTCATCTCGCGGCCACTCACACTCGCAGCGCGCTGCCGCCCACACCCCATCGCAAAACCGTCGCAACCGCTGACCAATCAGCAGCACGCCAAACTCGTATAGGTCGCCCTTGCTAGGGTCGTACTTTACCAGCGCTTCGCATGCGGCGCAGGCAGCTTCGTGATAGAGTTCTTCCCGCCAGTCGCTGGCATAGGGGCGCGGGCAGTGGTGAGGCTTGCAGGCAGCGACGCAGTGGTGAATGGCGCGCTGCAGCGGTTCGGGCAGTTCGCCCAAAAGGTCGTGGAAGTATCGGGCTTTGCGGCTCATAGTGCCCCCCCCGTGCAAGCGTAGGATTTGGACGCAAGCCCCATCGCGTGGGCGCTCCGCGACAATCCGAGCATCATATCGGGCAGACATCGTTGCCTCCTGCTGTAGATATAGATTCGATTATTACCAGAGGATTCCTGCTTTTTGAATCAAAAGTGTCCGTATGAATTGCTGGGGTTTGAAATCGCCTGAACGGTTCCACGCTATCGTGCGCTATGGGCGGACACCTTGACGGCAGCCTTTCGCAAAATTTTGAAACGGCTGCTTGCGAAAGAGCGTCTAAACGGATAACCTTGAAGAGGAGGCAGACGCGATGCGATACGCGATAAGAGCGGCGATAGCGCTGATGTGTGCGCTGCTGTGGGCACAGGACGATGTGGCAGATGTGCCTTCCGAGCAATTGCGCGCCGACAACGACCCCAAAAAGACCTACTTCCTGATTGGTCCCTACAAAGATGCGCCCCGCCCTGAGAGCGGCTATCGGCTGCTGCTGATTCTGCCAGGTGGCAGCGGCAGCGCGGATTTCAACCCGTTCTGCAAGCGCATTTACAAGTATGCGCTCAGCTCCGACTACATCGTAGCGCAACTGGTTGCCCCGAAGTGGTCGGAAGACCAGTTCGAGAGCGTGGTCTGGCCGACGAAAAAATTTCCATGGCCGACGGCGAAGTTCACCACAGAAGAGTTCATCGAGGCGGTGATTGCCGCGGTGAAGAAACGATATCCCATCGATTCGCGCTACATCTTTGCGCTGGGCTGGTCTTCGGGCGGTCCGCCTGTTTATGCGATGGCGCTTCAGGAGAAGAGTCCCCTGCGTGGCGCGTTTGTGGCGATGTCGGTCTTCAAGCCTGACCAGTTGCCTCCGCTGGAGAACGCGAAAGGGCGCGCCTTCTACATCCTGCATTCGCCGCAGGATTGGATTCCGATTCGAATGGCGGAGCAGGCGGAGAAGCAGTTGAGTGAGCGCGGCGCGCGGGTCAAGCTGGCGACCTACGAGGGCGGGCACGGCTGGAAGGGCGATGTGTACGGCAACATCGCAGCAGGCATCCGCTGGCTGGAAGAACAGGCAGGCAAAATGAAGCCTTAGGCGCGTTCCAGCAAGTCCTGCTCTGTTGCAAAGATGCCTTCCAACTCAAGATTCCCTCGCAAGCGAGAGGAACTGGACGGGGGTTTCGTGCGCTTACTCGCCCCAGCGCGTGGCGAGTTTCGGTTCCCTGAGGTTGCTGAGTTGGGTAGTAAGGACGATTGCTCTAAAGAGATTCCCATTCCTCACGCGAAACCCCCGCCTGCTTCAGGATTCGCGCAAGGAGCTCCCTGCCTATGTCACCTTGGTGTGGATTTGGTAATCTGACTGTGCGGTCGCCGCGCCGCATATACTGGTGCTTACCTCCCGAATACGGACCTTCAAAGCCCAGTTGGCGCAAATAGCGTATGAGGTCGGCTCGGCTAATCGGTCCAAAGACTGGCATCAGATTGGCTCTGGAACTTTAAGGGCAATGCCTTCAATCTGGGGCACGGGGAGGTGCATCGCCACCCGCATCAGAATCCATTCCTCCAGCACTTCCTGCAGTTCCGCGCGGCATGCTTCCAGGGTTGCCCCTGTCGCCCAAACGCCATCGAACCCCGGAATCTCCCCGTAGTAGCATCCTTCCTCAGGTAGGTGTTCAAAAGTCGCCCGCTCCATTGCCTTCTGGATGTACTTGGTCAGCATTCTTTCACCACGAGGGATTATACCACAACCGAAGGCGAGGGGCGTGGCAGTAGCATGACCTTCGCTGCTCTGGTACTGAGGCATACGGAGCGTTCGTGTAGCAGTCTGAAAGTGCCTGAGGTAGCCAAAACGCCTCGCTCACATCCATACAATTGATGAGCAAGTATCGGCGGCGTTTGAGCTACGACTGGATTGCGGAGGAGCTGGCGCAGGCGTTCCAGCTGCCGTTGCTGAGCGTACCCGTGCAGCTGGGCGCGCAGGCGTTTTCGCGGCTGGCGCACCATCAGCAGCAGAAGCGCACGCGCCCACGCCACCTGCCCCCACACCTCTGGCACGCCGCGCGACAGGAAGCCTGCAGTTTCTGCATTCAGACTCTGGCGCGCCTGATGAAGGTAACCGAATCCCCCGAAAGCCTCTCCGACGAGCAGGTGCAACTTTATGAGGAGTTCCTCAAGACGGTGCGTGAGTATTTAGAGACGCCCCCGCCTCAGCTCAGCGAGCCGATGCCCACGCTCTCGCCTTCCGAGCAGATGCGCTACGAGCAACAGCTCTGGCGCCATGCCCGCGAGGCGCTGGAGTTATGTGAACGCTGGCGCAAGGCGCTCTCACAACACAAAGTGCCAGAAAACGGCGCCTGTGGTGCGTCGGGGGGTAATCTCCGCGCCCGCCGAAAAGCCCAACCGTAAACGCACCCCAGCAAACAGCGAGCTGCCCTTCGGCGTCAAAACCCCCGACACAAACAGCGTGCCTTGCTTATCGGAGCGCCAGAAATCCACGCCCAGCGCCAGCCGAAAGTCGCGTTCGGGGCTGTAAATCGCGCCGATTCGCAGAGTCGGCACGAGCAGATTGGGTTCGTTTGGGCTTACCTGCTGACCCGAAAAGCGCGCCTCCAGATAGCGTCGTATCATCCGAAACAGGGGGCGTTGCACCAGCCCGCCGCCGAAGTGCCCCGTGTTGAGCCAGAACACTTTCGGGTTGCCCAGCGCCCGCACGAGTTTTTCGGTGTCTTCGGTGGGCACGACGATATCGAAGCGCGCGCCAATCACGAAAGTTTTGGCACCCAGCTCTGGTGAGAGCAGGTTCATCGGCTCCACAGGCGCGAGCGCCTCGCGCAGGCTGGCGAGCGTATAGCCCTGCGCCCGCAGGTTCAGCCGCGCCCGAATGCCCAGCACCGAGTGCCACAACACATGCGCCAGGTCCACGCCCCCCAGAATCAGCACCGCCGTATGAATGCGCGGCTCCACCCCCAGCACCACTGAACCCAGAATTGCGCCCAGACTGATGCCCACCAGCCCAATCCGTTCGGGGTCAATTTCGGGGCGGCGCTGGAGCCAGTCTATCGCGCGTTTTGTGTCCCACACTGCCTGCACCACTACCTCGCGCAAAATCTCCACATCGCCCTGCAACAGCAAATCGCCGCTGCCCGTGTTTGGCGGTGTACGCTCCATATGGTAGGGAAGAGTTAAAATCAACACACTGATGCCGTGTTTGACCAGTTCCCGCGCCAGCCCCATCTCCAGCTCAGGACGACGAATGCCCAGGCTGTGAAGCATCACGACGGCAGGCACGCGCCCCTGAAGCCCATCTGGAACCAGCCACCAGCCAACAACGCGATTGTTGGCGGGGTAGCGGCTCTCGTAGGCACTTGGGAACACGAGGCGATATTCGGTGTAGCCCTCGTAAGGGCGCACGCTCAAATAAGCGGAGGCGAACACGGGGTCTAACGGGGCAAACAGGCGCTCATCAGGCTGGGCAGAAAGGCTCCCCAGAAGCATCATTACTCCCAGCGCCCACACGGCTCTTCTCATGACGACCGCTCCCGCACCAGCGCCCATACGGTTAAGACCAGCAGGAGCGCGAACAGGGCAGCGCCCGCTTTGTAGAGAGGGCTATCGGGCGTCAGCGTAACATCTGTGCCCAGCCAGCCCCCGTAGAGGGCTAAGCCAATCCAGCCGAGTGCGACGACGGTGCGCATCGTCGGAGTGCCTCCAGAATCGCGTCAGCAGGGATATTCGGCACGAGTTCCGCCTCTCCCACCGCTTTCAGCAGAACGATATGGAATTGCGCGCCGACGCGCTTTTTGTCGGCACGCATTGCTTCCAGCAGCGTTTCGGGAGCCACAGGGGGCAGGGCAACGGGCAGCCCCGCCTGCTGGAGGGTATGCTTTAACTCGGCGAGGGTCTCCTCAGGAGTAATCCCCATCAGCACCCCAATCTGGGCTTCGGCGACCATGCCGGCGGCAATTGCCTCACCGTGCAGCCAGTCGCGATAGTTCAGGGCGCGTTCAATCGCGTGTCCAACCGTGTGCCCGAAGTTCAGCAGCGCCCGCAGCCCTTGTGTGTCGCGCTCGTCAGAGGAGACCAGCTCGCTTTTAATCTGCACACAGCGTGCAATCGGCAGAAGCCAGCCGTCGGGCGTTTTACGCACACGGCGCGGCGTGAGCCAGCCTCCCGCCACCATCGCTTTCAGCCGAAGCCATAGCCCCGAATGGAGCGCGATTCCGTACTTCAGCATCTCGGCAAAGCCGTTGCGCCAGTGTCGGGCAGGAAGCGTGGTCAGGATTTCGGGGTCTATAAACACCGCTTGAGGCTGATAAAACGCGCCCACCAGATTCTTGCCTTCGGGCAAATCCACGCCCACCTTACCCCCAACGCTGGAATCCACCTGCGCCAGCAGCGTGGTGGGAACCTGAAAGAACGGTATCCCGCGCATGTAGGTCGCCGCGACGAATCCGCCCATATCGCCCAGCACGCCGCCGCCCACCACAACCAGCCCGCTGTGGCGGTCTACCCCGCGCTGTGTCATCTCGCGATGAATCCGTTCCACCATGCGCAGGGTTTTGAATCGCTCGCCAGAGGGAACATAGAGCGTGTGGGTGGGAATGCCCTGCTGATTCAGGGCGCTCGCAATTGGCTCCGCCCACTGCTGGAGAGGGGGATGGGAGAGAATCACAACTTGAGAGGGCTTTCCGAACTCGGCGAGGCGCTGGGGAAGGGCATGACGCAAACCACTCGCGAGGAACACGGTGTAAGCATGAGGTTGTCCTTCCAGCACGGGGATAGTCAAGGGTGCATCGGGCGTGGGCTGGATAAGGCGAGCCAGCGGCTCGACAACCTGTTCAGGGGTTTTGCCGTCGGTGGGCAAAATCCAGTCCGCCTGCTGATAGAGTGCTTCACGCTGGGCGGCAATCGCCTGCAGTTTTTCAGCGGGGTCGGGCTGGAGCAGGGGGCGTGTGGTAGCGTCAGGAATCCGTGAAAGCAGGGTCTCTACAGAAGCTTTGAGATAAACAATCCAGCCGTGCTGGCGCATGACCTGACGGTTCGCTTCGCTCAGAATCGCGCCGCCACCGCAGGCAATCACCGAAGGCGTGGGGTGGGCGGCAAGTTGCTTCAACAGATGCGCTTCCATCTCCCGAAATCGGGCTTCGCCTTCTTCGGCGAAAATCTGGGGAATGGTTTTATGGGTTGTCTGCTCCACCACCAGATCCAGGTCAAAAAAAGGTCGCCCCAGCCTGCGGGCAAGCAGTGCGCCGACCGTGCTCTTGCCCGCGCCCATATTGCCCACCAGAAACAGATGCCTCATCGGGAATCAAAACTGCAGGGGCATTCTCTGCCCCTGCAGCGATCTGGTATCACGAACAGGGTGGATGTCAGGGCGCCAGCCCTGTGCCTGTGGAATCGTCCTCAATCACGGTCGCCGTCACGAAGATAAGCAGTTCGCTCTCCACCAGCGAACGGTCTTTCTTGCGGAAGAATTGCCCAATTAAGGGCAGGTCCGCCAGAATGGGGATGCGCACCTGCTGGGAGTCTTCCTGACGGGCGACCAGACCGCCCAGTACGATAGTCTCACCGTTTTTCACACGGCGCACGGTCAGCACGGTCTGGAAGGTAGAGCGTGGCAGGTCTTGAGTCCCCACGCGCACGCGCTCGGTGGTGGTGAGCGTCGGGATGAGGCTCAGGGTGATGGTGCCATCGGCGTTCACGCGCGGAACCACGCTCAGGAACGAAGGAATTAGAATCGGGAACGGCTGCGAGAAGGTGGTTGGCTGACCCTGCGCGTTGAACACGACGAACTCCTGCAGAATCCAGTCCTGCACGGTGATGCTGACCGAGGCGGGCATGTTGTTCTGCGTGGTGATGATGGGAGCGTTAATCACGCGCCCGCGCCCGCGGGTCAGCTGGGAGCGCATGTTCGCCACGAGGTTGCCCGAAGCGTAGTTGACGAACACAGGCGCCGCCCGGTCTGCCAGCCCCGAAGCGCCCGCGGTCAGGTTCACCCGCGCCAGATTCCAGTCAATACCGAACTTGTCGATTTCGTTGCGGCTGACGGTCACGAACTCGGCGCGAATCAGCACCTGTTTCGGGGCGATATCCAGGAAGCGCAGGATCTGGCGGATATATTCAATCGCTTCGGGGCGCCCACGCACGATGATGGAGTTATCGATATCGTTGGCGACGATACCGTCCAGTCCTTCGTGCTGGAAGATGCTCACCGCGCCGCCTGCGCCTGCTCCCGGCTGCCCGCCGCCACCGGGCTGTCCGCCGAAGCCGCCCGGCTGTCCCCCGAAACCGCCCGGTTGTCCGAAGCCGCCGAAGCCGCCGCGACCGCGCCCGCCGATGCCCTGTCCTTCGCCGCTATCCATCGGAGTGGCAGGGTTTACAGGCGTTGCGGTGGGCACAGGCGCGCTGTTGTACGGCACGACGGTGCCGTTCTCGATGCGCAGCGGCACGCTGGGCTGGACGCCCGGCATCGTCGTCTGCAGTTGATGGCGTGCGGTGGTTTCCAGAAACTCACGCAGTTCGGCGAACGGGTCGGGCGTCATCATCTCGTTCTGGATGATGCGCACGATGTCCGACGCGCGGGAATACTTCAGCGGGATGCGCTCCACCACCACAACTGGTGGCGCAGGCGGCTGGGGGGCAGGCGCCGCCTGTGGGGCAGGCTTCTCTTCTGCAGGGCGCTGCGGACCGATGATGTAGACCCCTTTTTCTTTCCGATACGAGGCGCCTGCCGCCTGACAAATCAGACCGAGCGCTTCCTCAAAAGGGCGCTTCTCTATCTTGACGAAGCCGACACGCTTGTAGGGCTGATCGGTTGGCTCGAAGACGACCTCTGCATTCACCTGCTGGGCAATCATTTTGACCGCCGTAATCAGGTCAGCGTCCATCAGGTGAATGGTAACCTGATAGTCGTCGCTCGCCCAGACCATCGTCGCCAGTGTCAGTGTGGTCAGCGAGAAAATCAGTTTGCGTCCGATTCCTTTTCTCATCAGTGTGTTCCTCCTCCGTGATACCAGAAATCTTAAAGGGAGGGGGTTGAGTGCCAACCCCCTTCAAAAGCGGGAGCAGGGGATTAGCGCCCGAAGCCGCCTCCGAAGCCACCGCCTCCGAAGCCGCCACCGAGTCCGCCACCACCGAAGCCACCGCCGCGGAAGCCGCCGCCGAAGCCGCCAAAGCCGCCACCGCCGAAGCCGCCGAAGCCGCCGTAGCCCCCGAAGCCACCAAAGCCGCCTCCGAGACCGCCGAATCCACCGAAGCCGCCGAAGCCGCCGTAGCCACCGAAGCCGCCAAAGCCACCAAAACCACCAAAGCCGCCGAAACCACCAAAGCCACCGAAGCCGCCCATCATCGACATTTCGTACTGGGCGTAGTTAATCTGGGTGGCGCCCAGCAGGGCAGCAATCAGGGCTGGATTGGCGTAGTTCAGCTGGATTTTCTCGGGGATATTGGTCGTTTGCGGCTGCTCCTCAGGTGTCTCGCCGCCCGTGGTGATAGGCGCCTCTTCAGGCTGGCGCACGGTAATGTAGTAGACCCCGCTCTCCACGCGGTAGGTCAGATTCTGCTGGCGCAGAATCGCGTCCAGCGCAACCGAGAAGGGCACATCGGTCAGCGAGACCGTGACCGTACCCTGCACATTCGGGTCCAGCGAGTAGTTCGCGCCGACGCTATCGAACAGCTGCTTCAGCACATAGCGGATGTCCGCCTGATCGTATTTGACCGTGACGCGCCGCTGGGAGATATCGTCTTGGGCGCTCGCCACGGCAAGGCTCAACAGAAGCCCGCAGACTATCAGCCATATCAGTTTCTTTACCATCGTCGTTTTCCCTCCACAGAATTATACGCTCAGGTACAGAAGGCGTTTCTAAATTCCGACACCTCCGCGTCCGCGCGGTCCGCCTCCGCCGGGTGCGCCGACGCCGGGTGCGCCCGGAGCGGTGGGCATCCCAGGAGCTCCCGGAGCGCTGGGCGCTCCGGGACCGATTCCGCCGCGTCCACCGCCGGTGCCGCCGCCAGCGGGTGGCTCATAGGGCACGCGCACCTCGCGTGGGTTGCCTTTGGAACGGCGCAGGATGACGCCATCGGGGGTAATCGCAGCCACCCGGAATTCGCCGACCATATCCCCTGGCTGCACAATCATCGGGATTGGCTCGCCTTCTTGCTCGATAATCGCCGACACGGTGGAGCCGATGACAATTCCTGCCACACGGCGGCGCGGTTGCGGTTCGTATGGCTCAGGCAACTCCACTTTCGGCGGCGGGGTTGGCGATGCCAGCACAAAGTACAGGTTCGGATTGAACGCATCGCCCTGCATCGCCTCTTCCTCTTCTGGCAGCGGCGCAAACGGGTCTTTGCGTGGCTTGAAAGCCACCCGTGCCGCGGTGTCGGGTGCAGGAGCGGATGGGGGTGGCGTGAACCCACCTGTGGGAGTGGTGGGTGGGGTGGGCGTTATCCCGTCGCTCGGGCCCGGTTGACTCACCACGGGAGGTTGCGCTGGGGGTGTTTCACCACCGCCGCCGGTCAGCATGAAAATTGCCACGACGGCTATCACCACCAGCAGAACGACCGCTATCGCTATCGCCATCTGCGTTTCTTTCTTCATCGTTCCTCACTTCCTTCTTCCACGCGGTTGCCGTTTTTCCTGCTTAAGGTCCGCTGGCGCCCGGACCGCCGCCAAAGCCCATCGGGGCGCCCGGCATGGGTCCTGGCGGACCGCCGCCGAAACCGCCCGGCATGCCCATGCCGCCACCACCAGCGCCAGGCGTTGAGGGTACAGGCGGTCCTGCCTTATCCCCGTTGCGTGGGAACACAATCACCGTCATCGTGTAAGTACCGATCAGGTTCGGACTCATGCCCTGAATGCTCAGCCCGTCAACCAGCACCACCAGATTCGGCACCTCGTTCCATTTTCGGACATGGTTGAGCAATCCTTCAAACGACGAGGCGCGCACCTGCACGGTTCCAATCGGGAACACCAGGGCGATGTTATTGATGGCGTTCGGGTCGTTAGGCGGACCGGGCAGCGCGACGCCATAAAGGCGCTGTACCCCTGTCTTCTCGGGCCAGGCTTCCAGTTTCTTGCCGATTTCGCGCACCATGTCCTGCCAGCCCATCCACGCTTTCATGCGGTCGCTTAAGTCGATGGTGTTTTTGGGCATCTTGGTGCGGTCAATCACGGCGAGCCGCTGCTCGGCTTCTTTGACCTTCTGTTCGGCGCGCGCCACCAGCTGTTGCGCGCGGGGGATCATCGCGACCTTTTGCTCCAGCTGGCGGATATTCTCTTCGTGATAGGCGATATTCTGGAGCGTGGGGCGGATGCCGAGCAGAAAGATAGCTGCCGCGACATCAATGGTAAGCACCAGCCCGATTGCCACTTTCGCAAACATTGACAGGTTCATGCCCATACCTCCTTAGATCCCGATTCCGCGTCCGCCGAGTTGTGGGGGCGGTGCGCCGCCGCCGAAACCGCCTGGCATCCCGAAGCCGCCTCCCGTGCCGCCGCCGATGTTGAGGACGCTCGGCAGGGTGGGGGGAGCCATTGGCTCTTTAAGGGTAGCAACGACCTGGAAATTCATCAAGCCTGCCGGCGACCCTGCACTCTGGCCTGTGCCTCCGGTGCCGCCTGTGGGTGCCCCCAGGCCGAAGCCGCCGCCCGGTGGACCGCCGCCCGCCGCGGTTAAGCCTCCTGCCATGGGACCTGCTGGAGCGCCCCCTCCGAAAGCGCCAAGCCCTCCCGCTTGCCCACCGGTCGCGCCTGCCGGGTAGCCCGGCATTTGGGTGGTCAGGCTCACGGCGGTGAAGAGGGGACACCGATACATCGTTTGCAGGTAAAGCCCTATCTCGCGAATCCCTTTGGCGTAGGCGCTAATCTGAAGCTGGTTCCCCTGCTGAATCTGTAAGGATTCGTAACGCACTCGCGGCGAGGTATATTGGTTTAGTTTGCTATAGAATTCAGGGTACTTCAGATTATGCTGTTGAATGATGCGCACGCCTTCCGATTTGGCAAGCGTAAGCGCCGCGGCGTTGATGAGCTGTTCGGCTTGCGAGTTGAGCGCATCCACCTGGCCCGCCTGCGCCTCCAGCTCGGCTTTACGGGCTTGCAGCTCGCCTAATTTCGCGCGTGCGCTCACCAGCCAGAACGCCATCGCCGCGTTCACCAGGAAAAACAGCACCACCAGCAGCGCGATAATCTGTTTGTTGACCTTCCGCTGGCGTACATAATCGGGTACAAGGTTCAGTTTCATCGTCGCTTTTGCCTCCTCAGAAGCTGGCGTGAAGCCCCATCCCTATCGCCACCGCCAGTAAGTGGGCGTTATTGGCGACATATTCCGGACCGTGGCGCTTCACCTGCAGGGTGAGACCCCGCACAGGGTTCGCCACGGCAACGGGGATTCCTATCGAGTTGGCGAGAAACTGATCCAGATTCGGGATCACAGCCCCGCCGCCGCAGAGCAGAATCTGGGTGATTTCGATATCACCGTGTCGGCTGCGGAAGTATTCCACCGAACGCCGCACCTCGCTGACCAGCTCTTCCAGAAGCGGGTAGATGGCGCGGAAGACTTCAATTTTGCGGCTGTCGGCGGGCGATTGCGTCGGCAGGCTGGGTTCCGCGCTGGGCGGTTCAGGTTCTGCAAAAGGCGAAGGCGGCGCCTCGGCTTCTGGGGCAGGTGGCTCCTCGCCCAGTCCGGGCACGCTGAACGGCGAAGGCGCGGCAGGCGAGTACGGCGTCCCCGGCGTGTAGGTCGGCTCGGAACCAAAACCAGGTGTATAGAAGCCTCCCATCGGAGCGCCCGGCACGCCGAACGGCGAACCTCCCACGGGAATCTGATCCATCAGCACCTCTGCCAGTTGCACTTTGAGCTGTTCGGCTTCACTCTCGGAGATCATGAGGCGCTCGGCAATCGCACGGGTTAGCATATCGCCCCCCGTGGGCAGGATACGCGGGAAGCTCAGCAAGCCGCGGTCGAAGATGTCGATGGAGGTCGCGCTCGCGCCCAGATTAATCACCGCCACTGCTTTGGTTTGCATGTCAGGCTGGGTCAGCAGCAGGCTCCGTCCCAGTGCCAGCGGCTCCACATCGATGGCATAAGGCTCCAGCCCCACCTTGTCCGCAACATCCACAAGACCGTTCACGGCATCCTGCTGGGCAACCGCCAGGATGACCTCCATATTGGGGTCGTTCGGGTCTTCGTTGGGGCGATGGATGACTTCGTAGGCAGACTGGACGCGCGTGTCGGCAAAGGGGATGTTGCGCTGAATCTCCCAGTCCATGTGCTGACGCAGCTCGGCAGGGTTCATGCGCGGCACTTCCAGAATCCGCACCACCACGGCGTTTTGCCCTGCCAGTGCGAACGCGCCATGTTTGGCGGAAATTCCCGTGTCGGCGAGCAGTCTTTTCAGGGTTGCGGCGACCGCGTTTTTGTCGATGATGCCTGCCGAGTCGACGGCGCCCTCAGGCGTGGGCGCAATCCCCACATTGGTCAACACAGGGGGGCGCCCCGTCCGCACTTCCGCCACTTTGATGAAGCGGGTGCCGATGTCAATCCCGACTACGCTACCCGGTTGCTTTGCCATAGGCTTTTTCTCCTGTTTGTTTCTTCAAAACGGTTCGGCTTCCTGCCGGAACTAAGAGTGTACCCCAAGCGGTTCGCCGTCGTCGAGAGGGTTCCTGCTATTTTGAGACGGCGCAGGCGCAAAAAAGTCCCGATAAATCGCTTCGGTGCGCGCCACATCCTGCGCCATCTGTTGTTGTAATGCCTCCAGCGACTCAAAAGCCCCTTGTTCTCGCAGCTTCGCCAGAAATTCCAGCGTGAGGAGGCGCCCATAGAGCGGCTGGTCAGGAAAGCCTATCAGGTACGCCTCGACAATTGCCCGGGCGTTCGGGAACATCGGGGGCGTACCCACGCTGACCGCTGCAGGGTAGGGTTCTCCTGCGACCGTTGCCCGGCAGGCATAGACGCCGGGCGCAGGACACACCTGATTCACCACAGGCGCCAGATTCGCTGTGGGGTAGCCCAGCGTGCGACCCCGCTGGTCGCCGCGCATCACCACGCCCTCCCAGTGGAACGGTTCCCCCAGCGCCTGATGCACGCAGTCCAGCACGCCACTCTGAACCCACTGGCGCACGCGCGTGGAAGAGAGGCGCTCCCCCTTCTCGTCCACCACGGGGGCGATCGCCAGCACCTCAAAGCGACCGTCCTGCCGCAGAAACGCCACATCCCCAGAGCGCCCTGCGCCGAACTGGAAATCTTCCCCCACCACCACCACACGCGCTCCCAGCCCCTGAACCAGAACCGTCTCCACAAAATCTCCCGCTGAAAGCCTTGCAAAGGCTTCGGTGAACGGTTGGACAACGGTAAGGTCTATCCCGAACCCACGCAGTCGCTCAAGGCGGTGCCTCAGGGAACACAGGAGCGGCGGCGCGTGAGCAGGCGACAGCACTTGCAAGGGGTGGGGGTCAAAGGTGAGCGCGACGGCGGGCAGCCCCTGAGCGCGTGCATGCTGAACTGCCTTCTGAATCAGTGCCTGATGACCCCGATGCACGCCGTCAAAGACGCCTATCGCCACGACACAGCCTTCGGGGAACGCTCTGGTGAGCGACTCCACGCCAATCACCCAGCTCATGCGCGAATCACCCGCACTGGTCGCAGGAGCGGCGGAAGCCAGCGCGCAATCAGGGCAATCTTATCGTCGTCTTCGGTAACCACCACAAAACTGCCGGGAGTCCACAGGGGATGTTCTGCCTGCACGAAGTTGCCGTGGAGCAGGCGCTCCAGCGCGGCGGGCGCTGGCTTCCAGCGCGGCAGGTGGCGCACCGCCTCAATTGGGGGAATCAGGGCGTTCCGAACGGTTTCGGCGTCGGTGAAATGCTCCAGGGGCAGCGACTCTTCCAGCCGAAAGTGTCCCACGGCGGTGCGCGTTAATTGAATCAGGTGCGCTCCTACGCCTGCAATCTGCCCCATGTCGTGGGCAATCGTACGCACATAGGTTCCCGACGAGCATTCAATTTCGAACCGTGCCGTTGGGAACTCGCCCGGTGTGAAGTCCAGAATCTCGAATCGGTACACGGTGATGGGGCGCGGCTTGCGCTCCAACTCTTTGCCCTCGCGAGCCAGCTCGTGCAGTTTGCGCCCCTCCACCCGCAACGCAGAATACATCGGCGGCACCTGCCAGATTCGCCCGACAAACTGCTTCGCGATTTCACGCACCTGCTCCAAAGTGAGATGAGAAGCGGGCTTCACTTCCAGCACCTGTCCATCGGCGTCCTGCGTGTCGGTGGTCTTGCCGAACAGAATCGTGCCCCGATAGTGTTTGGTAAGCGGCTGGATGTAGGGCACCAATCGGGTGGCGCGTCCCAGACAGCACACCAGCACGCCTTCGGCTAAGGGGTCTAAAGTGCCTGCATGCCCAATCTCTTTTTGACCACTGGCTCGGCGCAGGTGGTCTATCACATCGTGCGAGGTGATTCCCGAGGGCTTATGGACATTCAGCACTCCATCCATCGTAGCACCTCGCGCACAAGGGTCTGGGCAGCCTCTTCAAGGCTCATCTCCAGCGTGCAGCCCGCGGCGTTTTCGTGTCCACCACCGCCGAACTGGCTGGCAATCTGGGCGACATTGATGGCGCCGCGGCTCCGCAGGCTGACCCGTACTTTTTGATTGGGTGTTTCCCGCAACAGCATCGCCACCCGCACGCCCCGAATCGAGCGCACGAAGTTGACGATGCCCTCGGTTTCTTCGTCGCTTGCGCCTGCCTCTTCAAACATCTTCCGGGAGATGGCAACCCATGCAATCGCCCCGTCCTCGGTGCGCTGGAGCGTGGAAAGCGCCAGCCCCAGCAGTTTGACCGACGAAAACGAGCGCGTCTCGAAAACCCGCTCGTTGATGGCGCTGATGTCGGCGCCTGCTGCCTGCAGGTGGCTGGCGATGCGCAAAGTGCGCGGCGTGGTGTTGGGAAACTTAAAAGAAAAGGTATCCGTGACGATCCCCGTCAGCAGGCAGGTGGCGATTTCGGGCGTCATGGGGCATTTCATGGCGCGGAGCAGGCGGTAGGCGACTTCGGCGGTCGCGGCGGCGGTGGTGTCTACCAGACGCACATCGGCGAACGGCTCTTGCGGCACATGGTGGTCTACCTGCAAAATCTGGCGTGCGCTGCGTACCAGCGGCTCGTGGCGCCCTGCCCGGCTCAACTGGCTCATATCACAGACAATCGCCACATCGTAGGTCGTGCGGGGCTGGAGCTCGGTCTGCACGCACTCACTGCCCGGCAGGAACTGGTAGATTTCGGGCACAGGGTCGTGGCAGACCACCTCCACAATCGGTTTCCCTTTCAGACGCAGGGCGAGCGCGAGTGCCAGCGCACTGCCCAGTGCATCGCCATCGGGATGAAGATGGGGCACAACCAGAAACGATTCGGAGGTCTCTATCAGCCCGACTGCCTGCCGAAAGGGTAGTCTGCGTGCCATTCTGCGCTTATTGTACCCGAAATCGGGGGAACTTAAAGGCGGGTTTCGCCGTCTATAAAAGTAGCAAGCAGCTACACACTTCTTGGGGACGGCAGGTTTTGCTCTCCTTTGCCTGTCGTTCCCCTTTTTTATTTTCCTCTTCTCTGGAGCTGTTTCGCCGCCATCAGGGTACTGCCAACGCCCAGGAACGGGTCCAGCACGGTCATGCCCTTTCTCGTATAGCACTCAATCAGCCGGGCGGCGAGCGCGGAGGGAAACATCGCAGGATGTTTCAGGGCGACCTCTTCGCTGGTTTTGCGGAGATCGCTCCAGATAGAGATGGAGTAGCGCGTCCATGTGGCGCCGTCCAGGTCGTTTGCCCGCTTGGCGGTGTAGGGAGCCGCCGCCTCCGCCACCTCATTCTCCTCGTAGAGTGTTTCAAGGTCTATGGGGAGCAGGGGTGGTGATTCATGCTCTCGGTTCATAAAGAGATTTTACCCTATCGTTCAACCACTCGGTCAGACCTGTCGTAGCGAGTGTTGTTATGGAACCTTTTTCCATGTCATCCGTCTTCAACACCGTTGGGGTGACACGGATGCAAAGGCGAAAAGAAGCGCAGCGAGCTGCTGCTTGCTGGCTTGGGGTTCTGAGTCTGGTCAGCCTGTCTTCGGCGCAATTTGTGTGGATTCAGCACGCGCCCACTTTCACCGACGACCTGTATGGGGTGGCATTTCCGACACCGACGCACGGCTTTGTGGTCGGCACACGCCTCCTGCTGAAGGAGACGCGGGATGGCGGGCAGAGCTGGCGCTCTCGCAGTGGCGTCGGTGCCACCACACCCAGTGTAGACCCCTTCTACACCGTTCTCTTTCATGACTCACAAAATGGGTGGATCACCGGGAATAACAACTACGCGTTTCGAACTACAGACGAAGGCGCCACATGGAGCCGGATGACCACCGTACCCGCAGGGTCGTGGAGGCATATCGATTTTGTGTCGCCCACTATGGGTTTTATTGGTGCGAACGGCGCCTGCGCCTTCACCAGCGATGGGGGTCAAAACTGGCAGCTGCGCTCGGGCTATCCGGACTGCCCGATTATGTACGGCATGGATTTTCGGGATGCAAATCTGGGGCTGGTGGCGGGCGACCACCTTTCGCTGGGCACGGGCATCTACCGCACAACCGATGGCGGACGCACATGGAGTCGACGACTGACGGGCATTTTCAACGATGTGGTCTTTATGGACGCGAACACTGCGCTGGCAGCCGCCAATACCGGGGCGATTTATCGCTCCACCGACGCAGGCAACAGCTGGACGCAGATCGCTCCCGCTCGCCCCAATGGGTTGGGAGATCTGGAACGGGTGGACAGCACTACCGTGGTGGGCGTGTCCGTGTTGGGCGATCTCTGGCGCAGCGCGGATGGCGGATTCACATGGAACAAGGTGGGTGAAGACCTCGGCAGCTTGCCTGGCGTATGGAATGTTCATTTCCGCGACACGCAGAACGGCTGGGTGGTGGGTCCTAAAGGGATTCTGCTTGCCTCTTCTGATGGCGGTCTCACATGGCGCGTGGCAAGCAACGGCATCGTAGACAATATTACCGACATTAAGATGGTCTCCCGCGCTTTCGGTTATGCCGTCACGCGCAACGCCTATGTGCTGCGTACACGCGATGGGGGAGTGCGCTGGGACCTGCGCCACCTGAAGGTTACAGGTAATACCTTCGACCACCCGGAGGGCTTGCAGGCGATCGATGCGGTCGATGCCCAGTTCGCGGTTGTAGCGGGCATTGGTGGGATTGTGTTCAAGACGGAAGATGGCGGCGAGACCTGGCAGCCGATTGGCTATCCCACGCTACCAGGGCGTTTCGACATTTACGATGTGCGCTTCACCAGTCGCCAGACAGGCTGGGTCGTGGGGCGGGATAACGATCTGGGACACTACCGCAACATTTATCGCACGACGGATGGTGGTCTCGCCTGGCAACTGGTTGTGCCCGTACAGGCTGCGGTTCAATACGACGCTATTGATTTCGTGGGCAACAGCGGCTGGGTGGTGGGTCCCAGCGCCTTCCTGCTGCGCACGACGGACAGGGGCAATACATGGCAGCAGGTAAGCCTGCCTTACGGCAATGTAACGAATCTGCAGTTCACCGATGTGGGCTTTGCAAATGAGCAGGTGGGCTGGATGATTGGCACGGTAGGCTATGTATTGCGCTCCACCAACGGCGGTCAGAGCTGGGTGCGCCAGAGCCTCAGTACCAGTGAGGACCTCATAGCGCTTTATGTGGTGAGCGCGGACGAGGCGTGGATTGCAGGCGCACTTGGCAGTGTATTCCACACCACCGACGGCGGTCAGAGCTGGCTCCGCGAGCCGACGGGCTACCCCTCCTCGCTGGGGCTGAGCGCATTGCACGGCACACCCGACGGGCATTTGGTCGGGGGTGGCTATGCGGGCTTTCTGGTGGTGCGCCATCCGGGTGAGCGGGCGACGGCGACCAGCTTCTCGGTGCCGTTCGGGCGAATGGCAGGCGGCAATTTGACCGCCCTGCAGAACAGTGATGATACCTACCTGCTGCTGGAGAGCCGAGCGCCCACCCAGTCAGGCAATCCGTATGTGCAGGTAGTGGTTGAGGGCATGGCGGACTCGCGCCCCTGGGAGCAGCTCACCTTCCGCTTTGAAGGTAGGTCCAACGCCTCGCCCTTGACCGGAGTCAAGCAGGTGCTGGAACTGTTCAACTTCACGACCAACCAGTGGGAGGTTCGAGAGGAGCGATTGCCTGATCAATCCAACGATGGGGTATGCGAGACCTTCGTTCAGGATCCCTCGCCCTACATTCAGGCGGGCACGGGGCGGATGCGCGCCCGCATGAGCTGGTACAAGGTAGGCGACCTCCTTGCAGACCCGTGGCATGTGTGGGTAGACTATGTGCAGTGGAGCCTGCTTCCGGCCGCGATTACGGGCGATGTGAACGGCGACGGCTGCGTGGATGATGCCGACCTGCTGACAGTGCTGTTCGCGTTCGGGCAGTCGGGTTCGGGCTTGCCCGGAGATGTAAACGGTGATGGTGTGGTGGACGACGCCGATTTGCTCACGGTGTTGTTCAACTTTGGGCAGGGATGTTAGGCGGATTCGTGGTATAATCCCTCCGTGAATCGCGAGCAGTTTCGGGCGCGTCTGGAGCAGGGGGTGCTGATTGCCGATGGCGCCATCGGCACGATGCTGGCATTGCGCGGGGTGCCAACCCCCTATGAACTTACGAACCTGCTTTATCCCGATACCGTGCGGGCGCTCCATCGGGAGTATTACGAGGCGGGCGCACGCCTGATAGAGACCAACACCTACACTGCCAATCGGGTACGCCTGTTTAATTTGCCTGAACGCGGCAGCGAAGCGCCCCCCACTTATAGCCTGCTGGAACAGTTCGGCTCGCCGGAAGAGCTGGTACGGCGCATCAATCAGGAGGCGGTGCGCCTGGCACGCGAGGCGGTGGGCGCAGACGCGCTCGTGTTCGGCTCGGTGGGACCTGTGGGCAAGCCGCTGGAACCCATCGGCGAAACCCGACTGGACGAAGCCGAGGGGGCGTTCCGCGAGCAGATGCAGGCGCTCCTTGAGGCGGGCGTGGACGGACTGATTCTGGAAACTTTCATAGACCCCCGCGAACTGGAGCTGGCGATTCGGGTCGCCCGCGAACTCGCCCCTGACCTGCCCCTGATTGCCTCCAAAGGCTTTGTGGAAGACGGCGAGACGCTCATGGAAGGGCTACCCGAACGCTTCGCGCACACCGTCAGCGCGCTGGGGGTGGACGCCGTCGGGGCGAACTGCGTGGTGGGACCTCAGCGCATGCTGGACATCGTGCGCATGATGGCAACGGGCACCGAACTGCCCCTTTCCTCGATGCCGACGCCCGGCTTGCCTCAACTGGTGCGCGGGCAGGTGGTGTACGACATTCACCCCGACTATTTCGGGCGGTATGCGGTGCGCCTTGTGGAGGCGGGCGCCCAGATTGTGGGCGGCTGCTGTGGTACGACGCCCGACCATATCCGCGCGGTGGCGCAGGCAGTATCCCGAACGCCTGTCAAGCGCAGGGCAGGGGGCATCCGTGCAGTGGTGCGTGAGCGCAAGGAAGAAGAGCTGCCCCTTGCGGAGCCGTCGCGCCTCTCTCAGATACTGGGTAAAGAGCGCGTAATTGCAGTGGAATTAGACCTGCCCCGCGGCTTGAAAGTGCAGAAAGTGATTGAGGGCGCACGCCTGCTGAAAGAGCATGGGGTGCATGTGATTGACATCTCTGACGGCGCGCGCGCCCGCCTGCGCATGAATGTGATTGCCATCTCTCATCTGGTACAGCGCGAGGCGGGGATTGAGGTGATGATGCACTTCGCCTGTCGCGACCGCAACCTGCTGGCAATTCAGGCAGATTTGTTAGGCGCGCACGCCTTGGGCATCCGCAATGTGCTGGCAATCACGGGCGACCCCGCCCAGATTGGCGACTACCCCACTGCCACCAGCGTGTTCGATGTGGACGCAATCGGGCTGGTGCGCATCCTGCGACGGTTCAACGAGGGGCGCGACCTTGCAGGCAACACGATTGGCGTGCGGGCGAACTTCACGATTGCTGTCGCCTACAACCCGCTCGCGCCCGACCCCGAAACCGAGCGCGACCGCCTGCGCAAAAAGATAGAGGAGGGCGCACATCTGGTCTACACCCAGCCGATTTTTGAGATGCGCGTCGTGGAAGAGACCGCCGAGTTGATGAACCGACTCGGCGTGCCGTGGCTGGTGGGGGTGCTACCGCTGCGAAGCGCACGCCACGCCGAGTTTATGCATAATGAGGTGCCGGGCGTGTCCATTCCCGAGCCGATTTTGCGGCGGATGGCGGAGGCGCCCGAGGAGGACGCGCTCGCCGTGGGGCTGGAGATCGCCCGTCGATTCGTGGCTGAGGCGGCGCCCTATGCGCAGGGGGTCTACCTGATGCCACCCGCCGGCAGCGCCCAGATTGCCCTGCAGGTGATTGAGGCAATACAGTAATCCCTTTTCACTGCTTCGGAGTCGCCACCGCTACTTCAGGCGCTTCCACCACGGCGCGATCCGTCGTCAGCGGGCGATAATAGGGGTTGCGCCATACCAGCTTCAGCGCACAGTTGAGCGACTCGTCGTCCCCCTCCAGATAGTCCACGACTCCGCCTTCGGGCATAAAGCTCAGCCCTTCGTAAAACACCTGATAGGGGTCATAAAGCAGATTGACATAAAGGTTCAGCAGGCGTTGCTTCTGTTCAGGGGTGAGCGTTTCGGGGTCGTAGCCCTGCTCGAGGACCCATTTGCGGAAGCGAGGGAGTCTGCCGTAGACGAGCGTCTGATACACATGAGAGCGAATGAACAGCCGCCGACTGGCGATGAACAGCGCCCGTGCCGCCTCCTGCTTTTGTGAGGCGATGCTCACGGCGTAAAGATATTCGCCCAGCGGGCTATGGCTGGCGCAAGTGCCCCCCGCTGTGTCGTGGTACCAGTTGTCGCGAATCTGGTGGCGATGGAGGTAAATCACCATGCTATAGGCGTAAATGCGCCCGTCGAACTCGGCGACCAGAAACCCCAGCGGATGGTTCTGCAGCCACGCCTCGAAGTAGTCGCGCGAAAGTGCGGCGTTGCCAAACAACTGATCCAGCTCCTCGACCCGCTCCAGATCACGCGCCTCTGCAGGGCGCACCTGGAATAGCCCTACCGTCATCATTGCTGTGCCTGCCTTTCCCTGGTTGGGAACGAGCCATAAGACGCAAAAACGGAGAGCCGACAGGGGTCAGCTCTCCGTCGCGAGTAATCTGTGGGCATAATTATACACCACCTTTGCGCAATTCCTGCTTCGCGGTTTCAGAAACAGGTATAATTTCGTGAGGTCAATGCCCAGAGTACGCACGCACTATGTTTGCTCTGTTTGCGGCTATACAACGCCGCGCTGGGTGGGGCGCTGCCCCGAATGTGGGGAGTGGAACACACTGCAAGAGGAAACGCAAAATGTCGTAAAACACGCGCCGAAGCGTGGCGGTAGCACGCAGGTGGTTGCTCCCGTACGCGCCTACACCATAGAAGACCTGCCCACCGAAACCGAAACGCGCTTGCCCACAGGAATCGCCGAGTTTGACCGTGTGCTGGGGGGTGGCGTTGTGCCCGGCTCGCTGACGCTGATAGGGGGTGAGCCAGGCATCGGCAAAAGCACCCTCATGCTTCAGGTTGCGAATGCGCTCGCAAAGCACGGTACGGTGCTTTATATCACAGGCGAGGAATCGTTGCGGCAGGTGCGCATGCGTGCTGTGCGCCTGCATGCCACCCACCCGAACCTGAAGGTCGCCACAGGAGCCGAGCTGGAGCCGATACTCAGCCTGCTGGAAACGGAGCAACCCCTGTGCGCCATTATTGACTCCATCCAGACGCTTTACACTCCCCAGCTGGAAGGGATTGCGGGCACGGTCTCGCAAATCCGAACCTGTGCAGGCGCGTTGCAGCGCCTCGCCAAAGAGCATGAGATTGCGCTTTTTCTGATTGGGCATGTCACCAAAGAGGGCGCGCTGGCAGGACCCAAAGTGCTGGAACATCTCGTGGACACCGTGCTGTATTTTGAGGGCGACCCGCAGGGGCTGTTCCGAATCTTACGGGCAACCAAAAACCGTTTCGGCGCGACGGACGAGATTGGCGTGTTTGACATGCGCCCCGAAGGGCTGGTGGCGGTTCCCAATCCCTCGGAGAGGCTGCTGGCGGAGCGTGCGGAGGGTGCGCCCGGCTCGGTGGTGTTCCCCGCGCTGGAGGGCAGTCGCGCCCTGCTGATGGAGATTCAGGCGCTCACAACCCCCTCGTTCCTCAACAACCCGCGCCGCGTGATTACGGGGCTATCTTACGAGCGCGTGAGCCTCGTGCTGGCGGTGATGGAGAAACGACTGGGCTTCCGAATGATCCAGCACGATGTGTTCGTGAATGTGGCAGGCGGGATGCGGGTGATGGAACCTGCTGCGGACCTGGCGATTCTGGTGGCGGTCGCTTCGGCGATGCGCAATCAGCCCGTGCGTCCCGACCTGGTGCTGTTTGGCGAGGTGGGTTTGGGTGGGGAGGTGCGCGGCGTGCCCCATATGGAGGCGCGTCTGCAGGAGGCGGCGCGGCTGGGCTTTCGCTACGCCCTCGTGCCGCAGAGCAACCTTCAGCGCCCCCACGAGCGATTACCCCTCTCAACACTGCCCGTGCGCACTGCCCAGGAGGCGATTCGGATGGCGCTCCAGTCTCAGCCCGAAGCAGAGGAACCTGAAGAGGACGACTCGCCTTTCCGATAAGAGAGGTATACTATGCAAGCAGGTGGAGCCATGCGAAACTTTCTGATTCTGTTCGGCTGTGTGGCGCTTCTGGGGCTGGCGACGGCGCAAACCAAGCCGCCGCAGGCGGTGCAACAAAAGCTCAACGCCATCCGCTCCCTGATTGATTACCGGCTGGTGCAACTGGCGGACGAATACTGGCACGACGGGCAGCACTACAAGACGATGGCGGTTCTGTTCGTGCTGATTGAATACGACCCGAAGGATGTGGAGACCTACTCCAATCTGGGCTGGATGCTGGATAGCTACGGCGAGACGGCGCGCGCATTCCAGATTTACGAGCGCGGGATTCGTGCCAACCCGAACCGCTACGACCTCTACTACGATGTCGGCTTCTGGTATCACCAGAAGGGCGAACTCACGCGCGCACGGGCTTATCTGGAAAAGGCGGTGCAGTTCCCGAATGTGCCTGCCTTTGTATGGAAAACGCTGGCGCACACCTACGAGAAGCTCGGTGAGTACGAGAAATGCCTGCGGGCGTGGGAAAAAGCCCGCCAGATAGACCCCAACGACGGCGCCGTGGAGCTGAATATGAGCCGCGTGCGGAAAAAACTGCAGGAGTCGCGCCCGAACTCCAGTTGAGGTGAACCGCCTATGATGCATCCGATAGACCTGCTGATTCTGCTGCTACGCGGGCTGGTGATTATTATCGTTATTGATGTGGTGTTTTCGTGGATACGGATGGCGGGCGGGCGTGTGCCGCGCTACAATCCTGTTGTGCGCTTCATCGAGCGGATCAGTAATGCAGTGGTAGACCCCTTCCGCCAGCTGCAGAACCGCCTGCTCCGCTCGATGGGCGTCGGGTTTATGCCGCTGGACTTCTCGCCGCTGTTCGCGATTATTGCGATACAGTTCATTATCCACTTGCTGAATCAACTGCGATGAACGACCCGAAACGGCTGACGGTACTGGAGATTGAGTCGAAGAAGTTTCGCAAGCGCCTGCGTGGGTATGACCCTGCGCAGGTGGATGCGTTTCTGCAGCTGGTGGCGGCGCACTACGAGGAGGTGCTGACCGAGAACCACCGGATGCGCGAGGAGCTGCTGGGCTTGCGCGAGGAAGCACAGCGCTACCGTGCGATGGAAAGCACGCTCAAAGAGGCGCTGGTGCTGGCGCAGAAGACCGCCGATGAGACTCGCGCGAACGCCCACAAAGAGGCGGAGCTGATTCTCCGCGAGGCACGCATGCAGGCAGAGCGCATCCAGCAGGAGGCGCAGGCGCGGGTGGAACAGCTCCAGAAGGAGATTGAAACGCTGGAGGCACGCAAGCGCGCTACCGTGTTAGAGCTCCGCGCGCTACTGCTCAGCCATCTGCAGGCGCTGGAGATGCCCACACACGCCGTCGCGGAGGAGTCCGCCCCCACCGACGGCGCCCCTCTGGAAACAGGCTAATCACGGTTTTGCGTGCGTGTAAGGCGAATCTTTGAGCCGCAGGCGCACCGTGCGCGCGTTGTGCGAAAGCGTGAACTCTACATCGGCGGGCTTGATATTTTCAGGGAGGCGGATGCGCCATCGGTTCGTGCCCGAACGCTCCACCTTGAGGTTGGTTTTCCCCGCACGCGCCTGAATTCGAGCGCCCTGCGGTGCGACCTCGCCTTCCAGTGCCCCCTGACTCTCGCGTGTCCACACCAGATACGGCTCACCCCGACTGATGGCGCGCATGTACGCCACCATCGGCGCTATCGCCTCTGAAGGCATGCCAATTGCGCCCGGCATGCTCTCCACCACCTCGGTCAACTCACGCTCCGTTTTGTATTTTTTCTCGAACTCCTTCTCAAATAGCGAGCCTTCCTTGCCATGACATGAGCTACATCGCTTTTCAAAGGTGGAGACGACCTCTATTTTGGCAGGGCGCGGGCTGGTGCCCGACAGCCCTATCAATACCAATCCAAGCACGCACGCGCTGACGCTAATCGCCTTTCGCATGACTCTTGCCTCCAATCCATGAGATGCGGTAGATTCTACCCGTCGTATCGCAGGTGAACAGCACGCTGCCGTCGGGCGCTTCGGCGCAATCCACTGGACGCGCCAGCACGCGCCCGTCTTCTGTGAGCGTCTTCACGATGGTGAGACTCCCGAACGGCTTGCCTGTTACATCATCGAACAGCACGCGCTCGATTCGATAGCCATCGGGCTTGGCACGGTTCCACGAGCCGCGACACGCCACGAACATATCGCCCTTGTGATTGGGGAAGTGGTCTTTCGTGAGAAAGGTGAAGCTGTTGGCAGCCCAGTGCGCCCCGAAGCACCACGCGGGCGGCTCGGTTTTGTCCGCCAGCTCCACAATATCGGGGCGTTTTTGATACTCAATACGGGGGAGCTTGTTGCCCGTGATAAACGGATGACCGTAGAATTTGCCTTCCTGATAGTGGTTCAGTTCATCGGGCGGGTTATAGTCAGTGATGGGCTGGAAGGTGCCCGGTCGCTCGCCGAGTGTGCGCCCGAACCAGTCGCTACCGTGGTCTATGCCCCAGATTTCGTTAGTACCGGGGCGCAGGCGCAGTTTCTCGGTGTTGCGGATGCCACTGGCGAACAGCGTTTTGCCCGTGCCATCCTTGTTGAATCGCCAGATTTTCTGGCGCTCGGTTTCGGTCTCGTCGTTGATGTTGCCAGAATCGCCGATAGCAGTATAGATATAGCGGTCCGTAACCAGAATGGGACGCCACCAGTGTCCTCCGCCTCGGGGTAACTTGCCTTCGGGGATAACCGTGACCACCTCGTCGGCTTTGCCGTCGCCGTTAGTGTCGCGGGCTTTATGAATCGCGCCCGTCTGGGTGAACCAGAGCCAGCCGTCGGCGAAGTGCATTCCCTGCACCGTGCGGTAGCCCGACACGAAGGTGTTCACAATCTCGTAGCGTCCGTTGCGCCAGCGCAGGGTGAGGATGTCGCCTTTCTGGGGGCGGCTCAGGTAGAGCGTGCCCCTGTTATCAAACTCCATAAAACGGGCGTTCTCGATATTGTCTGCCACGAGGTCTACCCGATAGCCGGGTCGCACCCAGAATGGGGGTACGCCTGCGCCGCGCTGAGCTTGAGGCGCTGCGGGGGAGCGGTTTGGGGAACCGGGACGCTGGGCGGTCAAACAGCCTGCCACAAGAAGCGCCACAACACCTGTCGCAACAGTCGCAAAAACGGCGCGTTTCATAGCGGGGGAATTGTACCTTGTTCGCTCGGTCAAGGAATGTGGGCTTGTATGACAGTGTAGGTACCGTTGCGCTTATGCTTCAGCGAGCAGAGGACGACCAGTAAGCCGTCAATCTGAAGATTGCCATAAGGTCATCGCTCCCTGTAGGTCATCTGGACATCGCGCAGCCATCCCTGACTGATCTCAGGGTCCCAGATAGCGTCCAGCTCGGGAGTAAATCGGTAGTAGTGGCGCCACGGAAGCACGGAATCCGCCTCACGCCGCGCTTCCAGTCTATCGCGAATCAACTGGACATAGGCAGGGTCAATCTCAATTGCAACACAGTGGCGTCCCAGCTGCTCTGCTACCACCGCTGTCGTGCCTGTGCCTGCGAAGGGATCCAGAACCCAGTCGTCTGGCTTAGTGGAAGAGAGTAGAATCCGCAGCAACAGAGCGACAGGCGACTGCTGTTTATGGAGGCGCTCTCCGCGTGCGCCCCTTAGCGCCTCATCCCCGGCAAAGTAGCCTGAGGTCAGCTCGCGAATATCGCTCCAGCAGTCAGTTACGAACACTCCGTTTTCACGAGGATACCTGTGATAGGGTTCGGGAGGGAGGTCTATCCGCAGCCGATAGAACACGCGTGGGCGTCGTCCTTTCGTGGCAAAGGCAATAATCTGATACTGCTTACCAAAGCGACTGAAACCGGGCACTGCAGAGGTTTTTTTGAGCCAGATAATCAGGTTCTGGAGCGTCCAGCCTGTTTCGCGCAGAGTGCGTAGTACGAACTCCGCATTCTTCTCGCGCTGCATAAAATAGATTGCGCCTCCCTCTTCGGTACACTCGTAAACCTTCTGACACACCTGACTCAGCCATTCCCAGTAGAGAGGCTCTGGTTGGTCGTCGTCAAAGTAGGCATAGTCTTTGCCCTGGTTGAAGGGTGGGTCTAAGAAGGTCAGGGCTATCGGGATGCCCTGCTCGCGTATCGTGTCCAGTGCCTGTAAGCAGTCGCCTTGAATCAGGTGAACCATCGCTGTAGTGCCTCTTATATGTTTGCTGGCAATTGTACCTCCTGCGCCCCGTTAGAGCATCAAAACCCGACGAACCGCCTCCACCAGCAGGTGGAAGCTCGTGCCCACCACAAACGCCAGCACCAGCGCAATCAGGTTGCCCGCCGCAAGGAAGTAGGCGTCATGGTTCATTAGCCCGATGCCGATGAGCAACACCCCCAGCGCAGGCAGGGTGTTCAGAAAGGGCAGGGGCGAGGAAAGCACAAGCGCCATAAAAATCACCAGCAGGGCGTGCCAGCGGAGCATGAAGCCGTTGCGCACCAGCCACCTGCCACGGGGACGGGAGATGCGCTCCAGCTGGCGCAGGATAGCAACCCCGCGCGTTTACAGTGCCATCACCGTTTGCGGCGCAAGCCGATGGCGCCGCCAGCGTGCGGGCAGCCAGGGCACCGCGCGCCCCCAGAGCATCTGCAACGCAATCAGGCTCATGAGAAGCCCCAGTATTGTGGAAGTGCCGGGCGGCAGCACCGGGATAAACGCCGGAATTGCGAGCAGGATAAGCAGAAAACCGTACCCCCGGTCTCCAGCCCTCTGAAGTACCTCGTCTACGGAGACCGTGCCGTCGGCGTCGGTGTCCAGAACTCCGAGAAACAGCTCCGAGAGGCGTTCTTGGGAGGGCTTCATTCTGGGTCGCGCCATACGCCGTCGGCTTTGAGCAGGGCGATTAACTCTTCCACGCCGCGCTCCGCAGGGATGTCGTTTTTGACCAGTTGCCCCTTGCGATAGAGCGCAATCTTCCCGCCGCCGCGCCCCACATAGCCATAATCAGCGTCTGCCATCTCACCCGGACCATTAACGATGCAGTTATGCACCACACAGAGCGAACCTGTGTAGGTATGTGCGTGCGCCACCTCCAGATTATGAACCACTCCGCGATAGGGCAGGCGCCTCACCTCTACAACGGGCAGGTAGAGGTAGTGCGAATCGAGGGCGAGTCGCCCCGTGCGCTGGCGGCTCTCAGGCACCTCCACTTTGAATCCGAGGCAGTCCGCAAACCGCCGTAGAGCATCACTGCTGGTGACGCTAATAATGTAAGTGCGCTGTCGGTTGGCAGGCTGCTTGACCGCCAGGGACGCTGGAATGCCCAGACGCAGCAGCATCTGGTGAACCGCAAACGCCAGAGCGGGGGAGACCGTTACATAAGTCGCTCGCGGGTAGCCACGAACGACTCCGCAATACCCATCACAGAGCCAGAGGGTGCGGAGGAATTCGGCTATGTGTTTTGGCTCGTCTGGAACGCGCTCTGGGAGCTGATTTGCCTGCAGAACAGGATAAAGCAGCACATGGTCGCGCGTGATGGCTTCTGCCGCGTACCAGCGTGCTTCCTGCCAGCGGTTGGCGAGGTCTGCGACATTTTGCCAGCGCGTGCGTCCCCCTTTGACTATGCTGGAACGGGTGAGCGCCAGCACCGGATGATTGGGCGTCAGGCGCAGGGGTGGCGCCCCGCGTGGCACAATCTCTATGAGTTCACCTTCGAACGAATGCGTCTCTATCGCCGAAACGGGTTCCAGCGTGCCGCGTTCCGTTAGTACGCGCTCGCCAACCCGAACTGAGGCGATGGGCTTCAACCCCGATTCGGTCATCACGGGCTGGTCAGGAGGCAAGCAGCCCATCACCGCGATATCCAGTCCCACCAGGTGTTTGGTGGCTTCGCGGACCTGGTTCAGCACGGTGGGCAGGTCAAACTTGGTGCGCCCGCAGGAGGGGCAGGCGATGTATTCCACCTTTGTTTTGCGCAACCCAAGCGCCTGCAGAATGTCGTAGCAGACCTCAATTTCGTTCACGGGGTCTTCCGCCAGCGAGACGCGAATCGTGTCGCCAATTCCCTCCGCCAGCAGGGTTCCAATCCCGATTGCGCTTTTGATTCGCGCGTACATGCCATCGCCTGCCTCGGTTACGCCCAGATGGAGCGGATAGTCCATCCCTTCCTCTTCCATGCGCTGTACCATCAGGCGGTTGGCGGAGAGCATAATCGGCACGCGGCTGGCTTTGAGCGAAATCACGAGGTCTTTGAAGCCGTGCGCCTCACAGATTTTGATGTATTCCATCGCCGACTCCACCATGCCCTGTGGGGAGTCGCCGTACATCACTTTAATGCGTTCGGAGAGGGAGCCGTGATTGACCCCGATGCGCATGGCGACACCGCGCTCTTTGCAGGCGCGAATCACAGGCAGGAGCGCCTTCTCGATCGCTTCCAGCTCCTGCTGAATCTCGCTGGGCGAATATTCTGTGCGGGTGGGATCAGGCTTGCGGAACACAAACAGCCCCGGGTTGATGCGTACCTTGTCTACATGCTTGGTGCATTCGAGGGCAATTTCCATGCCCTGGTGATGCACATCGGCGACGAGGGGGATGTGTCCGTAGCCGCGCCGTTTGAGTTCGGCACGGATTTCGCCGAGGTTTTGCGCTTCGCGCAGGTTGGGCGCCGTAACGCGCACAATCTCCGCCCCTGCCTCGTAGAGCTGGATAATCTGCTCCACCGCCGCAGGGGTGTTCATCGTCTCGGCGGTAATCATCGATTGCACGCGAACGGGGTTGGAGCCACCAATCGCGGTGGAGCCCACCCGTACTTCGCGCGTGCGCCTTCGGGGCTTACTGAGAGGCAACTGCACTGCGCCCAGCGGAATGATGTTCTTCGCCATCGCGATAGAATTATACCTGCGAGGCGCCTTCAGTACGGCGCTATCACCCCTCGCAGGCTTTTCAGCAGCGAGGGCAGCTGGTGGGGGGCAAGCGGGGTCTCGGCGCGGTCGGCACGCAGGGCGCGCCGAATCGGCTCCCACCAGTCCCAGCTCACGATGTGGTAAGCGTCAAAAATCATCACGCCATTCGAGCTGAGACACGCGGCGCGGATGGCGCGTTCAAACCCCGCAGGGTCGCGACGGTAGTCCTCGGCATAGACCCCCGCGTACACAAACATTTCGCCGTTTGTCCACTGCATCACGCGCCGCGCCATGCCTTCTACGGTGCGCACCTCGTCGCCGTCGTAGAGCGCCGCCTCGTTCATAAAGGGGATGTTGAAGTAAGTGCCTGGCATCAGGTAGTCCATATCGTACACATAGGAGGTGAAGCGGTATTCCTCGCCCACGAAGCCGTAAGGGCGCTCCAGCGCGTCGCTCGCCCAGTTGACCCCCAGCTCGTAATAGATCGGGTACCAGCTGCCCACATACGCGCCGATGGGCATCGGGCGAATCGACTCAATGGTTTGCCGAATCTCGCGCAACAGGTCGCGAATCACGCGGGCGCGAAACTCGCTCCACTGTCCGAAGCGGGGTCCGCGCTCGAATCCGTCGCGGGGCAAAACGGGCGGGCGCAGGATGTCGTCGGGGAAGTTCTGCACGGGACCATAGAGCGCCTCAAAAGCGCGGCGCGTGCGCTCGGAAAAGTCGGTATAGACATTCGCCCAGCGCATTCGGTCCAGCACAAAGCCGTCTATCGGGTAGTTCGTGCAGATTTCGCGAATAATCGCCATCAGCCGCTGGCGCACCTCGGGATGGAGAGGATTCACAAATACCGCAATCCCTTCGGTGTCCGATTCGGCAATTGGCGTCAGCACGGGGTAGGTCTCCAGCCGTAGCTGCATGCCCAGTTCGGCAAGGCGCTCTAATTTCTCGCTTGCAGTGCCGTCAGCCACCAGCACCCAGCCGTTGGGCGGCGGCTGAATCGGCTGGTTCACGAACATGCCGTCAATTACGGCTTCCACGCGCAGGTCGTCGGTTAAAATCGCATACGCCCAGTTGCGCCCTGCGGGCGGCACAGGCGCGGGGTTGCGCCGATAGGCGGCAATCCCATTCGTGGGCGGGGTGGTATCAAAGCGGTTCAGCTCGTAGGGCGTGCCGTCGGGCAGGCTCAAAATCCGCCGACGCGAATACGCCACCATCTGCCAGTCCACATTCTCATAAGCAGGACCAGTCTGGAACATCTTGTGCCCTTCGGAAAGCACATTGATGTTGGCATGCACTTCCAGCCCGACGGCGTGCGCTTCCTCCAGAAACACCTGCAGGATGTCCATCTCTTCGGGCACGCGCACGCCGCGCCACTCGGTGAGTTTAGGTGCAATCTTGCTGTGATACAGCACATGCCCACTGATGGGCTTCACATCCAGCACAATCGTGTTGATGCCGACGGACTTGCAGTTTTGCACGAACTCCCGAATCTTTTCGCGGTCAATCAGCCAGAACAGGTTCGCGGTGGCGTCCACCCACATCACACGCCCTTCCAGACCCATCTGGCGGGTGAGCGCTACAGAAGGGGGCAACGGTTGAGGGCAGAGCACGCTGATCAGGGTTGTCAAGCCGAGAAGCACACCAAGCCGACGCATCGTGGGGTATAGGATACCCCACGAGCCGTCCACCCACCCCCACAGGGTATCCTAATTCGCGCTATGCAAGAGCCGTTGAAAATCAAGTTGGGTTTGCCGAAGGGCAGTTTGCAGGAAGCGACTTTTGCGCTCTTTAAGAAAGCAGGCTGGAATTTCCATATCCCCTCTGGACGCTCTTATGAGCCTGTAGCGGACGACCCTGAGATTGAGGCGGTGCTGCTGCGCCCGCAGGAAATCCCGCTCTATGTGCAGGACGGCGTGCTGGATGCGGGCATTACGGGCTACGACTGGATTCAGGACTGCGGCGCGCAGGTGCATGAGGTGCTGGAGTTGCAGTATTCCAAAAGCACACGCAACCCCATTCGGGTCGTGCTGGCGGTGCATAACGACGCGCCGTTCCAGAGCGTGAAGGATCTCGCGGGCAAGCGCATCGCCACCGAGTATGTCCGCCTGACCCAGCGCTATCTGGAGCAGCACGGGGTGCAGGCGCATGTGGAGTTTTCGTGGGGCGCGTGCGAGGTGAAAGTGCCCCAGCTGGTGGATGCGATTGTGGTGAACACGGAAACGGGCAGCTCTTTGCGCGCGCACAACCTGCGGATTCTGGATGTGTTGCTCTATTCCACCACGCGCCTGATTGCCAATCATGAGGCGTGGGCGAACCCTGCCAAGCGTGAGAAGATAGAGAGCATCGCGCTGATGTTGCAGGGCGCTCTGAACGCGGGTGCGCTGGTGGGGCTGAAGATGAATGTGCATGAGAGCTGTCTCGACGCGGTGCTGACCGAGTTGCCCGCGCTCCGCAAGCCGACCCTCTCGCCCCTGAGCGACAAGGGCTGGTATGCTGTGGAGACAATCATCGAGGAGCGTGTGGCGCGTGATTTAATCCCCCGCCTGCGCAAGGCTGGCGCGGAGGGGCTGGTGGAGTATCCCCTGAATAAGGTGATTCCTTAGAGTTTGGACTGCGGAAGCGGGGGCTTCCGCAGTCTATGACCCTCATCGGTTCAGTTGTGCTAACACGCTGGCAATCGCAGAAACCTGAGTAGGGGTCAGGCGCCCGTCGGGGTGGCGGTGAAGATAGTTCAACAGTTCGGCATAGGAAAGCACCACCGCCTGTTGAACGCGCGGGCTTTGTAGCAACAGGCGTGCCCTTACAAAACACACCACAGGCTGTACAAATACGCGCAACCCCGTACGCTGGTGTATGAGATGACCCAAAGCCGCCGCCTGACGCATCGCCTGCGCCACGAAATCCTTCTCCAGAGGGCGCCCAACCCGCGCCAGACGCCCGTTTTCAAGCACAATCGTGCCCGTATGGTTTTTGGTCTCCACAATAAAGACGCCTTTCGTGCCCACCGCCACATGATCGATATTGCCGACGGTGGGCAGGGCAATGTCGTGAAAAATGTGCCAGCCGTGTTGACGAAGGGTTTCCAGCGCCTCCCCCACGCGCTCTTCGCCCCTGGCGCCGATATGGAAAATACGCTCCCGACGGTCTAAGAACTGAATCAGATAAACGACGCCCATCAAACCCATCAGAAGGAGCAACCCAACGATGGCTCTGATGGGTGAGTGATTGCCCATTAGCGTGTTAACAAGCTCTCGCAGGAACACGACAATCAAAAGAAGTGCAACGGGAGCTGCTGCCAGAGTAATCCAGAGCGTCTGGCGATTGAGCCAGCGCTGATTTTCACGCAGAGTCTGCCCGGGCTTTCTGGAAGACATTTGCTCCCCCTCCTACCATTCGTCATAATAATACCGCCGACGACCGAGCAACGCCCGACCGCCCATCATCCGAAGCACCAGATAGCCTGCCACGAAGCCACCAATGTGCGCCAGATGCGCTACCCCAGGGTTATACACCAGAAACTGCATCACGAACCAGAACACCAGAAAGAAGATGGCAGGCACTTCCACAAAGGTGATGATGAAAAAGAGCAAGACGCAATCCACTCGCGCATGGGGGAACAGCACCAGGTACGCGCCCATCACGCCCGCAATCGCACCACTCGCCCCCACCACGGGAATCGGCGAGTTCCAGTTGAACAGAATGTGCGACCATGCTGCCACAAAGCCCCAGAACAGATACAACAACAGATAGCGCCAGTGCCCCAGCGCGTCTTCCACATTGTTGCCGAAAATCCACAACGACCACATATTGCCCAGAATGTGCCAGAAGTTGCCGTGCAGAAACATCGAGGTGAAGATGGTCAGCAGCGGCGGCACGGCAGGCTCCACGCGAATCCCTGCCTGCTGGAGCTGAAACTTCTGGAAGGGATTCAACTCCACGCCCACAATCTCGGCAGGAATGGCGGAGTAGTAGTAGGTAATCGCGGGGTCTAAGTTCTGCATAATAAACACAATCACATTAATCACGATGAGCGACACCGTGACGATGGGAAAACTCCGTGTCGGATTATGGTCGCGTATCGGAATCAGCATGCGACGCCCCTCTCCTTGCTATTGTACCCCAAATTTCAACACTGTGGAGTATAATTCCTGCAGGAGGCACAACGATGAAAAGGAGATTTGTCTCCTGGGCTGCGATTCTGGGGGTGGGCTTTGCCTGTTCCCAGGTAGTGCGTGCAACGGTGGATCACTTTGACGACGCCGAGAAGGTATGCGCTGAGCAGCTGCGCCTTATCGGCTATTCCATGTGGATGTACCTCCAAGATTGGGATGAGGCATTCCCGCTGGCGTATGAACGCGAACATCCGAACGCGCCATGGCGCTGGAACCAGATGGGGCAGGTGCCGCCCGGCTGGCATAATCTGAACGCGCCGAACGGCGACGGAATCTGGGCGAATGCGCTTCTGCCCTATGTGCGTACGACCCAGAAACGCCCGAACCCATGGCGCTGTCCCGCTGCCATTCCGGAGAAGGTGGAGGGCGTAGACTATACGGTACGCTCACGCTCCCCCTATGGCGTGAGCTACGCCTACAACGGGTATCTGCATAACCTCACCCTGGCGCACCTTGAGAATCCGATGGAACAAATCCCGGCGGTCTGGGAGGGTCTGGGGCGCACATATATTGTGGGGTTTGCCCCTGTGAACCCGTACCTGCGCTGTGATAACCCCAGTTTGCCCTGTCGCTATCAGCGGTGCGTGAACCCGAACGCCCATTATCCGCGTGGCGAAGTGCGCCTGCCGAGCCAGTCGATGTGGATTCACACGCGCGGAATGTTTCTCGTGACGATGGCGGGGCACCTGCGTGCGATGCGGGTCGGGGCGCGCTTTGCTCCCAACGACACCGACCCGTATCAGGACCCGTTCACCCAGTATAACCTGCATGGCGTGTCGGGTGGGGCGCACACCGACGCCTGCGGCTATATGCCGATGTTTGCGCCCTTCTGAGGAGGTGAGCCACGGTGAAACGCTGGATTTTATCCGGGATACTTGCGGTTCTGGCGCTGAGCGCGCATGCGCAGTTGCGTGAGGCGTGGCAGTATCGGTTTCCTGAACAGGGCAGTGGTCAGGTGGCGGAGCTGCGCCGGGCGCTGAAACTTGCCGACGGCGGGCTGCTGTTGCTGGGCGCGGTGGAGACCCCACTGAATGCTTACGATGCCTTCGCCATCAAACTGCGCCCCGATGGAACGCCCGAATGGACGCTGGTTCAGGACGGCGCCCTGCTGGACGATGCGTTTGTGGACGCTGTGGATGTGTCGGGGTTCGGCTATCAGCACCTGTACCTGCTGGGACAGTTTATGAACGCCGACGGCTACCTGCGGGCGCGGCTCTATCGCGTTGATGCGGGCGGACAGGTACAGCAGATGCTGGAGATGCCTGCGGATGCGCCGAACCTGCACTATCGCGCGGTAGGACTCGTGTGGGACGAGCAGGACGAGGCAGTTGGAGTCGCCACCGAGCGCATCAGCACAGGCGAAAGTGAGGCGCAACTGTTTACCGTGTATGCCGATTCGGGCACGCTCCATCCGGTTTCGCAACGGGTGAATCAGCGCCCGTGGGGCGTGGCGCGGTTTGCAAACCCCTTCAGCGGGCTGGTGCTGGGCACACGGGGCACTTTCACAGGCTGGGTGGACGCGCACATCCACAAGTGGGTTGGCGCTCCCGAGCTCTTCTCTGGCGCTGTGCGGGGCTTCGATGTGCCCGTGATTGGCTACACCGTGCCGGGCAGGGGCGCGGTGGTTGGGATTCACTCGTTTGGGGGCACTACGGGCGACGATATTGTGCTGCTGTTCTACAACCCGAATGGCTCCCGCGAGTGGGCTTATCGCTATACCAGCGCGTATTACGATGACTACCTGCTGAGCATGGCGCATGATGCGCAAAATCGGCTGTATGCCCTGACCACGAGCGTCTTGTGGGCAAACGACCGCTTGGAGCAGGTGAGTATGCGCCTGCTTCGTTTCTCCCCGAATGGCACGCTGGAGCAGGATATGGTCGTTCCGACAGGGCACACCTCGTCCCGTGGGCTCTCGTTACGGGGCGTGCTGGGCATCAACGCCGCGGGGCAGCCGATTGTCGCGTATGCGCATCCGCCTTTCCTCACCCGGCTGACGCGAGCCGGTTCGGTGCTGTGGGGCATGCGCCTGCCGATGGAGCCTCAGGCGCTCTTTGTGGAGCCGCAGGGCGCGCTGCTGGTGGCAGGGAGCGCGTTCCCTGAAGACCCCCACGCCGAGGCGCGTTACCTGCTCGTGGTGAAATACACGCCTTCCGCTGACCTGAACGGCGACGGCGTGGTGGACGACGCCGACCTGCTGCAGGTCCTGCTGGAGTTCGGCACTGAAGGCGAAACGGTTGCTGACCTGAACGGCGACGGTGTAGTAGACGACGCCGACCTGATCGCGGTGCTGTTCCAGTTCGGTAGCTAACCTCTCCTTCCGCCCCTCCTGCCCACACGGCGGAGGGGCGGAGTCTGTTTCCCCCTGAAGAATTCCGCGCTACAGCCGACAATTCTGCTGGCAGGGTTTGATACTCCTGTCATTCTACTCGCACGACGGAGTAAGTACTCGCGGAGGTTGTAGCGATGTGGGGTTTACGAAAGCAGTGGCAAAGGAAATGGGTTGTTGCGTTATGTGCCATCGCATTCGCCTCTCACTCGTCCGCGCAAGTCTTGTCGCGACTGGGTAGTGTCTCCAGCGAACCCCCTGGCAGTCAGGCGATACTGGAAGGCAACTGGGTCTACTCTCTGACTCCGCAGAAGTTGCTTCTGGTGCTGGAGGTGGGTTCTTCGTTGACTAAGCGAGCCGTGCTGCCACTTCCTTCTGGGCGCGAGCAAGCCTCCGCCATCGCCAAAAGCGGCAACTTCGTTTATATCGCCAACGATCCGATGGTGTCAGGGGCGCCCTATTTGACGGTGGTGGATGTTTCCAATCCTGCTTCGCCGACAGTAATCGCCGACATAGCCATGCCCAGCAACACGCCCACCATCACGCGCATCGTGGTGAACGGCAACTATCTGTATATGTTCCCCTATTCGGGCGATATGCGGATAGTGAGTGTTGCCAATCCGAGCGCGCCCGTGTTTGTGCGCTCGGTGAGCATGAGCGCCTCCGACGGGGTGGTGGTGGGCAATCGGCTTTACACGGCGGAAGGAACCAGCGGTCTGGGCATCTGGGACATCAGCCAGCCCGATAACCCCGCGCGAGTCGGCTCGTTGAGCCTGTCGGGCACGATTATGCGCGTGCAGGTGTCGGGCAACACCCTGTACGCCCTGAGCGATGTCTATAACGCGCAACGGGTTCACCTGGTGGACATCACCAATCGCGACGCGCCGAGCTTGATTAGCACCTTCAACACCACTTACACGGCGCGCATGGCGCATTTCGGCAACTATCTGTATCTTTCCAACAGCGCTGGCAAGACCCAGATTGTGGATGTGAGCAACCCCGCCGCCCCCACCGAGGTGGCTGTGGTGCCAATAGGGCGCGTGAATGCGGTAGATGCGGCAAATGCGCGCTTGCTGGGTTCAGGCGACTCGTGGTATCGGATTTTCAGCCTGAGCAACCCGACAAACCCGACTCCTGGCGTGGAGTACGCAGTGCCGGCGCCGCGTGAGGCGCTTCGCAGCGGCGCAAAAGTCTATGCCGCGGAAGAGAAAGGTCTCGTGGTGTACGATGTGAGCGTGCCTGCCACACCAACACGCGAGCAGGTGGTGGACATCGGCAGCAGCGGTAGCAGTATTGCCCAGGTGGATAATGACCTGTTTGCGATAGCCCAATCTGGCAACCTCAAACTGGTGCAGATGTCTGGAAGCAGTGGCACGGTCGTCTGGTCCAATAACCCGACGCCGCCGAACAACCCCGTCTATGAAGACCGCGTGCGAGTCGCGGGGAATGTGCTGGCGTTTAGCAGTGCGCCGATGACGAGTGGAGTTCGAATAGTGGACATCTCTGATCCCGCCTCGCCACAGGTTGCCAGCGACATTCCGTTCATTAGCAGGTTCGACATCCGGGCAGGGTATCTCTACGCGGTTTTGGGCGGTAGTACAGACAATTTTAGAATTTACTCCCTCAGCGACCCGTACAATCCCAGTCAGGTTGCTTCGCTGAACATCCCCTTCTCCGCGACGAATGTTGCGGCGGGTTCAGGCTACGCCCTTGTGGCGGGATTCAGCGGCGAGCTGGCGCTGGTGAATGTGTCCAACCCTGCTTCACCTCAGATAGTGGCGCAGCGTGTCATGTCGGGCGTTTCCCTGCCGCGCGTGGCTTACAGTGAAGAGGGCTATTTCTTCGTGTACGACCCGTGGAATCGCAGGCTGGAAATCTACCGGGTGAGCGACTTTCCCAACTTTACCCCCTACCGCACCCAGACGCTGGATGCGCGCCTGCGACACCTGCACTTCACGAACGACCTTGTGATTGGCTCTGCAGGCACGGATGGGTTGATTGTCTATCAGAACCTGATTGGCACTGGGGGAATGCTTATCAGCGCCGTGACTCCCAACCGTGCGGGCAACGCAGGCACGCTGACGATAGTGATTGACGGCGCAGGGTTCCCATCAGGGGCTACGGTGCGTCTGGAGCGGGGCGCCGCCACGATTACCCCCACCAGCGTGAATGTGCGTAGTGCCAGCCGTATCGAGGCGACCTTCGATTTCACAGGGCAACCCATCAACACGCAGTGGGATGTAGTGGTGCGTAGTCCCGATAACGCGGAAGTGCGCCTCGCCAACGGCTTCACGATTGTGGAGCCTGTGCCCGTGGTGAGCTCCATCACGCCGAACACGGTCTATCCGCAAAGTAGTGTGAGCCTGACGATTAACGGCGAGCTGTTCACACCAGGCGCTCAGGTGGAGGTTCGCCCTTCGGGAAGCGCAAGTTTCACGCCGATTGCTGCCACCAGTGTGCAGTTCGTCAGCCAGCGCCAGTTGCAGGCGACCTTTGACCTGAGCAGTCTGCAGGCGCTGAATCTGAGTGCGCCGATAAGTGTCAGCGTGGTAGTCACGAACAGCAATAACCGCTCCAGTAATGCTGGCACGCTGACGGTGCGCGGTCCGTCGCTGGATTTGCAGGTGGCGCAGCGGATTTACGCCCTGCGCGACGAGCCGAGCGTGGCGATAGAGGTTACGGTTAACGGTGCAGTGGGCGGAGAACCGCTTCAGTTTGAGCTCTCGACAGGGTTTGGCAACGCGCGGCGCACGCTCACGCCAGCGCAGGTTGAGTCGCTGGGCAGCAACCGCTGGCGGCTCACTTTCAACCGTGCCGACATCCTGCCCGATGGCTTCTTCGAGCAGTGGACACCCTCGGTGCGTCAGCTGGGCGCCAGCGATTACGGAAGCACTCTGAGTTTCCACCAGTATCGGGGCGTGCGGAAGGAAACTTCAGGCAATCAGTTCAGCAACCTGTCGCGCACTTTGACCCTGCGGGTGCTGGCGTTTGACGCAGATAACAACACCACCTTTGTGCTACGCAAGGGCGATGTGGTGCGCGAACCGACTCAGGTAGAACGCTATACGAACTACTATGAGGGCGGAATCGTGCTACAGGGCACTTTCCCTGTGCAGATTACCGATCTGGGCGCGTGGGATATTGAGGTACGCTACAGCGACGAAGCGAAGACCCTCGCGAATGCCTTCGAGATTGTGCGGGGCACGCCCACGATTTCGCGCGTCACGCCCAACTTCTCGCCCTTCCAGTACGACCAGATTGTGGAGGTGGAGGGAAGCGGCTTCCACGACGGGATGCAGGGCGTGCTGGTCATTCAAGACCCCGACGCTGCTATCGACTCACGGGAGTTGACCCCCGTGCAAGTGCTTGTGAACGAAGAGGGTACGCGATTGACTCTTGTCTTCCACGATCTGTACAATCAGGTGCGCGAGAACACTTATGTAAACCTTGTTTTGCGTTCACCCTATGTAAACTTGGTTCAGTATAGCCTGTGGACGCCCATCACCCCGCCCAGCCTGAAGATTGTTGACTTCTGGGGACCCAGCTTCTTCCGCGCAGGGCGGTGGGAGCGGTTCACGGTGGCGGTCTCCACAGGCGCGTATCCCGAAGTTCCCACGCTTTCGGTGCGCGTGCCCTTCACGGAGACGGACCTGAACTCAGGCGCTTACGACTTTGAGTATCGGGTTATTGATGCTCAGACGGGTCAGGTGCTTCAGAGCGGGCGACGCCCCCTGAATCCTGAGTCTGTGTTGATAACGGTGCCGCTTTCGCTAATCCCTGCCAACACGACGCGGTATTACACGGTGGAAGTGCGCGCCTTCGGTAGCGGGCGCGCCGCGTCCCCTCAGATAGGGCGAGGGCGTTTCGTTCCCCTCGCGTATTTCGCTGCTTCGGGCTTGTTTATTGCAGGCTCGATGGTCCTCAAAGTATCGTGCGAGATATTCCAGGAATATGGTCTGAAGACTGCCATCGCCACCGCCCTGGCGGAGATGGATTGGGACATTCCCAACAGCACTCGCGACCGTCTTCTGGAGTGGATGCTGGACGACCCCAGAAACCTGCGCGAGATTATGCGGTGCTTCACCAGCTTTAGCGATCGGAGCGTCTTCGACTATCTGCGCGACGCGCTCACCAGCGAGGTTATCAGCATGGGGCAGAGCAAAATCAAGGAGGCGCTCGCGGATAAAGCCGATCTTTTCCTCTACATAAACTCGCGCTATCGCCATCTCCCTGAACAGACACGCGAGCAAGTGGCGCAGTCCATCGCAGACGCCTTCTACAATATGTGGGAGGCATATCAGGGGCTTCGTCAAGGCGATGTGGGGTCTATCCTCAAGAGCAACACGGAGAAGATTCTTGGGGAACTGCTAAAGGCGGCGACCGACCAGGTGGCGGGTAGCCCACTGGAGCCTGAGCTTGATATTCCCGTAGACCTGAGCGGTATTCCGGCAGAGGCGCTGGGCGCGTTCCTGAACGCAACCGCGAACACCTTTATCAGTATTGGAACCGACTGTATCAAACGCTCGCGCCAGCTGGAGCAATACTTCTCCCGGATTACCGATATTCAACCGATGCCTGTGCGCACTTCGTGGGACCCCAACGAGAAGCGCGGCTCTTCAGGGGTTGCAGGCTACATCGCACCCGATCAGCGCATCGTGTACGAGCTGCTGTTTGAAAACCTGCCCAGCGCCACAGCAGGCGCCGAAGAAGTGCTGGTGGAAGACACCCTGCCCGAAGCGTTAGACCCCAGCACGCTGGAATTTTTTGAGATTCAGGTGGGCAACAAGCGCGTGAGCCTGCCCGAAGGCACGACCAGCCTCAACACGCAGATTGACCTGCGTCCCGAGCGCCCTGTGGTGGTGCGCGTGGTGAGCCAGTATGACTCCAACACGCGCAAACTCAGCGTGCGCTTCAGCGGCATCGACCCCAACACCAACGACTACTATCCGGAGGGCTTCCTGCCGCCGAACACGAACCCGCCGCAAGGCGAGGGTGCGGTGCGCTTCCGCATCCGCCCGCGCAGCGACGCCGCCTCGGGCACGCAGATTGCCAATCAGGCGGTGATCACCTTTGACCCGCATCTGGGCGCCAACCCGCCGATTGTAACCAACACGCACACGCTCACGCTGGACAAGCAACCGCCCAGCATTACCGTGGAGGCACCCAGCAGCACGACTCTGACCGAAACGAAGACCACCCTGCGCTGGAACGCCACTGACGACGCCTCTGGTGTGCAGGAGGTGGAGGTGTGGGCGCTGGAGGGCGACAACGCCCGACGGCTCGGCTACACCGAGGGCACGGGCGCACGCCAGGAGTCGGGCACGGTCAATATTCGCGCACGCCGCTTCGGGGACGAGACCCGCATCATCACGCGCGGGCGCGACCGTGTGGGCAACCTCCTGCCCTTCAGCGATACGCCCCAGCTCACCCTGCGCTTCGGTCAGCCGCCCCAGTTCCGCGCAGGATTGCACCTGGTGGGCATCCCCGTGCAGCTGGATAACCCCGATGTGCAGGCGCTCTTTGGCTTCCAGAACAATCAGTGGGCGACCTATGACCCCGCCACAGGGCAGTATGTGCAACACCCGCAGGCAGCCACGGCGCCCCAGATTGGACGCGGCTACTGGACCGTGTTGCCCAACGCCCTCACGCCGAATGTGGTGGGCAACCTGCCTGACCCCGAACAGCCCTATGTGATTTCGCTTCAGGCAGGCTGGAACCTGATTGCCAACCCGTGGACCGAGCCGCTGGTGTGGAACCGCGCGGCGATAACAGTGCGCACCAGCAACGGTGAATTCACGCTGGATCAGAACCCGGCGCGCCAGTTCGTGGAGCCGTACCTGTGGGGCTGGCAGCCCGAACAGGGACGCTACCAGCTGGTGTACGACGCCCAGCTGCTGAACGGGATTGAGCATCAGCTCCAGCCGTGGCGGGGCTACTGGATTTATGCGCATCAGCCGTGCGAGCTGGTGCTGCCCACGCCCGAAACCGCCACGCAGGTAACGCGCAACCGTGCGGAGCCTGCGCAGGGCGGCTGGAGCCTGCGAATCGGCGCGCATCTGGGCAATCAGTACGACGAGGTGCTGGTAGGGCTTTCCAGCGGCGAGCAGGGCTTGCAGGTGGCGATGCCGCCCGCGCCACCCGGACGCAGTGCTTCGGATGGGTTGCACCTGCGCCTCGTGCGGGATGGCAAGCCGATGGAAGCCGAGATTCTGCCGCGCTCGCGCAATCAGCGCCAGTGGACGCTGGAGCTGGTTGTCCCGCCCAGCGAAGAACCCAGAACCCGCACGCTCACGCTGACCGCGCCTGACATTGCACGCCTGCCGCGCGGCGTGAACCCCGTGCTACGCGACCTGGAGACAGGCGAGCGCCGATTCCTGCGCGGCGCCGCGGCGTGGCAAATCACCGTGCCACCCGAAGGCATCACACGCCGCTATGAGCTGAGCCTCGTCGCCACCAGCCGCCTGCTTCGAATCACCAGCCTGCAGGTGCAGGGCGGACGCAACACGGGCGGCACCTACACCGTGCAGTTCAACCTGAGCGAGGCGGCGAAAGTGACGGTCAGCGTGCAATCGGGCGGTCGGGTCATCCGCACGCTGGAGCAGAGCCGTAGTCGGAACGCGGGCATTCAGCAGGTTGTGTGGGACGGTCGCGACCAGCAGGGGCGTGCGCTACCGCCGGGCGCCTACACGCTCGTCATTACGGCTGAAACCACCGAGGGACAGGTTGCCCGCGCCACAACGCCTGTGGTGCTGACCCGCTAAAAGGAGGTGCCTTATGCGCAAACAGTGGATGGGTCTTGTGCTGATGATGGGACTGGCGGGCTGCGGTGGGGGCGGTGGCGTCATCACCGACACCGCCGCCCCCCAGATCAGCCAGGTAGAACTGGGCTGGCGAAGCCAGACGCTCTATGTGTCGGCGGTGGTACAGGACGCCGAAACGGGGGTTGCCAGCGTTGTGGCGCGAGTGGTGGCTGGCAATCAGACTCAGACCGTGGTGCTTCAGCTCCAGAGCGCGAGCCGCTATGAGGGCGCCCTGCCCAGCAACACGGCGCGCGTGACGCTGATTGCCCGCGATCATGCCGGCAACGAGCGCACCACCGACGAACTGATCGCCCCACCGCCCAACCCGCCGTTTTGAGAGAAGGATAGCCTCGCATGGTATCCTATCCCCTGAAATGGCAAAGTGGGGCATTCTGGGCACGGGTAAGATTGCGAGGCGGTTCATGCAGGCGGCGTTTTATGTGCCCGAAGCGCAGGTGGTCGCCGTCGGCTCGCGCTCGCAGGCAACCGCCGATCAGTTCGGCAGCCAGTTCGGCATCCCCAAACGCTACGGCAGCTACGAGGGCGTGCTGAACGATCCCGATGTGGAGATTGTCTATGTCGCGACGCCGCACAACCTGCACGCCGAAAACGCCCTCGCCGCGCTTCGGGCAGGCAAACATGTGCTGTGCGAGAAGCCCTTCACGGTGAATGCCCGGCAGGCGGAGCAGGTGATTGCCGCCGCACGCCAGACCGACCGCTTCGTGATGGAAGGCATGTGGACGCGCTGTTTCCCTGTGATGCAGGAGGTGCATCGGCGCGTGCTGGCGGGCGAAATCGGGGCGCTCCGCTACCTGCAGGCGGACTTCGGGTTTCAGCCGCCGTTTGACCCCCACAGTCGGCTGTTCAGCCCTGAGTTAGCGGGGGGCGCGCTGCTGGATGTGGGCATCTACCCGATTGCGCTGGCGTTCTGGTTTCTCGGCGAGCCGCAGGAGGTGGTCTCGCTGGCGACGCGCGGCGAAACAGGCGTGGATGTGCTGGAAGGCGTGGTGTTCCGCTATACCAACGGCGCCATCGCCACCCTGAGCGCCAGCCTGCAGGTGAACACGCCCAAGCAAGCGTTCCTGTGCGGCACCGAAGGGATGTTCCACTTCCCCACGCCGTGGTGGAAACCGTCAGAAGCGTTTCTGGTACGCCCCGACGGCTCGCAGGAGCATCTGCTGTACCCCTACGAGGGCGACGGACTGCAGTTTGAGATTCGCCATGTGCATACCTGTCTGCAGCAGGGCTTGCGCGAAAGCCCGCTGATGCCGCTGGAGGAGACCCTGCGCATCGTGCGCCTGATGGACCGCCTGCGTGCGGAATGGGGCGTGCGCTATCCGTTTGAGGGGTGAACGAGCGTGCAACGGCTCTACTCTTTTGAGACGGAAGCGGAGGTGGCGCAGGCGCGGGCGAACCATGTGCGCCTGACGCGCGTGCGAGAGGGCGCTACCCACGGGCGTTATGCCCTGCAGGTGGAGTTCCTGCCGAAAACCGACTGGCCCAACCTGATGTTCCGTGCGGAGACCGCGTGGGACTGGAGCGCCTACAGCGGGCTGGCGTTTGATCTGCTGAACCCAACCCCAGAGCCGATTGTGTTCGGCGTGCGGGTGGACGAAGACCCCCGCGCCGACGGCGTGCGCTTCTGCCGACAGGGCGGCGCCACCATCCCCCCAAAACAGCGCATCCGCTTCGTGATGCCGCTCGCCCCGAACCCGATGGACTTCGGCATGCGCGGGCTGCCTGCGCTAAAGGGCTATCAGGCGGTCAACACGACTGTCAGCAACGCTATTAATCTTTCGCACATCGTGGCGTTCCAGATTTTTCTGGACCATCCCCAGACCCCGAAGCGACTGATTGTGGACAACATCCACCTGATACGCTACTATCAGCCACTGGAGGGGATTGTGGACGAGTTTGGGCAGTACGCGCACGCGAACTGGTCGCACAAGGTGCGCAGTATAGAGCATATGCGCCGCCAGCTGCGTGCCGAACAGCGCGAGCTGGAGCGCATACCCGACCTCCCAGAACGCGACCGCTTCGGCGGCTGGGCGACGGGACCTAAACGCGAGGCGACGGGCTATTTCCGCGTGGAGAAGGTGGACGGCAAGTGGGCATTCATTACGCCCGATGGCACGCTCTTCCTTTCCATAGGGATGGACTGCGTGAACTGGGGGGAGTATACCTATATCACAGGACGCGAGAAGATGTTCCGCTGGCTACCCGACGAGAAAGACCCGCTCGCGAAATACTACGCCCATCTTTCGGGCGCGCTGATGGGACCCATCAAAGAGGGAAAGGCGTATAACTTCTTTCTGGCGAATCTGGAGCGCAAGTACGGCGAGCGCTACCGCGAGGTGTGGCGCGAGCATACGCTTCGGCGCCTGCGGGCGTGGGGGTTCAACACCCTCGCGAACTGGTCTGCCAGTGAGTTCTACCGCAACGGCAAAATCCCCTATGTGGCGACGGTGGGAATCGGGGGCGACCACAAGCGCGTGCGTAGCGGCGTGGACTACTGGGGCAAGATGCACGACCCGTTTGACGAAGGCTTCCAGCGCAATCTGGAGGCGAGCGTGAGGCAGGTCGCCTCGCAGGTGGGCGACGACCCGTGGTGCCTTGGCTACTTCGTGGATAACGAGCTGAGCTGGGGCGCGGACGGCGAGCCGACGAAACGCTACGGGCTGGCTTACGGCGCGCTGGAGCTGGACGCCAGCGAATCGCCTGCCAAGCGCGCGCTGATAGAACAGCTCCGTCGCAAGTACCGCACGATTGAGGCGCTCAACAAAGCGTGGCACACCACCTTCCGCAGCTGGGACGCACTGGAACGCCCGCACGACCTGCGCTCTCAAAAGCCTACCCCAGAGTGCCTGCAGGATTTACGCACCTATGTGAAGGCGTTCGCCCTGCAATATTTCCGGAGCGTGCGCGAGACCCTGCGACGGTATGCGCCGAATCACCTCTACCTGGGCTGCCGATTCGCATGGTACACGCCCGAAGCGGTGGAGGCGGCGGCAGAGACGAGCGAGGTGCTGGGTTTCAACTTCTATGTGCCACGGATAGAACGCGCCCGCTGGAAGTTTCTGGAAGCCTACGACCGCCCGATTCTGAGTGGCGAGTTCCATTTCGGCGCGCTGGATCGGGGCATGTTCCACACGGGGCTGGTGCCCGCACGCAATCAGCAAGAGCGCGCCCAGATGTATGCGGAGTATGTCCGAAGCGTGGTGGAACACCCCTACTTTGTGGGATGCCACTGGTTCCAGTATATAGACCAGCCGCTCACAGGGCGCTGGTTTGACGGCGAGAACTATAACATTGGCTTCATCACGATTACCGACACGCCGTACCCTGAGATGGTCTCGGCGGCGCGGGCGATCCACCAGCAGATTTATCGCCTGCGCTGGGGCTAAACCTCGTCGGGTTTCCAGCCGTATTTGCCTACAAGCGGTACGAACACACACTCGCCGAAGGTGCGTGTGGTATAGCGGTTGCCGTGCCGAATGAACAGAGTCAGCACCTGATAGTGGCGCGTGCCGAGTGGAATCAGCAATCGTCCCCCTTTTGGCGAAAGTTGTTGCAGCAAAGGTTCGGGGGGCTTGCCCGGCGCGCCTGCGGTGACGATGATGCGGTCATAAGGCGCGAAGGGGGGAAAGCCGCGCGTGCCGTCGCCCATCACCCAGATAATCGGCGGGAGGTTCAGCTGGCGCAGGGTCTGATACGCCCGCAGCGCCAGTCGGGGGAACCGCTCCACTGTAATCACCTGTTTCGCCAGCAGGCTCAGAATCCCCGCCTGATAGCCAGAGCCAGTGCCGATTTCCAGCACACGCTCGGTACCCTGCAGCTCTAAAATCGCAGTCATCTGCGCCACCAGCGACGGCTGCGAGATGGTCTGTCCCTCGCCAATCGGCAGGGCGTGGTCGATGTACGCCTGCGAGCGGTATTCGGGCGGCACCATCAGGTGGCGGGGCATCTGACGAATGGCGTTCAGCACACGCTCATCGCGAACCCCTTTTGCCCGAATCTGGGCAATCAGCGCCTCCAGCTGGGCGGTGTAGTCGACGCCATCAACGGGGAGCATGGGTCAATTTGGAATTCGCCACGATACAGAGCGTTCCTGTTGGGTACACTCATGAAACGCCCCTGCGCTTGTGGGCGTCTAAGGATAGAGCGATTATGGCAAGGACGGTTTTCTGCTGGCTTCTGATTGGCGTGCTGATAGCCTCTGCCTCCGCGCAAATCTATCGCAATGTGGTGAACAAGCCCTTCGCGGCGGTCAGCAACGGTCCGCAGAATCTGGTGGTGGTGGACATAGACCGCGCGGGGCGTTCTGCCGAGGCGATAGAGCGGTTGATCCGCCAGCGCGTGGAGCAGGTGGCTCGCGCGCAGATTCAGGGCGCACGCCCGCTGATACGGCTCTATAAGCGCTACGGCTTCCTGCCCGAAGACTATCGGTTCCCGTTGATTTACGCCGTAGCGTTGCGTCGGAACGGGCAGCTGATTTTGCCGACGCGCTCACGCGATGGGGGATTGGGCAACGGCACGCTCTCGTTTGAGATTGTGGACGGCGAAAACCCGTTCCCTGCCAACTATAAGAATCTTCTCCAGCAGGTGCTGAATGTCGCGCCGCCGCTGGTGGAGGCGGAGTATGGCAAACCTGCCCGCACGCTGACCATTCAGGTGGTGAACTATGACGATCAGATTGGCGACCGCGACGCGGTGGTGGGCGGGATTTACGATGTGTCCAACAACCGCTTCCTGTTCCCGATTTACAACTCGCCCGAAGCGGCGGCGGTCAATCTGGTGCATCTGATGACGCTGGCGTTCCACGCCGATGTGGGGTTCGCATTTGATGTGTGGGAGGAGGGCTTTGCGCGGGCGGTTACGGCGCGTGTGGCACGCAAGGCGGTGTTTCGCACGCAACTGGGTCTGAACCCCGACTTCGTGGAGCGCACGCTGGAGAACACCTACGATGCGCGCCCCTACTACGACGCATGGAACCAGCCTGTGCTGGGCAGCCCGGCGTTTATCGCGCCCTCGCTCCGACAGGCGAGCATTCAGGGCGGCACGACGGGCGGCATCTGGCTGGTGCGCTACCTGATGGCGGGCAGCGTGTGGCTCAAGGTCGCGATGGAGTACCCCAACTTTTTCCGCGTGTTCAATCAGCTCTACTATCAGAACTACACGCCCGCCCTGCGCAACGACACCAGCGCGCTGATTAACCTTGCACGCCAGGCGCTCAGCCAGATTTCGGGCAACCCCAACCCGACAGTGGAGGGTGTTCCGTTTGAGCAATGGGTGCGCCAGCAGTATATTCTGGACACCAGCGTAACCTACGGGCGCAAACTGCACGCCCAGCTGCTCCCATATGTGGGCGAGGTACAGCCCGGCGAAGAGGCGGTCTTTGTGGTGTTCCTGACCTATTTCCAGACGGTTCGCTCTGGCAACTCGTGGGACGAGGCGCTGCTGAACGGAACCTGCTACCCAATTTACTGGGACTTTAACCTCCAGCGGCTGACGCTTTCGCCCCAGTACGAGCGCGTGGACATTCGCGTGGGCACGGGCGCGGTTGTGCCCAGCTTCGTGGGGAGCGATGTGGCAAACCAGCGGCTGACGGTGGACTTCTCGGTCGGCACAGAGTACGCACAGGTCGCGTTCCCCAGCAGCAAAGTGCAGACCGCAACGGTTCGGAACAACTTCTTCGGCGTGGTGTATGGTCTGGACGACGGGATTGTGGAGATTCAGATTGGCTCGGAGCGTCGCACGGTAGAGGTCACGCGCGGCGCGTTCGGCGCTTCCTTCCCTGAATCGGTAATGAATCAGGAGCAGGTAGCGCAGCTGGTGTTTTATCGGGCAGGGGAAGAGGTGGGGCGCGTGCAGGTCAACAAGGGGCTGGGCTTTCAGTATGTGCTGGTGCGGCTGACCTCGCCTGCGGGCAGTTTTCGGCTCCAGCGCGGGGCGGGACTGCAGATGATTAGCCTGCCCTTGCGCCCCTATCAGACCGACATGGCGCAGGTGCTGGGCATCCCTGCCAGCCAGCTCCGACTGGCGCACTGGCGTCAGGAGCGGTTTAACTATGTGTATTATCCGGAAACGCCGCCACCTGCGCCCGGCGTGGGCTACTTCCTGCGCGTGCCCGACGGCGGGATTGACCGCCTGATTGAAGGTGAAGCGCCCCCTGCCGATCGTCCCTTCGCGATTGCGCTCCAGCCCGGCTGGAACCTGATCGGGATGCCCTTCAACGCTCCCGTGAATGTAAGCGACCTGCAGGTGGTGTGGCAGTTTGACGCGCCCGTGTCGTGGGAGACGGCGACCGAGTCCATCGGCGGTCAGCCGCCGCTGGTGGGCAATCGGATTTTCACGCTGGGCGGCGTCGGCGGTTATGTGCAGGCGACGCAACTGGAGCCAGGCAAAGCCTACTGGGTGCGGGTGTTGCGCCCGGAGGGGGTGACGCTGCTGATTCCGCCGCCAGCGAACCGCAGCGCGTCGCGCTCACGCAGCGAGGGTGAAGAGCCGTGCCCTGCATGGGAGATGATGCTGAGCCTGCAGTCGCGTGCGGGGGGCGGCGTGATAACGCTGGGGCTGGATCCGCGCGCTTCCTCGCGCTCGGCGAAGTGGGACTCCGAAATGCCGCCCCTTCTGCCCGAGATGCTGGGATTTGGGGTTGTGAGCGAGTCGGGTGCGCTCCAGATGCGCTCCGTGCGTCCGCTGGGCGGGCGACAGGTATGGGAACTGCGCGTGCTACCTGCCGAGCCAGAGAGCGAACATACGCTCACCTGGAACCTGCCACCGAACACCGCGCGGCGCTGGCGCATCACACTGGAAGACCCCACAACGGGCAATCGGGTAGATATGCGCCGGCAGAGCTTTTACCGCTTTGTGCCTTCGGAAGGGCGAACTCTGCGCGTGGTGGTGGAACCCAGCGTAGCGGCGCCTGTGCGGATTACACAGGTGCGTGTGGCGCCCACGCGCGGGGGCAACTTCACGATTGAGTATCAGCTGACAGGCGAGGCGAGCGTTAAAGCAGAAATACGCTCCGCGCGGGGCGAGGTGGTGCGAATCCTGCAGCCCGCACGGGCGACCCGTGCAGGGGTGCAGACTCTTGTCTGGAACGGGCGTGACCAACAGGAGCGCGCGCTGCCGCCCGGCGCGTATCAGCTCCATCTTGAGGCGATAGATGCCGACGGGCGCGTGGCTCGCGCCGTGACCCCGATTCTTCTGACGAGGTAGGCGAAACGATGGCAAAGCGAGGTTTCTGGCTCTGGTGTGTGCTGTGTGTGTGGCTCCTGTCGGGCTGTGGCGGCGGGGGCGGCTTTGGCGGCGCCGTAATTCAGGGGCGTGTGGCGCTGGTCGGCACGGGCAACCCGCCGAACCCCGCGGCGACTGTGAGTGCAGGCGGCGCGTCCACACAAACCGACCTCCAGGAAGGCACCTTCACCCTGCGCGTGCCGCCCAGCACTACCCAGCTCACCGTGGAAGCGCCCGGCTATCCCACCTATACTTTCAACCTGCCACCTCTGCGAACCGACCAGGTGAACGACCTCGGCGTGCTGTATGTGGGACCTCAGAAGGTGGCGGTGCAGGGGCGGATTGTGAACGCGCTCAACCAGCAGCCTGTGGGCGGCGCAGTGGTGACGCTGCTCGGACAGCGCACACTCAGCAACGAGACCGACGGCAAGTTCACCCTGAACGATATTCCCTTTGACCCCAACGGGATTTTGGACGCCGAGGGGCAGGTGGAGAAGACAGGCTTCGTGCCTCAGCGCTTTCTAATAGACAGGGGACCCGACAACAGCGGAGTGATTCTGCTGGACGACATCCTGCTGGCGCCCGAAAGTGACGATAACCCGCCGCCTGCGCCGGGCAATGTGCGCGGCGTGGTGCAGTTGGCAGGTGGCGGCAATCCGATTGGAACGCTGATTCTCATCTATACCCCTCCTGACGCCAGCACGCCTGTGGAGACGGAGGTGGTTAATCAGTCTTCGGGTGCGTTCGCGCTCTGGCTGTTGCCGGGTAACTATCGGCTGGTGTTCTCGTTTTCGGGGCGCCAGGCGGAGCGGCAGGTCAGCGTGCAGAGCCTGAATACGGTGATTGACCTGGGTACGGTGGAGATACCGTAGGGTATCATTAAAGCAAGTTATGGAGATTGTACCTGGGCTGGAGTACGGTGTCTATTCCTATGCAGAGGCGGCGCGCTTGTTGGGGATTACCCCTCAGCGTCTCAAGCGTTGGGCAGATGGGTACTTCTATGAGCGTCGGGACGGGCAGAGATACTCTGCGCCTGTGCTACGCGCACATGCCCACCGAGAGGGCGTTCTTACTTTCCCTGAGCTGATTGAACTTTTCTTTGTGCGCGAGTTTGTCGCGCTGGGTGTCCCACTACCGCACATTCGTAAAACCGCCGATGCCCTGGAGCACGAGGTAGGCGAGTTCCCCTTCTCACGCAGGCAAGTACTGGTCGAGGGGCGCAGGCTGCTGGTGCGCGAAGCGGAAGGCTTGCTCAAGCGCCCCGACATCGGGCAGCTGGTGGCAGACTTCGCCGAGCAGTTTGCCCAGCATATCGAGTTTGACGGTGACCTCGCGACGCGCTATTACCCACAGGGCTACAATCGGCAGGTGTTTTTGGATCGTCGGATTCGCGGTGGCGAGCCAGTAGTCGCTGTCAATGGGCGCGCCATCCCGACGCGAATCATCTTCGCCCTGTGGCAACGCGAGAAGAATCCAGAGTCTGTGGCGGACTATTTCGAGATTCCCCTGTCAGCAGTCTCTGCGGCTATTCGATATGAGGGCGAATGGCGTCTCAGCGCGTGAAGTTGTTATTCGACGAGAATATCTCGAGGCGTCTGGTGGAGTTCGTCAATCGCGAATCGGCGCTGGCAGAGATGGCGCATCTGACTCAGCGTGGCTGGGGTGGACTTCCAGACCGCGATTGGATTGCCCGTGCCACTGAGCGCGGGTTTGTTATTGTATCAGGCGACCGCAACGAACGGACTCGAGGCTACACGGTTGCAGACTTGAAAGAGATGCAGGCGCGTGTTCTCCTGTTGGCACGCTTCTGGGATCACCTCAGTCGGTGGGAGCGTGCAAAATGGCTGGTTGCCCACATAGAGCGTCTTGTGGAAGTTGCTCAACAAATGCCGACTGGGAGCGTGTATCTGATTTACAAGAGGGGGCGCTGTAGGGTTCTCTGAGCAGGACACCCATTCTGTTTGCCGAATCTTCTCGGTGCTATGCCAGAGGAGATTACCCGCGCGAAACACGGAGACCAGCCCGAAGACTTTCGTATGCCCGAAGACGCCGAACCCGAAACACTGGAAGCGTTGCCCGAACAGGAAGAGTTCTGGCGTCCGCCCGTGCGCTTTGGCTCCATCCCGGTGGAAAAGGAGCCGTTGGGGTGGGACCGCAAGAAGGGCTTCGAGAAACTCTTCCCGCGTGTCAAGCTACCCTTCCAGATTGTGGAGCGTGTCTCCTTCGGCAATCGCGAGCTGGAGCCAAACCGCCTCATCTGGGGCGACAACCTGCATGTGATGCGCCAGCTCCCCAGCGAGAGCATCGATTTGATTTACATTGACCCGCCCTTCTTTTCGGGCAGGCAGTATAACATCATCTTCGGCGACCAGAACGAGGTGCGCTCGTTTTCGGACATCTGGGAGGGCGGCATGCCAGGCTACCTCATCTGGCTGAACGCCCGCCTGTACGAAATGAAGCGCCTGCTCAAAAAGACGGGCAGCATCTATGTCCACTGCGACTGACACGCCAGCCACTACATCAAGGTGGAGATGGATAAGATTTTCGGGTATGAGAACTTAATTAATGAAGTAATATGGTACTATAGATCAGGTGGAGGCTCAAAACGACATTTTGGTAGGAAGCATGATACCCTGCTTTTCTATGCAAAGGATAAAAGTAGGTATCTCTTTTACCCCGATGCTGTACGCGTGCCTTATGACGCTGTGATTGCTGATTCGCGAAAGCACCTATTCAACGTGCAGGGCAAAGTTTCACCCGATGTCTGGGATATTTCGCGTCCTCCCAATCACAGTAAAGAGTGGCTCGGATATCCTACGCAAAAACCTGAAGCGCTGATTGAGAGGGTTATCCAGAGTGCCACAAAAGAGGGCGATGTAGTCGCCGACTTTTTCTGTGGTGGGGGCACGACGCCTGCGGTGGCGCAGCGGCTGGGGCGGCGGTGGATTGCGTGCGACCAGTCGCGCGTGGCGGTCGCTGTTACCGCCGACCGGCTGATTCGCGGCGCCCAGCAGCTCACCACCGACCTGCAGATACCCGACTTCACCATTGAATACTGGGGCGTCTATGAAGCACGGAGGCTAACCCGTATGCCCGCCGAGCAGTTTCGGGAGTTTATCCTGCGCTGTTTCGGGGCGCGCCCTTCAGAGGAGCATGCAAACATTCACGGCTACAAGGGCGTCGTGCCGGTGTGGGTGGGCAGTCCGCAAGCAGATCAGCCCGTGACGCCCCAGGAGGTGCTGGCGTTTGCGAACGCGGTGCGCCGCACGCCGCGCTACCAGCAGGGAAGCCTGCGCGAGGGGATTATGCTGGCGTGGGCGTTCAGCCCCGAAGCCCGCGACGCCGCCGAAAAACTGCGCTCGCAGGAGCAGGTGAATGTCAACTTCATTCGGCTGGATCTGATTCGCATCGACTCGCCCCAGTTTCGTCGCCATGTCGCCGAACTGTCCACCGATCACGCCGATTATGAAAACTTTCTGACCTTCGTGCAGCCGCCGCGCGTGGAGGTGGGCTACCAGCGGATTGCGCCGCTGACCTACAAGTTCGATGTGAGCGACACGGTGGTGGTCAACCCCAACGCAAAGATTCTGAATGTGCAGTGGGACTTTGACTATGACGGGCGCCATTTTCGCAGCACGCAGGGCTACGCGCTCGCGAAAGCGTCGGAGCCTGTGGTCTACAAGTTCCCCCGCCCAGGCGTCTACACCATCGCCTGCAAAGTGCAGGATGATAAGGGTGGGGAAGGGGTGTGGGTTGGGGAGGTTAAGGTAGAATAAAAGCGATGCATATTCTGCGGGTGCGGATCGGCGAGACGGGACACCACCCAGACCTGCGAGCAGTGCAGCGGCTTGCGGAGCGTCTGCGCAGGGCGCTGAACGCGCTTCACGAAGAAATTACCGAATCCGATACCCGCCCAACTTTCGAGATCGTCGAGGCGTCCACAGGGAGTTTACAACTGGGGATTGTCCCCAGTGAGTCGGGAGTAGCACCTGTTCTATTTCGCCAGTTCAGGGAGGACCTGGAAATGCTCCGCAATGGGCAGTTTCGCCCCACGATGAGCAGTCAGACGCTGGCGGAGTATAGGGAGTTATTCAAAGCGCCATCCCAAACCGTGCCTGTGTATTATGTGTATGGGGAGCAAGAAACCGTTATTGACGAGTTCGCACGCCGGCTGCTGGAAGAGAAGATTGTTCGCACACGCGCCTATGATGTCTCTTTTATCGGCACGATTGAGAGTATTAACATCCATCAGCGACCTTATTCATGTGCGCTCTTCACGAAGCTCGCGCCCCCGCAGCGTATCCCGTGCGTTTTCGAGGATGCCCTGATTGCGCCGATTGCCGAGGCACTGCGGAGCCGTCAGATTGTTGAGGTGGTCGGCGATGCCGAGTACGGTCCTGTGGGCATCTACCCTCTCAAGCTCACTATCAAACATCCACCAAAGCTTGCCTTACCCAACAAAGAGTTTCTGAGACAGGTCATCCATAGCGTAGACATTTTGCCTGAAGGCTATACAATCGTTGAATATCTGGACGAGTTGAGGCAAAAGGATGAGGAAACGGCGTAGGACGCGCCCGCGAATCTACTGGGATACGAGCTGCTTTATTGCTCTGCTGGAACGCAAACCTACGGAAGACCCGCAGCTTGTCAGAGCGCTTGAGCAGAAGTATCACGAAATGCTATCGGGGCAGGTAGAAATCGTCTCTTGCTCTGTGTTGATTACGGAATTGTTAGGCGAGCCAGCGAAGCGTTTTCTGGACGAACTGCGCAAGTACCCCACTTTCGAGATGATAGAAACGGTCAGCCCCGTCTATGAACTGGCGCGTTCTCTGCGGGAGCGATGTAAGCAGCAAGGTGTTCATAAGCTCAAGACGCCTGATGCGCTCCATCTGGCAGCGGGTATACTCAGTAAGTCCGACGAATTCTGGACCCTGGATAAGAGGCTTCTCAACGCTGGCTCGGTCATCACGGAGGTTAAGATATGTTTGCCATACATAGAGCAGGCAACGCTTGATTTAGAATTTGAGCCATGATTGCTGTGAGGGAGTCCAGTATGTTCAACCGCTTCATACCCTATGAGCAGGATTTTGAGATATGGCGGCGCAGTGGCTACCCTGGCGTCTCCGAGGAGACCTATCGCTACATCGACTTTTTGACTGACCCCAGCGACGACCAGTCGCCGCGCGAAGGCACGCTCTGGCGACACCAGTGGGAGGCGTTCCTGCGGGTGATTTACTGCCACGAGGTGCTGGGCAAGGAGCAGATCGGCAAGCAGGGGCTGTTGCTGAACATCGTGACAGGCGGCGGCAAAACCGCGCTGATGGCGGCGATTATCGCATGGCTCCGCGTTGCGCACGACGTCCATAAGTTCGTCGTGTTGTGTCCCAATCTGATTGTGCGCGACCGCCTGGAAGCCGATTTTGAAGGGGGCAGGATTTTTCGAGAGCGCCAGCTTATCCCCGACTGGGCGGACTGCAAACCCGAAGATTTCGTGCTGACCACGCTGGGCGGCGGCAAAGGGGGCGGCGGCTGGGCGAACCTGTTCAGCTCCAATATCATTCTGGGCAATATCCACCAGTTTTACACCAGCAATAAGAGTGGGCAGAGCAACCTTTCCGCCCTGTTGAACGGACCCGACTTCGTGCTGTTCAACGATGAGGCGCATAATTCCCCAGCGCCTGAATGGGACGCCACGCTCCAGCGCCTGGCGTTCAAAACAAAGCTCCGAATTGACCTGACCGCCACGCCCGAACGCGCCGATGGACAGACGCCCGACAGCGACCTGATTTACGAATACTCGATTCAGGACGCCCTCGCCGACGGGCTGGTCAAAACGCCTGTGGTCTATCAGCCCAGTATCCAGATGGTGGAGCTGACCTATACCGACGCCCGCACGGGCGAACGCCGCCGCGTGGAAGAGATTGACTGGGAAGAGGTGGATCGGCTGGGGCTGACGGCGACTCAGTGGGTCACGGACGACGAGCCGATGCGCCAGCAGATGGCGATTGCCCTCCAGCGTCTCAAGGAGCAGGAGCAACGCGCGAAGGGACGCTACCAGCCTATTCTGTTCGTGGTGGCGGTGTGTAAAGCAGACGCGGAAAAGGCGGCGCAAACATTAAATCACTATTTCAAAGTCAAAACGCTGCTGGTGACCGAAGACAGCGACGAAGAGGAGCGACGCAAAGCGCATGAGCTGGGCAAGGCGCTCCGTTCTGGCAACCCCTATAAGGCAGTGGTGAGCGTCCTGATGCTTCGTGAAGGATGGGATGTACCCGAAGTGGGGGTGATTCTGCTCCTGCGCAAGTTCAGCAGCAAAGTGTACGGGCAGCAGGTGATAGGGCGCGGGCTGCGGCGTGTGCGCCTGCCCAGCGTTGCGCCCGAAGAACCCCAGATTTGCGCGATTGTGGATCACCCCAAGCTTGAGCATCAGTGGCTCTGGGACATCTTCAACGCCAAAAAGCGCGAGAATGTTTCTATAGACGACCTGTTTGATGAGACTGAAGACCTGCCGCCGCCGCTGCCCAGGCAGGAACTGACCAAGCCGCACCTTGTGATTGCCATCCCGCCCGAACTGCCGTGCTACGAAGACGAGGAGTTTGTAGTAGAGGTTCAATCACGCACGGCGGAACCGCGCGCCGACTGGAAGCAGCTACTGGAGAGCATCGAGTATCACGACGAGGGCGTAGAGATTACGCGCGTGGATATTCGAAGCGTTCAGGGACGCGAGCTGGGCGCCGAGAAATGGCGTTCCAGCCAGGCGCCGCCTGAAATCCACGAAAGCCCAACGCCTTACACGCCACGCCCAACCGAAGACCAGCTGCGCGACATGATTAAAGCGCGCCTGCTGGAAATTGCCGAAGAGCTGGTCGACGAGGCAGGGTACGCGCCTATTCTCTATAAAGATAAGGTCTACAGCGCGTTACTCCATCACATTCGCGCGAAGTTTCTTGGAGGGAAATCGCTGGGCATGTGCGAGCGCGAGGAGCTGGAATATGCGTGGCGCATGCTTCCCCAGGTCAAAGAGCGAGTACGCAACATCCCTGGACTGATTGGAGGGATTGTGAAGTATGGCGATCAGTAAGCGCGGAATCTTTCAGAACCCCACCAAAAGCCCCTGGAACTTCGAACGCTACGAGAGCGAGCTGGAGCGGCGCATGATGGAGCGCCTTGAGAAAGACCCTGCTGTCGCCAAATGGATGAAGCGCCACTCCATCAGCATCGCCTGGGTCGACTCGCAGAATCGACAGCGGCGCTATGTGCCCGACTTTCTGGTGGAATACACGGATGGTCAGATTGCGCTGATAGAGGTGAAAGACCCCAGCCGCATGGAGAGCGACGATGTGAAGCGCAAGCGCTCTGCTGCCGAACGATGGTGTAAACGGCGCGGGATGAAATATGTTCTCTACACGCTTGATTAGCGAGGCGCTGGAGCCAGCCCAGCTCCAGCACCCCTGAGTTCAGTTAGCGTCCGCCTCGCGCATGGGGTCGTACCAGTCGCGGGAGGGGGGCTGACCGGGCGTCTGACGCCAGGTCTGCTCGAAGCGATGCCACCTGGCATGCCCGTCGACGAACACATAGTTCATCCCGCCAGCGTGGCGCGTAATCGCGAGTGTGGTCGGGATTCCGCGTGTTGCATCCCACAGGCGGTCGTTCATCATCATATCCATCACGGGCGGCGGGTTGCCCCAATACATGGGCATAAAGTGGTCGCCCCGAATCAGCATGTTCGGGTACTTGCTGTTGCGCTCCGCCAGTTCTGTGGAGAAGACGCACTGCGCCGGGCGCACAATCCCCGCCAGACGGAACGGACGCGGATTCATAGGGTCTCCATACGGCGGGTGGAAGGGGTCTAAGTAGGCGTTAAAGCCGTAGGAAGTCATTCGTGGGTTTTGCGTATCGTTCCATGCGGGGCTGTTGTCGGAGGGGCATCGGCGCAGCAGGGTGTCCTTCACATAGGGCTGAATCTGGTCAAGCCAGCTCTGGGGTGTCGGGATCCCCTGCCACATCATGCGCACGGACGGAAGCGCCTCGTCGTAGTCCTGCACATACATCTGTACGGCAAGTCCCATCTGACGCGAGTTGGAAAGGCACATCGTCTGGCGCGCCTTCTCCCGCGTCTGGGCGAACACAGGAAACAGAATCGCCGCCAGTATCGCGATAATCGCAATCACCACCAGCAGTTCAATCAGCGTAAAGCCTTTGTTTCGCATAAGAACCTCCTTCAGGTTGCTTTTGGCACGACATCGTTGCACGATGCCGAAGCAGAGAGTGTGGGTTGAGATACAAAGTGCCAGACGACTTCCGAAGTCGCCTGCGCCTCAGCCCAACGCAACCTGAAGGGAGCGCGGCGGCGGGTCTCGCGGTAAGACAGCACGAGAGACAGGAGAGAGTGAGAGGAGATGATAGCCTGCAAAACAGAGTCCGGGTAGCGTGATGAGGGCAACGGAAGCAGGCACGAGGCGAGGCAGAGCGCGCAGGGCTTTCTCATGCTGCTGGGCGCGGTCGCACTGAGTGAGGCTGAGAGCCTTTTCCAAGCCCTGTTCCGCAAGAACACAGCAACATTGGGCGCCCCCACCGCAGTCTTTGCAAAGACATGCCGATGTAGCGCAGGCGTTGTGGCTCGCCTGTCTCTCTATAGGAGGCAAGCTGAGCGCAATCAACGCCACCGCAAGCACGCGCACCAGCCAGCGCATGGTTCGCCTCTTCCGCTACTTAACTGATTTGACCTATTAGGTCGTCTCTATTATACCCGATTGGAAAGGGTAAAATCAAGGGGCATGGCAAGCGAGGCGTTCCCCTGCAATACAGCTGTCTCATAGGGATTCGTGCCGCTGATGACGCCAGCGCCAGAGGAGGTCAGACCCGATGGAACAACGCGATGAACTGCCCTACCGCTACCCGATTGTGGAGGTGTTCGGTCCGACGGTGCAGGGCGAGGGGCTGCTGGTCGGACGGCTCAGCCTGTTTGTTCGTCTGGGGGGCTGCGACTATCGCTGCTGTTGGTGTGATACGATGTATGCTGTTGATGCCAGGCAGTACGCCCACACATGGCAGCGCATGACTCTGGACGAGGTGGTAGCGGCAGTGCAGGCGTTGGCGTCCCCGCCCGTGCTGGTTACACTTTCAGGGGGCAATCCCGCTATTCATCCGCTGGCGCCGCTGGTGCGACGCTTGCGTTCGCTGGGTTACGCCGTGGCGTGCGAGACGCAGGGCAGTATCGCGTGCGAGTGGTTTCGGGAGCTGGATGTGCTGGTGCTTTCTCCCAAGCCGCCCAGCGCCGGGCAGATCACCCCTGTAGAAGCGGTGCGCGCCTGCGTGCAGGTGGCACCCGACGAAACCCATCTCAAAATCGTCGTGTTCGGGCGCGAAGACTATCTCTACGCACGCGCTATGTTCGAAGCGTTCCCGCACCTGCCAGCGGTTATCCAGCTGGGCACGCCCACCGAGTTGCAGACTCCTCAGGAGCTGGTGCAACATTACCGCGACCTCACTGCCTTGGTGCTTCGCTGGCTCCACGAGGATAGGCTCTATCGCGTGCGCCTGCTTCCGCAGCTGCATCGGGTGCTGTTTGAGGCGACGCAAGGGGTTTGATCATTCTGCTCTGTGTGGTACGGCTTTCGGGTGCTTGTTATGGGCAGCGCCGCGCCCTCTGGAGGTCGGAGCGCGGCGCAGATTGACTCTCGCTGAACGGCTGTGTCCTCAGCGTTTGCGTGCGCGCCTGGCGTACAGCCCCACCAGCCCCACGCCTAACGCCAGGAGGCTGGCTGGCTCTGGCACGACTTGAAACTGCTGGGTGAGAGTCGCGGCAGTAACGGTGCTGGAACCCAGCACATAGTCGTTCCGGTACCATGCGTCGTGCTTGAAATACACCTGAACCTGCACGGTAACAGTCGTGCCTATCGCGTAGGAGCTGAGGTCAAGGTTATAGACATTCCCGGACGGACCGATACCGTAGGTTGTGGTGCTGTCGAAGGCGTTCCATGTGACGCCTGAGGACGCACTGGTCTGGACGCTGGTGCTGTCTATGAAAAGTTCACCCCACAGGAAGACGACATCTCTGTGAGGGGAAGCAAGCGTGTCATAGACATAGCTATTCAGCCCTACAACGCGCGGATTGTTGTAGATGCGGTCGCGGAAGGCGTTTGTGGAACCCGTTGTCCAGCTCAGGTTGATCGAGGGGTTCGCATACTTGTCAATCTGAATGCCGTTCGAAGCATCGGCGTCCGCGTCATACGCCGCCAGGTTCGTGTTCGGGGTAGGGGAACCCAGCAAGGTGGGCATCGGGGCGTTCGCCACATAGAGGCTAAGTTCAGCGCGGCGTGTTTGCCAAGAGAAGTATTGCTCGTTCCACAGCCGTCCGCGAAAGATATCGTTGCCGCTCCATGAGTCGCCCACCTTTGCGCCCACCTGTTGAGGACCGGATTTGTAGACATTCAGCAGCCAGTATTCGGCGCGGTCGCCCCCGTTGCCTTCCCATCCTGTCCAGTAGGTGGAGACCCGCCCATAGGCATCGCCTCCGTCCACCACCCAGATGGGAGTCAGGCGCGCGTGCCGGGCAGTACGAGGTTGAACGCTCTGGTCACCGCGCAGACGGATATGAGAGGTTGGACCGGCGCCGTTGGGAAGAGACCAGCCTGAATCCAGCTGGGCAACCGTGCCCTGCACTCGCTGAGCATGCGCAAACAGCAGGGAGATGAACCCTGCACTCAAAGTTAACCCAAGCCTGAAAAGATACCGCGTCATTCCGAAATCACCTCGCTCTACGGGATTTCCGTCTCCTTAAGACTCAAAATCCGTCCAGAACCGGACAGGTGCGCCTAAGTAACTGAGAAATTTCGGGGGTGCCCCTCTGGTTCAGGTACAATTTCCTCCGATGGGTGCGATAGGCAAGACGCTGATTCTGCTGGGCGTGGTGCTGGTGGGTGTGGGGTTGCTGTTTCTGGCGCTGGAGCGAGTTGGGGTTCGCCAGTGGCGCCTGCCCGGCGACATTGCAATAGAGCGCGATGGGTTCCATTTCTACTTCCCGCTGGGCACGAGCATTCTGATTAGCATCGTATTGAGCCTGATTCTGACCTTTCTCGCGTGGCTTGCGACACGGGGGGCGCGATAGCGATGGACGCCAGCCTGTTTGATTACGAACTGCCCGAAGAGTTAATCGCGCAGGAGCCGATAGAGCCGCGTGACCACGTGCGGATGCTGGTGCTACACCGCGAAACGGGCGCGATAGAGCATCGCCACTTCTATGACCTGCCGGAGTACCTGCGAGAAGGGGACACCCTCGTACTGAACGACACGCGCGTTTCAGCGTGGCGGCTGTTTGGGCGCAAGCCAACAGGCGGGCGTGTGGAGGTGCTGCTGATGCGCCCCCTGGGCGATGGTCGCTGGCAGGCGCTGGTGCGCCCGGGCAGGCGCTTGCCCGAAGGCACGCGCGTGCTGATTGACACCCCACCTCACGAACCGCCGATTGAGATGGAGGTTCAGATTGAAGCGCGGCTGCAGGACGGCACGCGCATCGTGCGCCTGTTCGCGAATCAGCCCGTTGAGGAGATTCTGCCAGAGGTGGGGCGTGTACCGTTGCCACCGTATATTCATCGCGAGCTACCTGACCCCGAACGGTATCAGACGGTGGTGGCGCGCCAGCCCGGCAGCGCTGCCGCGCCCACCGCAGGCTTGCACTTCACCCCACAGTTGCTGGAAACCCTGCGTCAACAAGGTGTGCAAGTTGCAACGATAACCTTACACATTAGCCTTGACACCTTCCGCCCCTTGCAAGCCGACCAGATTGAGGAGCATAAGATGCACGGGGAGTGGTACACCGTTAGCCCTGAAGCGGCGGAGATTATCAACAACACGCGCGGGCGGATTGTGGCGGTGGGCACGACTTCCGTGCGCACGCTGGAGAGTGCGGCAGTGGGCAAACGGCGCGTGCAGGCGCAAACCGCCGAAACGAAACTCTACATCACCCCCGGCTATGAGTTCAAGGTGGTGGAGGGGCTGATTACGAACTTTCACCTGCCGCGCACCACGATGCTGGTGCTGGTCTCGGCGTTTGCAGGGCGTGAGAAGGTCTTGCACGCCTATCGGGAGGCGGTGCGCCTGCGCTATCGCTTTTTGAGTTTTGGGGACGCCATGCTGATTTTGTAAGGTAGCCCAGAGATAGAATAGCCCCCCTGGGCGCTTGGAGTGTTGAACTTTTCCGCAGAAACTGCAACATCCACGATCGTTGGCATAGCCGACCTCCTTATAGAGTGATGGCGTAATTATGCCAACTGGGCGGTCAGAGTTCGTGAATTGCCCCCCTCCGCAAGATTCTCAATAGGGTGGTTTTTTTGAGGGGTACCGTTTTATGCGCTCCTGAAGCCTGTTGGGGAACGCCTCCGCCCTGACGGCTGAAGCCGTTCCTATAAAACGAAGCCGACCTTCGTCGGCTAAAATAGCCAGCGCAGGCTGGCTTTGTCTACTGGGAACGGCTTCAGCCGTCGGGTTCTCAAAGCAGCATCGTCTGGGATTCCCGAAGTTTGAAGCGCAGATTGGTATTATGCCCTTCGGCTGGGGACAGAATCTGTGATATGTATCACAAACTGGGATTCAGGGCGATTTTTTACGAGTCGTAGCCTTCGGGATGTTTGAGAAACCAGCGATAGGCGTGTTCTATCATCGTGGCTAAGTCGGGGTACTGTGGTTTCCAGCCGAGTTCGCGCTGGGCTTTCTCGGCGGAGGCGACGAGCCGCACGGGGTCGCCCGCACGACGCTCGGCATACACCACAGGGATTGGCTTGCCGATTACCTGTTCTGCCGTTCGGATGACCTCCAGCACCGAGTAGCCCTGACCGTTGCCGAGGTTATAAACGGTGCTGGGCGCGCCCGAACGCAGGCGCTGAAGCGCCAGATAGTGGGCTTCGCAGAGGTCCCACACATGAATGTAGTCGCGAATGCAGGTTCCGTCGGGCGTGTCGTAGTCCGTGCCGAATACAGAAACATTCGGGCGCTTGCCCATCCCTGCGAACAGCACCAGCGGAATCAGATGCTCTTCGGGGCGGTGGTCTTCGCCCAGCTCGCCTTCGGGGTCGGCGCCCGCGGCGTTGAAGTAGCGTAGCGCAATCGAGCGAATGCCGTAGGCTTGCCCGTACCAGTGGAGCATGCCCTCCATAACGCGCTTGGTCTCGCCGTAGGCGTTAGTGGGCTGCAGGGGGTGCGTTTCAGGGATGGGAATCTGCTGAGGCTCGCCGTAGACCGCCGCAGTGGAAGAGAAAATAATCTGCGAAACGCCAGAGATTCGCATCGCTTCCAGCAAGCGCAGGCAGCCCAGCACATTATTATCGTAATACTTCGCGGGGTGGCGCATCGACTCGCCCGCAAAGATAAACGCCGCGAAGTGCATCACGCACTCGATGGGGTATTGCGTGAAGACGCGCTGAAGGGTTTCCATATCGCGCAGGTCGCCTTCCACGACGGTTGCGTCCCGCACCGCCGCGCGATGCCCTGTCGAGAAATTATCCAGCACGACGACCGATTCGCCGCGCTGGAGCAGGTATTTGACCATATGCGAGCCGATGTAGCCCGCGCCGCCGATGACGAGTATCATCTGGGGAGTATTTTCGGCTTTCGGGAGCCGTGTCCTGCATGGGTTAGCTCAGGGATGCCAGACACCCTCCACAAGTCTCAGGTGTCCTGCAAGGTCGCGGGAGGCTCGCACCTGACGGTAGCCTGTGTTTTCCAGAAGCGTTTGCACTTCGGGCGCAAGGCGCGGGCTGGTTTCCAGAAGCAGCAAGCCCCCTGCGATTAGCACCTGTGTCGCCTGTGTTGCCAGCGTGCGATAGGGGCGCAGGGGGTCTTTAGCAGGAACCCGCAGAGCAGTGCGCGGTTCCCAGAGCCGAATCTCTGGCTCCAGCGCGTCCCACTCGTCGGGTAGCACATAGGGTGGGTTGCTCAGCACCGCGTGCGCCGACTGGGGGCGTAACCCAGAAAGCCACCGCATGCGGGTCAACAGCAGGCGTTCGCCCAGTCGGAATCGGGCGCGGTTTAGCTGGGCAACCCGCAGCGCCCTCGGGCTGATGTCCGTGCCGATGCCCTGCCAGTGCGGCAGGTGAACGAGGGAGGCGACAGCAATCGCTCCTGAACCGACGCCTGCGTCCACCAGCACGCCCCCTTGACCCCGCCCCAGGGGGCACTCGATGGAGGTCGCCCACTGCACGAAGCGCTCCACCAGCAGCTCGGTTTCGGGGCGGGGCACCAGCACGCCGCGCCGTATCTCCAGCTCCAGCCCATAGAACCAGCGTCGGTGAGTGATGTAAGCCAGCGGCTCGCGTCGGGCGCGGCGTTGAAGCCAGCGCGTGAGTTTGCGCTGAAATGCAGGAGACAAAACGAACTCAGGGTGCGCCATCACCCACGCGCGGGGCTGATTGAGAAGGGCACTTAGCAGAACCCACGCCTCGCGCTCGGCGTTGGGAACTTCTGCCTCTGCTAACTGCTCGCGGGCGAACTGAAGCGCTTGCTCTATGCGCATTCAAACAGGGTTGCAGGTTGGATGGAGGTCTCGCCCAGCACTTCGGAGCGGATCGGCTGGTCTTGCGTGAACACCCCCAGCGAGCGCCAGCCCGCCTCGCTCCAGCCCAGCACCTCCACCGACGCCGACTGGGGGTCTACCACCCACACCTCACGCACGCCAATCTGGTGATAGTCGCGCAGCTTTTCCAGCCAGTCGGAGGCGGTGTCGGAGGGCGAAAGGACTTCGATGATGAGGTCGGGAGCAATCTCCAGTCGGGGCTGGTTGGGCAGGTCGGGGATGGTCTGGGCGCGTTCGTGGGAGATAAAGAGCAGGTCGGGCTGGCGCGTGCGCAACGGCGAGCGCCGAATGACCACATCGTAGGGCGCTGGTAGAAGATAGCCCTTGCGCTCGCTGCGAATCTGCGCTCCCAGACGCAACATAAGTTCTGATACAATCATCTGATGCTTGAATAGGGGTGTCGGCAACTCTTTCACCTCGCCGTCAATAATCTCGTAGCGCGTCAGTGGCAGTTGCAGATACTCTTCCCAGCCGATCCCGCGCGTTGCTGTGCTGGTCATTGTCTCACCGGGTTGGAGTATACCTCAGCCAGTAAGTGCAGAGGCAGCTTGGGGGAATAGCGTGCGCAATGCAGAGGAAGAAGCAGGAATCTCTGTTTGTGCTCTCGAATAACTTATTCGGAGTTTGCGGATGTTCGTATCCCACTGAGAAGTAGGGGGTGCCGTCTCGCCAACTTCAAATCTGGTCAGGAGGTTTTGGAGATGGAGTCACAGAGAAGTTTCTGGTTGCATCTGGGCTGGCTTTTAGCCGTGCTTTTGGCGTTTACGGGTGCTTTCGGGCAGACCTATGTAATGATGCCTGATAGCACGAATAATCGTCTGGTCTTGTTTGACCCGGAGACTGGCAGTGTAGTGAACAATAACCTGTTTGGCTTAGCAGGTGGCACGCCGTTGCATGCGCTACAGGTGGGTAATGAAATCTGGGTTTCTGAGCAGCTGGGGGACAGGGTTTCGCGCTGGTCGCTCACGGGCGATTTTCTGGGTGCGTTGGGTCCCTCAGGCTTGGATAACATTCGCGGCATGGCGCTGATTGACGGTGTACTGTATGTCACCAACGCGGGCACGGCGAACGGTGCGCCCGGCGCGGCAATCGTCAAATTTGACGCCAGCACAGGAACACCGCTGGGATTCTTTTCCACCGCGGGTTTAGCGCCCAGCCCGTTCGGAATCCTGCGGGATGGGGAGACGATTCTGGTGAGCTCCGCCTCGGCAAACGACGACATCCATCGCTTTGATCTGAACGGCAACTCGCTGGGCACTTTCCATAACAGCACCGCGCTGAACTTTGTGGAGCAGATGGCGTTCGATGCAGATGGAAACATCCTGGCAGCGGGATTTTCGTCAAACAATGTGGTGGTGCTGGATCGCGACACGGGCGCTATTTTGAGAAGCTTTTCCGCTCCCGGAGCGCGGGGCGTGTTCCAGCTGCGAAACGGGAACATTCTCTGGACGAACAGCAGCGGCGCTCATGTCTACAATCCCTCGACAGGCACTTCAACTCTGGTCTACGCAGGTGGTGGACGCTATCTGGACCTGTTGGCTCTGCGCGTTGAGGGCGACATCAACGGCGATGGCTGCGTGGACGACGCCGACCTGCTCCAGGTGCTGTTCGCCTTCGGGCAGACGGGCGCCGAACTGCCAGAGGATGTCAACGGCGACGGCGTGGTGGACGACGCGGACCTGCTCGTTGTGTTGTTTAACTTCGGGCAGGGGTGTTGAGTAAGCATGTTTAGACTGCATATTGCCGCTCTCAGCACCGCCGATTTCGTGCGACTCATCGCCCCGCCCTAACAGGAACCCTATTCTGTTGTGGCGAAAAGGGGAGGTATGCAGAGCATCCTCAAAATCGGGTTTATCGGATGGCTGGTTGGTGCGATTGTTTGCAGCTATGCGCAGGCGGCGATTAAGTTCGCGCGGTTCCCCGCGCCCTCGCCCGACGGGAAGCAGGTGGCGTTTTCGTGGCAGGGGGATTTGTGGGTAGCGCCGATGGAGGGCGGATTGGCGCGACGGCTGACGGTTCACCCGGGCTACGATTTTGCTCCCATCTGGTCGCCTGACGGCACGAAGATTGCGTTCACTTCAGATCGCTACGGCAACGACGATGTGTTTGTGCTACACCTCGATTCGGGCACGGTTCAGCGCCTGACCTATTTTTCGGGGCGCGACAGGGCGCTGGGGTGGCTCCCCGACGGTTCGGGAGTGGTGTTCGAGTCGCGGCGCGATTGGGAACCCTACAGTGTGCAGTGGGTGGCTTATGTTGCCCTGCTCAAGGGGGGCACGCCGCATCGGCTCTGGGATGTGGCGGGCACGCCTGTGGCGATAGCGCCCGACGGTAAGCGCGTGGCGTTCGTGCGCCGCGATAGCGCATGGTGGCGCAAGGGCTACAAGGGCAGTGCGCAGGGCGATTTGTGGCTCGGCGTGCTGGGCACAAAGCAGTTCACACGCCTGACCCAGACCGATACGCCCGACAGCTGGCCGATGTGGTCTGCCGACGGGCGCACGCTCTACTTTGTGTCGGAGCGCGATGGCACTTTTAACCTCTACGCGATGGAAGTGGACTCCAGGCGCGTGCGCCAGCTGACCCGTTTCAAAGACGATGGCGTGCGCTTCCCCCAGATTAGCGCGCAGGGCACGGTTATCACCTTCGAGCAGGGGATGGAGGTGTGGCGTCTGGACCTGAAGAGCGGGGCACAGCGTCCAATTGCGCTGTTTGCGCCTGCGCAGGATGCGCGCCTCAATCCAGAGGTCGTGCGCACTTTTTCAGGGAATGTTTCGGAGTTTGAGATTGCGCCCGAAGGCAAGGAAGTCGCCTTCGTCGTGCGCGGCGAGGTGTTTGCCACGCGCTTCCCCGAAGGAGGCACAACACAAAACCTCACCAACACGGTGGTGCAGGAGACAGGGCTGAGCTGGAGCAAGGACGGCAAGCGCCTCTACTTCGCGCGGGAGGTGGACGGGCAGTTTGACCTGTTCTGCGTCTCCTCGGAAGACGCGAACGAGCCGCGCCTGCGCCGCACGACACGCCTCAAGACCGAGCGCCTGACCCAGACGCCCGAAAGCGAAACCAGCCCGAAGGTCTCGCCTGACGGCAAATGGCTCGCCTTCCAGCGCGGGAACGGGAATCTGGTAGTGCGCCATCTGGAAACAGGCGAGGAGCGCACGCTGGTGGAGTCGTGGAACCTGGGCACTTTTGTGTGGTCGCCCGATAGCAAGTGGCTGGCGTTTGATATGAATGACGAAAACTACAACTCGGATATTTACATCGTCTCCGTAGAGGGTGGCGCGCCTGTGAATGTGAGCCGACACCCGCGCAACGACTATGCACCCTCGTGGTCGGGGGATGGGCGCGTGCTGGTGTTCCTCTCGGAGCGCGAAACCGATACGCTGAACATCTGCCATCTCTATCTGCGACGCGAGGATTACGAGAAGACCCGTGCCGACCGCGATGACGAGGAAGACGAACGCTACGATGCGCCCAAAAAGCCAGAGGAGAAAAAGGACGAACCCAGCGTGCAGATTGACTTTGAAGACATTCACCTGCGCGTTCGGTTGGTGACGCGCTACCCCGCAGGCGTGCAGGAGGCAGTGGTTTCTCCCGATGGCGAGCAAATCGCGTTCCGTTCGGCATATCAGGGTCAGTCGGATTTGTATGTGATTAAGTGGGACGGTTCGGACGAGCGTCGCCTGACGACGGGCGGCGTCGCTCCAACCGCAATCCGCTGGAGCAAGGACGGCAAGACGCTCTATTTCCTCAGTCGGGGACGGATTCAGCGGGTAGCCGCTTCTGGGGGCACACCGCAGGCGACCCGAACCGAGGTGCGCATCACGATTAACGAACCCGCCGAGCGCACCTACATTTACGAAGCTGCCTGGCGCGTGCTGAATGAGACCTTCTATGACCCCAACTTTCACGGCGTGAACTGGCAGGCGATGCGTGAGAAGTATCGCTCCTATCTGCCCTATGCCCAAACCGACCGCGACTTCACAACAGTGGTGCTGATGCTGCTGGGCGAACTGCGCTCGTCGCATGTAAGCTTCTCCAGAGCGGGAGCCGATGAGGAAGAGACACCTGCTGCCAGCACGGGCATGTTGGGGGTGGTGTTCAGCAATCAGCGTGACGGCGAAGGCTTGCTGATTGAGCGGGTTATCCCCAACACGCCTGCAGCACGCAAGGATGTGAACCTGAAGCCCGGCGAGCGCATTCTGGCGGTCAACGGCACGCGCCTGACACCCACGACCAACATCTGGCAACTGTTGAATAATACCGTCGGCGAGCGGGTGCAGTTGCTGGTGCGCCAGCCTGATGGCACCGAGCGCACGGTATTTCTGCGCCCCATCTCGACAAGCGCGTTCGATGCGGCACGCTATCAGGACTGGGTTCAGCAGAACCGCCGATATGTAGAAGAGCGAAGTGGTGGGCGTATCGGCTATGTGCATATTCAGGCGATGGGCGAGCAGAGCCTGCGCGAGTTCGAACGCGATCTCTACGCCGTCGCCGCTGGCAAAGAGGCGCTGATTATCGATGTGCGCTTCAACGGTGGCGGGCGCACGGCGGACTACCTGCTTGGCATGCTCCATGTGCCGCGGCACGCCTACACAGTCGGGCGCAACGGCAAACCGGGCTACCCGATTGATCGGCTCCCGCTGGTGCCCTGGACGAAACCGATTGCGGTGCTGTGCAACGAGCGCAGCTTCAGCAACGCGGAGATTTTTGCGCACGCCATCAAAACGCTCAAGCGCGGTCCCCTGGTGGGCATGCCGACCGCAGGGGGCGTTATCAGCACGGGGCAGGCGACGCTAATGGATGGCAGTCGCGTCAGCACGCCAGGGCGAGGCTGGTACACCATCGACAAACACATCAATCTGGAAGGCAACGGTGCCCAGCCTGATTATATGGTGGAGGATATGCCTGAAGACCTGATGGAGCAACGCGACCGCCAGCTGGATAAAGCGCTGGAGATATTGAATAAGCCGTAGCGGGCGAGATTCCAGACAATTCTACGCCGCTGTCGTAGCAGGAAATGCTATGATAGCGGCGAATTTTCTTGCCTATGCGTGGACAGCGTGTGCGAATGGACTTTGACACGGCGTGGAAGTTCGCCGTTGAAAGCCTCCTCCCCTACTGCCTCGCCCTCTTCTTCCCAGAACTCTACCAACTCATCGACTGGACACACCCCCCAACCTTCCTCAACACCGAACTACGCAAAATCCGACCCGAAGCCAAAACTAAAAAACGCTTTGTGGACATTCTCGTGCAGGTACGCTTCCTCGACGGAACCCCCCGCCTGATTTACCTGCATATTGAAATCCAGGCGCAACCTGACCCCCTGTTTGCCCAGCGCCTGTTTGTGTACCACTACCGCCTGCTGGACTTGACCAACTTTGGCGAGGTGGTGTCGCTGGCAATCTTAGCCGACCCCGACCCCAACTGGCGTCCTGAGGAGTTTGTGCGCTCGGTAGCAGGGTGCGAAGTGCGCTTTCGGTTTCCGACGGTGAAGTTGCTGGACTTTTCGGAGGAGGTGCTGGCAAGCAGCGACAATCCGTTTGCGCTGGTGGTGCGGGCGCACTTAGGGGCGTTGCGTTCGCGAGGGGATGCGCAGTTGTTGTTTGGGGAGAAGGTGCGTTTGGTGCGGGAGTTGGGGCGTATGGGGTATAATGAGGAGGTGGTTGTAAGTTTGTATAAGGTGGTGGATTATCTAATGGCGTTGCCGAAGGATTTGGAGGAGCAGGTGGAACAGATAGTGCGTTCGGTGGCGCGGGAGCGTCGTTTGGGGAAGTTGACGAGTTTGGAGCGTTTTGCGTTGGAGCGTGGGGCGCGTCGGGGCTTGCGGAAGGGCATGCGTCAGGGCTTGCAACAGGGCTTGCAGCAGGGCTTGCAGCAGGGCTTGCAGCAGGGCTTGCAGCAGGGCTTGCAACAGGGGTTGCAACAGGGGTTGCAACAGGGGTTGCAACAGGGCTTGCGGGACGCGGTTCTTACGGTGCTTCATGCGCGCTTTGGGGTGGTTCCTGAGCGTGTTCGGGAGGCGCTGGAGGCTATAGACTCGGTGGAGCGGTTGGAGGCGTTGAGTGCGCTGGCGGCGACCGCTGAGAGTCTGGAAGCCTTCGAGCAAGCGCTCCCGCAGGCAGAGTAAGCGTCTCCTACCGTTCAAACCCAAGGCGGCTCAGAAGCGCCATTAGCACGGCGACTGCAAACGCGCCCGCCACCACACTTAACAGCCCCGCCTGAAAGCTGCCCGTCAGCGCGACAATCGTGCCCGGAATCAGCGAACCGCCTACCCCGCCCAGAAGCACGGTCAACCCGTTATATAGCCCCGTAAGCGCGCCCGCCTGCTCTGGAGCCACGCGCTGCTGCAGGGTGGCGAACTCCTGGGCATTATAACTGCTCTGAAAAAAGACCCCCAGCGCGAACAGGAACACCACACCTGCAGGCACATCTACAAACGCCGTCAACATCACGGCGACACCTGCCAGCGCCAGCCCCAGCGCGGCGAACCGTACCCGCCTGCCCGTGCGGTCGCCCAGCCACGCCCAGAAGAATATCCCCACAATCCCCGACACGAACACCGCAAACAGCGGCAGGCTCAGCTCACCAAAGGCGATTCCCTTTGTGCGGTTCAGGTAGGTTGGCAGCCAGTTCAGAACCCCAAACACACAGAAGGCATTCAGCGAGCCTGCCAGAATGTAGAGCCACAGCCGCCAGTCCCCATAGACGCGCCTGTAGGGGTGGGGAGTGCTTGGGTGCGAAACGGGGGCGTCTGCTGGAATCAGCCATGCCACCAGCGGCAGGGAGAGCGACAGCCCTGCCAGCCCCAGCAACGCGAACGCAAAGCGCCAGCCGAACCGTTCCACCGCAGGCACAATCAGCAAGGGCGCGACCGCCAGCGCCACCAGAATCCCTGCCACATAAATTGAGTTGGCGCGCCCTCGCTCGTGGGGCGGAAACCAGCGCGCCACCAAAGCGCTGTTCATCGGCATATGCACGCTTTCCGCAACGCCCAGAAACAGCCGTAACCCAATCAGCGCCGCCAGCGAACCTCCAAGCGGGTAGACCAGGATGGTACAGAGTGAAAACCCCAGTATCGCCAGCATCAGACCGCGTTTGGGACCCCAGCGCTCGGCAAAGGGACTCAGCACCACCTGCGCCAGCCCAAAAGTCAGATAAAACGCGCCCAGCAGCAGCTCGCCCCATTTGCCCACCTCGCGGTCGCTCCAGCCGAAGTCGTGTGCAATCGCTGGCAGGGCAATCGCCAGATTGTTGCGGTCAATATAATGCACAAACACCGTGAGTGCCAGCACCAGCGGGATGCGCCAGCGCGTGGAGGCGCTCATGGAGATAACACCCACTCTTCCAGACGCGGACGCATGGCGGGCGACCAGTCGTGCCCCAGCTCCTCGTAAATCAGCAGGCGTTTGGGCACGCGAAGCGCGTCATAGAGCGAGAACACCACTGGCGCGCGGATGCCGGGGTCTTTCATCGCAAGGCTTATCTGCACAGGCGCGACCACAAAAGGCGCATGGTTTACCGTGTCGTAATACTGAAGCGTCTGCAGAAGTTGCTCCAGCGAGACGCCATGGCGTTCCATGTAGTCCTGAAACTCTTTCATCGGGTAGCGCCAGACCGCCCGCTGGAGCAGGTATTCCCAGTAGGTGAGCGCGGGCAGTTCCGCCACCACGCGCTTCACCAGTTTACACCATGCGCCCATCATTACCGCCAGCCCGCCGCCCTGACTCAGCCCTGCGACGGCTAAACGCGCCGAATCGACTTCGGGTTGCGCCGCCAGTACCCGCATCGCCAGCAGGCAGTCCAGCATAATTCGCCGGTAGACATAGGTCTGCGGCGATTCGATGCCCTGTGTGAAGTAGCCCAGCTCGGGCGTGTAGGGCACATTCGGCACAACGGCGTACCCATGCAGGTTGATGGAGAAGGTGAGGCAGCGTTCGAAGGCGGTGTTCTCGTTGATGGGCACGGTAGACACGCCATACCCTGGCAGATACAGCACCGCGGGGGCAGGCAGTGTGGTAGCGCGGGGAATGGCGAACCAGCCCTCGCGCCCGCGCCCGTCGCAACCGAGCCAGCGCAGGCGCTCCACCCGATGCGTGGGTAAATCGTCGCCCGGAAAGTGGACACGCTCGAACTGCAGGGGGAGCGCGTCCGCTTCATCTGCTACCGCACGCCAGAACGGCTCGAAGTCCGCAGGCGGCTGGGGCGGTTTCAGCAGCACAGGCTCATGAGTAACGCCTGTCATCGTGCCTTACTCAAACACGGAGCGCTCTATCGGCTCCACATGCAAACCCGTGGTGTGGAGCCACGCAGTGGCACGCTGAATCTCCTCTACGGGACCCTCCAGCTCCAGCAGCGCCCAGCCGAAGTCCTCGTCGATGTTCGCCTTGAGGATGTTGACCTTGAGGTCAAAATCGTGTCCCAGTCGCCATAGCCAGGGCACGCGCACCTGTTCGGGCGTTACGGTGGCAATCTTCATATGCACCTTGGTCATGAAGCACCTCCCTGTGATTTTGCTTTCTCTTCGAACAGTTCGTCCATGACTTCGTAGGCGTAGCGCAGGTGGGGGATAACGATGGAGCCGCCGATGATGAGGGCGATATTCATCGCCTCGTGGAGTTCCTCGCGGGTGGCGCCTTCCTGCACACAGCGATCCAGGTGATAGAAGATGCAGTCGTTGCACCGTAGCACCATCGAGCCCACCAGCCCCATCATCTCCTTGTATTTGACGGGGATGGCGCCTTCGTCGTAGGCGGAGGCGTCCAGCGCGAAGAACCGCTGGAAGGGCTTGAAGCCGCTTCCGAGGATGCGGTTATTCATCTCCTGCCGATAGAGCCGGGTTTCGTGCGCCTTTTTGTGCATCGGGGATAAGTGTACCCGACGCGCCCGGCTTAGCCTTCGGCGCCCTCCTGCAGGTAGGCAGGTCGCGGGAAGCGAATCTTCACAGGCTGGCGGAAGATGGCGTGGCTGATAATCAGTTCGCCCTTCTGCAGGCGGGTGATGTTCGCCTTGACCGCGGGGTCTAAAAATCGGTAGGCGGGAGCAGAGAGTTCTGAAGAGCCCGTGCGCCCCACCACTATTGTGGAGCAGTTGCCCGCGACGCGCTCATGTACCGCACTCATAAACTGCTCCGCACCGAACAGCACCACGCCCAGCGAGCGCCCGCGCTCCGCGATGTCCAGCACCTGATCGATGATGGGCGACCCTGTTTCGCGCTGGGGAGCGTACTTGTTCAGCTCGTCGACGAAAATCAGCACTTTTTCGGGCAGGTCGTCCCCATCGCCTGAGTCTTCCGAGTAGAGCTTGTATATCGTGCGCAGGATGTCGCCGAACACGAGGGTTTGCTCGTCGTCGGTGAGTTTGGCGATGTCCACCACAACCACCTCGCCGCCGCGAATTCGGGCGATTTCCTCGCTCAGGTTTTTCACATTGTGTCGGCGCTGGCTCACGAAAATGCCCGACTGGCGCGTTTGCACAATTCGGCGGAGCAGGCGTCGGAACCGCGCGACGGAAACCGCACGCACATCGCCCACATTCTGGGCTTGACCATCCTTGACAAGCGGCTCGCCATTCAGTAGACTGTCCCAATCTGTTACGGATGCCCATCGGCTTCGGGGTCCCCATGCGCCCGTACGCGGGTCGGATAATCCCTGCGTAATTTCGCCAATCAGCGCCCCCACCGTGTCCCACGGATCAGGAATGTTGGAGAGTAGCAGATCCAACTTGTCATAGGTGTCTTGCAGGGAATAGGCATACAGGAACCAGTCGCGCTGGGGGATTCGGAAACTGTTTGGGCGACCTGTGGTGGGGGTGTCTTTGCCGTAAGGCAGGAGGTAGCGGACATTCTCGAACGGTTTTGGGGTCAGCCCCAGCGCATCCCAGAGCGCATGCTCTTCGGGCGAAAGCCCGTGCGCAGGCGGCTGATCGATGCTGAGCAGGTCGCCATGCTTTACATTCAGGATAATCACTCCGATTCGATCGCGATTTTTCACGCTCTGAAGGAGCGACTGGATGAGGAAGATGGCGTAAGAGGTTTTGGTCGCCAGCCCGGAGATGCCGCTGATGTTCACATGCGCGCCTTCCGGACCCAGGATGTAGCGGCTGTCCAGGTAGACCACCGCGCGGGCGCCGTTGGACATCTCAATCAGTCCTGCGGGCACGCGATAGTGTTCGGGCATCTGGGTGATGCCCAGCGCGTCGTGGATGCCCGACTCGTCAGCGAAGCGGATGGGGCGATCGTTGGGCACAGGCATGTAGATGTCCTGATCGTTGGACAGCACGGCGGCGTGCGCCACGGTCGTACCCTGTCGCACCGTGTTCGGCTCGCTCTCCACCTGACCAAAGTCGTTGGAGATAAAGTTGGAGAGGTGCGCAGGGGCGTCGGTGCTATGCTCTAAGCTCGTAACGATCCCGAAAGTGCGGCTGACCCCCTTGTTGGGGGCGACCTGCTCCGCCTCCACAATATCGAAGGGGTTCACAATCACATCGGGCGCCAGCCAGAAGTGGAATGAGTCGGAGGTGTTCGGCTGGTTCGCCGTTGCGGAAGACAATCCGATAATCGGTCGTGTGTCGCTCACAGGGTTCACCTCCATTTGAGAAATTGTTGCACCGCCTCGCGGGAGAGCAGCGCCTCACGCACGGCGCGTTCAGCGAGGTGGATGGGGTACAAATGCGCGTGCCAGCGTCGGTCGCGCCCATGCGGGGTTACCTGACGCTCCGCCACCAGTGCAGAAGAGAGGCGGTCAATCAGGGAGGAGGGCACAGGCTCCTGCGTCGGGTTCGCCAGCTCCACTTTCACCACGCCCATCATGGGGTAGTCCAGATGGCGTTGCTCGCGCAAGCGTACATACCAGAAGACCACCTTCCCCTCGCGTGCGCTGAAGACCGCCGTGCGATGAGCTGCCTGCAAGCCTGTTAGGAGGCGATAGATGGAAAACCGTTGCGCACGCGGTCCGCGCCGATACACAAACTGTGGGTCTTTGCGAAAATTCTTGGAGACGCCTATCACAGGGTAAGTCTGCCCCTCTTGAGTCAGCAGGTTCAGAATGGGCTGGAACATCAACGAGCCGTCGGCAATCAGCCATGTGTCCTCGTTGAGCATAGGCAGAAGCTGCGCGATAATTTCCGCCTCCAGTTTGCGCGTTTCATAACGCACTTTGCCCGCCGCCCGACTGCGCAGGTCCATGTCGGACGCCACGCGCTCGTCAATCTCACGCTCGGCGATGTTCAGCAGGTGAATGCCCGCTCCCGTTGTCAGCGATTCGAGCGACGCCCAGAGATCTTCCGAGAGCCGCTCTTTGCCCACCAGCAGGATGTTTCGGATTTGCAGCTGTTCGCGGCGCACGGAGCCGTCTGGCTCGCGTCGCAGGGCGCACGCGCCCACCTGCGCGAAATGCACCGGCGACTCGCGTTCATGCTCCAGCACTGTACCCAGGAAGTAGGAGCGGAAGGAGCCGTCCAGAAAGTAGCGGTAGAGGTGCATCTCGCGTCGCCCGATGGGGGGTGTGGGGCGATAGAGGGTAGGGAATCGCCCCGCCTCGTCGCTTTCAAAGATGCTTTCGAAGACGCGCTCCTGATAGTTGAGGCGCTGGTCCTCGCGCTCTTCAGCGTCGGGGCGCTCCAGCTCCTCCTGTGCCCCACCCACCGCAGGCAGCACCTCCGCCTGCTGGGCGAACTCGCGTAAGACACCTCGCAACGCCTGCAACGCGCTCATGCACTGGTCTCCTCCTCATCGGGCGACGCGCTCAGCTCTTTGAGGCTCTGCTGAATTTCGCGCAGTTCGGCGTCGGTCAGCCCCCACACCTGCGCCGCCGCTTCGTCAATCGCCTGCTCGATGGTCTGCAGCTCCGTTTGCGCCCGCTGGTAGGCGTTCACCACCTCAAGCAGCTTCGCCGCGTCTTCGGGCTTCAGGCGGGGCAGTATCGCCTCCAGGTCTATCTCCTTCGGGATTGGAACGGTCTCCGCGTCTTCCGAACGGGCGCTTTTGCCGTCCCACTGGCTCACAATCTGGTGCGCCCGCGCCGATAACTCCGCCAGACGCCGGTGAACGGGATTCTGAGGGTCAAAACGTGGGATGCGGAGCCTTTCCAGAATGTGCGGGTCCATCTGGATGGAAACCGCGTATGCCAGTACCTTCAGAGCCACTATTGAGCTGTTGAGCAAGGCACACAGGTAATGCGCCTCTTCTTCGCTGGCGCAATCGATGAGCATAAGTTTATGGTCGGGTATCACAAGTTTACCCTCATATGCGCCCACCACCGCAGCCGTCATGAGGCTGGATTGCTCCCGCCACACCACCTTCCACTCGGTGAAGGTGTAGTGATCGATGTCCATCAGCCCGTAGAACTCTTCCTCACGCTTGCTGAGGATTTGTTTATAGCCGCTGCGCTCGCGCAGAATCTTCTCAAAGCGTTTCAGATAGCCGTAGGTTCGGGGGTAGTCTTTCTGGAGCTGTACCTCGGGGTAGGCAGTGCTGGGTTCGTGGGGGTTCTGCGGCACGATAATCCATGCGGAGGGTTCGGCGCGCCAGCGTTGCACATCGCGCCCCCGCAGCAGGGGATACAGCAGGTGGGGTTCAACTGGCTCGGTTACTTCGTCCACCTTGCGTTTGGCGCCTTCGGTGAGGTTGCGCACGACGATAAGCCCGTCGGGGCGCGTCATCACTTGTTCCACCCAGTAGACGCCGTTCGCGCCACCCGTGTTGACCCCTTCGTGCGCCTTGTAAGCCGATTGACCCAGCACCTTGCGCAGGGCGTGAATTGCTTTCGGGCGCGCGGTGAGCCACTGCGAGGTGGGGTCATGGGGGTCTACGGGTTCGGCGTACAGGTTCAGGCGGCGGGTGGCTGCCTTCACTTCGTCCAGCGTGCTGTCGTAGGTGAATTTTTCGCCTTTCACTTTGCGCCAGAGGGTGTAGGGGATGGGGTAGCGGGTGTCGCGCCCTTTCTGAAGGATAATCACGGCGGTGCGGTTGCTGGCGCCCTCAAACGGGTTCAGCGCGACCATATCGTCCACCAGCACTACTTTGAGGGGCGTATGGTCGGGCAGTTTGAATCGGCGGAAGCCCGCGCCTGCGGCGGTCTTCAGCAGGCTCTGGGTTATCACGAAGCCCAGTTTGCCGTCTCGCTTGAGCAGTTTGTCCATCACCACATAGGTCATCAGGGCGGAGAGGTCTACTTTCACGGTGCCCAGTCGTGGGCGTCCGCCCTTGAATTGCCCGGCGAGCTGATAGTGGCTCCAGAGGTCTTTCGTGTTTTCGCGGTAGCGGTCGGGCAGGTGTTCCCAGTTGACCCATGGGGGGTTGCCGACGATGTAGTCGAACGCGCCGACGGTGATGGGCGCGAAGTTATTTTTGAGCAGGCGCGCCCACAAGCCGTTCAGCCCCTTGCGATGCAGCTCCAGAAGTTGCTTGTAGAGCTGGCGCAGCTGTTTGTGGTCGTCTTCGGAGAGCGAGACGCCCAGATTCGAGGCGTGGTGCAAGAAGGCGTCGGGTTCCATCTCGCGGCGCAGGCACTCTTCCAGCAGGTCGCAGAAACGGTCAAAGTGCTGGGGGGTGCAGAGTGTGCGGGGCACCATCAGCACGCCGACGGCGGTGGGGAACAGGTAACAGTTCTGCACGAAGAGGTCTCTGCCAATCGCGGGCATCAGCACCGAGTCGGCAAGGTAGACGGGGATAGAGACTTCCCTGCGTCGGTGTTCGAGCAGGTCGGCAATTGCCAGCAGATAGTTCACGCGGGCGGTCAGCACCGCGAGCGGGTTGATGTCGAAGCCCACCACATTCTGCAGGATGGCTTCGAGCAGTTCGGTTTCGGAGAGCATCAGCGGGCGTGCGAGGGCTTGCATACGGGCAATCAGCAGCACGAGGAAGGTTCCTGAACCGCATGCTGGGTCCAGCCAGCGGGTTTCGATCAGTTTCTGGCGCAGTTTCGGTTCGGGCGTGTGGGGGTCAAACAGGGCGTTGTCCATCTGGTTGAGCAGGCGCTGGGCGAGCCAGTCGGGGGTGTAATATTCGCCGAGGTTGTGGCGTACCTCGCGCGGCAGCAGGTAGTGATAGAGTTTTTTGAACAGGTCGCGCGTCTCTTCGGGCAGGATGCTGAGCGTGGCGGGGTCGTACTCATCGAGTCGCCTGATAATCGCGCGCAGGGCGTTCTCCAGCGTGGAGTTCCATGCGTGTAGATACCATGCGAAGAAGTCGCCTTCCAGCAGGTTCAGGATGCCGAAGGTGCGGAAGACGGCGCCGTCTTCCATGTGTTGCAGGCGTTCGCGCAGTTGTTCGCCCTCGGCGGCGAGGAGCTGGCTGAAGATGGGCGCGCTGATTTTGCCGCCCAGATGGCGCGAGAGCGCCTGCCACGCCAGCAGTTTCACCAGCAACGCGAAGTAAGTGTGAAGCGCGAAGAAGAATCGCTCCGCCTCGTGCTGGCTTTTAATCTCGATGCCCGCCCTGCGGACCCATTTCTGGAGCGGCTCCAGCTTGCGCCCCCCGAACGCCTCCGAGTAGTCAATCGCCTGGCTGAAAAAGAGCTGCCATTGCTCGAAGAGTTTGGACACCAGCCCGTCGGGTTGCTCCAGCGCGGTGTTGAGCGCGTGATAGAGGCTGTGCAGGATGTTTTGCGTGCGCGATTGTTCGAGCGCGAAATCGCGGTTGAGGTTTTCTGGAGTGAGCGCAATCCCCGACGCCAATCCCGACAGCCAGCGCAGGAAGCGCGCCAGCGTCTGCTCGTTCACCGCTACGGGAGGCTCGACTGCCCAGCTGCCGTTGCTGGAGCGCACGAAAATGAGGTGCTTGCCATCGAAGGCGACGCCTGCCAGTCGCTCGACGGCGTGGCGGTCTTTCTTCGCGATGCCTTCCATGTAGCGTTTGACCTGCTCGACGGCGTGCTGGGTGGCTCTGTCGGTCAGGGTGGGTTTGAGGACGCCTGGGCGCTCATACTCGATAACGAGGCGGTTGAACACGGCGTCGGCGCGCCCTGTGGCGAGGCTGTATTCGGCGTGCGCCATCGGGTTGAGACCAATCTGAACGCAGAACTTGTCCAGCAGGGGATCGATGCGGTTGCGCAGGTCCGCCTCGTTAAGGCAACTGGGCAGGCAATCCTGCAGCTGGGCGTACAACCGCTGTGCCCACTCGTGAATCCGCTTTTCGCGCTCCTGTTCGGTCATGACCGTTCACTCCCCCATCTCCATCAACTGCACAGGGGATTGGCTCAGCACCTCGCAGCCCGTTTCGGTGACCAGCACATCCTGTTCGATGCGCACGCCGCCGAAGCCGGGGATGTAGACGCCTGGTTCGACAGTCAGCACCATGCCTGCCTCCAGCTTGCCCTTTTCGCGGGGCGAGAAGCCGCGCCCATCATGCACGGTCAGCCCGATGGAGTGCCCCAGACTGTGCCCGAAGTAGTCCGCCAGCCCGTGTTTGGCGAGGGTTTCACGAGCAATCGCGTCGATCTGCTTGCCGCGCCTGCCGGGGCGGATGGCGGCGATGCTCCGCTCCAGTGCTTCCAGCACGGCGTTGTAAACCCGTTTGTGTTCCGGCGAGGCTTTGCCAATCACCACCGTGCGCGTGATGTCGGAGCAGTAGCCGTTGAGGCGTGCGCCGAAGTCCACCGTCACGAAATCGCCCCGTTGCAGGCGGCGTTCGGTGGGATGCGCGTGGGGCAGGGCGCTATTGGGACCCGAAGCCACGATCGTCTCGAACGCAGGATACGCACCCTGACGACGGATATAGAAGTCTATCTCCATCGCGATATCCCACTCGGAGACTTCGGGCTGGAACAGGCGCAGGATGTGCTGGAAGGTCGCATCGGCAATCGCGACGGCGGCGCGAATTGGCTCCAGCTCGCTCGCCTCTTTGACAAGGCGGAGCGAATCGACGGGGATGGGCACAGGGCGCACGGCAATCCCCTCTTTTCGCAGGGCGCGCCGCAGCCCCTTGAAAAACGAAAGGCTGTTGCTGGGGTCTACGCCCAGCATGCGCACACCCAGCGCTTGAAGCAGGGGACGCAACGCTACGGGCGGCTCCACCCCAACAGGGATTCGCGTGCAGGGGATGTCGGGCGCTTCGGCGGCAATCTGGGTCTCGTAAATCCCGCTGGTCAGCAGGTGTTCCGCGCTGGGGGTCAACACCAGCCACGCGAACGACCCCGTGAAGCCTGTGAGATAGTGCAGATTCGGCGCGCCCGTAACCAGCACGGCATCCACAGGCGTCTTGCGCGGCGCCCCGAAAAGCTTCTCACGCAAACGCTGGCGCCGCGCAGGGTAGTCTAATCTAACGGCTTGACCTTGATGTTGCGAAACCATAGCGGATTCCCGTGATTCTGGAGTGCGATATAACCCGGGCGTGTCATCTGATTGTAGGGGTACTTGAACTTGTTGGGTGTGCCGTCGGGGTTGCGGTGCGGTTCCGTCCACTTGCTCAGGTCTACCTCGTTCACCTTCTTGCCGTTCAGGTAGACGGTGATGTGGGTGTCTTTGCAGATGATGTGATAGGAGTTCCACTCGCCCGGGGGCTTGACGGCGTTCTCGGAGGGCGCCTGAATATCGTAAATTGCGCCGCAATCGTGGCGGGAGGGCTTCTCCACGCCGTAGCTGTCCAGAATCTGCACCTCGATGCCCGTCTGAACAGGGTCGTTTTTATCCCAGATTCGGAAAAAGACGCCGCTGTTGGCTTTGGGGGTCAGCTTGAAGTCAAGTTTCAGTTCGAAGTTTTTATAGATGCCGTCGGCGTAAATCATCCCGCCCCCCTTGCCCTTGCAGTAGAGGGTTCCGTCCTCGACGCTCCACGAGTCGGGGTCGCCCATAATGGTCCAGCCGCTGAGGTCTTTGCCGTTGAACAGCAGCTTCCAGCCCTCTTTTTGTTCGCGTTCGGTGAGCTGGTTGGGTTCCTGAAGGGCGACGCCTGCCAGCGCCAGCATCACAAACGCCGCAATCAGAAAGCCGATAGGTCGCCGTGCGTTGTTCATAGGGCAGGCTATACCACGCCTGCCGTGATTTTCCTGCTATTAGCGACAGATTTCGGGCGAATGGAGTAGCACGAGGGGACAGGTGGGGTCGGCGCTGGTGCCGCAGTGGAGGCACGCATCCCCTGCGTTCAGGATGCCCGCGCCGACGCCTGCACGGATGAATGCGCTCAAGCCGTTGATGAAGGCGTGGCGCTCGGCGTCGCTCATGGTCGCCAGCACGCGGGCGAACCGCTGTCGGCGTTCCGCATCCACGCGCTCAATCAGGCTCCGCCCCTCGTCGGTCAGCAGCAGCCCCACCTGACGGCGGTCGCGCGGGTTGGCAACCCGGCGAATCAGCCCCTTTTTCTCCAGACGATGCACCATATTGGTCGCCGACGGGTACGAGATGTTCAGTCCCTCAGCCAGGTCGCCCACGGTAACACGCCGATGGGTTGCCAGATAGCGCAACGCCTGCATTTGCGAGTAGGTCAAATCCGATTCTGCCAGCTCCTCCAGCAGCCGCTCGCCGATAGAGGTATACATCGCCTGCAGGAACACCTGCGCCACCAGCTCCGCGTGGTTTAACAACTCCTCACTCAGTGCGATGGGTAATTTAATCGGTTCTTTCACGAGACTCACCGTGTATAGTGTACCCTATGGGGGCGTACACTCTATGATGACCGCTTCGGGGCGGGTAAACCAGCGGGGCACGGAGCGCCCCAGGGTTACACCGCTGCTGACATAGACCCAGGTTTTCCCCTCGCGCTTGAGTCCGTAGGGGTGGGTGATGCCATATTCAGTTTGGGGAAGGAAACTGCGCCCCAGCAACCGTTTTGCCAGCCGGTGGAAGCCGGGGGGAACCCAGATTTGCCCCGCGTGGGTATGCCCGCTGAGAATGAGATGGGCGCGGTTGCGGTAGGGGCTAAGCGCGGCGTCGGGGTTGTGCGAGAGCAGAATCACTGCCTGTTTAGGGTTGGGCGGGATGGCGCGAAAGGTGCGCTCCCAGTTGGGGTTGCCTGTGTAAAGGTCGTCGATGCCTGCGAGAATGAACTCCGCCTCACCCTTGCGGAGCGTGCGCGATTCGTTCATCAGCACGGTGATGCCGAGCGCTTCCAGTTCGCGGCGCACCGCCTCGCCGCCCGACCAGTGGTCGTGATTACCCAGCACGGCGTAGACCCCCAGCGGCGCACGAATGCCCTTGAAGCCTTTGCGAATGTAGGGCAAATCTTTGCGCGAGCTGACCACATCCCCCACAATCACAATCAGATCGGGCTGGTGCGCATACACCTGCTGAAGAACAGACTGCAGATGGCGCACGCTGAGATCATCTACGAGGTGGGTGTCGGTCAGCACCGCAATTCGGATGGGCGTTTCCACGGGGAGCGGGAGTGTTTCCACACGGATTCGTGTCCAGCGCCCCACCCCAAGCCCCGTGCCTGTTATCGCAGTGAGAACCCCCAGTAGTCCCAGCATAAACCATGCTCCGCGTCGGCGTCGCCTCATAGGTTGCGCGTTATTATACCCCTGTCAAGAGCGCCAGTTTTGCCAGAGCGGCGGCGAGCCGCGCCAAAAGTGTGCTATAATATAGCCAGCGAGAGGAGAGTGGTTATGAAACGCTTCTGGGGTTTGTTCGGGCTTTGTCTAATGCTGAGTTGGGCGGTCGCCCAGGAAGCACCACTGATTAATTACGCCGCTGGGATTGGTGAGTGCGAACACGATGAAGACCCCGAAGGGCGCGGGGATAATGTGGTGGATGGGTTCAGCTATGGTACCGTTGGAGACAGTGTTTTCGTGCCGGTCAAGGACACTAACGAATATATTTCAGGACAGGGGAGCCAACGGATAGAGTTCTCACGAGACAATACGGGCACAGCGACCTTCTACATGACCTTGTCCCTCCGCTTTCCTACCGAAATGTACCCCCAGCCAGGCGAAACGGTACGCATCAGTTTCTGGCTCAAAACAGCCAACTGGCAGAATGCACGCTACAGAGTGTTTGCCCGCGACTTTAACGGGGGCAACTCCGCCACTCTCCTTTCCAGCACAACCCCCCTGCCAGACTGGACGCGCTTTGAATATACTTACACACTTCCAGCCGTGGACCCCAACGGGATGCAGGTGCGGTTTCAAGTAGAGGCGCTCTCTGGAGTGTCTCAGGGGACTATCTGGATTGATAATATCGAAATTTACGGTTCCAAACGCTGGCCTGGCAAAGTACAGCGCACGCCAAAACTGGTTACCTACTACCACCCTACCACGATGCCGCTGGCGAACTCGGATTGGATTTTCTACGCCATGAACTTTGACCTGGTTGGCACTTTCAACTCTACCGTCTACTTGCGCCCGATGAAGATTTATAACCCCGACCTCAAAACGATGGCTTATTATATGGCGGTCGGGAGCGTTGACTCCAACACATGGCCTGCGCGCGACCCCTTCGGTTATGACTACTGTAACACGAATCACCCCGAATGGTTTGCTCTGAATGTATTCGGCGAACGGATACGCTTTGCAGGCAACATTTACCTGATGGATATCGGTATTCCCGAATGCGCGGAATGGGCGGCAAGCAACATGCGTACCCGCGCGCTACGCGCCAATTGGGCGTTCAACTACTTCAAACTGGATGGGATTGTTACCTTCACTCAAAGCTTCAACCTGATGCGATACCCAACAAGAGCAAGCCGAACTGCCGCCGCGCAAAAATACCTGATGAAAATCCTGCAGTACACACAGGATTTCGGAACCGAGATTATCTTAAATCCGGGTAGTAACTCCATTTCGCGAGATCGGCTTCACACCCTTTACCTGCGGCAGGGACTGGCTTCGGGCTTCTTGCTGGAGGGTGTGTTCACGCCCCTGTTTTCATTTCCTGTGGATTATGCCCCCTACTCGTCCTGGATATCCCATATGAACTCGCTGGCAGAGTACTCTGATAAGGTGCGTATCGTATTTAGTGGATACACCATCAATCCAGAGCGTCAGAGACGCATGAAAATCTACGCTCTTGCCAGCTTCCTGCTCATTTCCGCAGACAATACCTATCTTTATCTGGATAAGCATTACTACGAAGGCGACCCACCCTACGCCCAGCGTGCCTGGAGACCCGATGAGGACTTTAATGTACCGCTCGGACAACCCACAGGTCCCTTCCAGGTCTTTTTCCAGAGCGCGGATTATCGGGGAGGGCTTTATTATCGCCCGTTCGAGAACGGTTTTGTGCTGGTGAATCCGACGGGCAACACTCGCATACCTGTACCGGGACGTGCTGAGTCTTATTGGAAGGACGGTGCGACCTTTACCTGGACATTAAACGATACCTATTGGGAACTTTATACCCAGCAAACCTATCCCGCTGGAACACGCATCAAGTTGTATCCTAAAGAGGCGCGCATCTTCGTGCGAGTCGGTCAGGCATTGCGCAACTACCCTCCTGCCCAGAAAGCCCTCAAGGCACTGGAGGACTCACAGGTCATTCCTCTGCCTAAGAAATAGGGAAAGCCGGGGCGCACACCGCGCCCCGCCCTGCCTACGCCTCCTCCTCAATCCTGTCCATCACATCACTCACCGTGCCCCAGCGATAGAACGCGGGCAGAATCTGAATCACCGCGTCCATCTGCTCGAACAGGTCTTTGACAAAACTGAAATGCGGGTTGTTCGCCCCGTAAAGGCTGAACCGTGCTGGATCAAAGGACGCCAGCGGATCCGCAGGGTTCACCATCGATGCCCAGTATGGTGGGTGCTGGTATGGCGCTTCGTAATGCACCGCACAACCCAACCATGCATTCACCGCCGTCGTCAGCACCCGCTGATACCCACGCCACGCCATCGCCTCGTACTGCGTCCCCCAGTTCGTCGTCAAATCGTTCGCAATCGTAAAAGTCGGGCGCACCACACTCGTCAGCGTCCCATGATAAAACCCTCCTGCATCACTGCCCGGAATCTCCAGCTGCCGTTCAATCGGCAAGACCAGCCCGTTCCACACGCGCGACGCAGGCACACGCTGTGCGTCGGAACCACGACGCGCAGACGCCTCGTGCGCCCGTATCCCACGCACGCCTTTCTCCCGCAACACGCGCCAGTAGCCCTGACCGCCCGTACTGTTCGCCGCGGCGTTCGCATAGCGGTGTATCCCACAAAAAGCGTCCGGGAAGCCCAGCCCATCCACCACATACGACTCCCCGCGCTCAATCACAATCTTCGCAAGGTGATAATCCGCTGTGCGGTGCGGCGCACTCAAATCGCCCGTGCCTGTCATCTCCTCACTCACACCCAGCGGGATATCATAATAGACCCTGCCATCCATCACGACCTCTAAAGTACCAGCAGGAGGCGTCCCAGAATAGGCTTCTTTCAGCACGACACGCCCTGTCCGACGACGCACATCGTTCGGCTTGCCCAGCGTCCAGCGATCCGTCGCCGCATGACGCCCTATCGTCGCGTTGTAGGTCGCGTTCCCCCAGCCCTCGCTGCCCATCACCACATGGTCGTGAATGCAGACGGGCGTGGCACGGGCATGGTTCATCCGAATCTTCTGTAGAATCTGCTGCGCTATCTGCCGTTCCGATTCGGAGAGAACCTGTGCGACCTCGCTCTCTTCTGCTGTGCTATAGGTTCCGCTCGTCCAATAACTGCCCACCGTCCCGCAGATGATGTGCGTGTTCCGCGTGTTGGCAAAATCGATCAGCCAGTCCCAGAGGGCACGCAGATTCTGCAACCGTTCTGTGAGCGTGCCGGGCGTGTTGTAAATCTGCATGAAGTGGTCGATTTCCCAATACACAGGGAACGGACGGCGTGGCAAGACCCCTGCGCATTTCAAGCCGTAGGGAAGCCAGAAAGTGTAGAGCGCCGCGATGGAACGCAAGTTGCGGGTATCGCTCCCTGAAATGGGCAACAGGTAATGCTGGGCGTAGCGGTAGGCGACAATTGCGTCGTTGCCGAAACTGCGCCCACCCGAATAAGCCGATTCGGGATAATCGGGCACCGCAAGAATCTCGCCTTTAGGCATGGTCTGCCCGCGATAGGGGAAGTTCGTGCTGGCGAGCGCGGCATGCTTTGCGAGGTCTAAACGCGCGAAGTAAATCTGAATAGTGCCAGAGGTCTCATGCGCCCAGAAGCTGGTGGTGTAGACCCGTCGGTTCTCGCGCAGGAGTCGCACGGGCGTGCCCCCACGACAGGCAACATTCCACTGAGCCGTCAGAACCGAAGTGCCGCTACTGACCCCTGTTTCGGCTTCATAGAAAGTGTTCGGGTCGCTGGGGTTCCAGCGCACGAGGGGGAAGTCGCTGGGCAGGCGGGTATTGAGTGCGCTGCGGCTGGCGTGCAGGTGCATGCCGAAAAACAGCACGGGCGGGTCGGCGTCGGTGTTCCAGTTGAGCCATGTGGCTGTGCCGTCGTTGGGCGAGTTGCCGGTTGAACCGAACCGTACATGATTGAACACCAGCACGGCGTCGAACTGGCGCAGGTAGTCGCGGGCGGTGGCGCTATCGGGCACAATCGTGCCCGCGCCTTTCGTATGGAGCTGGGTTGTGGACTGATAATAGGCGAGTTCGGTCTCGTAGCCCCAGCGCTGGAGCATGCGCAGGACGGATGCGGGAGGGGTATAGTTGCTGGCTGGGTTCGTCCAGACAATCAGCAGTTTCGGCATTTATCTCACCCCAATCACTTTGGCGTAGGTGTCTGCCGTGCCGGAGCTGGCGCGGGCGACGACGATGCGGTACTGGTCGTAGTAGGCTTCCTGCGGGTTCGTGTAGCCGATATCGATGCGGGCGCGTCCGTTCGCGGGCACGCTCGTGAAAGTGCCTTCTTTGACGACCGCCCAGCCGGAGACGAACGGTTCGCCGTTCGGGTCGGTCGCTCTGCCGTAGACGCGGTAGTGGTAGGTATCGCTGGTGGTGAAGGCGAGGAAGACGGTGATGCCGCGGTACTTGCCGGTGCCCACTAAGGTGGGTTGCTCACTGGCGGTGCTGCCGTAGAGGTCGGTATCGCCCACCTGCAGGTCGGTCAGGAGCGTGCGTCCTGTGGTGGGGACGAACTGGGTGATGGCGATGAGGGTGTCTACCGTCCTGAACTCCGCCTCGCCCACCACTTCGGTGGGAAGGGGGTTTGTGCGATTGGCGTCCACAATCTCGTTTTGCTTGAGGAACTTGAGTGCCATAGGAAACCTCCTGTAGCGTGGGGGCTGGGATTGCCCAGCCCCCATATTGGAAAGATTTACGCGCCTGTGCCCATCAGGGCGGTCTGCCACAGCCCGTAGCCGACGCCGTAGCGAGCGCGCACGCCGTAGTAGACCACATCGCGCATGAACATCTGCTCGCTATCGGGGCGGTCTAACGCGGCGAACTCGAGGGGCACATCGCGCCGTTCCTGAAAGATAATCGCCCGCACGGCACGCGAGGTGTCCAGCAGGAACCACTTGTTCTCATCCGCGCCCGTGAGGTAGGGCGTGACGATCAGGCGCAGCTTGCCCTGCAACACATTCCGATAGGGCGTGTAGTTGCCTGTCGTGTTGGCTTGCACCACAATCGGCGATTCCAGAAGCTCCATCGCCAGCCAGTGGAGTTTGGGTCCTACCAGCAGCGTGTCGGGCATGATGCCCATCGGGCGTCCGCGATCGTCTTTGAACTGCATCATCTGCGCAATCGCTTGCTGGAGCGCGTTCGTGGAGAGCGCGCCGCTGAAGATGTTGCTCTGGGTGCCGCTCTCACCGTCGCGATGGTTGGTGGCAAAGAAGGGCTTGCCATCGTAGGTCTTCTCGGTCGTGCCTTTGAGCAGCGCCTCAATCACCAGTTGCTCGCGATGGCGCACCGCCTCGGCGGCGAGGTCGCGCACGCGCATGCGAATCATATCGTACTGCTCATCTTCCAGAGCGCGGCGCTCCACGGCAATCGAGGCTTCCCACACCTTATCGCTAATCGTGTATTCGTAGGCTTTCAGCCCCGTCGGCGTGCGCTCATCTACAAACTCCCGCATCACAGGTACGGTACCGAGCCAGCCGTATTTCTGAACGGGTAGGTTCGTGCGCACAATCGTGGCAATCTGCGGCACAATACTGGCGCGGTCTTCTGAGCGATAGGCGTTGAAAAACTCCGTGCGGAGTCCCGCCTCAATCAGCGACATCAAATCGCTTCGGACTAACGGCATAGGCTGACCTCCTTACTGAACGAAGTTATCGATGCGAATGCGCAGGCGCGTGTCGTCCACAATCTCCAGCAGCGTGCCGACCTGCACATTGTGCGTGGTGCTTTTGGCGACCTCGTTATCGGATACGGCGCGCACGGTGGTTCCCACATCCGCCTGTGTGAAGGTGCCGACGCGATGATAGATAAAACTCCCGCGTTTAATCACCCGACAGCGTTTCGCGCCGTTCTCCCCGTTCAGGTTGTCCACGCTTTCAAACGCGACACCCACGAAGCGCAAGCCACTGGTATCGCTGGCGGGCACGAGATACCCACCGGAGTTCACACACACCAGCGCGCCTTTCCAGATTTGCGTGTTGCCCGCGACGGGATAGGCGACCAGCAAGCCTTCGCGCTCATGCGCCTCATACGGTTCGCTTAATGCAGGCATCTTATCGCACCTCCTTCTGTCGCAGAATCTCGTCGGGGTTCAGGTCAGGGAACACCTGTTGCAAGAACGCCAGCTCTTCAGCGCTGAAATCGGGAGCAGGGGTGTTGGGCACGGGCGCGGTCTCGGCGAGCCACTCGCGTTTGGGCAGGCTCTCCACAAACTGGCGGAATAGCGCACTCACGCTCTGCTCCTGCCCATGAAAGCGCACGGCAAGCGTCTCGTCGCTCATCAGCAACGCCTCGGCGAGGGGTGCCTGCACGGGAGCAATCCGTCCTTCTGAAACCCAGCGTTCCACCTGCGCGTGCGCCTGAAACTGTCGGAGCTGGACTTCCAGCGTACGAACGCGCTCGGTCAGGGCAGACTCGTGAGCCGTCTCACAATCCTGCGTTTCGGGGTTCCAATCGGCTGGAAGGTTCGTCATCGTTTGAGCCTCCTTCGTTTGGGCGAACAGCTGGGCGCTCGCCACGCGGGGATTGCCCGTAACCGAAACCTCGTGAAGCGTGTTCAGGGCGGGACTCAGCCCCACGCTCAGCCCACGCACTCGAAGGCGACGCAAAAGCGCATCCGCTTCGGGAAACAGCGCGAGCAAGCCGTACAGCGAGTCGCCCTCCACCCACACTTTCTGCACCCAGCCCAGCAGCACGGGCGAGGGGCAGTGCTCCACGAAGATCGGCACAGGGGCGCGAAAGTTGCGCACTATCTGCTGCAGCTGCTGGCGCGTCAAAACAATCCGCTTGTCGGGATAGACGCCCGCCTCCAGCAGCTTCGCCTGACGAAACACCCAGTCAGTTCGCATTCCATAGGCAGGGGACGAAAGCCTGCAGAGGAGGCAACCACTTGACTGCTCTTAACGAAAATACAACACAACGCTAACCTTTTCTTAACCTGTCGTACTTCAGAATACAGGACAGGTGAATGCCATGCGAACCGACAGGAGAGGCTTTACCCTGATTGAGCTGCTGGTCGTGATTGCGATTATCGCCATTCTGGCGGCGATATTGTTCCCCGTGTTTGCTCAGGCGCGCTCGAAGGCGCGTCAGTCCTCGTGCCTGTCCAACATGCGCCAGCTGGGAACCAGCATGCGCATGTACGCCCAGGACTATGATGAGCGCCATGTCTACCTCTGGTGGGAGTGGCACATCGGCTTGCATCCGTACATCAAGAACTGGGATATCTTCATCTGCCCGCAATCCAGTGCGCCGCGCCCCCGCCTTGTGGAATACACTGCCGCCGACGGCTGCCGCGCAAACGACGACGCGCCCGGCTCACTGCTGGTGGGAACCTTCCCCACGAATGCCCCCGCGAATGTTACGGCACGCAACTGCAACAAACCCGCCCCGCGCATCTACGGACACTACGCCAAAAACGAAGAACTCATCGCCAACTACGGCTACTACCGAACCACCTACAGCGGACAGGAACACAACGAAGCCCACTGGGACACAACGGCGGACATCATTATCGTTGCCGAGGCTCGCGCTGCCACCGAAGGTGTGCCTGAGTTCCTGCGGAGTGTTTTCGGAACCTCCACCCTGCCGTTTGACCTCTACCCGTACATCGAGCCGGGCGGTACGAACTGGAACGAGGTGTTCCTGATGCTCTCAGACCGACACAGCGGGGGGCAAAACTGTGTGTTTGGCGATGGGCATGCCAAGTGGGTGCGCTACGAATGGTTCCGCTTGCCCCAGGGACGGCATGCCATCTCGCCCGCGATTGCACGCCTGAACCTGCCCGACAACCAGAACTGGCCGTAGGGAGGCAAGCCATGCGCTGGATACTCTGGAGTTTTGCCCTGACCCTTCTGGTAGGCGCTCTGGGCGGCTGCGCGAAGCCGGCGGAAGACTCAGGCGCTGCCGCAACGCCCCCTCCGACCACAAACCCGCTCGGTCAGGCGGCGCCAGCGGATACACCAGGCGCCGCCGCTGAGGAGCGCAAAGCCAGCGGCAACTGAACAGCGCACGGGAGCGAGGTTCTCCTCGCTCCCTCCTATTTCCCCAACAGCTCCCGGCGCACTTCGTCAAAAGTCAGCACCTTGCCCTTGAGCCGTTGCGCCTCCTGCTCCGCCGCCTCGCGCGACGGCACTGCCAGCACCCGACTGCCCATCGGCGTCTGCAGGTCGTCCGCGCGCACATAAAACGCCTGCGTGCCGTCCAGCCATTCGTCGGGCTTGTGATAGTTCGGCACGAAATAGCGTTTCGGTGTGAGCTTCTCGCGCTCCACATCCAGAAACATACAGTTGAAGTCGTCGTACTTGCGGAACTCACCGTCGGGCGTTTCAATCGCGCAGCCGAACTGCGGCTCGTTGATAATCATCCGGCAGTTGGCGCAGGCGTCCTCGCCATACCGAATGCGCGGCAGATTTTCTGAAGCGCCACAGCCCGAAAACGCCAGCACGCCCAGCCAGCCCAACAATATCCAACCGTAGATTTTCATTCGCGCGCACCTCGCTTTGCGAACCATGTCCAGGCTATCAGCAGCGGCACTGCCAGCCACGCCAGCAACGCGCCCACGCCGACCCACAGCACGCCATCGCCGAATCGGTCGCGGGCATACAGCCCTGCCGAACCCAGCACCTCCAGATTGCCCTCCATCAACTGAATGACGGCTATCTTGAACACCTGCAGCGGGTTCAAAAAGGTCAGCCACAGCAGGGTCTGCGCTTTGAGCTGCAGGGCAATCGCCGTGCCGATAATGCCCAGATCGCTGATGAACACCAGCGCCAGCCACATCAGGAGCGCAATCCCCACTGCTGTCGCGCCGCGTTTTACCAGCGTGGAGACCCCCATCCCCAGCGCCAGACAGACCCAGCCCAGCAGCAGGGTCAGCCCCATCTGACCTGCGAATTGCCCTACGGGCATATCTGCGCCGCTCATAAACAGCAGAAGCCCGCTACTGCCGAACCCCACCAGCACCGCCGAACCCAACAGCACCATCCCGCCCAGAAACTTGCCCCAGATTAAATCCGTCGGGCTAATGGGGTGGCTCAGCAGGGTGTAGAGGGTCTGCTGGTCGCGCTCGGAGGCGACGCTCATCGCGCCCAGAATCAGCCCGATCAACGGCACAATCAGCAGCGAGAGGTTCAGCAGGCTCGCAAAAGTGCGCCCAAAGCCCGCCACACCGCCACTCTCGCCCGTGCCCGTCAGCCCAAAGGCGGTCAGGATGACCGACAGCACGGTGAAAATCCCCGCCAGCAACAGAAACCACCGATTGCGCCGCGAGTCCCGAATCTCCTTGACTGCCAGCAGACGCACTTTCTCCAGCAGCGAAGGGAGCGCCAGCGAGTTCTTCATACGGGGAACCTCGTCGGCGGAAGCTTCACCTGCGAAGCGCATCGTTTCAGGAATTTGCGACCAGTCGGGCGACTCCACAGGCGCGCGCCATTCGTAGTCCAGCACCTCAATACCCGAATCCAGCAGCAGTTTCAGGGGGTCCACACGCTTCGCTGGCAGATGATGCACCACAACCATGCCGTCAAACGCTTCCACGCTATAGCCCGCTTCCCGCAACAGCTGCTGGGCGCGCTCCGAGTCGCTGGGCGGCACCAGCAAGCGCAGGCTCCCGCGCTGAAGCCAGAGCTGGGCAAAGTCGCGTCCTGTCAGGTCGGCGACCTTTTTGCCATATTCCAGCACAATTACACGGTCCGCCAGCGCGCGCACCTCCGCAAACTGGTGCGTGCAAAACACCAGCGTCTTGCCCTCTGCCTTGAGGCGACGCAACAGCTCCAGCCACTCGGCGCGTGCCGCCGTGTCCAGATGCGCCGTCGGCTCGTCCAGCAGCAGAATCGGTGGGTCCGAGAGCAACGCCAGTGCCAGCGCCAGTTTCTGCTTGAGACCCCCCGAAAGCGCGTGCACAGGCTTCTCGACGTGCGGCTCCAGCTCCCACTCGCGCAGCAGGGTTTCCACACGCTCCGCCGCGACGCCCCGCAGGCGTGCGTAAAAATGCATGGTCTCCAGCACCGTCTGATCCGGGTGCAGGTGAATCAGCTGCGGCACATAGCCCACCTGCTGGCGCACGGCAAGGCTCTCCCGATCCGCCGCATAGCCCAGCACGCGCGCTTCGCCCTCAAACCGTAACAGCCCCAGCAGACAGCGCAAAATGGTGGTTTTGCCCGCGCCATTCGCGCCCCACAACGCCACCGTCTCGCCCTCGCGCACCACGAACGAGACCGAATCGACGGCTCGCACATTGCCAAACCGTCGGGTCAGGTTAGAGACCTTTATCACCGCACCCGCCAATTGGACTGCCATCACCCGTTTCCCAGTTCGCTCTTTCTGCTTGCGAAACGCCTGCACGCGCGGTCGCGCCACTCCCAGCACGCCCAGCGTCAGTGTGAGACTCGCAAAAAGCAGCCATCCCTGCCTGGAGGCGACCCGTTTGCTGGTGTAAGGCGGGGGCAGGGGACGCATACGCGGCGCCTCATCCCGCACCAGCGGACGCGGCGCAAACAACGGGAACACACGCGCCCCGAAATCCAGCGCCTGCGCCGACGGACTGTAGGTCAACAACCGCAACGCCGCGTTCTGAGACGCCAGCAAATCAAACACCTTCACCGCCTGATACGCGACATCGCCTGTGCCGTCGCCGTCGGCGTCATAACCGCTGTAGTCGCTCCAGTAATTGCCCCTCCATGATACCCCGCTCACCGAATGGGGACGCTCCAGAGAAACCTGCTCCCAGTTCTCAATAAAAGCGTTTTCCTCAAAGCGGTTCGTCTTGACCGCCAGATGGAGATACACCCCCACATCGTTGCGAATCAGCCAGTTGCCCCGATACACCCCTTCGCCGCTGTCCACAAAAATCCCCATGCGGTTATCCGCAATCAGGTTCTGCTCCACCTGAAGCCCATAGCCGTCCTTAATCCCTAACCCCATCCCGCTGGGACCCCGATTGGCGCGAATCTGATTTTTCGCCACGCGCACGCCATCACTATACATAATGTAGACACCCACCGAGTTGTTTTCCAGAATGTTGCCCTCCACCACGCTGTTGCTACAATACATAAAATGCACACCATACCGCGACTGGCGCACCACATTGTTCCGAATCTGTACCCCCTCCGAGTACCAGAACACGAGGTCGCGCCCCCCAACGACCGTGTTTTGCTCCACAATTGCGTGATGGCTGTACCAGATACGAATCTGGTCGCCGCGTCGGGCAATCGGCAGGTCATGCGAAAATATCATGTTGCGCCGCACCACCGTGCGATGTGCATAGTCCAGATGCACGCCAAACAACACCCTCTCGATGCGATTGTCTTCCACGATGCAGTCGGGCGCTTCCACATGGATGCCGCTGTCCTGGCTGTTCAACACGGTGCCGCTGTTTCGAATCACAAAGCCCCTCACCACACTGTGAGGGGCTTTCAGCGTGAGAACGGTGCCCACGCCCCCACCGTCTAAGATGGGGGCGTGTTCGCCGAGGAGGTACAGCGGCTTCTCCACCACCCAGTGCCCGTGATGGATTCCGCCCACGACGCGAATCGTATCCCCAGCCTGTGCCCGCTGGAGGGCTTCGCTCAGGCTCAGAGTGCCCCCCGAAGCAACCACCCATTCACGCGCATGCAGGGGCGCCAGGCTGACAAGCAGCAGCCCCAGCGACGCAACTCCTGCGGCAGCACGACCGGGCATAGAGGCTTGATACCCCGCCAGCACACGCTCACACCGAACCCGTCGCGCGGTCGCCCACACTGCCAGCACGCTGGCAACCACCACCAGCGCGTACCCCAGCCACGGCCAGGACACCACGCCGAACTGGGCAATCTTGCCAGGTCCCACAAGCGGTGGCACGAACGGCTTCACCATCGCGCTGAGGGGCGCCTTCGGGTCCAGATTCAGCCCGAACTCCCGCAGCCAGTAATACAAATCCGCAGGGAACACCACCAGCACCGCCAGCACAGGCAGAATCAGCATCACCTGAAGCCAGCGCGGACGCCGCACAAAGACCGACGCCAGCAACGCCAGAGCAATCAGGCTCAAACCGGGGATGGAAATCTTGCGCTCAAACGGCGCCGCTTCGCCCAGTGGGCGCATCCCGATATAATGGTTCAACCCATCCACTTCGCGAACATCGCCCTGGGCGCCCGTAACATGAATGTAAACATACAGCCCTTCGGGGTACTGGGGCGCGACAATCTCAATCCGCCAGTAGGGAAGGAAAATCGATGCCACTACCAGCAGCGACGCCAGCAACAACATCACTTTATTCAAGCCCTCTCCGGGGCAATCAAAAACCTGTGTTCGGGTCATTTTCATCACCTCCAGCGAAAAAAATGGGGTGGGGGCGTCCTGCCCCCAGCCCCTATGAGAGGTCTCACGGCTCCACCAACAGGTACCCCATCATCTCCAGGTGGAGGGCGGAGCAGAACTCGGTGCAGTAGAAGGGATAGACTCCCTCTTTATCCGCCACGAATCGAACCGTGACGGTTTCACCGGGTTCCAGACTCGCGCCGATTCCATACCCGGGGATGGCGAAGCCGTGAGTGGCGTCGCGCGTGCGCTCCGTGTTGGTAAGATGCCACACCACTTTCTGCCCCTTCTTCACCTTCACATGCTCAGGGGTAAAGTGGCTGCGGATAACGGTCGAGTAGACATACACGGTGTCGCCCTTAACCTCAACGCGCGGCTTGTCCAGACCGGGTTCAGTCGCTTTCGCCTGAGTGTGCGGATCCCAACCGACATCAGGGTAGGTCTCCCACGACTTCAGGCGATCCGCGCGGATAATCTGGGCGTAGTGCGGCTCGCCCATGCCCAGCGGCATATCCGCCAGCAAGCGCATCGTCTCGCCTGTGCCGCTGATTTCAATCAGCTGCAGGTTCTGTGGCAGGAGCGGACCCGTGGTCAGGAAACGATCCACCGACCACTTGTTCAGCGCCACGAGATATTTGCCAGCAGGTTTCACCGTGTCGCCTTCTGCCGCGGCGAGGTGCCCGATGTTGTAGTGGGTCTGAACCTTGCCCACCAGCTTCCAGGGCTCTTCGGGCGCCTTGTATTTGCAGCCGCCCAGCGTCCAGCGCGCGACTGCCGTGTCCAGGAAGAGACTCGTGTAGGCGTAACCCTTATCGTCAAACTGGGTGTGCAGCGGACCCAGACCCAGCTCCACCTGCGCCTCTTTGGTCGCGTCAAAGCGAAGCACGGGCACACCATACGGGTCGGTCTTCTCGTAGTCCTTGTTCTGGATGGCTTGTTTGATCTTCTCGATGTTGTAGACCGTTACATGGGGATCCAGCTTCCCGCCGACCACGATGTGCTTGCCGCACGGGCACACATCGACGCCATGCGGGCTTTTCGGCTCCGGCGTGAAGAACAACACGCCTCCTGCCACCGCCTCTTTGAGCGGAATGACACGGAAGCCGTTGATGCGAACGAACTTACCCGCCTTCACCAGCTGCTCTGCCTGCTTCCAGTTGATAATGTGCAGGTAGTCCATGTCGTTCTGGGAGACCCCAGCCTCAAACGGCGGGTTGCCTTTCTCCACACCGCCTGTCGCCATCTCGGTGTTGAACGAGTTCACAAACACCCAGCCGTCGCTCGCCGCCTTGCCGCAGTCCGCAAGGTCCTGCCAGTAGGGGGGAAGCTCTACCGCAAACGACTCCTCCAGCACAATCCGACCACGCTTGCGGTCGAACTTGTAGAAGGTAATCAGCCCACGGTACTCCTCCTTGTAGCGCTCAAGCGGGGCATACCGGTGCCCCAGCGGAACGCCATACTGCGAAACCTCCACCACATACTCCGTGTTGGGTGTTACGAACGCCGCGCCATGGTTATTGTTGAACACCGGGTTGCGCACAATCTGCTTGGTCTCCCAGTCCTTCAGGTCAATCACCGCCACGCGCCCGTTCAGCTTGTCGCCAATAAACAGAAACTCACCGTCATACTCTCCGTTGGTCTCGCTCAGGGCAGGGTGGTGCGTGTCCGCAGGGGGATAAGGTCCGCGTCCGTACACCTCGTGAATTGCGGTGTTCTCCACCCCAAACCCATAGCCGCTCCACGAATCGGGCACAAACACAGGGATTACCTTCAGGATTCGCATCGAGGGGATGCCAATCGCAATCACCTGTCCGCTGTGTCCACCCGAAGCGAACATCACAAACTCGTCGTGCTTCCCACCCGGCACATAGGTGGCTAACGCGCCGTAGATGTCTTCTGGGGTCAGCCCACGCTCACGCGCAACCGCCAGCGCATCCGCAGGCAAACCCGACGGTAAACTGGGCGAACGGCTACCACGTACCCAAAACGCAATCGCCACAATCAGGAGCAGAACCACTCCTGCAATCAGGTACCGTGTTGTAGAGCCTCTCATAATATCTCCTCCTGTCTCGTACTGCTCATTAGACCTAACTGGTCTAATGGCTGTAGTGATTATACCCGATTGATGACAAAAAAGTCAAGGGGGGAGGAGGGTATTCGGAGAATCACCGCTGGACAGGACGGGTGAACCCGTTCCTGATAAACAAAGCCAGCCTCCGCTGGCTCTCGTAGCAGGGGCATCCTGCCCTCCGTCCACGCGCAGGATGCGCGTGCGACTTCAGCCGACGCAGGTCGGCTTCGTTTATTAGGAACGGCTTCAGCCGTCTGGCGTCAACGCGGTGCAATGCTGTCGCTTGCTTGCCTTCCCAGACAGCTTCTAACAGGAGTCCACACTGCAAAAGCGTATGTAAACTCTATGCACTCTCAAGACCTGATGACGGTTTTGCGTGAGCGGTTTGGCTTTGACGCCTTCCGCGACGGTCAGGAGGAGGCAATTCTCGCGGCGCTGGAGGGCAGGCGTGTCTTGCTGATTCAACCCACAGGCTGGGGCAAAAGTCTGGTCTATCAGATGATTGCCGCCCTCCGCGGGCTGACGCTCGTTTTCTCGCCTCTGCGGGCTTTGATGCGCGATCAGGTGCGCCAGGCATGTGAGCGCTACGCCCTGCGAGCCGATACCGTCAACTCCGACATGGACGAGGAGGAGCAACAGGCGGTTCTGGAGCGTGCCGTAAACGGTCAAATTGACCTGCTTTATATCGCACCTGAACGACTCAGCAATCCCCTCTGGCAGGAATACCAGTTGCGTTTGCCCATCCGTGCTGTGGTGATTGACGAGGCGCACTGTGTCTCGGTGTGGGGGCACGACTTCCGTCCTGAATACCGCCGCATTGTCCACCTCGTGCGCTTGCTGCCCCCGGAAGTGCCCGTCGTTGCCGTGACGGCGACGGCAACCCCACGCGTAGAACAGGATGTGCGTGAGCAAATCGGAGAGCCGTTCCACATTCTGCGCGGAGCCCTGACGCGCCCAAATCTCCGCCTCTTTGTGCAGCGCGTCAACTCCGACGCCGAAAAACTGGTCTGGCTGGACCACCTGCTCCGCCTTCTGCCTGGTAGCGGACTCGTCTACACCGCAACGCGCGGCAACAGCGAGTGGGTTGCCCAGTACCTTCAGGAGCGCGGGCATACGGTGGCATACTATCACGCAGGCTTGGGGGCAGAGCGAACTGCCCTCGAACAGCAACTCATCCGAAACGAACTCAAAGCGCTGGTCTGCACGAACGCACTCGGCATGGGGCTGGACAAACCCGACCTGCGCTTTGTGATCCATGCCGAAACACCCGCCTCGCCCCTGCACTACTATCAGGAAATCGGGCGCGCGGGTCGCGACGGCGAACCCTCATGGTGCGTCTTGCTGGCTCACCCCGACGACAAAATCCTGCAGGAGAACATGATTCGCAACAGTCGTCCCGCCCCAAACGCCTATCAGCAGGTCTACACCCTGCTCCAGCAATCGCCCATGCGCGAGCGCGAACTCTCGCTTGAAACAGGGCTAACCCAGAACAGCCTGCGCACCATTCTGTACGACCTGATGGATCAGGGGTTAATCACGCGCGATAGCGAGCGCTACTATCGGGCAATCAGACGCGGGCAAATTGACCACTTCCACTATCAGGCAATACTGGAGGCGAAACTGCACGACCTGGAGGCAATGCTCGCCTACTGGGAGACCTCAGAATGTCGCATGCGCTACCTCTGCCGCTTTCTGGGGGATGAGACTGCCCGGAACTGCGGCGTATGCGACCGCTGCCAGCAGAAAGGATTGCCGCCTCCTGAACCCGCCCTGTTCGCCGAAGCAGAGCGTTTTGCCTATCATCCGCCGCTTCCTTTAAGTGGAGTCTATCAGAAAGAACCTGTCTATGTGCAGGGCTATGCCCTGAGCTACTACGGAGGCACGCCCATCGGCGAAGTCGTGCATCGGTGCAAGTATGAAAGTGGAGGCGCGCTCCCCGATTGGGTTATTCAGCAGGCGGCGACCTGTGTCCGCGAGCGATTTCCCCTGCAACAGATTGACGCTCTCGTGCCTATCCCGCCCAGCGTCAGCGGCGGTTTCGTGGAAGATTTCGCGAGACGCCTTGCCCAGCAACTCGGCGTGCCTTATATGCCCGTTTTGCAAAAAACACGCGCCACCCGCCCGCAGAAAGAGTGGACGAACAAGGTTCAGAAAGCGGAGAACCTGAAAGATGCGCTCCTGTGTACCCAGCCCCTGAACGGCAAGCGCCTGCTGGTGGTCGACGATGTGTCGGATTCGGGAGTCACGCTGGAGGTAGCGGGTAAAATTCTGAAGAAGGCGGGCGCAGGCGCGCTCTATGCGTTCTGTCTCGCACGCACACGCCACCGGGGGGATTTATAGCGATGGAGGAACGCGAATGGGTCTACTGGATGCTGCTGGCGCACGGTGAACACCGCGACCTGCGCAAACGCTTTCGGCAGCAGCAACCTGCCGACATCGGCGCCTTCCTGCGCGACCAGCCCGAATGGACACAAATGGAGCCACTCCTGACCCAGGAAGCGCTGGTGTTGCACCAGTTCCTGCAGCAGGGAGGGCAGTTTCTTACCTGCTATCATCCCGAATATCCCGCGCGCCTGCATGATGCCTCTGCCCCACCGCTGGTGCTGTACGCGCTGGGCAAACTCGCCCTGCTGGAGTCTGCCCCCCTCGCCGCAATAGCAGGCTCACGCAATCCCTCGGAAGAGGCACAAACGCAAACCCAGCGCGTTGCCCAGCATCTCACAGAGCAGGGTTATGGCATTATCACAGGCTTCGCGAAAGGCATAGACCAGATTGCCGCGCGCACCGCGCTGGAAGCAGGCGGGATTGTGGTGGGGATCCTGCCTCAAGGGTTGCTTTCCAAACTAACCCAGCAGCTTGTTCGGGAATGGATGCAGCCCCTCAACGACGACCGCCTGCTCCTGCTCTCAGAGCTGCACCCGCTCGCGGGCTGGTCTTCAGGGGCAGCGATGATGCGCAACCGTCTGGTGGCAGCCCTCGCGGAGTTCGTGGTGATTATCGAATCGGGGGCGCGAGAGTCGCTCAAAAACGGCAAAAAAGTATTCAGCGGCACCTATCAATGCGCCGAAGTCGCCCACAAAATGGGGCGCACTGTGTACGCGCTGGATCTCCCTGCGCCAGGCAACCAGCAACTGCTAAAAACGGGCATCGCCCGACGGTGGGGCGAACCCCTCGAGCAGAGCCATCACTCCCAGCTTCATCTCTTCCCCTGAAGCCCGGATTTCCCTCTAAACTCCGTACCCCTACCTGCCGATAATCCCCTCTGAGGCAAGGAGTGCCGAATCGTGCAGGGACGCGAGAGGAGGGAGCGATGGAACCGATTCGCGCAACGCGCATCTTCTGGGATACGCCGACTCTGCAAACGGCGGAGCGGGCAATGAGCCACGCCAGCGCACGCCACCGCGCTCTGGCGCATAACCTGGCGAACGCCAACACCCCTAACTATCAGCGGGTGGATGTGCCTTTACCCACGCCGCCTGCCGAAAACCGCGCCGTGCAACTGGCGCGCCAGCACGCCATAATCCCCATGCGCGCCTCCGACCCGCGCCACTACACCGCGCCCCCAGAACCCCGATGGAGGAACGCCCTTGAGCAGTTTTCGAACGCTCCCATGCGAACGGACGGCAACACCGTAGACCCTGAACGCGAGATGGCGCTCTTAGCCGAAAACGAACTGCGCTACGCGATGCTCGTGCGAATCGCAGGCGGGCAGGTGCGTACCCTGCTCACCGCCATCACAGGCGGACAAAACCGATAGGAGGTGAACGATGGGACTGATCAATACCATGCGCGTGAGCGCAAGCGGTCTTTCTGCAGAACGGCTGCGCATGGACATAATCGCCGACAACCTCGCAAACGCGAACAGCACGCGCACGCCCGAAGGCGGACCCTACAGGCGCAAAGTCGCCATCTTTGAACCCATCACCCCAACTGCCTCTATGCCAGGGGGCGTGCGCGTGGTGGGGATTGCCCATGACCCAACTCCGCCACGGCTGGTCTATCAGCCCGGACATCCTGACGCCGACCCCAACGGCTATGTCGCTTACCCGAATGTGGAGATGGTGCATGAGATGGTGGACCTTATCACCGCCAGTCGCGCCTACGAAGCCAACATTCAGGCGTTCAACGCCGCCAAAAACATGTTCCTGCGCACGCTCGACATCGGGCGCGTGTAAGGAGGGCTGAACGATGGAGATTAAGGGCATCGTCCGTCCCCTGCCGCGAATCGAGATTAATGAGATCAAGCCGCCGGAATGGCTGGCGCCTGAGTCCACCGACGAGAGCGACACGCTACGCGCCGACTTCGGCGCGATGCTCCGTGAGGTGATTGGGCAGGTCAACGACGCCCAGAATCACGCCAGTGAACTCGCCCAGCGGTTTGCTCAGGGCGAACCCGTGGACGAACATACGCTTGTGCTGGCGATGGAACGCGCCAACCTCGCGTTCCAACTGACCTTGCAGGTGCGCAACAAAGTGCTGGAAGCCTATCAGGAGATTATGCGTTTGCAAGTTTAAGGTGAAAACTTATGCAAAACCTGCTCACTCGGCTCAGGGAATGGTGGCATAACACGCCGCGAGCCACCCGCACAGGGATGCTGGTGGGCGCAGGGGGACTGCTCGTTCTCTTTGTCGCGCTCGGATTCTGGGCGACCTCGCCCAATTACACCGTCCTCTACACCGGCTTGAGCCCCGCCGATTCCGCCCAGGTGGTGCAGGCGCTCAAAGAGAAAAATATCCCCGTGCGCACTTCGGGAGGTGGGAGCGTAATTGAGGTGCCCGCCGAACACGCCGAAACCGCCCGACTGGAGCTGGCAGCGCAGGGGCTTCCCAAAACGGGCGCGCCCGGCTATGCGCGACTCGAAAAAACGCCCTTCGGCATGACCCAGACGATGGAGCAGAACACCCTCCGGATTGCGATGGAAGAGGAACTGCAAAACACCATCCAGCATCTGGAACCCGTTGAGAGCGCGCGAGTCCATATCACCCCTGGCAACGACTCGCCCTTCGCCGATTCCCGAACCGAGCCAACAGCAAGTGTGGTCGTTACGCTCAAGCCCGGCATGCAGCTGACGCGCGATCAGGTGCGGGGGATTGTGCATCTGGTGAGCCACAGTGTGGAGGGCTTGAAGCCAGAAAATGTTACGGTGCTGGATTCTGAGGCGCGCCCCCTGTGGAACGGCGGCGACGATTTCGCCAGTGATCAGGAAATCGTGCGTGCCCGGCGTGAGGCGGAACGCGCCTACGCCGACGAACTCCGCCGCCAGATTCAACAACATTTAGACCGCGTGCTGGGCAAAGACAAATCCAGCGTCGTCGTGCAGGCAGAGCTGAACCTTGATAAGCAGGAGATTCAGTCCCAGCGTGTGGAGCCATTAGACCCGAACCGTGCCGCTGTCGTGAGCGAGACGCGCACAAATGAGCGTCTGAGTGGCACGCCCCCCACTGCGGGAGGTGCGGCAGGAATCGCGTCCAACCGTGCCGAGACGCCGATGTACCCCGCCGCGCCCACCACCACAGGTGTCGGCGAATACAACCGTGAAGATAGCGTGCGCAACTATGAGATTAACAAGCAGGTGGAGCATATCGTGCGGGCGCCGGGACGAATCGAGCGGCTCAGCGTCGCCGTGCTGGTGGACGAATCGGTGCCCGAAAACGCCGTGACCGCCATGCGCGCGTGGCTGGAGACCGCTGTCGGCGCCAGCCCCAACACGCCCAACCGAATCGTAACCGTTCAGCGCGTGAAGTTCGATACCAGCGCCGCCAAAGCCGCCGAAGAGGAACGCAAAGCGCAGGAAGCCGCCCGGCGTATGGCAACTCTCTGGAAACTGCTGCCCGTGCTGCTCCTGTTCATCGTGACTTTCTTCCTCGCGCGGGTGATTGGCAAGCAAATTAAACGCCCCACACCCAGCCTGCCTGCCCAGCGTCCCGTCGCTGCCCTCCCCGGCGGGGGCACGCTCGATGTGAGCATTGGCGAAGAGGGCATCGTCGCCCTCCATTCGGAAGGGGCGCCCAGCGAGGGTGGGGCGCTAACCCCCATCCGGCGGCGTGGGGAAGAGGAGTCGTTCCTTGAAGAAGAGATGGCACGCGCCATACGCGAACGCACCCAGCCCGAACTGCTCGAAATCCAGAAATTCGCTCAGAACAAGCCCGAACATGTCGCCGCGCTTCTCAAAAACTGGATCAAGGGGTAGGACGCCATGCTCAAGCCAGCGGAAAAGAAGCTTACGGGTAAACAGAAAGCCGCAATTGTGCTGGTCGCCTTAGGCACGGAGATAGCCTCGAAAATCCTGCCGCACCTCAACGAGGCAGAAGTGGAGGAACTCAGCCTTGAGATTGCGCGATTGGGCAGCATCCCCGCCGAGGTGCGCCAGCAAGTGATTAAGGAGTTTTACGAAATCTGCCTTGCGCAGAACCTCGCGCTGGAAGGCGGCTTGGACCACGCCCGCACAATGCTGGAGCAAGCCTTTGGTCCCGATAAGGCTCAGGAGATTCTGGAACGCCTGACCCGCGCGCTCCAGATGCTCCCCTTCGACTCCATCAAAGGCGTGCATCCTACCCAGCTCAGCACCTTCCTTGCCGATGAACATCCGCAAACCATCGCGCTGGTGCTGGCATATCTGGAGCCACAGACCGCCGCGGCGGTCATCAGCAACCTGCCCCCCGAACTGCGCCCCGAAGTGGCGGAACGCCTCGCCACGATGGGCAGCACGCCGCCCGATGTGATTCGCCGCGTAGAGGCTGTCCTGCAACGCAAGCTCTCCAGCATCGCCAGTCAGGAACTCAGCGCCGCGGGCGGCGTCAAAAGCCTCGTCGAAGTGCTACAGTGGGTAGACCGCAACACCGAACGCGCCATCTTTGACTACCTCAACGACACCAACCCCGAACTCGCCGAAGAAATTCGCAAACTCATGTTCACCTTCGAAGACCTGCTGCAACTGGACGACCGCGCCATCCAGCAGGTGCTGAAAGAGGTGGATATGAAAGAACTCGCGCTCGCCCTCAAAGGCGCCAGCGACGCGCTCAAAGAGAAAATCTTCCGCAACATGTCCGAACGCGCCGTCAACATGCTCAAAGAGGAGATTGAGTTTATGGGTCCCGTGCGCGTGCGTCAGGTGGAAGAGGCCCAACAGCGTATCGTGAGCATCGTGCGACGCCTTGAGGAAGCGGGTGAAATCGTAATTTCGCGCGGCGGCGAGGAGGAGATGCTCATCTGAAATGAACAAACCCACTCCATTTCCAGCCCTCGAAACCTTACGGGAGGAGCGCGCCGCCGCGCCCCTCCCGCCAGACCTCGCCCCCTGGACAGGCACGGGTAAAGTCAAAACGAATGATTCCCCCAAGCCCGCGTCCGCCGTGTTCCCTGAAGTGAAGGCGCCCGCTCCCGAACCGCCTGCCCCTGACTTAGAATCCCTCCAGCGCAAAGCCAACGAAATTATCCGCACCGCGCATGCACAGGCGCAACAAATCCGTCAGCAAGCCTACGAAGCAGGCTACCAGCAGGGCTACGCCGAAGGCAAACAGCAAGCCCAGCAGGAAATGGAGCGCGCCCTCCAGCTCCAGATAGAGTCACTTCGCGCCGAGGTGGAACAGTTCCTCCAGTCCCTGCGTGCGGAGTTTGACGCCTACCTGCAGGCGACCGAAACCCCCATGCTGGAACTGGTGATGGAGATTGCCCGCAAAGTCATCCGCGAGGAGTTGCGCATGCACCCCGACCATATCCTCGCGCTGATCCGAGACGCCCTGCGACGCATCAAGGGTTTCGGCGCCGTGCGCATCTTTGTGAACCCCGCAGACTTAGAGCGCGTGCGCCAGCATCGCGCCAGCCTGCTCAGCGTGCTGGACGGGATAGACCAGCTGGAGATTCTCGAAGACCGGCGCGTAGAGGCTGGCTCTTGCCGCATCGAAACAGAGCAGGGCACTTACGACGCCCGACTCACCACCCAGCTGGAACTGATTGAAAACGCCCTGCGTCAGGCGGGGTAGCCGCTTAGCCCAGAATCAGCTCGTACCACATCGTGCGGTGGGCAGGTTCCAGACGCAGCCGCGCCGTGTTGCGCCCCGTGCTGACCGCCGCGATTCGCTGCCGACGCTTGCCGTTGCTGTCCAGCGCCCAGCACGCAACCTTCTGCGCGGGGAAGGGCACGCTCAACTCCAGCGTCGGCACGGCGATTCGGGTCGGCGCATCGCCCCACTGGTTGCCCACCGTGATGCGCCCCTCGCCCAGCTCGCGCAGGTTCCAGCCCGTGTTTTCCGCATAGCTGACGGTCGTAATCAGACACCGCCAGCGTGTTCCATGCTCCAGCGCCGTCAACACAAACGCCGCGAACCCGTCCAGCGGCGCCTCCACACAGCGCAACTGGAAACGGTCGCCCAGCTCATAACTGCGCCCCTTCAGAAAACCCACGGCAACTTTGCTGACAGGGCTACGCACCACGAACACGCCTCGCTGCTGGCTGAACCCTGTCCACACCACCTCGCCCGTGTCCGATTCGTAGCGTTCAGGGTTCAACGCTACTTTATCAGGAGGCAGGGCGTTCGGCGGTGTGTCTTCGCGACGGCGTACAATCCCAATCCGATGGCGGAACGCCCAGCGCCCGTCCAGCCCCGCATGCTCGCCCGACACCAGCCCCCACGCCCAGGAAGTGCGCAGATGGTCTATCTCGTCGTCTGCATTCAGCTCCGCCGCTGTCCAGCGCCGTGCCCGCGCCACATCCCCGCGCAAAAAGAGCGCCGCGCCCGCCCGCATCAGCCCCCACATCACAGGGTGCTGATTGATATCGAACATCCCCGTAATCCGCTCCGCCTTGAGGTCGGCGCTATGACTATAGGTATACAGAAACAGCGCGTCCCAATCCTGCAGGGAAGCCAGTGCCGTGAGCATCGGGATTGCTTCGGCGCAATACTGGTTCGGGGCAGGGTGATTATACTCCGTGACATTGAAGGGGCGCCCCACCACACGGCTCACCGCCAATCCCGTCAGCGTGCCCCCACCCGTGTTGACCATCGGCAGGTTGCGCACATACCAGTCGGTCGCGCTCCACGCCTGATTCGGGAACTCTGGGTGTTGCCAGTAGGCGTGCGTGTCTACCGCGTCCAGTTCCGCCATCAGGTTCGGCGTGCTACAGCGGATTATCGTGCCGAATACCACGCCCTTCACCTTCAGCTCCTCTTTCAGGAAGCGGTACATGCGTTGCCAGTAGTGTTGCTCGGTCTCCCACAGGAACCGCAGCCAATCTTTCTGGGCGCGTTCGGGGTAGCGCGCCCACTGCCGACGGTAAAGGATTGGCACGCGCCCCTCTGCCAGCGCCTCGCCCTCAGGCAGGTAGCGTACTGTGCCCCCTCTCTGAAGGCGAATCCCGCGTAGCCAGACCGCCCCCGTCTGCTTCCCCAGCCCCGAAAACAGCAAGCGTGCGTTGGTGTCATCCTGACTGACAAACCCGACCACCTCATAGGTTCGCCATTCGGGGGTCAGGCTCACGGTTTCCTCAACGCCCAGCGTCTGCCACGGCGCATGCGCCATCCCGATGGAGACTCGCAGGGGGCGCTCGGCGTCGGCGCGCGCCTCAAAGCGAATCGTATAGAGCGCCCCACGCTCCACCTGCAGATTCGGCTGATGAAACTGCACATGCCAGTCCTGATCGCTCGCCTGCGTAATACGGATTTGCACCGCGCCTTCCTGATAGACCGCCTCTGCACGGGCGCTCCCGTGCTGTTCCAGCACCCACTCGGCGCCGCCCCGCGTAAAATCGGCGTTGCGCAACAACGAGGTTCCCAGCGGCTGGTCTATCTCGCCCCATGCCTCTCGAAGGCGGGCAGTTGTGCTATAGCGACGGCGGAGCCACTCGTTCCACTGGCGTTGCAGCGCCTGCTGGAACAGTTCGGGCATGCGGTCATACACGCCCAGAAACCAGCTCTGCAGGCATCCGTTCTCGTTGTTGATTTCTACCATCGCCAGGGCGGGGTCTTCAGCATAGGTCAGCCCTGTGTAGGGGTTCCGATGGGTCAACAGCTGGCGGGCGTACTCCTGCTGAAGCACCATCAGCGGCTCATAGAAAAAGCCAATCCCGTGCTGGTCTTTCACATCCCGTACCGAGTCAATCGCTTCGGGCAAGCCATCCTTACTGAAAAATCGGCGGTTGACCAGCAGATTGATGTTCCCATAAATCCCGCGCTTTTTCAGCTCAGCGAACAGGTAGTCAAACCGATCCAGCGCTTCGGGGTTCAGCGTGCGTGAAGTGCCTCCAGAGTAGTCGATGAGGGAAGGCTGTGCCCAGTCGGCGTCCATGTGATGAAACCGAACGCAGTTCACCCCTGCTCGCGCCAGCCGCTCCGCAACTTTGGGCGCGTCGCTTTTCGGGGGAAAGTTCGCGCCTGCCGTGAAGTTGACCCCCCAGAATCGGATTCGGCGCGAGCCTGTGTAATAATGTCCATCCCGACCGACCCGCACTGCCCCCCGTGCCCCTGCAGGCGCATGAAGCAAAAAGCGGAAGTCGGCTATTCCTTCTGGCGCGCTGTCCCAGCCGAACCCGAACGGAAATGTGTTGCCTCCTTGCATAGTAAAGGCAAAGTTCGTTGAAGCGCCTCAAAATCCTGTTGAGTAGGAACGGTTTCAGCCGTCGCCTTTTCAGTTAAGACGCGGGAGAAGCCCACCCCTCTCGAAAAGGTATACTTTTATCGGAGGCAGAAGGCGCGGTGTTTTTCATCTCGAAACTGTTCGGGCGTTTTGGGCGCGATCTGGGGATTGACCTCGGCACCGCCACCACGCTGGTGCATGTGCGGGGCAAGGGCATTATGCTCCGCGAGCCATCCGTGATTGCCATCGATCAGGATACACGCAAGGTGCTGGCGGTGGGGGAAGAGGCGAAGCGCATGCTGGGGCGCACGCCTGCCAACATCGTGGCGGTGCGTCCCCTCAAAGACGGCGTGATTGCCGACTTCGAGCAAACCGAAAAGATGCTCCAGTATTACGCTGCCAAAGTCTCGCGCCATCGCTGGATTCCGCCGCGCATGGTGGTGGGCATCCCCAGCGGCGTTACCGAGGTGGAGCGCCGTGCAGTGCTTCAGGCGGCGATGCGCGCTGGCGCCCGCGAAGCCTATGTGATTGAAGAGCCGATGGCAGCCGCAATCGGAGTCGGGCTGCCCGTCGTGGAACCCACAGGCTCGATGGTGGTGGATATCGGCGGCGGCACGACCGAAGTGGCGGTCATCTCGCTGGCAGGGATTGTTGCCAGCCGCTCTATCCGCATCGCAGGCGACGAAATCGACGAAGCAATTGCCAACTATGTGCGACGCGCCTACAACCTCTACATCGGCGAACGCACCGCCGAACAGGTCAAAATCGAAATCGGTTCCGCTTACCCCCTGGAGCAGGAACTTGAAATGGAGGTCAAGGGGCGCGACCTCATCAGCGGACTACCGCGGAGCGTGCGCATCACCTCCGAAGAGATTCGGCAAGCCATCGCGGAACCCGTCAACGCCATCGTGGAAGCCGTCAAACAAACCCTTGAAGTAACACCGCCCGAACTCGCCGCCGACATTATGAATCAGGGGATTGTCCTCTGCGGCGGAGGCGCCCTGTTGCGCGGGCTGAACCACCTCCTTCAGCGTGAAACCGGCATGCCTGTCATTGTCGCCAACGACCCGACCTCCTGCGTGGTGCTGGGCACAGGCAAAGTGCTGGAAGAACTGGACACCAACCCCATGCTCCGCAAGGTGCTTCAAACCGCCCAGAACCGCAAGAGGTGAACCGCCATGCGCCGCTCGCTGATGATGATGGCAATCCTTGCCGCCGCGGGGCTGGCGCTGGGCGTGTATCACAATCGGCATACGCAGAATGGACAGTCGGACCCGATCACGGCGCTTGTGCGTGCAACGATTGTGCCCCTCCAGAGTGGGTTGAGCAATATCGCGAACGCGGTTAGCACGCGCGGGCGCGCTCTGATTCAGGCACAACACGCCGCACGCGAGGTTGACCAGCTCAAAGAGGAAAACGCACGCCTGCGCCTGCAACTGAGCCAGATGGAGCAAATTCAACGCGAGCATACCACGATGCAGAGCCTGCTCCAGCTGCGTCCCGCGCTGATGGGCAAATGGGTCGGCGCCCGAGTAATTGCTAACTACCCCCAGGCAGGACAGCAAACGCTGATTATTGATAAAGGCACACGCGATGGGATTCAGCCAGGCGCACCCGTCGTGGTTGGTGAGGGGCTGGTGGGCGTGGTGGTGCAAGCCGATTCGAGCCATGCGATTGTGCGCTTCGTGAGTGCCCCCCGCGTGGCGGTGAGCGCGAAAGTGCTGAACCCGCAAAAAGTATCTACGGGTGTGGTGGAAGGGCGGGGCGAGTCGACGCTCCTGCTCAACTTTTTGTCTCCCGAAGCGCCTGTCCAGGCAGGGGATAAGGTCGTAACCGCAGGGCTGGGTAGCAAATATCCCCCTAACATCCCTATCGGTACGGTGGAGCGTGTCTGGATAGACCGCCAGTATTCCGTCAAGAAGGCGATCGTCGTGCCCGCGGTGGACTTCAGCACCCTCGAGATCGTTCTTGTTCAGCAAGGAAAGTAGCTGGTGAGCAGGGTATAATTTGCCCTGGAGGCAGGAGTGCATGCGATTCTACAGCGTCAAAGAGCGAAAAATGGTAGAGGTTCCCGATAGTGAGGTCAAGCCTGTGCGCTATGAGTGGAAGACGCGCTCAGGTAAGACAAGCGTGCGGTATGCTCTGAAAGTGGCATACAAAGGACAAAGGTTCCACAAGTTTGTAGACGAAGCAACTTATCGCAAGTTTGCTCCAGCTGCTCCGGGGGCTCCCTTGGGGACCTCACGAAAGAGTGCCGCATCGCCTTCCCGCTTAGACGAATTCTTCGCGCGCTACGAGGAGCGGGTCGGGGATGTATTCCGCAGAGCAGCAGCTCAGTGTGGTCTGGACTGGGATAAGATGGATGACGATGAACGAACTGCTTTCGTCGCTAAGTGGCTGGACGATTAATGCCTCAGCGCGTTGTGTTTGACTCGAATGTTATCATCTCCGCGATTGGATGGGGCGGCAAACCTCGTCAGTGCCTTTCTTTAGCACAAGATGGCAAAGTGCACGGACTAACTTGTTCCGCTATCTTGGACGAAGTGCATCAAAAACTGATACAAAAATTGCGCTTTTCCACTGACAGGGCGCAGCGCTACATCGAAGCGCTACGCGAATTTCTTGAGGTAATCTCCACAACAGGGGAGGTTAAAGGCGTTTGTAAGGACCCAAAGGATGAGGCGGTACTGGAATGTGCGGTGCTAGGTAAAGCATCTTACTTAGTCACGGGAGATAGGGATCATTTGTTACCAATTCGCGAGTTTCGCGGCATCCTGATTGTATCGCCCGCAGAATTTTTGCGCATCCTGGAGAGTGACTCGACTTGATGTACGACCGTATTCGCCCCTCGTGGATTGTGCGCCTTGCGCTCTGGCAGGGATGGGGCATCACCCTGCGAGTGGTGCTACTCATCCTGCTGGCAGAGGTGTTGCAAGGGGTGCTGGCGCCGCGCATTGCGATTGCGGGTGCTGTCCCGAACTTCCCCCTTGTGGCGCTGGCGTGCATCGCCATGCGCACGAACCCCACCCTCGCGGCGTGGGCGGGGTTTCTCTCAGGGCTTATTGAAGCAAGCCTGCAGAATCATCTGATAGGGAGCTTTATTGTCAGCCGTGTTCTCGCGTGCTATGCCACCGCCTTTCTGCCGATGACGCTCAACCCCCAGCGTCGCCTGAGCGCCGTGCTGGCGCTATTGATCCTCACAGCTCTGGCACAGGGGCTGCTCTACCTGTTTGCCCCCAGTGTGTTAGGAGGGGAGTTCGTGGAAACAAACCTCCGCGCGCTGGTGTATAATATAGGGATGGTGCTGCTGGCGTTCGGTATCTGCCGACGCTGGCTGCCCTTATCGTTGTTGGAGGATGACCGACGATATGGAACATTTAACCTGTAAACTGCTACAAAACAACGGGAGGAGGAACTGCAATGTCGCAGACGATGCTCGCCGCTGAGCCGAAAAAACGACAGGAAGAAAGCAACGCCTATGCGATCGCGGTGCGCCAGCTTGAGGCGGCAGCACACTACCTGAACCTGGACCGTAGTCTACTGGAGGTATTGAAGCACCCGCGCCGAGAACTCACCGTGAACTTCCCCGTCAAGATGGACGATGGCTCCGTGCGTGTCTTCACAGGCTATCGCGTCCACCACAACCCCGCGCGCGGTCCCGCAAAAGGCGGAATCCGCTACCATCCCGAAGTCACCCTCGACGAGACCCGCGCCTTAGCGATGTGGATGACCTGGAAATGCGCCGTCGTGAACATCCCCTACAGCGGCGCCAAAGGCGGCGTTGTCTGCGACCCCAAGCGGCTCTCCGTCCACGAACTGGAAAACCTCACCCGGCGCTATATCACCGAGATTTCCATCATGATCGGACCCGAGTCCGATATCCCCGCGCCCGATGTCGGCACGAACCCGCAGGTGATGGCGTGGATTATGGACACCTACTCCATGCATAAGGGCTACACCGTGCCTGCGGTGGTCACGGGCAAGCCGATTGCGATTGGCGGTTCGGAGGGGCGTCTCGAAGCCACAGGGCGAGGGGTGTGCGTGGTGGCGCACGAAGCGGCGAAAATGCTTGGCTTCACTCTGGAAGGGGCGCGCGTTGCCATTCAGGGCTTCGGGAATGTCGGCTCCGCCACCGCCAAGCTGATGCATCAGGCAGGCGCGAAGGTCGTTGCGGTCTCCGATGTGCGCGGCGGAATCTATAACCCGAATGGGCTGGACATCCCCAGCCTCCTGCACTGCGCAGGACGCGACGGCTGCCTGCAAGCCTACCGCGACGCGGAACTCATCACCAACGAGCAACTGCTCGAACTGGACTGTGATATCCTCGTGCCCGCGGCGTTACATGGCGTGATAACCGCCCGCAACGCGCCCAACATCAAAGCCCGAATCGTCGTGGAGGCTGCCAACGGTCCCGTCACACCCGACGCTGACGAAATTCTGGACGAAATGGGCGTGCTGGTCGTGCCCGACATCCTCGCCAACGCGGGCGGCGTGATTGTCTCCTACTTTGAGTGGGTTCAGGACCTGCAGGCGTTCTTCTGGGAAGAAGAAGAGGTCAACGCCAAGTTAGAGAAGGCGATGCGCAAGAGCTTCGCCCATGTGGTGCAGACCGCCGAACAGAACAAGGTCAACCTGCGCATGGGCGCGTATATTATCGGCGTCAAGCGCGTCGCCGAAGCGACGACGATTCGCGGCATCTACCCATAACGCGCCACAACACCACCAGATCGCAGAGCGCACGCCAGTACCGTCCGAACCCATATCGGGAACGACCGTACTGGCGTGCGCGATGGGAAACCACCACCTCTGCAACGGTGTACCCCATCCGATGCGTTAGCACGGGCAAAAAACGGTGAAAATCACGCACCAGATAGGGGCGCAACGCTTCCATCACCTCCCGACGCATGCCCTTGAAGCCACAGTTGATATCGTGTAATGGCACGCCCGTCGTCCAGCGCAAAAGCGTGTTGAAGACCCAAGACGCCGCCCGCTTCACCCACCCATCCCGACGCGGACGACGCCAGCCCACCACCATCCCCGCGCCTTGCTGGAGCCTCTCCAGCATCGCTCCCATCGCCGAGGGGTCTTCCTGCAAGTCCGCGTCCAGCGTGAAGATATACTGTCCCTGCGCCTGAGCGAACCCGCTGGCGTAGGCTGCCGTCTTCCCCAGCCGATGCGGATGCCGAACGGCGCGCACGCGCGAATCTGCTTCACACCACGCCTGAAGTTTCTCAGCAGTGTCGTCGGTGCTGCCGTCATCGACCAGAATCAGCTCCCACTCGTACCCCAGCGCATCCAGCACAGGCGGCAGCGTGTCCCGAAGCGCCTCCACATAGGGCGACTCGTTATGCATTGGCACAATCAAGCTCACTCCGGTGGAACCCATCGGTAGACCCGAAACACCTCCAGCGGCAAGCCGTACCCGAAGGCGAACGGCGCACGCCCGCGCACCAGCGCATAATAGTACCCGCCCACCTCCGCATTCATCGTGTAAACCGCAGCCCCCAGGGGGTAGTAGCTCACGAGAGTGCCTGCGTAATGGGCGCTGGTTTCAAAATCGGCTGGCAACCGCCCTTTGTAAGCCAGCTCCGGCACGAGAATCAGATCGCCCGGCTCCAGCCCTTCGCCGCTCGGCAGGATTTTACGGAAGCCTGCCCGCTCTGCGTAAAACATCCAGCCCCATGAGCCTGCATACCAGACCCGCTCATGACCCCACATCGCTCGCGCGCGTGCCGCAAAATCCCGATAAACCTGCGCATACTGATAGTCGCCCCAGAGAATCAGCAGACTCAACACCGCCTGCACACCAAGTATGGTACGGTGGAGCCTGCCCGGCGGCGCTCCACGCATCAGCAGCAACACCATCGGCACCAGCGCAAACAGCAGATGGCGCATCGCCTGAAACGGCACACCCCACACCGCGCCCGCCAGCCCGATTCCCAGCCACAGGCGCAGGAACCAGCCTGTTGCGTCTGAGCCTTGCGACGGAGCAGGGGAGAGAAGCGCCAATCCCAGCTGTGTGGCGCCCAGCGCCAGCCAGACCATCGCCTGCCAGTGGAACGGCTCGCTGGCGTAAAACGCGCGATGCCAGTACGCCAACCCCACAACGCCCAGCACGAGCAGTCCCGTTTGCCACAGGGGCAGGCGCCGACTCCACAGCACCGCCAGCCCTATCAGTGTGCTGGCGCCCAGCCCCACCACAGCGGGCAGCCACTTCGCCTCCCACGGCGCGCTTCCGCGACGCTCCTGCCACAGATAAAGCAGGTGCGGCTCGCCGTATACCCAGAAGTTATGCCCGCTCCAGAGCGTTATCGGCACCAGCGCCACAGCAAGCCACCACACCTGCCGCCACGCACCTTGAAAGACTGCGTACGCCAGTGCGACCCCAACCCAGGAGAGCGCCGTATACTTCGCCAATCCCGCCAGCCCACCCAACAGCGCGCCCCAGAACAGCCAGCCACGATGGGCACGATGAATCCCTTCCACCCAGCATGCCAGCCCTGCCACAAACAACCCCAGAGCGGGCACATCGCGCATCAGATTCATGCCGGGCAAAACCGCAGGCGAGAGCAATACCCACGCCGCCGCCCAGCCCGCATACGACTCGCCCAGCCACCGCCACGCCAGCCGATAAACGCCCCACCCCAGCAACCCAGCAAACGGCATCAGCCATAAGTGAAGCCACCACTCCCGATAGCCTCCAAGCGCAATTGCAGGCGCCAGCCAGTAGCTCACCAGAGGGGGATTCGTGGTCGTTTCAAACAACGAGCGCGGCTCCGCAAGCCAGAAAAACTCCCCATCAAACGGACGCAGGGGGTTTTTCAACACCTGCGCCGCCACATGCAACACAACTGTATCATCAATATGCACGGGCTTGGTGAGCAGCAGGAAAGCCGCGAGCAGCGCCGCCAGCCCCCACAAACCGCTCGCCCAAGCCCGCATCGGGTTCCAGAAGGGCTATGCCTCGATTCGCACGCCCAGCACCTGCAGGAACTTCGCCAGCCAGTCGGGATGCGCCGGCCACGCAGGCGCAGTTACCAGCTTCCCGTCCACCACCGCCTTATCCACAGGAACCTCCTCGTAGTTCGCGCCTGCCAGAGTCAGCTCGGGTCCCACCGCAGGATAGGCGGTCGCGGTGCGCCCCTTCAAAACGCCTGCCGCAGTCAGCACCTGCAAGCCATGGCAGATCGCGGCGACAGGTTTGTCGTTCTCAAAAAAGTGGCGCACCATCTCCAGCACCTTCGGGTCGCGACGGATATACTCCGGCGCGCGCCCGCCCGGAATCACCAGCGCGTCGTAATCCGACACACGAACCTCGTCAAACGAATAGTTCAGGGTGAAGTTATGACCCGGCTTCTCGGAGTAGGTCTGGTCACCTTCAAAGTCGTGGACCGCTGTGCGCACTTTCTGACCTGCACGCTTGCCCGGACAGACCGCATGCACCTCCAGCCCGACCATCTGCAACGCCTGAAACGGAACCATGACCTCGTAGTCCTCTACGAAGTCGCCGACAATCATCAGCACCTTCTTCGGCATCGTTGTACCCTCCTTAGGGGCAATCCCCTACAAGAGTATACCCGCCCATAACCCCCAGCGGCGCACCAAAACTTTCCCTGTGGACTTCCGTCTAAAATCGTGGTATACTATGCATAGGGGGCACCCCCCAAGGAGGTTACACGATGAAAAAGTTCTGGATTTTAGGTGGTCTTCTGGTCTTGATGAGCGGGCTTTCCGTATTCGCTCAGGAAGATGCACCAGGGAAAGGGCAGGAAGTGCCAGCAGAGGGGCGGGTTCAGCCTGCGCCTGCACCTGCGCCCCAGCGCGGGGATGTGCTGGCGCCTGCGAACCTCGCACGCGAACTGAACCTCACCGAAGAGCAACGCGCCCGCGTCGAGGGACTCTGGAAGCAGTATAACGACCGCAACGAGGCGCTCCGACGCGACACCTCGCTGACCCCCGAACAGCGCATGCAACGCATGGGACAGAATCGTCAGGAGTATGTGCGCCTCGTACGCTCCCTGCTCAACGAGGAGCAACTCAAGAAGTTTGAGCGACTTCTGGAAGAGCAGGCGCCCGCCTACGGCAGCATGGCCAATATGCGCTTCAGCCCCGAGCAGCTGGAGAAACTCAAGGAGATTACCCAGCGCTACGCCAAACTCCGCCAGCAGATTGTCCAGGATCAGTCGCTGGACCCCAGCGCTCGCGCACGACGCCTGCAGGAAATCAATCAGCAAATGCTGCAGGAAATCCGCGACAAGGTGCTGACACCCCAGCAACGCGAACAGTGGGACAAAGCCCTGAAAAAAGACCAGAAAGCCAACGAGAAAGACAAAGAGGGCAAAGACTCCGGGAAGGAAGGGCAAAATCCGTCGGGCAACCCGTAAGTGTGCTGCGGTAGGGTAGGGGAGAACCTTACTCTACCGCTGAAATTCTACCTCCACCTCTTCGAACCCCAGCGAGCGCAAGAGTTCTGTCAGGCGTTCCTGAGCGTTCCGCTGTGCCAGTTCCATCAGCTCGCCCTTAAGAGCGGCTTCCCGCGCCTCCTCAATCGCCTGCTGACGCGCGCGGGTTTCAATCTCCTTATCGGGCTGGAACACCAGCCAGCCCCGCTTGCGGTCATAAACCTTTGTGTGCGCCTCGTTGAGGCTCACATGCAGCAGGCGCGGCGGTGGGAGTTGCAAGCGCACACGCTTGCCTTCTACCTGAATTTGTTCAGGCTTCAGCTCGGCGAAGTCAATCCCTGCCACCGCCTCCGCGCGAGCAATCAGCAGCACGCGCTCGCCCGCCAGCCACACGGGTAAGCCATTGCTCGCCTCCACTTCGATGATGTGGTTTGTAATCTGGCGCGCGGTCTCAAGGCGATTCAGTCGCTGCAGGTGCGACACAATCACCGTCGGGCTGGGATGCGTGTGATACACCGTTGCGGTCAGCCCGCTCCAGCCGCGCCGAATCGCTTCCCGCAGGGCAGGACCCAGCAGCGCACTGAGCAACAGCACCGCAATCGCGAGCCACAGCAGCCGCCCTCCTCCCGCCAGAGCCAGCGCCTTCACGCGGCGCCACAGAAGCATTCCCATACCCTCAGTATACCGCAGGCGGGGCTACTCACCCAGCAGGTGGGCGGCAATCTGTGCCCACTCCGACTCAAAATCGCCACTAAAAGGCGGCTTGCTGGCGCGGCGATACCAGTAGTGCGCATTCCCAATATCGCCCTCTTTGCGATGGAGGTAGGCATGCACCCACGCGCTTTCGGGGCTGGGGTCGTTCTGCACCAGCTGGTGGGCGCGCTCCCAGTCGCCCTTTGCCTCATACCACAGCGCCTGCAGGGGAACTGAAAGCCCTGCAGGCGGTTGCGGGTCGTTCAGGGTGGCACGGAACTCTTCCAGACGCATAGAGTCGCCTCCTAACTGGGCGCGGCGCGCGGCTTGAGCGATTTCTTCGCAGGCGCCGACTCAGGATGCGCCTCCGCTTCGGTTTCCGAGGGGGGCGCGGGCGTCGGCTCGGGTGCAGGCTCTGCTGTTTGCGCGCCCTGACCTTCCTCACCATGGAGCAGCGCCAGAAACTCCTCGCGATTCAGATGCTCGCGCTCCAACAGCACCTGCACAATCCGATCCATCGTCTCGCGACGCTGGCTCAGAATCTCCTTCGCGCGCTGGTAGCACTGCTCGATAATGCGACGCACTTCCTGGTCAATCTCGTAAGCGATCTGCTCACTGTAGTTGCGATCTTCCATCAGGTCGCGCCCAAGGAACGGGCTGCCGTGTCGGCGTCCGAAGGTGAGCGGACCGAGTTTCTCGCTCATGCCGAACTCGGTGACCATCGCGCGTGCCAGCTCGGTGGCGCGTTTCAGGTCGTCCTGCGCGCCCGTGCCTACCTCGCCGAACACAATCTCCTCGGCGACACGCCCGCCCAGCAGCGCGGTAATCCGATCCAGAAGCGCCGATTTTGTATACAGGTAGCGGTCGCGTTCGGGCATCTGAATCGTGTAGCCGAGCGCCATCCCGCGCGGCAGAATGGAGATTTTATGCACCGGCTCTGCTTCAGGCAGCAGCTCGCCCACCAGCGCGTGCCCCACCTCGTGGTACGCCACCACAAGGCGCTCTTTTTCGTCCACCACGCGGCTGCGCCGCTGGGGTCCTGCAATCACGCGATCGATGGCTTCCTCAAACTCATCCATCGTGATACGGGTCTTGTTGCGTCGCGCCGCCAGCAGCGCCGCCTCGTTCACCAGATTGGCGAGGTCTGCTCCCGTGAAGCCGGGCGTGCGCTTCGCCAGCACCTCCAGATTCACATCAGGCGCCAGCGGTTTGCCTTTGGTGTGAACTTCCAGAATCTTCTTACGCCCCTCCACATCAGGCGGGTCGACCACGATATGGCGGTCAAACCGTCCGGGGCGGAGCAGGGCAGGGTCCAGAATGTCGGCGCGGTTTGTGGCGGCAATCACGATAATGCCCTGATTGGGGTCAAACCCGTCCATTTCCACCAGCAGCTGGTTGAGCGTCTGCTCGCGCTCGTCGTGTCCGCCGCCCAGCCCTGCGCCGCGCAGGCGCCCCACGGCGTCAATCTCATCGATGAAGATGAGAGCAGGGCGGTTCGCTTTGGCGGTCTCGAACAGGTCGCGCACGCGCGCCGCGCCGACGCCCACAAACATCTCCACAAAATCGGAGCCGCTGATGTGGAAGAACGGCACGCCTGCCTCGCCCGCCACCGCACGCGCCAGCAGTGTCTTGCCGCAGCCGGGCGGACCCAGCAGCAATACACCCTTGGGGATTTTCGCGCCCAGCGCCTGATACTTGCGCGTGTTTTTGAGGTAATCCACAATCTCGGCGAGCTCCTGCTTCGCTTCGTCTACGCCCGCCACATCGTCAAAAGTGACGCGGGGGATGCTCTCGTTGTAGCGCTTCGCGCGCGCCTTACCGAACGAGAACGCCTGATTGTTGCCCGCCTGCGCGGAACGCATCAACAGGAACCAGATTAGCCCCCCGAAAATCAGAATCACCAGAAACATCCCCAGCAACTGGCTCAGATAATCGGGTGTGCGCGCTTCGGGGGCAAAACGCACGCTGATTTTCGCATCGAGCATCTTCTGAACAAGGGCATCGCGCGTGGAGCCAGCCGGCGGCAACGAAGCGTAAAAGCGCGTGCCGTCCTTGAAAGTCCCTGTCAGACGGTCGCCCTCCGCTACCGCCTCCTGAATCGTGCCTTGCTCAATCGCATGCACCAGCTCGGTGTAGCTCAACTCGCGCGCACCCAGAGGCTGCAGATGGCGCAGGTAGTTCATCAACAGAAGCACCATCAGTACAAGCCCCACCACAGTCACGAAGGTACGGATATTTCGGCTCAACATAGACCTCCCGAATACTTAACGATTCTGGCAGTTTGGCGTTGCGTCCACAGCGCCAAACGGCGCTCTTCCAGAGTCAAGTATACCCCAAATCTTGCCTGATAGTTCCCTGATAGCAGGAATTGGTATGCCTGCCCCGTAAACGACTCACCTGGTGAGCAACGATGCGACGACGAACGGCTCTTCTGGGCGGAAGCGTGTTGACCTTATTGGGGCTTCTGACGCTCTCGGCGCTTTCGGACGCAACGCAGTGGCGCGGCATGCGCATCGCACAGGGCGCGTTAGTGCCCGACCCGCCCCCACGCGCAGGCGAGGAACCCGCCACAGGGCTGCAGAAACCCTTCCCGAAAGAAATTGTCCAGCCGCCCGACAACCCCACCACCCCCGAAAAGGTGGAGCTGGGACGCCTGCTCTTCTTTGACCCGATTCTCTCCGACGACAACACGCTCTCGTGCGCCCACTGCCACCATCCCGATCTGGGCTTTTCTGATGGGTTACCGCGTTCCCGGGGCAAGGGCGCTGCCGGGGCAGGCACTCAGCGCAAAGGCGGGATTGAACTCGCCCGAAGCGCGCCCACCCTCTGGAACGCCGTGTTCAACCACCGCCAGTTCTGGGATGGGCGCGCCCGCGACCTGGAAGAGCAGGCGCGCATGGTCATCACCACGCCCGAAGAGGTCAACGCCGACCCCGAAGCGCTGGTACGCGAACTGAAAGCCATCCCCGAATACCGGCGCCTGTTTGACCGCGCCTTCGGCGGCAAAAACGGCGAGTCCATCACCTTCACCAACATTGTGCGGGCGATTGCGGCGTTTGAGCGCACGCTGGTCAGCTACAACTCACGATTTGACCGCTACGCTGCGGGCGACGGCAGCGCCCTCACACCGCAGGAGAAGCGCGGGCTTAAACTCTTCCTCTCGCCCAAAACGCGATGCAACGAGTGCCACGGCATCCCCACCTTTGCCAATCGCGACTTCAAAGTGATTGGCGTGCCGCCTGTGCCGGGCGCCCCTGAAGATAAGCCCAAGCCCGAAGCCGAAAAGGGCAGAGGCGGCGGTCCCAACGGCGCGTTCAAGATTGCCACCCTGCGCAATATCGCGCTCACCGCGCCCTATATGCGCAACGGCGCGTTCGCCACTCTTGAGGAAGTTCTCGACTTCTACGCTGGGGGCGGCGGACGCGGGCGCGGACTCGATGTGCCCCTGCAGGACGATAAAATCCGCAAGTTCCAGCTCACCCAGCAGGAAAAAGAAGACCTGATTGCGTTTTTGCTCGCGCTCACCGATGAGAGCGCCAAGCCGCCCATCCCGAAGCGCGTGCCTTCAGGATTACCCGTCGTGCCGCGGCTGGTGCCCAACCTGCCCACGAAGCTCAACATCGATAGTCCCGAACTCAAGCGCATTCAGGCGATGCACCGTGAGCGCCAGACCACAGCCCGTCAAGTCGCGCTCGCCTCGCATACAACACAGCCCCAACGCCCCACGAGAACCGAGCAGAAGCCGACTCAGAAGATTGTAGAGGTGCGCCCCGGACAGAGCATTCAGGAAGCGGTGGATCGCGCAGGGCGCAACGGTGTCGTGCGCATCTACCCCGGCGTCTACCACGAGAATGTGCTGGTGATTCATCACGGCGTGCGGATTGAGGGCGTCATTCAAAACGGCAAGCGCCCCGTGCTGGACGGCAAAAACGAGCTGCCCGACGGTATCTCGGCGCTCGGCAACGATTTCACCGTGCAGGGGCTTGAAATCCGCAACTATCAGGGCAACGGCGTGGTGGTTCACGGCGCACGGAATGTGGTCTTCCGCGACCTCGTGGTGGACAACACGGGCTTGTACGGTGTCTACCCCGTAGAATGCGACGGCGTGCTGGTGGAACACTGCACCGTGTCGCGCGTGCGCGACGCAGGCATCTATGTGGGGCAGTCGCGCAACATCATCGTGCGGCGTAATAAAGCTTTCCAGAATGTAACGGGCATCGAGATTGAGAACTGCGTGAACGCGCTCGTCGAGGACAACGAGGTTTATGAGAACACAGGCGGGATTCTGGTCTTCCTGCTACCCTTCAACCCCTCCAAAGTGCAGGAGCAAGCCATCGTGCGGCGCAATAAGGTCTACAACAACAACACGCCCAACTTCGGTGACCCCGGCGCGATTGTTTCCAATGTGCTGAAGGGCACAGGGATTATGCTCCTTGCGGCAGACCGCACCGAAGTCTACGAAAACGAAGTCGTGGGCAACGACACTTTCGGGATTCTGGTGGTCAGCTTGCTGAACCTGTTCCCGCGCGATACCAAACTGGATGTAGACCCCTTCCCCGACCACAACAAAATCTACAACAACACGGTTCGCGATAACGGCAAGAACCCCGACACGCGCCTCGCCCGCTTCGGCGTGCCTGCGGTAGACCTGCTCTGGGATCTCTCAGGGCAGGGCAACGGCTGGGACCAGCCGGGCGTGAAGAGCTTCCCGCCGCAACTGCCCCCCATCAAGCGCGAAACCCCAGCAGGAAATCAGGGAGGTGTGGAAAATTAACTCGCGTATGCGAAACTGGCTCTGGCTGGGTTTGATGGCGTGCATGCTTGGCGTCGGGGCAGGGCAGGATCTGGAGTCTTACCTGCGCCTGCGCAAGCAGCACAAAGTGTCGCAGCTGACTCCAGCGGGCGCGCTGGAACTGGTGGTGGGCAAGCGCGTGCTGGAGGTGGAAGGCGTCGTGCGCGGCTACACTGCTGTGGACGATTACACCTCCATCTATCTGGAGATAGACTCCAGCAAAAGCCTGCCGATTCGGGTTCGCCCCAGCGACCGCTGGGTGCTGAACGGGCAGGTGCGTATCCGCGCGCTGGTGCAGGTCACGCGCGAAAACGAGTGGGCGATGCCCGACTACCAGCTGCTGGGCGCCACCTATGCCAGCACTTTCGCACGGTGGGAAGCGCAGGAACGGGCACGCCAGCAAACCCAGCCGCCAAAAAGCCAGCCCCAGAACACACCCCGACCCCCCGCACGCGGCAAAGACCTCGCCAGCCGAAACGCCTCGCCCAAACAACCCCCCACGATTGTGGACTGGCAGACCTTCGCCCGCAATCTGGAAAGCTATGTGCCCTACTATTATCAGGCTATTCGCAAGTTCAACCCCCGCCTGAACCCTGCCACTGCCGAACAGATTGCACGCGCCATCTTGCATTTCAGCGTACGATACGGCGTAGACCCCCGTTTCATCATGGCGATTGTGCTGGTGGAATCGGGCTTCAACCCGTCCGCTACCTCGCGAAAAGGCGCGATGGGGTTGGGACAACTGATGCCGGGCACCGCGCGCGGGCTGGGGGTTGTAGACCCCTACGACCCCATCCAGAATCTGGAAGGCACGGTGCGCCTCGTGCGTGGGCATCTGGTCAAATACTGGTCGCAAACGGGCGACCCCGACGGCTGGGACCATGTGATTCTCGCGCTGGCGGCGTATAACGCAGGCTCTGGCGCGGTGCGCCGACACGGCGGCGTGCCCCCCTACAAAGAGACCCAGAACTACATCCGCAAGGTGATTCGCGTCTACAAACAACTTTGCGGCGTCAAAGAGTGAGATGGCTATCGTGATTGAGCCGATGGAAGAATCGCATCTTCCAGAGGTGATGCGCATCGAGCGCGCAGTCTTCCAGCCGGGCTGGTCGGAGCAAGCCTTTCTGCAGGATTTGCGCAACCCCTCGGCGTTTTACCTCGTGCTACGCTTTCAGGGCAAAATTGTGGGCTACGCTGGCATGTGGATGGTGGTGGACGAAGCGCATATCACCAATGTCGCCGTGTTGCCCGAATATCGGGGGCGCGGGTTTGCGCAGCGGCTCATCCATCGCCTGCTGAGCTTCGCACGGGAGCGCGGCATGACACGCGCCACGCTCGAGGTTCGAGTCAGCAATACCCCTGCCCAGAAACTCTACGAAAAGTTCGGCTTCCGTCCCGTCTCCGTTCGCAAGCGCTATTACGACGATGGGGAGGACGCCCTGATTATGTGGCTGGACGACCTCGCCAGCCCTGAATACGCCGAACACCTCCAGCGCATCGAGCGCGAGATAGAGCGTAAGAAAGGCGCAATTCCGTGAGAGGGAGTGCAGGAACCTGGGGAGATTCTGACAGGTAGCCGACGCAGGTCGGCTTCGTCTTGTAGGAACGGCTTCAGCCATCTGGCACAAACGCGCTGAGATTTCGTGGCTTACTCGTTTTCTCAAAAGGGACTGGTTTCAGGGGGGACTGATAGCCCCCCTGATCGCTTGAGGATAACAGTTCACTCAATATCTCGGATCGTGGTGGAAGTGGTGATGGGTTTCCATCTTGCGGATGGTGCCGCTTCGGGAGCGCATCACAATAGAGTGGGTGATAGCGCCCCAGCCCGTGTAGCGCACTCCCCCCAACAGATTGCCGCCTGTAATCCCTGTGGCGGCAAACACCACATTGCCCCACGCGAGGTCTTCGAGGGTGAGCACGCGATCCACATCGTCGGTTCCGAGCAGTTCGCGGGCGCGGGCGCGTTCCTGTTCATTCCGAAACACAAGCCGTGCCTGAATCTCGCCGCCCATGCAGAGCGCGGCGGCTGCCGACAGCACGCCCTCCGGCGCGCCGCCGATGCCCATCAGCACATCGATCTCGCCGTTGGGGTCTAACGCCTCCAGCGCCAGCGAGAGGTCGCCATCCGACACCAGCCGGATGCGGGCGCCTGCAGAGCGAATCTCCCGAATCAGGTTCTCATGGCGCGGGCGATCCAGCACGCCCACCGTGAGGTCCTGCACATCTTTGCCCAGACTTTTGGCAATCACCTTGAGATTCATGCGGGGCGGGAGGTTGATATCCACGGCGCCTTTGGCAGCCGCGCCCACCACCAGTTTGTCCATATAGATGTCGGGCGCACGGAGCAGTTTGCCCTCGCCTTCAATCGCGGCGGCAATCACGCTGATGGCGCCCGGCGCGCCGTTGGCGACCAGATTCGTGCCCTCCACAGGGTCCACGGCAATCTGCACGCGATAGCCGTTGCCCGTGCCCAGCTCTTCGCCAATATAGAGCATCGGCGCCTCGTCGCGTTCGCCCTCGCCAATCACCACGACACCGTTCATATCGATGTCGGCGAGAGCGCGGCGCATCGCCTCGCACGCCGCCTGATCCACAGCATGACGGTCGCCTTTACCAACCCAGCGTCCTGCGCTCAGTGCGGCAGCCTCGGTCGCCCGAACAAAATCCATTCCCAGATTGCGATCCATAAGTTCACCTCGCTTTAGTCTACGCTGACTTCAGGGGGCAAGCCCCGTTTAAAAGGATACCTGAAACGCTCCCATCATGCTGAGTAGAAGCGCATCACTAACCTGAGGTGAAAGGCTGGCTTCGGGTATAATCCCTGACGCTATGCAAAACGAGGGCAATCGCTACGAGGTTCAAAAAGCCACCTGGCGCGTGAAGGTCGGTCTTGCTGAAATGTTGCGCGGGGGCGTTATTATGGATGTCGTGAACGCCGAGCAAGCACAGATTGCCGAAGAAGCGGGCGCGGTAGCGGTGATGGCGCTGGAGCGCGTGCCCGCCGACATCCGACGCGAGGGCGGCGTCGCCCGCATGGCCGACCCCCTGAAAATCCTCGAAATCAAAGAAGCCGTTACGATCCCCGTGATGGCGAAATGCCGTATCGGACACTTCGCCGAGGCGATGATTCTGGAAGCGCTGGGCGTGGACTTTATCGACGAGAGCGAAGTGCTGACCCCCGCCGATGAGGAACACCATGTGAACAAACACGCTTTCAAAGTGCCTTTCGTGTGTGGCGCGCGCGATCTGGGCGAGGCGCTGCGCCGAATCGGCGAGGGCGCGGCGATGATCCGCACCAAAGGCGAAGCGGGCACGGGCAACATCGTGGAGGCTGTGCGCCACATGCGCGCGATTATGCGCGACATTCGCCGAATCCACAGCGCACCCGAAGACGAACTGATGGCAATCGCCAAACAACTGCAGGCGCCCTACGACCTGGTGGTGGAGATTCACCAGACAGGACGCTTGCCTGTGCCGAACTTCTCGGCAGGCGGGATTGCCACCCCTGCGGATGCGGCGCTGATGATGTGGCTCGGCGCAGAGGCGGTGTTCGTCGGCTCTGGCATCTTCAAGTCGTCCGACCCTGTAAAGCGAGCGCGGGCGATTGTCGACGCCGTAACCTACTATCGTGAGCCTGAGATGCTGGCGGAAATCTCCAAAGGCTTGGGCGAGGCGATGCCAGGGCTGGATGTGCGCAAACTCGCCGAAGAAGAACTGATGGCAGTGCGCGGGTGGTAAATGAAAATCGGTGTGCTGGCGTTGCAGGGCGACTTCGAGAAGCACGAGGCGATGCTCCGTCGCATCGGCGTCGATTCCCAACAGGTGCGCAAGCCCAGCGACCTGGAGAGTGTCGACGCGCTGATTATCCCCGGCGGCGAAAGCACTACCATCGGCAAACTGATGGAGCGCTACGGGCTGGATGTCGCCATTCGAGAGCGCGTGGCGCAGGGCATGCCCCTCTACGGAACCTGCGCCGGCATGATCCTGATGGCGCGCGAGATCGAAGGCAGCGACCAGCCCCGCCTGGGAGTGATGGATATCGCCGTCCTGCGCAACGCCTTCGGCAGCCAGCGCGAAAGCTTTGAGGCGGACCTGCCCTTCGAGCCTTTTGAAACGCCCGTGCGTGCCGTGTTTATTCGCGCGCCTATTGTTACCGAAGCAGGACGCGAGGTCTCGGTGCTGAGCCGATTCGAGGACAAAATTGTCGCTGTCCAGCAGGGCAACCTGCTGGCGACTGCTTTCCACCCCGAGCTCACCGACGACGAACGCATCCACCGCTACTTTCTGAGCTTCATCAAATAAAAAAATTGCGCCGTGCGTGGCGAGAACCGCACGGCGCATTTACCCTCGCGCAGGCATTAGGGGAGAGGACTCAAACCTCTCGGATGATGACGCCTATAGTATTCCCCACACCAGTTTAAGGCAGGGTTAAGTTGTGTTAGGGTTCCGTTAAATTTGCCTGCTTCAGAACCTGAGCGCCCCTAAATCGTCGAATAGGGTATAAGTAGAGAAGGGAGTGGCTCTTCACTCTCACTCAAAACCAAACTGCAGGGAGGTTTCAACGATGCGTAAACCGAACCGTTTCTGGTGGGTTGTTCCGTTCAGTATCGGCGTTTTGCTGTGGGGCGTCTGGAGCGTCGTCTTTTCGTCCACCCCGCTTAAGGAGGGCAGTCCCGCGCCCGATTTCACCCTGACCACCCATGAGGGCAAGCCGTTCCGGCTCAGCGAACATCGGGGCAAGTGGGTGGTGCTGATGTTCTACCCAAAGGCGATGACGCCCGGTTGCACGGCTCAAAACTGCTCTATTCGCGACTCGTATGACAAACTGAGCCAGTACGCCACCGTCGTGGGCATCAGCGTCGATTCGGTGGAGGCGCAGAAGAAGTTCGCCGAGCAGAATCACTTCAAGCACCTGCTGCTGGCGGACGAGAAAGGCGAGGTGGCGAACGCCTACGGCGTGCGTACTACCGCGGGATTCGCCAGCCGCACGACCTTCGTGATTGCGCCCGATGGCACGATTGCGAAGGTGTTCGAGAAGGCAGGCACCAGCAACCACGCCGAGGAGCTGCTGGCGTTCTTCACCAGCCATACCAACGCGGAAGCCACCCCAGAAAAGCCTGCCATCGGCAAAAAAGTGCCCGACTTCACTCTGCCGAACCTCAACAAAGTGGAAGGCTTGCCCGAAGCCGTAACGCTTTCCCAGATTAAGGGCAAGAAAGCGATTGTAATTATCTTCATCGCCACGCGCTGCCCGGTCTCCCTCGCCTATGACCAGCGCATGGTGAATCTCGCGAAAGAGTTCACCCCCAAAGGCGTGCAGTTCATCGGCATCAACTCCAATCACATCGAGCCTGATGGGGAGGTTGCCGAACACGCGAAGTCCAAAGGCATTCCGTTCCCTGTGCTGAAAGACGCGGGCAATCGGGTGGCGGATGCCTACGACGCGAAGGTAACGCCGGAGGTCTTCGTGGTGGACTCGAATCTGGTTTTGCGCTATCACGGCTCGATTGATGACAGCCAGAACGAAGCGCGCGTGAGCAAGCAGTACCTGCGCGACGCGCTGAACGCCATTCTGGCGGGCAAAGAGCCGCCTGTTGCCGAAACACGCGCCTTCGGCTGCACCATCAAGCGCGAACCGAAATCCTAACCCATCACCATCTCGCCTGACTCGTCGCCCATCATGCGCGGCGGGACAGGCGCCTCTTTCACGGCACGCTCGTCGAACAGATCGACGGGCGTGCCAAACTGTGGCGAAGCATACGGCAGGTGCGTGCTACCCCGTGCGAGAATGTGCAGGTAGTTCGCGCTATCGCCCTCATACGGCGCGCCGTGATTCCATGGAACCCACGAACGCGCGTTGCAGTAGTGGCACACAAACGAGCGGCGCCAGCGATCCGTTGTGCGATTCGGGTACGACCGATGGAGCAGATGCCCATCAAAAAACAGCACATCGCCCGGCTCCATCGGTACAGGAATGGGGGGCGGGTAACGGCGCACAATCTGCGTGAGCGTGTTCACCGAATCGTCCAGATGGCTCACATTCTGCACCGCATGCAAATCCTCAAAAGCGTTCTGCGCATGCACATGCCCATGTACCTGTTCAGGGGGATAAATCGGCTCGCAGTGAGAGCCGGGCACGACCCACAGGCATCCGTTCTCCTCATCGGCGGGTTCCAGCGCCAGCCACGCGCCAATCAGCGTGTCGGGATAGGTGGTGATGTAGTAGGCGTCCTGATGCCAGCCCTGACCGCCCGTGCCGGGCGGGTTGTAAAACAACATCGTCTGGAGCGCCAGCACATCCGGACCAATCAACGCCTCCAGCACATCCAGAATACGCGGGTGCAACAGCCCCCATTCGGCGATTGGGTCTACACGATGGAGCTGGTGAACGCGCGTGCCCGTGCGGTGAACCTCTTCTATGGAGGCTTTCTCGGACTGTTGCAGACCGACGCCCCCTTTGCCAGCAGGTGCGTGTGCCGCCTCCCAGCGCGCGTTCGCCCAATCCAGGAGCTTCTGCACATCTTCGGGCGGAACCAGCTTCTCCACCTTGAGATATCCTTCACGCCGATAGTGAACATACTCAGCGACTTTGACCTTATAACGGTCAGCGCGCTCCACTGCACGCGGAATGTATGCCATCGTTCGCCTCCTCAGGGATATTATACAACATCACTAAACGGCTCCAAATGGCACTTCTGCGGCTTATCTTCGGAGGTTGCTATGGGCGTCAATCTGCTCCATGAGGCGCAGGGTCTCTTCCAGCGCGGCGATTATCTGGCGGTAGGTCTCAATCTCAGCGTTGGAGAGGATACGCTCGCGCCGATCCTTGAGCCACTTCTGGCACACAGGGTAGCCCCCGAAGGTGAAGCCCCACACGGCTTCGGGGACGCCCTCAAAATACTGCGTTGGGTTAATCCACACACGCCCATCGTGCTGAGAGGGGACGGGCGCGTCGTAGCGCGGGAAGCCCTTCTCCACGCGGTTGCTGCCCGACACGGGGTAGCGCACGGGCGATTGCTTCAGCTGCGGCGCTTGCAACAGGTGAAGGTCTATCAGTGCCTGCCCCAACGACGCCAGCGTGCGGAACTGCTCCGCATCGGCTGGCAACGGCACGCGCGGAAAATCCTGTCGCAAAAAGCTGGCATACCGCTGGCGATAGGTCGGGCTGTGTAGCACGGCGTACAGATACGCCAGCACCTGCTCTGGCGACGGCTCAAAGCCGACTCGCTCCCTCAGCGCCCGCAGGTACTCCGCCTTCAGGTTCGGCTCCCTGCGCACGAGAGCTGTGCCATCTGCCAGCGTCTCGCGATAGTAGAGGTAGAGCGGGAAAACATAAGTCGCTTCCTTTGTCTTGTTTGAGAGGGCACAGCACTCTACCAGCATGCGAGCCACGCCCACCAAAGCCCATTCTTGATTGTGTTGCGACTGCTGACGCGCCGAGAGCAGCGCCACATTCTCGCCTGCCATCAGATGGCGCATCACCTCTTCGCGGGGCAGTTCCACGACGGCGGGCGAGTAGTAGAGGTAGCGCACATCGAAGGGGCGGTAGAGACAGCGTTGCAGGTGGTGCTCCCAGTCGGGGTCGTTCGCCAGCTCTTCGCGTTTTGCCGAGAGCTTCCAGTCGCGTGTGTCGGGCAGGTGGTAGCGCTGGCGTATCTCGTCGTCGGAGATACGCCCGATGTCCCGAAACTCCGCAATGCGCCGATGGAGCGCGTCGCGGTCAAAGTCTATCGCAGAATGGTCGCGATGGGTCTTGATGCCTGTTGAGTGCAGGTGAAAGATATCGGTCAGTTTCCAGCCCTGCTCGTACTGCTGGCGAAGCGGCTCATCCTGCGGGAGGAACAGGTAGAAATCGGGCTGCGGCTGCAGGGTTTGCCAGGGAGTAGTGTCCACATCGTTCGCGTTCAGGAAGGCGTATTTGGCTTCGCGCTTGCCCCACAGGTCGGCGTAATACACTTTACAAGCGTCGGGTTCGCTGGCATGCTGGCTCGCGGGCAGTCGCACGGCAAGCAAAATCGCGACGCCCTGCTGGATATCGAACACATTCTCGTCGGGCGTGCCGTCGGGGGCGGTCTCCTTGCGACGCACATTGCCGTGCAGGTTCAGGAGATACAACTCATCGAAGGCTTCCATCAGGGCGCGGCGCATGCGACGGAAGGTCGGATTATCCAGATAGCTGTGATTGGTGATGAACGCCAGAATCCCGTGTCCTGTTTGCTCCAGTCGCCACTGCGCCCAGCGGATGAACTTCACATAGTCGTCCAGCAGCAGTTTGGGGTTCTGCTCGCGCTGGCTGTCGCGCGGGTAGTAGCGCTCGCGCACGAGATTCTCGATCCACTCGTTGCGGTTGGCGGAATGCACGCTGTAGGGCGGATTGCCGATGACCACCAGAATCGGCGTCTGCTTCTTGATGGTATTGGCGGCGAGCGCCTCTTCGGACAGCACGCGCCACAACCCCATCTCCATCACAATCTGGTCCAGGGGCTTTTCGAGCGTATTGATGAGGTAGACGCCCAGCCGCTTGTCGGGCGGGGGCTGACCGTCGGGACGCAAGAGAAGGCTCAGCTTGAGGTGCGCAATCGTGTAGGGCGCCATCTGCAGCTCGAAACCGAAGATTCGGTCAATCAGCGTATGGAGGGTTTCGGTGTTCCACAGCCCGCCAAGCCCTTTACTCTCCAGCGTATGCCGAATGAACGCCACAATCTCGGCAAGGAACGATCCCGTGCCGCAGGCGGGGTCTAAAATGTAGAGGGGCGAGGGGGCGTCGGGTTTGGGCAGGGTCGCCAGCCCGTCGGGGAGGTCAAAACGGCTCTGGAGCAGGCGATGCACCGAACGCACGATGTAACCCACCACAGGTTCGGGCGTGTAGTAGACGCCGCGCAGCTCGCGCTCGCGCGGGTCATAGGCTTTCAGGAAGGTCTCGTAGAAATGCACCACCGGGTCTTCGCGTTGCATGCGTCGCCCGAAATCGCGCTGGATGCTCGTCATATCGGCGATATGGAGCAGGTAGACCAGATCGTCAATAAAGCCGACGAACGGCTCGTTGTCAAGCGCTGTGCCTGTGAGCGTGTCAAACAGCTGGCGCAGGAGCGGGTTGGAGCGGGGGATTTCGTGCGCCGCGCCCACGCGCTGGAACGGCTTGTTCGGCGGGTGATACCAGCGTACGGCGAACAGCCCGTAGGCGAGCGTTTGCGACAGCATATCGGCGAAAGTCGGGATATGCTCGGGCTTGTCCAGCGCGGGCATCAGCGTGCGGGCGAACGCGGCGCGTAAATCTTCCAGCAACGGCGAGGGCGTACCCGACTGCAGGTTCTCAATCAGCATGTCCCGAATCAGGTGGGCATAGCGCGCCATGCGCTGGGCGAGTGTGTCGGCGTCGGCGATTGGCTCAGGCGCCTGCTCCAGAAACGCCTTCAGCAACGACTGGGTCTGTTCGATACCATGCGGGAGCGTTTGCAGGCGGTTGCCGTTGAGCATCGCGAGGCGCGCCTGCTGACGCAACCCGCCGTTCACATACCAGCGGAACTCCAGATAGTTGGTCAGAATCAGGTTCGGCAGGGCGTCGCGGTAGCGCGTGAGCTGCTCGGAGTTTTCAATCGTGTCCAGCGGCGTGCCGACTTCTTTGGTCTCGATGTAGCCAATCGTTGCACGAACCGACTGGAGCGTGCGCTGAATGGCGAGGTCGGGCGCTCCGCACTCGATTCGGCGTGGCTCGTTGAGGGCGGTAATGTCGGGCGCGAGGCTTTCCACCAGCTGCTTGAGCGCAGGACGCAACGCGCCTTCGGTTGCATCGCCTGAGGAGAGCGCGTCTTCCACCTGCTGAAGGTAGAGCGAGAACGGTTTGCTCATCCGTGCCTATTCGAAAAGTTCGCGCAGGGGTATCTTTAATCCTGTCAGCACGGGTGCGCCGTCCAGTGTGTCGTTTTCGGAAAGCACCTGCACCTGCCCTCCGGCACGCCACACCTCCACCAGCCGCCTCTGGGGGTCTACCACCCACACCACCTGCGCTCCGCCCGCCAGCCACTCCTGCGCCTTTTCGCGCACGGCGCTTTCGGTTTCGTTGGGGGAGACGACTTCCACCACCAGGTCAGGCACAATCGGGCAGAAGCCGCTGGGGAGGTCGGTTTCGGGGAGGCGTTCTTTGCGGATGAATGCCACATCGGGCGCCAGCACGCTCTCACCTGCAGGCGTGCGCACCACAAAACCTGTTTCTGCGGCAAACAGCTCCCCTTCGTTTGTTTGGGTCAGATAGGTTCCAATCCGCACCGTGAGGCGTGCGGCGATGCGTCCGTGTCGGAATCCTGCGGGCATCGTTTCGCGTACCTCCCCGCGCCAGAGTTCGGCATTTTTGCCAAGATAGCGCTGCTCGAACTCCGCCACGCTCAATCGCTCGCTAACAGCACGGGACATAGGGTATTCACCAGAGGGGATTATACCGCAGCCACACAGGGCATCAGCGCCCCAATCCCTCTTCAAACACCTCTTTCAAAGGTATCCGCAACCCCTCCAGCACGGGTGCGCCGTCCAGTGTGTCGTTTTCGGAAAGCACCTGCACCTGCCCCTCAGCACGCCATACCTCCACCACCCGCCGCTGGGGGTCTACCACCCACACCACCTGCACTCCGCCTGCCAGCCACTCCTGCGCCTTTTCGCGCACGGCGCTTTCGGTTTCGTTGGGGGAAACGACTTCCACCACTAAATCGGGCACAATCGGGCAGAAGCCGCTGGGGAGATCGGTTTCGGGGAGGCGTTCTTTGCGGATGAATGCCACATCGGGCGCCAGCACGCTCTCCCCTGCAGGCGTGCGCACCACAAAACCTGTCTCGGCGGCGAACGCAACGCCCAGCTGATGCCGACGCACAAACTCGTGGATTGCCGCACCGATATGAAGCGCAATCTTGCCATGTCTGAAGCCAGCAGGCATCGTTTCGCGTACCTCCCCGCGCCAGAGTTCGGCATTTTTGCCAAGATAGCGCTGCTCGAACTCCGCCACGCTCAATCGCTCACTCACAGCACGGGACATCACACGCTCACCAGCAGGATTATACCTCTCGACAGGGTATCATCGAAGTGGGTGAGTATGTTGCAAGAGATGGAAGCCGCCTATCGCCCGCAGCTCCCATCGCCGAATGCGTTTGACTACTACTATGAGGCGGGCAGGGCAGTGGAGTCGCTCAGGGCTTTCAGCGGCAGCAGGCAGCCTCCCTCGCGCGAAGAGCGCCAGTGGGTGGAGCGCCATCAGCGAGTCTGGACCCTGCTTCGTGAAGGCATGCGCCGTGCCTACAGCCTGCCCGAATTCTGGGTCAACTCCGAGCTGTACCCATATCTGGGATGGTGGCGCAACCTGGCACGGCTCATCAACGCTCGCATCCGATATGCAATTGCTCTGCAAGATGGTCAGGACGCTGTGCGCGACTGGCAGGCTGGCTTCAAGCTCGCCCGCGATATTCAGGGCGACAACCTGCTCTCGTTGCTGGTGGGGTTTGCCTGCGAGCCGCTGGTGCATGCGCCGATTGTTCACCAGATGGACTTCTTCTCGGCGCACGAGTGCCGCCAGATGGCACAGACGCTTACAGACAGTGAGCGCCAGCCTGACCGCCTGCCCTCGGTGATAGAGGGCGAGATGAAATCCACGCTAAAGCTGCTGGACGAAACTTTTGCGCCTGACCCAGATCGTGGCGTCACGAATCTGCTTGACCTTTTCGAGGCAGCAGGTTTTGGGGAAGCAGAGGAGGGGCGATCTGACCCCGAACTGGAACAGCGAATTGACGCCCTGAATCGGCTGCGCCAGAACCCTGTCGAGTACGCGCGTTTCACTGCGCAAGTGCGCCAACATGCTCTGAAGGGGATCCAGCGGTTTTCCGAAGCGTTCGCCCTGAAGCACGGGCGGTTTCAGCCCGTGTCTAATACCGAGCCGCGCACGCTTGCGGAGGTGGTCGCCCTCGCTTTTGTCCCCGATGCAGCTGTTCCCGGTCGGCGTTACTGGGAGATTCGCGCGCAGCGTCGGCTGATGCTGATTCATCTCCTCTTGCGGGTGCATTATCTTGCAGAGGGGCGCTATCCGTCCACGCTGGACGCGCTCAACCTGAAGGAGCTGGCAATTGACCCCTTCAGCGGCGAGCCGTTTATCTACCGCCTGCAGGGAGAGCGGTATGTGCTGTATAGCGTGGGCGCCACAGGGCGCGACCTGGGGGGCAAACGCCGACAGCCCAGCGATCCCCCCAGCACGCCAGAGAACCTCTTTTTGACCCGCGACGGCTGGCGCTGATCAGTCGTGCCTGCCGGGGATGCCCGGCTCGGTCATCTTGAAGGGGTCAAACACCTCGCGGATTTGCTCTTCGGTGAGCAGGTTGCGCTCCCGAACGATGTCAATCACACTGCGATTTTCGCGCAGGGCTTGCTTGACCACCTCCGCAGCGGTGGCGTAGCCCACATAGGGGTTCAGCGCGGTAGCGAGGCTGGGGCTGGTCTCGGCGTACCAGCGGCACTTCTCCTCATTGGCGACGATGCCGCGCACGCACCGCTCGTCCAGCTGGCGGAGCGCGTTCGTCATAATCTGGGTCGCAAACAGCGCGTTATATGCCATCACCGGCATCATCACATTCAGCTCCAGCTGACCCGCCTGCACGGCGTAATCAATCGTGGTGGCGCATCCCAGCACCTGGAAGCACACCATGTTCACCATTTCGGGAATGCTGGGGTTCACCTTGCCAGGCATGATACTGCTGCCAGGCTGGACAGCGGGCAGGGTAATCTCGGCGAAGCCTGTGAGCGGACCCGACGAGAGCAGGCGCAGGTCGTTCGCGATACGGGTGATTTCGAGCGCGAGCGTGCGCAGGGCGGAGCCGACCAGCCCCACGGGCATCTGGCTCTGCATCGCCTCGCGCATGTCTTCGGCGGGGCGGAAGGGCAGCCCTGTCCACTCACGCAACAACTCCACCACACGGAACCGATACTTGGGGTGCGTGTTCAGCCCCGTGCCGACCGCGCTGCCGCCAATCCCCAGCTCTTCCACCTCGTGCGCCGCGAACTCCAGCACGCGCTTGCACTTGCCAATCGTGTGCGCATACGCCGCAAACTCCTGACCCAGCCGAATCGGCACGGCGTCCTGCAAATGCGTGCGCCCCGACTTCAGCACATGGTCAAACTCCCTGCCTTTTTGCGCAAACGCCTCCTGAAGCCGATCCAGCACGGGGAACAGCTCCTGAAGCGCCATGCGCACGGCAATCCGCATCGCCGTCGGGAAGGTATCGTTGGTGGACTGCCCGAAGTTCACATGGTCATTCGGGCTGACCAGTTTATAGTCGCCCTTCGTGCCGCCCAGAATCTCTATCGCGCGGTTCGCCAGCACCTCGTTCACATTCATATGGAACGAAGTGCCCGCGCCCTGATGGAAAATATCGGTGGGGAACTGGTCGCGCAGGTTGCCTGCAAGAATCTCGTCCGCCGCCTGCATGATTGCCTTGCCCACATTTTCGGGAATCAGCCCCAGCTCGGTGTTGGCTTGAGCGGCAGCTTTTTTGAGGAGAACATAGGCGTCAATCATCAACTTCGATTCGGTGATTCCGCTAATAGGAAAGTTTTCCTGGGCGCGCAGGGTTTGAAGTCCCCAGTAAACCTCGCTGGGGAGTTCGCGTTCGCCCAGCGCGTCCTTCTCGATTCGGGTCGCCATAGCGAAAAACCTCCTTGTTTTTGGGTTGGTTCAGTGCGGGAATTGTACCCGTTAGCGTCGCCCCTGCTTTTTAACCGTTTGATCCAGCCAATCGGCAATCAGCTTGAGCGCCTCTTCGTTGAAGGTCTCCTCAATCTGGCTGTATTCGGTGATGAGTCCTGTTCTGGCTTTCTGGAAGAGGTGATTCAAACCGGGCAGGCGTTTGATGGTGAAGTTGCGATTGCCCCCCTCTTTGAGGGCGCGCTCTATCACGGGCAGGTTCTGTTCGGGGTCTACCTGCAGGTCTAACTCGCCGTTCAGCACCAGCACAGGACAGCGCACCTTGCGCAGGTAGGAGGCGGGGTCTAATGTGATGAAGGTACGGAACCACGGGCTGGTGTAGGCTTTTGCCTGCTCGCGGAGGTTGGTTTTCTGGGCGTCGGTGAGAGGGGCAGGGCTGATGAGGTTCGCCACCATCGCTTCATAAATCTGCTCGGCGGCTTTTTCGTTATCAGGTTCGCGCTTGAGAATCTCAAACACGCGCTCTTGCAGCTTGCGGTTGCGCTCGATAAGGGTCTGCGCCACGCCCGACTTCTGGGCAATCAGCTCCGCCTGACGATACAGAATTTGCTCGCCCGGCACCCCTGTGCATGCCAGCAGGATGGCGAAGGCGACTTCGCGGGGCGCCTGCGCGCAGGCAATCGCAGCAACCAGCGCGCCTTCGCTGTGCCCCAGCACGCCCACACGGCGGCGGTCTATCTCACGGCGCGTCTTGAGGTAGGCAACTCCCGCCAGCAGGTCGTTCGCGAAATCGAGCGTGGTGGCGTTTTTGAGGTCGCCTTCAGACTTGCCCACGCCTCTATCGTCCATGCGCAGGGTCGCGTAGCCCCGACGGGTCAGGTAGTCCGCCAGCACCAGAAACGGCTTGTGCCCGAAGATTTCTTGATCGCGGTTCTGGGCGCCAGAGCCAGTGAAGAAGACAACCGCAGGGAAGGGAGGTTTGCCTTCTGGTAGCGTAAGGGTGCCGGCAAGGTTGAACCGCTCCTTGCGCTGGGGAACAATCACCTCTTCGGTGCGGTAGGGGAAGGGCGGCTTCGGCTCCTGCGGGCGCCTGGGCAGGGGCGGCTCACCCGGGCTGAGGGTCAGGGCAAGGGTGTTCCCGCCTTGCCGCCACTCGCCTCTGATTTCGCGCCCATTTTCCGCCAGCGTGCCTTCAAACTCGCCCTGCACCGATTCCACTTTGACAAACACCCGACCCCCTTCAAGGCGCACTTCGGAGAGAGGTATCCCCCGTGCGCCCTGGTCGGGGCTGTCTACAGTGCCTGTCCATGTGCCGTCGGGATTGCGTTTGAAATGAAACACGATTCGGAGCTGGGTTGCGCCCGCGCGCAACACACCCCACCAGCTCCCCTCTATCTGTTGCGCCATGCGTCGTGCCATAGGGGGTATTGTACCTCGCTTCAGCAGGAAACACGCCTCTGCAGGCGAATTGGGGGCGTATGCCACGCATCAAACCACGCGCGATTTCACCGGGCGACACGATTGGCGTTGTTTCTCCTTCGGGACCCATGACCGAAGCGGACCTGGAGAAAGGGCTGGAACCGTTCCGTCAGCGAGGCTACAAGATTGTGCTGGGCGAGCATGTGCTGGCGCGACGGGGCTATCTGGCAGGCACGGACGAACAACGCGCCCGCGATTTGATGGCGATGTTTGCCCGCGACGATGTGGACGCCGTGATCTGCTCACGGGGCGGCTACGGCGCGGCGCGAATTATTCCTTACTTAGACCCCGCCGTGTTTCGCAATCACCCCAAAATCTTCGCAGGCTACAGCGACATCACGGTGTTGCACCTGTGGCTTCAGCGCCATGTGGGGCTGGTCAGCTTCTATGCGCCGATGCCGATTACCATGACGCGCGAGATTCCTGCGCACGCGATGGAGGTGTTCTGGCGTGCGCTGGAGCAGCCTGAACCGCTGGGCGAGCTGCCCACCTGGAAGGCGCCCTACCGCACGCTCGTGCCCGGAAAGGCGCAGGGCACGCTCACAGGCGGATGCCTCTGCCTGATGGCGGACTCCATCGGCACACCCTATGAGATTGACACGCGCAACGCAATCGTGTTTATTGAAGATGTCGACGAGGCGCCCTACCGGCTGGACGCAATGATTAACCACCTCAAACTTGCGGGCAAATGGGACGCCTGCCGCGGAATCGCCTTCGGCGAGGACACCCGCTGGGAGCAGCATGTCAAAGAAGGCGAATCGAACCTGACCCCTGACGAGATTCTGGACGACTATTTCAAGCCGCTGGGCAAGCCTGCGTTCGCAGGATTCCCCTTCGGGCATATCAAAGACCCGCTGACGCTCCCTTACGGCGTGCTGGCGGAGCTGGATGCCGAGCGCGGTGTGGTGTCGGTGCTGGAGTCGGCGACGGTGCGCTGAATCTGCTCCAGCACCTGCTCCACCGTAATCCACTGCAGGCACTCGTAGCGCACGCATCGGTCTGCAGGGCACTGCGTACACTGCGGGCGCAGATACAGGGCGCGCTCGCGCTGACCGTAAGGACCCGTGCGGTCGGGGTCGGTAGGACCGAATAGCGACACGCAGGGCGTGCCAAAGGCGGCGGCGATATGCGCCGTGCCCGTGTCCCCACACACATGCACCCACGAGTCGCGCACGACCGCCATCGCCTCTTTGAGATTCGTGCGCCCGATAAGACTCCGCAGCGGCTGGCGCTTAAGTTGGGCAAGCCGCTCCTCAAGGGGTTTATCGCCAGGTCCACCCACAAACACCACCGGCACGCCCCACTCGGCTTCAATACGGTCTGAAAGCTCGGCGAAGCGGGCGATATCCCAGCGCTTCCACACGCGCCCCGCGGAGGGGTTCATGCTGATGAAGCGGGGAAGCGCATTCAGCTCGCTCAGTTTGGCGTGCGCGCTGGCGACCGCCGTATCGGGGATAAACAGGGGAAACACCACAGGCGGGTTCGGGGCATGCGCCTCTTCAGGCGAGCGGTACAGCTCGGGGAACTCACCCGACGCCCCCAGCAGCCGCGCCGCATCCAGATATTGCTGCACCACATGGCGTTTGGGGTTCTCTTTCAGGGGCAGACGGCGCATAAGCAGGGGCGTCAACTCGCGCATGCGATGCCCGCCAAGCCGTATCGGCACGCCGCCCAGCACGCCCCACAGCGCGCTCTTGAGCAATCCCTGCAAATCCAGCGCGACCTGATACCGCTCGGCGCGAATCTCGCGTGCCAGTGCCCGCACCGCTCGCCACGACTCACGCCGCAGCCAGCCCCCCTTGAGAACCCTGTAGGGCACGACATGGAGCCGATCTACGCATGGCGAGCCTTCGATCACGCCCGCATGCCGGTCTTCGGCAACCCAGCCAATTTTTAAATGAGGGAAGGCACGCTTCAGCGCGGCAGCCACCGGTGAAGCGTGCACAATATCGCCCATCGAGGAGACCTTCAGAATGAGCAATCGCTCAACCCGATTCAGGTCTACAACAGGCTTCACAGCGCCATCGGCATAATCACGCACAGGTAGTCATCCTGTTGTGCAGGCTTGAACACCGCCGGGCGCAGCGACTCGGTGAGTTCAATCACCACGCCTTCGGTGTTCAGCACTTCCAGCACATCCAGCAGGTACTTGGCGTTGAAGGCGACTTCGAGGTCGTCGCCCTCGCGGATGATGTCCACACGCTCGGTTGCCTCGCCCACATTGCCCTGCGCGCTGATCACGAGCTTCTCGCCGTCAGTCTTGAGGATCACTTTATTCGAGTCGCTCTTTGCGACGAGATAGGCGCGCTTGAGGGCATTTCGGAACTCCTGCACCATCAGCGTCCAGCGGCGGGTGTACTCTTTGGGGATAACACGCTCATAGTTGGGGTACTGTCCTTCAATCAGTTGCGTGACGACGCTGGCGTTTTCGCCCAGAAAGGCGGCGCGATGCTCGCCCAGCCGCATCGTGATGGTCTCGCCCGCGGGCAGTCGGCGCAGCAGCTGAATCGCTTTGAGCGGAACAATCGCAGTTGCCGCTTCGCCCGCGGCGCTATCAATCTGGGCATTACGCACCGCCAGACGGTGGGTGTCGGTCGCCACCAGCCGCAGGTTAGAGCCGTCAAACTCCATGCGGATGCCTGTGAGAGTGGGGCGGGTCTCCTCGCGCGAGACGGCGAACTCCACCGATTCAATCATCTCCATAAACAGCTTGGCAGGAAGCACCAGCTCACTGGCGTTGCCCAGCTCCGGCACGGGGGGATACTCTTCTGGGGGCAGCCCTGCCAGCTGGTAGCGCGAGTCGCCTGCCGTGATGATGAGCTGATAGCGCTCGCCGGTTGCCAGTTCAATCGTCTCTCCGCTCAGCGAACCCACCAGGTCAGCGAACAGGCGTGCGCTAACGGTCGCGGCGCCCTCCTCGCCCACAATTGCGGGGATGCGATGCTCCACCCACTGCTCCAGGTCGCTCCCAACCAGCCGCAAGTGGTCGCCCGCTGCTTCAAGATACAGGTGGCTCAAAATGGGCAGGGAGGCACGGCTCGCCGCTGCGCCTGCCACCACGCCCAACGCCTCATCCAGCAACTTCCGCTCGCAAGAAACCTTCATCCCTGTAATCCTCCTTCTGTGATGGCGAATTGTACCCCATGCCCCTCTGAGGGGCGCCATCGGCAGGAAAGCATCGCGCGATGACGAAAGCTGATATACAGGGGGGACGCACAATGACGCTGGTTGTACCAACAGGGGAGCGAGAGCGCATCCACGCGCTGGACGCCCTGCGCGGCATAGCGCTGCTGGGCATCCTCATGGTGAATATGGCGGCATTCAAGGGGCTTAGCGTGCTGAGTAATTTCCCGCGCCCCGAAAGCCTCGCCCAGCCTGCAGACCAGTATGCCTTTCTGGCGATTGCGACGCTGTTTTGGGGCAAGTTCTACCCCATCTTCGCGTTTTTATTCGGGCTGGGGTTCGCATTACAGATGAAGCGGATCGAAGCGCGCGGGGTAAATCCGACCCCAGTTCTCTTGCGACGCCTGCTGGCGCTGCTGGGGTTCGGACTGATTCACGGGCTGTTCATCTGGACAGGGGATGTGCTGTTTGTTTATGCGCTCTGTGGGTTGCTCCTGCTGGCGTTGCGGAACCTTGCGCCGCGCACGGTGCTTTATGTCGCACTGGGGCTGTGGGGCGTGCAGGCGCTCTGCTGTTTCAGTTGTGCCGGTCTGACTCTATGGGCAGCGTCAATGGGCGACTACGGTGCGTCGAGACAGAGCGATCTTCTCAAGCCATTCATTGAACGCGCCCGTGAAGTGTACGCACACGGCAGCTACTGGGAAGTCCAGCAATTTCGGTTTGTGGAGTGGCTGCTGATGCTGGCGAACGGCATCTTTTTTGCCCCGAACGCATTTTTGATGTTTCTGTTGGGGCTATACGCGGGCAAGCTGGGGGCTTTTGAGGATTTAGGCGCGCACCGCCGCACGATGGGCTGGCTGGCGGTAATCGGGCTGTCGCTTGGACTGGCGTCGCAGGTGGGGTTTGGGCTGGGCGTTCTGGACGCCGTGCGCACGAAAAACGAAATGGTGGGCTACGGCTTGCTTTCTTTGAATGTGGTTTTTGCCCCCATTCTCTCAGTGGGTTATATCGGGCTATTCGGTTGGCTCTGGAGCGCGCTCCCTGCGCTGGAGCGGATTCTCCAGCCGATTGCGAACGCGGGGCGTATGGCGCTGACGAACTATATCACGCAGTCGGTGCTTTGTACGCTGCTGTTCTATGGCTACGGCTTGGGCTGGGGCGGCAAGGTAGGCATAGCGCAGGGGATAGGGCTGACCGCGCTAATCTGGCTTGCACAGGTGATTCTCAGTAGCCTCTGGCTCAGGTGGTTTCAATACGGACCGCTGGAGTGGGTGTGGCGCATGCTCACTTATGGGCGGGGCGTGGCGTTGCGGCGAGCGGCAGGCAAGGAAGCCCCCTCACTACTTGACTCACCCCCTTCGCAGGGGGTATAATCATGGCGTCTAAAAAGGCGAAGGAGACAACAGCGTGGAACATCATGTCTCACCTTGGGTCTTTGCGGTTTTCGCCGGCATCGCCTATGGGGTGCTGGTGATTTTCGCGCTTTTCAGCACACGCAACCTTCAGAAGCGCCCCGGACGCTGGCAGAATTTTGTGGAAGTCATTTACGAATTCTTTGATAATCTGGCGGTCAGCGTCGTGGGCGAGCATGGGCGCAAATATGTGCCCCTTGCTGGTACGCTGTTTCTGTTTATTCTCACCTGCAACCTGATGGGGCTGATTCCTCCCGGATTGGCGCCGACCGCCAGTTTGAACACGACGCTTGCCCTCGCGCTGATAGTGATTATCTATGTGCAGATTGAGGCGATTCGGGCGCGAGGCATCGTCGGCTATTTCAAACATTTTGCTCGCGTGGGCGAAGTGCCCATCCTTATCTCGCCGCTCCTGTTTGTTATTGAGGTCGTGAGCGAGCTGGCGAAGCCTGTCTCGCTCTCGATTCGTTTGTATGCCAACATGTTCGGCAAAGAGCAGGTTACGCTGGCGCTGATTACCGCCTTTGCCGTACCGCTCTTTCAGAAGGCGTACCTGCCGATCCCATTCCAGTTCCCCGTGATGATGCTGGGGTTGCTGGTGGCGTTCGTGCAGGCGTTCGTCTTCTCAATCCTGACGCTGATCTATCTGGCGCTGGCAACGGAACACCATGAGGAGCATCACGAGGCACATGCCCATGCGCACTGAACCGTTTCCTCTCGTCAGAGAGGAGAATCTCGCAGAGGAGTGCGAGACCAAAACAAAAACACAAGGAGGAACGCTATGGAAGTTGGCACCGGACTGTATCTGATGGGGCTGGCTCTGGCTGCGGGCTTGGGCTTGCCCTTAGCGGTTATCGGAGCTGGATTGGGACAGGGACGCGCAGTCGCTGGCGCGATGGAAGGGATGGCACGCCAGCCCGAACTTGCTGGGCGCATCCAGACGGGTATGATTATCGGTCTGGCGTTCATCGAGTCGCTGGTGCTGTTCTCGTTCGTTATCTTCTTCCTGCTGCAGGGGCGATTGCCCACCGTGACGCCCTAACCCAGGCAGAGGCTGTGTGGAGGGGAGCCAGCAGCTCCCCTCTGCGGGAGGCATAAGCGATGATAGAACGCCTATTCTGGTCTTTACCTGTGACGCTCGGCGCGGAAGGCGGGCACGGCGGCGGGATTCTGGAGCTGCTGGGCATCGACTTCAACATTCTGATTATCCAGATGGCGGGTTTTCTGCTCCTGCTGTGGGTGATGACCCGCTATTTCTGGAACCCGATTCAGGCGACTCTGGAGGCGCGCCGAGCCGACATCAACGCGACCTACGACAAAATCGAGGCGGATCGGCGGGCGATGGAGCAGCTGCGCGCGGACTACGAGCAGCGACTGGCGCAAATTGAGGCAGAGGCACGCGAGCGCATCCAGCAAGCCGTCGGCGAGGCTCAGCAACTGCGCGAGCAGATTATCGCAGACGCCCGACGCCAGGCGGACGAGATTATCGCCCGCGCGCGCGAGCAAGCCGAACTGGAACGCGAGAAACTCACCACCGAACTCCAGGAGCATGTCGCCACGCTTGCGCTGCGCGCAACCGAACATCTGCTCCGCGAAACGCTCGATGAACAACGCCACCGCCGACTCGTGCAGGAGTTCATCCAGCAAGCGGAGGTGCGCTAAATGGTAGACCTGCGTGTCGCCCGACGCTACGCCAGCGCGCTCTTCAAAGTGGCGCTGCAGTCGAACACCATCCAGCGCACGGGTGAAGACCTCACCCGCCTGCGTGAACTGCTCCGCCAGTCGGAAGCGTTCCGCGCCTTCCTCTACGACCCCCGCATCGCGCGCGACCGCAAAAAGGAGCGCATCCGCCAGCTCCTGCACGAGAGCGTGATGCCCGAAACCCTCCGCGCCCTGGAGCTGATTATCGAGAAACGGCGCGAGAAACTCTTCGAAGCCATCTGCGACGAATATCAGAAACTTCAGGAAGCGCATCAGGGGATCGTACGCGCCACCATCACCAGCGCCGTTCCCCTCACGGAATCGGAACAGGCTGCCCTCGTGCAGAAACTGGAGCAAAGTATCGGCAAGCAGATTATCCCCACCTACGAGGTCAACCCCAACCTGCTGGGCGGTGTCAAAGTCCGGATGGGGGATTACGAAATCGACGGCTCGATTCGGGGCGCGCTGGAAAACCTGCGAGAACGCATCCGCCTCGAAATCGAACGCCGTACTATAGCGCGTTAGAGGTGAAGCCATGATTAGACCCGAAGAAATCACCAGCATCTTAGCCAGAGAGATAGAGAGTCTGGATCAGAAACCGACCGCCGAAAGCGTGGGCACCATTTTGCAGGTCGGCGACGGGATCGCCCGCATTTACGGCTTGCCCGATGCCCAGATGGGCGAGCTGCTGGAGTTCCCCCACGAAGTCATGGGCATGGTGCTGAACCTCGAAGAGGACAGTATCGGCGCAATCGTGCTGGGGGAAGACAAGGAGCTCAAAGAGGGCGACCCCGTGAAGCGCACAGGGCGTATCGCGGAGGTGCCCGTGGGCAAAGGGTTGCTGGGGCGTGTGGTGGACGCGCTCGGACGCCCCATCGACGGCAAGGGACCCATCGTTGCGGATGAGTACCGCCGTATCGAGGTGATTGCCCCCGGCGTGATTACGCGCCAGCCCGTTAAGCAGCCGCTCCAGACGGGCATCAAAGCCATCGACGCGATGATCCCCATCGGGCGCGGACAGCGCGAGCTGATTATCGGCGACCGCTCCACGGGGAAAACAGCGATTGTGCTGGATACCATCATCAACCAGAAATACACCCACGAGACTGACCGACCCGTCTACTGTATCTATGTCGCGATTGGGCAGAAGATGGCGGCGATTGCCCGATTCGTAGACACGCTGGAGCGCTACGGCGCGATGGAATACACCACCGTGGTCGTCGCCTCTGCCAGCGACCCTAACAGTTTGCAATACCTTGCGCCCTACGCTGGGTGCGCGATGGGCGAATACTTCCGCGACAACGGCATGGACGCGCTGGTGGTGTATGATGACCTTTCCAAGCACGCGCAGGCGTACCGTGCGGTGTCGCTGCTGCTGCGCCGTCCGCCGGGGCGCGAGGCGTATCCGGGGGATGTGTTCTATCTCCACTCGCGCCTGCTGGAGCGCGCGGCGAAGATGTCCGACGCCTACGGCGGCGGCTCGCTGACCGCGCTGCCGATTATCGAGACTCAGGCGGGCGATGTCTCGGCGTACATCCCCACAAATGTGATTTCCATTACCGACGGACAGATTTATCTGGAGCCGAGCCTGTTCTACGCCGGGATTCGCCCCGCGATTAATGTGGGTATCTCGGTGAGCCGCGTGGGTGGCGACGCCCAAATCAAGGCGATGAAGCAGGTGGCGGGACGCCTGCGTCTGGAGATGGCGCAGTTCCGTGAGGTGCAGGCGTTCGCCCAGTTCGCTTCCGACCTGGATCGCGCGACGCAGATGCAGCTGGCACGCGGGCTACGCCTGCAGGAGCTGCTCAAACAGCCTCAGTTCCAGCCGATGCCCGTCGAAGAGCAGGTGATGATTCTCTTCGCGGGCACGCAGGGCTATCTGGACGACCTGCCCGTGGAAAAGGTGCGCGAGTTTGAAGAGGGCTTCCACCCCTTCATGCGCGAACGCTACCCGGAGATCGGTGAAAAAATCCGCCGCGAGCGCGAGCTCAGCAAAGAGACCGAAGCCGCCCTGCGCAAGGCGGTTGAGGAATACAAAGCACGCTTCAAGGAGGCGCACGGGCTGTGAGAACCCTGCGAGGCATGCGGGCGCGCATTCGCGCCGCCAAGAGCATCCAGCAAATCACGCGGGCGATGAAGCTGGTCTCCGCCGCGCGCCTGCGCCGCGCTCAGGACCGCGTGCTGGGCGCCCGACCCTACGCCCAGCGCATGCACGAGATGATGCAGGAGCTGGGACGCGCAGGCGACCTGCCTGACCATCCCCTCCTGCGCAAGCGCGAACCCAATCGGGTAGCGTTCGTGTTAGCCACCTCCGACCGCGGGCTGTGTGGCTCGTACAACATGAACCTCATTCGCGCCACACAAAACGCGATTCGCGATATGGGGCTGAGCCAGGAGCAGGTACAGCTGCTCTGCATCGGGCGCAGGGGCTACCAGTTCTTCAGCAAGCGCGGCTTCACGATTGCGCTCTACCGCCCGATGCCCACCTCTGGCGCGGGCATCGATGACGCGCGCGCCCTCACCGACAAAGTGCGCGAGATGTTCGAAACCGAGCAGGTGGATCGCGTATATCTCGTCTACTCGCAGTTCATCAACCCCGTGACTCAGCGCCCGGTGGTACTGCCCCTGCTGCCAATAGAGCCGCCGCGGGGCGAGGAGACCCCCACGAAGTATGACTTCATTTTTGAGCCGAGTGCGCCCGAACTGCTGGCGCAACTGCTCCCGCGCTACCTGCTCACGCAGGTGCTTCAGGCGCTACTGGAAGCCAGCGCCAGCGAACACGGCGCCCGTATGACCGCCATGACGATGGCGAGCGATAACGCCGGCAAGATGATTCAGGAGCTGACCCTCGTGATGAACCGCCTGCGTCAGGCTGCCATCACCAAAGAGATTGCCGAAGTGGTCGGCGGCGCCGAAGCGCTCAAAGGCTAAGCTGGCAGGAGTGCGGAAGCGGGCTTCCGCACTCCTAATTGAGCCAGCCCAGACGCTCCACGATATTCACCAGCGAGAAGAGTGTCAGCACTTGCCCCAGATCCACACGACGGGTTTCGGGCACAAACACCACATCCCCGTTCTGCACGAGTGGATTGCCCACCATATCGCCTCCCCGCAAAAAACGCTGATAGGGCACAGCAATCCGCCGAACGGTGCCGTTCTCCACTCGCAGGATGTAGACCCGCGAGGTGATGGCGCGTGAGGTGGGCCCGCCCGCAGAGGCGATTGCATCCGAAAGGGTGAAGGGCTTGCCTTCGGGGATGGGGTAGTAGCCGGGGCGCCCCACCTGCCCCACCACCGCCACCCGTGAGAGGTTGGTGGGCACAATCACCACATCCCCATCTTCCAGCACGGGGTTGTCGCGCGTTTCACCAAGAATAATCAACCGATAGAGGTCAGCGGGGATAAGGGTACCACGACGGTCAATAAACGCCCGCTGGAGCGCGGCGTTCGCCGTCGCGCCGCCCGCAGTGGCAATCGCCTGCAAGACGGTAGAGCCAGCTTCAATATCATAAACGCCTGGCGTGTTCACTTCGCCTGCCACCGCAACGCGCACGGTGGGCTTTCGCTGAATGCTAATCTTATCGCCCGGCTGGAGTGTAAGATTCGCTTCGGGGTCGCCCCGATGATAAAGCGCCACAAGGTCAAGCGGGTAGGTCTCGCTGCCGCGAATCAGCACCGCCTGCGCGCGTTCGGGCAGGATTTTCAAGCCTTCTGCGGCGGCGATGGCTTCAAACACGCGCCACCCCGGTTGAATGGGATACGCACCCGGCTTGCCCACCTGTCCCTCCACGAACACCAGCAACGGGCGCGCCTGCTTCAGCGACACCGAGACTTCGGGATTGCGCAGGCGCGTCGCCAGCCGCTCCCGAATCGCGGCGGCTACTTCTGCCAGCGTGCGCCCGCGCACCTCAATCTCGCCCACGCCGTGAAAAATCACCCGTCCACTGGGGGGCACAACATAGTCGTTGGAAAACTCTGGGTGGCGCAACACCACTACCGACAGCACATCGCCCATATCCAGCGTGTAGTCGTCAGATGGGGATTGCGCCCCTGCAAGCGCAAGCAGGAGTGCCACCCAAACTATGCTGAACACTCTCATCCTATCCCCTCCGCGCGGATTAGAATCGCGCCCACAATCTGGCTCTGGGCGTGTTGCAAGCTGATTAGCGTCGCCTCATCAAATCGGTAGCCTCTGGGCACAATCAGCAGCAGCCGATCGGCGTCGGTCAGGGCGCTGTGGGCGGGGGTGCGTACCTGCAGGGCGCCGTTCATAGCAGGCGCGGGCAAGGTTTCGGTGGCTTCTGGGGCGGGGGCAGGCTCGTGGTTTGCCATCAGCTCCGCCACTTTCTGCGCCTGCGTGCCCAGGGGGAGCGCCATCACCCGGTGCCACTCAGTGCCGCCGCCCCACGCACGCAGGCTCCACCATACCAGTTGCAACTGTTCCTGGGAGGGAAGCGCGTCCCACTCTGCCAGCACGGGCACGCCCAGCAGACGCTCCAGGTCCCAGCGATTCTCCACACGGCGGTCGCGCAGTGCCGCGCCGAACGCCGCAAAAAGCCCCAGCATCAACCCCAGCGCGGCGCCCAAACCGAGCGATAGCACGGGACGCGGCGCGCTGGCGCGTTCGGGCGGTGTGGCAGGCTCCAGCAAGATGGGAGAAATCTTGCCCACCAGTTGCTGCGCGCGCGCGTTCTCATAAGCTTTAATCTTTTCTGTCCAGAGCGTGATGCCCGCTTCATACTGGCGGCGAAGTATGGCATACTCCGCCAGCAGGTCAGGCGCTTGCTGGAGTTTGCGCTCCATCTCCGACTGGCGCGTGCGCAGGTAGCCCAGCGTCGCCTCCAGCGCGTTGCGCTCCACTTCCGCTTTCCAGAGCGCTTCCAGAATGCCCTGATAAATCGGATTCACGGTTTCCTGCTTGCTGAGTGTCACAAACTGCTGATTGAGAGCATTCGCGATCAGTTTTTCACGCTCCTGCCGCGCCTGCTGGAGCTGGGCTTCTACGGTCTGCACTTCGGGCGCGCTGGGCAGGTACTCCTCCAGCAGGGCGCGTTTCTGGATTTCCAGCTCGGCAATCTTCGTGTTGAGTTGTTGCACTTCGGGGGGAATGGCGAGATTCCGTGCGGCTTCATAGTAGACGGGCTGTTTTTTGAGCTCCGCACGCAAATCGGCTATCTGGCGCGTGAGCGCCTGCACCTTGCCCTGTTGATCCAGCACCTGCATCTGCAGGTCGGCATACTTTTCCAGGGCTTTTGCTATCTCCTGGTCGGGCGCGACCAGCCGCTTCTGTTTGAGGAAGGCGGTCATTTTCTGGCTGAGCGTGTTGAGTTTCTCTTCCTGCTGTTGCAGCTCGCGTTCCAGTTTCTGCACCAGCGTGGAGGGGTTCGTGTCATAAAACTGGCGCACATAGGCGAGGTACTGCTGAACCCAGAGGTTGGTCAGCTGGGCGGATTTCTCGGCGGTTTCGTCGGCGGCGTAGGCGCTGATGATGGGGGTGTTGCGCACCTGAGAGGCACGGAACCGCTTCTCAAACTCTTGAAACGGCTCGTCAGGAGCGTACTGCTGGCGAATCTGTTCCAGCAGCGGGCGCGAGAGCAGAATCTCTATCTGTGTGTTCACATCGGGGTTGCCCCCGCCAATCAGCGTCGCGAGTCCGCCCAGCGAGGCGACCATGCCCGCAGGCGACTCCACCAGAATCTTCGCCTGCGCCTCATAGCGCGGGGGAGTGAACAAAATCACTGCCACGCCCAGCACCACGCCCAGCACAAAACCGCCTGCAATCCAGCGAAGCTGGCGCTTCAAAGCCTGCCAGAGCCACGGCAGGGCAATCGTATCGTCCGTGTAAGCTTGTGCCTCCCGCATAAATACGGGTTAAGGATACCCGATTAGCCGAACGCCTGCTTGAGAATCTGCGCAATCCGCTGCGACGCCTTACCGTCGCCGTAGGGGTTGACCGCCTGCGCCATCTGCTGATAGGCTTCGGGGTCAGTCAGCAGGCGGAGTGATTCAGTGTAGATAACCTCCGTTTCGGTACCGACCAGTTTCGCCGTGCCCGCTTCCACGCCTTCGGAGCGCTCGGTGGTATGGCGAAGCACCAGAATCGGCTTGCCGAACGCAGGCGCCTCTTCCTGCACGCCGCCTGAGTCGGTGAGAATCAGCGTCGCTTTGCGCATGGCATGCACGAACTCGTCATAATCCAGCGGTTCGGTCAGCAGGGCGCGCGGGTGGTTGCCCAGCACGCTCTGGAGCGCCTCGCGCACAAGGGGGTTGCGGTGCATCGGCGCCAGCAGCACGAGGTCGTCCAGCTGTTCCAGCAGTTTGCGGGCGGCGCGGGCAATTGCTCGCATCGGCTCGCCCCAGTTCTCGCGGCGGTGCGTGGTGAGCAATATCACGCGCCCCGTATGACTCAGCGCCCGCTGAAGCTCAGGGTTGCGCGGCATCACCGGCTGCTGCGCCACCCACAGCACGGCGTCAATCCCCGTGTTGCCCGTTACCCAGATGTGTTCGGGCGGGATATACTCCTGAATCAGGTTCTGACGGGCGCGTTCGGTCGGCGCGAAATGGAATCGGGCAATCGGCGCGGTCAGGCGGCGGTTCATCTCTTCAGGGAAGGGGTGATAGAGGTCGTAAGTGCGTAAGCCCGCCTCCACATGTCCGAAAGGGGTTTTATGATAGAAAGCGCACAGCGCCGCGACAAAGGTAGTGGTCGTATCGCCCTGCGCCAGCACCACATCCACAGGGTGCGCCCGCATCACCCGATCCAGCCCCTCCAGCGTGCGCAGGGTAATCTCGGTCAGCGTCTGGTGGGGCGTCATGATATTCAGGTCTTCGTCGGGCGTCAGGGCGAACAGGCGCAGCACCTGATCCAGCATCTCGCGGTGTTGCCCCGTTGCCACAAGGCGCACGCTGAAAGCGGGGTCTTCACGCAGGGTGCGCACCACAGGCGCCATCTTAATCGCATCGGGGCGCGTGCCACATACCGCCATCACTCGAATCGGAGCGTGTCTCATGCCAGAAGCCACTTCAGAAGGGTGTCGCGGACGGGCGCCAGTACCCACGCAATCGGGCGTACCGCCCCGTTCGTCACCACAGGCACAATCACCAGCGCTGCCATCAGCAGAATCGGTCCGTAGGTCAACTGCCAGCGCCAGTAGGCGCGGTCAAACACATCGGGCAGGAACCCCGACAGCACTTTGGAGCCGTCCAGCGGGTGTATCGGGAGCATGTTGAACACTGCCAGCCCCACATTCGTAATCACCATATAAAGCGCAAATAACAGAAAGATATTGTTGAAGAGACTCTCTGGGTCTGGAATCGGCGCCAACCGCAGGATAAGCGCGAATAGCACCGCCAGCAAAATGTTAGAGAGCGGACCTACAAAAGCGCACAGCACCCAGTCGCGGCGCGGGTTCCGAAAGTAGCCGGGGTTGACCTCCACGGGCTTGCCCCAGCCAAACCCAAAGCCAGAAAGCGCCACCATGATAATCAGCAGCGTGCCCAGCGGGTCTAAGTGCGCAATCGGGTTGAGCGTCACGCGCCCCTGACGGCGAGGTGTTGGGTCGCCCGCCCAGTCGGCATACTTCGCGTGGGCGAACTCATGCACCGTCAGGCTCAACAACACCGCCATCAGCCACAGCACGACATCGATAATGTATCCGAGATCCATCGGGCAAAGAGTATACCTTCTTCAGGGGTGGCGCGATATTCTCGCAAACAGGGGCGGTATAATCTCGTGTATAGAGGTGAAACCTATGCGAGAGATTACTCAAATTATGAGGGCAGAGAAGTTCACGGGATTCTGCAGTGGGGCGCCCATGCCTCTGAAGGGACAAAAAAGAATCGCGAACGCGCCATTCGCCTGCGTGGAAAATATCGGCTTCAGTGGACAGATTACTCTCAAATTGGTCCGGGACATCAGTTCCGTGTGCTGGTGGTGAAGGTAACGCCCGAAGCGCTGGCTGGTAGCTCAGGGTAGGGGAGCGCCTCACCCCTCAAAAAGCGTCGGCGCGGGCTGGGATGTTTCGGAGAGGGGGGCAACCGTCTCTATCGGGGCGGCTCCGTCCAGCTTCTCGAACACCTGACTGGTGCGGGTGCGTTCATCCCGTACCACATACAGGCACCGCTCCGCCGACTCGTTGATGTCTTCAATATGGGAAATCACTAAAATTTGCTCAAACCAGTCGCGCAGGGTGTTGAGCAGGTTCAGCACACTGGCGCGGCGTTCGGTGTCCAGCGAGCCGAACACCTCGTCTAAAATCAGCAGCGAGAGGGGTTGCCCCGCGCGTTCGGTAATTAGCCGCGCCAGTGCCAGCCGCAGGCTGAGGTTCACCACATCCTCCTCGCCGCCCGAAATCACCGTCTTGCGAATGCCGTCGTCTATCAGGTAGAACCGAAACTGTTCGTCAATCTCAATCTGGCTGTAGCGTCCGTTGGTGAGCGAGGCGAGGAACTCGCTGGCGTAGCCTGCAAGCATAGGGCGCAGGCGAGTGTTAAGTTCCTTCTGGAAGTCCTGCATGGCGGTGCGCAGGGTGCGATAGAAGGCGGCTTCGCGTTGTTTCTGTTCCAGCTGGCGTTTGCGGGTGCGTGCCTGCTCAATCTGCTGGTGCAGGTTCTCAATCAGGCGCTGGAGGGCGTCAGCCTGGGAAAGGTGTTCGTGGCGCTGGCGTTCGAGCGCCTCGCGCTGGCTCCGCGCCTGCTGATAGGCTGCTTCGGCGTGCTGATAGTCTTCCTCTGAATAGTTCAGCGCGCGCAGTTGGGTTTCTACCTGCTGGAGTTGCTGGGCGTTCTCTTCTTTGCGGGCGCGGAGGGTGGCAATCTGCTCTTTGAGGGGGTCGTAGTCTTTCAGCAGGGTGTGGAGCTGGAGCGCCTCTTCGTACACAGGCTGGAGCTGTTGGAGTTCGTTGCGGACTTCCTCGTGGCGCTGGGGGTCATAGCCTGTGGGCAGGCTTTCAAGTTGCTGGCTGAGGCGGGCGATCTCGCGCGTGCGCTGGCTGATTTCGCGCTCTATCTGGGGCAGGCGTTTCAGCTCGCCCTCCAGTTGTTGCGCCTGGCTCTGGACAGGTTTGAGCGACTCAATTTGTTGCAACAGCGCTTGCTCTTCCTGGGGGTCGTAGGTGGGGATGTCCTGGAGTTCCGCCTCTCTTTGCTGGCGCAGGGTTTCCAGTTCTTTCAGCCGTTGCAGCTCCTGCTTCAGGTGGTGCGCCTGCTGTTTGAGTTGCGCCAGTTTCTGGTTCTCGGCGTCCCACTTTTGCTGGAGTTGCTGGAGTTCGTTTTGGGCACGAATGAGTTCACTGGGTTCTTTGGCGAGTTTTTGAACTTGCTGGCGTTGCTGGGCGCACTCGCGCTCGGCGTTCTCCAGTTCCTGGCGCACATGCTGGAGGACTTCTTCATAGGCGTCGCCGAGCGGTTGCCCGCAGGTGGGGCACTCGGTCGCTTCGCCGAGCGATTCGAGTTGTTCGAGCCGTTGCAGGAGCTGGTCGCGCGTGAGTTCCGCGGCGTGCAGGGCAGCCTGCGCCTCGGCGCGCGCCGCGTGCCAGTGCTCACGAATCTGGTGGAGAGCGTTCTCCTTTGCTTCGCGCTCCTTGCGAATCTGGCGCAGGGCTGACTCTTGCTGCTCAATCTGGCTCTGGAGCTGAGCGTGCTGGGTCTCCTGCGCTTTGAGCTGGTCTATCTGCTGGTCAAGGTGCTGGATTTCGGTTTCGAGTTGGGCGCGTTTCTGGGCTTGCTGGGCGCGCTGGCGCACTTCGCGCAGCTTCACTTCCGCCTGCTTCAGTTCGTTCAGCGGGGATTGAAGCGATTCGAGTTGCGCCCGTTTCTGGAGCAGTTCGTCTTGCTGTTGCTGGAGCGCCTCGAGCTGTTGTTCCAGGCTCTGCCGCTGGGCAGTGAGTTGGACGCGCTGGTGTTCATACTGAGCAAGTTCGTCCAGAGTGCGCAGTTGTTTTACCAGTTCCCTGTAGCGCTCGGCTTGCGGCTTGAGTTCCGTGAGGCGTTTTTTTGCCTCCTGCATCTCCTGCCAGCGCTGTCGGAGGTGCTGTTCCTGCTCAGCGAGGTTCGCCTGATCGCGCTCCAGCAGTGCCTTTTGTTGCAGCAGGCTCTGATAGGTTTGCCGTCGCGCCTGCTGGGTTTCGAGCTGGAGCTGAGCGTGGGCTTCCGCCTGCCGCGCCTGTTCCAGCTGGGCATCCAGTTGCTGAAGTGCGTGCTGGTGGTGCTGGAGTTCCTGCTGGGCGTGTTCGGCTTGCGCTTCGAGGGCGGTGGTGTCGCCGATGCCTTGCATCAGTCCGCTCACTTCGGCGTCGAGGGCGCGGGTGCGCTGGGTGAGGTTGTCCAGCACAGTGCGGATGCGCTCATAGCCGAGCATGCGGCTGATTTCCTCGCGCCGTTTTTCGGGTGCGTAGCTCATAAACTCCAGCTCTTTCTGGCGGGCGCAGAAGCTGGTCTGGAACTGGAGCAGGTTCATGCCCAGCAGTTTAGGCACGGCGTCGTTCACGCTGGAGGTGCCGCGGGCAAGGGGCGTCCAGCCGTTCTGGGTGTGATGGGCAAGCATGGCGTCTTTGAGGGTACGGCTAACCTGATAGCGTCGCCCGCCGAGTTCGAACTCCAGCACGACACGCACCTGACTGCCGCCCTGCGACCAGAGGAACCGCACGGTGTCGGTGCCTTCGCGCAGGGCGCGTGCGCCATAAAGCGCCCAGAGGATGGCTTCCAGCAGCGTGCTTTTACCCGCGCCGTTCGCACCGACTATCGCCGTGATGCCCGTGCTGAACTGGATCTGCGCTTTCGCATACTGACGGAAGTTCTCCAGCTCCAGGGCAATCAGGCGCATCGCTTAGCGAGACTTAACCTTGGGAACCGGGGCGACATCGGTGTCTTCTGTCACCCATTTCGGTTCAGGCACCAGCACGGTCTGGGTGGCTTGCGGATAGAGAGTAATCTCTTTGCCGCTGTTGTTGCCTTTACCGACACCGCTGAGGTTGAATGCCGCGTTCCCCCGGAACTGAATGGTGGCGACACGGAAGTTGCCGCGCAGGGCGTCGTACTTGCCCTTCAGCGTGAGCGTGCCGTTGCCGTAATAAATCTTGATGCGCCCACGCCACTGAGGCGGAATTTGGACCCCGCGCGGGAGTTGCTCTTGCAGGGTGAACCCGCTGACGGAATAGCTCCCTTGCAGGTCTGAGAGCAAAAACATCCCCTTGCCCTTGAGCGTGAGCGTGCCCTCACCGCGCGAGAAGAAGCCCATATACTGCCCCTCCACCGAGAGCGTGCCTTCTTTCGGGGCGCTCGGCTTTTGGGCATTTTGCTGGGTGTTTTGAGGCTGGGCGTTCTGATTCTGCTCCTGCGCAGATTGTTGAGGGAGGGGCGTGGTGGGCGCCAGTTGAGGCTTGCTCTCATTCTGTGCCACTGCCCACACACCCAGAATCACCAGACAGAGACCGATAATAGCGAGTTTTCGCATGGCTTAAAGGATACCTCCTTCAGTGCAGGATTCTGGCGAGCCAGCGTTCGGCGTCGAGCGCCGCCATACAACCTGTACCCGCCGCCGTAACCGCCTGACGATAGACCTTATCCATCACATCGCCGCAGGCGAACACGCCCTCCACATTCGTACAAGTTCCGTTGCGGGTAATCAGGTAGCCCTGCTCATCCATCTCCAGAATACCCTTGAAAATCTGCGTGTTGGGGGTGTGCCCGATGGCAATGAACACGCCGTCGATAGGGAAATCGTACTCCTCGTCGGTTTTAAGGTTATGCAAGCGCACCCCAACGACTTTGCCCAGTTCGGGGTCGTAAATATCTTTGACGACGGTACTCCAGATGAACTCGATTTTGGGGTTGCGGAAGGCGCGCTCCTGCATAATCTTGGAAGCACGCAGTTCGTCACGCCGATGCACCACATAGACCTTCTCGCAGTGATTGGTGAGGTAGAGCGCCTCCTCCATCGCGGTATCGCCCCCGCCGACCACAATCACCTTCTTGCCACGGAAGAAGAAGCCATCGCAGGTGGCGCATGCCGAGACCCCGCGCCCCTGCAGCTTCTGTTCCGACTCCAGCCCCAGCCATTTGGCGGAAGCGCCTGTCGCTATAATCACCGCGTGCGCCCGATATTCCTGACCCGAATCGCTCCAGAGGCGGAAGGGGCGCTCTGAAAAATCTACGCGCACAATGGTCTCATACACAATCCGCGTGCCGAACCGCTCCGCCTGACGACGGAACAGATCCATCAACTCGGGTCCCTGAATGCCTTCGGGGAAGCCGGGGTAGTTTTCCACATCCGTGGTAATCATCAGCTGCCCGCCCGGTTGAATACCAGCAAACAGAAGGGGTTCCAGATTCGCGCGGGCGGCATAAATCGCGGCGGTGTAGCCTGCAGGTCCCGAACCGATAATCACCAGCTTCTCGATGCCTTCCATAGGTGGATAGATTGTACCCCAAGCGCGGGAATGGGATATAATAAAGCCATGCGAACCCTGATAGCAGGCTTGTTGGGAATTTTCTTGCTCACGGCGGGCATTGCCGTGGGCGAGAAAAGTGAACTCTGTGCGCGGGCATCCACGGGCACATGGATGGAATGGCATCTCACCAGTTTCGGCGCCTGGCTCCAGGACCCCACTTTGACTGATGTGCAACACTACGACCTGACCTTAGAGGTACGCCCCAGCACCCGGGAGCTGATCGGCTCCTGTGTCATGACGGTCAAAGTAGAGCAGCCGAACCTGAACGCATTTCGGTTCCGCCTGCGGGATAACTTCCTGATTACGAACCTGCAACTGGATGGGCGCCCCATCAGCTTCATTCGGGAGAGCATTACCACTGTACGGGCGCAGTTTGACCGTCCTTATCAGCAGGGCGAGGTATTCCAGCTGCGGGTGGACTATCAGGGCGTGCCTGTGTCGCGCGGATTCGGCTCCATAGAGTTCACCACACGCTCGTCGGGAGCGATTATTGTGGCAACCCTGAGCCAGCCGTATTATGCCTACACATGGTGGCCCGCTAAGGATGAGAACACCGACAAAGCCACACTGACCTTCAACTTGATTGTGCCCGACACGATGATCGCCGTCGCCAACGGCATGCTTCAGGGTGTGGACACGCTCTCTGGCAACCGCCTGCGCTACCGCTATCAGCACAACTATCCGATTGCGCCGTATCTGGTCGCCTTCGCCGCCACGAACTACAACCACTGGTCGCAAACTTTCACCTACGGCGAACACACAATGCCTGTGGACTTCTACATCTACCCTGAAAGCGACACCACCGCCAACCGTCAGGCGTGGGAGCGGTGCCTGCCCATGCTGCGCGTGTTCAGCGATATTTTCGGGCTTTATCCGTTCATCAACGAGCGTTATGGCATCTATCAGTTCCAGTTTAGTGGCGGGATGGAGCATCAAACGATGACGGGGCAGGGCGGCTTCTGGGAGTCGGTAACGGCGCACGAGCTGGGACACCAGTGGTGGGGCGATATGGTGACCTGCGCCACCTGGAACGACATCTGGTTGAACGAGGGGTTCGCCACCTACTCGGAGGCGCTGTGGGAAGAGCGCAAGCCGGGCAGCAGCGGTTTCCCCGCGCTACGCACCGCGATGCTGAACCGTCGCCCCTCCAGCCTGGACGGTAGTGTCTACCGCTACGACACCAGCAGCATTAACGCGATTTTCAGTTCTAACTTCGCCTATCGTAAGGGGGCGTGGGTGCTTCATCAGCTGCGCTGGGTGCTGGGCGATGCGCGATTCTTTGACCTGCTTGCCCGCTACCGCCAGCGTTTTGCGTATAGCCATGCCACCACAGAAGATTTTGTCGCCGTGGCAGAAGAAGTGTGGGGCGGTTCAATGCGCTGGTTCTTTGACCCGTGGGTCTATGGCATCGGCGCTCCCACCTATAACTGGGGCTGGACGACCACCACGGTCAACGGCAAGCCCTACCTGCTGCTTTCTCTACGCCAGACCCAGCCCTCCAACTATGGGCTCTATACGATGCCCATCGGCTTGCGCCTGACAATGGGCAGCCAGACACAAGACCTCCGCATCTGGAACTCGGCACAAACGCAATATTATGTGATTCCCACGCCCAGCCCTGTGAGCAATCTGGCATTTGACCCCGACGACTGGATTCTCAAGGGCGCCAGCAACAGCGAGGCATACCGCCCCGGTCCCCCCGTGATTGTGGAGATGAACCCTGCGCCGGGGGTACAGACCACGCCGCCCAGCCAGATAGACCTCTATTTCCAGACGCCCGTTGCGATTAACGCCAGCCATGTGTCGCTGGAGGGCGCAACGACGGGCGTGGTGTCGTTCAGCTTTGCCTATGACAGCGCTGCCCAGCGCGCACGACTGACCTTTAGCACCCCGCTGAAACCTGACCAGTATACGCTCCGCCTCTCTCCCAGCATTACAGCGCTCAATTCGGGGCTGGCGCTGGACGGTGAATTCTTTGGCGACCTGCCCTCGGGCGATGGCATCCCGGGCGGCGAGGCGGTCATCCCGTTGCGCGTGCTGGCTGCCACAGGCGATGTGGACGGCAACGGTTGCGTGGACGACGCCGACCTGCTGCAGGTACTGTTCGCCTTTGGAGAAACAGGCGCCCTGCCCGCCGACACGAACGGCGACAATGTGGTGGACGACGCCGACCTGCTGACCGTCCTCTTCCACTTCGGGCAGGGGTGTTGATGCCCCCTGAGGCTGTTCAAAAAGTCGCCGCTGAGCAGGACGGGTGAACCTGCTCTGTTGCAAAGATACCTTCTGGAACCCACGATGTCTACGAAAGAGCGACGGCTAAAGCCGTTCCTGCTAAACAAAGCCAGCCTCCGCTGGCTATAGCCCCTGTTTACGGGGGGTTGGGGGGCTGAGCCGACGCAGGTCGGCTTCGTCTTATAGGAACGGCTTCAGCCGTCAGGTACGAAAGAGGATTTTCGAACACTCCCCCTTGACAAAAGCAGGGGGGCATCGGGTATACTCCTTTAGCACTCGGAAAGCGAGAGTGCTAAAATCAGGTACAAAATCCGCATAAGGAGGTGTTAGGAATGACCTTCAAGCCGCTGAACGATAAGGTGGTTATCGAGCTGCTGGAAGAAGATGAGAAGACCGAAGCGGGCATCATTCTGCCCGATACAGCCAAGAAACGCCCGCAAGAGGGCAAGGTTGTGGCGGTTGGACCCGGACGCCTGCTGAATAACGGACAGCGCGCTCCGATGAGCGTTCAGGTCGGTCAGCGTGTCGTGTTCTCCAAATACGCGGGTAGCGAGTTCGAATACGACGGCAAGAAGTACCTTATCCTGGATGAAGACCAGATTTACGCCATTCGTGAATAGGAGGTGAGCGACGATGCCTGCGAAAATGCTGAAGTTTAATGAAGAAGCCCGACGCGCCTTAGAGCGCGGTGTGAATAAAGTAGCCGATGCGGTCAAAGTAACGCTTGGTCCTCGCGGACGCAATGTGGTGCTGGATCGCAAGTGGGGTAACCCTATCATTACCAAAGACGGCGTAACGGTCGCGAAAGAGATTGAACTCTCCGACCCCTGGGAGAACATGGGGGCGCAGCTCTGCCGTGAAGTCGCCTCCAAGACCAACGATGTAGCGGGCGACGGCACGACCACTGCTACCGTGCTGGCGCAAGCCTTAGTGCGCGAGGGCATGCGCTATGTCGCGGCAGGCGGCAACCCGATTGCGCTCAAGCGCGGGATTGACCTCGCCGTGCAGAAGGCGGTTGAAGCCATCAAGGCGCACGCCGTGCCCATCAGCGACCAGTCGCAGGTGGAGTATGTCGCCACAATCGCAGGCAACGACCCCGAAATCGGCAAGATTATCGCCGAGGCGATGGACAAAGTGGGCAAGGACGGCGTGATTACCATCGAGGAATCCAAAGGTACGCAGACCACGCTGGAAGTCGTGGAGGGCATGCAGTTTGACCGCGGCTACATCTCGCCCTACTTCATCACCGACCCCGAGCGCATGGAAGCGGTGCTGGAGAACCCGCTCATCCTCATCCACGAGAAGAAGATCAGCTCCGCCCAGGACCTGCTGCCCGTGCTGGAGCGCGTGGCACAGGCGCGCCGTGCGCTGCTGATTATCGCCGAGGATGTGGACGGCGACGCGCTGGCGACGCTCGTGGTGAACAAACTGCGCGGCGTGTTGCAGGTCGCGGCGGTCAAAGCGCCCGGCTTCGGCGAGCGACGCAAAGCGATGCTCGAAGATATCGCCATCCTCACCGGCGGACGCTTCATCTCCGAAGACCTCGGCATCAAACTGGAGAATGTCACCCTCGATATGCTCGGTCAGGCGAAGAAGGTGGTCGTGACCAAAGAGGACACCACCATTATTGAGGGCGCTGGCTCGCAGGAGGCGGTGCTGGGACGCATCAATCAGATTAAGCGTCTGATTGAGACCACCGAGAGCAGCTATGACCGCGAGAAACTGCAGGAGCGTCTGGCGAAGCTGTCGGGTGGTGTGGCGGTCATCAAAGTCGGCGCCGCGACCGAAACCGAGCTGAAAGAGAAGAAGCACCGCTTTGAGGATGCGCTCTCGGCGACGCGCGCCGCAGTGGAAGAAGGTATTGTGCCAGGCGGTGGTAAAATCTTCCTGCTGGCACAAGCCGCGCTGGATGGGCTTGGCAACGATGAAGACGAGCGCACCGGCGTGAAAATCGTCCAGCGCGCGCTCGAAGAACCACTGCGCCAGATCGCCGAAAACGCCGGGCTGGAAGGCTCCGTGATTGTGGAGAAGGTCAAGTCGCTCGGCAAAGAGGAAGGGCTCGACGCGCGCACGGGCGAATTCGTGAACCTGATGCAAGCGGGTATAATTGACCCCGCAAAGGTCAGCCGTGCCGCACTGGAGAACGCCGCCTCAATCGCCGGGCTGGTGCTGACCACCGAAGCGATGGTCGCCGAGAAACCCGAAAAGAAACCCGAAACCACACCGGGGGGCGGCAACGACTTCGACGACTTCTAAGCCCTACCCCCACCCACCCCAAGGACCGGGTGCTGCCCCCCTCGCACCCGGTCCGCCCTATTTTTAAACTCCCTAAATTACTGGCAGGAACTTTTGGCGTATCGCGCGAATCTAATTCGTTACTATGAGCAGGCAGCGAGGCTTTACTCTGATTGAGTTGCTGGTCGTCATCGCGATTATCGCCATTCTGGCGGCGATCCTGTTCCCGGTCTTTGCGCAGGCGCGTGAAAAGGCGCGCCAGACCCAGTGTGTGAACAACATGAAGCAGATCGCGCTCGGCGTGCTTCAATATGTCCAGGACTACGACGAACGCTTCCCCTTTAGCATCTACCTGACCGTTCAGAACAACCAGCCCTGCATTTTCCGCGATGTACCCGTATATCAAGAATGTCGACATCGTACTGTGCCCCTCGGATCGGCAGGCGTTCGATGTCACGGGAAGCTTTGGGCAGTTCGGCATTCCCGTTTGCACCATTCCGGGCTTCCGATATTCGGGCTATATCTTCAACTGGTGCGTGTTTGAGAACGGGAATGTACCGAACTTGCTCCAGCAGAACCCGCCTGTCTCGATGGCGCAGATAGAGTTTCCCGTGAACACCTCCATGCTCTACGACGGCACGCTGGGACCTCCACTGACCATTCAATCGTATCTGCAGGCGCGGCATAACCAGCTGGCGCCCGCCAACTTTGTGGACGGGCACGCCCGCACGGTCAAGGGGCGCCTGGCGGATCCGCCCAACAACACGGTGCAGACATGGGACGGCAAAACCGCGCGCCTCTACTATGTGGGCGAGCAGGGTCCCTATCAGGGACAGTTTAACCTGTGGGGCATCGCAGCGCAACGGGCGAACGGCACATGGTGCCGCAACTGCCCCAATCGCAACGACCCCGGCAACTGCAACTGATCCGTGTCTCCCCTCTCCAGAACAGGGGAAGGGGAGACACACGGCAGGAATCCCCCCACACTTGCTGAATCACCCGCTCTGATGGGTTTCCGCAACGGGTGCGCACAACTGGGGGTGTGGTATAATCTCAGGGGGAGAATGCAAAATGCCAGAAATTATTGAGGGTACTCTGAGCGAAATCATCCAACAGCGCCCTGAACTCTCTGGAAAGCGGGTCAGGCTTTATGTGCTGGAGGACGGGCAGCCAGCCCAGAACCTGCTGGAGTTTCTCGGCGATTGGGTTGGGTCGGTTCACATCCCTGACTCTCTGCAGTCCACAGAGCAGGAGACCGTAGTGGAGCAGGCTGTCTCTGAGAAACTTCTGAATCGCTCACAGCCGTGATTCTCTGCGATACGGGGGCGTTAGTTGCTCTCCTCAATGCTGGTGATTCCGCGCACGCTCGATGCGTTCAGGCGGCGGCTCATCTGCCCCCCGAGCCGCTGAACTTTGCTGACGCCTCTATCGTCGCAGCCGCCGAGGTACTGGGCATAAAAACGCTCTTCTCGCTTGACAGCGACTTTCATATCTACAGATTGTACGGACGCGAGCCGTTCACGATAGTCCCTGAATAAACCATGCAGGAATCCCCCCACACTTGCTGAATCACCCGCTCTGATGGGTTTGCATGGAGGCACGCAGGCGGAGCGCACCCTCATCCGCATCGGACGCACTTTGCTCGCAGGGACGCTCCTTACGGCACTTACTTCGGTGATTGTTGCTTCGGCGGAGCTGATTGCCCAGACCATTCAGATTGGCATGATGCAGTTGCCCCCTGTGGTGATTGCGCTCCTGTTTCTGCTGGTGCTATTCAATCGGGGGCTGGCGCGGCTCCGTCGCGAATGGGCGTTCACCACCCCAGAGCTGGCGGTTCTGTTCGTGATGATGCTTTTTGGGGCGATGCTGGCGTCCCGCGGGCTGATGGAACGCCTGATACCCACGCAGGTCGGCGTGAGCTATTATGCCGAGGGCAACCGCTGGGAAACGCTCTACTTCCCTCATATCCGCCCCGAAATCGTGCCATGGGACCCTCAACAACCCCAGCCTGAGCCGCTGGTGAAGCATTTTTATCAGCGGCTCCCCTATGGGCAGTCTATCCCGTGGGGCGCGTGGATTGCCTCGACCGCGCGCTGGCTGGTCTTGATTGGGGCGGTGTTTTTCGCGTTTCTGTGTATCAGTGTGCTGTTGCGCAAGCAGTGGGTGGAAAACGAGCGTCTTGCGTTTCCGCTGGTGCAGCTGCCGCTGGAGCTGATGCGCGAGGGCGAGTTTTTTCGCAACCGCGCGTTCTGGTTCGGGGCGCTCGTACCGCTGTTTGTGTTCACACTGAACGGGCTACATCGCAACATCCCCACGCTCCCAGAAATCCCGCTGAACCTGCCCCTGAAACCCTTCTTCGTCAACCCGCCGTATGATCAGATCACCTTTTTCAGCATCTACTTCTCGTTCGCGGCGGTGGGGTTCTTCTTTCTCATCCCGACCGAGCTGCTGTTCAGTTTCTGGTTCTTTTATCTTTTGAGCAAGGCGCTGGAGATTCTGGGGCTGGGGCTGGGCTTTGACACGACGGCGAAACACGCGGCGACGGCGGGGTTCGTCAAGTGGCTCTGTTCGGGCGCGTTTTTCGGGGTGGCGCTCTATATTCTCTATTCGGCGCGCCATCATCTACGCTACATCTGGCAGGTGGCGACGGGTCAGGCGCCGCCGCCCCCACCCGGCAGCGAGCTGATGTCGTATCGCGTCGCGTTCTGGGGGCTAATCGCTTCGTTTCTGGTGATTGTAGCGTGGTCGGCATGGGCAGGGATGGACTGGTGGCTGGCAGGCGTCGTGTTCGCCATCTATCTGCTGGTGCAGGGGCTGGTGATGGCGCGTTGCACGGCGGAAGGCGGGCTGCTGATTACCGAAGGCTGCTTCACGCCGATGGATGTCGTCACGATGGAGAAATACTCGCTCTTGACCCCGCGCAACCTCACGGCGATGGCGTTTCTGGACGCGATGCTCTTTCGCGATTTGCGCGGTATCACGCTCACGGGCTATCTGGACACGCAGAAACTCTCCGACGAAGTGCGCCTGCATCGCAAAACCCTGTTTCAAACGCTGCTGGGCGGAATCGTGCTGGCGATTGTTGTGGCGTTCGCCTTTCAGCTGTGGCTCCCGTATCAATATGGCGCGTTGAATCTATATGGGTATGTGTATCAGCGTCAGCCGATTCAGTTCTTTCAGGAGAATGCGCCGTTTATGGGGGGCGGCGGTGCGGAGACACCTGTGCCCGCGTTTCGCCCGCTCTTTTTCGGGCTGGGGTTTGTGATGACGCTGCTGCTGGCGTGGGCGCGTGCCGTGTGGGTGGGGTTCCCGTTCCATCCGCTGGGGTTCGCCATGAGCGCGACCTGGGGCGTGGTGATTCTGTGGTTCTCGATGCTGGTGGCATGGCTGATTAAGGTGCCGCTGTTGCGCTATGGCGGGATGGCGCTCTATCGTCGGGCGCGCCCGTTCTTTCTGGGGCTGATTTTCGGCGAGTTTTTCTCGGCGGCGGTGTGGGCGCTGCTCGCCCTGCTGTTCGGCGTGGAGACGCCCAACTACCCCTGGCCATAGCGCTCAGCGGCTGGCTTGGAGCGCCTGCTCGATATCTTCTATCAGGTCTTCGGCATCTTCAATCCCCACAGAGAGCCGTATCAGCGTGTCGGAGATGCCGATTCGTGCGCGCTCTTCGGGCGGGATGGAGGCGTGGGTCATGGTAGCAGGATGGCACATTAGCGACTCCACACCGCCCAGCGATTCCGCCAGCTTGAAGATGCGTGTGGCACGCATAAAGCGCAGGGCGCGCTCCATACCGCCTTTCAATACCAGCGAGACCATCCCGCCGAAGCCGTCCATCTGGCGCTTCGCGAGCGCGTGTCCAGGGTGCGTGGGCAAGCCCGGATACAGCACGCGCTCCACCTCCGGGTGCTGGGCAAGGTATTCGGCAATCCGCTGGGCATTCTCGCAGTGCTGGCGCATGCGCAGGGCAAGCGTCTTAATCCCCCGCAACACCAGAAAGCAATCCAGCGGACCGGGCACAGCGCCCACCGCGTTCTGATAGAACTTGAGCTGCTCGTAAATCGCCCGATCCTTTACACACAGCGCGCCGCCCACCACATCCGAGTGCCCGCCCAGATACTTGGTGGTGGAATGCACCACAATATCGGCGCCCAGCTCAATGGGGCGCTGGAGGTAGGGCGTGGCGAAGGTATTGTCCACCACCACCAGCACGCCGCGCTCGTGCGCTACCTCGCTGAGCGCGCGAATGCCCACAATATTCAGCAGGGGGTTGCTGGGGGTCTCAATCCAGAGCAGTTTGGTGTTGGACTTGAGGGCGCGGCGCACCTCGTCGGGGTCTTCGCCAGAGACAAACGAGAACTCCAGTCCGAATTTTGCCCACACGCGCTGGAACAGGCGGTAGGTGCCGCCGTAAAGGTCTTGTGTCGCCAGCACATGGTCGCCCGCCTGAAGCAGGTTCAGTATTGTGTTTTCGGCGGCGAGTCCGCTGGCGAACGCCAGCCCATACTCCACGCCCTCCAGCGCGGCGAGGTTGCGCTCCAGCACCGCGCGGGTCGGATGGTCGGAACGGGAATACTCGTAGCCTTTGTGCTTGCCGGGCGCCTCCTGCACATAGGTGGAAGTAAGATAAACAGGAGTCATAATCGCGCCCGTGGTGGGGTCGGGTTCAATGCCTGCGTGAATGGCACGGGTGGCGAATCGCATAACAGGTCTCCTCACGACTGCGGGTTGAGAATCTGCGCCAGCGAGTGAACCAGGTCGTACTTGGTCAGCACCTCGTAGCGCCCGTCTTCGGTCAGCACCAGCACGGCGGTCTCGCGCTGGATGTGTTCGGTCAGCTCGTCCACGAAGGTATCGGGGCGCAGGATGGGCAGGGGCGGCTCCATCACCTCGCGCACCACGAACTGGCTCAGGTCGTGCCCTTGAAGTGCAAGGCGCATCACCGCATCTTCACGAATCACCCCAATCGGCACGCCCTCTTCAAACACGGGCAACTGCGACACATCCTGCGCGTCCATCAGGCGGAAAGCGGTCAGCACCGTGTCGTGCGGATGCACCACAATCAGGTCGCGAATCGCGCCGCGCTTGCGCTTGGCTTCAATCAAATCACGGGCAGTGAGCTTCACCTGCGGCTCGAAGCAGCGGTTCTCGCGGAGCCACTCGTCGTTGTAGACCTTGTTCAGCACGCGCATGCCCGAATCGGGCACGAGGAACACAATCAGGTCGTCGGGACCTGCCTGCTCGGCGACTTTGAGCGCGCCGTAGAGCGCCGCGCCTGTGGAGCCGCCCGCGAAGATGCCCTCCTCCCGCGCCAGCCGCCGCGCCCACAGGAAGCACTCGCAGTCGGTTACCTGAATCACATCGTCCAGCACCGAAAAGTCCATCGTGCTGGGGAAGATGTCCTCGCCGATGCCCTCCACAAGATAAGGGTGCGCCTCCACCACCCGCTTGTGGTGGAAATAGTCGTAATACACAGAACCCACGGGGTCTACCCCGATAATCTTGATATTGGGATTTTTCTCTTTGAGATACCTGCCGACGCCTGTGAGCGTGCCGCCCGTACCCATCCCCGCCACGAAATGGGTGATTCGCCCCTCGGTATCCTCCCAGATTTCGGGACCTGTGGTGAGGTAGTGCGCTTCGGGGTTGGCGGGGTTCTCGTACTGATTGGGGAAAAAGGCGTTCGGAATCTCTTCCGCCAGCTTGCGTGCGACGGAGTAGTAGCTGCGCGGGTCGTCGGGGGCGACAGCCGTGGGGCACACAATCACCTCCGCGCCCATCGCCTTCAGAGCGTTAATCTTCTCGCGCGACTGCTTATCGGTCGTGGTGAAGATGGTACGATAGCCGCGCAGGGCGGCAATCATGGCTAAGCCCATGCCCGTGTTGCCGGAGGTGCATTCGATAATCGTGCCGCCGGGTTTGAGCTTGCCTTCCTGTTCGGCGCGGAGAATCATCTGCCGGGCGATGCGGTCTTTCACGCTTCCGCCGGGGTTCATATACTCCAGTTTCGCGTAGATAGCAGGCTTCAGATGGCGTGTCAGTCGTTGCAGGCGTACTAACGGCGTTCTGCCGATGGCGTCTATCAGACTCTCGTATCGCATACGCTCCCGCTCCTCGTTGAGACTTGTGGAGAGTATACCCGCTTGCGGTCAGCCGCGACGCGACTGAATTGCGTTTCCGCAGCGATTTTTCGAACAGCCTCACAAGGGTTTGACATCAGGCGAAGTATAATTGCTGTAGCCCCCGCACGACGGGCGCAGGACAGGGGAACCTCGGAGGGAGAGATGATGATGCGACAGGACATTCGCAATCGGCTCTACGCGCTGATAAGGGCAGGTGTTGTGGGGTTAGCTGCAACTGCCAGCTGGTCGCAGTCCCTCACATGGTTAGGCACGCTGGGCGGCTCTGGGAGCTTTGCTTACGGTGTCTCGGCAGACGGCGGAGTGGTCGTCGGCTATGCCCTGAACACCAGCTCTCAAACTCGCGCCTTTCGCTGGACACCGCAAGGCGGGATGGAAGACCTGAATGTCGTCTACGCCAGCCTGCTCACGGACGGCTCGGAACTGCAGAGAGCCTACGTCATCAGCCCCAACGGGCGCTACATCGTGGGCAGGGGCTGGAACGCAACGATGGGGCGGTACGAGGCGTTCCTGCTGGATACCTGGCGTACAGGCGATACCAACGGCGACGGCTGTATTGACGACTCAGACCTGCTGAATGTGCTGTTTGCGTTCGGCACGCCGGGCACAGGCTATACGCGCTACGAGGACATCAACATGGACGGGGTTGTGGACGAGGTGGACTTGCTGACGGTGTTGTTCAACTTCGGCAACGGGTGTTAGTAGGGGCGCACGGCGGTGCGCCCCTATCGCTGGTAGAAACGAGGACGCCCCCCGCACATAAAGGAAACCGCAGCGGGGGCTTCCGTTATTCCATTTGCCGACCTGCGCCGTCCCCATGCGGTACAATTGCTCCACGCTATGTTTCGCAAGGTTCTGGTGGCAAATCGGGGCGAGATTGCCCTGCGGGTGATTCGCGCCTGTCGGGAGATGGGCATCGCGACGGTCGCGGTCTATTCGGAAGCAGACCGCGACGCGCTCCATGTGCAGATGGCGGATGAGGCGGTGTGCATCGGTCCGCCGCCCAGCGCCGAGAGCTACCTGAACATCCCCCATATCGTGATGGCGGCGCTGATGACAGGCGCCGAGGCGGTGCATCCGGGCTACGGCTATCTGTCGGAGCGCAGCAGTTTTGCCCGCGCGTGTGAGGCGCACGGCATTCGGTTCATTGGTCCGCCCGCAGAGGCAATTGCCAAAATGGGCGACAAGGCGCTGGCACGGGCGATAGCTGAGGAGGCAGGCGCGCCCGTATTGCCGGGCACACGCGAACCCATCCGCACCGAAGAGGAAGCCGTTCAGGCGGCGCGACAGATTGGCTTCCCCCTGCTGATCAAAGCCGCGGCAGGGGGCGGCGGGCGCGGGATTCGCCTCGTGCGTGGTGAGGAAGACCTGATCCCCGCCCTGCGAATTGCGCAATCCGAGGCGCAGGCGGCGTTCGGCTCGCCCGATGTCTATCTGGAGACCTACATCCCCGAACCGCGCCATATTGAAGTGCAGATTCTGGCAGATTCACACGGCACGGTGTTGCACCTTTATGAGCGCGAATGCTCGCTCCAGACCCCGCGCCACCAGAAGATGATTGAGGAAGCGCCCGCGCCCAATCTGGACGACGCCACCCGTCGGGCGCTCGGCGAGGCGGCGGTCAAAGTCGCGCAGGCGGTCGGCTACCAGAACGCGGGCACAATTGAATTCCTGATGAATGGGGAAGGGCGGTTTTACTTCATCGAGATGAACACGCGCCTGCAGGTGGAGCATCCCGTAACGGAAGCCATCACGGGGATCGATATTGTGCAGTGGCAGATCCGAATCGCGGCGGGCGAGCGCCTACCCTTCACGCAAGAGCAAATCCCAATCAATGGGCACGCGATTGAGGCGCGGCTCACCGCCGAGATTCCCGAACACGACTTCACCCCCTCCACAGGGCGCCTGAGCGAGTGGACGCCGCCGGGCGGTCCGGGCGTGCGTATCGATAGCCACCTCTACACGGGCTACAGTATTCCGCCCTACTATGACCCCCTGCTGGCGAAGATTATCGTGCATGCGCCCAATCGGGAGCAGGCGGTGGCACGACTGGAGCGCGCCCTGCACGAGGTGCGCATTCAGGGCGTGCAGACCAATCGCGATTTCCTGATCCGCCTGGTGCAGACGCCAGAGTTTCGGGCGGGGCGGGTCTCCACGCCGTTTGTGCCGCGCTTGCTGAAGGGCATGCTTCCCACAGGAGGGACGCGATGAAACCGCCACAGCGACGCATCGCACGGGAGTGGGCACTGCGGGCGCTCTACCAGATCGAGGTCGCCAACAAGTCGCCCGAAGAGGCGCTCGAAGAGGTGTTGAGCGTCGCCAATCTGGAGCCAGAGCATCAGGAGTATGTGCGCGACCTGGTGCGGGGCGTCAGCACCCTGCACGCCACCGAGTTAGACCCTCTGATCGAGCAGTTCGCGAAGGGTTGGACGATTGACCGCATGGCGGTGATTGACCGCAACATTCTGCGAATCGCAATGTACGAACTGCGCCACCACCCCCAGACGCCTCCCGCTGTTGTGGTGAACGAAGCGGTTGAGCTGGCGAAGAAGTATAGCACGGCGCAATCGGGCAGGTTTGTGAACGGGGTGCTTGGAGGCGCGCTGCGGCAGATGTTCCCACAACAGGAAGAACCCTCCGAAGGAGAGGGCTAACGCCCCATCGAGCGAGCGATTTTTTCCATCTCCTCCTGCGGCAGGTCGCCCACGATACCGAACCAGTAGTCGCCGTCCTGCCAGAAGTACGCTCGAACGCGCCCTTTTGGAGGGCGGGGCGGCGCGCTGCTGCGCGGTTTGTAGGTCTGAAACAGCGTGAAGCGCCCCAGTGGGCTGGTGTAGCGGATTGCCACCAGCGGGTTCTCTTGCGGCTTGCGGCGGTGAACCAGAATCTGCTGCCGTTCGGTGTTGGGGGGCAGGTAGCCGGGCAGGCGAATGGGGAACCCTGCGGCGCGCTGTGCTTCCTCGATAGAGCGATAGGCAAGCTCAGCAAGTTTGCGCACCTCCACGCCTTCAGGCAGGCGGAACAGGTCGTTGCTCAGGCGGGGTGAGAAGTCTACCCTCACCACCTCGGTACGGATAACGCCGTCTGCAGGGCGTATCTGCATCTCGCGTTTCAGCACCAGCCCCGTTTCGCGGTCAATCCAGAGCTTTGCCTGCAAGGGGAACCGCCTGTCAGGACGCTCCCCAGGGCGGGGCGGGGGACCTGGCGCCACAAGACGCCCACGCGGCGGTATCGGGCGGTTAGGGCGCAGCGTCAGCACCACGCAGGAACGCCCCGCAACCGTTTCGTCGGGCAGAAACTCCGCGTTCAGAAAACCGTTCTGCATAAGACGACTCGCCACTTCCAGCAGTTCGGAGGCGAGGTAGGGCATCTGGGGGATTTCGTAGGCGACTTTCTCGCCCGTGCGCCAGCGGAGCCACTGCCCCTGCCGATAGAGGAACACTTCGCCCTGACGCGCGGCAGGCTCCACCACCTCAATGCGGATTGCCTGATCACCCCGACGCCAGAACCGCTCCCGAATCTGCTCAGTGCGGGCGCCCATCTGGAAGGTGTTCAGGCGCACGCCTGCGACGGTGAGGGTCTGCTCGGCTCGCAGGGCGCGCTGGAGCCAGCGCGCCGCGCTCTCCTGACCCCACGCGCTCCAGAGCAAACACCCCGCAAACACCAGCCAGAGCCTTCTCATCGTGTATACCCGGTGTTCACCCAGTACGAAGCGGCAGGCGTGGGCGACCACTCCGCCGTTTCCAGTGTCTCGTGGAGCTGCACGCACATCTCGGTGTAGTCGTCTGTACCAACAGCGTCTGGCGGCAGGTTAGTGAGGTTTTTCTGAGGCTCGTTGTAGAACCAGAAGAATGCAATCAGCAACCCCAATGCAGGCGCCAGCGCCAGAGGCTTCCAGCCCAGCCGCAGGCGCGGGCGGGCAGGCTTTGGCGACGCCTGGCGCAGGCGCGCCTGCAAGCGCTCCCTGAAGTCGGGCGCGGGACGATAGCGCGGGAGCCGGCGCAACGCTTGAACCGTGTGTTGCGCCGATTCCCATACGCGCTGGCAGTGTTCACAGTGCGCCCTGTGCGCCTCGAACGCCGCACGCTCCGAGGCGGATAAGCGCCCCTCCAGATAGTCCCAGACCTGCTTCTCAAAATGAGTGCAGTTCATACCGTTTCACCTCGTAAATACGCCGCCACTTTTTTCTGGATTTCCGAACGCGCCAGATGCAGGCGCGACTTCACCGTGCCCATCGGAATCCCCAGCGACTGTGAAATCTCCTCATAACTTAAACCTTCCATATCGTACAATAGTAGCACGCTCTTTAATTTTGGCGAGAGGCTTTCCAGAGCGCGTTCCACCACCTCTTGCAGCTCCCTGTCCAGCACCGCCTGCATCGGGTCGGGCGTCTGGGTATCGGGGAACTCCCACTCTTCGGCTCCCTCGTCCGCCTCATCAGGATTGTCCTGATAAATCGAGACGGTTTTGACCCGGCGTTCCTGCTTGCGATAGTGGTCTATGCACAAATTATGCGCAATTCGGAACAGCCATGTGCTGAGGCTTGCCCTGCCATCGAAGCTGGGCAGCCCCTGATAAGCACGGAGGAACACTTCCTGAAGCACATCCTCGGCGTCGTGTGGGTTGCCCAGCATGCGCACGATGTAGTTATACAGTTTATCGGCGTACAGGTTCACAATCTGGGCAAACGCCGATTCATCCTGCTGTTTCGCTCGCTCGATGAGCTGGGTCTCCGCCGAGATGGTCTCCAAGCAGCCGCTCCTCCACAAGTAGGATACCGAATCGCGTGCCATTTTGGTTCCTGTACCTATAGACGCAACAAAGAGGTGAGAGTTCAGCGTTTACTGGAGCAGAGCAGGAAACCCGCAATTCCGGGCGAATCGGAGCCAGCGATGGAAGAGATTACTGCAGAGTTCACGCGCGAAGAGCTTTTGCCAATGCCTGACGAGCCGTTGCGTATCCTGCCGCGCATCAAGCTGGCGGTGCGGTCGGAAATCGGGCTGGTGCGCGAGAATAACGAAGATAAGTTTGACTTCTACGAGCCTGACGAGCCAGAGCTGCTGGCGGCACGGGGCAGTGCTTATGTCGTGTGCGACGGCATGGGTGGGCATAACGCGGGACAGATTGCCAGCGAGCTGGCAGCGCGCCAGTTCCTGTACGCCTACTATCATCACGGCGGTGAGGCGCAGGAATGTGCGCATCGGGCAGTGTTGCAGGCGCACCAGTATATCGCCGACATGGCACGGAAAATTCCCTCTCGCCGGGATATGGGCACGACCCTGACTGCTCTGATTTTGCGTCAGGACACGGGTATGCTGGTGCATGTGGGCGACAGCCGCTGCTATCGGTTGCGTGGTGAGGAGTTTCAGCAGCTCTCGCGCGACCACACGCTGGTAGCGCAGTGGGTGGAGCAGGGGATTCTCACCCCCGAAGCTGCGCGGTTCCATCCCTACAAAAATGTGATTCGGCAGGCGGTGGGAGTCGTGGGCGAGGGCGAAACGCTGGAACCCGATATTGAGACCTTCCCGATACAGGCAGGCGATGTGTATCTGCTCTGCTCGGACGGGCTGACCGACATGGTTCCCGACGAGGTGATTGAGCAGATTCTCAAAACCGAGCCGCCCAGCCGCGCCGCATGGAAACTGTTAGACCGCGCCCTTGCCGAAGGAGGGCAAGACAATATCACGGTCGCCATAATCAAAGTGCTGGAACTGGTGGCGCCTGAGGCGGGGTATCATACAGAGGGGTGAAAGAACAGTGGCAACCACTGCCCAAACGGTGCGACGCAAGCGGCGCTACACGGAAGAAGATCTGAAGCGTCTTCCCCGGGATGGCTACAAATATGAACTGGTGAATGGGAGGATACGGCAAGTGCCCACAGGTGGACGGCATGGCGAACTCGGCGCGGGGCTTACGGCTCGACTCTGGAACCATGTGCGGCGCTGGGCGAAGGTGTACGACTCCAGCACAGGGTTCCGCATGAACTCAGGCAACATCCGTAGCCCCGATGTGTCGGTCTTGCGCAAGGAGCGGCTTGAAGGGGGTAAATCCCCAGAAGACTTTATCGATGGCGCCCCTGATTTGGCGGTGGAGATTGTTTCGCCTTCGGAGCGTCCTGCGGAGATTTACGCAAAGCTGGGGGAGTATTTTGAGTCGGGGGCGCAGGAGGTGTGGCTGATTTTCCCTGAGCGCAAGCAGGTGCATCGCTACACGCCGTCGTTGCAGGTGCAGGTGCTGAACGAAAACGAGGTGCTGACCACGCCACTGTTGCCTGACTTTGAGCTGCCCCTCCGCGAGCTGTTTGAAGGGGTGTGAGGGAGGGCGCAGAGTTTTACTATGTTCTTCGGCTGGCTTTACGGCGCAACTGGCGTGCCCAGCGCGTGCTGGAAATCTTCTCGTATTTTGCTTCTACGGTTATGTCCACCCGTATTGTCTCTATTGCATGATGCCACGCCTTTGCTATCAGAAGAACTGGTGGCGCCTGAGGCGGGGTATCATACAGAGGGGTGAACAATCGTGGCGACCACTGCCCAAACGGTGCGACGCAAACGGCGCTACACGGAAGAAGACCTGAAGCGTCTTCCCCGGGATGGCTACAAATATGAACTGGTGAACGGGAGGATACGGCAAGTGCCCACAGGTGGACGGCATGGCGAACTCGGCGCGGGGCTTACGGCTCGACTCTGGAACCATGTGCGGCGCTGGGCGAAGGTGTACGACTCCAGCACAGGGTTCCGCATGAACTCAGGCAACATCCGTAGCCCCGATGTGTCGGTCTTGCGCAAGGAGCGGCTTGAAGGGGGTAAATCCCCAGAAGACTTTATCGATGGCGCCCCTGATTTGGCGGTGGAGATTGTTTCGCCTTCGGAGCGTCCTGCGGAGATTTATGCGAAGCTGGGGGAGTATTTTGAGTCGGGGGCGCAGGAGGTGTGGCTGATTTTCCCTGAGCGCAAGCAGGTGCATCGCTACACGCCGTCGTTGCAGGTGCAGGTGTTGAACGAGAACGAGGTGCTGACCACGCCACTGTTGCCTGACTTTGAGCTGCCCCTCCGCGAGCTGTTCGAGGAGGCGTGAGCATGCGGAAAGACGAGGAGCGCTACACCCCTGAAGAGGTGCAGGAGATTCTGCGGATTGCCCTGCAGCAGCGCAAAGATACCTTCAGCGTGCAGGAGATAGAGTCCATCGGGCGCGAGGTCGGCATCGAGCCAGAGGCTGTTCATACCGCGATTGAGCGCTACCGCCAGATTCGCGAAGAAGAACAGCGCTTGCTGGAGCAGGAGCGAATCGCCAGAAACAGAACCGCGTTTTCTGGCAGCACGCCGGTAACCAGCTCCTTCCTGAACCCGTTATCATCCCGCTCCCACAGCCCGGTCAGGAGGAAATGCATCGTCTTCAGCAGGAAGCACTGCGTCGACAATTTGAAAACGCTACCCCAGGGCGGTAGTGGGTCATGGGTATAAACTGAGTGCTTCCCCTGCAATTCGCGGTTGTCCGTTCTCCAGCCAGAGGGGCACGGCGGCAAGCGACCGAATCCCCTCACGCCCTACCTCGGCTTGCAGAAGGAGCGCTCTGCGGCTCGGTGCCGAGCGGGGTGTGTGAACGAAATTGCCCACGCTGTAGAGAATGTGGGTCTTCCCCATGCGCGCATAGCCCTGCACCACATGGGGGTGATGCCCCACAATCAGGTCTACCCCTGCCTGTGCGAGCCGTCGCGCGATACGCTGCTGTTTCGCGTTAGGCTGGGTTTTGCCCTCATCGCCCCAGTGGGGGATGGCAATCAGCACATCGGCTTGCTGGCGCGCCTCGCGGATTCGCGGCATGAGCATCTCCAGTGTCGCCACGCCCGCGCGTTTCGCCCCCGCAGGAAAGCCGCGCGGTACCACCGCTGTGAAGCAGAAAATCGCAACCCGCACGCGCCCATCGTCCAGATAGACGGGTGTGCTGGCGTCTTGGGCATCATACCCTGCGCCTGCCCACCACACGCCCGCACGACGGAGGTGGTGGAAGGTCTCCTGCAAAGCCTCCACGCCGAAGTCCACCGAGTGATTATTGCCCAGCGAGACCATCGGGATTCCTGCCCAGCGGAGCGTTGCTGCCAGTTCAGGCGGCGCACGGAAGGTGTATTCTTTGTCCATCGGCGTGCCCACCATGGCGATACAGCCCTCCATGTTGGCGACCACCCAGTCGCAGGCGCGGAGCGCAGGAGTAACCGCTTCGAACAGGAAGGGCATCCCACGCAGGCGCACGACCTGCTGGATGCCCTTGCCAAAGATAATATCGCCTGCGAACGCGAGGCGCATACGCTATCGGCGCGTGCCCACCCGCTGCTTGAGATAATCCTCGAGGTAGACCTTGCCGTTCTGGACGGTATTCATCACCTTCGCCAGCACGCCCTCCAGCTGAGTTAGCACCTCGTAGGCGTACTCGTCTGCGCCCTGCCGAATCTCATGGGCTTGCTGGCGCGCCGACTCGATCATCTCCTGTGCCTGCGCGGTGGCGATGCGGTAGACCTCTTCCTGACTCAGCATGCGTTTTTGTTCGGCGCGGGCGTGTTCTAAAATCTGTTCGGCTTCGCGGCGCGCCTGCTCAATAATCTGGCGTGCCTGCTCCTGCGCTTGCTCCAGCGTGAGTTGCGCCTGATGTTGCGCCCCGCCGACCAGGCGATTCGTCTCACGCAATACGCGCTCCGCTTTGTCTATGTCCGAGGGCAGGTGCGCCCGAATCTGCTGGACGAGGTTGAGGCACTCGCCTTTGTTGAGACCAACCACAATCGGACCGAAACTGCGCGCCTTTTCCAGAGCCGTATCCAGTTCGTTCAGCCACTTACGAATGGTGATTACATCCGTGTTCATCGTTGTGTCCTCCCCTGCGCGTGTAAGTCAGAGGTTCGTCGCAGGCGTCGCCTCTCCTGCCGATTCGGCGGCGAATCGCTGGGTTAATCGGGCATGCACATTGGGGGGCACGAGCTGGCTCACATCCCCGCCCAGCCGCGCCACCTCCTTGACAATAGAGGATGAGAGAAATGCATACTGCTGGTGAGTCATCAGAAAGCAGGTGTCCACTTCGGGCGCGAGCTGGCGGTTCATGCTCGCCATCTGGAACTCGTACTCGAAATCGGAGACCGCCCGCAGCCCACGCACAATCACGCACGCGCCCACCGACTGCGCAAAACGCGCCAGCAACCCCTGAAGAGGCACGACGCGCACATTTGGTAGATGCTGGCAACACTCCTGAAGCATCGCCACACGCTCTTCAAGGGTAAACAGGGGCTTTTTCTGGGCATTGACGGCAACGGCGACAATCAGCTCATCGAACAGGCGGGCGGCGCGGCTAATGATGTCCAGATGCCCCAGCGTCGGGGGGTCAAAACTGCCGGGATACACGGCACGCCGTACCTCACCTGCGCCTGCTGCCATCGTGCGCTAAAGTATACCTCACTTCTGAGCTTGACGGCATAAATCGGCATAAGCGCAGGTCTTGCAATGCGTGCCCGGAGTAGGAGTTATCCCTACCTGCTGCAGCCGCCCAATCAGAAACTCCAGCTCGGTGCGCAGCTTCTGAAAAGCGCCCTGCCACTCGCGCTCCGTCATGGGGATCACGCAATCGCGCGGGCTACCCTCCCATTCGCCTGCCCGAAACCGTTGAATCAGGGTCTGCTCGTAGGGCACGAATCGCACGCGCCTGCCAGCGGTCAGGTGGTCATATGCCAGCACAAGGTGTTGCACATTGCGCGCTCGGCGCACTACATCGGCATACAGCAAGCCCTGAAGGGTGCGCGCCTCCACGAGGTCGGGCTTGCTGGGCGTTGCGCCGAGTTTGTAGTCAATCACCATCGCCACGCCGTCCTGACTCCAGTCGATACGGTCTATCACGCCGCAAATCCGAATCTCCAGCCCATTCCGCAGGCGGTAGCGGGCAGGCTGGGGGCTGTCGGAAGCACCGCTCGCCACGCGCTCATACTCGTCGTCTGACTCAGCCGTTGCGGTTCCGAACGCCCACTCCAGTTTGGCAGGGCGCAACTGAAACTGCTGCTGATAGCGAGGCTCCCGCTGGGCGAAGAGTGTTAGCAGGCGCGTCGCATACGCCTCCAGCACCTGCAGCTGCCAGTGCGTGAGGTCAAACGGGTCGTCGTTCAGTAACTCTTGCAGAATGGCTTGCATGCGTTCCGCCCACGCCTGCGGGTCAGCGGGGGTTCGCTCCTCACGCAGGGCGCGATAAAGCGTGCGGTGAACCGCCGTGCCGATGTCGGTCAGCTGCAGTCCTCTGCGGGGCGGGCGCACCTTCAGAATGTAGCGGCACAGATGCTGGAAGGGGCATCGCGCCAGCGTTTCCAGCTCCGAAACCGAAAACTCGCGGTCTACATTCGCCACGCGCTGGCGATGCTGCTGGGAGCGCAAGATCGGGGTCGGCTCGGCATACTCCAAGCCGCTCTGGAGCAGGCGGTCGTAAGGGTGAAGCGGGGCTTCGGGTGTGAACTGCTCCACCCGATAGAGTCGGGTTTCAGCATGCGGAATCTGCTGGAGGTAGAAAGAGGGAAGCGCCTCGCTATCGTTCTGGGTGCGGGGATAGGTAAGGTAGAGCCGCTGGCTGGCGGCGGCGCAGGCGCGATAGAAAAGCATCGGCTCGCCTGTCTGATATTCCGAGCGCGTGGGCAAGTAGAGGCGAGGCTCTAAGGGAAGCAGTGCCTCACGCAAGGCGAGGCGCTCTTCCTCACGCAAAAAGGGGTCATCGGGATGGCGACGGGGCACCACGCCCTCCAGCACCTGAAGCACAAACACCACCTCGCCCCGCATCAAATCCGCATGCTCCATCGGAAGCACCAGCACACCCTCGCGAGAACCGTATGCCCGGGTGTAATCCGCGCCCGTGCAGAGCCGTTCCAGCCACTCCACGGCTTGCGGCAGGGGCATCGCCTGCAGCGTTTCAGCGTGCGCTTGCGCCAGCTCCAGCAACTTTTCAAAGTCAGGGGCAGGCACGCCTGCCTCATGGAACAGGAGCGTTAGCCCCTCCAGCCCGCTGTAGAAGTCGGTGCGGAGCGTTTCTCGGAGCGCGACCAGTTTCTGCAGAATCTCTCCGACCGTTGCAGTGTGGGCGTGCCGTGTATGGGCGTTGACGAGCCACCGATCGCTGGGCGCGTTCTGGGGGCGCAGGGCGTGCAAAAGGCGCATCGCATTCGCGTCCAGCCCGAAGCGCGGCTGTGCCAGCCATGCGAGAAATTCTGCCCCCGTGCGCATCCCCGCAAGCAGCCGCAACCCCTCCAGCACCGACTGCACCGTCCGCGAGCGCAATAGCGGCAGGCTGACCTCGGCGGTGTACGGAATCCCGTAGCGCGTGAAAAAAGTGTCCAGATACTCAATCAACCCCGCAGGCTGACGCACCAGCACCCGAATAGACGAAAACGGAACCCCCTCGCGGTGGAGGCTCAGAATCTCGCGGGCGACGCTTTCCACTTCCGTAAGAGGGTTTGGCGTGCTGAAAACAATCGTTTGGGGGGCAGAGGACGCCGACTCGTCGCTCGCGAGCGTAACGGTCTCAACGCATATCTGCTGCTGAAGCCGCGCCAGCAACCGCTGGCTGGGGGCGAAGCGTTCGGGATTGGCGCTGTCGTAAAGCAGCGCCAGCGCAAGCTGCATTCGCGCGTCCAGCGCTTTGAGAATTTCCAGCTCCACGGCGGTGAAGTCCGTGAAGCCTATCAGCAATACTTTCAGCGGAGCAGGGGAGGACAACTCGCGGAGCGCCGCGGCAGCCTGCCACCACTGTTCGGCGGGGTCAACAAGTTGCAGCCTGTGAAGCTCTACACGCCATGCCCGCCACAAAGCCGCCAGCTCTTCGGTTTTGTGGAGCCACTCCTCACGCAGGTCGGTTTCGGTATCATCAAAGCGTGTGGCGGTGAGCCGTCCGCCCTCTTCCAGCAGGTCGGGGGTCAGCGCATCCATCCCCCAACGCACGAACTGATGCACCAGCTGCTGGTGGAATCGGGGCATGTGGCGCACCTTACCGAAGTAGCTCTCGCGTTTCAGCACTCGCTCGCAGGCGCGTGCCATCGCGAACACCAGCCGCTCAGAAAGGGTTCCCAAACTGGCAGGGAGCAGGCAATACTTCGTGAGAAAAGTGTTCCAGTCTACGGCATCGCTTCGGAAGTAGACTGGCGTTTTGGGTGCCACAAGCAGGCACGAATCGCCGAGGTCGCCCAGCGCGCCGTTCACGAGCGCATGCTGGGGACAGCCCAGATAGACTTTCATGATTGCTCCCAGAGTTTCAGCACCACCTGCAGCGGGGCATCGGTGCGAATCGAGTTGCCGCTGTGGTGAACCCCCGATGCTTTGTAGCCCTGCGCCCGCAGGAACCGAATTGCGGCGCGCGTGGAGGGCACAGAGCGGTCTAACCTGTCCGCAAGGGTGGATAAATTGTAGACAATCGGCAGCTCGTCCAGCTCTTTCTGCAGGCGCGCGATGAAGCGCCTGGTCGGTTCAAAGTAGTCTTCGCGCGCTGCCTTGAACATCGCGCCCAGAAATGCATGGTCGTGCAGGGGACCCGTCCAGAGCGGTCCCACCCAGCGAATCGTGGTGGAGGAGTTCCACTCGTAATTCACGGGCGCGGGCACGCCTGCCATCGCGGTGCGGTATTCGCCATCAGGCATTTGTACGATAAAGCCGAGATTTTCGATAGAGAACCCGCGCGTGCCCTTGAACACACGCAGTAGCACCCGCCAGCAGTAGCCATCGAACACGCTGAACAGCGGCACGGCGTGCATGTTGGCTTGCACCAGCCGCCGCATCAGAAACCCCACGAGAATCCGCAAGCCGAACTCGTGGCATTCACGCCCCAGCGCCGAAACCGCATCGTAAGACTTGAGCGATTCGCCGCGCTGGGCGCCACATAACACAGGCGCGTCGGTTGCCGTTACATAAAATAACCCTTCCCAGCGAATGACCCCCTGCACGAAGGGTACATAGGGCGCAGGCGTGCCGAAGGGGTCTAAGTCAACCCAGTCGAATCGGCGCTCTTCGAGGTAGAAGCGCGAGAGCAGGCGTTGCGCCAGCTCGTTATGAAGTTCCACGCGCGGGTCGTCGCCCACATGCTGCTGGAGAACGCTGAACGACTCGTAGTTTGCATCGTTCACCACCATTCGGGCGACGGGCGCTTCTGTGAGGTAGCGTTTACTGCGTAGCCCGGCGCCAGCCATCAACTCCAGCACTTCGAGGGGGCGTTCCAGGCGTTCCGCTTCCACGCGCATCGCCAGCACGCCCAGATCGCGCCCCAGCTTCGCCCGCGGGTTGTAAAACACATGCTGGCTCCGGGGCAGGTGGAACTCAGCCGCGCCCTCTTTATAAACCTCTACCGCCATAGGGAGTTAATTATACGCGATGGGGTAGACAAAGCAAAAAGGGGAACGCCCAAAAGGGCGTTCCCGTTTGTAAAGGCTTCTCCCGAATCTTTACCGCACGCTCTGCACCAGCATGGTGAAGGCTTCGGGGTCGTGAACCGCCATCTCGGCGAGCTGTTTGCGGTTCAGTTCGATGCCTTTCTCATGCAGGGCGTGGATAAACTCGTTATAGCGGATGCCGTGGGCGCGGCATGCGGCGCTGATTCGGGTAATCCACAGTCGGCGAAAATCGCGTTTGCGCTGGCGTCGGTCGCGGAAAGCGTAATGCAGGGATTTCATCACCTGCTCGTGCGCCTTGCGGAACAGGCGACTTTTCGCGCCGTAGTAGCCTTCCGCGCGCTTGAGCAACTTCTTATGGCGCCGACGAGTAACGGTTCCACCTTTGACACGCATCGTTCGGTTCCTCCTTCGTTATCTGCCTGCGAGTAAGCGGTTCACGCGGCGATACTCGCCCTTGAAGAGCTCATCTTCCAGGTCCAGTCGCCGCTTGCGCGCGGGCGATTTACTCAGGAACAGGTGGCTGTTCCCGGCTTTCTTGTGCATCAGTTTGCCCGTTGCTGTCCGCTTGAACCGCTTGGCTGCGGTCTTGCTCGTCTTCATTTTTGGCATTGCTTGGCGTGCCTCCTTCCGATTTCGGTTTCGGTTCAGGACGGGCAGGTTTCTTTTTGGGCGCGATAATCATCACCATTTGGCGCCCGTCCATCACCGGCGCTTTTTCAATAACGCCGTAGTCCTGCAGGGCGTCGGCGAACTTTTTCAGTAGCGCCTCGGCAACCTGCGGTCGCCCAAACTCACGGCTTCGGAAAATGACGACGAATTTTACCTTATCGCCATCTTCCAGAAACTCGGTCGCGTTGCGAATCTTGGTCTCGATGTCGTGGGCGCCGATACTGGGGCGCAGGCGGATGGTTTTCACATCGCCGCCTTTCTGTTTCTTCTTCGCCTCTTTGGCGAGCTTTTCTTGCTGGTAGCGATACCGCCCGTAGTCCAGAATGCGGCACACAGGCGGGTTCGCGTTCGGCGCCACTTCCACCAGGTCCAGCCCGCGCTCTTCTGCTATCTTCAGGGCGCGACGAATGTGCATCACGCCCAGCTGCTTGCCGTCGACATCAATCACCCGCACCTCGCGGGCTCGGATGCGGTTGTTGATTCTCAGTTCCTTCTGAATGGCTGTGTCACCCTCGCTTTTGGTTTTGTGGGCAAGAGTATACCCTATTCCGCCAGCGCGTAGCCAATATGGCGCACCAGCTCCTCGTGAACCTCCTCGCCAAAGCCTTCCACGGCGTAGCGCACCACACCTTTCTTATCCACCACATACATGGTGGGGTAGGCTTTGACGCGGTATTTTTGCTGAACTTCCGCCTGGTTGGAGGGCACGCAAACGGTGTAGGTCATTTTCATCTCCTCGACAAAGGCACGCACCTCCTGAGGGGTGCCTGAATCGAGCGCGACCCCGACCACCACCAAGCCCTTGTCGCGGTACTTGTTGTGCAACTCCTCCAGATAGGGGATTGCGGCGCGGCACGGACCGCACCATGTCGCCCAGAAGTCCACGAGGTAGACCTTATCCTGTTTTCCGCCGAGTTTGACTTCTTTGCCATTCAGGTCGGTGAGTTTAATCTCCGGGAACTTTTGCCCGCGGCGCAGCTGCGCACCCCCGTTGACCGTCAACAGGAGCACCGCAATCGCCAGTAGTACCAACGGCAACGCATAGCGTTTCATAAGAGACCTCCTGCACAATTATACCCTATCCTTGCAAACGGGTACAACTTTAGCATGCGCTGGACGGACGAGCAGCTGGAGGCGATTCGCCACCGCATCGGGCGCCTCGCCGTAACCGCAGGCGCGGGTTCGGGAAAGACGGGCGTGCTGACAGAGCGCTTCGTGCATCTGGTGCATGCGCACGGCGTCAACCCCGAATCGATTCTAACCATCACTTTCACCCGCGCCGCCACCGCCGAGATGAAGGTACGCATCATCCAGAAACTGGAGCGTCTGGGGTTGCACGATGCACGCCAGCGCATCGAGAGCGCGTATATCCACACAGTGCATGCGCTCTGCCGTCGGCTCCTGCAGGAAAACCCTTTTGAAGCGGGCATTGAACCGGAGCCGTCGGTGCTACCCGCGCCCGCCGCACGCCAGCTCAGCCGCGAAGCGTTCCACCTCGCCTTGGAATCGCAACTCCAGAGCCTCGCAGGCGAGGAAAAAGACGCCCTCACCGGGCTGATTGGCGCCCACCTGAGCCTCACCCCCGGACGCCAGGACCCACTGGAAGCCCTCTATCAGGCGGTCAAGCACCTGACAGACACCGCACGCCATCAGGGACTAACGCTGGAAGAAATGCACGCGTGGGCAGCGCGGTTCCCTCAAAACCCCTTTGAACCACTGGTCGCATTTCTGCACAGGCAAATATCCCCCATGCAGTCCCCGCCGCCCGTCGAGTCGCTGGAGGCAGTTCATAGATGGCTGGAGAACGCCCAGAGAAGCGCCTCAAGCGCGGAAACACAAAGCCGTATTGCAAGCCTGTTGAGTCTTGTGGGGCGCGTTGAGGAAAGAAAAGAGTTTCAGGTACACCGTATGGCGCACGCGCTGCTGCGCCTGAGCTGCGCCTATCTGGAGCATTACGAACAGCTTAAGGAGCGAACCGGTGTGCTGGACTTTGACGATATGCAGATTCGTGCGCTTAAGCTGCTCCGCGAGTCGGCGACCGTGCGCCACCGCTATCAGCGCCTGTTCCGCTATGTGCTGGTGGACGAAACCCAGGATATTGACCCCCTCCAGGCGCAGATTATTGACCTGCTCTCGCAGGGGGGCAACCTGATGGTGGTGGGCGATGTGCAGCAGTCCATTTATGGCTTTCGGTACGCCGACCCAAGCGTATTCCAGCGCTGGCAACATCAGGCGCAATCAGACCCGAACGGCAAACTGGTGTTGTTGCAGGCGAATTTCCGCTCGCATCCCGATATTCTGGCATTTGTGGAGAAGGTGCTTCAGCCAAAATGGAAGGACGGCTTTGTGCGCCTGACGCCGATGCGCTCCTTGCAAGCGTCTCTTTCGCAAACGCCGCGAGTGCAGGTCTGGTATCGCAGGAATCGCGACTCCAGCAGTGAAGCCCAGCAGGTCGCCGCAACCATTGGGGAGTGGGTGGAGCGCCAGTCGCTGCCGGTTCACGACCCCGAAACGGGCGAGGTGCGCCCTGCGGAGTATCGCGATTTCGCGCTCCTGTTCCGTCAGTTCACCCATGTTCAGGACTACGAAACGCAGTTTCAGGCGATGGGTGTTCCCTATTTTGTGGTGGGAGGTGGGCGCGGCTACTGGCTCCAGTACGAAGTGCGCGACATCGCGAACCTCATGCGGATATTGAGCGATAGTCAGGACGAAGTGGCACTCTTGAGCGTGTTGCGCTCGCCGCTGGGGGGGCTGAGTCTGGACGGGCTGATGAGTCTGGTGCTGGAATCCCAAACGCGGGACGAGCCACTGCTGTCGGTGGTGTTGAATGCGCCAGAAATCAGTTTAGACCCTGACGACGCCGAGAAGCTGGCGCGGTTTGTGGGCTGGTTTGCGCCCTTGATGCAGGCGGTGGGGCGCGAGTCGGTCGGCTGGATTATGGCGCGTGCGCTGGAATATTCCGCCTACGAGGCGAAACTGCTTGGGTTACCGCGTGGCAGGCAGATGGTCGCGAATGTGCGCAAACTGCTGGCGCTTGCTTTAGAGCAGCCAACGCTCACGCCTGCCCAGTTCGCCGAGCAGCTCGATATGATGCACCGCACCGAGCAGCAGGAAGGGCATGCCCCCACTTACGAGGAGACCGCGAATGTCGTGCGGTTTTACACCGTGCATGGCGCGAAAGGGCTGGAATTTCCTGTGGTGTTTCTGGTGGATACCGCCTATCGTCCGCGCCAGCGGGACAGCGCGGTGTTGACCGAGCCACGCGAGCGACTGCTGGGCACGCGCCTCCGTGTTCCAGACTCCGCCCAGCCTTATGAGAGCCTGCTCTACACCTTGCTACTTGAAGAGCGCAAAAAGCAGGAGGAGGCAGAGGAGCTGCGCGCGCTCTATGTGGCGCTCACGCGCGCCCGCGACTACCTGATTGTCTGCCTCAGCCACAGCCAGAGCAACGAGTGGTGTCGGGCGCTGGCAGGCGCGCTGGCAGAAACGCTCAACAAGCGTCAGACGCGCTTCACACTCCCAAACGGAGGCTGTGGGCAGATGGTCTATTGCGAAGAGTGAAGCACTTCGTGCCCAGCCGTGAGCGCCGCCTGCCACACCTGCTGAAGCGGAACCCCATGCTCACGGGCAAGGCGGGCGCAGTCCTCGTATTCCGGGGCGGAGTGCAAAATCTGCTCGCCATCTCGCGCCAATTTGATTCGCACCGTGCCATAGGGGGTCTGCACCTCGCGAATTTCGCGCTGGAGGCATCGGCGATGGAGTAGGCTGTAGCGCACGCCCAGCGTCGGCGTCTCGGTGAGCAGAAGATTCATCAGGGCGTCGGCGCGGTCGGGCGGCGCAAGCAGAGTCATCAAGACGCCGGGGCGGTTCTTTTTCATCTGCACGGGCGTCAGGAAAGCGTCCAGCGCGCCCTGCGCCAGCGCCTGCTCCAGCACATAGCCCATCAGCTGGGGCGTGGCGTCGTCAAGGTGGGTCTCAATCTGCACGACGCTCTGCCAGTTGCCCTGCGCATCCTGCACGCCATACGATTCGCCCAGAAACAGGCGCAACAGGTTGGGCAAAGGACGCACCGCCTGACCTGTGCCATAACCGACCGCTTCCCAGCGCATGGGGGGTTGAACCCCAAACTCGCTGGCGAGCGCGACGGCAAGCGCCGCGCCTGTGGGCGTTACGGTTTCGCCCGTTATCGGGATGCCGTAGGTGGGAACCCCGAACAGCAGTTCCACCACAGCAGGCGCGGGTAGGGGCAGGTTGCCGTGCGCCGCGCTCACGAACCCGCGTCCCATCGGCAACGGCGAGCAGACCACGCGCTCCACACCCAGCCGCTCCAGCGCCCAGCATGCGCCCACCACATCCAGAATCGCATCCACCGCGCCCACCTCATGAAAATGCACGCGATCGGGCGTCGTGCCATGCACCCGCGCCTCCGCTTCCGCCAGCCGCGTGAAGACCGCCATCGCGCGAGCTTTGACGGTCTCGCTCAAAGGGGCGTTCCCGATAATCTCCACCACATCGCTGAGGTGGCGGTGCGGTTGCTCTTCGGAGACTCGAATCTGCACGCGCCGAGCGAAAACCGCATCCACCTCCACGCGCTCAGAGTGCCACTCCCATCCTGAAACAGGCAACGCGCGTAAAGTTGCCACCAGTTCCGATTCGGGGACTCCGACCTCAATCAGTGCGGCGAGCATCATGTCGCCCGCAATCCCACCGATACTGTCTATGTAGAGCGTTCGCACGCCTCTTCGATTTCGTGTCGCTTTGCTCCTGTCCTGCAGGGGCTATCAGCCATCAGATAAAAACAGGTACACTACTGGTGGAGGTTGAACCCATGAAACGAATTCTGTTGTTGACGAGCGCGTTCGTAGTGCTGGCGCTGGGCATTCCCAGCCACGCCCAGACCCTCAAGGAAGGGGATACACCGCCCCCCATCAAAGTCGCCAGGTGGATTAAGGGCGAACCTGTTACCGAGTTCCGCAAAGACCATGTGTATGTCGTCGAGTTCTGGGCGACATGGTGCGGACCGTGCCGCCAGAGCATTCCGCACCTGACCGAGTTAGCCAAAAAACATCAGGGCAAAGTCACCATCATCGGCGTGAGCGTATGGGAGCGCGTGCCCATCGAAGAGGTGGAGAAGTTCGTGCGCAACATGGGCGAGAAAATGAACTACACGGTTGCGGCGGACGACTCGGAGCGCACGATGGCGAAAACATGGATGGAAGCCGCCCAGCAAAGGGGTATTCCCACCGCCTTCGTGATTGCGGGGGGACGCATCGTCTGGATCGGACACCCCATGGCGATGGACGAGCCGCTGGAGGAGATCCTCAAAGGCACTTTCAACTGGCAGGAGGCGGCTCGAAAGCGTCAGGAAGCAGAAAAGCGCGAGGCGCTGATTGAAGAGGCGCTGCAAGGTATTCAGAAACTGGTTCAGCAGCGTAAATTCGGCGAGGCAGTCGCCGAGCTGGATAAGTTTCTTGAGAAGCACCCCGACCTGCGCGCCGAACTGGCATTCTTCCGCTTTAACCTGCTGATTCGCCACGATGAGTCGCAGGCTTACGCCTACGCACGCCAGCTGCTGGAAAGCGAGGGGAAAGAGAACCCCTTCCTGTTGAACGCGGTTGCGTGGACGATTGCCGCGGGCAGCCCGGATTTGCAACTGAAACAGCCTGACTACGCGCTCGCCGTGCAGATTGCCGAGCGCGCCGTCCAGCTCAGAAAGGATGACCCGAACATTCTCGACACGCTCGCCTATGCCTACTTCAAGAAGGGCGAAATCGCAAAAGCGATTGAAACCCAGCGCAAGGCGGTCGCCCTCGCCGAGAAAGACCCGCAGTTTGACCGCGAAACTCTCAACGAAATGCGCGAGCGTCTCGCACAGTTCGAAAAAGCCAGCCAGCAACCGAAATAATCGAAATCTTTCGGGTACAATACGCTTCTGGAGGTGAACGAAGCGTGCCAGACACGCTGGCGCACCCGAACTGGGAGGAGTGGCTGAACGCACTGGGGCAGGCAACTCCTCCCGACAGGGTGATCGAAAACGCGCTGCACTGGCTCTTAGAGCGAACAGGCGCCCAGACCGCCTTTCTGATCCTGCCCGATACAACGGGGGAGTGGATCGATATTGCCCACGCCGTCGGTGCCGAAGCGGAAGCCCTGAAGGGACTCCGCCTGCGCCCCAGCGAGACCCTGCTTGAACCGACTCTCACCCTCGGCACGACCTGGTGGTACGAAGCCCCGACATCCCAGACAACGCCCATCATCCTGCGCAAACCCGTCGGAGGCATTCGCACAGGTCTTGCCGTGCCCCTTCCGGGCATCCCGCTCAGTGCGCTCGGCGTGCTGAACTGCGCGGAACCCTTTACCGAAACGGAGCAACAGATTCTGGAGTCGCTCGCTCCTGTGCTGAGTGTGCTGGTCCGCTATCAGGACTCCTGCGCTCGCGAACAGACTCAGGCGCGGATGCTCGCATGGTTCACGCGGCTCCCTCATCTGATTGGGGCAGACCCCAGCCTGCAGAACGCGCTGAACACGGTCGCCTCCGCCATGCAGGCGCTCGGCAGTGCAGGGGGCGGGATCTGGCTCTACAACGACGAGCGTACCGTATTGCTGAACGCCATCCGATTCGGCGCCCATCCGCTCCCCGATGTGCTGCTGGGGCTGGAACTCCCTCAGGGCTGGGACATGCGCGTCTCGGAGATGGTTCGGGACGGGCGCGCCCTGGTGGTGGTGCCACTGCGCCTTGCGGAGCAGAAGGTGCTGGGATTTGTTTCCCTCACGCTCCCGCTGGAGGAGCCAGCGCTCGCCGAGTGGCTGGAAGCCATCGCAGGGCATTTCGCGCTGGTGATTCACCACGCCCTGCTTTACGAGCAGACCGCACGCCGCGCACGCCAGCTGAGCCAGCTCTACGAACTCTCCCTCAAGTTGGGCGAGACCTATACCCCGCTGGAGGTGCTGAACGAGGTGGTGGTCGCCGCCCGCGCGCTTGTGCCCCATGATGTGGCGGTGGTCTATGTGCCTGACCCTCAGGACACCGAGCGCCTGCTGCCCACGCTGGTGATGCCCGCCAACGACGCGCTCTGGAACCACTTCCCCCACCGCCTGCACAGCCTGCCCGGTTATGTTTATAGCTTCGCGACGCCGCTCAGCGCGCCCGACCTCAGCGAGAACCCCCATAACCGCAAGGAGCCGCTGCCCAGCCAGTTCATCTCCGCACTCGCAGTCCCGCTGCAGGTGGCGGACCGTCTCTACGGCGTGCTGATGGTGCTGACCGAAACGCCCCGCGATTTTGCGCTGGCGGAAGCCGAACTGCTGTTCACGCTCGCCAACACGGGCGCCCTCCGCCTGCACGACCTCCAGCAACGCATCCATGCGTAAGCCCAGCCTCAGCCCCACCAAAATCACCACCTACCTCACCTGCAGGGTGAAATATTACTGGGCGTACCTCACTCCCTACGGCAAATGGATGAAGCGCCCGAACGCCGCGCTCTCGCTGGGTGCGAACCTGCACCGCGTGCTTCAAGCGTTTCATGAGCTGGGCGGTGCAGAAACCCTTTCCGAAGCGCAAACCCGCACCCTGCTGGAACAACTCTGGAGCCACGAGGGCTTTGCAACCCCCCACGAAAGCGAACAGCATAAACAACTCGGCGAAACCCTCCTCCAAAACTATTACCAGACGCAGGCAGAGCAACCTTCCGAAGCCCGATTGCTGTTCACCGAGCGGCTCCTGCGCAAAGATATGGGCGAGTTTGTGCTGATTGGGCGAATCGACCGCGTGGACGAGTACCCCGACGGCACGCTGGAGATTATTGACTACAAAAGCGGACGCAAGCAGCTCACCCCAGAGCAAGTGCAGGACGATATTGCACTCCACTGCTACGCGTTGCTGTTACGCGAACTCTATCCCGAGCGCCCGCTCCGAATCGCGATTTATGCCCTGCAAATTGGCGAAAAGCTCAGCCTGCCTGTAGAACAAGATACCCTTGACGAGTTTGCGACCCTCATTCACGACCTCGGGGTGCAGATTCTAACCGAAGACTACTCGGCGATTGTGCCTGAACCGTTTGAAGCATGTGAGGGGTGCGAGTTTTTTGAGCTCTGTCAGCGCCATTTCTGGCGCGACCGTATGGGGTAGACTTAACTTATGCAGTTTCAGTCGCTGGGGGTATTGCTCTGGTTTTTGCCGGTGGCGGCGTTTATCATCTTTCTTTACCTGCTCAAGGTGCGCCGTCGGGAGATTCGTGTGCCCGCGCGTTTCCTCTGGCCCACGATTACGACCGATGTGCGTGCGAATGCCCTCTTCCAGAAGCTGCGCCCGAACCTGTTGCTGTTTCTGCAGTTGTTGATTGCGTTTCTGTTGCTTGCCGCTCTGGCGCGTCCCATGATTCAGGCAAGGGGGCTACCGGGGCAATCCGTGATTGTAGTGGACGCCTCTGCCAGTATGGGCGCAGTAGAAAACGGCAAGTCGCGTTTTGAGCGTGCGCGGGAACGCCTGCGGGCACTGGTGCGCGAACTGAACCCCGGCGAGCAGGTTGCCATTATTGAAGCGGGAGCGCAGGTGCGTGTGGCTGCCTCACTAACTGCGGATAAGCAACGGCTCTACAGCGCGATAGACAGCCTGCAGCTCACAGATACGGCGGGCAACATCGACGAAGCGTTGCGCCTTGCCAGCGCGCTGGTCGGCAAGAATCAGAGCGGGCGCATTGTTCTGCTTTCAGATGGCGCGTTCCCGCCAGTAAGTGATTTCTCGCCCGGAAATGCGCAGCTCATATATGAGTCGCTGGGCGCAACACGCGAGAATGTTGCCATCACCGCGATGGATGTGCAACCGCGTGCAGAGGGCTACGAGTGGTTCGTCGCCATGCGCAACTTCGGCGCATCAGAAGCCTCAGGCGTTCTGGAGTTCTATTCGGGGGGCAAGCTCATCGATGCGCGGCAGATTAAAATCGCGCCCGGGCAGACTCTGGCGCAGACTTTGCGTGCCCGCCAGCTCGCTGAACCGCTGGAAGCACGCCTGAACATAGACGACGCGCTCGCCAGCGATAACCGCGCCTACCGCGTGGGGATTACCGAACAAACGCGCCGTGTGTTGATTGTGGGGGAGGGCAACTTCTTTCTGGAGCGTGCGCTCGCTCTGGAGCCGAATGTGGAAGTGAACAAAGCGCCCAGCGTGCCCGAATCGGAGCGGGGTCAGCGCGTCGGCGATAGCCAGTATGACCTGATTATTTTTGACAACACACCGCCTGTGCCCGTCAAGGCGCGCGCGGTGATGGTCATTCGGGCGCAGGGCGGACCGATTGCGAAACTCTCCGGGCAGGTCAAAACGCCCCGAATCGCCGTCTGGGAAAAGGAGCATCCCCTGTTGCGGTATGTGGAGCTGGCGCCCGTGCTGATTGATAACGCGCCGCGCATGGAGCCTGCCCCATGGGCAAAAGTGATCGCGGAAAGCCAGCAAACCCCGCTGATTGTGGCAGGCGAACATGCGGGCAGGCGCTGGGTGGGTATCGGCTGGAACCTGCTGGAGTCTGATTTTCCCCTTCAGCCCGCGTTTCCCATCTTTATCGGAAACCTGCTCAGGTGGGCAACTGGCGAGCAGGGTGGCACACAGGGTTTCACGGTGCGCACGGGCACACCCTTCAGCGTGAATGTGCCTCCCGATGAAACGCGCCTGACCCTGACAGCACCCGACTCGCAAAAGCAAGAGTTTCCCGTGAACGAAGGCACGCTTATTGTGCCCGGATTGCCGCGTGTGGGGCTTTACACGCTTCAGGGCAACAAAGTGCGCATCCCGGTTGGGGGCAACCTGTTCAATACCGACGAGTCGGATATTGCGCCGCGCCAGACGATTCAGCTGGGTGGGCGCACGGTGCAGGCGCAGGGGCAGATGTTCACCCTGCGCGACCTGTGGCGCCCGATTGTGCTTCTCATGCTGGCAATCCTGATGCTGGAGTGGTGGGTGTTTGTCAAGCGCTCGTAGCGTTGGGCGGCGAGGGGGGATATGGTATACTCTTATGGGATGAGCCCAACCGAGCTTTTGGAGCAGATAGTCCGCGCACTTGAGACCCACCCGGAGTGGCGTCTCCCATTTTTGCGCGCGCTGGGGCTGGAGGGGTTATTGCCGCTCCCTGAAAAGCTGGAAATCTATCGACGCGAGGATCAGGAGCGGTTTGACCGCCTTGAGAACGCTCTCACACATCTTGCGGCAGGCATGGAGGAGCTCCGACAGGTCGTGCAGCGCCTGACCATAGGGCAGGAAGAGCTTCGCGCGGGGCAGGAAGCGTTGCGTGCCGAGATGCGCCAAGAGATTGAGACCCTCAAAGCCGGGCAGGAACAACTGCGCGCGGGGCAGGAAGCGTTGCGTGCCGAGATGCGCCAGGAGATTGACGCCCTCAAAGCCGGGCAGGAACAACTGCGTGCCGAGATGCATCGGGAAATCGGGCGGTTAGATGAGCGCTACAACCAATTGCGGGAGGTGGTGAACGGCATTCTCAAGGATCTCGCGGTTCTCAAGGGCAGCGACCGCGAGCGCTACTATCGCGAGCGTGCGCCTGCCATCTTCGGGCTTCACCTGCGCAAGGTACGCCTGCTTGACATGGGGGATCTGCTTGACGAGATAGCGACACGCATTCAGCTCTCCCCAGAAGAAGAGAAAGAGCTGCTGAGCGCAGATGGGATTTTCTACGCCCTCAAAAAGACCACGCGCGAGCCGATTTATGTGGTGCTGGAGGTCTCGTGGGTGGTGGACTCAAACGACCTTGAGCGTGTGCTACGGCGGGCGCAAATCCTGCAGCGAGCGGGATACCCTGCCGTGCCTGTGTTAGGCGGGGTGGAAGTGGTGGACGAAGTGAAGCAGGCGGCGCAGGCAGGACAGGTAGTGCTGGTCTCAGACGGTCAGATGATAGGGGAAGCACTGCTGGCGTGAGCCTGCGCCCCCCGCTTAGCGCCGCGGGTCGTAGCGGTCTATTGTGCCATCGGGTGTCCATGTCTGCTCAAACTTATACCACTTCGCATGCCCATCCACGAAGGTGTAGTTTGCCCCGCCGCTATGCCAGCGCATCGCCAGCTCCTGTTCTGGCTCAATGTAATACACGCTGCTACATTCGTTGGGATAGCGCCATGCCCCAGGGTGATAATGGTCCGCACCCGCGCTGAGGTTCTCTTTAATCTCCGCGATATAAATCACATTCGCAGGTGAAACGATAGAGGCAAGGCTGTTATACCCCAGACAATCGGGCAAGCCAGTAATATTGGGCAGCATCCAGAAGTTCGTGCCGTAGGAAGTGTGGCGCTTTGTTTGCTGTCCGGGCAGGGGCGCGTCCCAGTTGCGGCTGGGGTCGCTGGGACAGCGGTAGAGCAGTTTCGTGCGTGTGTACGGCTCCAGCGTGAAAAGCCACACCCAGCTCGCGCCCGAACCTGTGTGGCTGTCCAGCGGGAAACGCTCGTCATAGTCCTGCAGATACATCTGCACCGCCATGCCCATCTGGCGCATATTCGAGAGACACATCGTCTGGCGCCCCTTTTCCCGCGCCTGCGCAAACACGGGAAACAGAATTGCCGCCAGAATCGCGATAATGGCGATTACGACCAGCAGTTCCATCAATGTAAACGCTTTGCGCATCATGTTTCACCTCGCTTTGGGGCGCCCCCGTCCCCTGAACAAGGGAACAGGGGCGCATCCACGCACCCGATTCAGAGCGAAATCACCTGATCGGGTGGGTTGTCTGCCAGAGCGCGGTACAGGTCCGGGAAACACCCGACCTGCACGCCCTCCACTGTGCCTGCAGGGTGGCATGCCGCAGGTTGCGTGCGCCCTTCGCCAGAAGTATCACACCAGCGTGGTGAACCCTTCGCCAGATGGCGTTCCAGGGCGCACATGTCGCACATCATCAGCAGAATCCCCTTCTCGCGGGCGATTTTGGCTAACCGCTCCCCAATCGGATGACCCTGCTGTAGCGCATACACATTGTCGTCAAAGAAGAACATCCCGACCACCTCCACCCCGTGCGTTCCAGCCTCAAGCTGGGGCAGAATCATCTGCCCCAGCTTGTAGGACGCGGCACGGGGAGAGATAAAGACATAGGCGACTTTCATGCGATGCGCCTCCGCAAGCGACGGCGAACCCCCAGCACAAGCAGTCCTGCCCCCAGCGCGGTCAACGACGCTGGCTCCGGCACGAACTCCAGCGTGTAGACCACCGAGCTGCCCACTGCGTTGCCGTCCCAATCCAGCGCATTCACCAGCTCGAACTGGAACAGGAGCGGGTTATCGTGGTCGGGCAGGGTCGTGCTGGCGAAGATGATATGCTGGTGTACTGCCTCAGGGTTGCTGGGGTCGTACTCCAGCGTCCACACGCCGGGCGCGCCGACGCCAAAGATGGGGTCTGTTTCACCCTCCACAACCCCGAACAGCCCGTCCGAGATAAACACCTGCCGTATCGTGACGCGGCGCAGCTGCGGGTGAGACATCCCCTCTTCGGTGTAAAAGTCCCAGCCTACATCTACGCCAAAAAGCCCGGGCAACAGCTCCTCGAAGGTCAACTCCAGCTTATACGGCGGCTCGGCGAGCTCGTGCGGTTCAATTACCGCGGCAGAACCGTCGAGAACACCGAGATAAATATCGCCCTCATGGTCATGGTCATGCTGGGCGAACGAAACGCTCAACAGCGCAGTCAGCGCTATCATCAGTCCGAAAGTCAGCCATTGCTTCATCATCATTACCTCCTCTTTCAGTGTGCTTTAAGGTTGATAGCCTTCGCCTGTGGCGCCGAAGTTGAACAGCACCACAAGCAAGTCGGCGTCGTCCACTATGCCATCGCCGTTCACATCGGCAGGCGTCTCGCCCGCCTGCCCGAAGGCGAACAGCACAGCGAGCAAATCAGCGTCGTCGATCAGGTCGTCGTTGTTCACATCCCCTGCGGTTGTGAACTCCCAGTTGATTTCGTGCGCGCCGCTGAGGGTGAACCCCGCGATTTTGCGCGAGAGGTGCCCCTCCAGCTTCGCCACGATATCGAAAGTGCCCGACTGGGCAAAGCCCACCATGTAGTCGTAAATCGCGTCGGGGTTGGGGGGCAGAGACTGCTGGGCGAGGGTACTTCCGTTCTGGCGTATCGTGACGGTCAACATCCGCCGATACGGGTTCCCCTGATATGCTGAGTTGATATTCACCGCGCCGTAGAGCCGTTGCGGCGAACCAGCGACCATGTAAACACGGTACACCCACTCCATATCGCCGAGTGAGCTACCGTCGCGGGCGCGCGCGTTGATGGCACGCACATCCCACACATAAACACCGGGCGTATTTGCCGCGAACAGCAGATGATGGTGTGGGGTGCCCAGCGTCGGCAAGTCAAAGTAGTTCGGGCAGCCCGAATCGCAGAAAACGGTGCCAATCCCAGAGCGGGTCGCCTGGATACCAGGCGTCTTCCACACCTGCTGCACGCGGCAGGACTGCAACTGGGCAAGCCCCGTGTGGGGGTCAAAGTAGAAATCCAGACCGACATCCAGAATGTAGCGCCCCAGCACGGACGACATCTGGCGCACAGGATGAGGCACGGGCTGCACAACCGTTGCCCTCCCCGCCTGAGCGCCGAACAGCAGGTCGTTCTCATGCTGGGCAGCGCCCACAAACACACAACTGCCAATAAGAACGATTGCGAACCATCGCATTTTCGGAAACCTCCTGATGTTGCATGTTGACACTCGCGCCTGACGCGCGACAAGACACCGGGAAATGAGAGCGAAGATACCTGCGAGACTCAGACTCCTGCCCGTGTGAGGGGCATACAATCTCGCAGGGAAGTTTCAGAGGCGATTAGCAGGGCGGGGCACGGGGGATGAGAGGTTTCAGAGGAACAGAAAACAACTCCGCAACGCAATCCGCAACAACCTGTAACGGCTCAGAGAGTGCAGGAGGCGCAAGGGCTTTAAGACTCTGCTGAAGAGGGCTGTCGGGTTGCGCCGGAGCTTTCTGGAGCGTACACACGAAACAGTCGCTCGACGGCTCCAGCGGATGGTGCGTCAGCGGGTGCAACACGAAGCCCGCCAGCCAGGCGAGCATCAGCACCACCAGACTCCACACCGCAAAACGCCGTGAGCGCTGACGCATCGCCTTAATTATACCCCGTCGTACCAGCGCCGCGCGTTTTTGGAGAATTTGGGGGGAATTTTGCTCCCAATTTGCCCTTAAATTCCCCTTAACCCCTTGACAAACGCCCCATGGATGTGGTATAATATCTGCGTCGTTGGGGAAACCCGACGGCGCTCGCCCGAGTGCAGTCAGGATGCCCTGCTGTCGGGAGCCGAGCGGCAGTTCTTCCAGAGCCGTTGCGCCGGCAGCGGCGATGGAGAAAGATGCCAATCGGAGTAATGCGAGTCAGCCTGCGCCCCAGTTAGGCGACTCGTAAGCGGCAGATAGGAACTGCGTTCAGGCAGACCGTTCCCTCAGAAGAGGGGGCAGGAGACCTCAGGATCGGGGGCAACCTCGGTCAAGGCTCCGAAGCTGTACAGCACGGTCTGTACCCGCAGAACCGAAAAGGCGCCCTGAACCAGCACTCGGGCTTTTTCATTTTCGGGTATCATGAACTCGAAGCCACAGGAGGTACAACCATGCAAAACACACTCAAGACTGTGCGTGACTTCCGCTCCGATAAGTTCTTTGTAACCTCGCTCTACCTCAGTCTGACCCCTCAGGAACGCGCGACACGCCCCCCAATGTATCAAACGCGACTCAAAACCCTCCAGAACCAGCTCCGCCACTGGCTGGACGACCACCCGATGGACCCCGACGCCCGCGAATCGGTAGAGCAGGACTTCAAGCGCATGATGGATTTTATCGATGAGCCCAAAAACCTGCTGGGCGAGAACTCGCTCCCCGTGCGCGGGATTGCTCTCTTTTCCTGCTCTGCAGAAGGCTTGTTTGAAGCGGTGCGACTGCCCTATGTGGAGCGCAACACCCTCGTGGTGGACAAAACCCCCTACATCCGCCGGCTGTTCGCTGTAGAAGCCGATTTTGGGGTCAATCTCGTGGCGGTCTTCGACCATCGCGATGCGCACTTTTATCAGGTGGACATCCACGGCATTCGGGAACTGGAATCGTTCCGCTTCTCTCGCGATAGGGAAGTGTTGCCCCCGGGGGTGCATGGGGTTCGAACCCCGGCAGGCATGCGGGCGTTGCACGGGATGGGCGAGCGCAATGTGCAGATGCTCAAGCAGCATGAGCAACAGCAACACCTGCGCCATATTGCAGATACCTTGCTTCAGTTGAGGCGTACCCATCCGTTTGACCGTCTGTTGATTGCCGCCCCAGACGACTTAGCCAGCGCGTTTCCAACTTACCTGCACGACTATGTACGCCGTACCTTCGCAGGCACAATCGCGGCGCACGATAAGATGCCTGTCAATCAGCTTTACGAGCGCGTGCTGGACAAAATTCTGGAGCTGGATCGCGAGCAGGAGAAGCGACTCCTGCAAGAGTTTAACGAAAGCATTCCTCATCTGGCGATGTCGGGCATAGACCCCGTGCTGAAGGCGCTGGAGTGGGGTAATGTGCGCGTGTTGCTCTATGACACGGACTACTCGGTGCCCGGTTGTGTGTACTATCCGTCGGGACTGCTCGGCTTGTACCCAGAACACGCGCCCGAAGGCACCGAAATGATCTGGATGCTGCCCGATATTGTGGACACCGTAGTGGAGCGGGCACTGGAGCAGGGCGCCCAGATTGAGGCGGTTCACGCGCCTGAAGCAAAGGCAGAGATTCACGGTGTGAGCGCCATTCTGCGCTACCCGATGAGCGTGGGGGAGAGTGTAGACTAAGTACCCGCTCTGCCTTTCGGGGATAGGCAAGTTGCGAAAACGAAGGAAGGTCGCCCCTCTACCTTACTCTGGTAGAGGGGCTGAACGATTTCAGAACCGATAGCCCACCGTCACGGAAAGCCCGCTCGCGCGGTCGTTGTTCGGTCCGAAACGGTCGGTGATGTCGTAGTTCACCTCAACGCTGTAGTACTCGTTGACCCAGTAGGTCAGCCCGATGCGCCCGCCGAACACATTCTCGCTGGGACCCGTGGTGTCCACCACATACAGCCCGGCGCCCAGGCGGATTTGCCACTTGCTGTCAGTGTCGGCGACAGGGCGCTCATACACCTGCGTGAACAGCAGGCTCGTGATGGTGCCCCGCGAGCCGCCTGTGTGATGCGCGAACAGGTCTACGCTCAATTCGGTGGCGTCGCTGCTTAACAGGGAAATGCCCGCGGTTTCGTAAGTCAACCCGACGGCGAACCATGTCTTATTGAAGTTCTGCAGGTCCACATCGGACGGGAAAAAGGCGCCTGCTCGCACCCGCAATACGCCCTCTTCAAACTGGGCGACAGCGGGCACGCTCAGCAGGGCGGTCAGCGCCGAAAGCGCACTCCAGCACATCCATCGTTTCATCATTCGTTTACCTCCATGTGATTGTGGCACAGGGGCGTCGGTTCGCCTTTTCCCACTATTTTCCTGCCAAATTCGCCCGATTTTCGCCCGTTGGCTGTCCGGTTTTGGCGCGTTTTTGAGTCTAATTGGGGTGGAAGGCCTCTGCAAGGGGTGCTTCCACAGGGCGAAATAACGAGATTGTAGGCGGCACTGGGCTTTGATCCTCCTTTCGACAGTGTCGCCCATTTTTTTATTTCAGGCGCGATTTCACCTCCTCCAGTAATCCGGTCATCATGTCCATTGTGAGCAATCCCGTGTAGGTGTTGCGTGCGCTGGGGTGATAGCTCGCTGCCAGAAATTTACCATCCGTCAACTCGTAAATGGCGCCGTGCTGAAAAGTGGGGCGTGCTTGTGGAGGAAGCAGGTTCTCCATTCGCGCCAGCCGCACACACGCGGAAAACGCAATCTGCCCCAGCGCCAGCATCCCCTGCAGATTCGGCATAAGCCGATAGGTCGCCATGAGAAAGGGAAAACAGTTCGCCTGCTCTTCGGGGGTCGGCTTGTTGTCGGGCGGGGCGCAGTGAACGGCGGCGGTAATCAGCGCGTCTCGCAGGGTGAGACCATCGTCGCGCGAAACCGAGGTAGGCTGGTTCGCAAACCCTGCTCGATAAAGCGCCTCAAACAGAAAGTTGCCCGACGCATCGCCGGTGAAGATACGCCCTGTGCGGTTGCCCCCGTGTGCCGCAGGCGCCAGCCCCACAATCAGCAACCGCCCCTGAGGGTCGCCAAAATTGGGCACAGGCTTGCCCCAATAGACCTCCTCGCGAAAGGCGCGACGCTTGCGCTGTGCCACTTCCTCACAGTAGCGGCGCAACCGCTCACAGCGCGTGCAACCCACAATCGCCTCCTGAAGCGCTTCCCAGTCCATCGGCGAAAAGATACCTCACGGAAAACCCCGTAAAATTGCCTGTTTTTCCCAATTGCAGGGCGCCAGACCGCCGCTTTCGAGAGGAAATGTGCTATAATATGGGTGAGGATCAATTGCCCCTGCAGTCTCTGATTTTCGCCCTGTGAAGTAATGCGTGCCCCCGTCATGGGGGCTTCGTGTGAGAATACGATTTCTCACACAGGCTGTGGGTGAGTTCTCTCGCCCACTTCCCAATAACGAAGAGGAGGCACATGCAATGAAGCGAACGGTGAAATGGAGCATGCTGGCTTGTGCCGCGGCTTGGATAACGGCAAGCGCATCGGCGCAGACGATTGACGGCACACGCGACGCTATTTACGGTTCACCCATCGTCGTGCAGGACACCCCGACGGGGTTCGGCGATAGCAATCTGGGGCAGGTAGACTACGCCAACGGCTCCGAACTGGACGCCGCCTATGCCTATGTGGACATGACAGGGCAAACCCTCTACCTGTTCCTCGCAGGCAACCTCGAATCGAACTTCAACAAGCTGGAAATCTTCTTTGACACGGTTGCGGGTGGACAGAACCGACTGCGGGGCGATAACTCTGGAGTAGACTTCGGGGGCTTGAACCGCATGGGCGATGACGGCACCGGCAACGGATTGACCTTCGACTCAGGGTTCGAAGCCGACTACTGGATTGGCATCACGGGCGGCGGCTCGCCTTACGCCCTCTACGCGAACTGGGCGCAACTGCTGACCGGGGGCGGCGGACCGGGACACTATCTCGGCACAACCAGCGCCGCGAGCGATGGAACCCTAACAGGCGGTACTGACCTCGGTATTCGGGTCACCATCAACAACAGCAACACGGGGGGCGTCACCAGTTCTGTCGCTGACCCGATTGCCGCTACCGCTGTGACCACAGGCGTGGAGCTCGCCATCCCCTTCTCGGCGATTGGCATTTCGGGCGCGACCGTGATTAAAATCTCCGCCTTCATCAACGGCTCAGGGCACGACTACCTCTCCAACCAGGTACTGGGAGGTGTGGGCGGACTGGGCAATCTCGGTGAGCCGCGCAATGTGAACTTTGCGAATATTGCGGGCGATCAGTTCTTCACCGTTGTTGTGCCCGAGCCTGCCAGCCTGCTGGCGCTCGGCGCTGGCTTGACCGCCCTCGCTTTGCGCCGACGCCGACGCTAAGCCTTGCTTGCATCACCCTCACCTCCCGCGGCGGTTCCCTGCGTCTCAGGGAACCGCCGTCTATTTGAGGTACACTCATGCGAGCGAAAGGAGCCGCTATGCGAATCTCTCCGTTTTTGCGAGCGAGCCAGTTGGTGATGCTCAGCCTGTTGCTCATCGCAGGCTGGGCGACCGAACTGCGCGTGATGAGCTGGAACATCGGGCGCGCGATTGGCGCCAACAACCCCAACGACGCCCAGCAACCCTATGTCGCCAAAATCTGGAACTATTTCCGTCCCGATGTGATTCTCTTACACGAAGTCGGGGGCAACACCAGCGGCTGGAACGCGCTTAATCAGGAAAGCGCGCTGGATAATTTTATTCGCGCCAACCTGACCTATCTCGGTGCGAACCCCCAGCGCAATGTGAACTACTATCTGTATGTGAATCGGCTCTCGGATGGCTGGATCAGCTCAGCGATTGTGAGCCGCTACCCCCTTGTTTCCGCGACGGATGTGTCCATCGGCTCGCCCAACCGTGGGCTGACCATCGGGTTTGTGGATGTGCCGGGCACGAACGGCGTGGGCTTTTTCGGGGCGCACTTCAAGGCGGGCGGCTACACCACCGACGCCGAGAAACGCCAGACGAATGCGGAGCAGGCACGCGCCCATGTGAACCGCTGGCGCTACCAGAACCGACGCTCTGCCTATCTGTTCGGGGGCGACCTGAACGAAAACGAAGACCCCGACCTGAACTCGCTTTATGATATTGGCGCACTCTTACCCGACGGGCGCGTCTATAACCCCATCAGCACGGTGCAGTCCGCCCGGTTGCGCGACCATGTGCCCACCGACGGCATGGGCGGCAAGCGTACCTATAAGATTTCCAGCCGCAACTCCGACCTGGATCAGCGTTTTGATTATCTCTTCACCTCCGCCGATGAGCCGGGGCGCGACCGGATTCGCGTGCTGGAGGCGCGTATTTTCAACACACGGCGCATGAGCGAGCTTCCAGACGGCTTTGAAATTACGGATAGCCAGAACGCCTCCGACCACGCGCCCGTGTTTCTGCGCATCCAGATTGACCGCTGGCACACGCGCCCCGACGGCTCAGGCTACTGGGTTCCCGAACCCAGCAGCTGGCTGATTCTGTTGGGACTGTCGGGGGCGCTGCTACTGAAACGGCGACGCTCCGATTAGACTTCGCAGAGAGAGGTTTTGTGGCAAAAATAATACCAATCTGCGCTTCAAACTTCGGGAATCCCAGACGATCCTGCTTTGAGAACCCGACGGCTGAAGCCGTTCCCAGTAGATAAAGCCAGCCTGCGCTGGCTCTTTTAGCCGACGAAGGTCGGCTTCGTTTTATAGGAACGGCTTCAGCCGTTAGGGCGGAGGCGTTCCCCAACAGGCTTCAGGAGCGCATAAAACGGTACCCCTCAAAAAAAACCACCCTATTGAGAATCTTACGGAGGGGGGCAATTCACGAACTCTAACCTCCCAGTTGGTATAAAATCCCCCCTCCGAAGGTTCCCAAACTTGCGGAGGGGGTGACTTACGGATAATTCCACAGCAGGTTTTTTAGACGCTCGTACCGAAGTTGAACAACACGGTCAGCAGGTCAGCGTCATCCACCGTGCCATCGCTGTTGGTGTCGCTGGCTTCATCGCTGGAGCCAAAGTTGAACAGCACCTGTAGCAAGTCGGCGTCGTCAATCTGGCAGTCGCCGTTCACATTGCCCAGCGAGCGCGGCAAGCCTCCTGCGTAAGATTCCCAGTCCATGTTGAAGATGCGGGCGTTGGCGAGGGTGTAAGATTGCTCAATGCAAAACAGGTAGCCTCGCACACGCAGGAGGTTGTTTGTATCGCCGCCGTTCTCCGTGATTCGCAGGTGAACACGGTGCGGCATCGCCCCCAGCGGGTCATCCTGACAGGAAATGCGCTCCACAAAGCCCTGCAGCCGACCCTCCAGCTCGGTGATGAGAACCTGAACCTCAGAGCCTTGAAGATTGACAGTTATGCATTCATTTGGGGTATCTGTGCCCGTCCAGCGAATAATCGCTGTGCTACCGTTGTCCTGAACTACCTGAGCGATCAGAGGAATAGTGCGCTGAATGCCCAGATCGGGGATGAGTTCCTCAAGGTTCAGAACCACATCCAGTGCCAGTCCGTCGTTGTTGATGTCCGTAAATTGGAACAGCACCGGGTCGCTTGCGTCCAGCGTTCCGCTCGCGGAGAGGCTCCCTGATACTTCATAGTTTCCTGAAAGGAATCGCCAGGCAAGGAACCCACCGCGTTCCAGCTCGTCCACGACGCTCTGGGCATAAGCTCCAGTAAACGCCAGCAACCCGCAAAGCGCGAGTGCGCTCATCAGTGAACCGTTTCGCATCGTTGTTTACCTCCTTTCCTGCCGCCTTCGGCGTGCAAGAGTATTATACACTAAACCGTCACGCGAGCGTAGTCCAGCACTTTAGGGCACGGGCAATTCCGCTCAGCAGGGATTTTCTCAATCAGCCCGAAAATCACCTTGCGGATGCGCTCGGCGTTCTGATGGAACACATGCATGACTTCTTCCGCCGTCACAGGCGACACTTCGCCCTCGGCGACCAGCCCGCTGTCATAATCCGTAATCAGCGAGATGTTGACCACGCACATCGCCAGCTCGCGCGCAAGATACGCCTCAGGGTACTGGGTCATGTTAATCACTTCCCAGCCCATAGAAGTGAACCACTTGCTCTCGGCTTTGGTGGAGAAGCGGGGACCGTTAATCACCACAATCGTGCCTTTTTCGTGAACCGGGATGCCGTGCGCGCGGATTTCTTCAATCGCGAGCTGGCGTAGCACGGGGCAGTAGGGGTCGGCAGGCGAGACATGGTGAACGGTGGGACCCTCATAGAAGGTATCGGCGCGCCCGTGCGTGCGATCCACATACTGGTCAGCGACGACGAAATCGCCCGGTTTGACATGGCGTTGCAGGCTGCCCGCGGCGCACGGGCTGATGATGCGCGTAACACCCAGCTCCTTCATCGCCCACAGGTTCGCGCGGTAGTTGATTTTGTGGGGTGGGATGCTGTGCTTGCGCCCGTGTCGGGGCAGGAAAGCCACCTTGCGCCCTGCAATTTCGCCAATCGCAATCAGGTCGCTGGGGGGACCATAGGGCGTGTCAATCTTCACTTCTTCTACCTTCTCCAGAAAGGAGTAGAATCCCGAACCTCCGAAAACGCCAATCTCAGCATAGGGTTTCATCGATGAGCCTCCTGTTTTGTTGGGTGTATTGGAGTGCCTCTTCGGCAGCTTTTTGCTCCGCCTGTTTTTTGCTGGGACCGCTGCCGCGCCCCACCACGAGGTCTTTGAGGCGCACCTGCACCACGAAAGTGCGCTGATGGGGGCTGCCGTGTTCCTCTACGACCTCATAGACAGGCGTCACGCGCCACCACGCCTGGGTGCGTTCCTGAAGCATGGACTTGTAGTCCTGAATAGGCATCCGCCCCTCATCGAGCGCCTGCAGCTCGGGCTGGAGATGGGTGAGAATATAGTCCTGCGCCGCTTTGTAGCCCTGGTCCAGATAGATGGCGCCGACCACCGCCTCGAAGGTATCGCTCAGGATGGAGGCGCGTTCGCGCCCGCCTGCTTGCTCTTCAGCAGGGCTGAGTTTAATCAGAGGCGGCAGACCAGCGCGTTTCGCCGCCTCACATAGCACGCTGGCGCGCACGAGGCTTGCCCGCGCTTTGGAAAGTTGCCCCTGATCCCAGTCAGGGTGGCGGTGAAACAGGTACTCGGCAATCACCAGCCCGATGACGGCGTCGCCGAGCAGCTCCAAGCGCTCGTTGCTGGCTTGCAGGTCGCCTTCGGTGTAGGAGCGGTGCGTTAAGGCTTGCTCTGCCAGCGTCTTATTGCGAATGGGCAGAGCCGTCTCCGCTTTACGCGACCACCAGAAACGCACGGGTATAAGTATACCTGCTCTGTGAATCCCGCATCCGCCACACCCGTCAGCGGCCGTGTTGCAGGAGCCTCCTCCCCTCAAAACTGCCCCAGCTTGGTCAAAAGGAAACTCGCGTTATACACCAACCGCATCACCACATCGGGAACCCACGCTGCCCACAGACGCCGCTGCATCGCCTCATAACTCAAAATCTGCCAGATAATTCCGCCCAAACTCATCAGAAAATCGCCAGGAGCATCCACCACCCATATCCACCACACAAAGAGGTGAAATGCCGTTGTGAAAGCGAAAGCTAACACAAGCCCTGCTGTATGCCGAAGCGTTCGATAAACCACCCCAATCTCCCACACTGTCCTGCCCACCGAAACTGCCAGTACGGAAATTGCAACCCACAGCCAGAACGGATAGGTGGAATGTTCCAGTGCCATACCCAGCCACGCGCCTGTCGTGCCCTGCAGCTCGTGGGCGAAGAGGGCGAGCATCATCACCGCAACGAAACCCCATCCAATTACCACATCGCCAAACGCATCCAGCACAGGAACAGGCTGCGCTGGCGCACTGGCTTGCCTGCAAACTATCACCATCGCATACCCTACACTCCCATTCTACCTCATAGCCTCCACACAATCACGCCTGAGGTGAGTACCTACTTGCGCTCCAGCACCCCATCGGCGCGCTGGAGCCACAGCGCCGCCTGCTCCGCCTCTTCTCGCGTGCGAAAAAACGCCACCGACTGCTCCAGCACGCCCGCCTCGGTGTAGCTGTGGTGTTGATACAGCGCACCTTCAAAAAAGCCCCACACATAAGGCTCCTGCGGCTTATGTCGCACGCGCACGCGGTACACGGTCTCCAGACTTAGCACGGGACGCTGCAAGGCTTCAGAGAGACGCGCGTCGTCCAGTTCCCGATTGGTCAGGAACTGGCTACCGAAACCATAGAATCCCCACAACCTCTGGGTGCGCTCGCCAATGGAAAGCGTGCGCTCAACACGCCGTGCCCACCATCGAGGCGCGCTCGCTTGACATTCTATCTCTGCCAGATAATCGCCCTCGCCAACGAACGCATTCAGATTGTAGACCCAAACTTCACGCACTGTCCAGGCTGGCGGCAGCTCAGGACGTTGGCGCAGTTCTGCGTCGTTTAGCCGCACCAGCGTCAGACGCGCGTAGCGATCTTTAGGAACTTTGGGTGGCGAAAGCGGGGGCGGTTTATCGCTTTCGTGAAGCGCAGGTTCGGGGAGGCTGGCTAAGAACCGCTCTTGCGCGCTTCCTATGGCTTCCGTGACAAGGTGATCGTATGTGGTTGCCACGCGCCATGACAGGAAGGCGTCAACCAGTAGCGCCAGAGCCGCTATCAGAAAGCCCCACTGTAGCCATTTCGGGAACGGCTTGACCCGCATCGTTGTTCACCTCAATCTGCGAATGTTCAATCGTGCGATACACGAGGTAGCTTTCCCCATCGTATACTCCTACGACCATAATATCAGCAGATAGTGCCGCGTTTTTACTTCGTACCCGTTCCAGAAACGCTTCTCCAGAGGTACCACTTTTGCCAATCAGAAGCAAAGGGGGATAGAAATTATCCAGTTCGCGGACAAGATCTCTTAGCTGCTCTCCTGGACAAGTTGTATCCCACCACTCAATGAGCCTGCCATCAACCAGGTTCAGCCCATACACCATCGGTACCCACTCGTTGCCACGGCGTTCTGCTATCAGCGTGTCTCCAGAGTACGCATACTCCACCGCCACGCCCGCAACGCCATCCTGCGTGCGCACGCGGCAGCCTTGACCGAAGGATAGAAAGTAATCTATCTGCACAAGATTACCCCTCCTCTAAGCCAAAGAAGGATTTTACCAGCTCTTCTACGCTCTGTGGGACGATTTCGTAACGAACAAAATCGAACCACTGCTCAATATGCCTTACCTTGAATGCAAAATCGCCGTTTTCCTTGAAGAGCACTCTTACTGCAACCCAGTACCTGCTTGTCGCCAGTAGAGTGATCGATTTCACAACACACCAAAACTCCACCACATTCCTGCGTAATATGTAGAATCCCGCAATCTCAGTGGTAAGTTCCTCAGGCTCTCCCTCTGCCTGAAGCCATATAGACGGGAATCTGCGGCTCATCTTTTGAGCTTCGCGAAGCGCTGCGGTGCGCGCCCGTTCACACACTTCAGAAATCTCAAAACGTGGGTACTTCTCCAGAAGGGATGTCAGCCGCTCTTGCATCATACGCACGGTTTCATGAAAACGGCGGTTGACGCTCTCCAGCGCTATCGCCTCGCGTACCGCCTCTACCGAAAGGTTCGTGACGATTTCCAGCGCTGTGGAGTCGCGAAGCAGCGCGGCACAGAACCGCGTCTCTTCAAGGAGCGCCATCACCTGCTGGGGGCTGGGGCAGGTGGAACTAATCCTCTGGAATCCGATTGCGCTCTGGGCGGTTTCTGGGAAGAAGAAAATCTCTGTGCCGTCTCCAAAAAGTCGGGGTACAAGGTGGCGAAGCGCTCGGCTGGGGCAACGAAGAATCCCTCGCGACGGCGGCTCATCAAGGTAGAGGGGCTGTACGCTTTTCAGACGAGCCATTACCCGATAGAGCGACTCGCCTCCCATCAGGCTGGCGACAACGATATTCCACGAGTGCGTGGCTGAGAGCGATTGTAGCGCCTCAGCGAACACAGGGGCTATGAAGTATCGCAGGAACTCTGGGGGTAGAAAGGTCACGACATATCCCTCAGTATCGTACAGTCGTAGCGTCCAAAGCGAGTATCCACGCTCTCTGAGCCGATTGTACAGGTGGTGGGCAGCGAGTTCACTCTCTACCTGTCCGAACAGCCCCCCCGCCGACCGACTCTCTGCTACCGTACACGGGGAAACCTTGAAAACCGCTCCGCTGAGTACCTTGTTACTCACCATGGCAAAGGTATCGCGATCAGCGTGTCGCCTGAGCACGCATACTCCACCGCCACGCCCGCAACGCCGTCCTGCGTGCGCACGCGGCGACTTGAGCAGCATCGCTTGCAAAAACTCACGGTGCAACACCCCAACCATCATATTCCCCGCCATACTGTTCAGCAATCTGCTTCAGTCGCTCTACAACCCGCTCAAAACCACTATCTTCAAGCGGTGTATTATCGTATACTACTACACAATAAGTCTCTTCCTCTGGATCGTCCAGAAAGCGCGCCTCGTAGCCAGCTGTCTGATACGCCTCTGCAGCAAGCATGGCACTCTCGGCGTCTGAAAAGAGAAAGAGGTGCTCCACAGGATTTGTCTGCAGAGCAGGTACCGCTTCGTCTGGGATTTCCTGCAGAACCCAATAGCGCGCCGCGCGGTCGGACAGCCCCAGAGCCTCGTAGATGTTAGCAAGCGTCTCGTAGATCTGTTGTCTGGGAGCCTCTTCGCCTCCGTGCTGAAGCGCTTGTTCAAGATGTTCTGCAGCTTCTGCGAATCTTCTAAGTTGTATCAGCACCAGCCCCAGCAATAGATGGCTATCCCACTTGTCAGGTCGCACTTCAAGGGCACGCGTCAAGTAGGGAACGGCTCGGTCTGGAAAACCCATCTGGTCATAGCAGTATCCCAAATTGTGCCATGCGCTTGAGAAATCGGGCGCCAGCTGGGTTGCTCGCTCAAACGCCTCTATAGCGGTGTCCCAGTGCCGCTGCTCCATATGTACGACGCCCAGCAGGAAGTGCGCGTCGGCGTGGTCAGGCGCAACTGAGAGGATATGGCGGAGCTCTGCCTCCGCCTTGGAGTATTCGCCCGATTCTATCAGAGAGATGACCTCTGCGAAGCCATGTCCGATATCCGAGTTCATATCAGCCTCCAGATTGCGTCAGTTTTTGGGTAAGATATTCTTCAGTTCAATACCCATTTTGCGTCCCGTTCTTATGAGATTCTCCTCGACGAGACGAGCCTTTTTCACATCCTTCAACGCCACCAGTTTTTCTATGGTATCAAAATCTTTACCCGAACGGAAGTGCTGTATGCCCTTAGCACGAAGCGATTGTCCAGTGATACCGTAACACACACCCCTGCCTGCCTTCAGCAGACGATGTACTACTATGCTCTTCGCACCTAATTTTACCCCCACGACTACAAATGGCAGCAGGAAAGGAGCTAGTCCTTCGGGGTCTATCCAGTGTATTGGATTATTCACGCAGTAGCCGTATCGGCTCAGCGTGAGCGGCTGCGCCACATCCCCCAACCACGGGTCTTTCTGCAAGAACCGCCCGATTGTGGGGTCGTACCAGCGCACGCCGACTTTCAGCAAGCCGCCTGTGTGTGCCTCGTTGCGATAGCCCCACGCCCCGTTCCGCGCCCGAGTGTTCGCCATTTCACAAGCCTTGCGCATGTTTCATCATTTTCATCATTTTAACAATAGGCTGTATGCCAATAGACCCAACTGGAAACCAATGCCCGCCCAGACGCCCGAAAGAATGCCCAGACTCCTGTATGCACGATGCAGGTCGAGTGCAAATGCAAGAAGCAATATGCTAACAATCAGGGCATACTGCCTTTCTAGTTTATAACCGAGCTGAAAATGTATCCCCATAGCAGTTGCGATACCTACAAAAAACATTATGGGTGCAACCGTATACGCAAATCTGCCCAATTGATGATTTGTAAGTAACACAAAAAGCATGCCCTGCACAACAGCTCCAACCGATAACACGAATAACGCATCCCTGTCTGTACCTACCAGTACCAGCAACAACGGAAACAGGAGAAGCCACACGACTGCCTTTGCCACAAAAATCTGGACGCTGAACCTCTCGTCTGTCATCGTTATTCCTCCGAGAGGATATTGTAGCATGGAAAGGGGCGTTTTGTCAAAGGGGGTGAAAAGGAACACCAGAAAAAAATCCCTTGCCCCAGATGGGTGAAGCGGCTTTATTGCGCGGGGAGAAGTAGACAACCTAAAACAAACTCGGCTGGTTCGCCGACTGAATCAACGCCTGGGGCTTGGGGAACGCCTCGTCGAAGTTGGGGAAGAGGGGTTCCAGGCGCTGGGCGAACTTGTAGAGTTTCTCCACATAATGTTCCAGGTCGGCGTCGTTGGCGTATTCTTCCAGTAGCCCCAGTGTGCCGTCGCGCTTGCGATAGACCATGATGTAGTCGCCAATCTGGAATCGCTGGGCGAGGTGTCGCAAAGGATGATGGGGCAGGCGGCTCTTTTCGGTGATGCGCTCGCGACGGCAGAGGTCTTCGATGGGCACCTCGCCGTTAAGAATCGCGAACGCCAGCCGTCGATACTCTTGCGCCACAGCCTCAGGCTTGCCTTCCAGCAGCCACTCAATCGCGCGGGCGATAAACTCGCGCCCGAACCGCTCATCGGCACGGGAACGGAGCGAAGCGCCTTTGAAGATGCGCTTGCCGTCATAGCTCTGCAACACATAGTTTTTGGTCTTCAGCGAGAGCATCACCGCGTAGCGCCCGTCGTGAACGAGGCGGATGCCCTCGGGCAGGATGGAACCCACCTGCTCCACGAAGGCGCGCTCTTCCGCTTCGGTCTGCACTTCAGGGGGCGGTTGAAAATAAACGCCGTCGGTATCAATCTCTATCACGCGCCCGCCGAGCGCCTCTATCTGCTGGGCAATCTGCTTCACAATATCCTGCCCTGTGATTGTAACTTTCTCGGCGGCGTCATAATCGTTGAAGTGGAACGGAGCGCCTAAGTAACCGTACATTGAGTTTATAAGAATCTTAAATGAACCCTGCAGCCCATCCCAATAAGCCGCTTCCAGCCCCTGCGTTTGGCGGGCGCGGTTTTTGGCGTCCAGTCGGCGCTGGCGCAGCTCTGCCAGCATCGGCAGGAACACATTGAGCGTGTCCACCTTCGGCTTGATGTGGAATTGGAGCATCACGCTGGGGTACAGGCTCTCCACATCTGCCTTGACCACGCGCTCGATGCGCCCGACCATCCGCACCTCTGTGTAGCCCCCTGGATACTCGCGCGCTGGCTCCGGGAGAGGAATCGCATGCCCTTTCATCAGGTAGGCGCGAACAAACAACAGGTTCGCCTTCTCGCCTGTGCCAATCGTCGCCAGATTCTGGAGCGTGTCGGGAATCATCTGGCACTGGTAGAACTCGGTGGGAAGCACCAGCTCGGCGAGCCGACGGGTTTCGCGCACATCCTGCAGGCAATACTGGCGCACCGTGTCGGGGTCGGTACGCCAGAGGTGGGGGATTTGCTCGCGCTCCAGATAGATGCGCTCCTCTAACGCGATTCCAAGTTGCTGGGCAGCCTCTTTGAGACCGTAGCTTTCAAGGTCGCCGCGCCCGATGTCAAAGCGTTGCACGGCGAGATAGGTATCCAGAAGATGGCGTCCGTGAACGAAGGCGGGGGTGAAGGTGCGGTTATTCGCGCCGATGACGCATGCGCGCGGGCTACCGAAGCGCAGTTCCGAGCCGTCGCGTCCCCACCGAAGCGCCACGCCCAGCGCCTGCGCCCGCCGATGCAGATACGGCAGGTCAAAGCCGAACAGGTTGTGCCCCTCAATCACATCGGGGTCTAACTCCTGAATGCGTTCGGTGAGTTGCTGGAGGATGGTCTGCTCGTCGCCTTCCAGCAGCTCCTCGTAGCCCCGATTGTCGCTGAGCGCCACCATCAGAATCTGCGCATCCGACTGGTCGTGTGTGAGGGTGCTGGTCTCGATATCGAGTTGCACGCGGTGCAGTTCTTCGAACGCCATGCCCTTGAAGAGGGTTTTGCCAGAGAGGATGAGGTACTGGCGTGGCAGGCTTCCGAACGCCAGAATTTCGTGGTGGGCGTCGCGCAGGGCGCGTCGGAGGTTGTCGAATGCCTCGCGGTGGGCGCATCGCGCCAGATAGCGCAGGGCAGGGCGCTCGCCGAAATCGCCTTCCAGCTCCTGCCAGCGCACATCGGGCATCTCCATAAGGGTGTCGCTCAAAAGCCACGGCTCGAAGGGTTCCTCTTCCGTAATCAGGCGCTCGCCCTCGCGTCGATAAATCCGAATCAGCCCGTTCGCCGACTCGACGGCGATAATGCGTGGGGTCGGGTCGCGCCCGAACAGGAGCGCTTCCAGCAGGGCGCGCTCCTCCGACTGAGGTGGCTCTGCCGACTCTGCAGGCGCATCCAGCGGCAAAGAGGGCTGTTGCATGCCTCACTCACCTCCGATTTGCCACGCGCCCAGCGTTTGCCACGGGTCGGCGACGGGGGCGCCATCCTGCACAGGGTGCGCCTGAGTTCGGGGACGCAGGAGCGTTTCCGCCAGCCCCAGCGCCGTCAGCACAGGCAGGGGCAGCTCTTCTGGCTCGCCCGTGAGGGGATACTCTTCCAGAAAACCTGTGTGCAGTTTGCCTTCCTGAAAGGCGGGATGGCGCAACAGGGCTATCAGGAACCCCAGATTGGTGCGCACGCCCAGCACGACAGTGCACTCCAGCGCATGAATCAGGCGTCGAATCGCCTGCTCGCGGTTCTCACCCCACGCAATCAGTTTGGCAATCATCGGGTCATAGTGGTGGGTAATCGTGTTGCCCGCCACAATCCCGCTGTCGATGCGCACATGGGGCAGGTGAGGTGCTTCCCACACCTGCACGGTTCCCAGCGAGGGGGCGAAGGCGTTCGCGGGGTCTTCGGCATAGAGGCGCGCCTCGATGGCGTGCCCGCGCTGGCGAATGGCATCCTGCGACAGCCCGAGCGGCTCACCGGACGCCACCCGCAACTGCAGATGCACCAGGTCTACCCCCGTGACCATTTCCGTCACGGGATGCTCCACCTGCAGGCGCGTGTTGACCTCCAGAAAATAGAATCGCAGCCCGTCTGGCGTTTCTTCCACGAGGAACTCCACCGTGCCTGCGTTGGTGTAGCCGACGGCGCGCGCCAGTTTGACCGCCGCGTCGGTGAGCGCGGCGCGGGTGGCGTCGTCCAGCACAGGGGATGGGCTTTCCTCAATAATCTTCTGGTGGCGGCGCTGGATGCTACACTCGCGCTCAAAGAAGTGGAGAACCGTGCCGTGCATATCGGCGAGAATTTGCACCTCCACATGGCGCGGGCGGGGGATGTAGCGCTCAATCATCAGGCGCGGGTCGCCGAAGGCAGCCTCCGCCTCGCGCTGGGCGCTTTCGGCGGCGTGCAGGAACTCCGACTCCTCCCAAACCGTGCGCATGCCCTTGCCGCCACCGCCTGCCACTGCCTTGAGCAGCACGGGAAAGCCGATTCTGCGTGCCTGTTCCAGCAGGGTATGGGCGTCCACAGGTTCCGCTGGGTTGAAGCCCGGCACCGTCGGGATGCCGTTTTGTTCGGCAATTCGTTTCGCCGCGCCTTTGTCGCCCAGCAGGCGAATCACTTCGGGCGAGGGACCGATGAAGCAAATGCCTGCTTCCTGACACGCCTGCGCGAACTCGGCGTTCTCGGCGAGGAACCCGTAGCCCGGATGGATGGCGTCCGCCCCACAGGCGCGGGCAATCTCGATAATCTTCGGGATGGCGAGGTAGCTCTCGCGGGCGGGCGCTTCGCCCAGCCGATATGCCTCGTCCGCCTCATATACAAACGGCGCGTCGCGGTCGGCATCCGAGTAGACCGCGACAGTCGCCAGCCCCAGCTCACGACAGGCAGTAATAATGCGTCGGGCGATTTCCCCACGATTCGCAATCAGAACCTTGCGCACATGGATATTGTACCGCAGGGCTACCCCTCCAGCGGGTACGCCCCCACAAGGTAGAAAGAACCCGTCACCAGCACAAGGTCGTCGGGGGTTGCCAGCTCCAGCGCGCGCTGGAACGCGAGCGAAGGGGTCTCCGCCACCTCCATACGCACGGGGAGTTTACCCTGCGTTTCCTGAAGCCAGCGCTGGGCGCATTCCAGCAGGTGCTGGGGCGGATAGGCGCGTTCGCTGGGGGCGCGGGTGAAAATCGCTATCTCCGCTAAGGGCAACAGGTGGCGCAACACTTCGGATGGCTCGTGGGGACGGAGCATGCCGAACACCATAATCATCCGCTGATATTTGAACACGCGGGGCAGACTGAAGGCGAGCGCCCACGCCGCCTCGGGGTTGTGCGCGCCGTCCAGCACCACCTTTGGCGAATCGCCCACCACCTGCATCCGCCCTGGCAGGTGGGCGTGCTGAACCCCTGCCTGAATCGCGCTGTCGGGGATGGTGTAGCCCTGCTGGCGCAGCTGGAGCGCCGCGCCCACCGCGCACGCCACATTATGACGCTGGTGGTCGCCAATCAGCTGAGGATGAGCGTCCAGCTCCCACGAATCGAACCGCAACCGCACGGACGAGTCGCGGGGCGAGGGCAGGGGAGTGTAGTAGAGTGTCGGCAGGTCGCTGGAGGTTCCTTCGGGCAGGACTTCCAGCAACGGAACTCCCTGCGCCTGCGCCACCTGACGCGCCATCGCCCGTGCATCGGGGTGTAGCGCGCCGCTTACTGCAGGACGCCCCGGCTTGAAAATCTTGCTCTTCTCATAAGCAATATCGGCGTGTGTGGGTCCGAGGCGGTCTGTATGATCCAGCCCCACGCTCACCAGCACGCTCACAAGGGGCGTTATCACATTCGTCGCGTCCAGCCGCCCCCCCAGCCCGACCTCCATCACGGCAATCTCCACGCCTGCCTGCGCATATGCCCAGAACGCCAGTGCGGTTTTCAGCTCAAATTCCGTGACCTGCCCGTATTCGGTGTCGGTGAGGCGCTCGATCAGCGGTTTCGCATACGCCACCCCTTCAGCGAGCAGTTCTTTCGGGATGGGTTCGCCGTCTATCAGGATACGCTCGCGGAAGTCAAACACATAGGGCGAAAAATACGCGCCCACGCGGTAGCCCGCGTGCTTCAGAATGCTGGCGACGAGCGCAGTGGTGGAGCCTTTGCCGTTCGTGCCCGTGATGTGAACGACGGGTATGCGCAGGTGGGGGTTGCCCAAGCGCTCCAGCAGCGCTTCCATGCGGGCGTTGCCCAGCCGCCAGCCGTACAGGTTGAGGCTCTCGATGTATGCAACCGCCTGTTCGTAGGTCATCGGCGAGAATTATACTTGCCCGCACGCTATTTCGCCGCTGGCACGCGCACCGAGACCGCGCCGCGCAGGTCGCCCAGCCGATAGCCCGTTGCCTTATCGTTGGGGTATCGCTCGCGAATGAGGCGGCGCACTTCAGGCTTGATGTTCTGCCCGTGGCACTCCAGGCAGAGCGGCATCATCACCATAATCGGGCGCATGTAGCGGTAGACCTTTTTGCCCCTCTCGGTGGTCTGCACAATCACGGGTGAGAGGGGTTTCTTCTGCTGGAAATCGCGCTCCCAGCGTTGCAGAATCTGGCGCTCCCACGCATCGGGCGCGTTTCGGGGGTTGCGGTTTTTGAGGGAGACACGCCGAATCTGCACACCGTACTCTTTGCCAATCTGTTGCGTGAGCTGCTGCGCGATTTCGGAGCAGACTTTGACGCCGCGCTCTGCCCCACCTGCCTGATATTCCTGATTGAGGCGTGCGAGCAGGCGGGCAATCAGCGCATCGGAGGCTTCGCTCGCCTTCCGAAACGCTTCCATCTGCGCCTCATCCTGCGGCTGCCGACTCTGACCCATGCTCACCGCCAGCAACACCGAGAGAATCCCCACGAAGAAACCAAGCCGTTTCATAGGGATAAGGATACCCGACTCGTTCTGAGGTATAATCGCACGGGGTGAAATCGATGCAAGAGCTGCAAGAGCGTTATGTGGTGGATGCGGAAGGCAATCCTGTAGCCGTTCTCCTGGACATCAAGGTCTATCAGCAGCTACTTGAGGCTCTGGAAGAGCTTGAGGCGATCCGAGCTTACGACGAAGCGAAAGCGTCTGGAGAGCAGCCGATACCGCTGGAAGCGATACAGGAAAATAATCACAGAGGAGCTTTTGCAGCTGACGGCTAAAGCCGTTCCTATGAGACAAAGCCGACCTGCGTCGGCTAAAAGAGCCAGCGGAGGCTGGCTTTGTTTAGTAGGAACGGCTTTAGCCGTCGCTCTTTCGGGGGCATCGTGGGTTCCAGGAGGTGTCTCTCCAACAGAGCAGGTTCACCCCTCTGGCTCCAATAGGCGATTCAGCGTTAGCCCCTCAGCTCCCCGTCCGAATATCTCGTAGCCAGCGGATGTGCCCGTCCAGAAAGAGGCGGTTCCTGCCCCCGCGATGGACAGCAAGCCCCCTCAGTTCGGGCGCAACGGTGGGGATAGTGCGTGGAAAGTAGGGGTCTACCGTCAGTTCCACATCGCTGACGCCTTCGGGGCGTGCGTAAAACGAGCTGGGGTTCGCCTGCAGGTCAGCGACCGCCTGTTCAGGCGTCTTGCCCCAGAAGTTGTCGGGCGGCACAGGGTCTTCTACACGGTCAAAGCGCCACATCCAGTAGCGCGTGCGCCGTGTGGGGTCTATGGTTTGCACGACGGAAACCATCTCGCCCAGCCGACTGCCCGCCACGCTGGGGCACGACCAGAGCGCCCAATCGCGCATATAAGGCTCCAGCACAAGCCCTGCCCATCCACAGCGCGGGTCGGAGGGGGGCCAGCCGCTCCACGGGCGATAGCCCAGAGCCAGCTTCAAATCGCGACGGTCGGGCATGCGCTCGTCGTAGTCCTGCAGATAGAGCCAGAAGGCTTGCCCAATCTGGCGCAGGTGCTGGCTGCAGACGCTCTGGCGTGCGCTCTCGCGTGCCTGCGCCAGCACAGGAAACAACAACGCCGCCAGAATTGCTACAATCGCAATCACCACGAGCAACTCAATCAGTGTGACACCCCACCGTCGCATCGCATAAAGGATACCCGTGCGGGGGTATACTTGCTCTGTGAGTCGGCAAATCCTGCTGGGTGTTACGGGGAGTATCGCGGCGTATCGGGCGTGCGATGTGGCGCGCGAGCTGATGCATCGGGGCTACACTGTGCGCGTGGTGATGACCCACTCGGCGACGCGGCTGATCGCGCCCGCCACTTTTGAGGCGCTCACAGGGCATCCCGTCGTGGCGGATGTGTTCGACGAACCCGAACGCGGTCAGATTGCCCACATCCGCCTCGCGCAAGATTCTGACCTGGTGCTGATTGCCCCCGCCACGGCACACACGATTGCACGGCTCGCGCTGGGGCTGGCAGACGATATGCTCACCACCATCTGCCTCGCAACGCGCGCGCCGATTCTGATTGCGCCCGCGATGAACCCCGCGATGTGGACACACCCTGCCACTCAGAGCCATGTGCGCACGCTTCAGGAGCGCGGCGTGCAGTTTATTGACCCCACCTACGGCATCATGGCGTGCGGCGATGAGGGCTGGGGCAAGATTGCGGACACCCCCACGATTGTGGAGGCGGTGATTGCGCGGTTGAGCCAGAGCGAGTCGCTCAAAGGGGTGCGCGTGCTGATTACCGCAGGACCAACCTATGAGCCGATAGACCCCGTGCGCTTTATTGGCAACCGCTCCAGCGGCAAGATGGGCTACGCCGTTGCGGAGGCGGCGCGCCAGCGCGGCGCTGAGGTCACGCTCATCTCAGGACCCACCGCGCTCCCTGACCCCTTCGGCGTGCAGGTGATACGGGTGCAGACCGCCCAACAGATGTACGAGGCGGTGCTGGAGCATTTTGAGTCGTGCGCGATTTTTATTGCGACCGCCGCTGTCGCCGATTACCGCCCCGAAGTCGCGCTACCCCGCAAGCGCAAGCGGGGGAGCCGTGCGTGGACGCTCCGACTCGTGCCCAACCCCGACATTCTCGGCGCAGTCGCCCAGCGCAAAGGTAATCGCCTCGTGGTGGGCTTCGCGGCGGAGACCGACAAAGTGCTGGAACACGCCCGCGAAAAGCTCCAGCGCAAGAACTTAGACCTGCTGGCGGTCAACGATGTGCTGGAGCCGGGCAGCGGATTCGAGGTGGACACCAATCGCCTCACCTTGCTCTATGCCGATGGGCGTGTGGAGGCGTTGCCCCAGATGAGCAAGCGCGCCTGCGCCGACGCCCTGATGGAGCAGGTGGCTGCCATGTATCAGGCGGCTTCGAAGGCTGTCTGAGAGTTTCGTGCCTGAAGCCCGACGGGAGAACCCACTCCTGCTAAACAAAGCCCGCCCGCGCTGGCTCCCGTAGCAGGGGCATCCTGCCTCTGTCCACGCGCAGGATGCGCGTGCCACTGAAGCCGACGCAGGTCAGCTTCGTTTCTCAGGAACGGCTTCAGCTGTCAGGTACAAAAGAGGCTGGCTTTGTTTCGGCGGCGCGGGTTCGTCCGTCCTGCCGCGCTAAGGCACAATAATCAGCCCGCTGGCGCTCGCGCCCCGAAGCACCTGCTGCACAAACTGCGGCTCAGGCAGCGCGCCCTCGAAGCTGTGTTTATCGTTAATAACGATTTTGGGCACTGCCATCACGCCGTACTGATTCGCCAGCTCAGGGAACTCCTCGCTGCTGATGCCTTCGGCGGTAATCAGGTCGCTCGCCATCGCCAGTTTGTGCGCCAGTCGCACGGCGCTGGGGCAGTAAGGGCATCCGTAGGTCACGAAGACGCGGATATGCACAGGGCGGTTCAGGTTCGCCAGCATCAATCGGCTATCAGGCGAAAGCCCTGGGTCGCCCTTGCCCACATCTTCAATCGCCCCGATCAGCGAGACGAACTCGAAGCCTGCGGGAATGCCCAGATAGCGGATACCGTAATCTTTCTCTTCCGAGCGCACCACAATCGCGGGCGCGAGCTGAATGCCGTACTCCTGCGCCACGCTCGGCTCCGCCTCAAGGCTGTGCTGCTCCATCACCACCTTGCCGCTTGATGCGCCAACCACCTCCTGCGCCAGCTGCGAGAGCAGCTCGCTGGTCTCTGGCGCCTGCTCCGTCGTGAACACGACCAGCTTCACGGTGTTCGGTAGCACACCCAATCGTTGCTGTAAGGTCTGTCGGTCTTTTTCCTGTAGTATCGCCATTTTTTCACCTCGTCGTTATGTTAGAGTCGGCTGGGGCGGGCTTCGATTCCAGCGGTTGTGCCGCCGCCTGCGACGGCAAACTCACGACATGCACATTCACCAGCCCCTTCGCTAATTTTAGGCAAGTTTCCACCGCTTCTGCAAGGCGCGATTCGACGCCCGGACGAATCACGAGGCGGTCTACGACCACCTCAATCGTGTGTTGTTTGTAGCGATCCAGTTTGGGCGCGTCGGGCAGTTCGTAGAGTTGCCCATCCACGCGCACACGCACGAAGCCGAGTTTCTGAATCTCCTCAAACACATGGCGGTACTCGCCCTTGCGCCCGCGCACAACAGGCGCCAGCACCTGAATGCGCGTGCCCTCGGGCAAACGCATCACCGATTCCACAATCCCGTCCACCGTCTGGCGCGTGATGGGCTTGCCACAATTGGGGCAATAGGGCTGCCCCACCCGCGCAAACAGCAGGCGCAGGTAGTCGTAAATCTCCGTTACCGTGCCGACGGTGCTGCGTGGGTTGTGGCTGGTGGATTTCTGGTCAATAGAGACAGCGGGGGAGAGACCCTCAATAGAGTCCACATCGGGTTTGTCCATCACGCCGAGAAACTGGCGTGCGTAAGAGGAGAGGCTCTCCACATATCGGCGCTGCCCCTCCGCGAAAAGCGTGTCAAACGCCAGCGTGGACTTGCCCGACCCGGAGATGCCCGTGATAACCACGAGCTTATCGCGCGGGATTTCCACCGTGATGTTTTTCAGGTTGTGTTCCCGTGCGCCAGTGATGACAATCTTATCCTGTGCCATAGTTCACTCCTTACGCAACAGCGCAACGAGCATCAGGATGAAGGTCAGCCCACTGAGAATCATACTGATTCCGCCGGGCATCCATTTTCCCGTGTTAAGGAACCGCATCGTGAAGAAGACGGCGAGCGCGAGCGCCACGATCGCCGCCATTCCAAAGCCAAGTTTGGGGTTGGAGAACGAGAGCCAGAGCGCAATCGCGAGCAACACCCCGCTGGCGAGTCCCGCAATCAACGAGGCGATGCTTTGCGCCGATACATAGCCCATTACGCCGCCGCCTGCCACCACCAGCAGGTAAATCAACAGGATTATCTGGTAAACATTCATACGGATACCTCCTTGAAAACAGAGTGCAGGATTTGTACAGATTCTTGCACATCGGCTTCGGTGATAATCAGGGGTGGCACAAGGCGCAGCACCCAGTCGCCGACGGCATTGATAATCAGTCGCTTCTCGAACGCTTTCTGGGCGACGGTACGCGCAATCGGCTGGGTGAGCTGCACGCCGAGCATCAGCCCTTTGCCGCGGATTTCGGCAATCGGCGCGCCATCCGACTGAAGGTGGGCAAGTTGCGTGCGCAGGGAGTCGCCGATGCGTGCCGCGTGCGTGAGCAGGTCCTCGTCTTCTATTGTCTGGAGAACTTCCAGCGCAGTCGCCGTCGCGAGGGGGTTGCCCCCAAAGGTGGAGCCGTGTTCGCCTGGCTGGAGCAGGGTCGCCGCGTGCCCCCGCGCCAGACATGCGCCAATCGGAATGCCGCCGCCCAGCCCTTTCGCCACAGCCACCAGATCGGGCAGGACATCTGTATGCTGATAGGCGAACCACTTACCCGTGCGTCCGATGCCCGACTGCACTTCGTCCACCGCCATCAGCGCGTTATAGCGGTCGCACAGGGCGCGCGCGGTTCTCAAATACTCCTCGCTGAGGGGATGAATCCCGCTCTCGCCCTGAATCGGCTCCAACAGGATGCCTGCCGTGCGCTCCGAGAAGGCAGACTCCAGCGCCTCAATATCGTTGCGGGGCACGACTCGAAAACCCGGCAGCAGAGGCTTGAACGGTTCCTGATACTTGGGTTGAGCGGTTGCGGAAACCGCGCCCATCGTGCGCCCGTGAAAACTGCCCTCAAGCACCAGAATCTCATAATCGGGCGTTTGCTTGACGGCGTTCGCGTGCTTGCGGATAATCTTAATCGCCGTTTCACAGGCTTCCGCGCCCGAATTGCAGAAAAAGGCGCGCTCCATGCCTGAAATCGTGCAGAGCTTTTGCGCCAGCCGCGCGACAGGCTCAGTCAGCAACAGCCCACTCACATGAATCAGCGTTTCCGCCTGCTGCTGGAGGCGCCGCACCATGCGAGGGTGGCAGTGCCCCAGGGCGCAGACGGCGATTCCCGCCAGAAAATCCAGATAAGCGTTGCCCTGCTCATCATAGAGGCGCGCCCCCGACCCGCGCACAAACAGCGTGGGCATGCGCCGATAGGTGGGCATCACATAGGTCTGGTCTAACTCCCAGATGGTATGCTGTAAGGTGAGCGTGTCTGCTTGCGCCATAGGAATTAGTGTACCTCAAAACAAACTCAGTTGCCCCTCTTCATTCGGCGGGAGCAGTTTCTGCTCTTCCTGAAGGCGGCGCAGTTCGATTACTTTCTGGCGGGCGGCGAGCAGGTCTTGAACCAGATACTGATAGCCCTGCTGGAAGCTTGCACCTGCCTGACGCAGAATGTAGGCAGGGTGGAGTGTGGCAATCGCCGCAGGCGCCCAGCGCGAGGTGAACCACTGCCCGCGCTCCTGCAGAATCTTGAAGTTTTTGTGAATAATCAGCGAAGCGGACGGTGCGCCCAGGCACACAATCACCAGCGGGCGGATAATCGTCAGCTGCGCGTCCAGCCACGGCAGGCACGCCTGAATCTCGTCGGGCAGGGGGGCACGGTTGCGCACGCGCCCGTTCACCACCTCGCTGGCGCGGCATTTGACAATGTTGCAAATGTAGACATGCTTGCGCTTCATACCCGCGTCGTGGAGCGCCTTGTCTAACAGTTGCCCCGCGCGTCCCACAAAGGGGCGCCCTGTGGCGTCTTCCTGTTCGCCCGGTCCCTCGCCGACCAGCACCAGCGGCGAGCGCGGGTTGCCCTCGCCGAACACCACATTGGTGCGAGTCTGCGCCAGTCGGCAGGCGGTACACTGGCTCGCTTTCGCGGCGACCTCCGCTAACTGTTGCTCAATCGGTTCGTCCATCGCGCATCGCCTCCTCGAAGGCGGTTTTCAGGCGTGCGTAGGTCTGTTCCAGCGATTCGGGTAGCACGCGCACTTCGCCGATGGTGGTCATAAAGTTCGTATCGCCGTGCCAGCGCGGCACAATATGCAGGTGCAGATGCCCTTCAATCCCCGCGCCCGCGGCGCGCCCCAGATTGAACCCGATGTTGAACCCATCGGGCTTGTAGACCTGCTGGATGGCGCGCACGCACTTTTGCATCAGCTGCCAGAGGTCAAGGCTCTCGTCGGGGGTTAAGTCCGCAATATCGGCGGTGTGGCGGTACGGGGCGACCATCGTATGCCCGCTGGTGTAGGGGTACAGGTTCAGCAGGGCGAAACAATAGGTGCTACGCCAGAGAATCAGGTTCTCGGCGTCCTGCTGTTCGGCGGGCTTGGTGCAAAAGATACAGCCCTCGCTCTCTGTTTTGCCCGCGTTACTGACATATTGCAGTCGCCATGGCGCCCATAACCGCTCGCGCATGAGAAAAAGTGTACCCGAAACCGTCTCGGTGAGCAACACCCCGCAAATTTCACATCCGCAAAAATCTGGTGTATAATTAGGATACCAGAAAAAAGGAGGTGCGCTATGCACAACAAGGGATTCTGGCTGATGAGTCTGATGGCTGTTGTGTGCAGTCTGCCTGCTGCTGCCCAGATTAGCAATGGCACAAACCTGACGGTGCCTGTGGATGGCTACGGTTCATGGTACACGAACTTCCAGACTGGCGGCAGCTTCGGCGAGTCCTTCCAGCCCTGTGGCTTCTCCGCAGGTTACCCGACCTTCAGTGCGGGTACCTTCATCTTCGTCGAGGGCGTTCACCGCGGCATTTTGACGGACTATGCACCCTGGATCGGGGTTTACGCCTCCAACCCGCCCACCTTAACCGTGTCGCTGACGAGCGGTCCCAACTTCGCGGACATCGCTTACGGCGACTCGGTGAACGACACAGCGTACAGTACGGTAAGTATCACGGGAACTGACTTTAGCCTTTCCCTTGAACTGACTCAAGCCGCTCGTCGAACCTCTGATTCCTGCAAGGCGTTCCTGGTGCAGCGGTATCGCTTCACCAACACGGGCGGCTCAGCGGTCTCGTTCAGGGTGAATCGTGCATGGGACCTTGACATGTTCTGGCGCGGCGCCCCGAATGACTACACGAACGATGAGGTCGGTGTGGGCAGCTATGGGGGACAACTTTACCCCTGGCAGGGCGAGTTCAACGCACCCGCCACAAGGTGTTCCCTGAGCAGCATCGGTCCGCAGACCTACTACTACGCCGCCAAGCGACTCCACACGCCTTCGGGGGGACCGCCCACGATGGGCTACGGCACCGATGTGATCACCTGGAATAACTACGGTACGCCCACAACCTGGCAAAACTACGGCGCGTTTATCGGTTATAACACCACGGGCGCCTGTGGCGACCAGCTCGATGATGCCCACATCAGCCTGGAGTGGCATGTTTCCCTGGTGCCGAACGCCAGCACCGAGATTATCATCGTTCACACCTACGGCTCCGACACGCCTGCCATCTGCTCGCTGGCGGATGTGAACACCGACGGTGTAGTGGACGACGCCGACCTGCTGGCAGTGTTGTTCGACTTCGGCGGCACCCAGAGCAACCAGAACACCGATGTCAACTTCGACGGCGTGGTGGACGACGCTGACCTGCTACTGGTGCTGTTCGAGTTCGGCTCCAGCTGTTCCAGCTAACCTATCCAAGCCTTGCTCCCCTATCAGGGGGGCAAGGCTCCCCTTATTCTGCACTCTGATACGGGATTAGCAGAGTCACACGACGGTTCGCGTAGTGGTATGGATTCTGGGGAAAGCGCAGGCGTGTGTCGGCATAGCCGCGCACTTCGGCGACCTGACCTTTCCATAAACCGCTCGCCTCCAGCACGCGCCGCGCCGCATTCGCACGATCTGTGGAAAGCTCCCAGTTAGAGTAGCCGTTGCCGTATTTATACGGGTGGGAGTCAGTGTGCCCCTCCACAATCACGCGGTTATCCAGCTTGCGCAGCTCCTGCGCGATAACGCTCAGCAGGCGTCGGGCGCCGGGGGTGATTTCCGCGCTCCCCAGCTTGAAAAAGACAGGTTCGGGACCTTCTATCAGCTCAATTCGCAGCCCCTCTTTGACGAACTCAATTTTGACATGCTCCTTGAGCCGCGCCAGCTCGGGGATGTTGGCAAGCGCCGACTCCAGATATTTTTTGAACGCTTCCATCTCCGCCTGTTCCGTTTTGCGGTCTTTTGCGCCCGGCTTTTTGCCTGGCGGCATGAAGCCCTTTTCGCCCGACAGGTGGGGGTCTTCGGTGGTGTTTTTGCCTCCGGGCGGCTGTGTGTCGTTGATGTTGACGATATTTTTGGTGCGGGGGTACGACTCAAAGAAGCCCGTGGGGTCGCGGAAGTAGCCTGCAATCGCGCGGCGGGTTTCCACATCCAGCCCAATCAGCCACATCACCAGAAAGAACGCCATCATCGCGGTTACGAAGTCGGCGTAGGCGACCTTCCACGCGCCGCCATGATGCCCATGCCCCGCGTTTTTCTTTTTGATGACCCGAATCTCGCAACCTTCTTTCGCCATTGGGGACTCCTGTTATGCCGCCTGGGCTGACGCGCCGCCGCCCTTGACCGCCTCTTCCATCTCCTGGAACGAGGGTCGCAGGCTCGGCTCGATACTGCGTCGGGCGAACTCGATGCAGGTTAGCGGGGCGTCGCCGCGTGCGAACGCAATCAACGCCTGGCGGATGCATTCCATATATTGATGTTCGGGGTGGACATTGTTCTCAATCGCCGATGCCAGTGGCTGGAAAATTCCGTATGCCAGCAACACGCCCAGAAAGGTTCCCACCAGCGCTGCGGCGACCTTTTTCCCGATGGTCTCAGGACCCTGATCCAGATAGCCCATCGTAATCACGACGCCCAGTACGGCGGCGACAATCCCGAACCCGGGCATCGCGTCGCCGATTTTGCTCAGCGCGTGGGCGGGGCGCATCGCCTCTTCATGATGCTTCTCCAGGTCGGTTTCAGTGAGCTCCGCCAGCTCAAACGCGCCCACCGCGCCCGTCAGCACTACTTTCATCGTGTCGCACAGAAAATGGAGCGCATGATGATTGCTCAACAGGAAGGGGTATTGTGCGAACAAGGAGCTTTCCTCGGGACGCTCCACATGCTGCTCCAGCGCGAGCAACCCTTCTTTACGGGCTAAGGTGAACAGCGCAAAGAGCGCGGTCAGCAGCTCCAGAAAGGTCTCTTTTTTGTAGGGGTTTCCTTTGAGCAGCCCCAGCACCGATTTGATAATCGCGGAGACGACGCTCGGGGGGTTGGCTGCCAGCAGCGCGCCCGCCCCTGCGCCGCCGATAATCACAAACTCCGAAATCTGAATCAGCGCGGCGATTTTGCCTCCGTGCATGATGAAGCCGCCGAAGACCGCGCCAAACACCACCAGAAACCCTATCAGAACGAACATGCCGTCCGAGACGCCTCCAGCAGAGGTTATTCCATATTCGGACGGCAAACTCCACTACTCGATAGCGAGGGGGTTGAAGTTGGTATCGACATCGTAGGCGTCCACATCCTCCACACGCTTCAGGAACCCGACCACCAGATAGGTGATGGGGGTTGCCAGCGCCTCATAAGCCGTTTTCGCGAGCCACTGCACCCCAATCATCGTCGCCAACGCGCTGAGGGGGACAATTCCCACAAAGGCGACTGTGCTGAACACCGCGGTGTCCACCAGCTGCCCCACAAGGGTAGAGCCAATCGTGCGAGTCCACAGCCAGCGTCCCTGCGTGAGAATCTTCATTTTCGCCAGCACGAACGAGTTGGTGAACTCGCCAAACAGGTAGGCAATCAGGGAGGCAGTTAGCAGGCGGGGCGTTGCGCCCAGCACTGCAGCGTAAGCCTCCTGCTTGTCCCAGAAGGGCGCAGGCGGCAGCCAGATGGCGACCATAATGGCTGCCACCATAATCAGGTTGCACAGGAACCCCAGCCAGATGACACGCCGCGCATGGCGGTAGCCATAAACCTCCGTCAACACATCCGCGACGATATAGCTGATGGGGAAGACCACAATACCCGCTGGCAGGGGCAGGCTGCCAATGATTGCGATTTTGGACGCAATCACATTCGAGACAAGCAAGGTCGTGACGAACAGCGCCACCGTCAACACGAACCACATCGAGTAGGTATTGGCGGTGTAGCGGGTTTTCATCTTACCTATCTGCTCCCTGTGGAGGCGCGAGTTTCGCGAAGCGGTGCTTACCGACACGCAACAGTTTGCCTGTTAGATGCTCCACTGGCACCGAGTAGGTGGGGTCGCTGATGCGCACGCCGTCCAGCTCCACGCCGCCGCCCTGAATCAGTCGCCTCGCCTCCGAGTTGCTGGAGGCGAACCCAATCGCGGCAATCAGCCCCGCCAGCCACACGGTGCCGTCCTCTTTAATCAGCGAGGCAGGGATAGGCACTTCGGGCGCGTCGGTGGGCAGCTGGCGTTGCGAGAAGATGCGCATAAACTGCTCGTCCGCCTGTTGGGCAGCCTCTGCAGAATGATAGAGCGCGACAATCTCCCGTGCGAGCCGACGCTTCACATCGCGCGGGTTGATGCGCCCCGCTTTCCAGTCCCGTTCCAGAGCGTAAACCTCCTCTTCGGGCACATCGGTGCAGAGGATGAAGTAGTGGGTCATCAGTTCGTCGGGCAGGCTCATCACCTTGCCGAACATCTGGTCGGGCGGCTCGCTGATACCGATGTAGTTGCCCAGCGACTGGCTCATCTTCTCCTTGCCGTCCAGCCCGATCAGCAGGGGCATGAGCATGACCACCTGCGGCTCCTGCCCGTACTCGCGCTGGAGGTCGCGCCCCACAAGGTTATTGAACCGCTGGTCGCTGCCGCCCAGCTCCACATCGGCGCGAATCGCGACCGAGTCGTAGCCCTGACAGAGGGGGTAGAGAATTTCGTGTACGCCCAGCGGCAGGTTGTTCGCAAGGCGGTTCGCAAAGTCCTCGCGCTCCAGAATCCGCGCGACGGTGTATTTGCTGGCAAGCTGAATCACATCGGCAAAGGTCATCTTGCCCAGCCAGTCGGCGTTGTAGTAGACCTCCGTGCGCTCAGGGTCTAAGATACGGAACAGCTGCGGCTTGAGGCGTTCCACATAGCTCATCACCTCTTCGCGCGGGAGCTGGCGGCGCGTTTTGGACTTGCCTGTAGGGTCGCCAATCATTGCCGTGAAATCGCCCACAATCAGGCAGGCGATGTGCCCCAGGTCTTGAAACTGGCGCAGTTTGCGCAACACCACCGCCCAGCCCAGATGCACATCGGGCGCCGTGGGGTCTATACCCAGCTTGACCCGAAGCGGCTTACCGCGCTCCAGTTTGGCACGCAGCTCCTCTTCTGTGATAATCTCCTCGGTTCCACGCCGAAGACGGGCAATCTGCTGGTCTATCTCCATGCTCATCGGGGGTGAATTGTACCCGTTGGGGGCAGGAGTTGCGTCCCGCAAGGGGAACAAGACGGCTATGTGGGGTCTTGTGGTGATGGCGCACTTGACCGCTCAAGATTTTGTGGAGTCGTTTGAGGGACGCTCGCTTCAGCCGCGATGGGAATGGCACGCGCCCGTGTCGGGACCGACTTACACGGTGGCAAACGGAAGCTTGATAGTGGAGGTGCCTGCGCGGCGTGGGGGCTACAATCACTGGGCAGGGGTCGCGGATGCGCCCGTTTTGCGCACGCCCAGCCCATCGGGCAACTGGGCAATAGAGGCAACCCTGCAACTGCTGGACGCTCCGCCCGAAGCCGAGTTCCATGTGGGGCTAACGGTCGGCTTCAGCGAGCGTCGGCTGATTATCTGGGGACCGTTTCAGAGCCGACGGTTCGTGGGCAAGCCATCGCCCGAACTCTGGCTGGAGCGCACAGGCGAGGCGCGCCTCGCCACCGCGCCGATGAACACACCGCGCGTGAACCTGCGCATCGTCAAGCAGGGAGGGCGCTACACCTTCTTCACCCGACCCGATGAGAATTCCGAATGGCGGGCGGTCAGCACGCTGTATAGCCTGATTCCAGAGCGCTTTGTGGGGATTGTGGGCAAAACCTTCGCCGAGGGCGAGTCCACCCCCATTCGGTTCGCGGTAGAGCGCTTCGCCCTCCAGAGGCTGCCTGTTGAGACGGCAGTGCAGGAGCCAGTGATTGCCATCAACGCCCGCGAAGCGGAGGCGACCGTCTCGCCCCTGCTGTTCGGGCACTTCATCGAGCATATGGGCTTGTGCATTCAGGGGGGCTTGTGGGCGGAACTGCTGACAAACCGCAAATTCGCGGGCGAAGTGGGGGCGAACGGCGCGATTGAAGGCTGGCAAAAAATCGGCGACGCCCAGCTGAAAGCGGAGTACCAGACCGTCTACACAGGGGGACAGGCGCAACGAATAGAGGTACGCGGCGGGCGCGGCGGCGTCGGGCAGGCGGGCATCCCCGTGCAGGGCGGACGCGCCTATCAGGTGCGCGTGGTGGTCTATCCCGAAGGTGCTTCGGCGGTGTCGGTGGGCTTCGGGAACGCCGAACAGCGCTGGGAGGGGCTTCAGGCGGGGCAGTGGCACACACTCATGGCGACACTGACCCCCACCCAGAGTGAACCTGCAGGCGTGTTTCGGATTGAGGCGGAGGGGCAGGGGGCGCTGATTGTGGGTTGCGCCTCGCTGATGCCCGCCGATAACCTGCACGGCTGGCGGCGTGATGTGGTGGAAACCCTGCGCAAGATACCCATCCCTATCCTGCGCTGGCCCGGGGGCAACTTCGTGTCGGGATACGACTGGCGCGAGGGGGTCGGCGAACGCGACAAGCGTCCCCCACGCTGGAACCGCGCATGGGGCAACTGGGAGATGAACGATGTCGGCACCGATGAGTTCATCCAGCTCTGCCGACTGATTAACGCCGAACCGTATATCTGTGTGAACGCAGGCGAAGGCACGCCCCGCATGGCGCAGGAGTGGGTGGAATATTGTAACGGAAGCGCAGACACGCCGATGGGACGGCTCCGCGCCCAGAACGGGCACCCCGAACCCTACCGCGTGCGCTACTGGGGCACAGGCAACGAGATGTACGGCAACTGGCAGCTGGGGCATCTGGATGCCGTCAAGTATGCGCTCAAGGCGAACGAGCTCGCCCGTGCTATGCGCGAGGTAGACCCCAGCATTCAACTGATTGCCGTGGGTGTGGACGCTGACGAATGGGGGCAGTGGAACCGCAAAGTGCTGCGGATTTCGGGCAGGCACCACGAGTATCTTTCGGTGCATTTCTATCAGGGATGCCCTCTGCCCAAAGACAGCCCCGAAGCCTACGAAACGGTCGTGCTGGGCGCGAAGCGCGTGGAGTGGATTCTGCGCCGCACTGCCGAGATTATTCGCGAGGAGATGCCCGACAACCCGCCCCTGATTGCGTTTGACGAGTGGAACACATGGTATCCCGAAGCGAATGCAGAGAACCAGTATCGCCAAATTGCTCCGTTATACGATGGGATTTTTGCGGCAGGGGTGTTCCACGCGCTGGTTCGCAACGCCGAGTATGTGGGCATGGCGAATCTGGCACAGCTGGTGAATGTGTTGCCCGCGCTGCTGGTGAACCCCACACAGGTGGTGGAAACGCCCACATGGCTTGCTTTCGCGATGTATGCGCCCTATTTTGCGGGACAGCGGCTCAAGGTGCGCCTGCCCGAATCGCTGGAGGGGCAGGTGGATGCGGTGGCGGTGCGTGTGGGCGAGCGGATTCATATCGGGCTGATTAACTACAGCCTCACCGAGACCGCGCGCGTGCGCTTAGAGATCGAAGGCGCGACGCTCCAGCAGGTGGAGCAGATTCGCCTGCACGCGGAGCCGTTTCACGCCATGAACACCTTCGAGCAGCCGAACCGTGTGCAACTCCAGCGCGAACGCAAACGCTGGCAAACCGAGTGGGAACTGCCGCCCCATTCGGTGACGGCGGTGTTGGGGTGGTAGGACTAAAAGCAGCACCCCCTCTTTAAGGGAGGGGGTGCTGCTGGATTCGAGATGGCGCAGGTCTTAACAACCGTTACCGAAGTTGAACAGTACCTCCAGCAGGTCGGCGTCGTCTACCACGCCGTCGCAGTTGACATCCTCGGCGCCACCCGAGCCGCCGAAGGCGAACAGGATGGCAAGCAGATCGGCGTCGTCCACGCAGCCGTTGCCGTCTACATCGCCACCGCTGGGCGTGCAGCCGGCAGCCTCTGCCCAGAACGCTATCGCGCCACCCAGCAGGCTGGGGTTAGGACAACCGAAACTGCTGAGGTTCAAGGTGTAATTGTAGCACTCAGTGGGGGAGGTATGATCCCCGTCGGCGGGGGCGTCGTCATCGAACTGGGTGCTTGTCGAGTCGCCCACCTGCGGGTTATTGAGCCGGTTGTGCCACAGCATCGGCTGGGCGCCTGTCGCTAATGTAATCCCCGACTCGGGGTCGAACGCCTGACCGTAGACGACAAGATAGCCACCCAGAAGTTCGGTACCGGGATCGCCATCATCGGCAGGCGTGGAGGGCAGAGCGAACTCAAGCCCATCCAAGCAGGCAGACGAGTACCAGAAACCTTCGCTCAAGCTGCCGTAATCGAGGATGACGCCCTCGCCAGCGCTCTGCTCATGCACATCGGCGCACTCGGCGTCGAACTCTTCAACGGCGAAAATAGCAATCACGCAGTTCTGGGTGTCGGAGTTGTCGTCCGTGTTGTTGTCAAGGTTGGGATTCCACTCCCAGAAGTGAGTGAGCGAGTTAACATTAGCGCCGTTGAAGCTGGTGTCGGACAGTGAGGCGATGTCGTTCGCGTAGTAGGGGTTGTGATAGTCTGGACCGAACCAGAAGAGGCTTCCGGCGGCACAGACCTGTACGGACGAGTCAGGATTGCCAGTGTTAGCGTTCACCGGGGCGGCAGAGAAGACCAGCGTCTCGCTCGCGCCAGTGGAGTCGCAGGGTCCTGCGGGTGCGAACTCACCCACCTCAATCCACGGGGTCAAGGGGATAATCCGCCCGTTCTCCCAGCGCGCTTTCATAATGCGCTTGGGGATCGCACGCTGAACCTGGTTCAAATCAACCGCCCGAAGCTCGGTGTTCTTAGTACCATCCGCATACGCAAACGCAGCGCACAAAATGGCGCCTGTCGCAACGGCTAAAAAGAGTTTAGCTCGTACCATCGTTTAGTCTCCTTTCGCCAGTGGTTTAGTCCCTGACAACTCTGTTATACCCCTTTTCATGCGCAAACGCGAGGGTTTTGAGCCACTGGCATCTGCAATTATACCCCAGTTTTACGCAAATGCAATTGGAATCAAACCACGAGCTATCCGATTCATACTCTACTTTGCACGGAATGTTCAGTGGCAGTCGCCAACATCGCGAAGTCTCCATCGGGTATAATACACCCCATCACAGGACCCTTCTGACTCCAGCGCGGAGTCCCGAACACGGTCCACAGGAGGGAAACGATGGAGCAGACACGGTATTATGAGACGATGGTGATTGTGCCAACGACTTTAGGCGAGGAGCAGGTGAACGCGCTGATAGAGCGTGCGCGCACGGTGCTGCAGAACCTCGGCGCCACCGTGGACGAAGCGCGCGTGTGGGATCAGCGCAAACTCGCCTACGAAATCAAACACCACAAAGAGGGTATCTACCTCCTCTTCCGCTATCATGGCGCACCCCAGGCGGCAGAAGAGCTCAACCGCATCCTCAAAATTAATGAGGATGTGATTCGGTTCCGCACCTTCCGACTGGAGCCTGAGGAGGTAGCCCAGGTTTAGGGGAGGCTACGCACATGTATTTTAACCGAATCACCCTGGTGGGGCGGCTGACCCGCGACCCCGAACTGCGCACCACACCCGAAGGGACTTCCCTTGTACGCTTCGGGCTGGCAGTGAGTCGTGGATCGCGCCCCGAAGATGAGACCGACTTTTTTGAGATTGTGGCTTTTGGAACCACGGCGGAGACAGTCGCCAACTACATGACCAAGGGGCGTCTGGTGCTGGTGGAAGGGCGCGTCCAGACTCGCACCTACACTGCAGGCGACGGCACCCAGCGCAAGGCATGGGATGTCATCGCGAATGTCGTGCGCTTTCTGGAGCCGCGCTCGGCAGTGGAAGCCGCTGCGGCTGCACCTGCGGCGGCGGAACCTGAGCCGACACCCGTAGAGAGCGGCGGCTACGACGCCATCACGATGGAGGAACCCGAACCGCCTGCGGCGCGCACTTCTGCCTCGCGCAGTGCAACGCCCCGTGCCCCCCAGCGCCCTGCGCGCACCAGCACCCCGCCGCCACAGGAAGAAGAACCCGATTTTGATCTGGACTTTGACCCCGAAGAGATGGGAGACTCCGATGACGACCCATTCCGATAATACAGGAGGCTTGCCATGGAACTGGAGAAGCAACTGATGGATGAGAGTACCGATTCAAAGCAGCGTGTCGTTCGCCGTCGTCGGCGTGTGTGCGCTTTCTGTGTGGAGAAGCGCCCGATAGACTACAAAGATGTCGCGCGGCTGAAACGCTACACCTCGCCCGAACGGGGCAAGATTCTGCCGCGGCGTCAGACGGGACTGTGCGCCAAATGCCAGCGCAGACTCGCGTTAGCCATCAAGCGAGCGCGCGAGCTGGCGCTCCTGCCCTATGTGGCACAGTAAACGGCGATGACACACCTGCTGGACGACACGGGCTTGTTGAGTCAAGCGGACCCGAAAGGGATGATGACGCTCACGCTGGATTTTCCTGCCCAGTGTGAGCGTGCTTATCAAATTGCCAGCCAGTTCTCCCTTCCCAGCCTGCCGCGCACGCCGCGCCTCGTAGTGGTGTGCGGCATGGGCGGGTCCGCGATTGGCGGCGACTACCTGCGCGCCCTGTTTGAAGCGTACGGGAACATCCCCGTGCTGGTGGTGCGCGACTATCATCTGCCCCAGTGCGTTGATGCCGGGAGCCTCGTGTTCGCCGTGAGCTATTCAGGCAACACGGAGGAGACGCTCTCCTGCTACCGCGAGGCGCACGCGCGGGGGGCGATGATCCTCACGCTCTCCAGCGGCGGGGAACTGCAGGAACGCGCTTCAGCAGACGGCTATCCCCATCTGCAGGTCCCAGGCGGGCAGCCGCCACGCACGGCGCTGGGATACCTCTTTGTGCCCCTGATGCGCCTGTGTGAACGCTGGGGTCTGCTGCCCGACCTGAGTCAGGCATACGCCCAGACCCAGAAACGCCTGGTTCAAACCCGCGACCAGCTGGCGCCTTCCGTGCCCACAGCGCAAAACCCTGCAAAGCAGCTGGCGCAGGCACTGTACGGGCGTATCCCGTTGATTTATGGCTCATGCGGACCCCGCGCCACCGTCGCCCTGCGCTGGAAAGGGCAGTTCAACGAGAACGCCAAACAACACGCCTTTGCCTACACCTTCCCCGAGCTGAACCATAACGAAATTCTGGGCTGGGTGCTGGCGCACAAGCAGGCGCCGAACTGGAGCGTGGTCGTATTAAGCGACCCCGACGATAGCCTCAAAATCCGCACGCGTATCGAGGTCACGCGCCGACTGGTGGGCGAGCAGGTTCCCTGGCACGAGATTACCGCTCAGGGCGAAAGCCTGCTGGAGCGCCTGATGTATCTCACCTACTTCGGCGACTTCGTGAGCCTGTACCTCGCCTATCTCAACGAAGTAGACCCCGAAGCAATTGACTATATCAACACACTCAAAGCGGAACTGGCGAAAATCAATTAGGAGGAGGAACCTATGGCAGCAGCACACCATGTATGCGGCGGTCTTCTGCTCTCAGAGACCCATACCGACGCGGTGATGTATACCTACCGCGTCAAAAATGTAATGCAAATGGCTCGAACGAAATTTCAGGACGCATGGATTGTAGACCTCTACGGCTATGGCAAGGCGCTATTTCTGGATAAGAAGATTCAGTCCGCCCTGCTGGACGAATACATGTTCCATGAGCCGATGGTCCAGCCCGGGATGTTCACCCACCCGAACCCACAGCGCGTGCTGGTGGCAGGGGGCGGAGAGGGCGCCACGCTCCGCGAGGTTCTGCGCCACAACACGGTCAAAGAGGCGGTGATGGTGGATATTGACGATGAGCTGGTGGCGTTCTGCAAGCAGTGGATGCCCGAATGGCATCAGGGTTCGTTCGATGACCCCCGCACCACGCTCATTCACGATGACGCCCGCAAGATTATTGCCCAGTATCGCAACCACTTCGATGTGATTGTCTCCGACCTGACCGACCCGCTGGAGGCAGGTCCCTCGCAAATGCTGTTCACGAAAGAGTTTTATCAGCTCGTTTACGACGCTCTGACTGACGACGGTGTGCTGACCGTTCAGTCGGGGGCAGGAGACCCACTCTATCCCTACCTGTACGGCTGCATCGTGCGCACGCTTCAGGAAGTGTTCCCTGTAGTGCGTCCTTACTGGTGCTTTGTGGCATCGTTTATGTTGCCGTGGGGTTTCGTGCTGGCGTCCAAGAAGCACGACCCGCTGGCGTTGACCGCCGAGGCGATTGCCCAGCGCATCGAGGAGCGCGGCGTAAAAGGGCTACGGTATTATGACCCCTTCACGCACTTCGGCATGTTCGCCATTCCACCGTACTTGCGTGAGGTGATTGCCCAGGCGCGCGTGCTGACCGACGCCGAGCCGTTCAACTGGGAAGCCTGAGGAGGGCGTTCAGTGTGGAGGCACAGAGCAGAGGCTACCTGCGCGTCGTTCTGTGCCTCCTGATGCTTTGTTCCGGAGACATTTTCGCATATTCTCAGCCTGTAGACGCCGAGTTAACCCTGCGAGCAGGCAGGTACCTTGTGAGCCGAAACCCGGAAGGCGCCCTGCAGATTCACCTCTCTGATGGCGTGGAACTGATTTATCAGGAGCGTCGCTTGCTGGCGGAGTCTCTCCAGTTAGATACCGAACGCAAAGAGGCGCTTACCGAATCGCCTTTTATGCTCATCGCTCCCGAAGGCACTTTGCGCGGGGAGCGTCTACGCTACGAATATGAACGCGGCTTCGGGCGGTTTGAAAACTTTCGAGCAGAGGTGCTGAAAGTCATCATTCGGGGCGCTGTTCTGGAAGGCGACCTGAGCCAGTTTACCGCCTACCAGATTTCAGCCACCACCTGTGAAAACACGGTTCCTGACTATGTAATCGAGGCGGACAGCGTACGTCTGACGGAAGGCGTGCGTTTACGCTTGCGCAACGCCCGACTGAAAATTCGCGGGCGCACGGTGTTGAGCCTGCCGTTTCTGACTGTGCGGGTGCGGGAGACTGCGCAAATACTGGAGCTACCCTCGCCCGTGTATCGCCAGCCTGATGGGTGGGGCATGCGCTCCCAACTGGAGCTGCCCATCGGCTCGCGCACGGTCGCGACCGCTTCAGGCACGGTGTATTTCAGGGCGCTTCCTGAAACGCGCCTTACCCTCGCGACTGCCCTGACGCCGGGCATCCCCTATGCCTCCGAACCTGAACTTCGTGCGCGTTTTGAGGCAAGCGCCCTCTATAACCTGCGCATCATCCATGAGCAGGAGCAGGCGCGCCTCGCTGCTCGAACGCCCACCCTGCGCCTGGAGCAAAGCACCCACATTCGCCCTCTGTTCGCCCCAGAGCGGGACACCCGCCTCTCCCGCAGTGAGCTGGCGCTGGAGGTCCCCTTTCAAACGAAAGGAGGGGCAGGCGCGCTGGCTTTTCGCATCGGTTCGCAGGCGGAGCGCGTGGGAAGCCGACACACCCCCCGCACACACCGCGCTACTGCAGAACTGGAGTGGCGGCAATCACTTTTCACAACCCCAAAATGGGAGCTCTGGCTGCTTGCATGGGCAAGCCACACACAGTATGGGTCCCGTGGACATTATGCGTGGCTACGTCCCAATGTGGCGCTTCGCTGGCGCCCCGCGCCCACGCTCAGTTTCACACTCGGCTACGGTTCCGCCCGCGTGGAAGGGTCCACCCCGTTTCTCACGGACCAGCTGGAGGGGCGGAATGAACTCATCATGCGTGCGGAAGGGGTCTGGGGCAACCTGCGCGGCGGTGTGTTGACGCGCTGGGACACTCAGGGGCATACCCTGAACGATCTTCAGCTGCAGGTGGGTTGGCGCATTCACTGCATCGAGCCGACCCTGTTCTGGCGGCGCTCGCCCAGCACGCTGTTGCTGGGGATTAACCTGACCGCGTTTCTGTAGCAGGTGAAGGACTGTCCACAATCAGCGTCACGGGTCCGTCGTTCTCAAGGCTGACCACCATATGGGCGCCATAAACCCCCGTCTGCACGGGAACTCCCTCTGCACGCAGGTAGTCGCAGAATCGCTCATACAGCTCACGCCCCCTCTCAAAAGGGGCGGACTCGGTGAAGCTGGGGCGTCGCCCTTTGCGGCAATCCCCATAGAGCGTGAAGTTGGAGACCACCAGAAAGCTGCCGCCCACCTCTGCCGTAGACCGATTCAGTTTGCCCTCCGAATCTTCAAACAGGCGCAGGTGCGCAATCTTTTGTGCCAGCCACCGCGCGTCGGCGTCGGTATCGTCCACATGAACGCCCAGCAACACCAGCACACCTTTGCCAATCTCCGCGACGCACTGGTCATCCACGACGACCTTTGCGCTTCGAACGCGATTTATCACTCCTCTCATAGGTTTCGGAGCCTCCTGCCATCACGCGCATCACCGACAGCACATCCTCAATCGAGTGCAGGCGCTGGGAAAGCACCCGCAGCTCCTGTGCGGAACGCACCTGCACCATCAGGTTAATCACCGCCGTGTGGGTGGTGGGGTTTTGCTTCACGCTCACATTGGCAATATTGATGTTCGCGCTCGCCGTGAGGGTTGAAATCTCCGCCAGCACTCCCGGCTTATCGATTGCCTCAATGCGCAGGGCGACGGGGTAGACGCGCTCGCCTGTAGCGCTCCACTCGATCGCCATAATCCGGGCAGGCTCTTGCTCTTCAAGGGCGCGCAGTTGCGGGCACGAGGCGCGATGGACCACAATTCCGCGCCCGCGCGAGACATAGCCGCGCAGCTCGTCACCAGGCAGGGGGTAGCAACACGAGGCGCGTCGGGTCAGATACCCCTCGGCGTCCTCAATCTGCATCGCCCGAATCTCACGCACCGGGGACGCCGTTGTCTCCGCGGCAGGGGCAGAGGACTGCGGTGTCAGCGTGCGCAGGCGCTGCACCACCGCCTGAACACTGGTAATGCCCTCCCCCAGACTGGCGAGCAGGTCGTCTTCCGTGCGGAAATTCATCGCCTGCAGAATCGTCGGCAAATGCTCTTTGTAAAACGCGAGCGGGATGCGCAGACGGTTCAGTTCATGCTCCAGACGGTCGCGTCCGAGCGCAATAAACTCGGCGCGGCGCTGTTCGCGGAAGTAGGCACGGATTTTGGAACGCGCGCTGGAGGTGCGCACAAGGCTCAGCCACTCGTAGCTGGGCTGAGGTGTGTTGCGGGTAAGAATCTCCACCACATCGCCCGTGCGCAGCTTGTACTCGTTGGGCACAAGGCGCCCGTTCACTCGCGCCCCGTTGTAGCGCAAGCCAATCTCCGTGTGAATGCGGAACGCGAAATCAAGCGGCACCGAACCCTCAGGCAGGTCAATAATCTGCCCCTTCGGGGTGAACACGAACACCTGATCGGAGGTGAGGTCGCGAAACAGGCTGGAAAGGAATTCCAGATGGCTTTTGCGGTCGGTCAGGTCGCGCAGCTGGTCTTGCAGGTCAGGAAGCGCCATCGGCTTCTGGTCAGCGCGAAGGTTCTCGCCCTCCTTGTAGCGCCAGTGCGCCGCAATCCCGTATTCCGCTATCTGATGCATCTGCCATGTGCGGATTTGAATCTCTAAGGTGCGCTGATTGGGCCCTATCACTTTGGTGTGGAGCGACTGATAGCCGTTGGGTTTGGGCGCCGCGATATAGTCATAGAAGAGGGCAGGGATGGGCGTCCACATCTCATGCACCACGCCGAGCGCCAGATAGCACTCTTCCACGCTCTCGGTGATGATGCGCAGGGCAGTGAGATCATAAATCTGGTTGAAGTCAATCTTTTGCTGGATCATCTTGTTATAGATGCTCCAGAGGTGTTTGGGGCGTCCCATCACCTCGGCGCGGATGCCGCGTTCCCACAGGCGCTCTTTGAGCATGCGCACGAGCTCCTGCACCTCCTGCTGGCGCTCGGCGCGGGTGCGCGCCACCTTCTGGCTAATCTCCCGATACTCCTGCGGGTAGAGATACTTGAACGCCAGATCGTCCAGTTGCGATTTGATCTGCCAGATACCGAGTCGGTGCGCCAGCGGCGAGTAGACCTGCAGAGTTTCGGTGGCGATTCGCATCTGCTTGTCGGGCGGCAGGCTATCCAGGGTCTGCATGTTGTGCAGGCGGTCGGCGAGTTTAATAATCATCACACGCAGGTCGTCGGAGACCGCCAGCAGCAGTTTGCGCAGGTTCTCAGCGGTTTTGGTGATTTCGAAGTGGCGTCGGCGTGCTTCGCTGAAAATCTCGGCTTTGCTCTCCGAATGGCGCAGCTTGGTAACGCCTTCCACCAGCTGGCGCACCGTTGTGCCAAACCGTGCTTCCAGTTCTTCGGGGGTGGTGGGGGTATCTTCCAGCACATCGTGAAGCAGCCCTGCGATAATCGTGTTCAGCCCCATCTTGAGGTCGGCGAGGATGTGCGCCACCGCCAGCGGGTGGGTGATGTACGGCTGTCCGTCCCGCCGATACTGTCCGTGATGGCGCTCCTCAGCGAACAGGTACGCGCTTACGATGCGCGAGGTATCCGCCGACGGCAGATATTCCCGCACCTTCTCTATCAGAGCGTCCACCTGCTCGGGGAGCTCAAACTCCAGAAGGCTCTGCTGTCGCTCATTCATAAAGGTTTCTACGGAATTATACTGGCTAAATCATTTTGGGGTTCCATGTGCCCTGTGCCACGGCAGGCACAAATTGTTCCAGCTCAGGGCAGGGGAGGTCTACCGTCTGGCGGCGCTCGGCACTGAGATAGGCTGCCATCAGTAGCTCCGTGATACGCACCCCGTACTCCAGCGTGCAGAAAGGCGTCTCGCCCTTGAGAAAACACTCCGTGAAGTAGCGGTTTTCGGCGATATAGCCGTAGCTGTGTACCTCATCCGCCAGGTAGGGCATCAAGCCCTGCTCGGCGTTCTGTTTTTCCACGATATCCTCGCCTGCCGCACCCTGCACATTGCGGCTGAAGAAGATCGTGCCTTCGCCCGCGAGCGTGTTGATGGCTAACATATATTCAGGTCCCAGCACCTCAAAGGTGAGTCGCAGGCCAGGTCCCACAAAACACCACGAAGTGGTGGCTTCCACAAGGGCGAGGTTGCCGCTGGGGGTTTCAAAAACAATTTTGGCAGAGGCGTAGTCCTCGGCAGGGTGGTTAACATAATCTACCTCCATCTCGTGGGCGTAGGCGTCGCGGAGTTTCTGGGCGTATTCAGGGCGTGCCCACTTGAGGCAGGCAATCTGTGCTGTTACGGAGCGCGGCTTAAGCGCCTCAAGGGGCAGGGAAGGGGGCGTCAGCACGAACCAGCCTGCGGCGACGCTGTGGCACATCATGTCGTTCAGCACGCCGCCGCCCTGCAGGTCGCCCCGCCAGAACCATGCGCGGTGGGGTCCGCTATGTTCCTCGGCGCATCGCGCCAGATACGGCTCGCCCGCAATTGAGGCGCCGCGCCGCCAGAGCAGCTCCTTGCCACGCACCACCGACGGCGCAAAAAGCTGATTCTCCAGATACCCGTGGGGGATACCTGCTTCTTCAACTGCCTGAAGCACGCGGCGCGCTTCGGCGAGGTTCCGTGCCAGCGGCTTCTCCACCGCCAGCCCTTTGAGCGCCGCACGCCCCGATCTCACCTCGTCGGCAATCGCCTCGATGAGCTCCACCCGCACATAGTTTGGCGCGAGGAACCAGATGGCATCCACCGACTCATCGCGCGCCATCGCGCGTACATCGGTGAACACTTTCGGGGAACCCACGCCAAGCGTCTGGCACAACTGCGCCAGTTCGCTGGCGGACTTTTCGTTCCGGCTCGCGATGGCTGTAATCTCGGCGTCTCGAACATTCACAAACGCCTGCGCATGGAAGCGGGCAACAAAGCCACTGCCGACAATCCCAATTCGCAACCGACTCGCCATATCGTTTTATTTTCGGGCAGCCGCGCACAATTCCTGCGAAACGCGGGTTATAGTCGCCCGTCGAGTAGAATATTAGCAGGGGACCCGAAATTTGCGGGGAACTTGATAAAACGGAGGTTGCCTATGTGGAGAATACAGACGGTTCTGGCTGTTTTGTTCGCCAGCATGCTGGTGAGCTTTGCTCAGATGAACTTTTTCGCCATCCATGGCTCCACTGCCGACCCAGAGGATGATGACACGCTCGCTCTGTCGGCGGTGGGACCTGGACCAGCGGCGAGCTTGCGAATTAACCTGATGTTTATTAGCGGGCTCGGAAATCAACCGATTCGAAGTGCGCTTTTTGAGTTCACGCCTGCTACCCCGATTGCGGTGCCGAACGGGCAACTGCTGTTTGCCACCGCCGACCCTGCGCAGGCGTCCAACCAGCTGCAGGTTACGGCTCGCTCTGTGCCTGGCGCGCGAATTGGTCAGGCGAGCTTTCCCGCGCGTTTTCAGATTCGTGACAACAACGGTAACATTCAGGAACAGCAGGGAACCATTCAGATAACCGTAACGGACACGGAACCCTACGCCTTCCAGCGTCCGAACCCTACAGCTCCGCGCGACCGCATCCAGATCCAGTTCATTATCAACAATGTGCCCGTCAACTACACTGGGGAGCTTTCTACGCCGCGCGGTCAGGGGAACCTGTTTGTGGGCGGGCGTGTCATCTAAGGAGGTGCGCCGATGAGAAAACCGATCCTGTCTTTCTTGCTTGGGAGTGTGGTGCTGTGCCAGATAGCCAGCGCCCAATATGTCCAGAATGCTTTGCCCCCTGAGGATATCTCCTCTCGCCCGATTTTTGGCGACAACCAGCGCCTGAGCCATACCAGCCGTTATGCGGGTCCCACAGTGCCTCAGGTACGCTGGGTGGCGTCTGGGGGCGCAATCCACGAACCGACAGACCTTCAGGGAACCGTTGTCGCGCCCCAGATGACCGCCTTTGGAAGCGTGCGTTACCCCTACTATGGCTTCTTCGACTCGCTCACAGGCGAATTTGGTGGCACCTTCGGACCCTTCTGGGGACAAGTATCGCCCCTTACGACCTTCAACACTGCCGTCTATGTGTTTGGCGACAACGATGTGCTTCTGCAAGTGATTCCTGAGTGGCCCGTCTTTATCCTGTCCGGGGGACAGTACGAGGCGCGTGTCATCAGCCCCAGCCCTGTGTTGGGCGTCCCCGATCTGGACACGACACTCCGCGGCTTGCCCGCCTATCGCAGTGGGTTTGGCGTCTACACCGACGGCTTAATGAGCTACGCTGTGCTGGGCGACAATTTCGGGAATCTGTTCGCGATTGGGGTCTACTGGGTTATCAGCAACCGCTACACAGGACCCTTTGTTGGGGTGGACTTCAGTTTCACACCGTTTCCCCCAATCATCTCGGCGGTGTGGAGTACGGCGGTATTCAACGAATACAACGATTCGGGCTTTGCCGCGTACCACAACGGCGTCGTGCTACAGTATGATATCGCCGCCATCCCTGCACCTCAAATTTCCAATGGTTTCACCGTGATGGACCTGAGTCAGGATGACCGCGTGGACCCCAACGACCCGAGTAGCGACCCCGACCCCATTCCGAGCGACTCGGTGGATCGCCCGATTGTGTTCAGCGCAGATAACAACCGTGCCTACATCTGCGCCTCCAACTACGGGCGTATCTACGCCGTGGACGCGCTCACAGGGGATCGGCTCTGGGGTTTGAAACTGGATGTGAACCGCCGCATCCCGATTATGGCGGGTCCCTCACTGGGCACGGACGGGGCAGGGAACGAGCGCCTTTATGTGATTGGGCGCACCGCCAGCAACCGAAGCACTCTGTACGCGATTGATACTCAGACCGGTACAGTGGTGTGGCAACGCGCGTTGCCGAATGTGAGCCGATGCACACCCACAGTGGATGTGAACGGTCGGCTCTATTTCGGCGACGATAGAGGGTTCCTCTACTGCTACGACGCCAACGGCAATCAAATCTGGCGGCTGAGCTTCGGTGCGCCGATCAATGTGTCGCCTGCGCTGATGCTGGACACGGACGGTAACCCGATTCTGGTGGTTGCCGTTTCCAACCGTTACCTGGTGGCTATCCAGCAGCGCCAGCCCATTCCGCCCATCGGAGGCACGATAGGCGTCGGCGCCATTGGCGGCGGTGCGCAATAGATGCGAGCGTTCACGCTGATTGAACTGCTCGTGGTCATAGCGATTGTCGCGTTGCTCATGGCAATCCTGATGCCTGTTTTCCTGCAGGCGCGTGAGCAGGGGCGTCGAAGCCTCTGCTCACAGAACCTGCGTCAGCTGGCGCTCGCGAATCAGATGTACGCTCAGGACTGGGAGGGCTACTTTGTGCCCGCGGCGCCCGAATTTTTGCGTGACCAGCGTCGCTGGTTCGGTACACGCAACAGGCAAGGGCGGTTCGAGCCGAAAAACGGACCGCTCGTGCCTTATCTCAAGGATGGGGGCTTGCTACGCCGATGCCCCTCGTTTGACACCGCCGTCGGATTCGATATGGGCACAGGTGGCTATGTTTACAACGAGGTGGGCGTTGGCTCACGGCTCTGGTTCATGGGGTACACCGCAGGGCTACCTGCCTACGATTGTGGGCTGGCAGAGTGGGAAATCCGCAAGCCTGCCGAAACCGCCATGTTCGCGGATGGCGCCCTCGATATCGGCACAGGACTGGCGGAATACACCTTCCTGATTGCACCCCCTGATGTGCTCCGCCGCATCCCAAACAGCTACTACCCATTAGATCCCTCGGTGCATTTCCGACACAACCGGAACGCAAATGTGGTGTTTGTGGACGGGCACCTGAGGGCGCTGAAAATGGCGGAGTCCACACCCCAAAGCGGTGCCTATCCCAACGCAAACCCGCAAGCCCACAACATCGGCTGGTTCGCCCCCACCACGGGAGACACCTACTATGATCCAGAGTAGGGAAGCGCAGAGAAGCCATTTGCATTCGGCGAAAAATAGGGTATAATAGTGGGTAGTGAGCATCCCCAAACGAGCAAGCGTGTGCCCATGCCCACTTGCCAGAATACCAGAACATCGAACGGATGGGAGCAACGATGAGGAAACGAACACGCACGGCAACTTTAGAAGAACAGCCTGAGACGAGTCCAACTGTCGCTTCGGGCGAAGTCGCAGACGACCCCAACGGTTCCGAGAACGGCGGTCTTGCGGTGGAAATGCGCCCCGCACGGGTCAAAGAGGTCGCCGACTTCAAATCGCTGATGGAAATGTCCCTGAGCGACCTCAAACGACGCGCGAAGCGTGCAGGCGTGGAGGAGACCGACGACAAAGCCGAACTGGTCTACCGCCTGATGCGCGCCCTCAATACCGAACCCGGAACGGAATACACCTGGGGCGTGCTGGAAATCCTGCCCGACGGTTGGGGCTTCCTGCGCCGCCACCCGAACTTCCAGAACACCAACGAGGATGTCTATGTCTCCCAATCGCAAATTAAGCGTTTCGGCTTGCGTACAGGAGACCTCGTGTTCGGGGTGGCGCGCCCGCCAAAGGAAGGCGAAAAGTATTACGGGTTGCTTCGAGTGGAAGCCATTAATGGGGTGCCCGCCGATGAGGCGCGCCGACGCAAAGATTTCGAGCAACTCACACCCCTGTACCCCAACGAGCGCCTTGTCATGGAAACTACCCCCGAAAACATTTCAGGGCGGATTGTAGACCTGATTGCGCCCATCGGGAAGGGACAGCGTGCGCTGATTGTGGCGCCGCCAAAAGCGGGCAAAACAACCCTGCTCAAAAGTATTGCGAACAGTATCACCACAAACCATCCCGAAGTCATCTTGCTGGTGCTGCTGGTGGATGAGCGCCCTGAAGAGGTTACCGATATGCGCCGCTCGGTCAAAGGGCAGGTGGTCAGCTCCACCTTCGACGAGCCGCCCGAAAACCACATGCGCGTCGCCGACCTCGTGCTGGAACGCGCCAAGCGACTGGTGGAGCAGGGTAAAGATGTGGTGATTCTACTGGACAGCCTGACCCGATTCGGGCGCGCCTCTAACCTGACCACCAGCCCCAGCGGGCGCACCCTCTCCGGAGGGCTGGACCCTGCCGCCCTGTATCGTCCTAAGCGCTTCTTTGGCGCGGCACGCAACATTGAGGAAGGCGGAAGCCTCACCGTCATCGCCACCTGTCTTATCGACACAGGCTCCCGAATGGACGAGGTGATTTTTGAAGAGTTCAAAGGCACGGGCAACATGGAACTGGTGCTGTCCCGTGAGCTGGCAGAACGGCGCATCTTCCCGGCGATTGATGTGAAGCGCTCCGGCACGCGCCACGAAGAGCTGCTTTACCCGCGCGAGGAACTGATGGCAATCTGGCAACTGCGCCGACTGCTGGCAAACCAGGAAGACCTCGTGGAGGCGGCAGAACAGCTGATACGGCTGCTGCAGCGCACCCGCTCCAACCGCGAATTCCTGCAGGAAGTGGTGGCACGCACCCGAACGACATAAGGAGGCTCCTATGCGCGACGATGAACGACGCAGGCGTCCCGACGAGGACCCTGAAGAGCCAGAATTTGGGGACCTCTTCGGATTCGAGGAAGAAGAGGAAGAAGAGCCGCGCGACCTCGAGGCGGAGCTGAAGCGCCTCTTTGGCAGTGAAAGCGAGCCGCCCGATGAGCTGGAAGAGGCGCGACGCTTTGAGCGCGGGCGCGAGCTGGAAGTGCGCGTCACAGGCGTCTACGAGCGCATCGAGATGGGGCAACCGCAGGCGCTGCTGGTGCATCTGCGCGATAATTACGGGCGTACCGTGCCGATTGTGATTGGTCCCTTCGAAGCCCACGCGATTGTGATGGCGCTCAACGATGAGGTCCCTCAACGCCCGCTGACACACGACCTGATGCGCAACATCCTGATGCGTCTGGGGGTGTCGGTAGACCGCGTGGTGATTGACGACCTCTGGCAGGGCACTTTTTACGCCAAGATTTACCTCCTGCATGGCGACGAGGAGATAGAGATCGACTCCCGCCCCAGCGATGCGATTGCGCTCGCGTTGCGCTTCCGGGCGCCCATCTATATGGTGGAGTCGGTGCTGGAGGCGGAAGGTCAGTCAGACGACTTTAGTTAACATAATCCCACTTATCAGACTCTATGCGCCACGCCCTCTACTGGCTCACTTTCTACCTCGCCTATGCGTTCTGCAAAGTTTTCTTCGGGCTGGCGCTACGCTTTCCGTTTCTGGCGTGGATTCGAATCGAGAACCGCCACCGCATGCCGCGCCGCGGCGGGCTGATTGTGATTGCCAACCACCGCTCACTCGCTGACCCCGTGGTTCTTTGGTACGCCTCGCCGCGCCACCTCTGCTTTATGGGACGCGCCGACATTCTGGACATCCCCATTATCAGCGCGATTGCCCGACTGGCGCGTATGATTCCCGTGCGCCAGCGCTCTGCCGACCGGCGTGCGCTGATGGAAGCCATTCAGGCGGTACAGCGTGGCGAGGCGCTCTGTATCTTTCCTGAGGGTGAACTGAGCGAAACCGGCGAATTGATGCCGTTTTTGCCTGGCGTGCTGCTGATTCTGCGCCAAACAAAAGCGCCTGTGCTACCTGTGGGGCTTATGAACACCGAGAAGCTTGTGCCATACGGAAAACTTTCCCCAAGAATTGCGTTTACTGTCATCACGGTGCGCTTTGGCGAGGCTATCCCCGCCGAGCAGATTCTGGCGCTGCCCGACACCGATTCGCAACTGGAGTTTCTGCGCGAGCAGGTGCGCAGGTTGGTGGGGGTATAATCTTACCATATGAAGAACGGCTCATCCAAACGTCTGGCGTTTGGCTGGTACGGAGGCAAATACAGTCATCTCGATTGGCTGCTCCCTTTGCTACCCCCTGCCTTCCATTACTGCGAGCCTTTCGGGGGATCGGCAGCAGTATTGCTCAACCGTCCCCCCAGCCCAGTGGAGACCTACAACGATATAGACGGCGAAGTGGTCAATTTCTTTCGTGTGCTTCGCGAAACTCCAGAAGAATTGATACGAGCTATAGCACTAACGCCTTTCTCGCGCAAGGAGCTGGAAATTGCCTGTTCTCGCTCCACCGACGACCTGAGCCCACTGGAGCGAGCTCGCAGGTTCTATGTTCGCGCACGCCAAACACGCACAGGACTGGCACAAACAGCCTCACCCGGACGATGGGCTTATTGCGTGCTAACAAGTCGGGCAGGGATGTCAGGCTCTATCTCACGCTGGTTCGGGGGAATCCGCGAGCTCTTCTACATAGCCGATAGGTTGCTGAGGGTGCAGATAGAAAACCTTCCTGCTCTTGAAGTGATAAAAAAGTACGACTCGCCACAAACCCTCTTTTATTGCGATCCTCCCTACCCTCATCGTGCGCGTGGCGATAGTAAAGCCTATGCTTACGAAATGAGCGACAAAGACCACGAACAGCTGGCAGATCTGCTACATTCGGTCAAGGGTATGGTTGCTATATCTGGTTATCACTGCGACTTACTGGATCGACTGTATAAGGACTGGTATTGTCACGAGGCGCCTATCCGGGTTTGCCATTCTGTTAAGAGCCCTCGCCAAGAGGTCCTCTGGACGAACTACGACCCGCAGGAGGTACGGTTTTGGAGCGAACACCAAAAGCCATTCTCGAAGAAGTCTACGGAATCGTTGAATCCAACCCTGATGTAAGCCACTTGCCAGAGAACTACGAAAAACTTGCGCAGTGGCTTCAGCAAGTTATCCACAGTGAGCGAACCCAAGCGTTTACACGCGCTTTACTTGCCTGCTTACTCGCAAAGGTTGACAAAGGCGACGACATAGACATCAGGCATCCCTACACGGAAATTCCAGAAAAGTCCTATTCTGGACGACACTACGACGAAGAATACATAGGTGAATTCTGCGTCGCAAAGGGTCTTAAGGCTAACCTAACAACAGCATTTCTGACACCTGCTCTCCGCACTAAGAACACTCCACTGACAAGAGGGGTCTCTCTTTCGAGCAAGGATAGCGCGGCTGAGCAGGCGTTTCTGGAAATCCTCTCAGCAGTCGAGGAGTATAACGGCGATAAGGCAGAATTTGCGAAATCTGTCCTGAAAGAGGCGATACGCCTGCTCTATCAAAAGACGCTTACACACCAGAAGACGCTAGAGGATCTTCTTCAGAAATCAACATCGCAATCCGCACTAAGCATACACAGGATTATGAACATTCTTAAAAAACATCTGAAGTCCGAGCGTTCCAGTCGTTTGCCCGTGCTAATGATTGCTGCTTGCTATGCCGTCGCCGAGAAGAGTCTGGGTAAGCATGTAAGGAAAATTGCAAGACACACCGCTGCAGATGTACGAACGGGTACCTTGGGCGATGTTGAGATTGAGTGTGTTGGTGCTGACGGCACGAATGTAATTGTGTATGAGATCAAGATGCGCCCTCTTTCTGTGGGCGACCTGAAAAATGCCCTCGAGAAAGTTAGGCATGCTCGCGACCCGATAAGTCAGTATGTGTTCATAGTAAACTCCCCACCCAAAAGCGGGTTAACCGAGTTGCTAAATCAGCCAAACCTTCCCGTGGAGTTTCTAGTATTTGACTGCCTCTCCTTTGTGGAGCATTTTTTGCATATTTTCCATGAGAGCAGAATGGAATTTCTTGAGAAGTATAAGGAGTTGCTTCTCAACGAACCCGATTCCAGTGTAAGCTATGCGCTCAAAAAGGCTTTTCTGGTGTTGTGGGCTGAAGAAGCAAGCTCAGAGAGTGGTCTCTCTCACTAAAGCACTACCCTTGCCTGCTCTTGTGCAAGCGACGGTGCAGTGTCATCCCACTCCGGCGTCAGTTTGCGCACGCCTTCACGCACAGCACGCGCGCGGCGCACCACTGCCAGCAGCCCACCCAACAGCGTCAGCGGCGGACCCAGCCACACCAGTATCGTGAACGGCTTGTAATAGACCTCCAGCGGAATCACCCAGCGCGGGTTCGTTTCGGGCTTGCCCGGCACCATGATGAGCTGGAACTCCACCAGTCGGCGGCTCACATCCATCTGCCCCACCAGAATCTGCGCGCCGTCAGGCAGGGGCACAGGGATGGGAATAATCCCGCTCCGATCCATCAGGCGGAACGGCGCCACCTCCACAGACTCTCTCCAGCGGGGATGGCTCACCCGTGCGACCGCAATCGCCCGAAAGCCTTCCTGTCCCATCGCCCCAGCGGTTTCAAAGCCTTTGAACTCTATCGTGTAGTCCCCTACCTTGCCCTTCTCTTTCTCATGCAGGCGCAGGGTCAGGGGGTCAGCGCTTACCTGGGGCGGCGCGAAGAAAGAAACATAGAGGTCATGGTCCCACCAGCGCACGATATGGGGCCAGACCACATTGCTCACTTCCCCGCCACGCTGGAACTGGTAGAAGCGCGGTTCTACAATAAACTTCGTGTCATGCGAGGCAACCTCAATCCGCACCCGATTGAACTTATCGCGCATCGGGTCGCCCGGAAACTTTTCGTTGCCCGTCATGCCCAGATAGCGCCAGCGGTAGCCGAAGGCAATCGTGTCTCTCCCCTGCTCCACGACCACCTGCTGCTTCACCTCGTAGGCATAGGAGAGAATCAGCCCGATTAACCCCACCGCCAGCCCGAAATGGGTCAGGAATCCGCCCATTGAATAGCGAGCCTGCCATAGCCCTGCCAGCGCCTGCCCATAGGCGGCGGGGCGGAGCCATGCTTGCCAGCCCTTCCCCTTCCCGACCTGCGCCCGACGCCAGATCGCGCCCAGGTTTGCGAATGCCACGAAAGCCAGTAGCACCACGATAAATAGGGTCAGCGGTTCACGGAAGCCGTACCAGAACGCCGCGAACCCCGTCAGCACCGCCAGCACCCAGCTTTTGGTGAGGCGCTCCAGAATCTGATCCAGTGTCATGCCGCGCCAGCCGAGCATCGGCGCCGCCGCCGCCACGATGGCGGTCAGAATAATCCACGGGATATGCACCTGATTGTAAAATTCAGGCTGGAGCGCCGCCGCCTGCCCGCGAAAGAGTTTCGCAATCAGCGGCCAGGAGGTGCCCACAAGGCTAATCAGCGCAGAGATGCTCAACAGGGCAATTCCCCAGCGCAGAGCCGCCTCGCGCGAGAAGCCTTTCGTCATGTCGGGCGCAGGCAACGGCATCTGCCGATACCGATAGAGCCACAGCCCCAGCGTCACCAGAACGCCGCCCGCCAGCATGCCAATCAGAATGCCCAGCGCGCTCTTGGTTAAGGCGTCAAACGAGTGAACCGAGACCTCCGCCAGCACCCCACTGCGAGTCAGGAAAGTCCCGTACACGAACAGCAGGAACGGAATCGCCAGCAGCAGTGGGTTCCAGCGCACCATCCTGCCCCGATTAATCTGGAGCATGACGCCGTGAACTCCCGCCGCCATAAGCAGCCAGGGGAAATAGGAAGTGTTTTCTACGGGGTCCCACGCCCAGAAGCCGCCCCAGCCGAGCGTCTCGTACGCCCAGTAGCCGCCCAGCACCAGCCCGAAGCCGAGCATGGTGGTCGCATAAATCGCCCACGGGCGCACTCGAATAGCCCATTCGTAATATTCGTTGCGCCAGAGTGCCGCCAGCGCATACATAAACGGTACCGCCAGCGCCGCGAACCCCGCAAAGATAATCGGTGGGTGAATGGTCATCCAGATATTTTCCAGCGAGGGGTTCAAGCCGAAGCCATCCTGCGGCGGCCATACCGCAGGCGCGGGGTCGGGCTTGGGCAACGGCGCAAACGGGCTTTGATATGCCAGAATGCCCATCAGCGCCAGCACCAGCCCCGAATAGAGGGTCATCACCCAGCGCTCATAGCCCCCTGCTGTGCGCATCAGCACCAGGCCGTAGATGCCCGTCCAGATTGCCCACAGCAGGAAGCTCCCTTCCTGTCCTGCCCACGCGCCCGCAATCTTGTACCACAGGTGCAGGCTCCGCTCACTGAAGCTGAACACATACTGCAGGTCGTAGCGCCCCGTGATGAGGGCATACTGCAGTACCGCCTCAGTGGCGAGAATCATCAAAAACGCGCCCCAGAACAGCCCCCTGCCCCAGCGGATGAGGTGAGGCTTGCGCCCACTGAGCGCATACGCGACTACCGCCCCCAGCGCAAACGCGCACCCCAGCCAGACCACCAGATAGCCCAGTAGCATCTGCTCACCGCCCCTGCGTGGTCTCCGTGCCCTGATACTTGCTGGGGCACTTCACCAGCATATCCTCGGCATAAAACACGCCGTCGCGGTAGCTGCCAATCACCACCACCTGCGACGCCATCTCAAAATTATTCGGCTTGCCCTTTGGATACACCACTTTGACCTTGCCCGTCTCGTCTTCGCCCTCGAAGGCGAGTGTCATGCTCCGCATATCAAACTGAATGGTCTCTTTGAGAGGTTTGAGGGCGACATGCACATTTTCTGCGCGCTGCGCGAGCTGGGACACCTTCACATAGGGGCTTGTGTTCTGAATGAACGCGGTCACGGTGAAAGCTAACCCCGCTAACAATAAGACGAGTAAGATAGCCGTGTTCAGTTTCATACACTGACCTCCGCGCCTATTATACCCTACGAGGCGATAGACCAGAGCGCGAGCATCGCCACGAGATTATTCACGGCGTGCAAAAGAATGCTCGGCACCAGCGAACGGGTGTACGCGAACAGGAGCGCCAGCACCGTACCAATCGCCGTGAGCGGAATAAGCCCCGCCAGGAACTGAGGGTGGATGATGGCGAACAGGAATCCGCTGACGAACGCGCTCAGCCAGACGCGCCCCGTGCGCTGCCACAGCGTCTGGAACAGCACGCCCCGAAACACGAACTCCTCCACAATCGGCGCCAGCACAACGCCCTGCACGAAAATCACCACCCAGCTCACCCAGCCTTCTGCCCCCCTCGCCGCTTCCTGAATCGGATGACTCGACTGGAAAACTGTGGGCGCCAGCAATACAACCAGCGCAAGCCCCGCCACTGCGACAGGCACATACGCCAGCCCCCCCGTCAACACGGCAAGGGCGTGCTTCCAGAAGCCGTTCGGCACGAACCACCGAACGCCTGTTTCCAGACGCTCCTGCACGGTGTGCAGGTACGACAGACTCAACGCCGACGCCATCAGCTGATTCAACAGCGTCGTTTCAGGAAGCGTGATGCCAAACCCCTGCAAAAATCGGTCCAGAAACTCCGCAGGCGCAAGGATGATTGTCAGCAAAAAAATGACCAGCGCCCATAGTAACGGGTCTAAGGCAAACGGCGAGGCGTTTTCCAGCGGGCGCGCTGGCAAGCGCGGCGGATTTGCCAGCACCCACAGCAGCACCCCCAGCCCTATCACCACCCCAAAACAGACTGCGATAAGAATCGCAAATAGCACTGCTACTCCCAGCACGCCGCGCCTGCGGAGCGAGTCGCGTAGTTGCTCGGCTTTCGCCTTCTCCCCTGCTCTTTGCGCCATCACCGCCTCCGCAAGGCGCAGATAAAAAGGCGAAACCGTCGGCGACAGAGCCTCCAGAATCCCTGAGATTCGTTCAGGCGCATGTGTGCCCGTCAGCGCCCACGCCCAGAGAGTCGTATACCAGCGTCGCTCGGCAGGGGTGAGCCTCTCTGCAGGCAGTTGCGCGGCGCGCTGGAGCGTCTCTGCATACCCCTTCTTGCCCAGATACGCCTGCACAATCGCTTTACGCACCTGCTGCTCCCACACGGGGCTTTCCAGCTCCTCCAGAGCCTGATTCAGGAGAGGATTAGAGGCAGGGTCCGAGCCGAGCGCGAACGCCAGCTTGAGCGAAATCTCCGCCTCTTCTAATGACCTGTTTACCGATTTGGGTGGCTGGCTCAGCATCCAGCCAAACAGGGCAAAGTTGAGGGCGATAATGAGGGAAAAAAGAAGTATGAGAAGCCACCATGCGTACCGACTTGACTCGTGCATCGTAGTAGGCTGGCGGAGGGTCTGGGATTCGAACCCAGGGTAGGGAGCATAACCTCCCTACAACCGCTTAGCAGGCGGCCCCTTTCGACCACTCAGGCAACCCTCCGCCTTGCGCCTCTATTATACCCAATTTTCGGCGGATGTCAAGAGAAATGGAGGGGATTACCGACAATTCGCAACGGCAACCCCCTGCCCCATCAGGTACAATTGGGGCGTAAGGAGGCAAGAAATGAATTACGATGTGAAGGATCTGGCTCTGGCAGAACAGGGCGCCCTGCGCATGGAATGGGCAGACAACGAGATGCCAGTGTTGCGCCTGATTCGTCAGCGGTTTGAGCAAGAGAAGCCCCTCAAAGGCGTTCGGATTGCGGCATGCTTGCATGTAACCACCGAAACGGGCAACCTGATGCGCACGCTCAAAGCAGGTGGCGCGGAGATTGCCCTCTGCGCCTCAAATCCTCTCTCCACGCAGGACGACCTCGCTGCCGCGCTGGTCAAATACGAGGGCATCGCCGTGTTCGCCATTAAGGGCGAAGATAAAGAGACCTATTACCGACACATCCATCAGGCAATTGACATCCAGCCCCACATCACAATGGACGACGGCTGCGACCTCGTTACGGTGCTTCACAGCGAACGGCGTGAGCATCTGAATGGCGTGATTGGCGGCACGGAAGAGACCACCACAGGCGTGATCCGCCTGCGTGCGATGGCAAAAGACGGCGTGCTACAGTACCCCGTGATTGCCATCAACGATGCCTACACCAAGCACCTGTTCGACAACCGCTACGGCACGGGTCAAAGCACCGTAGACGCGATTATGCGGGCGACGAACCTGCTGCTGGCAGGGCGCAAGTTCGTGGTGATTGGCTATGGCTGGTGCGGGCGCGGCGTCGCCATGCGAGCGCGCGGCATGGGCGCCCATGTGATTGTGTGCGAGGTTGACCCCCTCAAGGCGCTCGAAGCCCTCATGGATGGCTATCAGGTAATGCCCCTCATGGAGGCAGCCGCGATCGGTGACATCTTCGTGACCGTGACGGGCAACTACCATGTGATTCGCGAAGAGCATTTCCGCGTGATGAAGTCGGGCGCGATTGTCTGCAACACAGGGCACTTCAATGTGGAGATAGACATCCCCGCGCTGGAGCGGCTCTCTGTTGGCAAGCGCACCATCCGCCCCTTCGTGGAGGAGTATCAGCTGAACGATGGGCGCCGCATCTTCCTGCTCGGCGAGGGACGCCTGATTAACCTCGCTGCCGCCGAGGGACACCCCGCCGCCGTGATGGACATGAGCTTCGCCAATCAGGCGCTCAGCGTGGAGTATCTGGTCAAGAATCAGGGCGCGCTGCCGAAGGGGGTCTTCCCCGTGCCTGCCGAGATTGATGCGCAGGTGGCGCGACTCAAACTCCAGGCGCTCGGCGTCGCAATTGACACCCTCACCCCCGAACAGGAGAAGTACCTCAACTCGTGGCAGGAAGGGACATAACTGCCTGCCCCTTTCCTCCTCTTAGCGAGGGATAACCCCTCGCTAAGAGGTGTTCTCTTCAGGTATCCTTAAGATGTGAGCAAAGTTTTTCAAACCACGGCTTCCGCTGGCAAGCCCCATGTGGTGATTGTGGGAGGCGGCTTCGGGGGGCTACAAGCCGCCAAGGCACTTCGAAAAGCGCCTGTTGAGGTAACCCTGATCGATAAACGAAACTTTCACCTCTTTCAGCCCCTGCTTTATCAGGTAGCGACAGGAGGCTTAGGACCCGCAGAGATTGCCGCGCCCATTCGTGCCCTTCTGAAACGACACCCCAACACGCGCGTATGGAACGCCGAAGTTATAGACATAGACCCGCAAACGCAAACCGTTTTGCTTCACGACGGAGATAGAGTGAACTATGATTTTCTGATTCTGGCGGCGGGATCGGTTTATCACCATTTCGGTCATCCCGAATGGAGCCTCCATGCGCCCGGGCTGAAAACAATAGAGGATGCTCAGGAGATTCGGCGGCGTGTTCTGCTTGCTCTGGAGCATGCGGAGCGTGAAACCGATGTCGAGCGCAAGCACGCATGGCTGACCTTCGTCATTGTGGGGGGCGGTCCGACGGGTGTGGAGTTGGCAGGCGCCCTGGCGGAGCTGGTTCGCGTCACGATTCGTGGAGAGTACCGAAACTTTGATCCTGCCGCGACACGACTGGTGCTGCTGGAAGGAGGACCAAGAATCCTACCGACCTATCCTCCAGAATTAAGCGAACACGCTCGCAGGGCGCTTCACCGATTGGGCGTTGAAGTATACACAGGGGCGGTGGTAACGGATGTAAGCACCGAGCAGGTTCAGTACCAGTATCAAGGGGAAATCGGGCGCATAAACACAAGGACGGTATTGTGGGCAGCGGGTGTTCGCTCGGCGCCGTTAGCCGAACGCCTTGCCGAGCGGGCTTCGCTCCCTACCGATAAGGGCGGACGCCTGATAGTCAATCCCGACCTTTCCGTACCAGGATATCCGAACCTGTTTGTTATTGGCGATATGGCGCACTATGCACATCAGGGAAATGCGCCGCTGCCTGGGGTGGCGCCCGTTGCAATTCAACAGGGCGCCTATGTGGCGCGTGTCATACGCAATCGCCTCCTTGGACGCCCAACGCCGCCGTTCCGGTACCGCAATAAGGGCGATATGGCAGTCATTGGGCGTAAAGCCGCTGTAGCCCAAATTGGGCGACTGCGGTTGAAGGGTTTCATCGCCTGGCTGGCGTGGCTCTTTGTGCATCTACTTTACCTTGTTGGCTTCGAGAACAAACTGCTGGTGTTGATTCAGTGGGCGTGGAACTATTTCACTCGTAACCGTCGCGCACGAATTATTCTCTACTGTTTCGGTCACGATTCGCAGAAAAACAGTCCACCCGGTAGACACGGGAGCGGCTGATTTCTTTGAACGCAAAGCCGTAGGGGCGTGTGCCCCTACGGCGAGAGCTTATCGCACATGCACCACGAGGTTGCCGCCCGCGAGCGTGCCCCACGCGCTATAGACGAGGTTGTTCCCGCTGTCGTAGACCCAGATCATGAAGAGGTCGCTGGTGCCGGGCGTGCCGCCGTCCCAGAGGGCAACCCAGAAGCGGTAATCGCCGCTGCCGTTCAGCGTTGCGCGTCCGCTGAAGTATCCCTCGGAGGGGTTGGGCACATAAACCCAGTCAATCACGAAAGACTTCAGGTTGAGCCGCCAGCCGTGATCCTGATATTCGAGGCTGCCGCGCAGGCTGCCGTTGCGCTGAACCTGAGCGACGAAGCCAAAGTTCTGGCGGGCGCCTTCCAGTTCCAGCCAGCCGCCGCCCGTCACAAAGCCTGAGGCGTCAGGCTGGTAGGCGGTAACCAGCATCACCTGCTGGCGCTCCGCCCCATCGCTGACCGCCCACACGGTGAAGGTGTCCGCAAAAGGCGGCGACCACGACCAGGAAACCGTTCCCTCCTCCGAAACCGCCATCGGGCTGGTATAGTAGACGCGGTTCCCGTGCGAATCGTATACTTCAAACTGTACGGAGGACGCGCCGTTGACAACGGTGAACTCGAAGTTGACAGGCGTGCCGACCGCGACCGGTTCCGAAGAGCTGCCGCCCTCATCGCCGCCGACAACTCCTGTGGCAACCCCTGCGGAAAACATGCCCTGCAGAAGCGTGAGGCTAAGCAGAAAGGCAGTCATCAGTTTGTTTTTCATCATCTCCCTCCCTGCGTCGGTTGTTCCACAGTCTGGTGGGACTTTTATCGGCGGAATTGCGGGGAGTAGCCCCCAAACCCCTTGACACAGCCGAAACGGATGGGGTATAATAGAGGGCGTCAGGTGGCCCCATGGTCTAGTGGTCTAGGACGCCTGGTTCTCAGCCAGGAGGACGGGGGTTCGAATCCCCCTGGGGCTACCAATTTTTTTATGCCTGCACGGGGGTCTGGGCGGTTCTTCGGCGCGACTCAGCACGCTGGCGAATCTGTTCAATTTCCTCCTCTGTGATGGCTCGCTCAAAGCTGCGGAACCCTGCCAGTCGGAAGCCGTGCTTGTGCGCCATCTCTTGGGTCTGCTCCACCTGAGTCAGGGAGACCTCTTTGCCCAGTGTAAAGTTTTCGATGCGTCCTTCCAGCGCCAGCATCATCGTTTCCGACATGCAGGCGTAGGCGGTTCGGGGCGGGAATCCGAAGTCAAAGCCAAAGTCCACCTCTCCGGGTACCGCCACCAGCCCGCCCTCAATCACCAGCACATCGTCGCGTTCGCGGGCGACGCGCACCGACACATCGCGCGGGCGCGCCACATCCACCACCACGGCGCCCACTTTGAGGTCTTTCGGGTAAATCACGGCGTCTACCGCGCTGGTCACAGTAATCACCACATCGGCGGCGGGCAGGTCGCGGCTGATGTCGGTGGAGACGCCCACACTGCCCCGCGCGCGCTCGCGCAGTTGCGCCGCAATCGGTTCCAGTCGGCTGGCGTCGCGCCCCAGCAGTAAAATGCGCTCCGCCACAGGCGCGAGCGCCTCCGCACATGTGCGCCCAATAGAACCCGTCGCCCCCACCACCGCCACTGTCGCCTCCTCCATCGCGATGCCCATGCGCCGTGCGCCTTCCACCGCCGCCTCAATCGCCGTCGCTACGGTATAGCTGTTGCCTGTGGTGACGGCAATCTCCAGATTCTTCGCAATCGTAATCCCGCCATCCCCCACCACCGAGGTGAACGCGCCCAGCCCGATAATCTCCGCCCCCAGCTCCTGCGCAATCTGTCCGCAGCGGATAATCTTCTGGTAAACAAAATCCAGCGGCAACGAGAGCATCATCCGCGGCGAGAGCGGGCAGCCAATAAACCACCCCTCGGTCTCCACCCCCGTAATCGAGCGTACCCCTGTGATTTTAGAGACCACCATCGGCTCCTTGCGCTTCAAGAGCGACTCCACCCACGACTCCGGCAAGTAGCGTGCGATGGGATATTTGCGCGCCGCGTCCCGCTTCACATCAATCGGATGAATGACAAAGGCAAACCGGTGCATAGGCTCCTCCACCTAAAAGGATACCCCATCAGGCGGTACAATTACCGCAATGATCGGGCGTCTGACGGGGTATCTTGTGGGTTTTGAGGGCGACACGCTCCTGCTGGATGTGCATGGGGTGGGCTATGAGGTACGGGTTCCCCAGAGCGTGCGGACGCAACTGCCCCCGCTGGGAGAAATGATCACGCTCCATGTGCGCACGCTGTTCAGCGAAGAGGAAGGGCTGATGCTGTTCGGTTTCACCGAGCTGGCACAGCGCAGGCTGTTTGACCTGCTTTTGCGGGTGAGCGGTGTGGGACCGAAGATGGCGATGAACCTGCTCAGCGCGGCGGAGCCAGAAGTGCTGGCGCGAGCGATTGCCCGAAAAGACACACGCTACTTGCGGAGCCTGCCCGGCGTGGGCGCGAAGTTAGCCGAGCGGATGGTGCTGGAACTGGCAGATAAGGTCGCTGAGTTCGCTTTTGAGCGCCAGATTGAGCGGCTGGAAGCTGCCTCCCGCACTAGCCAGATTGATCTGGACGCGCTCGCCGAGGGGCTGGTGCAGCTTGGCTACTCGCGACGCGACGCGCTCAATACCCTCACGAACCTGCTCAACGAGAACCCCTCCGCCGACGAAACCACCCTGATGCGCCTCGCGCTGACCCGACTCGGCTTGAAGCGCTAAGAGACGGACTCAGAATTCTGGGGGATTCGGACGGGTGAACCTGCTCTGTTGCAAAGATACCTTCTGGAACCCACGATGCCCCCGAAAGAGCGACGGCTAAAGCCGTTCCTACTAAACAAAGCCAGCCTCCGCTGGCTTTATCAGCCGACGCAGGTCGACTTCGTCTCGCAGGAATGGCTTCAGCCGTCAAGTATGAGGTGGCATTTCTCGAACACCCTCGGTTGGGCTTAAGCAGGAAAAAACGGTCTGTATGCTGTACTCTTATAGGGGGGATGACAGAATGACAGTGCCAAGGTGGATACTGCTGGTGTTGGTGTGTCTGGGAAGTGGATGCTCGCAGCGTCCCGTCCTACCTCCGATAGTAACCGTTGTAGGCGTTCAGCATCAAGGCGAATATCCCTTCGGACAAGTGATTAAGCCCCAAATAAGCGTTGTCAGTCCTGTCAAAACCGAAGTCGAAACCCGATTGAATGGGCAACCCTATGTCCAGGGTACCCCTATTGTGGAACCTGGTCACTACATACTGACCGTCTTTGCAAAGGCGAAGGGAAGTAAGGATCCCGGCACTGTACTGCCTCGGGAATTCTGGATACTGGCACCTGTCGATGTGCGCCTGCTGAGATGGTCTTATCGTCCTCACCAAACAGGCTATGCGGATGTAGAGGCAGAATTCCTTGTATCGTCCAGCCATCGTGCTGTTTCTGTGGGCGAAATAGACTTCAGTACGCTCGAGCTGAACTTGTGGGTTGAGTCGGGCTCCAACTTGCCTAAACTATACACGCTCGTCCCGCGCTATATGATTTTACTCAAAAACCGCAAAACCCAACGAGTCGAGGCTGCACTCATCGGGTTCAAGACCCTACATTCTTCCCGTGAGGTCAAAGCGGGTAAGGTTCTCAGCCAATCACCCCACCAACCCAATCTAAAGGGAGAGGCTCGTTTCAGATGGCGGCTAAATCGTTTTCGTGAGCCTGTCTCTTTGATAGAGGGTGAGAACAGATTACTGACTCAGCAAGTCAAAAAGCAATATGCCCCCGCACCTGGTGTGATAGGCGCACTCGGTCAGGATGATAGATGGTATCAGTGGGCGTACAGGGCGACAGCACCATAATCCTCGATTGCTGTGGAGTCTGAAACAGGCACTTACGCAGGGCGCAAGGCGCACCCCGCTTCGGTCGAGCAGGCAAGGAACACTTCAGGGTGCTGCAGTCTGGAACACCCCCATCTGGCGGAACCGCTGGTAGCGGTGTTCCCGAAGCGCTTCGGGTTCCATCTGGCTCAGCTCGTCCAGTTGCTGCAGGATGGCAGAGCGCACGCTCAGCGCGGTGGTCTGCGGGTCGCGATGCGCCGCGCCCAGCGGCTCTGGCACAATCAGGTCAATCAGTTTCAGGCGGAGCGCCTCTTCGGCGGTCAGCTTGAGCGCGTTCGCGGCTTCGGGCGCACGGTTCGGGTCGCGCCACAGAATCGCGGCACATCCTTCAGGCGGGATGACAGAATAAATCGCATGCTCCAGCATCAGCACACGATTCGTCGCCGCCAGTGCTATTGCGCCGCCACTCCCCCCTTCCCCCAGAATCACCGAAACGGTCGGCACGGTCAGCTCAAACAGGGTGAGCATAGAGCGTGCAATCGCCTCGCTGATACCCCGCGATTCTGATTCCACGCCGGGGTCGGCGGCAGGGGTGTCCACCAGCGTCAGCACGGGCAGGCGGAACTTCTCGGCGAGCTGGAACATACGCATTGCTTTGCGATAGCCTTCAGGTTTCGCCATGCCGAAATTGCGCCTCTGGCGCTCTTTGAGGTCGCGCCCCTTCTGCTGCCCCACAATCACCAGCCGATACGCCCCCAACTTGCCCACACCCGCCACAATCGCGGGGTCGTCAAACCCTAGGCGGTCGCCGTGCAACTCCACAAAGCTCTCGCACATCAGGCGAATATAATCCAACGCGTAGGGGCGTTTGGGGTGGCGTGCGAGTAGCACCTTGTCCCACGGGCGCAGGTGGCTGAAAATCTGGCGGAGCAGTCGCTCGCGCTGGGCTTCCAGCTCCGCAATCTCGCGCGTGCGGTCTATCCCCTTCTCCGCCACCAGCTGGCGCAGCTCCTGAATCGCGCTCTCCAGCTCGTTGATAGGCTTCTCGAAATCAAAAATCGTCATACGCGCGCACCTCCCGTGAAGATATCCAGCAAGTAGGCGAGCGTCGGACGGATTTGCTTGCGGGGCACAATCAGGTCAATCATGCCGTGTTCCATCTGGAACTCAGCGGTCTGAAAATTGGCGGGCGGCTTGCCCACGGATGCCTGCGCCGCGACGCGCTGACCCGCGAACCCCACCAGCGCGCCCGGCTCAGCGAGAATCACATCCGCAAGCGAGGCGAAACTCGCCAGCACGCCTGCCATCGTGGGGTCGGTAAACACGGCGATATAGGGCTGACGCGCCTGCTGAAACCGCGCCACGCCCGCCGTCGTTTTCGCCATCTGCATCAGCGAGACCAGCCCCTCCTGCATCCGCGCGCCCCCCGAAGCACAAAACAAAATCACAGGCAGGCTCTGCTCCAGCCCACGCTCAAAACAACGCACCACCTTCTCGCCCACAACCGACCCCATGCTCCCGCCCATAAACGCGAAATCCATCACGCCAAGCACCACGCGATGCCCTTCAATCGTGGCAATCCCTGTAATGATGGCCTCATTTTCGCCTGCTGACTGAGCGCCCTTCGCCAGCTTGTCGGCATACTCCGGGAAACCGAGGGGGTCAGCGGGGCGCAGGTCAGCATCGGTCTCCACGAAGCTGTTGGGGTCTACGGTGAACGCGATGCGCTCGCGAGCGCGAAGGCGGTGATGGTGCCCACACGAAGGGCAGACACGCATCGCCTGCTCAAAGTCGGGTTTGAAGAGAATCTTCTTACACTTCGCGCACTGTACCCACTGATCCGAGGCGCTCGCCACAACCGCTCGCCTTTGCATGGCTCCAATTCTACCCGAAACGAGAAAAGGGGGCAGGGAGTCCCCTGCCCCAATCATCAAGGGTCTGGATGGAAAGAGGCAATTATCCGCATCCGAAGGAGGTGCCGCAGTTGAGGCACTGATGGCATGCTCCAGAGCGCACCATAATCATCCCGCAGTTGGGGCAGGGGGGCGCATCCTGCTGCAGTTTCACGATTTTCGACCAGTCCGTGGTCTTCGCCCCCTGCGGTGTGGCAGAGACCGTTGGCTCCGTTTTGGCGCCTTCCAGCCCGATGGCTTCGGGCTGCGTGGCGGCGGCGTGCGCAGTCAGCGTTGCCTCGTCCAGCGGTTGAACCTGAGGCGGCTGATGGTTCAGGAACTTCAGCGCCAGCCAGCGGAAGATATAGTCCACGATCGAGGTCGCCACAGGGATCTGCGGGTTGTTGGTGAAGCCGCTGGGCTGGAAGCGCGTGTAGGAGAATTTTTCCACCAGCTTCTCCAGGGGCACGCCATACTGGAGCGCCATCGAGATGGCGGTCGCGAAGGCGTCCATCAGACCTGAGATGACCGAGCCTTCTTTCGCCATCGTCACGAAGATTTCGCCCGGCGTGCCGTCCTCGTACATGCCAACGGTGATATAGCCCTCGTGCCCCGCGATGCTGAACTTGTGGGTGATGCTCTTGCGCTCGTCGGGCAGATGGCGTCGGATGGGGCGCTCCACAACCTGCACCGTCGCCTGAGCGGGTTTCTGTTCCTCGCTGGGCTTTTTCGTGGAGAGCGGCTGGGTGCGCTTGCTGCCATCCCGATAGATGGCAATCGCTTTCAGCCCCAGTTTCCACGCCTGCATGTAGATTTGCTCAATATCTTCAGGTGTGGCGTCGTTGGGCATGTTGACGGTCTTGGAGATGGCACCCGACAGGAACGGCTGCACCGCCGCCATCATCTTCACATGCGCCATCGGCGGGAGACTCCGCTTGCCTTTGGCAGGGCGGAAAGCGCAGTCGAACACGGGCAGATGCTCCTCTTTGAGGTGCGGCGCGCCTTCAATCGTGTCATGCTCGTCGATATACTTCGTGATGGCTTCAATCTGTTCGGGGGTGTATCCCAGCTGCTGGAGCGCCAGCGGCACGGTGGTGTTCACAATCTTCAACAGCCCGCCCCCGACCAGCGTCTTATATTTCACCAGCGCAATGTCGGGTTCGATCCCTGTGGTGTCGCAATCCATCATGAAGGCGATGGTGTTGTGGCTGACGAAGCCATTCGCGATATAAGTTACATTCGCGGGCACGGAGAGGTCGTAAGTGGGCTGAACGCCTCCATCTTCGTTGGACCCTACAGTATCATAGTAGAATCGGAGAGCGTCTGCAAGGCGTGCGTCGCCCGTTTCCTGCAGGAGCATTTGCACCCGTCGGCGTGGAATTCCGCCGCGGCGCTTGAGAGACAGCATGATTGGCTGGTAATGAGGACTGTCGGGTGGCACGAGCTCCTGAATCAGGGCTACGGGCAGATAGATGAGGTCATTCTTTCCGCCCATTTTGCACTTTTCGAGGCTTACGGCGCTGCGCTTGCGCTCCCCGATGAAACCAATCTCGCGCAGGAACGCCTCGTTGTAGTTCTTGTTACGCAGCCGCAGCACTTCCAGAGTACCCTGCCCCCACTGTGAGTGGTTTATCTTTGTGGTGGTGGGGTACCCCATCGCCAGAAGCAGGGAGCGAATCTCTTCTGCGAATTTCGCGCTGACGGTACAGAGAGCAGGCACACCCTGGATCACCGTGCCGTCCGCTTCGAACACGCCGCGCAGAAAAGCGCCGTAGATTTCCGGGTCGTTCGTGTAAAGAATCGCGTCGGGGATGTGCGGTTCGTAGCCCTTGCCCGAGTGCTCCGAGTCAGGCTTTTGTTTCGCGAAGCCGCAAGCCTCCCACCATACCGCAAGTGGAACCGAGTTCAGGCACACCTCAATATAGCCAGTACGCTCAGCGGTGTGCGCTTCCAGCCCGAACAGTTCACGGCAGAGCGTGCGAATCCGCTCCACGACATCCCTATCCTCCGCCGTGACGTAGAAGCGCAGTCCTTTTGCGTGCAGGCTGCCATCGCCCATGTAGTAACCAACCAGCTCAGCAAGCTCGGGAGTTACGGTTCGGGGAACGCGCGTCTGGAAGTCAGCTACCCAGTATAGGTCTCCAAGCGGCGGTAGGAGAACTTCCTGAGGCTCCCCAAACAGAGTGTTGAGGCTCAACGGAACAATATCGCCAGGCTGGACAGCATCCAATCGGCGCCATACACGCTCGCCTGTCTGCGAGTCGATCACCTTAATCTGGTGATTGGGTGTGCCCTGTATTGTATAGCCAGAGCGTGTACGAATAACCCGCGTCGGTGCCAGCCCATTGATATAGAACTTCGTCGCAGTTTGAATACCATCGTCGGTAGCAACCTGCAGGTTGAGTGATTGCCACTGCGCGCCTTTGGGGTCACCCAATGTGCGCAGGCGTACCAGCCCGCGCTCGGTAGCAATCAGGGAGTTGCCAACCAAACACCCTGTCGGCGCAAGCACCGTGACCTGCGCATTCCGGTAGCCGTGCTTCTCGCCGAGTTTGAGCGTTTCGTCCCAGATGGCGCGCGCGGCTGCCATCAACGACGGGGGCACCAGATTCGCCTGAATCTGGTTGAGCGCGTCGGCGTGCATGCGCATCACTTCCAGCATCGGCTCGCGGTTCAGCTCAAAGCCCGGGAACGGAGCGCCGCAATCCCGCGCAATAATGGCTGACTGCCGATACGCTTCGCCGTGCATAATTGCGGTCAGCACTGCGGCATAGGCGCGCCCCTCGTCGCTATCATAGGGCAAGCCGAGCGACATCAGCAACGCGCCGAGATTGGCGTACCCCAGCCCCAGCGGACGGAAGTTGTGGCTGTTGTCCGCAATCCGTTCGGTGGGGTACGCCGAGTTGTCCACGATAATCTCCTGCGCTGTGATGAGCGTGCGCACCGCCGCCCGATACGCCTCCACATCGAAGCTGCCATCCGGCAGGCGGAACTTCATCAGGTTCAGGCTCGCGAGGTTGCAGGAGGTATCGTTCAGGAACACAAATTCCGAGCAGTTGGCAACAACAAGCCCATTAACGATGTAAGTATGATGAATCGGCTCAGTCAGGTTGTAGGTCAGCTCGTATCCGTCGAACTCGCGCTCCACAAGATGCGCATCGGCGCGTACCGCGTAGAACTCATGTTCCTGAATCCAGCGCTCAAGGATTTGTTGCTTGCTGGCAGTCGCAAAGCCGATATAGTCGTAGAAGCGCCGAATCGAGGGTCCCGTGATGCGCAGGTCGTAGCTGTTGCCATGAGAGAAATAGGTCACCTGCTGACCGTCGCGCTTGCGCGTGTAGCAGAACTTCGTCTGCTTGGGCGGCTGCGTGTAGATACGGCTCTGGATGCCGAACATCAGCAGCAGCTGCTGCACCTGCTGCAGGAGGGTGAGCGATTTACTCCCCAGTCCGATATAGCGGGTGCCCTTTTTCTGGTCGTCGCGGGCGCATCCATCAGCGGTAAACAGCCCACGCAGGTAAGCTGCCACGATTTCGGCAGGCGCTCGGAAAATCGCTTCCGGCACGCATTTGTCAGCGGCTTTGGCTTGCTTCACGCCCAGCGCTTGCAGGAAACGACTGAACGCAGCTCGCACGACGCGCAACTGGGCGGTACCGTTGGCTTGCTGGCTGATGTGCGGATGCAATCCCAGCGACTCCAGCACAGCGCGGTGGCGAGGCAACAGCTGTTCTTGCTCTTCAGCGCCGCCGTATGTCCAGATTACCATCGGGCTGGAGTGCACAAAGCAGCTGTCGCCCGTGAGATGCCCCAGCATCTCCGCAAAGGGCACAGACCACTCCGAGGGCAGGTTTAGCGGAGCGTGGCGCTCGCCCTTCGCACGCAACTGTTTCCAGTCGGCAGGCACAGGCAGTTCCCACGAGGCGTCTACAGGTAGGCACGGAGCATCCGTCACCAGCACGGTGTCTTCAGGGGTCAGCTCATCGGCACGCACCATGCCCCGATTCAGCGTGAAGAAGCGGTGATTCGGCGTACAGCGCACCTCAATCCCGTTTGAGAAACGCAATCGCCACACCTCATTCACGCCCGTAATCATCCACTGAGTCGGCTCACTCAGCAAAACACCATCGTGCGGTTCACTGGCAGTACGGTTATGTGTGTAAACCCGAATCGACTCGCCCTGACTCACCCGGTGAATCAGCTCCCGAAACGGGATTAGCCCCTTGGAAGTGTAGACGAGACTGTCTCCCGTAAAACAGGGGTTGCTCGCCTCAATCGGACCGCTGTTCTTGACCGTGTGCCAGCGGTTGGTGGTGTCGTGAAACTGCAAGCCGGGGTCGCCGCAAATCCATGCCGCTTCGGCAATCTTGCGGAACAGGTCGCGCGCACGGTAGCGCCCCAACACCTCGCCTGTGGTGCGGGCAGTTGTACACCACTCTTTATCCTCTTCGACCGCCCGCATAAACTCGTCGGTCACGCGCACGCTGTGGTTCGCATTCTGGAAGAAGACCGAATCGTATGCCCCACCGGGCACATTGAAGCCCGGATCATAGCCTGCCTCAATCAGCGCCCAGGCTTTCTGTTCCTCCTTGGCTTTGCACTCGATGAAGTCCACAATATCGGGGTGGTCAATATTCAGCACCACCATTTTGGCGGCGCGGCGGGTTTTGCCTCCGCTCTTGATGACCCCTGCAAAGGCGTCAAAACCGCGCATAAACGACACAGGACCTGACGCGCGCCCGCCACCCGACAGATACTCCTGCGAGCCACGAATACGCGACAGATTAGAGCCAGACCCAGAGCCATACTTGAAAATCATCCCCTCGGTCTTCGCAAGCTCCAGAATCGACTCCATCGTGTCCTCGACCGAGACGATGAAACAGTTGTGAACCAGCACGCCGTTGGAGAGATATTGCCCGCTCAGAGTCTGGATGTCATAGACATCCATCTCACCAACAGGCTCGATGGAGACTATCCGCTGGTATCTCACTTGGGGGCATCGCTTGCCCTTGACGCCAAGGGAACCGAGTAATTTCGCCTGCTTATGTTCGGAAATGAACCCAATTTGCTCGGCAAATTTTTGCCGTTCAGAGGCAATCGAGATGTCCACCTCCCATAAATCGTAGCGATCGGGGCGTTTTTCGCGCTTCTGGCGCACTCGTGAGTAAATGCCGAACCTTGTCAACAAAAGCTGGATGTCCTCCACAAGTTTGCGTGAGATCAGCGCTAAAGCAATGTGTGCGCTGGGGTGGTGGATTGCAGCGTAGCCATCGGCTTGGAACAGGCTCTTCAAATACGCAGCAACCGCCTCGTTTGGAGCTGTCCACACGGGTTTAGGAACACGCATCTCTGCACCGCGGCGTAGCAGCTCATACTTTTCGACGAAAGGACGCAGCTCCTCGCCATAGAGGCGGATTCGCAGGCAAGGCTCTTTCAGGGTCTTTGTAGTAACTTCGCTGATTCGGCAGTGGTGATTTGGGAAGACGCGCCTGAGATGCGTCATAACCCACTCGAACTCTTCATCCCCGACTGTCATAAACTCAATAGTCAGAGATTGGTACTCTCCCACCAGACCGTCGGCTTGCAGCCAGCCTGCCAGCGCACATTCGGAGACGACCACTTCATCGGCTTCGGGTGTATAGGTGCGTGGCAGGTTGGCATACACGCGCATGAGCATCCCAGGTTTGAGCTCATCCACACGGTACCACTCGAGACGGCGTGTTCGGCGTGTGGTGTGGGCACACACAAGATGGTCGCCTGTTGCTTCAATGCTGAACCCGTCGTTCAGCGTAATCCTGTAAACGGGCTTACGACCATTGTGCTTTACAGCAATCACAGGTGTCAATCCCTGGCTGTCATACACAGGGAGACCGATGAGCCTTTTTTCCACAATCTCACCGATGGGCATAGGACCGTACAGAGTGTTGACCATTGCGTGGTAAGGTTGGCATGCGGAACACTGCGGGCGCGGCTCAATCCCGACATTGAACCAGACGGGGCTGTTGAAAGCGGCATACTGGTGTAGCAACAGATATTTCAACTCGTCGCGGAAGGCGTCGGCGTCTTCGTCGCTGGCGAAGTAGCGCATCTCGCGTCCCCAGCGCGAAATGGTGTCCACCACGCGCCCAATCACCTGCCGCACACTGGTCTCCCGCTCAGGCGTGCCCACCTGACCACGGAAATATTTGGAGACCACCACATTCGTTGCCAGCTGCGACCAGAAGCGCGGCACCTCCACATCTTTTTGCTCAAATACCACCTCGCCGCGCTCGCCCGTAATCACCGCCGTGCGCTTCTCCCATTCCACCTGGTCAAACGGGTCCACGCCCGCCTGCGTGAAGTAGCGTTTGAAGCGCAATCCTTTGCCACGATTAATCAGATCAAACTTCTCGCGGGGCACATAACCGTAGCGTCGTCCCGTGCCGTTCGTTGTCGGCTTTTGCGACTCCTCTTTGGGGGCAGTCTCTACGACAGCGCCATTCGTTATCTCCACCATGTCCAGCAGACCTTCTTCAGGATTGAACATTGCAGGAACCTCCTCTGAAAGGAATTGAGAAAAGCGGTTTATTGGCGCGATGCCGACGCGCGTTTCTGCATGCGGGTCAGCATCTGCACCAGACGGTTGAATTGCTGGGGATCGTTAAACTCCTCATAGACCGATGCGAAGCGGACATACGCCACGGGGTCAATCGCGAGGAGTTTCTCCATCACCATGCGTCCGATCTCGGTGCTACTGATCTCGGACTCCATGCGGTTCTGGATTTCATGCTCAATTTCGTCAACGGCTTGCTCCAGCCGTTCCATACTGACGGGGCGTTTCCTGCAGGCGATTACCATGCCTCGCAGCACTTTTTCCCGATCAAACGGCTCACGGCGCCCATCTTTTTTGACGACCATCAGTGGACGCTCTTCGTAGCGCTCAAAAGTGGTGTAGCGTCGCCCGCACGCGAGGCACTCCCGACGGCGGCGTATTACCCGACCCTCCTGCGAAGGGCGCGAGTCCACCACATGGTCCTCATCCTTGCCACAGTAAGGGCATCGCATGGTATCACCTTAATTAATTCCCAGATGTTCGGGGATTGAGCGCACAAATCCCCTACATCTTGGGGTTGTCTATATTATGACATGCCCCTGCCCCTTTTGTCAAGGGGGGAAGGGCAAAAAGAGGCAAATTTAACATTCTATGCCCTTCCCCGAGCGACGGGTACAATTGGGCTATGCTGGACTACCGTCGTTTGCGCAACGAGCCTGAGTTCGTTAAGGAGTCGCTGGCAAAACGGGGCTATGACCCCTCTATGGTGGATGAGTGGCTCGCGGTGGACACGCGCTGGCGCGAGCTGACCACGCAGGTGGAACAGCTCACTGCCGAGCAGAACCGCGTCTCTAAAGAGATTCCCCAGCGCAAAAAAGCGGGCGAAGATGTAGAGCCGCTTCTCGCTCAGATGCGGGCGCTCAGCGACCAGATCAAACAGCTCGAAGCCCAGAAGCGCGAGCTGGAAGCCCAGCGCGAACAGATGCTGCTGATGTTCCCCAACATCCCGCACGCCAGCACGCCAACAGGCACAGACGCCAGCCAGAATGTGGAAGTCCGTCGCGGTGGGCAACCGCACGCCTTTTCGTTTGAACCCAAGCCCCACTGGGAGATTGCCGAAAATCTGGGGCTGATTGACTTCGAGCGCGCCGCCAAAATCAGCGGCAGTGGGTTTATGGTCTACACGGGCTTGGGCGCACGGCTGGAGCGCGCGCTCATCAACTTTATGCTGGATCTGCATGTGCGTGAACACGGTTATACTGAAATCTTTCCCCCGTTTCTGGTGCGCCCTGAAGTGATGGTGGGTACAGGGCAGCTGCCCAAATTCGAAGAGGAGATGTATCGTTGCGCTGACGACCCGCTGTATCTCATCCCGACCGCCGAAGTGCCCGTGACGAACTTGTATCGGGAGGAGATTTTGAATGCGTCCGAGTTGCCGTTGAATCTGGTGGCATACTCGCCCTGTTTTCGGCGCGAGGCGGGCGCGGCAGGCAGGCTCACGCGGGGGCTACTGCGCGTGCATCAGTTCAACAAAGTGGAGCTGGTGAAGCTCACCTTGCCCGAAACTTCCTACGAAGAGCATGAGCGCCTGCTTCGTGATGCGGAGACGGTACTCCAACGGCTGGAACTGCCCTATCGGATTATGCTCCTCTGCACAGGCGATCTGGGCTTCGCCGCGGCGAAGTGCTACGACTTAGAGGTGTGGTCGCCGGGCGTTCAGCAGTGGCTGGAGGTCTCTTCATGTAGCAACTTTGAGGACTTTCAGGCGCGGCGGGCGAACATCCGCTTCCGTCGGGAGCCGACCGCGCGCCCGGAGTTTGTGCATACGCTCAATGCTTCAGGCGTCGCCACCCCGCGCCTGATGGCGGCGATTCTGGAAAACTATCAGCAGGAAGACGGCTCGGTGGTCATCCCCCACGCCCTGCGTCCCTACATGGACGGGTTAGAGGTGATCCGTCCCTGAGTCGGCGTTCTGCTTGTCCCACTGCTCGGCGAACTGGCGGATGGTCTGCAACAGCTCCGCCAGCCGCTCGCCGCGCGGGGTGAACCGATACTCCACATGCGGCGGGATGGTGGGGTACGCAATCCGCTGGAGGATGCCGTACCGCTCCAGTTTGCGCACGCGCTCCTGAAGCACTTTGGGGGTCAAGCCCGGGAGCGCGCGCTCCAGCTGACCGGGACGGCAAATCCCCCGCGAGATGGCGTCCAGTATCTCCAGCGTCCACTTGCATTTGAGGATGTCGGTCAGACACTCGTAAACCTCGGCATGGGGATAGCCTTCCATCTCACGCGATGGTCTCATACAGGCGCCTCCTCTGCCTGCTTTTGCAGAAGTTCGCGGGCGTGTTGCAGGGCGGTTTCGGTCGCCTCCCCTGCAAGCATGCGGGCGATTTCCGCCACGCGCGCCTCGCCTGTTAGCGGGGTAATCGAAACACGGGTGCGCTCGCCCTCCACATATTTTTCAATCAGGAAGTGGGTGCCTGCACGGCTGGCAATCTGCGGCAGGTGCGTGATGCAGAGAATCTGGAAATGTTCCGCCAGATGCGCCAGCTTCTCGCCGACATAGTATGCCGTGCGCCCGCCCAAGCCTGCGTCGATCTCGTCGAACACCAGTGTCGGTACGGGCGAAGCATCCGCCAGCACCGCCTTGAGCGCGAGCATCACGCGCGACATCTCGCCGCCAGAGGCAATTTTGTTAAGTGGACGCGGCGGCTCGCCCGGATTGGCAGAAAACAGAAACTCTATTGCGTCCACCCCTGACGAGTCCATCGGCTTGGGGGTAACGGCGACCTCGAACAGGGCGCGCTCCATCGCCAGCTCGCGCAGGTGTCCCTGCACAGCCTGCGCGAAGCGTTCTGCCCCCGCGCGGCGCAGTTCTGAAAGTTGCGCACAGAGCTGTTCTGCTTCTGCCTGCGCTTCCGTCAGTTCCTGCTCAATCGCCTCACGCCGCTCCGACTGATGCTCCAGCGCCTGCAGTTTCTGTTCGGCTTCGTTAGCGTATGCCAGAATCGCCTCAATCGTGTCGCCGTACTTGCGCTTGAGGCGTTTGATGAGCTCCAGCCGGGCGATCACCTGCTCCAGCCGTTCGGGGTCATATTCCACCGTTTCGGTATACTGGCGCAGGGTGTGCGCGACTTCTTCCAGCAGGGCAAGGGCGCTTTCCAGCTGCTCCTGAGTGGCGCTCATGCTGGGGTCAATTCGGCAGATTTCGGTGAGGTTGCGGCTGGCGGAGGCGGCGAGGTCATAGGCGCTCCCCTCGCCCATCAGCCACTCGTAGGCGGCGCCTGCCAGCGACAGCAGGCGCTCGGCGTGCGTCAGGCGTCGCTCCTCTGTGAGCAGATGCTCCTCTTCGTCGGGGGTCAGCTCGGCGGCGCGAATCTCCTCCACCTGAAAGCGATACAAATCCAGCATCTGCTCGCGCTCGCGTTCGCGGGCGATCAGTTCCTGCAGTTCGTTTTGCAGGCTTCGGAGCCTTTGTACGGCGTCCCGCACACGCGCCCGCAGGTGCAACGCAGGCTCTCCCAGCCAGCGGTCCAGTAGCTCCAGATGCTGGCTGGGCTTGAGCAACGACTGATGTTCGTGCTGACCGTGCAGGTCTACGAGCCGTTCGCCCAGCGCTTTGAGCGTGCCCAGCGGCACAGGTTGCCCGTTCACCCGCGCCAGCGAGCGTCCCCCTGCCTGCACCTCGCGGTAAAGATAGAGTGCGCCCTCCTCCAGCTCAATCCCCAGGTCAGCAAGCTCCACTGAGGGCGGCGGCAGGAATACCGCGCTGACCTTGAGGCGGTCGGCACCGGCGCGGATCAGTGTCGGGTCGGCACGGTCGCCCAGCACCAGCCCCAGCGCGTCCAGCAAAATTGACTTCCCCGCCCCCGTCTCACCCGTCAACACATTCAAGCCGGGCTGGAACTCCACCTCCAGCCTGTCAATAATCGCCAGATTCTCCACATACAGGCTCTGGAGCATCGAGGGGAATTGTACCTGTTGATGGCGCTCCAGTTTCGATAGGGTGACCTAACTTCTTTGTTTCCTACTTACCTTTCACATACACCTGCCGATTCGAAGACAGCGGTATCCATCCCAGCATGTGCGCAATAACTCTGTGTCCGTCGAGACCTTGCACAGTGTCAGGCGTAATGAGAGTCAGCGTTATCGCGAAGTCTTCCGGTCCTATCACCAGCGAGTCTGCTGGCACAGACTCGGCTAAACCCCTCAGTACCAGTTCTTGTAAAGGAGGAGGCAGTTGACTAAGGCTCACAGGCTGTGTGAAGTTTGAGCCCATGGGGAACCCGCTCGCTTGAAGCAGCCATTTTGCCAGCTCTGCCTCCGCTCGCTGTAAGCGTTCCCGTACCTCCTGACGCATTCGCTGGAGCTGTTTCCAGTATTTCTGAACATATACATCGATTTTTTCCACCCCAATACTGCGTGAAAAATGGAGCGAGGCTTGTAGCACTTGCCCTGCAGATAGGAGGGCACGCTCCCGCACATTAGCCAGATGCGCGCCCGCTGCCTCATGACCCGTTCGCGATTCGCCCGAAGCCGCGCCTATCTCTGGTGACTTTGCCTGCCATTTGGCAAGGCACTCGTCTAAGGAACGCGAAGCCGCGGCGGCGTTCTCAGGCAAGTGCGAAAGCATAGGAACCGAGTCAACGCTCTTAAAGGTGATAGAGGCGCCCGATCGCATTCTGGGAGCTATAATAACATCCACACTCAGCGCGACAATGCCTTCTGATATCCAACGCCTCAAAGAAGAACTCTGGTCAGTCGTCATGAGATTTGTGAACGCCTCCACTGCTTCACGGCTAAGCTCGTCTACAGTTATCACCTGTCCGGGACGATAGCCCCGCACCTGTAATTCCCTCAAGAACGTTTCCGCGAATGTTGCAGCATGGCTTTCGCGGCTCTCTGTGGTGAGCGTCTTGGGAAAAAGCATTCCGACCTCTCCATCCCACACCAGCTTATAGCCCAGCGCGTCTGCTTCAGTCTGTAGCCTGGCTCGATCAGAGAGATACTCCCGCAGGCGTTCCAGAACCTCTGGCGCCTTGGAAGCCTCTTCTTGGGTGAAACTCCCTATCACCAGAAGAGGCGATTGACTCCAGATGGTTGCCCAGAGACACAAACCAAATGCGATGGTCCAGTAGAAGCGCACCATATTCACCTCCTAACTTTGCCTTATGACTATGGGCTTGACAATTATACCTTCCGGCAGAAATATAACATCCCCTGGCTCTCTGGGAGTGCATGGGCATTCAAGAGCAAAGGGCACGCAGAGAGTACCAAGCGGTAGATAATACAACACCAACCCGCAACGCGCCCACGCCCCCCTACGCGAGCGCACACCCTCCGAACGATGAAACGACGCATTATCCCAAAACACCACCACCGACCGCCCATCACGCGCCGCCGCCTGCGCCAATCCCTCCAAGGACGCCACCACCGCCTCCGTGCAAACGGCGAACAGTAAAGGGGCACCTCTTAGCGAAGCTTGCTTACGACGAAGCTAACATTCCTTTCTTCATCAGGGGATCCAAGTTGACCTCCCCACATCCCCAGGCTCATCGTCACCCTCCAGCCGTTCAACTCGAAGGTAAGATATGCAGTGGGTATCATCTCATACATCACCTGTGTACCGCTGGGAAGACCTGTTTGTGGGAAGGGTTGCTCCATTGCCTCGAAAAGATGCTTCACCGATGCCAGTAGCTCGAATGCTTTCTCCTGAGCATCGCGCAGGAGCGAGTTGTAGGCGAGCCACTGATCAAGTCTCGGTCCGATCCACTGTTTTCCTAATTCCTCCCTTGCGCGTGCAAGCCATTTGGCATATGCTTTTTCTGCCTCTTGAGCTTGCTTTTTGAAGGTTTCTGACACGGTTTCATGACCTCATTGTGCTGATCGCTGGCAATCCCCGAAGAGAAGAGGAAGCTTATCTCTTCTGGGCGCGATTTGTCTCTGGGTGGGCGGGGCTTTGTCGTGGGCGACGGATTGGTAGGTCGCCCCGAGCTCTGGGGGTAGGGCACCACGCCTGCCGCTTTTTGAGGATTGCCCTCCACTCCGGGGATGTCGTATGTGAGCCATACTTTACCAACTAAATCAACACGCACGAGACCTTGCTGAAGAGCATCCTCAAAAGGTACTTCCAAAATATTACTTAGAGACGCTCGTGCGGCCGCATTATAGTGAGAACCCGGGTAAAGAACCGTATTCACCCATTCTGCGACGAGGGAGCGCGCCGCCTCGTTGTTAGAAAGATCAAGGGAGCCGTTGTTCTGAAGGAGCATCTCCAACAGCTCTGCCTCAAGGCGCGCTCGTCCCCCTGCAAGATGCTTCGCGCCTGGCAGAAGAATTATCGTGATCTCTCGTGGCATCGACTCTATGTGCCATCCCCTCGCTTTGGCGAGAGATAGCAATCCATCCCTGTCGCCCTGCTCAGCAACAGAAATAGCTAAGAGGGCATCTTCCCGCTCCGCAGGGGTCGACACAACGACGCATGGGACGGAGATAGGCACGGATTCTGGCACTGCCAGGCTCTTATCCTGAGCAACTGCCAGCGCCCCTCCAAGAAGCGCGACCCATATACCCAGCGCGCTTCGCAGATACGCTCTCATGGCCTCACGACACAACTTGCTCCTGAACATGTTCCCTCCAGCAAATTGACCCCTATGCTCTTACCTCTTGCAACAGATTCCTGCCCTATGCGAAGATTCCTGCTGTTTTTCGAGGCGATCCTCTGAAATCGGCGATGAAAGAGCCTACGGGCAGAGTCGCTCAAAGAGGGGGTCTGTGGCGGGGTGCAGTTCCACCTCCACCTGGGTGCCATCGGGCAGGGGCGGTTCCTGCTCCAGTTCAATCGTGCGCCTGCGTATGACACCACGTAGACTCATCGCGCTCAGCAGTGAAGTTGTGCGAGGTGGAGGCGTGTTGGATCGTGGTGGCGTGTGTGCGGTGGCTGGTGCATCGAACAGAGACGCGGAATTCCTAAGATAGCCTCTTAGACATGTTCTGACATATATTGCTGCCAAATCTCTCTTAAGCCTCCCGGCAGATCTGCAAGAGGCACTTTCGGGGATAAACGTCGCGGCATTATGCGAATCAGATGACCATTTTGACGAAGTTCCAGCCATTCATAAGCAGGTTGACGTAAGACGGTACTGGGGGATATGAAAAAGACATAAATTTTTTCAAAATCTTTTGATATATCAATTTCCATTTGGCAATTAAGTAATATCTGCTTAATTATATTTCCTTCTATATAAACAACAGACCAAACAAAGGCTCGTTGTAAGCTGATGTATAAAGCCGAAGCAGTAGGAATCAACACCAGTAAAGCACATATGCTATACACGCCAGCCTGATACTGCCCCCAAAAATATGAGATTTGTATCAGACAATAGATGATGAAGACACAGCCTACAACCCCTACGGCTGCATAGAAGATCCATTCGGCTTTCGCAGCCATATCATGACGCAATTCAACTTTAGCCATCTTCCTCACCTCTGTCACGGTAATAAGTTTGCATAGGCAGCAGCGTCAGCAAACATCATTCCCAAATCTATTGACAGAAGCATATAAAGAAGGAGCTGGCGTTCAGCAGCAGCGACTTCTACACTCAATACACCTCCAAACAGTCCAGCCATGCCTCCCAGTATCGCCCCTGCTAAAGGACTGCCGCCAGTGAGCCAAGCATCCACCATTCCAACTATTGCACCCGCAATGGCTCCACCAATTGGTCCGAATAAGGTGCCGATGGCTACCAAAACACCCTCGAAGAACCCACGGAAGAAGTTTCCAAGGAATGACCCCTTGCCTCTATTCAATATAGCCGTCATTAAGCCATTTACAAGACCGCTCACAAGCAGATATGCTATAACTACAGGATTTTTTCCACTATCATCCACCTTATTCATCGGATTCCCATCGGCATAGAGATACCAGTTCACCCCATCCCGCGCGGGGTCTTCGCTGATAAACCGACCTGTCGCCGGCTCGTAATACCGCGCCCGCATATAGATCAGCCCTGTCTCATCCTCCGAATGTCCCAGATTGGCGCAATAGCCCCTGCCCACACCCAGCGAACCATGAACCTCACCCCATACCCCACGCCACTGAAACGCCGAGAGCGCATAGTTAGACGCCATCGTGCGCACCAGATTGCCGTGCCCATCGTACAGCAACCTGCCATAACCCCTCACGCTTGCCTGCAACCCTTTCACTCCACCACCTCCTCCCGCCAGTTTACTACACGCAACGGATAACCCACCTCTATCACACGCCGATAATGCCGCTCGTTCGCCGACACCAGAACCAGCCCATACCGCAACGCCGTCGCCGCTATCAGCGGATCCAAACGCCCTATCGGGAAACCTGCCAGATCCAACCGCGCATATAACTCCCCCGCTAACTCCCCAATCGCATAGTCCACAGGCACAATCTCCAGCCTGCCTGCATCCGCACGCCACTGCGCTAACAAGTCCGCTCGCTGGCGACGCACCAGCCCCCGCACCACCTCCGCCATCGTGATCACCGACAGCGTAAAAGTGCCGTGAACCGCCCAGTAGGCGTTCGCCCGCGCCTGCACCCCAGGAAGCACGCCGCGCATAATGTCCAGCCAGATGTCGGTATCAATCAGTGTCTTCTCCATTCAGGCTTCTCCAGACAGTGCTTTCGCGCGCGGTCAGGATTTCCTGTTCTATTTCGGTCAGCAGGTCGGCATACTCGCGCCAGCGTCCCCAGAAGGGGTTTTCGGAACTGGTGGTGTGCGGAATCAGCTCCACCTCCACCTGGGTGCCATCGGGCAGGGGCGGTTCCTGCTCCAGTTCAATCGTGCGTCCGCGTATCACTCCGCGTAAACCCATCACACTCACCGACAAAGAGGATACCTCGTGCAGGTGTCAGCACCGCTTCTATCCCTCGCGCTCAGTTTCCGACAACCAATCTTCTACCACCAACCCTTCTATCCGACGAAAATGACGCACATTCCCCGTCGCCACGCCAATCCCCAGCACTCGTGCCGTCGCCCCTATCAACACATCCGCATCATCCAGACGCATCCCCTGTGCTGCCAGCTCCCCCGCTATCTGCGCCGCCTCCCGCGCCACTTCCATCGAGACCTCCCAAGCCCGACAGTGCGCCACAAACGCCTCCAGCTCCGCCAATCGCCGACGCGCCCCGATCCGCACCAACCCTCGCCGCAACTCATAATAACTCACCACGCTCAACTCCAGCGGCACCCCCAGCTGCAGATAGCGCACCACCCGCTGCACCACCTGCGCCTGACCCCGCAGGTAAAATGAGATCACATCGGTGTCCAGCAAACAACGGTTCATCGGGGTTCCTCTCCGATGCGCACGCCTTCGTTCAGTGCTTGCTGGAGTGCTTGCCATTCCTCATCGGGCATGTCGCTCCAGATACCCGCAAAGAGCAGGGTGGCTATCTGGCTTTCATCGGCTTGGGTTGGGATGAGCACCACCACTTCCTGGTCGGTCAGTTCGGTGTGTGGCTCCAGCAGGTGGACGATGTTGCCCTGGGCACGTCCTTTGACCGCTCGCATCGCTTTTCACCCGCAGGGAAGTATACCTGTTCGCTTGTCCCACAGGGATGGCTTCTGAACTCGCTCGGCTGTGCGTCCGCGTATCACTCCGCGTAAGCCCATCACGCTCACCGACAAAGAGGATACCTCATTTTGCCCCCTTTCCGCACAGAGGTACAATTCCCCTTACCTTGACAGAGCGAGCGCTGGTGATTCTGGGACCCACCGCCACGGGCAAGACGGCAGTGGGCATTCTGCTGGCGGAGGCGCTGGACGGCGAAATTATCTCCGCCGATTCGGGCGCGGTGTATCGGGGGCTGGACATCGGCACTGCCAAGCCCACGCCCGAGGAGCAGCAGCGCGTGCGATTCCACCTGATTGATGTGGCAGACCCCGACGAGGTGTTCACTGCCTCACGCTTCCGGGAGCTGGCGCTGGAAGCGATAGAGTCGATTCGGGCGCGGGGCAAGCGCGTGCTGATTGTGGGCGGCACGGGGCTGTACCTGCGCGTGCTGTTGCACGGCTTCAGCCTCGCCCCGCCCCCTGCCTCGCCTGAGATTCGCGAGCGCCTGATGGCGGAGTGCAAAACCCTCGGCACACACGCGATGCACGCGCGTCTAAAGCAGGTGGACCCTGTGGCGGCGACGCGCATCCATCCCAACGACGCGGTGCGAATCGTGCGGGCGCTGGAGGTCTACGAAGCCACGGGCGTGCCCATCAGCCAGTGGCAACGGCGTGCCGAGTCGGAGCTGCCAAGCCTCAAAGTGGGGCTGACCATGCCCAGACAGCAACTCTACGCTCGAATCGACGCCCGCGTCGACCAGATGATGGCGCAGGGCTTTTTGCAGGAGGTGCAAAACCTCTTGCAAAAAGGGTACAATAAAGACCTGCCCGCTCTCAAAGGGCTGGGCTACCGCCATATGATCGAGTATCTGGAGGGGCGCCTCTCGCTGGAGGAGGCAGTTCGCCTCTGGAAACGCGACACGCGGCGGTTCGCAAAACGCCAGATGACCTGGTTCCGCAAAGAACCCGGGGTCCACTGGCTGGACGCAAGTGCGGGCGCCGAAAAGACCGCCCAACATATCTTGAGTCTGATTGAACAACAGGGAGGGCTATGAACGATGCCGAAAGCGATTAATTTGCAGGATATGTTTTTGAATCAGGTGCGCAAGGAAGGTATTGGCGTGACGGTGTACCTGAGCGGTGGGCTACAGTTGCGCGGCGTAGTGCGCGGCTTCGATGCGTTCACCATCCTTCTGGAAAGCCCCGGCAAGCCGGTGCAGCTGGTCTACAAGCACGCGGTTACCTCGATTGTGCCCTCGCGTCCTGTGCCGGGCTACGGACCCAGCCGCGCCCCACAAGAGGGTGAGTTTGAGGAGTGAACCGCCTCGCCTTCGTGAAGGTTCAGGGCAACGGCAACGACTTCATTCTGCTGGACGGGATTGGCGAGGCGTTGCCTGCGCAGGATTGGGGCGCTTTAGCGCGCGTGTGGTGCCAGCGGCGCTATGTTATTGGCGCGGACGGGCTTTTGCTGGCGCTCCCTTCGGAAGTCGCAGATTACCGCATGCGCCTGTTTAATGCCGATGGCTCCGAAGCGGAGATGTGCGGCAACGGCATCCGCTGTCTGGCGCACTTTCTGTTTGACCGCTACGCGCCCGACGCAGAAGCGTTGCGCATCGAAACGGGGGCAGGCGTTCGGGAGGTGTTTCGCGCCTGCCCCGACGCCTCGCAGATTCGGGTTGCGATGGGCGCGCCGCGACTCGCTCGTGCCGAAATTCCAGCCGCCGGCACACCCCCTGACCAGCCGATTCTCGATCAACCGCTCACCCTGCCGTCGGGCGAGACGCTCTGCATCTCCGCCGTCAACACGGGCACGCCCCACGCCGTGCTGTTTACTGAACGCCCCCTGAACGAGTTCCCGCTCGAACAGATCGGACCGCAGGTGGAGAACCACCCCCTCTTTCCCCAGCGCACGAACTTTCAGGTGGCGCGAGTACACGCACGCAACGCGGTGGAAGTGCGCCCATGGGAGCGCGGGGCAGGCGCCACGCCCGCCTGCGGCACAGGCGCATGCGCCGTGGTGGTGATCGGCGTGCTGACCGGGCGGCTGGAACCCCAGACCGTCGTGCATATGCCCGGCGGCGACCTGCTCATTCACTGGGAAAACCCCGAAACCCTTTGGATGACAGGACCCGCCCAAGTTGCTTTTGAGGGCACGGCACCTTTGCCCCCTTCCCCCGTCTAATTGCTCAGGCGGAACCCATCAAGAACCTCAGAGCGTCAAATAGCGTATAATTACCCAGGAGCTACTGAATATGCGTTTACGAAGCCGAATACGACACGGGTGGAGATTGGTCTTCGTGCTGGCGCTCTCCCTCACGGGGGTGTTCGCCCGTGCGCAGGAGCCTGCCCATCCCGAACTCAGCCCCAGAGACAAGGAAGAGATTGAACTGGGCAAGCAGATTGTCGCCGAAATTGAGAAAGAGGTCAAGTTCGTCAACGACGCCGCCCTGGCAGAGCGCGTGAACCGAATTGGGCAAACGCTTGCCGAGATTGCACGCCGCACCAAAACAAAAGCGCTCTGGGGTGAGGAAGGTCCTGCGCCGTTTGAATACACCTTCCGAATCATCGATGAGAAAGAGGTCAACGCTTTCTCCGTCCCGGGCGGTTTCATTTTCATCTATAAAGGCTTGCTGGACTTTGTGAGCAGCGACGACGAGCTGGCGGGCGTGATTGCCCACGAGATTGCTCACGCCGACCATCGCCATGTGATTCACCTCCTGCGCCGCGACGCCAAGATTCAGGAGCGTGTGCTACTGCCCGCCATTCTGGTGGGCATTCTGGGGCGGCTGCCCTCGGAAGATATGGCGAATGTGATTGCGGGCACGCAGTTTTATCGGATTGCCCGCATGAGCAGCTTCAGCCAGGAAGCCGAGACCGACGCCGACCTCACCGCCCTGGAATACCTGCGCCAGTCGCCCTATAACCCTGTGGGATTGCTGGTGTTTATGGAGCGACTGGAGGCGGAAGAGCGCAAGCGCCCTCAGATTGATTGGGGCATCTTCCGCACGCACCCCATTACGCGCGAGCGCGTGGCGAAGATTCGTCAGGCGCTGACCGAAATGGGCATCCCCATCCGCCGTCGGGAGGTCAGCCCTGCCCTGCAGGTCAAGGCGCTCCCTGTGGATGCCGAAAAGCCGGAGGGGCTGTACCGCGTGGTGTACGACCAGATAGAGATTTTCACGCCTGCGAACGACTCCCAGCAACGAGCGCAACAGATTGCGAAGGCACTCAACCGCCTGCTGGACGACGGCTTGCAACTCTACGAAGTGCAGCTCGCTCCCGATAAGCAAGGCGTTGTGATTCGCGGGCAGGAGCTGGTGCGCATCACCCCCGAAGACGCCCAGCTGCGCAATAAGACCCCCGAAGAGGTGGCGCAGGCAGTCCGTGAGGCGATTCGGCGCGTACTCTGGACCGAGTCCGTGCGGATTGGCTACTAACCGGGCACCGGCTCGCACTTGCCCGCAAAAATATCGCGAATAATCTCGTCGATATCCACCTCTTCAATCGTGATGTCGTGAATCGGGAACGCCTGCAGCAGCGCACTGGCGACCCGACTCACCTGCTCGCGCGGCACCTCCAGCACCGCCGAGAGCGGTTCCATGCGCACAATCCGCCCATAGCCCTCTAAATCCGCCGCCGAAACGGGACGCTCAAACTGCAGATGGAGCGCGCGTGAGGGGCTGTAGCGTTCCACCAGCGCGCGGAGCGTGTCGTCAAAAATCAGCTGCCCGTGATGGATAATCAACACGCGCTGTGCCAGCTCCTGAACATCTTGCATGTAGTGGCTGGTAAGCAGAATTGTGGTGCGTTCGCGCTGGTTATATTCTTTCAGGAACTCACGGATGCGTTTCTGTGAGACCACATCCAGCCCGATTGTCGGCTCGTCCAGAAACAGCACGCGCGGACGATGCAACAACGCCGCCAGCAGCTCGCACTTCATCCGTTCCCCCAGCGAGAGGCGGCGTACCTGAGTGTGCAACACATGCCGAATCTCCAGCATCTCCGCCAGCTCGTGAACCCGGCGCTCAAACACATCATCGGGGATCTCATAGAGCGCCTTGAGCAGAATGTAAGACTCATAGGGGGGCAAATCCCACCACAGTTGCATCTTCTGCCCCATCACCAGCGCAATCTGGCGTTGCATTTCAGGACGGCGCTCCCAGGGCACAAACCCCAGCACCCGCGCCGTGCCCGATGTGGGAAAGATGATTCCGGAAAGCATCTTCAGCGTAGTGGTCTTGCCCGCCCCGTTCGGTCCCAGAAAGCCCACCAGCTCGCCTTCTTCAATACGGAACGAAATGTCGCGCACCGCCTGCACCTCGTGGCGCTCGCGATGAAACAGGCTCTTAATCGCGCCCCACAATCCGGGCGGGCGCTTGTAGGAAATATAGGTCTTGCTGAGGCGTTCCGCTTCGATAACGGGCATGGGTATCAAGTATACCCTGCTCAGAGGTATACTTAAGCCTGTGAAGACACCTGTACCGATGGAGTCGCTCACGCCGCGCCAGATTGTGGCGGAGCTGGATAAGTATATCGTAGGTCAGAACCGTGCGAAACGCGCCGTCGCGATTGCCCTGCGCAACCGCTATCGCCGCCAGTTGCTACCTCCACACCTGCGGGATGAGGTACTGCCTAAAAACATCCTGATGATTGGTCCCACAGGAGTGGGTAAGACCGAGATTGCGCGCCGACTGGCGTTGCTGGTGCGTGCCCCCTTCATCAAGGTGGAAGCCACCAAGTTCACCGAAGTTGGCTATGTGGGGCGCAATGTGGACTCGATGATTCGCGACCTCACAAATGTCGCCGTTCGCATGGTGGAACAGGAGAAGATGGAGGAGGTGCGCCCCAAAGCGCGCGAGCGCGCGATAGAACGAATCGCCAGCCAGCTGGTGGAGATCGAAATGCCCCGACGCCGACGAAGCACCCCGCCCCCCTTCCCGTTCGCCGCGCTTCTGGAAGCTTTTGAAGAAGAGGAGGAACTGCCGCGCGAGCCAAAAGAGCGCGCCGCGAAACGGCGCCAGCGCAAGCGGGAAATTATCAAGCAGCTCAAAAACGGTGAACTGATGGACGAAACGCTCACCGTTGAGGTGGAGGAAAGCGCGTCCCCGTTCGTGCAAATCTTCTCCCCCCAGGGGATTGAGGAGATGGGCATCGATATAGAAATGTTCTCCCCCTTTGGACCCCGCTCGCAAACAGAGCGCACGGTCTCCGTGGCAGAAGCGATAGAAATCTACACTCAGCAGGAGGCACGCAAGATGCTGGACCGCGGCGCCCTGATTCGCGAAGCCATCCAGCGTGTGGAGCAGACAGGAATCGTGTTTCTGGACGAGATAGATAAAATCGCCGGCGCACGCAGTACCGTCGGACCCGATGTGAGCCGCGAAGGGGTACAGCGCGACCTGCTGCCGATTATCGAAGGCTCCACCGTCGCGACCAAGTACGGACCCGTGCGCACCGACCACATCCTGTTTATTGCGGCAGGCGCGTTCCACATGTCCAAGCCCTCAGACCTGATCCCAGAGCTGCAGGGACGCCTGCCCATCCGTGTGGAGCTGGACCCGCTTGGCTCCGAAGATTTTCGGCGCATCCTCGCCGAGCCAGAAAACGCGCTCATCAAGCAATATCAGCACCTCATGGCGACTGAAGGCGTTACGGTAGAGTTCACCGAAGACGCCATCGATGAGATTGCTCGGATTGCCCATGAGGTCAACACCCGCACAGAGAATATCGGCGCACGGCGCCTGCACACCGTGATGGAGCGCCTGATGGAAGACCTCTCGTTTGAGGCGCCAGAGCGCAGAGGTGAGCATGTGGTCATCGATGCGGCGTATGTGCGGGCGCGTCTGGCGGATATTGTGCAGGATGTGGACCTGAGCCGTTATATTCTGTAGGATGACGCTCACGCCACTGGCGCACCAGTCGGTTCGGCATCCAGGGAGCGCGTAAAAATAGCGTGCCGATGCTGAACGCGCGCGCTCCCAGTGCCCACAACTCCTCCAGATCCTGAAGCGTGTAAATCCCGCCCCCTGCAATCAGGGGCAGATGAGTTGTCTCGCGGAGTCTGCGAATCGCCTCGCGCACCATCGGACGAATCGGTTCGCCAGAAACGCCCCCGCCTCCCAGATTCGCCAGCGGCGACGGCTTGTCGGGAAACACCATCCGCCACGGCACGGCGTTAATCGCATGAATCGCCTCCGCAACCCCCTCTACAGCGCGCGCAATCTCTGTGTAAGGCTGGTCATAGCCGACCTTGACAATCAGTGGGTGTCCCGACTCAGCCAGCGCTTCAGCGAGAGCGCGCACATGGGCGACCGCGCTCTCATGGGGTACATTCGGACAGGAGGCGTTGAGCTCAATCGCCGCAATCTCCAGAGGCTTGAGTTTCTCAGCGAACGCCTGCGCCTCGGCAGCGTTTTCGGCGAACACCGAGACCACTATCTGCAGGCGCATCCGCTTCATACGGGGGTAGCAGGTGCGTATCCACCAGTCCACTCCCGGATTGGTTAGCCCAACGGCGTTAACGGTCCCTCCCGGGATGAGGCGCACACACCGCCAGGGCGCATACCAGCGCAGGTTCCCCCGACGGGGCTTCAGGGTGAGCGTTTTGACCACAATCGCGAAGTCGTGAGGGTTCAGGATACCGAGCCACCGGAGAGGATACTCCCACCACCAGCCGCGCCCGTCAAAACCCAGCGCCCCACTCCCCGTGAGGAACTCCAGCCGCTCGCCGTTCGAAAGCGTTATCACAACCTATGTTGTACCCGATTGGCTCCAGTCCTGCCCATACCCAGCGGGTACAATTGAAACATGCCCATCACGGTACGTGAGGTGCTGAACGCGCTGAACCAGATTGCGCCGCCCCAGTGGGCGCTCCGCGACGACCCGATCGGTCTGCAGATTGGCTCGCCCGACCAGAGCGTGGAGCGCATTCTGGTGGCGTTAGACCCTGACCCCAGAACGGCGGTTCAGGCGCACTATCGCGGCTGCCAGCTGCTGATTACGCACCACCCCCTGATTTATCGTCCCCTGCGCACAATTCGCTTTGACGACCCCGTGGGTCAGGCGGTCCAGACCCTCTGCGCTCACCAGATTGCCCATATCGCCGTGCATACCAACTGGGACACAGCACCGGGGGGCATCAACGACGCGCTGGCGCAAACGGTGGGATTAGAAGAAGTGCGCCCCTTCGGCGAGGGCGCATGTGTATCCCAGTTCAAGCTGGTGGTGTTCGTGCCCACCGCCTACCTGGACCCTGTTCTGGACGCGATGGCGGATGCGGGCGCAGGGGTGATTGGGCTGTACCGACGATGCGCCTTCTATCATCCCGGTACAGGCACCTATGAGCCGATGGAGGGCGCGAACCCGTTTCAGGGTGCAGTCGGACAGCGTGAGCATGCCGAAGAGATGCGCCTCGAAGTGCTTGTGCCCGCCGACCGGCTGGAAACGGTGATTGCCGAAATGAAGCGGGTTCACCCCTACGAGGAGGTGGCATACGATGTGTATCCGCTCCACACGCCGCAGGTCTACCCGCTGGGACGGGTAGGACGCCTGCCACGCGCGATGCTCGCCAGCGAACTGCGCGATTACCTCGCCGAGAAACTGGGCAACCCGTATGTGCGCGTGTACGGTAAGCCGAACGCGATTATTCGCACACTGGCGGTGGTGGGTGGCTCTGGCGGCGACTATCTGGCTCAGGCGAAAGCCGCGCTCGCCGACGCCCTGCTCACAGGCGAAGTACGCCACCACCACACATTGGAAGCGTGGGCGCGCGATATCGTGCTGTTTGAAGGCGGGCACGCCGAAACCGAAATGCCAGGCGTCTATGCGCTCGCTGAACGCCTGCGCCCGCTACTGGAACCCTACGGCGTGGAAATCCTCACACAGGGAGGGCATTCATGAACACCTACCGCGTGCTGATTGTGGACGACGAACCCGTGATTCGCATGGATTTGCGTGCCATGCTGGAATCGATGGGGCACACTGTTGTGGGCGAGGCGGATAACGGAGAGACCGCCCTCGCGCTGGCACGCACCCTGCAACCCGACCTCGTTATCGTGGACATCATGATGCCCGGCATGGACGGGATTGAACTCTCCCGCCGTCTGGCAAAGGAGCGGATTGCCCCCGTGCTGATCCTGACCGCCTACAGCGAGCAGGCGATGATTGAAGGAGCCGATAAGGCAGGCGTGCTGGGCTACCTCGTGAAGCCGTTTCGCGAGGCGGATTTAGCCCCCGCTATTCAGGTGGCGGTCAGCCGCTATCGCGAGATGCGTGCAATCGAGGCGCAGATGCTGAATCTGGAACGCGAGATGAAGGCGCGCAAAACGATTGGGCGCGCCCGCCGCGTGCTGGCACAGAAACTCGGCATCTCCGAAGAGGAGGCGTTCCGACGCATGGTCAACACTGCGGAAAGCACAGGTAAGCCGCTGGTGGAGGTCGCCGAAGCCGTGCTGCTGGCACATCAGGTGGAGCCAGAGCAAGACTAATCGCGCTCCAGCCTCTCAGCGCCCTGAATTTGAGAATCGGTCATCAACACGACCCCCTCCGCCTCTGCCAGAGACTGGGCTTCAGGCGTTATATAGTTGCCAACCGCGACGGGATAGGCTGGCAGCCCCTGCTCCCGTAAAATCTGCGCCCGATCCCGAGCGCGGATCACATCCGTAACACCAACACCCCACGATACCTCCACAGCCAGATATACTTCACGCCCATCAGAGCGCCGCAAACCACGCACAATATAATCCAGCTCCAGCAGCTGGGAACGCTGGGGTTCAGGAATCTCTCCGTCTTCTTCAATCTCATCACAGATTTCACCTGGCGCGTAGACCCGTACCTTGCGCAAAAGCCGTCCGAAGTACGACCTGGCGCGATGTCCCCACTGCAACTCCAGCACGATTCCCTTGAGCTGACCCACATCGTCCCGAAGCTGCTTAATGTCTCCCTCACGAATCTGTCTAATGTCTTCCTCGATTCGCTCGAATCGCGCCGTGAACTCTTCGCGCATTTGCTTCATCTCGGCGCGCAGGTCATGGTAGCGTTGCTCAAACTCCTGGCGCATCGCCTGCATCTGCTCCTGGAACTCCTGACGCATCGCCTGCATCTGCTCTTGGAACTCCTGACGCATTGCTTGCATCTGCTCTTGGAATTCCTGACGCATTGCCTGCATCTGCTCCTGGAACTCCTGACGCATTGCTTGCATCTGCGCTTGAAACTCCTTGCGCATTGCCTGCATTTCGCGCTCGAAGTCGGCACGCTGGCGGGCAATCTGCTCTTCAATCGCCGCCATGCGTTCCTCGTGAGCCTGCATGCGCCGCTCGTGCGCCATCAGCATTTCGCGCACTTCTGCGCGGAAATCACGGAACTCCTGAGGCAGTGCAAGCAGGTCTTGTGGCAGCAGCACGCTCAACAGCGCCTCGCGCCACTCGGGGTGCTGGCGAATAATCTGGATCAGGTCTTCGATTGAGCTAATCTGGGGCACCTGTGAAATTATACCACGCGAACTCACTTCTTTGCAGGCACGCGCCCCATCCAGAGCGCGACGCCCAGCAGCAGCAATCCCGCAGAGGCAAAGGGGAGTGTCGTGTCATATTTCAATAAGCCGTTGCCCCAGACGGGTCCGATAATCCGCGCGAGGCTCTCCAGCGAGCCGCTCACGCCCTGCAAACGCCCCTGCTCGTCGCTCTGAACGGACTGGCTCAAGATGCTGGTGAAAGTGGGGAGCGCGAGCGCGCCCCCCGCCGCCGCCAGCCCTGCCAGCCCATAGAATAGCCACACCGAATGGGTTAGCGAGGCGCCCACCAGCCCCGCCACATTCAACCCCATCCCCAGCAGAAACGCCGCGCGCTCTCCCAGACGACGCACCACAGCCCCTACCAGCACCGCCTGCGCCGCCGCCGCCACAATCCCCACAAAAGTCAACACATATCCCACCTGCGCAGGGGTGAACTCAAAGCGCTTGTTCAGAAACAGTGGAAAACTCGTCTGATAAACTGAAAAGCCCAGCCACATCAGAAAGTTGAGAATCAGCAGGGTTCCAACAGGCGCACGCTGGAGCATGCGGGGCAACTCGCGCCATGGGGAAACCTGCACCGCCTGCGTGCGATGTATTGTCTCAGGCAGCTGATACCATGCCAGAAACGCCGACGCCAGCGACAGCCCCACAGCGAACCACGCAGGCGCCGCCAGCCCAAAATGCGCCAGCGCGCCCCCCAGTGCTGGTCCCAGAATGAACCCCAGCCCGAACGCCGCGCCAATCAGCCCGAAATTACGGGAACGCTCATGTGGCTCGCTGATGTCCGCAATATAGGCGCGCGCCGTGGTGATATTCCCCCCTGTGAACCCGTCCACCAGCCGCGACACAAACAGCCACCCCAGGTTCGGCGCCAGCGCCAGGATCACAAAGCTCAGCGCCGACCCCAGCAAACTCAAAATCAGCACAGGACGCCGACCCCACCGATCCGACCATACCCCCAGCAGCGGCGACGCCAGCAACTGCGCCACCGAAAACGACGCAAACAAAAACCCTATCTCCAGCTCGGACGCATCAAACTGCTGCGCATAAGCAGGCAACAGGGGGATCACAATCCCGAATCCAATCAGACTCACACAGATGGTGAGGAATACCGCAAACAGCGCCCGCTTTTTCAGCCGCGGCTCCGAATCAGGCGTCAGGCGCACCACACGCATGGGCATGAGAATACCCCAACCCCCGCCGATAACTCTGTGAAAAAAAGCACAAACCCCCACTCTCCCCTTGACAACGCCCCCTGCTCATCGGGTAATATATTCGTCAGCAGGAGGGCGGTAAAGCCAAATTGTCAGCGGAAAAGATGGTTAGTCTGGCTAAGATTGTGATGGTGTTCACAATCTGGGCGAGGATCGATAAGGCTTTGACGCTTTATCCATCCCCGTTCTGCAGGAAGGCGACGCCGCCTCCCGAAAATAAATCATAGACGAGGTGACGAAAACATGCCACAGGTCTTTAAGCGTCATCATAACACAGTAGCGCGAGCGACAATCTTCGGCGGCTTGCTTGCGCTGGTGGGACTGGTGCTGGCAGGTTCCAACATCACCCGCTCCCCGTGGATGACCCGTGCTGGCGAGCCACCCGACCAGCCCGTGCCGTTCAGCCACAAACACCACTACGAGGAGCTGGGCATCGACTGCCGTTACTGCCACTGGTCAGTAACACAGTCCGCACATGCAGGGGTGCCCTCTACCGAAGTGTGTATGACCTGCCACTCGCAAATCTGGACGAACAGCCCCCTCCTGCAACCTGTGCGCGACAGTTATAACAACGACAAGCCCCTCGTCTGGAACAAAGTCAACAATCTCCCCGAATTTGTTTACTTCAATCACAGCGCCCATGTGAACAAAGGCATCAGCTGTGCGACCTGCCATCAGGGCATCGAGAAGATGCACCTCACGGCGAAGTCGCAACCTTTCTCAATGTGGTGGTGTCTGGACTGCCACCGCAACCCCGAAAAGCACATTCGCCCCAAAGAGGAAGTTTTCAATATGTATTACCAGACCCCGCGCAATCCCGAAGAGATGAAAGCGATGTTGGACAAGTATAACATCCCCTACGACCCCAACGCCATCCCCCGCAACCAGATTGAGTTGGGGCGACTTCTGGTGAAGCACTATAACATTCACAAGGAGCAGCTGAGCGACTGCTCCATCTGCCATCGGTGAGGGAGTCAGCATGGAAAAGCGAACGCACGAACAGGGCACAGGCGAGAAGTTCTGGCGCAGTCTGAACGAGTTGATGGAGGCGCCCGATTTTGAAGAACATCTGGCGCGCGAGTTCCCGCGCCATGCCCAGCCTCTCAGCGACTTTGTGAGCCGACGCCAGTTTCTCAAGCTGATGGGCGCCTCGATGGCGCTGGCAGGGCTTTCCGCATGCGGCTACAAGCCTCAGGGTCCCATTATCTCGCAATCCAAGACCCCGCCCGAACACCTGCCTGGTGAAACCCTCTACTTCGCCACCGCGCTGGCGGTCAGCGGCTTCGCGACAGGCGTGCTGGCGAAGTCGTACGAAGGGCGTCCTATTAAAATTGAAGGCAACCCAAACCATCCCGCCAGCCTGGGTGCAACCAGCGCCATCACACAGGCGATGCTGCTGGACCTCTATGACCCCGACCGCTCGCAGAATCTGCTTAAGTTCGGGCGTGTTGCCGGCTGGAGTACCTTCACAGGGGAGCTGCTCCAGCAGATTGCCATCCAGAACGCCAAGCAGGGCGCTGGGGTGCGCATCCTTACGGGCGCCATCACCTCGCCCACCCTCGCCGACCAGATTCAGCAGTTCCTGAAGGCAAACCCGCAGGCGAAATGGTATCAATACGAGGCGGTCAGCTGGGAGAATGTGTACGAAGGCACCAAGCTCGCCTTCGGGGAATGGCTGTACCCCCTCTATCGCCTGGATCAGGTGGATGTGCTGGTCGCCCTGGATAGCGATATCCTCTACAGCGGTCCGGGTGCGGTGCGCTATGCGCACGATTTCATGCAGGGGCGGAAAGTGCGCAAGGGTCAGGAGCGCATGAATCGCCTCTTCGTGGCGGAGCCGATGTTCACGGTTACGGGCATGACCGCTGATGAGCGCTTGCCCATCCCCTCCAGCAAGATTGGTCGGCTGGCATATGAGATTGCCCGCCTGCTGGATGCCCCCGTACAGGCAGAAGTTGCAGGCGAACTGACGCCTGAAGAGCAGAAGTGGGCGCAGGTCGTCGCAGGGGAACTGAAGGCACATGCTGGCAGGAGCCTGCTGGTGGTGGGCGAGGCGCAGCCGCCCGCCGTACACGCAATCGCCCACGCCATCAACCACGCGCTGGGCAACATTGGCAACACGGTGGTGTTTATCGCGCCGCCAGAAGCCAAGCCCACCCTCCACACACAGGACATCCGCCAGCTCGCACAGGAAATCCAGAACGGCGCGGTAGAAGTGCTGATCATGCTGGGCGTCAACCCCGCTTACGACGCGCCCGCAGACCTCAACTTCGCCGAGCTCATCCCCAAAGTGCCCTTCAGCGTCCATCTGGGCGCGTATGTGGACGAGACCGCCGCGCTCTGTGTGTGGCATGTGCCCGAAACGCACCCGCTGGAGACTTGGGGCGATGTGCGCGCGTTCGACGGCACGGTCTCTATCCAGCAGCCTTTGATTTATCCCCTCTACTCCAACACGCGCACCGCGCTGGAACTGATGGCGCTTATCAACGGGCAGGCAGGAAAACAGACCTATGAACTGGTGCAAGCCTACTGGCAAAAAGCCAGCGGTCTTAGCGGCGCCCAGTTCGACAAATTCTGGCGTCAGAGCGTCCACGACGGGGTGATGCCCCGCACGGCACGCCCTGTGAAAACGGTCGCGCTGAAGCAGAATCCGCTCGTGGTGCAGGTTCCTGCGCTGCTGGATACCGTGCAGGCAGCCGATACGCTGGAAATCCGTTTCGCGCCCGACCCCACGATTTACGATGGGCGCTTCGCCAACAACGCATGGCTTCAGGAGCTGCCCAAACCCGTTACCCGAACCTGCTGGGACAACCTCGCCTTCATGAGCCTCAACACCTTCAAGAAACTGGGGCTGTGGAGCAAGGCAACCTACGCGTGGAACGAAGATGTGTCCTTCGTGCGCGACCAGGTGCCCCTGATTGAGATTCGGCTGGACGGGAAGTCGCTGGTCGTGGCGGCGTACCCGATTCCGGGGCATGTGGACGATGCGATTACCCTCCATCTGGGCTACGGGCGCACGCGAGCAGGCGCAAAAGGCTCTGGTGCGGGATTCAACGCCTACACTCTGCGCACCACCAGCAACCTCTGGTTCGCTCGTGGAGCGGAAGTCATCCCGACGCGCCAGTCCTACACCGTCGCCCGCACGGAGGAACATCACCTCATCGATACGCGCCAGAAGGAGCCTGAGCTGGACAGCACGGCGCACCGCCCCATCCTGCTCACGGGCACGCTTGAAGAGTTCCGTCAGGACCCCGAATTCAAAAACAAGCCGCACCGCAAGGGGTATGAGCATGTTCACCCATCGATGTACCCTGAGCGATTCCGCTACGACCGATATGAGAACCCCGATAACTTCCGCTACGCCTGGGGCATGGTGATTGACCCGACGCTCTGCACGGGTTGTAGCGCGTGCGTGACGGCGTGTCAGGCGGAGAACAACATCCCCGTGGTCGGCAAGGAACAGGTTGTGCGCCGACGCGAAATGCTCTGGCTCCGAATCGACCGCTACTTCAAAGGTTCGCCTGAGAACCCGAAAGTCTATCAGGTGCCCGTGCCCTGTATGCACTGCGAAAACGCGGGCTGCGAGCTGGTGTGCCCTGTCGCCGCAACAGTGCATGACCACGAAGGGCTGAATGTGATGGTCTACAACCGTTGCGTGGGCACACGCTACTGCTCCAACAACTGCCCGTACAAAGTGCGTCGTTTCAACTTCTATCGCTACAGTTACATGAAATCGCCTGTGCTGCACCTGATGCAGAACCCCGATGTTACGGTGCGCGGGCGCGGTGTGATGGAGAAATGCACCTACTGTGTGCAACGAATTAGCAAGGCGCGGATTAACGCCAAGCGCGAGAATCGGCGCATTCGCGACGGCGAGGTCATCCCGGCTTGCCAGCAGGCGTGCCCGACGGGCGCAATCGTGTTCGGCGACCTGAACGACCCCAACAGCAAGGTACGCCAGCTGCGCGACCAGCCGCACAACTTCGCCATGCTGGGCGAACTGAACTACCGACCTCGCACCACCTACTTAGCCAAGATAGACAACCCGCATCCTGAACTTTCTGGCGCGGAGGCAAGCCATGCAGGAAGCCATTAAACCTAAAGTGCAGGAGTTCCCCTTGTTTGAGGGGCAGCAAACTTACGAGCGCATCACCGACCAGATTGCGCGGATTCCTGAAAATCCGCATCCGCCTGCCTGGACGGTGATGTTCGGCATCGGCGCCGTGGGCACCTTGATGCTCATTACCTCGCTGGTGTGGCTGCTCATCGTGGGGCTGGGCATCTGGGGCATCAACCAGCCCGTCGCCTGGGGATTCGCGATTATCAACTTCGTCTGGTGGATTGGTATCGGACACGCAGGCACGCTCATCTCGGCGATTCTGTTGCTGTTGCGCCAGGCGTGGCGTATGTCCATCAACCGCTTCGCCGAGGCGATGACGATTTTCGCCGTGATGTGCGCCGGCTTATTCCCCCTGTTCCACACAGGGCGTCCCTGGGTGGCGTACTGGCTCTTCCCGCTGCCCAACTGGCTGGCGATGTGGCCCCAGTTCCGCAGCCCGCTGGAGTGGGATGTGTTCGCCGTCTCCACCTACTTCACGGTCTCGGTGCTGTTCTGGTACATGGGGCTTATCCCTGACCTTGCCACGATGCGCGACCGCGCCAAAAGCACGCTGGCGAAGGTGATTCACGGCATCCTCTCCTGGGGCTGGCGCGGTTCGGCGGTTCACTGGCTCCGCTACGAACAGGCTTACCTCCTGCTGGCAGGACTCTCCACGCCACTGGTGCTCTCGGTTCACTCGATCGTGTCGTTAGACTTTGCCATCTCCATCGTGCCCGGCTGGCATGTAACTATCTTCCCGCCCTATTTCGTGGCAGGCGCCATCTTCTCCGGCTTCGCGATGGTGCTGACCCTTGTCATTCCGTTCCGCATTCTCTATCCGGGCTTGCGTGAATACATCACGATGAACCACATTGACTGGATGGCGAAGGTCATGCTTGCCACGGGCTGGATCGTCTTCTACGGCTATCTCAGCGAAATGTTCTTCGGCTGGTACAGTGCGAACCAGTTTGAACAGTTCCTCGTGGTGAACCGCTTCTTCGGACCCTACTGGCTGGCATACTGGGCGCTGATTTTCTGCAACGGCGTCGTGCCCCAGCTGCTCTGGATACCTAAAATTCGCCATAACTTGCTCCTGCTGTTCATCATCTCGATTATTGTGAACATCGGGATGTGGTTCGAGCGGTTCGTGATTGTGGTCATCAGCCTGCATCGCGACTTCCTGACCTCGGCGTGGGGTCAATACGCACCTACTATTTGGGACTGGAGCCTCTATCTGGGCACGATCGGTTTCTTCATCATGATGATGTTCCTGTTCGCGCGGTTCGTGCCGATGCTGGCGATTGCAGAGCTGAAAGATATCTGGCATCGCCTCTACCACGGGCACGGCGGGCATAACGGGCACGCAGGCAAGCACGCCCCCGCGCCTGCCCCAACGGGCAAAGGAGGTGAGTCCTGATGGCACATGTGGAAACCGCACCGCAACTTTACGGGATTATGGCGGAGTTTGAAACGCCGGAACAACTGATTGAGGCTGCCGAGCGCACTCGCGCCGCGGGCTACAAGAAGTTTGACTGCTATACTCCCTTCCCCATCCACGGGCTGGTTGAAGCGATGGGCGTGGAAGAGGCAAAAGTGCCCTGGACGGTATTTATCTGCGGGTTGTTTGGCGCGATCGCCTTTTTCAGCCTGCAGGTTTACACCAGCGTTATCGACTACCCGCTGAATGTGGGTGGGCGCGACTTCCTGAGCTGGCCCTACTTCATCCCGATTACCTTCGAGGGCATGGTGCTCTGCGCGGCGTTTGGCGCATTTATCGGCATGCTGGCGTATAACGGCTTGCCCGCGCCCTATCACCCCGTGTTCAATGTGCCGCAGTTCGCCCGCGCCAGCACCGACCGATTCTTCCTGTGCATCGAGGCGAAAGACCCGAACTTTGACCGCAATCGTGTCTACGAGTTCCTGCAGTCGCTCAACCCTCTCAGCATCAGCGAGGTGGAAGCATGAGAACCCGTAAAGCATGGATTGGACTGAGCGCATGCGTGCTGGCTCTGGGGCTTTCGGGATGCCGCACCGACATGTGGGTTCAACAGCGCGTGGAGGCGCAGGACAACAGCGAATTCTACGCCATGAAAGAGCCCATTCAGGGGTTTGATGGCAAAATCTACGGCTTGGGTTCACGCCCCATCCCCGCCAATACAATTCCCTACGGGCGACTGCAAGACCCCAACGACCCCTTCCTCACGGGCAAAGATGCACAGGGCAACCTGCTGAGGACCCTGCCCCCGCAGGTCAAGCTGAGCAAAGAGCTGCTGGACCTGGGGGAGGAAAAATACAATGTCTTCTGCTCCCCCTGCCATGGGCGTGCTGGCGACGGCAAGGGCATGATTGCCCTGCGGGGGCAGTGGCCCCGCCCCGTGCCTTCACTGGTAGATCAGCGGCTGGTGTCGCAGCCGATTGGCTACTTCTACGGCGTCGCCACAAACGGGTTCGGCATCATGTATGGCTACGGCAAGCGCATGACGCCCGAAGAGCGATGGGCGGTGGCGGCTTATGTGCGTGTGCTCCAGCTCAGCCAGAATGCCAACCCCAAAGACCTGCCTGAAGAAGACATGATGAAGATTCTGGAATCTGCCAGCAACACCAACACAGGGCGTCAGATTGCGACAAGGAGTGAAGGGCAATGAGTCACCCAGCAAGCAACGAGCAACAGGTACGCGAACGGATTGCACGCGGGCGCTCTCTCGCGCTCGTGGTCGGGATTGTGGGACTGGCGGCGAGCCTCGCGGGCATGTTCGGTATATTTGGCGACCCCAAGCTCGCCTTCCAGGGTTACCATTTCGGCTTCTTCTACTGGCTCCTGCTGGGGCTGGGATGCCTCGGCATGAGCCTGCTCGCCCACGCCACACGCGGACAGTGGACGCTCCCGCTTATTCGAATCTGGGAGTCGGGCGCGCGCGCCATCCCTGTTGTGATGCTACTCTATGTGCCCGTGCTGGCGCTGGGCATGAAGCATGTCTACGAATGGATGCACACCGAGCATGTGGCAGAAGACCCCGTGCTACAAGCCAAGTCGCCCTTCTTCTTCTGGCCCGCGGACTACACGGGCACGCCCGTGTTCTTCCTCGTGCGCTTCGTGTTCTACGCCGCGGTCTGGTTCCTGATGGCGAACTTCCTCTGGAAGAAGTCGCTGCAACAGGATCAGGCGAAAGACCCGATTGAGGGCGAAGTTCTCTCCCGCCAGCGCACAGGACCCGCTTCGGGCATGATTGTGGCGTTCATGCTCGTCTTCACGCTGGCGATGGTGGACTTCGGTCAGTCGCTAATGCCCCACTGGTTCTCCACCATGTACGCAGTGATTATGGTGGTAGGAGGCGGCTTTCTGGCGCTGGCGCTGGCGGTCTACATGGTGCTTCAGTGGCGCGACCTGCCTCCCTACACGGGTAAGATTACCTACATGCCCTACCGCCGCGACTGGGGCAACTTCATGTTTACGCTCACCGTCTTCTGGTCGTATGTCTCCTTCTCCCAGCTGCTGATTACCTATTCGGGCAATCTGTACGAGTTCACCCAGTTCTACCTGCGCCGCAACGACGGCGGCTGGCAGTATCTGGCTTACCTGATTGTGATTTTCCACTTCTTCGTGCCCTTCTTCCTGTTCCTTGCACCGCGCACCAAAAAGGTCGTGCCCCAGCTGCTGGCGGGCGCCATTCTGGTGCTGGCAATTCGCACGGTGGACATCTTCTGGCAGATTAAGCCCTTTTTCGCGGAGACCCTCTCCATTTCGCTGTTTGACATCACGGCGTTCGTGGGTTTCGGCGGGCTGTGGTTCTACTTCATGCTGGGCTTTCTGAACCAGCGCGCCCTGCTACCGCAAAACGAAGCACGCCTGATGGAGGTGGCTCATGGACATTCTTAAGCCCGTAGACCCTGAAGAGTTGAAGCTGATTGAGAGCGAGCCGTATGAACAGCGCGACCTCTCGGTGCGCGCGATGACGCAGTTCCTGATTCTCATCTTCGCCACCATCATTGCTTCGGTGATAATCTCCTACTTCGTGTTCGCATGGGTCGTGAATGTGCCAGAACCCGAAGTGCCTTCCGTTCGTAAAGAATCCCGGGAGCGTCAGCTCCCTCCGGAACCGCGCGTGCAGGGGTTCCCGATGCGCGACTGGGAAAACTTCTATCGCGAAGAGATACGCAAAACAACCACCTATGGCTGGCAAGACCAGACCATGACCCGCGCGCGAATCCCTGTGGAACGCGCCAAGCAGCTCATCTTAGAGCGTGGGCTGCCTCAGTAAGAGGTGATATGCTATGCGCAACCAACTATGGGTATGGATTATGGTGATGGCATCCGTGGGGCTGACCAGCCTCGCCGGTGCCCAGCTCTATCGCCGCCCCGGCGAGATAGGGCAGTTTCAAGAGCAGGAACAGAAAAAGATTCTGGAACAGGTCACTGTGGAGCAACGACTTAACACGCAGGTGCCCTTAGACCTGACTTTCCGCGACGAGACGGGCAAAACCGTGCGACTGGGCGATTACTTCGGCAAGCGCCCCGTGATACTGGTGATGGCTTACTACGAGTGCCCAATGCTCTGCACCGTCGTGCTGAACGAGCTCACCCGTTCGCTGAACGCCCTGGACTACACCATCGGCAAAGAGTTTGAAGTCATCACCGTGAGCATCTCGCCGACCGAGACCCCAGAACTGGCGCGTCAGAAGAAACAGACCTACCTCTCCGCCTACAAGAAGTCCGGTGGGGAGAAAGGCTGGCACTTTCTCGTGGGCGATGAGCCAAACATCAAGGCGCTGGCAAACGCGGTGGGGTTCCAGTATACCTATGACCCGCGCACGAAGCAGTACGCGCATCCTGCGGTGATTATGATTCTCACTCCGCAGGGCAAACTGGCGCGCTACCTGCTCGGCATCGAATTTTCCGCACGCGACCTGAAGTTCGCTTTAGCGGAAGCGTCCGAAGGAAAGATTGGCAACCCGGTGTTGAGCGCCGTGCTGTACTGCTTCCAGTACGACCCCTCCGCGGGCAAGTACGGACTGGTGATTCTGCGAGTAGTGCAAGTCGCGGGTATCATCACGGTGCTTTCGCTGGCAATCCTGATGGGCGGTGCGCTGCTGCTGGAGCGGCGCCGACCTAACCAAACGCCGACCGAAAACGAACAGGAGTGAGGAACTATGTGGAACATTCCTTTTGTACCGCCAACCGCATCGCAGGAGGCTGTGGGTATCTCGTGGCTCTATTGGGTCATCACAGCGCTCTCTGTTTTCTTTGGTGGGATTGTCTTGTTCGGCGCCATCTTTCTCGCCGTCAAATATCGGGCTGGCAACCAGAATGTGGACCGCTCCAACGCCACCGATAGCGACCTGCGTCTGGAGCTGTCCTGGACGCTGATCCCCCTGATTCTGGCGATAGCCATCTTCGGGTGGGCGGCGAAGCTCTACGGTGACATCTATGCCCCACGCGAAGGCGGCTACTATGAGGTGTTTGTTGTCGGCAAGCAGTGGATGTGGCACTGCCAGCACCCGAACGGCGTGCGCGAAAACAACGAGCTCACCCTGCCTGCAGGGCAACTGATCAAAGCCACCATCATCTCACAGGACGTGATTCATGCTTTTTCTATCCCTGCGTTCCGTGTCAAGCGCGACGCCGTGCCAGGGCGCTACAACGCGATGTATTTCACCCCCACCGTGCCCGGCGAATATCACCTCTTCTGCACCGAATACTGCGGTACGAAGCACTCTGAGATGATTGGCAAGGTGCGGGTGCTTCCGCCTGACGAGTTCGAGAAGTGGCTTCAGAGTGGCGGGGCGGGCGCGGCGGCAGCGCCGATGTCGCTCGAAGAGCAGGGCAAGCAACTCTTCACCAAACTTGCCTGCAACACCTGCCACATGAACCCGAACTCAGCGGTTAAAGCGCCCGACTTGAACGGGTTGTACGGGCATGAGGTAAAATTAGCCGACGGGCGTACCGTCAAAGCAGACGATGCCTATATCCGGGAATCTATCCTGAATCCTGGCGCAAAGATTGTTGCAGGCTATCAAAACCAGATGCCCCCCTATCAGGGGCAGATCAAAGAGGAAGAAATTATCGCCCTGATTGCCTATATCAAATCACTGGCGCAAGCCGGAGGAGGTAACTAATATGGCAACACAAACTATTGCCCATGGCGAACAGCAGCGAGTCAACTATCTGAACTGGAAGACGACCGTCGCTTCGTGGCTTTTTACTTATGACCACAAGCGCATCGGGATTCTCTATCTGGTGAGCATCACCATCTTCTTCCTGTTGGGGGGTATCGCCGCGGCGCTAATCCGCATGGAGCTGGCAACCCCCAAGGGCGACCTGCTCACCTCCGATGTGTATAACAAGATGTTCACCATTCACGGCGTGCTGATGATCTTCTTCTTCCTGGTTCCCTCCATCCCCGCCGTGTTTGGGAATTTTGTGCTGCCGATGATGATTGGCGCGCGCGATGTGGCGTTTCCTCGCCTGAACCTGCTGAGCTGGTACTTCTTCATGGTGGGGGCGCTGCTCGCGACCATCGCGCTCGTCAAGGGCGGTATCGACACGGGTTGGACATTCTACACGCCCTACAGCAGCTCCTTCGCGAAGGGCGAGGTGAGCCTTGCGATTGTGGGTGTCTTCCTGGCAGGGTTTAGCTCCATTTTTACCGGGATTAACTTCCTCGTGACCATCCACAAGATGCGCGCGCCTGGGATGACCTGGTTCCGCCTGCCCCTGTTCGTGTGGGCGATGTATGCCACCAGCCTTATTCAGGTGCTGGGCACGCCAGTGGTGGCGATTACCCTGCTGCTGGTGGCAGTTGAACGCTCGCTCCGAATCGGTATTTTTGACCCCAATCTGGGCGGCGACCCGATTCTGTATCAGCACCTGTTCTGGTTCTATTCGCACCCAGCCGTTTATATTATGATTCTGCCCGGCATGGGCGTGATCAGCGAGGTCATCTCGGCGTTCTCCAAAAAGCGCGTGTTCGGGTATCACTTCGTGGCGTTCGCCAGCCTCGCGATTGCGATTATCGGCTTCCTCGTCTGGGGACACCACATGTTCAGCACGGGTCAGTCCATCTACGCCAGCATTCTCTTCTCGTTCCTGACCTTCCTGGTGGCGATTCCCTCGGCGATTAAGACCTTCAACTGGATGGCGACCATCTGGAAGGGACGCGTTCACTGGGAAGCGCCCATGATCTACGCGCTGGGCTTTATGGGCTTGTTCGTGATTGGGGGACTGACCGGGCTGTACCTGGCTGCGATGGCGACGAATGTGCATCTGACCGATACCTACTTCATCGTGGCGCATTTCCACTATGTGATGGTGGGCGGCGCGATTATGGCGTATCTGGCAGCGCTCCACTTCTGGTGGCCCAAGATGACGGGGCGCATGTACCCGCAGAGCTGGGCGAAGCTTTCGGCGCTGCTGGTGTTTGTGGGGTTCAACCTCACCTTCTTCCCCCAGTTTATTCTGGGCTACATGGGGATGCCACGCCGCTACCATAGCTACCCCGAAGAGTGGGCGGCGTTGAACCTGCTCTCTTCGGCAGGCGCCTCGGTGCTGGGTATCGGCTACCTGCTGCCTGCGATTTACCTGGTATGGTCGCTCAAGTATGGGCGCGTCGTCACGGAGCGCAACCCGTGGGGTGCGCGCGGGCTGGAGTGGGAGCTGGTGGACACACCGCCTGACCCCCACAACTTCGAGCGCACGCCCATCGTAACCCGTCCTGCCTACGACTATGGGCATCCCGAAGAACCGACAGGCATTATCCCCAAGCCGCGCCCTGTCGTCGTCGGAGGCAAAGACGGCTAAGCTTCTCCCCTCCCGCCTGATCGGGTGGGAGGGGGCACAATAAACTTATCAATGGAGGCTAACCGACCGTGAGTGTCAAAGAGGCGGAAGTGTTGGAGCATGGAACTTCGCTTGCCCATCCAGCACACGAGGAGATTCTGGGCGAGCAGTTTGAAACCTTAGAGCAGCAGAACAACGCCTACCTCATCGGCATGTGGGCGTTTATCGTGCAGGAGGTGCTGTTCCTGGGCGCTATCTTCGCCGCCTACGGCATCTATCGCCTCAAGTACCTGCACGAATTTACCCTCGCCCACAAAGAGCTGGACTGGGTGGTGGGCGGCATCAACACCCTGGTGCTGCTTGCCAGTAGCTACACGATGGCGCGCGCCGTGCGTGCCGCCATGCAAAACAAGCACGGACGCCAGATTCTCTATCTCGGCTTCACGCTCTTCTTCGCAGGCATCTTCATGTTCAACAAGTATATCGAGTACAGCAAAAAGTACGAACACCACCTTATTCCGGGCTGGGGTTATGACGCCCATGCGATTGTGGAGCATGGCGAGAAGAAAAAGATACTCGAACCCCTGCCCGACGGCAACTACAAAATCAAACTGGAAACTGAAAAGACCGTAACCCCTGAAGAGTTCAAACAGCGCACGCAGCTTTTCTTGGGCTTTTACTTCATCCTCACGGGCTTGCACGGCTTACATGTGCTGGTCGGGATGATTGCGATTGGCGTGCTGATGGTGCGCGCCTATATTGACTACAAAAAACGCAAACCCGTCGCCGATTACATGCCCGTGGAGATGGTCGGGCTATACTGGCACTTCGTGGATATTGTGTGGATTTTCATCTACCCCTTGCTCTACCTCATCGGGAGGTAAAAAACGATGGCGGAACATACGGCACATCACACGGAAGGACACGAACACCATGTGGTTCCCATTCGGGTCTACACATGGACTCTGATAGGGCTACTGATTTTACTGATTGTCACGGTGGCAGCGGGCTTTATCCCGATGCCTGTATGGTTGGGCACAGTGGTCGCCTTAGCCATCGCGGCGTTTAAGACCTCTCTGGTAATGGCGTTCTTCATGCATGTGAAGTTCAGTGGCAAACTCGTCTGGCTTTTTGCGGCGGCGGGCTTTTTCTGGCTGGTGATTATGATCATCTTTGCCTACGCCGACTACATCACCCGCCCGTGGGAGCCAGTGCCAGGCTTCTAACCACCCCCCTCTGCTTGACACCTCCTCACTCACCCCCCGCCCCCTCCGCAAATCCTGCGGAGGGGGTCGCGGCTTTATACGGTGGAGATGAGGTATAATCTTACCCCAGCCTAATAGAGGTCTAAAGGCAGATGGAATCGATTCAGGCGATTGTAGCAGAGGCAGAATCGGCGATAGCGAATTGTCGCTCCACCGCGGAACTGCAGGCGGTGGAGTCGCACTATCTGGGAAAAAAGGGAGCCATCAGCCAGCTACTGCGTCAGATAGGGACGCTCCCGCCAGAACAGCGCCCCCTGTTCGGGCAGCAGGTGAACGAGGCGCGCGCCTATATAGAGACACGCATCGCGGAACGCCGCGAAGTGCTGGCTCAACAGGAGATTGCCGAGCGCCTGCGCGCCGAATCGCTCGACATCACCCTGCCGGGTGTACCCCTGCGCCCTGCGCGGCTGCACCCCCTGACTCTCACGATGCGTCGCGTCAAGCAGGCGCTGCTGGGACTGGGCTTCGAGTTCGTGGAAGGACCTGAGCTGGAGCGCTTCGAATACAACTTCGGCGCGCTCAACTACCCGGAAGACCACCCTGCGATGGACGCGCAGAACTCGTTCCATGTGGGCGACGGCTGGCTCCTGCGCACGCAGACCACCGCCATTCAGGGACGCATCTTCGAAGAGGTTCAGCGCGGCGAGCGCTCGCTACCCCTGCGAATCGCCATCATCGGGCGGTGCTTCCGCTACGAGAATGTGGACGCAACCCATTCCCACACCTTCCATCAGGTAGACGCCTTCATGGTGGACGAGGGGGTCAGCATGGCGCATCTCAAGGGCACGCTCACCCAGTTCGCCCGCATTATGTTCGGCGAGGAGGTGCGCGTGCGCTTCCGCCCCGACTTCTTCCCCTTCGTGGAGCCAGGGGTGGACTTCGCCATCTCGTGGAAGGGCGGCTGGCTGGAACTCGGCGGCGCGGGGCTAATTCACCCCAACATTCTGGAACACTACGGCATCGACTCGGAACGCTACTCCGGGTTCGCCTTCGGACTGGGCATCGAGCGTATCCCAATGCTCCAGTACGGCATAGACGACCTGCGACTCTTTCTGGAGAACGACATGCGCTTCCTGGCGCAGTTCCCTCTGTTATAAGCCATGCGAGTGCCAATAGACTGGTTGAAGGACTTCGTGCAGTTTGATCTCAGTGCAGACGCCCTCGCCGAAAAACTCACGATGGCGGGGCTGGAGGTGGAAGAGGTCCTGGAGACCCCGCAGGGCACAGTGCTGTCGCTCTACATCACCCCCAATCGCGGCGACTGCCTGAGCATCTTCGGAATCGCCCGCGAAGTGTACGCCCTGCTGGGGGACGCCTGCGAGCCAACCCCTCTCTTCTGGCGCCTCAATGAGTGGATTCTCCAGCCGCCCCCCGTGGAGCCGGGCGAAACCGCCCAGTACGCCCGCGTGGAAGTGTTAGACCCCGACCTGTGCCCCCGCTACGGCGCGCGCGTGATTCGAGGCGTAAAAATCGCCCCCTCACCCGCCAAAGTGCAGAACCGCCTGCTTGCCGCGGGTATGCGCCCCATCTCCAATATCGTGGACGCCACCAACTATGTGATGCTGGAGCTGGGGCAGCCCCTGCACGCCTTTGACCTGGACACCCTTCACCAGCAATCCATTATTGTGCGACGGGCGCGCCCCGGCGAACGCATCACCACGCTGGACGAGCGCGAACACGCCCTCCAGCCCGATATGCTCATGATTTGCGACGCCGAGCGCCCCGTCGCTGTCGCGGGCATCATGGGCGGCGCCGAAACCGAAGTGACGGAAAACACACGCAACATCCTGATGGAGTCGGCGCACTTCAATCCCCTCTCCATTCGGCGCACCTCGCGTGCGTTAGACCTGCGCACCGAGTCCTCCTATCGTTTCGAGCGCTTCGTGGACCCAAACCTCGTGGTGGTGGCACAGTTCCGCGTGTGCGAGTTGATTGAAGAATGGACAGGGGTCGCGCCTGTGCCCGGCATGCTGGATGTGTACCCAAATCCCTATCCCGCGCGCACACTGCATGTGCGCCTCTCCCGTGCCGAGCAGATGCTGGGGTTCCCAATAGACCCCCACGAAGCGGAGCAGACTCTCGCACGGCTCAACCTCAAGCCCAGCCGCACTGAGACGGGGTTTGAGGTGCAGGTTCCGCTCTACCGCCCCGACCTTCAGCGCGAGATCGATTTGATTGAGGAGCTGGGACGCATTCTCGGCTACGAACGCATTCCTGAAACGCCTCCTGCGGGCACGACGACACAGGGCAAAGATAGCCCCGAAGGCGCCTTCGCCGAGCGGCTGCGCACCATCCTGCTGAGTGCGGGACTGCAGGAAGTGGTCAGCCACACACTGGAACCCGAAAATCCCTTCCAGACCGCCGGAAAGGGACTGAGCGAGCAGCTTTATCAGCCGATAATGCTCCGCAACCCGATGAGTGAAGAGCTAAGCTTCCTGCGCTTCTCGCTGCTCTCCAGCCTTGTGCGCACGGCGGACTACAACCGTCGGCGCGGCATTCGCGACCTGCACCTGTTTGAGATTGGGCGCGTGTTCGCACTTGGTGAACAGGGCTATCACGAATGGCTCCATCTCGGCATCCTGATGACGGGCAACCACCACAGCCCCCACTGGGCGGAAAAGCCCAAGCCTGTGGATTTCTATCACCTCAAGGGCGTGGTGGAGCATATGCTTCACGCGCTGGGCATCGAGGCGCGGTTCCTGCCTGTTGGCGACCATGACCCCCGTTTCCACCCGGGGCGCTCCGCCTATGTGCATGACAAAGATGACCAGCGTCTGGGCGTGATAGGCGAAATTCATCCGAATATTGCCCGCGAATATGAGTTCCGCCAGCGCGTGTATGTGGGCGAGTTCAGCCTGAACGCACTGCGACATGCCGCGGCGCATACGGTTGCCTATCGTCCTTTGCCCATCTTCCCGCCTGTGCTTCGCGATATTGCGATTCTCGTGCCTGAAGAGGTGCCCGTGGGGCAACTCTTTGACACGATTCGTGAAGTGGGCGGCGACTGGCTCGAATCGGTGCAGCTGTTTGATCGCTACACGGGCAGCCACATCCCGGAGGGGCTACACAGTCTCGCGTTCTCGCTGGTGTTCCGCAGTCGGGAACGCACGCTCACCGACGAGGAGGTCAATCAGCGCGTGGAGCAGATTTTCCAGGCGCTGGAAACGCGACACGGCGCGGTAGCGCGCCGCTAATGAGAAACCCATGCGCTACACCCGATGGTGGCTGTGGGGCGGCGTATTGCTGATACTCGCCCTGCTCTATGGGCAGACAGCCAATTTCGGGTTCGTGTGGGACGATGAGCAGATTATCTACGGGCGTCCTGACTACCGCGACCCTGCGCAGTGGCTGCAGGCGATTCGGAAACCGCTGGATTTCTCACCAAACTACTTCCGCCCGCTGGCTTTGAGCAGTTTGCTGGTGCAGATATGGCTCTGGGGCGACAACCCTGCCCCGTTCCACCTCGCGAATGCGCTGATTCACCTTGTGAACACGCTGCTGGTGATGGCAATTGCGTGGCGCCTTTTGCAGAACGAGATATTGAGCGCCGCCGCAGGCTTGCTGTACGGTTTACACCCCGCGCTTGTGGAAAGCGTCGCTTTCGTTTCGTCGCGCTATGACCTGCTGATGACCACCTTCCTGCTGCTCGCTTTCTGGTTGAGCCTCATCTTGCACGGCTGGAGGCGTGTGGTGGGCACGGGGATTGCCCTGCTATGCGCGATGCTGTGTAAGGAGATGGCGGTCATGGCGCTTTTGGCGTTCCCTGTGGCGTACTGGGCGATACGCAGGGTTTCGGCTAACGCCCCTTCTGCGGACAAGGGACTTTATACAGGTTTTGGCGTGATTCTTGCACTTTATCTCGCGCTTCGCTGGGTCGCGCTGGGTTATCTGCTTACCGCGCCTGCCGAGGGTGCGCAAATTGAGGCAGGCACACCCCTCCAGCACCTGCTGCTTGTGGGGCGCACCTTCGCCACGCTGATGGGCTTGGTGGTCTTCCCCTTTTTCAGCATCTCCCCCGTGCATCACTCGCCTCTGCCTGTGCCCGTAAACGACTGGCTTGCGTGGGGTCAACTGGCTTTCTCGGTGGGGCTAATAATCCTGATGGGGCTGGTGGCTAAGCGCGCTCCCTTGACAGGCGGGATGCTCTGGGCAGGCGTGATTCTGCTGTTGCCTGTGCTGAACCTGCGCCCGATGGAGTTTGCTTTTGGTGTGTTCACGGCGGAGCGCTTTTTGACCGCGCCGCTGGCGTTTTTTGTGCTGGGGGTCAGCGCGTGGGGGGCTGGACTGCTTCAGCGCAAAGCCGCGCGCCTCTGGTGGGCGAGCGCAGGGCTGTGGGCAACGGGTGCGCTTATTGTCTCAGCGCTGGCGCTACCCAACTGGCGCGAGTCGGGCGTCTTCTGGGAGTGGGTGACCCGCACCGCGCCCCACTCCCCGATTGGCTACAGCAATTTGTCGGACTACTACAACAAGCGCGGCGACTTCCAGCGCGGGCTGGAGTATGCGGAGCGTGCTATTCAGATTGCGCCCGACAGCGGCATGGGCTGGGTCAATAAGGGCGTTGCGCTCCTGCGATTGGGCAACCCGCAGGGCGCGACCGAGATGTTCCGCAAAGCCACCCAGTTAGAGCCGCAGAATGTGATTGGCTGGAACAACCTCGCCATTATGCTTGCCGAGCAGGGTCAGTTAGATGAGGCGGAGCAGATTGTCAAAGAGCATGTGCTGGGCAAAGTACCGCTGATGCTGGGCTATCAGGCGATGGCGTATATTCAGCTGCGGAAGGCGCGCCCCGATCTGGCGGAGCCGTATGTGCAGCGGGCGCTGCAGCACGCTTTTCAGGTGCAGGGTTCGCTGGCAGCGGAGCTGGCAGACAAGCTGCGCTCCGCCGAAGTCTGGCTGGCGAGCGCCTACCGTGCGCTCCAGAACGGCGACCTGCCCTTAGCCCAGCGCCTGCTGGAAGAGGGCAAGAAGCGCGACCCTGACAAGCTGAGCCTCGCTTTCGTGGAAGGGATGCTGTTATTGCGTCAGGGGCGCGTCCGCGAGGCAGAAGCCAGAGCGCAGGCGCTGCTGGAGGAAGGCTACAACGACCCTCGCCTCTATGAGTTGCTGGCAGCCTGCGCCGAGCAACGGGGCGATACGGCTACGGCGCGCGCTTTGCTGGAGAAAGCGAAGCGTTAGCCTGAGTTCAGGTATACTTCCTGCGTGAGAGCGCGACGCCTCCTGTTCTGGCTGCTAACGCTGGTTCTGTTTTTTGCAGGCTGTCAGACCCCTCAACGCACGATACGCCAGCCTCAACCTGCGCCTGCCGAAACGCTACAGGTGGTCTTTTTTGATATTGGTCAGGGCGATAGCGCGCTGGTGCGCTTCCCCAACGGCAAAACGATGCTGATTGACGGCGGACCGACCTCTGCGGGCGCACGCCTCGTGGCGAAACTGCGCCAGCGCGGTATCCAGCGACTGGACTGGGTTGTCGGCACACACCCGCACAGCGATCACATCGGGGGGCTTATCGCCGTTCTCAAGGCGTTCCCCGTGGAGGAGATATGGGACAGCGGCTTTGTGTACGAGTCGCCCGTCTATCGCGATTACCTGCTGGCGGCGCGTGGGGCGAAAAATCAGGCGGGCAAGCGCCCCCCGTTTCGGGTTGCCCTCAAAGGCACGAAAATCCAGCCCGCGCCCGACATCACGGTGGAGGTGCTGGCGCCCAGCAAGCCCTACTTGACTGGCACTTCGTCTGACCCGAACAACAACAGTATCGTGTTGCGCATCGACACGGGAAGCGCGCGCTTCCTGTTCACGGGCGATATGGAGGAGGCACTGCGCCGTCGGCTCTATCAGCAAGGGGCGAACCTGCGGGCGGAGGTGCTGAAGGTCGCCCATCACGGCTCTCACGATGGCACAGATGTGCCCCTGCTCCGCCGGGTGCGCCCCCAGATAGCCGTGATTTCCTGCGGGCAGGGGAATGTGTACGGGCATCCTCACAAAGAGACGCTACAGGCGCTTCAGGCTTTCGGCGTGCGCGTCTACCGAACCGATTTACAGGGCGACATCACGGTGCGCCTTGTGGGCAAAACCCTGCAGGTCCTTCCAGAGCGTTCCCCTTCTGCCCAGGAACAGCGTTCGCCGCGTGAACGCACGCGCTTTATTGGCAACCCTCGGAGCAAGGTCTATCACGCGCCCGATTGCGCGCGCCTGCCGCAACCCAGCAACCGCGTCTACTTCCCCACGCGCGAGGCAGCGGAACGCGCCGGCTACCGCCCGCACAAAGAGTGTCTTGGAGATTACTGACTACTTCATCTTATCCATCAAATCATAAATCGGCGAGATGACGGAAAAGGCGAACACGCCGATTACCAGCCCCAGAAAGAGCATCATCATCGGCTCCAGGGTGGAGGTCAGCCCCTTGAGCTTCTGCTGAACCTCGTCTTCGTAAAAAGCGGTGATTTCGCCCAGCATTTCGGGGAGCGCACCCGTCTTCTCGCCTGCCGCAACGAGCTGAATCACCAGCGAGGGAAAAATGCCGGTGTCTTTGAGCGCCTGCGCCAGCGGGATGCCCGTCTCCACCTGTGCCCGCACCTGGTGCAGGGCGGTTTCCATGCGGTGGTCGCCTGCGGTTTCGGCTGCCAGCTCCAGCGCACGCGGCAGGCTGACCCCCGTGCTGATGAGCGTCTGCAAAGCAGAAAGCACGCGCGTCAGAATCACCTTGAGCGTGAGGTCGCCCACCAGCGGCAGGCGTACTACCCAGTAGCTGAGCCTTTCCCGAACTCGGCGCACGCGCCACAGCCCCCACAGCGTGCCCAGAATCAGAATGGGCGAGAGCATCACCAGCACCTTATTTTTCGCGCCCACCTCGCCCAGCGCCACCAGAAGCTTTGTGGTCAGCGGCAGGTTCACCGCCATCTGCTGGAACATCTCGGCGAACTTGGGCACGATAAACGCCACCATATACGCCATCACAAACAGCGTGGCGACCAGCACCACCGCGGGATACATCAGCGCCGACTTGACCCGCCGCGCCAGCCCCAGCGATTCGTTGAGGTAGTCCGCCGCACGCTTCAGCACGGTGTCAAGGCTTCCGCTGGCTTCTGCCGCGCGAATCAGGCTCACATACAGGTCAGGAAACACCAGCGGATGCTTGCCCATCGCCTCCGAGAGCGAAGTGCCCCCCTCTACATCGCGTTGAACCTGCTCCAGTGCAGTACGCAGGAGACCGGGACGCATGTGCTGAATGATGCTCTGGAGCGACTCCATAATCGGCACGCCCGCTCGAATCATCACGGCGAACTCGCGACTGAAGGCAACGAGGTCTTCCAGCTTAACCTGCTGGAACCGCTGGAGCCAGCTGGGCGTGTCGGTGCGGGCGCGTGTGCGTTTTTCGCGCACCTGTACCACGAAGTAGCCATCACGATGGAGCTGCTCCAGCGCGGCTTGCAGGCTGGGCGCCTCTATCTGAAGCGTCTTGGGTTCGCTCTGCGCCGAACGCACGCGACACTCGTAGTACGGCATAGCCTATCAGGCAACCTCCGCAGAGTAAGCAGGCGACTCAGGCGCTTCGTCCACATCGTTCGCCACGACACGCAACACCTCTTCCAGGCTGGTCTCGCCTGTTAGTACCAGCCGCAGCGCGTCGCGATACAACGGCACCATTCCGTTCTGAATGGCGCTTTCCCGAATCACAGTGGTTGGCTGGTGGTGGGTGATGTGGTGGCGGATGGTGTCGTTGACTTCCATCAGCTCTACAATCGCGCGGCGCCCGCGATAGCCCGTGAATTGACAGCGATGGCAGCCGCGTCCCGCATAGAGTTTATGCCCCTGCACCATCTGTGGGGTCAGGCGGAGCCGCGCCAGCAGCTCAGGGTCTGGCTCCGTCGGCTCGCGACACTCCTTGCAGAGCAGGCGCACCAGCCGCTGAGAGAGGACTCCCACGAGCGCGGACGCGAGCAAAAACGGCTCCACGCCCATCTCTATCAGGCGTCCAGGCGCGCCTGCCGCCTCGTTCGCATGCAGAGTGGAAAACACCATGTGCCCTGTGAGCGCCGCCTCCACGGCAATCACGGCGGTCTCACGGTCGCGAATCTCGCCCACCAGCACCACATCGGGGTCCTGACGCAAAATCGCCCGCAAGCCCGTGGCGAAGGTCAACCCCGCACGGGGGTTCACATTCGCCTGCGTAATGCCTGGCAGCTGGTACTCCACGGGGTCTTCAATCGTGATGATGTTGCGCTCTGGGGTGTTCAGGTGGCTGAGCGAAGCGTACAGCGTGGTGGTCTTCCCCGAACCTGTCGGACCGCACACAATCAGCATCCCGTAGGGGCGCTCAATGATGCGTTTCAGCAAGGTCAGCACCGATTCTTCCAGCCCCAGTTTCTGCAGGTCAAAGCGCTCCGTGGATTTTTCCAGAATACGCAACACCACCTTCTCGCCATGCACGCTGGGATAGGTGGAGACACGCAAGTCGTAGTCTTGCCCCCCGATGCGGTAAGCAATCCGTCCATCCTGTGGAGCGCGCTTCTCGGCGATATCGAGATTGGACATTATCTTGATTCGCGCCACGACCGCCTCATGCAGTTCGCGCGGGATTTCGGCGGTCTGTCGTAGCACGCCGTCGATGCGCTCGCGCACGCGCGTGTTGCCCTCCATCGGCTCAATATGGAGGTCGCTGGCGCGGTCGGCAATCGCACGGTTCAGCACCGCCTCCACCAGCCGGATAACGGATGTGTCTTCCTCCTCTGCGGCGCGCATCCGCTGGACGACGGTTTTGACATCTTCGTCCAGCCCGTAGTAGCGCATCAGGGCATCCTGAATCTGGGGGCGCGGCGCAACGGCGATTGCAATCTCGCGCCCCGACGCTGTGCGCAAATCGTCCAGCGCCACAATATCGGCGGGGTCTGCCATCGCCACCACGAGCTGCGACCCCTGCACGCCAATCGGCACTGCCTTACAGCGCAGGGCGACCTCGCGAGGCACGAGCGCCAGCGCCTCAGGTTGTACCGTAACGGTTTGGAAATCCAGCAGGGGCACACCATACATGAGGCTCAACACGCGGGCGCGCGTGCGCTCGTCAATCGCACCAACACGCACCAGATACTCATCCACAGGCTCCTGCAGATCGGTTCGCGCCGCAATCAACTCGCCCAGACGCTGGGCGTCCATAATCCCCTCTTCGATCAGCACATCGGTGAAGCGTCGTAGCATGGCGACCTCCTATTCGCGTAAGATTTCGGGCTTCAGAAAGATGACCAGTTCGTTCTGCACCGTGGATTTGCGTCGGCTCTTGAACAGCTCGCCCAGCACGGGCAGGTTGCCCAGAATCGGCACCTGTGAGAGTGTACGCACCTCTTCCTCGCGAATCAGCCCGCCCAGCGCAATCGTTGTACCGTCCTTAACACGGATTTTGGTGCGCAGCTCGCGGGTGGCAATCTGGGGGAAGCTGCTGTCTCCCACGCGCAAAAAGCCCGTAATCACGCTCACCTGCGGGTAGATATCCAGCGTGATTGTGCCTTCGGGTTCGGCATAAGCGCGCACCACCAGCACAATCCCCACCTGTTGCTCGCGCACATCAAAGAGGGGCGTGCCCGCCGTGGTCGTGCCCGACACGACGGGATACAGCACGCGGTCGCCAATCAGAATCTGCGCCGATTCGCCGTTCAGCACCGAGATGCTGGGGTTCGCGAGCAGTTTCGCGGCGCCACGCTGTTCCAGCGCCTTCAGAGTTGCCTCAAACCCCAGAGGCGCACGCCACACAGTGCTGGTGTCAAAGGGCTTGAGCAGGGTTTCGTTCGCGATCTGGTCTTTCTCGCTGGTGCGCACAATCTCCTGCAGGCTCAGTTTGCTCCATGTATAGTCCAGTCCCAGCTCTTTGAGGGCGTTGCGCGACATGTCGGAGACGGTGACCTCAATCCGAATCTGCATCGGGGGCTGGTCCAGGCGTTTTGCGGTTTCCAGCGCCTGCGCTACCCTGTCGGCGGGACCATAGAGCAGAAGCGTGCGCGCCGATTCCGTGGCTTCAGGAGTGGCGCTTTGCGTGCCGCTCTGCGCCGTGCTGGAAGCGCCGATCCCGCCGCTGCTGCCGCCCGTAGTGGTGAGTTGTGGTGAATAAGACGGTACGCCTGGCAGAACCTTCACATCAGGATGTACCTGCTGGAGCGTGGTCAGCAGATTCGCCGCGCTGACAAAGCGCACCGTGTAGACCTCCACAACGGGTGGCTGGGGCGGCGCGGTGTTCTGAGGTGCGGGGATATCCCACACAGCAAGCTGGTCTTTCTTGCCGACGACATAGCACCCCTCAATGAGGCGATATTCCAGCCCCAGCGGCTTGAGCAGAATCTCCAGCGCCTGCTCCACCCGGACATTCTTCAGGATGGCGTTCACTTTCAGGTCTTCGCCCCCTGCCAGCACAATATTGACTTCCGCTTGCCTCGCCAGAGTCTGGAGCGCCATGCCCAGTGGCACGCCCTCCAGTTCCAGATCAAAGGTTTTCTGGGGATACACAGTCCCCAGCAGGCAAGCAGTCAGGAGCAGAACAAACCAGCTATTTCGCATGGGGTACCTCCACCGTAAAAGTCTGCTCGCCATACCGAACCACAAGGGCTTCGGAGGTGATTTTGACAATCCGCCATTCAGCGCCGGGCGTGTTGGTGGCGCGAATGAGACGCCCATTCCACTCGAGGATCGCGGCTACCTGCCCATCGTTCCGACTTTCTATCCTTCCCCTGAGTCTTGGTGGTGAGACAGCCCCCGCTTCCACCTTTTGTGGGTTGTCATCGGGCGCAAGCTCGCGCTGTGTGTTATTCGTTTCAACACCTCCCGCCAGGGAGTCGGGGGGCGTTACGAACACCGGGGGCACAGTAAGCTCTTTCGGCGGCTCCCATTCGCGCTTGGGTGGCGATTCGGCAGGGACGCCTGACGAGGCAACCAGCCCTGCCGTCGCCGCTTCGGACACAAACGGCTCTGTATGCTCTGCCCGAAACTGCAACAGCTGGGCACGAATCTGCTGATAGACTTCTGGCGCCAGGGAGGAGGCGGGTGCCGTATTCGGCGTTTCCTCAGGCGTTTCCGCAGCGGGCGGCGCAGCGCCCTCCACATGGGCAGGAGGGTCGCCCCCCGTGAAAATGCTATAGCCCGCTATCAGCAGGCAGACCCCTGCTCCCAACACCATCACCGACTGACGGTTGAGCTTTTTCATGTGGTCGTGGCTCCTTGTTGCGCGTTCGGGTCAGGCAGCAGTACCTCCATCTCCACCACCATCTGCAGGCGCCCGTTCTGGGAGCCTGCACTGCTCATCTGCACGCCACGCAGTTTGACGACGAGCGGCACACGCTCCAGTTGCATCAGCCAGCCCATCGCCTGCGCTGTGCTACCCTGCAGCTGAAATCGCAGCAGACGCGGCTTCCAGCCCCCTTCCACAGGGGCGGAGTCCATCACCTCGCTGCTTTCCACGCTCATGACGCTCAGCCCTTGCTGCTGGGCAGACTGGCTGAGCAGTCCAATCGCATAAGATTGCGGGTTCGGCGCTTGTAGAACTTTTTCGGCAATTGTTGCAATTTCGCGATAAAGTGCCTCCTCTTCTGGAGGCAGGCTCTGCTCTTGCTGGGGCGTCAGCACCTGCGCTCGCAGGCTTTCGGTTTCCTGATTGACGCGCTGGAGTGTGTAAAACCCAGCGCCCCACACGACCCCTGTGAGGACCCCTGCAGCCACAGCGCCTTTGCGAACCCGCATGAACGAGGTGGGGTCGAGTGCCAGTCGCGCCCAGAGCCGTGTAAGGTTCATTCTTGTGCCCCTCCTGTCTCTTCTGTTTGTTGCGTGGCAGGATCAGTGGTGGGGAGTACCAGTCGCATCTCGAATCGGCTCCAGCGCGCCTCGCCCTCGCTTTCCTGACGACTGACCGATACAGGCGTAATCTCGCTGAAGAGTTTGACAGCGCGCAGCCGCTCCGTAAACGCTTTGATGGGTTCAAATCCCAGCGTAACGCCACGCAAAGTCAGCACCAGCCCGCTTTCAGGCTGGAAGCTCAGGTGTGCCTCGTGCAGGCGTGCGTCACGCGGGAGCAAGCGCGTGATGGCAAGTAGCATTATCTGGAACTCGACCGTGCGGGTGCGGGCGTGCTTGACGGCTTCGGGCGGGATAGGCGGCGCGGAGACCTCTTCGGCAGGTGTTTGCATCCGTTCGGCGCGCGCCTGCCACAGACTGCGCTCTTTGAACGCACGCGGCACCTGCCATGCCATAAACCCAGTGCCCATTGCCAGCGCCAGCGTTCCCAGCACCAGCCCTGCTGTCCAGAGCTTCACCTGACGCAGCTCGCCACGGCGCCGTTTCGCCCACTCGTCAATCAGGTTAATCGTAGCCTGGCTCATAGGCGTCCTGTCATGTCTACGGGGATATTTTCGGCAGGCGCCTGTGAAGTTTGGAGAGGGCTACGCCTTCAACACGGTGCTACGGTGTCGCTCCGCTTGACGGCGGATTGCCTGACGCTCTTCCTCGCTAAGGCGGCTCAGGTTGCGCACTTGCTGTGCCAGACGGGGATGGTTTTCAAAGCGTGCCTGATGGCGCATCAAAAAGTCCCAGTAGAGTGTTGTAAATGGGCATGCGTTCTCGCCCACCGCAAGCGCAGGATTATAGGGGCAACGCTGGCAGTAGTTGCTCATCCGCTGGAGATACTTGCCGCTGGCAACATACGGCTTGGACGACATCAAACCCCCATCGGCAAACTGCGACATTCCGTACACATTCGGCAGTTCCACCCACTCCACGGCGTCCACATAGACGGCAAGATACCACTCATGCACCTGCTTCGGGGCGACGCCAAAGAGTAGCGCATACAGTCCCGTGACCATCAGCCGCTGGATGTGATGCGCAAAGCCATAGCGCAAAGTTTGCCCGATAACCTCGCGCAGGCACGCCATATCGGTTTCCGCTGTCCAGTAGAAGCGCGGCAGGGGGTGATGGGCGTCAAGCGCGTTATGCTCCAGATACTCTGGCATAAAGCGCCAGTAGACTCCGCGAATGAACTCGCGCCAGCCCAGAATCTGGCGCACGAAGCCTTCCACGCTTTGAATGGGCGCATGTCCCGAATAGTAAGCCTCTACCGCCTTCTGAACAGCGACGCGCGGGTCAAGAATCTTGAGATTCATCGCCGACGAGAGGCGCGAGTGATACAGATACGGCTCGCCCAGCGCCATCGCGTCCTGATAGGGTCCGAACAGAGGCAGGCGGTTCGCGATAAAGTCATCCAGCGCTTGTTCTGCCTGTTCGGGGGTGATTGCCCAGTCAAAGTCGCGCAGGCTGCCAGGGTGGTTAGGAAAACGCGCCTCTACCAGCTGTAGCACCTCCTGCGTGATGGCGTCGGGTGCGAAGCCAATCGGTTGGGGCACCAGCCCCGCCCCCTCAGCTCCGAAACTTTGCCGATTGAGCGCATCGTAGTTCCACGCGCCACCGACAGGCTTGCCGTTTTCCATCAGAATCCCTGTTCGCTGGCGCATAAAGCGGTAGAAAAACTCCAGCCGGAGCGTCTTGCGCGACTCCGCGTGTTCGTGGAACACCTCCAGCGGAATCAGAAAGTGCGTGTCGGGGCGGATTTCAACGGGCGTGGCATGCTGTCGGGCGGTCTCCAGAATCATCTGGCGCACGCGCCATTCGCCCGGCTCTGTGAGAATAATCCGTTGTGGGCGGTGCGTTTGCAAAGCGCGCGCCAGCTCTGTGCGAAAAGACCCCTGATTGGCGGGGTCATCCAGCGTTGTGTAGAGTACGCGCCAGCCTTTCTGCTCCAGCCATGCCCGATAGTGGCGCATCGCCGCAAGGAAGATGGCAATCCGCGCCTTGTGGCTCCACACATGGGTCGCCTCTTCGGCGACCTCCGCCATCCACACCGCATCGGTTTTCGGGTCAAACCCTTCCAGCGCGGGGTTGTTGCGGTCTAACTGATCCCCCAGCACAATCACGAGGTGGCGCATAGGAGTATTAAACCTCACATGTTGCAATGCCTGTGCCATAAGCCCTATCTCCCTCTTCCCAACCCATTCGGTATAATAGCATGAGCGAGGGTAATGGGATGAAAATTGAGGCGTACTACCGACCGCATCGTTCGAGCGCACGGATTGCGGAGATTGAGGGACCTCCCCTACGAGAGCTGGGCGGCACTTTCTGGGTGTTTCTGCATAATCCCAACCGAACGCCGTTTGTGGTTTCAGCCATTCGCTTGAATGGCACGCCTGTGGAAGCGCTCACCAACGGGCGCGGCTTGAACTGGTTCCGTCTGACGCCAGAGCCAATTCCTCTGCGCGGCGTGAGCCTGCTGATTTTGAACACTCAGCGCGCTCTGCTCCGTCAAGCGCCCCTCACGCTGGAGATTTTTCAGCGCGAGGGCGCCATTCACAAGGCGATACTGCCCACCGATACCTCGCCCCTCACGCTCAGCTATGCGTGGACAGAGGGACGCACGCTGACCGTATGGGTGCGCAACGATGACCCCCAGCGCGACTGGCAGATTGAGCGTCTGTGCGTGGCAGGGCGCGAAGTTCGCTTCACCACACCCCAGCGCACACTGGCGCCCAGCGAGCTGACTTTTCTCAAAGCGCGGTTGCCATTCCAGCCCGAACCGCACGCAACACTGCCGCTTCAGCTGTACGGACGCTCAGGTGAAGCCACCACCCTCACAGGCGGTGTAGTGCGCCCCATGAACCGCCACTTCCCCACAGGCACATGGATGACCGAACTCTGGGACGCGCCAGACCGTATGCGCGAGTGGCGCGAGCGCGGCTTTGACACCTTCGTCTACAGCGCAGAAAACACCCTCACCGAGCGCGAGCAGCAGGCTTTCACCGAAACTTGCCCCAAACTGGGGGTCAAAGCGCTCGTTTTCGCAGGCTACCCTCGCCCCGCAACTGCCTTCATCGAGCGCCGTAAAACCAACCCCCATATCGCCGCCTATATGATTAAGGACGAACCCGACTGGGACGACCCGAACAAACATGGGATGCATATCCCGACCCTGTGTGAGCGAATTGCGCAGGTGTTTCGCGACCGTGAGGTGCAGGTGCCACTCTATCTGAACCTTGCCCGCTCGCGGCGCTTTGGTGAGTTCGCCACAATACCCGATATTGCCTGCTACGACGCCTATCGCGTGGGCGCGCCGATGCCCGACCTCTCGCCTGACCCATGGGGCAACCTGCTGGAGCTGGCGGCGACCTACACCGAAGATTTGCGTGCCAACTGCGAGCCGCTCCCCTTCTGGGTGTGGGCGCAGGGAGCGCATACATGGGACGAGCGCGTATGGGTCAACAATCGGCTGGGGCGCGCCTGCCCCACTCCCGAAGAGATTCGGGTACAGCTGTGGCTCCAGCTCTCGCGCGGCGCGAAAGGCGTCCTCTGGTTCATCGGGTTTGACGAAGCGCGCTTCCGCAACTACTATATGCGCTCAGATGCGCTCCCTGCGGAAAATCGGGCGCAGCTGGTGGAGACGCTCGTCCAGCACGGACGCGAAGCGTTTGAAGAACAGACCCGCCTCAATCGGTTTCTGGAGCCGCTGAAGCCGACGCTTCTCCAGACCGAATGGCGCCCGAACGCCGTGCGCATTCTGAGAGCCACACGCCCCGAACGCCTCGACGCCAGCCTGCTGATTGGCGAGCGTGTCGCCCTCCTCTGGCTCACCAATCTGGACTACATGCGCCATCCGCAGGGGTATCGCTTCGCCACCCAACGCGGGATAGAGCTGGAAGTAAGCCTGCCGCGCTGGCTGAAGCCGAAAGCGGCGAAACTCCTCGCCCCCCAAGCAGGCGAGACGCCACTGAAATTCGCGCTCACGGGAGGCAAAGCGGTACTGCAAATCGAGTCGTTGCCCGAACAGGTGGGACTCGTCTGGCTGCAGGCATAACACCGTCGGGTATACTGTTGGTGCGATGGCAAAGATTGAGATGGTCAACAGGCGTCTGCCCGACTGGCTCACGATTCGCCTGCCGAAGCCCGACACCATCCAGCAAGTGGAGCAGATGATGCGCGAGGCGCGCCTGCACACCGTCTGCGAAAGCGCCCGCTGTCCCAACCTGCCCGAATGCTGGTCTAAAGGCTCCGCTACCTTTATGATTCTGGGCGACATCTGCACCCGCAGCTGCGGATTCTGCGCTATCAAAACGGGCAAGCCGCTGCCGTTAGACCCTCAGGAACCCCAGCGACTGGCGGAAATCGCCAAAAAGATGCGCCTCAAGCATATCGTCGTAACCTCCGTCGCCCGCGATGACTTGCCTGATGAGGGCGCAGGGCAGTTCGCCGCGACCATCCGCGCCCTCCACGAAACGATTCCTCACGCGATTGTGGAAGTGCTGACGCCCGATTTCAAAGCCAAAGCGTGGTGCATACGGCGCGTTGTGGAAGCAGAACCCGAAATTTTCAATCACAATATCGAGACAGTGGAGCGCCTGCAGACCATCGTGCGCCCTCAGGCGCGCTATGACCGCTCCCTGAAGGTGCTGGAGATGGTCAAGCAGATGAACCCGAACATCTACACCAAGTCGGGCATTATGCTGGGGCTGGGCGAGACGCGCGAGGAGATCATTCAGACGATGCGCGACCTGCGGAATGCGGGCGTCGACGCGCTCACCATCGGGCAATACCTGCGCCCCACCCAGCGCCATCTGCCCGTGCAGGAATACATTCATCCCGACCAGTTCGCCGAGTACCAGAAGATTGGGGAGGAGATGGGCTTTCTGTTCGTCGCGTCGGGACCGTTCATTCGCAGCTCGTATAACGCGATTGCCTTCTCCCAGCGCGTGATGGCAGAACGGCTCGCTAAAGTCGGTGCGATGGATTCTTAATCGCCTCCACTGGGCGTTCTGGAGGCTGGTGCTGGTCGCCCTGCCTGTTGGGCTTATCCTGCTGGCGGGAGCGATGTATCTGTGGCAGGTCAAGCTCGCGGTAGAAGAGAGCCTGCCCGCGGTGATACGGGATTACGCTCGCCGCCAGGCGGAGCTGGAGGTCTCAGTAGGGCGCGTCCGCCTCACCCTGCGCAGTGCGGAGCTGTGGAACCTGCAGGTGCGCACGCTCACGGGCGATACCCTGCTGGAAACCCGCTACCTGCGCGTGCAGTACCCTTCTGGAGAAGCCCCCCTGCGCCTCACTGCCGAGCGCCCGCAGGCATGGCTCCAGCGCGACAGGCAGGGGCGATGGAATATTGAGCCGTTGCTCCGACGCCCGCCCCCTGAAGAGCCGACACGCCTGCACCTGCTCTTCAACGCAACCGACGGCACGCTGCATTTTGAAGACCTCTACCCCGAAACTCCAGTCCGCGAAACCATTCAGATTCGCACGCTCCGCATAATACAACCTCTGCAATCAGCGCTGATTCGAGCGGAGGGTGCGAGTCCGCGGCTTGGCGCGTTCCATTTAGAGGCGCTCACCGACGGGCGACGCTGGCTGGTAAACCTCAACGCTCCCCAGATGGAGGCGGCGTGGCTTCAGGCGTATCTGCCTGCCAGCGACCTCGCCGCCCGGCAGATTAAAGCCTCGCTCGCCCTTCAGCTGGGCTACGAGCCAGAGAAACCCCTATGGCTGGTGGGGTTTGCAGAAGGGGTGGCGCAAAGTATTACTTTTCGCCAAAAACCTGTACCATTTCCGGAAGCACGCTTCACGCTCAATTTCACCGAGTCCTTGCTCGCGGGTTCCATCAGGGCGGAAGGCGCCACACAGCTCGCGCTGCTGGGCAAAGTGGACTGGAGCCGCACGCCGATTGCAATTGCAGGTCAACTCCAGCTCGCAGGAAGCGACGCACAATCGCTGTGGCGCCTCTTCTCCAACGAGCCGCCCCCAGTCGCTGGCGCGTATCGTGTGGAGGCTCGGTTTGGTAACACGCTCGAGTCGCCTCTCGTTTCAGCACAGGTCCATCTCGCCGAAGCGCGTACACCACGCGGCAAACTGCGCCAGATTCGGTTTCCGCTCTTTCTTAAAGGCAAGGAGGCCTGGCTCCCTCAAGTAGAGGCGCTTTATGAGGGGCGCCCCGTTCACGCTCGGCTTTATGCGAATCTCGCGGGCAAGCAACCCGAATTCAGGCTCTATGCGGCGGTAGAAGATTTTCCCGTAAACTTAATCACTGAACTCAAGCAGTATCCCCTTACCGCGAAGGCACGGGGGGAGATGGTGGGCTGGGGGACATTAGAAGCGCCTCATCTGGAAGCGAATCTCACCAGCGACCGCGTGATGTATAACGGCACGCCGCTGGGCACGCTCCGTGCGCGCCTGCGCTACGAGAACCGCCAGATTGACATCCCCCTGGGGGTTCTGCAGGGCGCTTTGGGCACGCTTCAACTCACAGGCACAGTTGCGCTGACTGGCGAAAAGCCGCGCCTCGACCTCGCCCTGAACGCCCACGCCGTTGACCTGAACCGCATCGCCCAGATGCTGGGCTATAGCGAGGGCGCGCTGGTTCAGGACGAGGAGGGCAAACCCCTGCGACTGGATGGGATTGGCTACGCGACGCTACAGGTGCGCGGCACGCCCGATGCGCCCGAAGCGATTGCCGAGTTCGCCGTGTTCGATGGCAGGCTCGGCGACATCGGCGCGGAAATCACGGCAGGTACGCTCACCTTTGCGGATAACACCCTGCTCATTCCTGAGCTGCGTATCCTGCGTCGCTCCGCCCAGATGGTGGCTTCGGGCAGTATAGAGCTCCCCGAAAAGCCAGACCAGGCGCCCTACTTCGTGTTCAGCGCGAACGCAACTGATCTGGACCTGAAACTCCTCACTGACTGGACACGGCTGGAGATGCCGCTTGCAGGTGTGGCTTCGGCGAAACTCACTGCCGAGGGCACGCCCCAGCGTTTCATGGTGGAAGGCGAATTCAACGCCCAGAAGGCGCAGGTGGATCGGGTAATCGTTCAGCAAGCGCAGGCGCGAATGCGCTACGAGCAAGCGCCCGACGGGCGTCGCCTGCGCCTTGAAGAAGGGCGCGCCCAGATTGGCGAGGGAACCCTGCAAGCGCAGGGCAGCTGGCAAAGCGACGGCACGATTCAGGCGGAATGGCAACTGGAGAACCTGCCCCTGCGTGAAGTGGCGGCTTACCTGCCCCCAGAATACCTCCTGCAGGGCGCTCTCTCGGCACGCGGGCAGATTCAGAGCACATTAGAGAACCCCGAAGCACAGGTGGAACTCTGGAGCAGTCCGCTGGAGCTCAACCGCGTCGCCGTCGGCACGCTGGAAGGAACCCTCCTCTGGCACTCCAGCCAGAATCTGTGGGCGAACTTGCGCTGGAGCCTGCCCGAAGGCGAGATTGCCCTTCGCGACTTGCGCTACAGCCCAGAAACCCAGCAGATTGTGGGCACGGGCGAAGCGCGCGATGTGCCCGTCCAGTGGCTCCACAGGCTGGCGCAGGCGCTACCCATTGAACTGCCCGCTGAGGCTCTAACGCGCACGGAGAACTTTTCGGGTGTGCTGAATCTGGCGCTGAATCTTGGCGGCACGCTGGACGCCCCCGCACTCGCCCTCGATGCCCAGCTCGGCGCTCTGCAGTGGAACGAGCAATCGCTGGGCACACTGACGCTCAAAGGCGAGTGGCAGGGCGCAGTGGATGAGACCCTGCGCACGCGCGAGGTGCGGCTGGAGCGCGTCCGCTGGCTCGCCGAAAACACACGCCTCGAAGGCTCCGCCCTCTGGACGCCCGACAACCTGCAGGCAGACCTCGAAATCAGCCAGTTCCCGCTCCACTGGGCGCGCCTGTGGGACCCCGCCCTGCCAGAGATAAAAGGGACAGTAGATATCAGCCTGCTCGCCAGCGGCGCGCCCGAATCGCCCGCGCTCACCCTCTCCGCAACCGTGCAGAATCTGGAGTACGAAGGCTATCAGGTAGACCAGATTCTGTTCAGCCAGGTGGATGTGGTGGAGGGGCGCATCGAGACGGGCGACGCGCTGATACGGGTCAAAGACTATCAGGCGCGCTTGTCGGGCACAATCCCCTTCCGCTGGTCGCCGCTGGAGATACCTCGCGAGGAGCCGCTCGCGGTTGAAGTGCGCCTGACCGACCAGCCTCTGCGCCTGCTGGAACTGTTCGCGCCGATTGACGCCGAGCGCACAGAAGGCATCCTGAACGCGCGCCTGCGCCTCGAAGGCACGCTGGAGAACCTGCAGCCGCGTGGAACCCTCTCTGTTGAAAACGGCGCGGTGGGGCTGGAGGCGTTCCAGACGGCGCTGCAGGCAATCGGGCTACAGGTGGAATTTGACGGCTCGCAGGCGCGGATTCTGCAGGCGTCGGCGCAATCCTCGCAGGGCGGGAGCATCAGCCTCAGCGGCACCGTAGACTTCACCGCCGAGAAACCCACGCTCGCGCTGAACGGCACGCTGGACAACTTCACGCTCAGGGAACCCAAACTCCCGTTCGGGGGGAGCGCCGAGGGCACGGTCCGCGGGGAGTTCTCGCTAAGCGGAGAAGCAAACGCGCCGCTGCTTCAGGCGCGATTGCAGGTGCCGCGCGGCGTGCTGAACCTGCCTGCCGAGTTCACCCCCTCGGAGACGGGCGCGCCGTTGCCCCTCAATCCCAAACTGGATGTGCGCGTGGCGGTTGCAGAGGGCTTTACCCTGCGTAACCCCAATCTGGACGCCCGCATGGAGGGCGAGCTGAACCTGACGGGCACGCTGGAAGCGCTGGAGATGAACGGCGTGTTCCGCATGCCCGGCGGCGTGCTGAACCTGCCCACCGCCCGACTGCGGATTGAACCCGACAGCCTCGTAACGGTGCGGTACCCCTACACCCTGCCGACGGGTGAGACGATTGCGCGGATTAACCTCGATGTGCGGGCGAACACCAGTGTGGTTGCCCCTGACCTCACGGGCGACCCCATCCGCTATCGCGTGGAGGTGGATGTGCGTGGTCCGCTGGATGACCCCGAACGGCTCCAGCTCACGGCGCGCTCCGACCCGCCATGGCTCTCGGAGCAGCGCATCCTGACCCTGCTGGGGCGCGGCACGGCGCTCTCCGCCCTTGCCCGCGGCGAAGACCCCAGCAAAGTCTTCCGCGAGCAACTGAGCGACATCCTCACTGCGCAGGTGCTGCCAACCCTCTTCTCCCCGCTGGAAGCCCAGATTGCCGAAGCGTTTGACCTGGAGCAGTTCGCGGTGGACTATTCAGGGCTGCGCCCCGCCAGCGTCTATCTGGTCAAGAACCTCTTTGACGGCGTGGGCATCGCCTACCGTCGGAGCCTGATGCTGAGCCAGCAGCCGATGTACGAGGTGCGCCTCTTCTACCGCCTGCCGTTCCGCAATCGGCTCCTCCAGCGCATGCGCATAGGCGTCGGCTTTGACCAGGCGCAGACCCGTTTCGTGTTTATTGAGGGCACAGTGTTGTTTAAGTGAGCGGACAGCCCGAGTGTAGTTTTGACAGGTCTGATATTCGCTGGGAACAGGGCGACTTGGGATTCAGATATAGCCTAGCTTATGGCGTTTCGGCGGACGGCTCGGTGGTTGTTGGTCGGGCAGACAACGCCAGCGGTTATTATCGCCCCTTTCGCTGGACGCAGGCTGAAGGGATGCAAGACCTCGGCACGCTCGGCGGCTCCCAGAGCGCGGCTTATGATGTTTCGGCGGACGGTAATGTGATTGTCGGTCAGGCAGAGAACGACGGCTATCAATGGCGCCCCTTTCGCTGGACGCCAGCGGGCGGGGTGGAAGACCTGAACCAGACCTACGCCAGCCTGCTCACAGGCGGCTCGGAGCTGTGGGAAGCCCACGCCATCAGCCCCGACGGGCGGTACATCGTGGGATTTGGCTACAACGCGGCGACAGACCGCGACGAGGCGTTCTTGCTGGATACCTGGCGCACGGGCGACACCAACGGCGACGGCTGTATTGACGACGCCGACCTGCTTGCCGTGCTGTTCGCGTTCGGCACGCCGGGCTCTGGTCTCACCTGCCACGAAGACATCAACAAGGACGGCGTTGTGGACGACGCGGACTTGCTGACGGTGTTGTTCAACTTTGGGAGTGGGTGTTAGGGGTAGAGGCTCTCACACCCCGCTTTGCCCCCCCTCTCACGGGTTTGGGAGAGGGGGTGTTTTTGTAGGGGCGCACGGCTGTGCGCCCCTACCGCCTGTTTCTCCTCCAAACGAAACTCAAACCGCCAGCAGCTCCATCAGCGGCTGAAGATTCGCCTGCGAGTCCAGACTCCAGAGGAACCGAAGAACCGCGTCCTGTCGCTCGCGCGGGAGCGCCCACTCGGTCAGCACATAGAACTTGGCTTCCACCTCCTCATCGCTCATGGGGTTGCGGGCGTGTCCGCGCGGGAAGGTGTTCTCTTCCGTAAGCGTGCGCCCATCCTTCAGGCGGAGCGTGATGCGGTTCGGGATGCCTTCGGGATAGCGGGCGTCCATGCTGGGGTCGTGGCGCACGGTAATCTTTTTGAGGAATGCCAGCAGGTTCGGGTCGGTGTAGCGCGCCTCGTCAAAGGAGCTGAGGTCTACCTTGCCGTCCATCAGCGTGACGCCCACGATGTAGGGCAGGCTGTGGTCGGCGGTCTCGCGGCTTTTCGGCTCCCACTTTTCGGGTTCCGAGCCGATGATGGAGTAGCACGCTTCGAAGGTGTCAATCTCCACCGCCTCAATCTGGCTGAGGTCGCCGCCGATTTGCTCGCGGAGCGCCAGCGCCGCCCACACCGCGCTCTGGGCGTGATACTCCACAGGGTAATACTTGATGTAGGTTTCGTTAATCATAAACCCGCGTCCTTCTTCCCCGCCGAGCGCGCCGAGCGTGAACTCGCCCGACACCTGCTTCATAAAGCCCATCTTGCCCTCGAAGATTTCAGAGGGACCCGTCATGCCATATTTAGCGAGCCAGCTGGCGAAGGTGGCATGTCGCGCCGCGTTGGCAAAGGCGCACCCTTTCCACGCGGAGAGTTCGCCCACGCGCGTCTGGCGCATCGCCAGTCCCGACACGCCCGCGATACTCATCGCGTGCTTCGTGGCTTCGGCGGACAGCCCCATCAAGCGCGACGCCGCGGCGGACGCCGAGAACAGTCCGTAGTTCACATGGTCCCAGCCGCGCGCCCGCAGGCTCGCCGCGTCGCACAGGCGACACTGAATCTCATATGCCAGCACCGTCGCCAGCAACACCTCCTTGCCCGAGCTGCCCTCCGCTTCGGCGACTGCCAGCACCGCCGCGAGGTTATCGCTGGGGTGGGCTGGCTCCTTAGAGAGATAGGTATCGTTGTAGTCCAGATAGCGAATCAGCAGCCCGTTGGCGAACGCCGCCCAGTCGGGCGAGGCTTTGTGGCGCGTGCCGATTATCGTCGCCCCATAGGGACTGCTCACCTGCGTCGCCACACGGCGCACGAGTTCGGCAGTCTCGGAGCGCCATGCGCCAAACGCACAGGCGATGGAGTCTATGATTCTTCGCTTGGCTTCATGCACAGCCTCTGCAGGCAACTGCTCGTATTGCAGATTTGTCGCATAATGGGCTAATCGTTCCGCTAACAGCATCGTTCGTTACCTCGCTTTCGTTAAATTTGGGCGACAGGCTCTGTCGCCGTGTGCAGGGAGTATACCCGCTTTACCGTCCCAGTTTGAGGATGGCTTCCGCGAGTCGGATAGGGTCGTGGCGCACGAAATCGCTCTCGCTGATGAAGTTGCCCGCCACCACGCGATAGCCCATCGCGCGAATACGGTCTATATCGGGTTCCACCATCTCCTGTCCGCTGGCGCGGTAGCGCTCCAGCAGTTCGGGGCTGGGCGTCGCGGTGTTGACCAGCACATAATCGCACACGCGCCTGCCCGCGTGCGCCTCTATCGCCCGCACATGGTCGGACGCGGTGAAGTTGTCCGTCTCGCCGGGCTGGGTCATCACATTGCACACATAAACGCGCACCGCCCGCGTGCTGACCAGCGCGTCCACAATTCGCGGCACCAGCAGGTTGGGAATCACGCTGGTGAAGAGACTCCCCGGACCCAGCACCACAATCTCGGCGTTGCGGATGGCTTCCACCACCTCTTCGGGCGGCTCGGGGTCGGGCGGCACGAGGTGCATGCGGCGGATTCGGGCAGGGTGTGCCACAATCGCGGTCTCGCCTTCCACGCAGGAGCCGTCGTCCATCTCGGCACGCAGGTTCACATGACTCAGTGTGGAGGGGAGAACGCGCCCGCGGATCGCCAGCACCTTGCTGATTTCCTGAATCGCCTTCTCAAAATCGCCCCCTGTAATCTGGGTCATCGCCGCCAGCAGCAGGTTGCCGACCGAGTGCCCTGCCAGCGTGCCCGACGCTGCGGGGAAACGGTGCTGAAGCAGAGCGTTCATCGCGCCTTCGGCGTCTGCCAGTGCGGTCAGACAGTTGCGAATATCGCCCGGTGGCAGGATGCCCAGTTCCTCACGCAGGCGCCCGGAGGAGCCGCCGTCGTCTGTTACCGTCACGACCGCCACAATATTCGCCGTGTAGCGTTTGAGACCACGCAACATCGTGGAAAGCCCGGTGCCGCCGCCAATCACCACCACGCGCCGCCCGTGCTTGAGCAAAATCTGTCGGGACAGCACATCCCACACGCGCCCGCTGGCGCGCGGCTGCAGAATGCGCACCAGCGTGCGCCACGCCCGCCGCAGCCCCCACCACCACACGCCACCCCCAATTGCCACGAGCGTCAGCCCCAGCGCGATTCGCAGCACCTGCTCGCCTCGCGCGGTGGTCGCCCAGCGGTGAATCTGTGCCTCCACCGCCCGATAGAGCGCGTCCAGCCACTGGGTGGGTTTGCCTCCTAACAGCACCCACACACCAATCAGCGCAATTACCACCCCCAGCGCGGAGACCAGCAGCCAGCGCTTGACATCAATCCCGGGCAACAGCCATCGCCAGCGTCCTTCACTCATGGTTCTCCCTCTCCCCGTGCCACATCACGATGCTCCACCGAAACCCGATAGCCCTGCTCTTGAAGCCACGCGCCCAGTTCCTCGCTCAGCACCACCGAGCGGTGGCGCCCGCCCGTGCAGCCAATCGCTACGGTCAGGTACGCCTTGCCCTCACGAAGGTAGCGCGGCAGCAGCCAGCCCAGAAAACGGCGCGTCTCCTTGAGGAACTGGCGTGTCTCCTGATCCTTCATCACATAATCGCGCACGGCAGGCTCGGTGCCCGGCAGCGGCTTCAGCTCAGGCACATAGTGTGGATTGCGCAGGAAGCGCACATCCAGCACGAGGTCGGCATCGGCGGGCACGCCATACTTGAAGCCAAATGAGACCACCCGCACCCGCATCGGCGCAAGGTGACTCCCAGTGCCATAGCGGGCACGAATCTCCTGACGCAAATCCTGAGGGCGAAACAGCGTGGTGTCCAGCACATAGTCGGCAATCGCTCGGAGGGGCGCCAGCAACGCGCGTTCCTTCTGGAGCGCCCTTTCCAGATTCGGCTCCTGCTCCGCCAGCGGATGAGGGCGACGGGTCTCCTTGAAGCGGCGCAGGAGAACCTCGTCTGTGCAGTCCAGAAACAGCACTTCCACGGGGACGCCTGCCTGCTTCATCTGTAGCAATGCCTGCTCGGCGGTTTCCAGCGGTTCGCGAGCGCGCGTGTCCACCACAACCGCCACATCCCGACAGTCCTGCGCGTAATTCTGCACCTGCGTCAACATAGAGGGCGGCAGATTGTCTACACAGAAATAGCCGATGTCTTCCAGCGTTTGCAGAGCGAGCGTCTTCCCCGCGCCCGAAACCCCCGTGACCACCACCAGCCGCCCCATCGTTATGCCTCCTCGCGTCGCCCGCGCGGCACTTCAAACACCAGCGACGCCACCAGCCCCTGCACCAGCCCCACCAGCCCCCCCACCGTGAACACGGGCGCTTTCTGCTGGATAAGATACCCCGCAAACACCTGCTCATTCAGCAGGTAGAGCAGGTAAAAAGTCAGCATGCTGGCGATAACGCTCAACACTGTCAACCGCCCCCACAGTCGCCTGCGGAACGCGAGCGCGCCCGCCCCCACAAACAGCGCGACGGGCAGGCTCATCAGCGCGCTCATGCCCAGCGACTCTGCCCAATACATGCTGGGCTGCACATCCAGCGCGACCACCAGCCATTCGGCATTCGTGTAAGGCGGCTCGCGATCCACCACCTCCGCGCCGTAGCGGTCTTCAAAGCGGGTCTCCAGCTGCATACGCAGGCGATCCAGCCCCCATAGCATGCCAAAATGGACGGCGGTCAGCAGCACATAGACCCCAATCCACAGCGCCAGCCCACGCAGAAAGCGACCCAGCATGCTCTATCGCCTCTTCCTGTCCTCGTCGTTCAACAACACGCCCGACAGAATCGCGTTAATCAGCCCCAGCACCAGCGAGCCGTACAGCGCCGCCCAGAAGTTGCCGACCCGAAAGTTGAACGGCGCCAGCGCAAACACCAGCCAGAACAGAATCGTGTTCACCAGCAGCCCCACCAGCCCCAGCGTCAGGCAATTCAGGGGAAACAGCGCCCAGCGCAGGGTGGGGCGTATCAGCGCGTTCACCAGCCCCAGCAGGAGCGCCATAATCAGGTTGTCCTGCCAGTACGGGCTGGGCTTCATATCCAGTCCGAACGCCTGCCCGCTCCAGAAAGTCAAATGCAACGCCACCGCAAAAACAACCCACTTCAACAGAAAACGCATCGGCAAGATTATACCCAGCCCCATGCCTCTGGGAGCGTCCCGCACGGGTATACTTCTTATGGTATGGGAGCGGTCTATGACGCACAACTTGCGCCGTTTCTGAATCGAATCCTGCACGGCGACTGCCGTGAGGTGCTGAAAATGCTCCCCGACGCGAGCATAGACCTGATTATCACCTCGCCTCCTTATGCCGACCAGCGCAAGAATGTCTACGGGGGAGTCCATCCAGACCACTATGTGGAGTGGTTCCTGCCCATCTCGGCGGAGCTGTTGCGCGTGCTGAAGCCGACAGGCTCTTTTGTGCTGAACATCAAAGAGCGTGTCGTGAACGGGGAGCGCCATACCTATGTGCTGGAGCTGATTATGGCGATGCGTCAGCAGGGCTGGCTCTGGACAGAAGAATACATCTGGCACAAGAAAAACTGCTACCCCGGTAAGTGGCCCAACCGCTTCCGCGATGCTTGGGAACGCCTGCTCCACTTCACTAAGCAACGCCAGTTCAAAATGTTTCAGGAGGCGGTGATGGTGCCGATGGGCGAGTGGCGCCATGGCAGGCTCAAAAAACTGGGGCAAAATGACCTGCACAGGTTCAACTCCAGGGCGGGTAGCGGCTTCGGAAAGCGTGTCGCGAACTGGATTGGACGCGAATATGCTTATCCCACCAATGTGTTGCATATGGCGACCGAGTGTTATAACCGCTATCACGCCGCAACCTTCCCTGTGGAACTCCCTGCGTGGTTCATTAAGCTCTTCACAGAACCCGGCGATGTGGTGTTAGACCCCTTCATGGGTTCGGGCACAACCGCCGTTGCCTGTGTTCGTCTGGACCGCCGCTATATTGGCATCGAGATTATGGAGGAGTATGTCCGCCTCGCCGAAGAGCGGATTGCGAAGGAGCAACCGCAACCTAATCTGTATACTTTTGCCGAGGGGCGAGCTGACTATGAGCCTAAATGAATTGGAATCACTGATTCGTGACTGCCTTGAGGAGTTTTACCGCAGGCGCATCGAGAACCTGTCCAAGTTGAGCCTGAAAAAAGTTCTCCAACGCAAGAACCCGTATCTCATGCGCGCTCTCGGAATCCGCACGGCTGCGGAGTTAGTCGAGTACCTCTTGCAGATTCATACACAGGCTTCAGACGAGACGATATTTGGCGACGCTTTTGTTGAACCAATCGTGCTGAAAGTGTGCGAAGCGTACGGAGGAAAGAAGTCCAGCGCGAAAGGTATCGATGTTGAGATAGACTCAGGAAACATTTACAGGGCAATCGCGGTCAAGTCAGGACCGAACATTTTCAATTCCAGTCAGACCGCCCGTATGAATGACGAGTTTCAGGAACTACAAAACCGTCTCCGCCAGCATTTGCGCAATCTCGGCAAACAATTTGACCCGATTCTGGGATGCTCTTATGGTAGGCGTGTTAGCGAGCCGACCAGAACTCGACGGTACAGGATTGTGTCAGGGCAGGCATTCTGGCGTGAGTTAACAGGGGATGACGAGTTTTACCTCAAACTGATTCGGCTGATGAAGGACTATCCCGAAAAGCAGCGCGAAATCTATCAGCAGGAATGGGACAAGGCAATAAACCGCTTCACACGCGACTTGCTTAACGAGTTTGCAGGTGAAGACGGAGCACTAGACTGGGAAAAGATTGTCCGATTTAACTCCGAGCAGCCGAAATAACCCCCTCTGCCACGCGCTTGCCGTTCAAAATCGCGAACTTGAAGCCGTGCCCGGAGCAGGCGCTGGCGTACCAGATTCGCGGCTCACCTGCAAGAGGCTGAATCACAAACCGCTCGTCGGGCGTGCTGGTGTAAAGGCAGGCATGGGCAGAAAGCGCCTCCGTGCCGAGGTCAGGAAAACGCCGCGCAACCGCTTGCTGGAGCGGAGCCAGATCGCGCTCGTCGGGTGCGCGAGCCACCATATCAGGGTCATGCGGCTCGCCAGGTTTATGCTGGGCTATTTTGACCCCGGGCTGGACGCCCTCATGCGGAAAACCGTAAAAGTGCGCGGTCGCCTCAATCCACACAGGATGGCGCTCTGGCATAAAGTGGCTCGGTTCGCCGCGTATCGGGAAGTAGGCGTAAACCTGTCGCGTAACGCGAAGCTGCGGCGCGACCTCGGAGACCCACTTCGGGAGCCAGCCGCCAAGCGTCAACACCACGCCGTCAAAGCGTTCGGCGTGCCCCGATTCAAACTCCAGCACAATCCCGTTGGATTCGGAGCGCCAGCCCTGCAGACGCATAGGCGCGTGAACCTGAGCGCCATAACGCTGGGCGAGGCGCACGCAAGCACGCACACAGGCGTCCGCTCGCAAAAAGCCGCCCTCCGCCTGAAACAGCGCCCGCTCCGATGGCTGGAGACGAAACGCGGGAAACTGCGCATGCACCGCTTCGGGCGTCAGCCATTCGTAGGACACGCCTGCCTGCTGGAGTGTGGCGCGAATCGCGTTCAGCTCGGCATCGTCCTCCGCGCCAATCCAGAGGACGCCGCAGGGCACGATAAGCTCCTCCCCTGCTTCAGCCTGCAGAGTCTGCCAGAGGGGGAGCGCCTCTTTCATCATCTGCGTGTAAGTGGGGTCGGCGTAGGTGAGCCGATAGATTCGACTCGCGCCGTGCGAGCTGCCGCGCGTGTGTCCCACCTCGAACTGCTCGTAGCCGACGGCTTCGATGCCCTGCTTTGCGAGGTGGTAGAGGGCGGCGGCGCCCACCGCCCCCAATCCGACCACCGCGATGCGCATATTACCGCCCCTGTGTTGCCGGCGCGTTATTTTGCCCGGGCGTGGCGGCATTCCCCTGAGTGCCTGACTGTGCCGCGTTGCTGCCCGGAGTCGTCTTCTGGGCTTCGGCTTGCTTCTTCTCTTCCGCTGCGCGCTGTTTCTGCGCTTCTATCTGACGTCGGAGCATTTCCTCAAACTGGCGCTGCTGTTCCTTCAGCAGTTCCTCAGCGCGTTTCTGGGCTTTCTGGGCGAGGTCCTTGCGCCCTGCCTTGTTGTAAAGCTCGGCAATCCGCTGCTGCAGGAACGAGTCGCCAGGGCGGAACGCCAGCCCCGAAGCAATTTCCAGGTCGTCCAGCGCCTGCTGTTTGGCTCCTGCCTCCAGCAACCGTTCAGCCCGCATCAGGCGAAGGTTCAAATCCTCACCGCCCTCAGTAAAGAAGCGGTTCAGCGCAGTGATCAGACGCTCGCCGTAGGTCTTCTCCGTCTCCTTGTCCTTGACCTCTTTCGCAGTGGCGACCAGCATGTTCAGCACCTGAATCTGGAGCCATTGCGCTAACCTCAGGTTCGGGTCAGAAGAGGCGACAATCGGGGTGAGCGCCTGATCGATCTCCTTGAGGGTTTTGAGGCGCTGTGGCGCAGGCTGGCTGAAAGCAGTGTTCAACTTCTCGTACTGCACCAGCACCGCGTCCTTGAACTCAATCTTATAGTTCTTCATCGCCTCGAGGAAGACCGCCTGCTGCTCAAACTGCGAGCGCATCATGGCGTAGCTCTTGCGGTAGTCCTCTTTTTTCTGCTCAAAATCCTTTGGCAGCACGAGCTTGCGCTCGGCGATTGTGAAGATGTAGTATGCTTTCTTGTCTTTGTCGGGAGTGGGCGCGGTATATTCGCCCGGCTTGAGGCTCAGCACCCGCTGAGCGAACTCTCCCGAAAACAGGCTGGAGAGATTGTTCAATACCTCGTAGTAGCCCGAACCGGTGATGCGTCCGCCTTGCTTGAGAATCGGCTCCGGGTCATCGGAGAACTGCTTGACCACCTCGGCGAACGGCTTCCCCGCTTTGAGCGCGTTATAGGCTTCCTGAGCGCGCGCTTCCGCCTTGTCTTTGTGCTTCTCCACGGAGACCATAATCCGCGCCGGGTAGACCTGTTCGAACATCAGGCGCAATTGCTCGTCGGTGGGCTTGGCGTACTTCTCCTCGACGCTTTTCGTGAACTTCTGTCCAATAACCTGCGCCTCGAAGAGAAATTCGGGCACTTCCGCCAGCAGGCGCTCGCGCAACTGCTTCAGCGAGCTGCCGCGTTCTCGCAGAGCTTTGTCCAGATCGCTGTCCGTGCCTTTGCCCTCTGGCAAAAGCTGCATGCGGTACTGCTCCAGTCGCTGTTTCAGGTATTCCTCTTTCGCCTGTTCAATCTCGTCGTCGCTGGCGGTGAATCCGCGCTTTTTCAGCTCCTGCACCAGCGCCATCTGCTGACCTACCTGCTGTGCCAGCTGGAATCGCAATCCCAGCAGCTGACCATATTCGGCGGGTGGGCTGGATTGGGTTTGCAGGTTAATCAAGCGAGTCAAGTCCGCCTCACTTAGAGTGAAATCCCCTACGACGACGACAGGGCGTTGCAGTTCCGCAGGCAGCCCCCCTGTAGTGGTCGGTCCGATGTAAGGCACATAGGCAAAGAAAATCACCATCGAAAGCGCAATCAGAATAAGGACCAGTAGCCCGGCACCTCGCACCAGCTTGCGTTTCAGCAGATTCCGGAAAGTACGCACGGTAATAGGCATCGCTATTTTCCTCCTGAAGTTGCGGAATTATACCTCGCTACACGGCTCTTAGCAGCCGCGCCATCGCTTGCAGGCATCGGCGTGAGACTTCCGCCTGCGTTAAACCTGCCACCTGCGCGTGGGTCTCCAGCGATAGAAACCCACGATAGCCGCTCTGGGCAATCTGACGGAAATGCTCGGCGTAGCCGATTTCGCCTTCTCCCACAATCACCCAGCGAATGGAGCCATCGGGTTCGCGAACTCCATCCTTGATGTGGATGTGGCACACGCTGGCGTGGCACGCCGCGAAGCCCTCCTGCGCCGATTCGCCCAGCACGAAAGCGTTGCCAGGATCCCACACACCTTTCAGGTAGGGCGTGTTGAAGTGGCGAAGGATTTGTGCCAGCTCTTTGCCCGTGCCCACCTGACAGGCGTGTTCGTTCTCCAGACCCAGCACGACACCAGTCCGCTCCGCGTAGGGGAGGGCGCGCTCCAGCATTGCCACAATCTGCGCTTCGCGCTCTGGGGTGAGTTCGCCCGCACGCCAGAAGGCGAAGATTCGCACCAACGGCGCCTCAAAAAATTGTGCAACCTTCAGACAACGCTGGAGCAGTTCCCAGTGTGCTTCCACAGGGCGTTCGGTGGCGGCGTGCATGCGCCCGCGCTCCCGCGTGCCGAACAAATCCGCCTTGAACACAGGCGATGCGATACTGCACACGCCTATCCCGTACTCGCGAAGAAGCGCGCGTGCGCGGTTGAGGACCTCCTCGTCCGCATCGGCTATATTCGCGCCCCACAGGGAACGCAGTTCCACCTGCTCAATAGGGAATTCAGAAGCGACCTGCAGAGCCTCCTGCAGGTCGGGACTAATTTCATCAGTTATTACCGAAAGCTTCATTGCGAGGGGTTCTGAATGGTATGGGCAATAATGATGGCTTCCGCGATTTCGCGCATGCTCTTGCGCGTGTTCATGCTCTGCACCTGGATGCGGCGATATGCCTCCTGCTCGCGTAAGCCATAGGTGTCCATCAGGATGCCTTTGGCGCGCTCGATAATCTTGCGGGTCTCCAGCGCGTCCTTGAGGTCGTTGACCTGCTGCTCCAGCTCCAGCGTATCGTGGTAGCGCGAGAGGGCAATCTCAATGGCGGGCATCAGGTCTGCCTGCTTGAAGGGCTTGACGAGGTAGCCGTAGACGCCCGCTTGTTTCGCCCGCTCGATGAGCTCTCGGTCGCTGTAGGCTGTCAGAATCAGCACGGGTGCGAGGCGCTCCTGATGGAGAATGCGCGCCGCCTCGATGCCGTCCATCTCTGGCATCTTGATATCGAGAATCGCCAGATCGGGCTTGAGCTGGCGCACTTTCTCGACGGCTTGCCTGCCGTCGCTCGCCTCGCCGACCACCGAGATGCCCAGCTCTTCCAGCATCTGGCGCAGGTCCAGCAAGATAATCGGCTCGTCATCTGCGATTACAACCCTCAGTTTATGCATACGGTTCATCACCTGTGCTTAAGTATACCCCTCGCCCCTGAGTCGTTTCGCCCAAAAAAGTTGTCGCTTGGGCGGTAGCAATCGGGCGTTGCGTGAGGTCATAATTGAGCCAGTCTTAAGGAGGCAGATATGAGAACGAGTGTGTTTGGATTGGTAGCGTTGCTGATGGCGTCGTCGGGCGCGCAGTCGGTGTTTCAAGCCGCCCCGACCGATGATGTGTGGTACTACGATCATGCATTCAATCCGGGTTTCACTTCTATCCTGCGTGTATGGGGCACGCAACAGCACGCAGTAGACCCCACGGGCGCGCCCCCTGCCCTGAACTACTCTTATTCGCTGGCGAAGTGGGATGTGTCGGGCATCCGCGCGGGGGTAACCTATCAGGTGCTTTCCGCCGAGATTCGGGTAGTGCAGACCGCGCCGCCGGGCTACACCCAGCAGGAGGGCGAACAGTTCCCGCTGGAGGCACGCACGCTCACTCGCTCCGACTTCAGCGAACAAACCTGGAACTATAGCGACCCCAATAACCCCTACCCCACCGAGACCTTGCTCGGTGTCAGCACGATGGAGTTTTACAATCCGAATGGGACTTTCGTCATCCCGATTCGGCTTGACCCTGTGGCGTTCGAGCCGTACTTTAACGAAGCGGTGAACGGTTCTGGGGCGCTGGGGATTGGCTTCGTCTCACGCATGGATCCTGGCGCTCAGGGCGGCACGCGCTTCTATCGCTTCTATTCCCGCAACGATGCAGGCGGTCGGGGTCCTGTGCTGGAAGTGCGCTATCGCGTGGCAGGCGATGTGAACGGCGACGGGTGCGTGGACGATGCCGACCTGCTGACCGCGCTCTTCCAGTTCGGCGCTACGGGCGAGTCGCCCGCCGACCTGAACGGGGACGGCGTGGTGGACGACGCTGACCTGCTGACCGTGCTGTTCCACTTCGGCAATGGCTGCTGAGACCTGTGGCAAATGGGGCGAGGCATATCGCTTCGCCCCTTCTTTCGCGAGGTGGAAGTTTATGCGAAAAGCTTTTACTCTGATTGAACTGCTGGTGGTGATTGCGATTATTGCGATTCTGGGGGCAATCCTGTTTCCTGTGTTTGCACAGGCGCGTGAGAAGGCGCGCCAGAGCCAGTGTCTGGCTAACCTGCGTCAGGTGTCGCTTGCGGCACTGATGTATTTGCAGGATTACGACGAGCGGTTCTTCCCTGCCTTTTTCGTTGGACCCGACAACCTCGCGCCTGTGCGCACCTATGGCTACTACGGCTGGCCGTGGCTGCTCTATCCCTACACGAAGGTTTATGGGGTCTTCTGGTGCCCTTCCGAGCCAGAGAGCAACTGCCGCAAGCCCGATAACCCTTACTTTGGCTATGTTTTCGGGCGCTTCCCCGCGTGGGGGATGAACCAGCTCACGCTCTCGCCCGGCATGGATCCCTACAACCCCAACGAGATGCCCTATCTGGGGGTCAAGCTCTCCAGTATCGAGCGCCCTGCAGAGATTCTGATGTTTGTGGAGAGCGCCACTCTGGAGCGGCGAGGCGGTATCCAGTGTACGGGCTATGAGCGCATCGGCAACTACCGTGTGGAACCTCCCGACCGCTGGCTGGGCGCGCCGCCCTTACAGCCACTCAGCTATGGGCATGTCTGGCCCCGCCACCACCTCTCGGTGGACGACCGGGTTCGGGACGGCTTCGCCAGTGTCGTGTTTGTGGACGGGCATGTGAAAGCGTTCCGACTGGACGCCCTGCGCCGCATCGACTACTGGCGTTAGGTTCTGGGGAACACGCGCCAGCCGTAAGGCGTCGCCGTCGCTTCGTAGCCCGTGTCGAGGAGCAGTTTCTCCAGCGCTTCCTGCAGGGTGGCGTCCTGTACCTCCAGCACGACCTTGGGGTTGCGCCCGTCCTCTGCGGGAACCCACTCGATGGTGGTCTGATAGGTGGACGCCAGCTGCGCCAGTGCTTCGTGGAGCGAGGCGTTCAAGCGCACGCTCGCGCGGCGGGCGGGCGGATAGCCCGCAGGCACAAAAAAGGCGCGATGACGGTCTTCCACGCTCCACCACAGCATGGCGACGCGCTCCGAGAGATTCTGCATCAGCGGTGTGAGGGGCAGCTCCAGTGCGCGGTCGGGGTTCAGCTCGCCCTGCCACACAATCTGTCCGTCGCGTGGCGCGGCGTTTGGCTCTGTCGTGAACACCAGATGCGCCGCCGCTTTGCGCGGATAGCCTGCCACCAGCACAGGGATTCGGGTTCCGTTCGCCAGCGTGCGCCATTCCACATGGGCGCCGACGATTTTAGGCGTGGTGAGTTCTTTCTGCTGGCTGGTTGTGCCGCGTCCGAAGCCTGCCTGCACACCGCCGCCTGACTGTGATACAAAGAACACCAGCGCTATCAACGCCGCGGCGACCGCGCTCGCGCCCAGCCAGCGCCAGAACAGTACCCGCTGCTGTGCCTGACGGGTGCGCGTATGGGCGCGCACATGGGTCATGATGCGTGCATGCAAATCGGCTGGGGCGGGTTCGGCGGGCAGGCTTGCCAGCTCGCGCCACACCGTGGACAGAAACTGATGCTCACGCCGACACGAATCGCAGACGCGCAGGTGCGCCGCGATTGCCTCGGCAATCCCCCGATTCAAAGTACCCTCTAAATAGTCGTTCAGTAATCCCCGTACCTGTTCACACCGCATCGCTTGCCTCCTCGAGGTCTTCACCTATCTGACGGGTGGAGTAGCCAAAAAGTTCCCGATGGGGTTCCAGCAGTTCGCGCAGGGCATTTCGGGCGCGGTTCAGGCGCGATTTAATCGTGCCCAGCGGCAGTCCTGTAATCTGGGCAATCTCCTCATAGGGGCGCTCCTCAATATGGAACAGGATCAGCACCATCCGCTGGTAGTCGGGCAGTTTCTGGATGGCTTCCATCAGCACGCGCTTGCGCTCCTGCTCCAGCACATGCGCCTCCAGGTCTATGCTCTCGTCGGGGATGGGACGCTCCATCGGCTCGTCATCGTCCTCGCTCTGAATCTCCAGGGGCAGGTGTTCGTGGCGTTGCTCGCGCTTGCGAAAGTCAAAAAACACATTGCTGACGATACGGTAGAGCCAGGTGGAGAGCTGGGCGTCGCCTCGAAAGCGTTTGAGCGCGTTATACATGCGCAGGAAGGTCTCGGCGACCACATCGGCGGCGTCGTCGGGGTTGCGGGTGAGGCGGTAGGCGTACTGGTAGACTTTTTGCTCGTAGCGTCGCACCAGCATATCGAAGGCGAGGTCGTCGCCTTCTTTGAAGCGCTCGATGAGCTGTTCGTCGCTCAGTTCGTAGCCGCCGAGCATGCTGTCCCTCTCCCACTATCGGGCGCGCGCCTCACGCAGGGCGGTCTGCTCCTCCTCCGAAAGCCCAATTGAGGAGGTGTAGCCCCGAATGGGCTTGGCGTAAACCCGCATCTCCTGACGGCTGTGGATGCCGCTCAACACCACGCCGTCGCCGTGTTTGTCTACCAGAGCAATCGCGAAGCTCTGCTGTCCCCCCATATCGGGGAACGCATCGTAGCGCAAAACGCCCACCTGCTGCAGGCATCTGTCTGTTTGACTCTGGAGTGCCTGCAGATGGTTCCCGTGTGCTTTAAGAATTTCTTCCAGTTGTGTAACGCGCCGTAAGGTTTCGTAGAGCGCATGCTCCAGCGAGCCGCCTTCAGAATGAGTTAGCAGCTGGCGCCAGCGTTTCTGGAACTTGAGCCAGCGCCATGTCAGCCACAGGTTCCAGAGCGCCAGCACACCCGTAATGCCCAGCAACACCATAACCCACTCGTTCGGTTGTAGGGTCTCTATCATCGCCTGCTCCGCTGAATTCTACCTGAAGTAGGGGCTGAGCGCGACTTCGGTATAATATGCTGGGTGACTAAAATGGCAAGCCAACGCTATGAAGTTTACTTTATGCCCTGGGCGCCCTTCGACTGGGATGAGATTGGGGGTGAGCTCCGTGTTGGCAGAACCGTTTTCCGTCCGTTTAGCGACGAGATAGTCAAAGACCTGGACACACAAGTGGCGGATTTCCTGCGTCTCCTTTTTAACCAATACCGTGACTTATATAACAATCCTGTAAAAACCATCACTGTGTGCCACTACGATCCAGAGCATCGGGGGCTGCTGGAACCGCTGAGCGACGAACAAATAAAGGAACTCGCCTCAACGATAGATGTTCTAATTTTCTGCAGCGTCTGGGATGAGCTGCGCGGAGCTTTTGCCGAAGGAGGACGCATAGTACCACCACCTAATTCTGAAACCTTCGAGTGGTATGGGCAATCTTTTGCCCCTGACCCTTTTGAAGGGGAGCCAATGGTGACTCTTGTGGTTCACGGCTTGTGGCATATGGAAGAATTGAGAAAGCTCCACTTTCAAATTCCGATGCCAGCCCATCATCGCGGCATGATTCTGCCTAACAGGGAGCTGCTTGCGCTTCTCAACGAGATGTTCAGCGACACCTTCAGCGCTGACCTGCGGGATCGCCTGCTTCGAAGCCTACGCTGGTTCCGTATTGCTCATAAACGAGTCCAGGATGTCGACGCTGAGACCCAGATTGTGCAGATTGCGACCGCCTTCGAGACGCTCCTGAATCTGCAAGAGGAGCGTGGCAAGAAGCGCGCGTTTGTGAAAAGCATCGAAAGTTGGGTCAAGGAGACATGGGACGATAAAGTTGAACCTGCCCGTGATCCAAGCAGCGATAAGTACACGACAGCCGCAGGTCAGTGGGCTTGGGAATTTTACGAGTTGCGGAACAAAATTGTCCACGAAGGGGTAGACCCAGAAGAAGAACTTTTGTATCCCACAGTGGACTGTTATGGTAGACTGGTGAAGGTAACCCAGCTGGATGTCGCCTCCCTCGTCTTTGGAGCGTTGCTCATTCGGGAAATAGACGAAGAAACACAATATGTTCACTCTTCCGCGCGTAGTTGGAGCGAACTTTCTCCAGAAGACCTCAAGTTGATGAACTATCTCTACAAAAACAGGGATTGGGGAGTACGCAGTTGTTTGGAACGTTTGGGATGGGTGCGTCCACATACCCCACCACCTGAGCTGGCTGAGATTTTGAGAGAAGAGTGGACAAAAACCGACGACGCTCTGGGAGGCATTCTCTCCAGTGAGCAGATTATCGCGGAACGCAGCGAGATGCGAGGAGACGCGGTCAAACCAGAAACACATAAGGAATGAAAGTCTACATTCTCGACTCCAGCGCATGGATTAAGCGATACAAGCAAGAAGAGGGTTCCGAGAAGGTGGACACTCTATTCAAAAAGGCGGGGAACGGGAGTTTGGAACTGTTCCTTTTGCCGATAGTTTATTACGAGGTGTTCGCAAGGATTCGCGGTTCGGAACCGCTCTGACCCGAACCTGTTGGGCAGTCTAAGGACGCGCCCCTCACTGCTTCGGGATGTGCTGGAGTACGACAGAAGCCGCATGAAATCAATTCGGGAAGCGCTTGGCACGGAAGACAGTTCAGATAGCATCGCTGAAGTCAATCCCAAAGTGACTTCCGTGATGGAGAAATACGCCATCGGACAAGTGATGCAATTATTCTGGTTCAGTTGACAGAGATGAAGAGTATTCTGGCTGGGCAAGGACGCCCTCTTGTGTTCGTTTGCTCGGATGAGGCACTTGGGGATGCTGTCAAAAGCCTCGTCCAGTGCGAGGTCAAAAACCCAAAAACAGACGAACTGCCCTGAAAGCACAGGCTCCCTCCCCTTAACCCACCCTTAACCCACACATCGGGTATCCTCTTCATGGGCGCTATGCCCGAAAGGAGGTTATGCCCTATGAGAAACTGGATGGTTTTGGGATTGACCGCAGCGCTGGTCGCTTCGCTGTCTGCCCAGGTCGTGCTGGGCGACGGCAAGGGCAAGGTGCGTGCAGTGAACGCGCTTGCTCAAATCGCGGCTACAGAGAACTTGCTTGAATGGAGCCGACGCGATTTTCAAGATGCAGCCAACTTCTCCAGCTTCGGCTTTTGGCCTGGCTACACTATTCAGGTGGCGCAAGACCTGTTCGACGCGCTGGGGAATCAGGTTGGCTTCGGCGACAGTACGAACCCCGTGTCCATTACCACCGTTGACTCGCTGGTGACGGCAGGGTGGCCGAGCTCGTTCTCCGTACCCGAATCGCTGTTTCGCCAGGGCGGTGCCTACACGAACAACAGCCTGAACGGCGACCACAACCCCATCGGCGCGGTCTGGATTAAGTATGAACTGGACGATTCCAACCCCGACGGCTGGAATGTGCGCAAGGTGCAAATCTTCGCATGGGATGTGCGCGACCTGATTCACAAATCGTCTGGCACCAAAACCCGCCCCTTCTCCGACACTGCCGCGCCGTACCGAATCGATGTGTATGTCGCCAGCAACGACCCGAACCCTGCCTCAGACCCCACCACCGACTCCAACTGGACTTTCGTGGGCACGCTGAGCAAAGCGAACGGCACACTGCCGAATGTCTGCCAGTGGGACCCGAACACAGGCAACACCTTCGGTGAGTGCCCGCAGGCAACGCTGGACTACCTGAGCGGCAACAACCCTCTGGGAATCGCGTTCTATCAAGACCCCACCAACGAAATCTGGTACTCCACGCTCACCGTTTCGGGTCAGAGCGGCATCAAATATGTCGCACTGGTGATTCCGGAAGGCAACCAGTATGGTAAAGACCCCACCCTCAACGCCAGCAGCCGCACCAGCTCCAGCCTGCGCTACACCAACATTACCGATGTGCGCGTGGTTGCAGGCGTCGAGGGCGATGTGAACGGCGACGGGTGCGTGGACGATGCCGACCTGCTCGCTGTGCTGTTCGCCTTTGGGCAGACGGGTTCAGGCTTGCCTGAAGATGTGAACAGCGACGGCGTGGTGGACGACGCTGACTTGCTTGCTGTGCTGTTTGCTTTCGGCACAGGTTGCTAAATACTGAACGGGGCGGCGACACGCCGCCCCGACTCCCTTACCTCCGCCCAACCTTACTCCAGAGGTGTCTGTGCAACTACTATAACCCCATCCTCGCGACCGTATGCGAACCATCTTCCGTCGGGCGCGAAGCGAATCGCCGTGACCCCGCGTCCCACCTCGCGGGTATAGATGGGGTTCAGTGTTCTCGTCCTCGTGTTCCAGAACAGCAGGGCGCGGTAGGTTCCTATCGCCAGCCACTTGCCGTCGGGCGAGAATGCCAGCGCAAGGACGGGACCTGCCTCTGGGTAAGGCTCGCTGGTGTAGCCGCAGAGCGGATGGGGCAGGCTCAGGGTGTGCGCCAGAGCCGCTTCGGGCATTTTCCAGAGTCGAATAACGCCTTTGCCATCTCCACTGGCGAGCCATTTGCCATCGGGCGAGAACGCCAACGACCAGACCCCACCCTCATGGTTCCCCCAGCGACGCACCAGTTTGCCGCTGGAGACCTCCCATAGAGTAATTTGGGGCGAAGTCGGTTCGCAACGGGGCACGCAGCTCATCGCGCGTTGAAACTCTTTGAGACCCGCCGAGCCACTCACAAGGTAGCGTCCATCAGGCGAGAACGCGAGCGTGTGTGCAGGGTTCTCTTTGGTGAGGGTGCGGTCTCGCGCCGTATCCAGATGGAGGCGCCCTGTACGGCAGTTCCAGATTCGCAAATAACTGCCGCCAGTCGCTGCCCACATTCCGTCTGCTGAGAGGTCAAAGCCTGTGTTCAGCGCCAGAATGCCTGGTTTCAGATGTTTCCACTCACGACCGTCTGGCGTCAGCAAGGAGATTGTGCCGTTCGTGTAGAACGCGGCGTAGCGGCGGTTATCGGGCAAGTATTCTGCTGCTGCTGGGAAAGAGGCTGCATCTCCGCTCTGCACAGGTTCACCGCGACGCGCAGCGACTTGCCACCGACGCATCGGCTCCTCAAACGCGCAGCTGAGCATCTGTCGCCCGTCGGGAGCGATATCGATAGTCCTCACAGGGCGGCTGTGCCCGTCCACAAAATCCAACTTTCCAGAGCGCAGGTCATACTTGAAGACATAGGAAGCCGCTGACGCACTGCGCAGCGCCTCGTTGGCGTAGCCGACCAGTGCCTCGCCGCCGGGCAGGAACGCAACGCCGCCGAGCCGAGCCTCTTGCAACCTGAACTGAGCGAACAGGGCGCGTGGCGAAAACTCAGCCACCTTCTGAGCTGAATCGGTGTGCAGAATCGTCACAGGATCGGTCGAGTGCCACTCACGACACACCGCTGCCAACTGCCCATCGTTGGAAATCGCGAGCGGAAAGGTGGGAAATCTATAGTTTCCTCCCAGAACCCGAATCTGTGCCCGTCGCAGGTCCCACAGAACCAGTTCGCTGGGATACTTTCCACGACATATCGCCCACTCGCTGTTGGCGCTGAAACAAAGTGCGAGATTCGGCTCGTAGTTTCGCTCACACACCAGCCTCGCACGAAACATGTCGCTGGAGGTATCCAGCGCGATAAGACTGAGCTCCTCCCAGACAAACAGCCAGCGCCCATCGGGCGAGAAGCAAACTGACTCAATAAGGTGATCGGGCAGTTCAGCCATCTCTTGCCCTGTGTGAGCGTTCACCAGAGCCGTTCGGAGACCTCTCTGTTCGAGGCGTATTGCAAGCGGCGGGTTCCGGCTCACATCCACGGCATGGCAATAAGAGCGGTCGTCGTAGCGGCAAAGTTGTGCCTCTGTGCGCAGGTCGTACACCGAGACTTCGCGAGAAGAAACTACCCCAAGGCGCGAACCATCAAGCGAGAGCGTGATTCGGGAAGAGTTCGGAATAGTCCCAATTGGCACAGTCCGCTGCAGGCTCAGGTCTGAGGCACGCCAGAAAAAGACGCCTGTGCCGATACCGATAATCTGGCTGCCGTCGGAAGAGACTGCCACCTTCACGAGGTTGCTTCCACGCCCTGCCATCCATATGATGGAAGGCGCATGCCCTTCGGGAACCGTTTTTACAGACATCGGAAATCCCTCCGCGCTAATATTATAGACGATTAGAAATGGAGATTTGTTACTCGCTTTCCAGTATCGCCTTCACCCGTGGGTTTACGATGGCTCCCCCATGCGCCACGAGGGTCTCCCGCGCAATCGTGTCGGCGATTTCGGGGTTGGGTTGGGGCAGCATGCCCACCTTTTTGAGGTGGCTGATGAAGTTGTAGAGGTTGCGTGCGTAGAGCAGGCTGGCGTCGGTCGGCACAGTCGCCGCGAGGTTGACCGCCCCCACAATCTTCACGCCGTGATGCTCCACAATCTCGTTCGGCTGAGTGAGTTCGCAGTTGCCCCCGTACTCCGCAACGAGGTCTATAATCACCGCGCCGGGGCGCATCTGTTCCACAACCCGTTTCGGAATCAGCAAAGGGGCGCGCTTGCCAGGCACGGCGGCGGTGCAAATCACCACTTCCTGCCGAATCAGGTGTTCGCCCAGCAGGTCCTGCTGTTTGCGCAGGGTCTCTTCTTCCAGTGCGCGTGCGTAGCCCCCAGCGGTCTCCGCCTGAGCGACCTCCAGCGGAATCTCCACAAATTTTGCGCCGACGCTTTCCACCTGTTCGCGCGTGGTGGGGCGCACATCGTAGCCCTCCACCGCCGCGCCCAGTCGCTTCGCGGTTGCCATCGCCTGTAGCCCTGCCACGCCCGCGCCAATCACGAACACCCGTGCAGGCGAGACCGTGCCCGCGGCGGTCATCAGCAGGGGGAACATTCGAGGGGCGAGGTTCGCCGCCAGCAGCACCGCCTTGTAGCCCGCCACCGTCGCCATCGAGCTCAGCACATCCATGCTCTGGGCGCGCGTTTCACGGGGCATCAGCTCCATCGCGAAAACCGTCACGCCCCTTTCCGCCAGCGGCGCCATATACGACGCCCGATACAACGGCTCCACCAAGCCAATCAGAATCTGTCCGGGGCGCAGCTCGTGGCGCTCCTGCTCAAAGCGTTCGGGATTCGCCCCCGCATAGCGCACGGCGAGAATAATCTCTGCCTGCTCAATCACCGCCGCGCGGTTCGGCAGCACATTCGCGCCTGCCTGCTGGTATGCCTCATCGGAAAATTGGGCGGCTGCCCCCGCGCCCGACTCCACAAAAACCTCAAACCCCGCACGACGATACGCTTCTACCACCGGGGGCACAACCGCCACACGCTTCTCAAGGGGATGGGTCTCTTTCAGCACGCCAATCCGCATAGCAAGAGTATACCTCTACTCCCCTGCCCCCTTTAGCACATCGTTCATCTTGCCAGAGCGATAGCCCTCAAGGTCAAGGGTAATGTAGGTGTATCCCAGGGCGCGCATGTGTTGCACGATGGCGCTGGCGTGTTCCAGCAGGCGTGAGAAGTCTTCGGGAGGCACTTCAATCCGCAGAATCGTGTCGTGATGGCGGGCGCGCACCTGTCGGAAGCCCAGCTCACGCAAAAAGCGCTCGGCGCGGTCTACCTTCTGGAGCAGCTCGCGTGTAATCACCGTGCCGTAGGGGAATCGGCTGGAAAGGCACGCGAATGAGGGCTTATCCCAGATGGGCAGACCGAGCCAGCGCGCCAGCGCCCGGATGTCCAGCTTGGTCAGCCCTGCCTCCAGCAGGGGCGAGCGCACGCCCCACTCCTGCCCTGCCCGCATGCCGGGGCGATAGTCGCCCAGATCGTCCGCGTGGGAGCCGTCGGCAATATACGGCAAGCCCTCTTCATCCGCTACCTGACGCAATATGCGAAAGAGTTCGGTTTTGCAATGGTAGCACCTGTCGGGGCGGTTCACCTGAAACAGGGGGTTTTCCAGCTCATGTGTGGGCACAATCCGCACACGCACCCCGATTTGTTCTGCCAGCCGTAGCGCTTCGTCGATTTCACCCTCGGGAAACGCTTCGGATTTGCCAATCACGGCGACGCACCGCTTGCCCAGCACGCGATGCGCCACCGCGGTCAGCAGCGTGCTATCCACCCCGCCCGACAAGCCAATCACCACACCCCCCATCTCCCGCAGGATGGCGCACAGGCGTTCGTACTTCGCCTTGAGTGCAGGCGGTAGCGGCTCGCGTGGCTTCGTTCCCAACTCCGTTCTTATGCTCATAGCCCCAGAATCGTCTCCCATGTCAAGCCGTTAACCCTGACGACTTTCCATTCCTCATACGGGAAGAGTCCCCAGCGTCGCCCCTGCTCTTTGCGGAACTCCACCTCCAGCGGACCGTAGCGCTGGGCGTTCGGACCTATCTCATCCCAGGAGATGCTCACCTCGGTTCGGGCGATTGCCTTCGCCCCAAACACCTCAATCTGGAGCGGCTCCTTGTAGCGAGCGCGGGGGTTGTTGATATTTCTGAAAAACTGCACCAGTTGCAGGCGCAGGCGCTGCTTGTCCATGCCGTCCCATTCAAAATCGTCGGCGAGCATCGCCATCAGGGCGTCCACATCCTTCGCCTCGAACGCGGCTTTGCCCTCGCGGAACATCTGCTGGATACGCTCCTGCGGTGGGATTGGAGGCGGCTGATTGAACAGGGTGAGCCGAAGCCCCAGCAGGATTATAAGCACCGCACCCACCGCAATTGCCGCCCGCGTGCGTGTCATCGTTACCACCCAATCGGATGCCAGACGGTTTTCATCTCCACGAACGGCTCAATCCAGCCCAAGCCGCACGCCTTGTCGGAGCGCCACTCCTCGGCGGTGTAGGTGGGGCTGTGATGAAGCCGCTTCACACTTTCGCTGGCAAGAATCTCGTACTCCGCGCGCGCGTCGGGAGGCACCCCACACAGATCCAGTGCGTCCACATCCACATGCTGACACAGGTGAGGCAGTAGCTCCGTATGCGACCCCGAGAGCATATTCACCACCCCGTTGGGCAGGTCGGAAGTCGCCAGAATCTCAGCGAAGGTCAACCCCACGGTGGGTGTCGCTTCTGGTAGTAGCACCACGCAGGTGTTTCCGCTCACAATCACGGGGGCAATCAGGCTGCTGAGCGAGGCGAGGGGCGCTTCAGGTGGGCACACAATCCCCACCACGCCCGTCGGCTCTGGTTGCGTGAAGTTGTGCATGGGCATCGCGACGGGGTTCAAGGTAGAGACCAGCGCGCTCCATTTGTCGCTCCAGCCTGCGTAATAGACCCAGCGGTCTACGGCGCTGTCAATCTCCTGTTCCACCACTTCGGGCGGATCGCCTGTCGCGGCTATCAGTTCCGCACGCATCGCCTCGCGGCGGGTTTCGAGCATCTCCGCGACCCGATAGAGAATCTGCCCCCGATTGTAGGCGGTGCGTTTCGCCCATCCCGACTGTGCCTGGCGGGCGAACTGCACAGCGTCGCGTAAATCTTTGCGGGAGCCAAGCGGCACATTCGCGAAGAAGCGCCCCTGCGCATCGGAGACCTCGTAGGCGCGCCCCGACTCGGAACGCACAAACTGACCGCCCAACCACATCTTATAGGTCTTTCGGACTGTCGTGCGCATAACAGGGGGATTGTACCCGATTCCATCGGGTATAATCTGGGCATAGGAGGAACAGCGATGCCAAACACCAAATCGGCGAAGAAGGCTCTGATCAAGTCGCGGGAGCGCTATCTCCGCAACCGCGCCACCAAGTCCGCGATTAAGACCTACTCGCGGCGGGTCAAGGAGCTGGCGGAGAAAGGCGAGGTGGAGGCAGCGCTCTCAACCCTGCGTCGCGCCATCAGCTTGATTGACAAGGCGGTCAAGCGCGGGATTCTGCACAAGAACACGGGGAACCGCAAGAAGTCGCGCTTGATGATTGCCCTCAACAAGCGGCTGGCGCAACTGCGGGCAGGTGAGAGCGAATGAAAGCCGACCCTGCGAGTCGTCCTTTCAAACCCTGAGAGCGCAACTCGGAATAGAGTTGCGCTCTTTGTTTTTTGCGCTCTGCTGGCGTGTAAGCCGGGTTCTGTTTGAGCGGGTGATCTCTCTGGGGCGTTCGCTTGCGCGAAGCCTCACGCGGTCAACCCGGAGGGTCTGCGGAGCGCTTCATCCCCTCCCTATTCGACCTTGCTCCCTGTGGGGTTTGCCCAGCCGAGCGCTTGCGCGCACGCTGGTGCGCTCTTACCGCACCGTTTCACCCTTGCCCTTGCGGGCGGTCTGCGTTTCTGTGGCACTTTCCGTCGCCCTTGCGGGCGCCAGGGCGTTACCCTGCACAGTCTCCTGCGGAGCCCGGACTTTCCTCCCCCCAATTGGGGGGCCACCCGCCAGCCAGCAGAGCCAGTTAATTATACGCGAACCGATAGCTTCATGGCGCATCCTCTTGAAAGAGGGACGGACTCCATTCACTCAAACGACGCTGGGCGATTGCAATATATTCTGGATTGATGTCGACGCCTATAAAGTGTCGTCCTGTGCTCCGCGCGGCAATTGCGGTCGTGCCGCTTCCAATAAACGGATCCAGCACGATCGCTTGAGGGAGGGTTGACAGACGAATCAGGTGTTCACACAGTGCAACAGGCTTCACCGACGGGTGGGTGTTGTAAGCTCCCTTCTCCTGAACATCAGGCTTGGGCACAAGAAAGTAACGATCCAGCATCGCCCCGAAGCTGTCGACGATCAAAACATTTGCGGGGTACATATTGCTTCCAATACGCACCTCCGTGTTGAACAGCCCCACCTGATGCTTCAGCATGTTTTCCAGCAAAGTGCCTTCGTAAGGCTTTTGCGCAACAACAATCGGTTCATAGCAGGACTTAACCTGCGGCGTTTTCCAACCTCGCAGTTTTGCCTTGAGTTGCTGTTTCACCGCTTCGCTGACAGGCAGGCGCTCTATGAAATGGTCAAGCCCCATCGCCTTGGGTTGGTTCTGCAGGTAAAGCCATATGAAGCTATCGCGAATCCAGAACCCGGCATCCTCCACAGCGGCAGTAAGGCGATGATACAGGCGCGGGCTGGAAAAACAGAAGAAAAACCCGCCTGGCTTCAGGATACGCAGCAGCTCCTGCGCCACTTTGAGAAACCAGCGATAGAACTCGCGCCCCTGATTGGGGTCAAACTTCATGCCCGGAGGCAGGTGTGTGATCACTCGCTGGCTGGGCAAACGCTTCTCTACCTGCTCCAGACTCCACTGGTTGTCCAGTTTGTCCAGAAAGTAGGGCGGGTCTGTTACTACGGCGTCCACGAACTCCGAAGGCATTTCAGGAAGCACCTGAAGCGCATCGCCGCAGATAAGCTGGTCAACCCAATCGTGAATTGTTTTCATGAAGAGTCGCCTCCCGCACGCTTTACGAGAAAATCCTTCAACTTCTCAACTTCTGCCTCAGGCAAATACCGCTTCTTGATTGAATTGATAACAACCTCTGCTTTCGCCACCCCAACAACGCGCCCCCTTTTGTCGTAAACCCACTTGTCCCTATCCGCACGGTTGCACCGTTCACAGAGGGGAATTACATTATCGCCCGTCAACGGCTTATGCGGATTCCTATGGGCTTCCTGTAAGCGCGTTGTTTCGCCAGGGTATCGCAAATTCGCTTCGCCCTCTCTCGAACCGCAGGTAGCGCATCGATAGCCGTAGTTTTTCTTGATACTTTCAAAGTCTATGTCCTCAACCTTTTGTCTTTTTGGTATCCAGCTGGGATGCGGTCTTTCTAAAGTCATCAACCGATATGCATTCCTTGGAGCATTTTTCAACTCTTCCTCATTGAGACCATTCCTGCGCTGTGACGACGCAACATAGAAGCCCCTCTGCATTCCCAAGTGCCTGCCCTCTTGCACATCGGGCGTTTTGGGATGATAATTGCGGACGAACTCGGTGAGCTCTTCCTTAGTTACCCAACGGGTGTTCGGATAACCCCACGCCAGATATACAAGCACGAGAGCCGCTTTTGTGTAGTTCCCCTCTCGCTGCAGTTGGGGAAGCGGACCGACTCCGTGTTTCTTCAGGTAATCTTCCCAGTACCGCTTCACGAGGGCATAGATGTTTTCTATCTCCTCGTCGCTCAGCGCTACCACCAGTCCCTGTCCTCCCCTGTTCACAGTGCGATTATACCCTCAAGGGTGCAAAAACCCGACTTCACTGGCAGATAGTTAAATGTGAGGTACAATTCCCGCACTATGGGAACCCTGTTACTTATCGGAGCGGACAGTTCTATCGGTCAGAATGTTGCTAAGGCGTTTATAGAGGACGAGTGGCAGGTGTTCGCGATTGGGCGCCATCCGGAGCGTTTCGCGAACGGCGTTCACTTCGCGCACGCCATTACCGATGTGAGCGACCCTGTTTCGCTGGAGCAGGCGCGCGACGCCCTGCAAAACTACCTGCAGTCCAGCGGCAACCCCCCGATTGAGGTGGTGGTTTACACTGTCGGCGACATTCTCGCTCGCAAGGTAACCGAGATGTCGCCTGAAGAGTGGCTCCGAATTCTGAACGCCAACCTCACGGGAGCATTTTTAGCAACTCGCGTCTTTGCGCCGTTGTTCTCTGCCGAGCCACACCTGTTTTATGTGGGCGCGCTCACGGAGAAACTGATTCTGCCTGGTTTGAGCGCGTACGCGACAGCGAAAGCAGGTCTGGAGGTGTTCGCGCAGGTGCTGGCGAAAGAGAACCCGCGCTGGCGCGTTACTGTCGTGCGCCCTGCGGCGGTGGCAACACGATTCTGGGAGCGCGTGCCCTTCCGCCTGCCCCCGAACGCGCTGAACCCAGAAATCGTCGCACTCCGCATCCCGGAGGCTTACTACAACGAGCAGAAGGGCACGCTGGACATTCTGCCAGGATAGCCTACCGCTCAATCGGCTTTCCTTCCGCTTGCCAGCGTAGCATGCCCCCCTCCAGATTGCCAATCGCGTCTGGGGGGTACCCCTGATCTAACAGCAGTCGCGCCGCTTTAGACGAGCGGTTGCCGCTGCGACACACCAGCACGAGACGCTTGTCTTTGGGAACCTCGTCCAGCCGATGAGACAGCTCGCCCAGCGGAATGTTTTTCGCCTGCGGGATGTGCCCTTCCGCAAACTCGAAGGGTTCACGCACATCAATCACGAGAGCGCCTTCATTAATCCACTTCTCTGCCTGCTCGATAGTGAGTTTCTGATAGCTTTTGGAACCCGAATCGTCCGTGCGTTCCGTTGCAGGGATTGCCTGCCACGCCAGAATGCTCAGAATCAACAGCCCTATCCAGAACGGCAGCCCACGCTTGCACACGCTACACATAGGTTTTTCCCTCCTCTGCCCTGTTAGAGGCAGGGAGAAGCGGAAACGATTCAATCGGCATCTGAAACTGATGTCTTCCAAAAAATTTCTCGATTCGTGAAAAATGGTGTATAATAGAGTATCGGCGCCACCGAAAGATAGAGATAACCTGGTCGCCAGCCACATCGGCAGCCAGCCATTTCCTCTCTCGACCGCTGAAATTCCTTGAAGGAGGCTATGCAATGCGCAGTGTGTTCTGCAGTTTGGCTTTAGCCGTGTCGCTGGCGCTTGGGTGCGCCCAACCGTTCACCTATCAGGGGTCGCTCAGAGACGGCGGCAACCCTGCGAATGGCAACTATCAGATGACTTTTCGGCTCTATAACGCCGCCGCTGGCGGTACGCTGTTGGGTACGGTGGGTCCCGTTGCCGTACCTGTGAGCAACGGTTTGTTCAGTGTAGAGCTGAATTTCCCTGCTTCGATCTGGGATGGTGGAACCCGCTACCTGGAGATCCAGGTCGGCGCCACGACCCTTTCGCCCCGTGTGAAGATTAACCCAACGCCCTATGCCAGTACTTTACGCCTGTTTGAAAGTGGTGTTTCGAATCCTGATCGAATGGTGATTGCCCACTCGCCCGCTTTCACGAACTGGGGTCTGATGTATCGGGATACTACCGATGAGTTCCATTTTATGGGGAGCGGTAGCAGCAGCCTTTCTGTGCGTCTCCTGGATGGGGACATGAGTTTCTACGACGATCAGGGAAGCATTATCTTCTCCACAGCGGATGCCACCAACGCGCCGATGATGATGATGTTCAGCTCGGGTGCCAACAACGCCGACCGCATGGTGATTGCCCATTCGCCCGCTTTCACGAACTGGGGCTTACAGTATCGTGACTCGGACGATAAGTTCAACTTCATGGGTGGCGGTCTCACGGCGATGAGTATCGATCTGGCGAATCTCTATGTAGGCGTGCGCACCTTTGTGCCCGAAGTGCCGCTCCATGTCGCCAGCGGCACCGACAGCTCCCCCAGCGGCGGCGGTTTTGTTCAGATAGGGCTGACCTCGGGGGCGAACCTCAGCATGGACAGCAACGAGATTATGGCGCGCAATAATGGGGCAGCCGCCACCCTCTCTTTGAACCACAACGGTGGTGATGTGATTATCAACGGCACCAACGCCGCGGGCAATGTGGGCATCGGCACGACCAGCCCTGCCGCCAAACTGCATGTGAACGGCACGGCGCGCGTGAGGGTGCTGGAAATCACGGGCGCCGATTTCGCCGAAAAGTTCCCCACCACTGAACCCGTCCAACCCGGCATGGTCGTCGAGATTGACCCCGACAACCCCGGCAACCTCCGCCTCGCACGCGGCGCCTATAACAAGCGCGTGGCAGGCATCGTCGCGGGCGCAAACGGGTTGTCCAAAGGCATCGTGCTGGGCAACACCGAAGGCAGTGAAAACCACACCCCCATCGCCATCAGCGGGCGCGTGTGGGTCTACGCCGACGCTGCCGAACACGCGATTGAACCCGGCGACTTCCTGACCACGGCGGAGCGCGCGGGCTACGCGATGAAGGCGACCGACCTGCAAAAAGCACAGGGTGCGATTCTGGGCAAGGCGATGACCCGCCTTGAGCAGGGTAAGACGGGCTTTGTGCTGGTGCTGGTCAATCTGCAGTAAGGAGGCAACCGCCATGAAAACACCCAGAGGATTTTGGGCGGTTGTGGTCTTCAGCACGCTCTGGCTGGGCGGGCAGACGCAATCGGCTGCCCCATCCCTCTTTACGCCAGTGAAGGCGACCGTGCCTGCAGACGCCCCTGCGTTGCGCAACGCACAAGCCTACCAGCCTGTGCGCATCCGCTGGCAGGTGGTGCAGAGTCTGCAACCGGGCAGCCGCGTGCTGTTCAACCTGCTGGAAGGGGTCAACCCGATAGGCGTGGTGGAGCGTGTGGAGCGGCGGGATGAGCAGCGCTACTCCTGCTTCGGACGCCTGGAGGGGCTGGATGGCAGCCACTTTATTCTGGTGGTAGAGGAAGACGCGCTTGCATTATTCGTTTCCACGCCGATGTACGGGGCGGTGTTTGACCTGCGCTATTACAAAGACGACCTGTATGTGGTGGTGCAGGTTGGCGAGGAGCCGCCCTGCGGGAATCAGGAGAACGAGACGCCGCCGCCGTTTGAGATGACACCCGAAGACGCCGAGTGGCACGCCCGCTTTGCCAATCAGGATATTGAGATGGCAGGGGACGATGATTTCGGCACGGCTGCCTGCACACAGCCGCGAGCCGTGCTGGACATCGCCGTGTACTACACCACGCAGGCGCGTCAGGCGATTGGTGGGGTCAACCAGATGAACGCGCGCATCCAGTTGTTTATCGACCAGTGCAACGAAGCCTACCAGAACAGTCAGGTCAGCTTGACGGCGCGTTTAGTGCGGCGGCTGGAAGTGAACTATCCTGGCGAAGGGAACGGAGACAGCGGCACGCAGCTGAGTCACCTGACCGATCCCAACGACGGCGTAATGGACGGTATTCACGCCGATCGCACCAACTTTCGTGCCGATCAGGTCATCCTGCTATTGAACAGCATGGATGCCTGCGGGCGCGCATGGTGCGGGGATGGCAGCGACCCGGAACGCGCGTTTGGCGTGGTTCAGTACACCTGCACAACCTACACCTTCCCACACGAGATTGGGCACAACCAAGGCTGTGGGCACGACCGGGATAATGGCGGGTGTGATTTCCGTTCGTACGGGTTCGGCTGGCGGTTCAACGGCAACGATGGCGTGCAGTACCGTACAGTGATGGCGTATGCGCCCGGTACCCGCATTCCCTACTTCTCGAACCCGGATGTGACCTATCAGGGCGTGCCGACGGGTGTGCCGATAGGACAGCCTAATGAAGCGCATAACGCGATGGTGATTACCGAGACTCGGCGGTCGCGCGAGCTCTACCGCCTGCTGGACATCTGGGTGGACTTCAGCGCAGGTTTTATCGAGCTGGGCACCTTCAGCTTCCCCTATAATACGGTGATCGAGGGGGCGAACGCGATAACGACCTCTGTGGACACGGCGGTGCTGGACTTCCCGACGCTCTATATCAAGGCGGGTTCGCGTACCGAAGGCATCACTATCAGCAAGCGGATGCGCCTTGAGGCGTGCGGTGGGCTGGTACGGATCAGCGCGCCGTGACGCCCTCACCCCTGCCCCCTCTCCCACGCTGCGGGAGAGGGAGGGGACACCCACCTTCCCCCCTGCTTGCGGGGGGAGGGCACAACGAAACGATGGAGGCAAACAACGATGAGAACAGTGACGATGTGCGCGATTCTTGCGACCCTGATGGGCGTCGCCAACGCCCAATCGGGCGGCAACTACGATCTCAGCTGGTGGACGATTGATGGCGGCGGCATCACCTTCGCCACCGGCGGCACTTTCAACTTGGGCGGCACCGTCGGTCAGCCCGATGCCAGCAACCCCCTCACAGGGGGCAGTTTCAGCCTCACGGGCGGCTTCTGGGTCGCCCCTGCCTGCATCCCCACGAATGGCGACGCCGACGGCAGCGGTTGCGTGGACGACGCTGACCTGTTGACGGTGCTGTTCGCCTTCGGCGCAACGGGCGCCAACCCCGCCGATGTGAACTGCGACGCCACCGTCGACGACGCTGACCTGCTGGTGGTGCTGTTCAACTTCGGCAGTGGGTGTTGATGTGCCCTTCCCCCCTCGCCTGCCGCTGTGGGCGAGGGGGCGTCCCTGCTCACTGCGTCTCTAACGGCGCCGCAAAGCGCAGGGTGTTCCCATCGGGGTCTTTGAGGGTCATCTCCCGACGCCCCCACGGGGTCTCTTCAGGGGGTTCGGGTTGCGTCACGCCGCGCTGACAGACCTCCTGATAAAAAGCGTCCAGATTGTCCAGCACAATATACGCCGCGCCGCCGACCTGACAATCGCCTGCGTGTTCGGTCAGGAACAGCGCGCGTCCCTCGCGGCTCACCTGCGCGAAAACGGGCATGTCGGGAGCAAACCGGTGAATCCAGTCCACCTGAAAGCCCAGTCCCTCCACATAGAAGCGATGCGCACGGCTCCAGTCTGTGATGCGTAGTTGCGGGAAAACATTTTGAATCGGTTGAGAGTTTGCCATTTTATCCTCCTAACGGACGCCAGCGGTGATGCTCCGAATCCAGAATCCGCACGGCTTCTTCGGGACCTTCGGAACCAGCAGGGTAGGTCGGCAGGGGGCTATCGTCGCTCTGCCACGCTTTGAGAATGGGGTCTAACACACGCCACGCCCACTCCACCTCGTCAAAGCGCAGGAAATGCTGGCGGTTGCCCTCCAGCACATCCAGCAGGAGCGTGGTGTAGGCGTCAAACCCCTCCTGATGCGGTTCGCGATAGGCGGCGCGTAGCACAATGGTGCGTGGGGTCAGCTCCAGCCCCACCTTTTTCGCCTGCGCCACCAGCGAAATCGCTTCCGAAGGCTTCATCTCGAAGATAAACCAGTTCGGCTCCAGCCGATCCAGTGGGGTCTCACGGAACAGGTGCAAAGGCGGCGTCTTGAACTGAATCGCGATCTCGCTCCGGTCGGCGCTGAGGCGCTTGCCCGTGCGCAGGTAAAACGGCACGCCGCGCCAGCGCCAGTTATCCACATAGAGTTTGACCGCCGCATAGGTCTCGGTCGTGGAGTTGTGGGGAATCCCCTCCTCTTCCAGATAGCCGGGCACGCGCTCGCCTTTCACGACGCCCGCAGTGTATTGCGCCCGCACCGCGAAGGCGTTCACCGCACTGCGCGGGATGGGACGCACGCTTTTGAGAACCTTCACCTTCTCCGTGCGCAGGTCGTCATACACCAGGCTGGAAGGCGGCTCCATCGCGGTCAGGGTGAAGAGCTGAATCAGGTGGTTTTGCACCATATCGCGCAGGGCGCCCGCCTGATCGTAGTAGCTGGCGCGCCCCTCCAGCCCGGCGGTCTCCGCCGCGGTAATCTGCACATGCTCCACATGGTTGCGGTTCCACAGCGGCTCCAGCAGCAGGTTCGCGAACCGAAACACGAGAATATTCTGAACGGTCTCCTTGCCCAGGTAGTGGTCAATCCGGAAAATCTGCTCTTCGCGCCAGTGGGCGCGTACCTGCTGATCCAGAGCGCGAGCGCTTTCAATATCGTAGCCGAAGGGCTTCTCGATCACCAATCGGCGATAGCCGTGGGTTTCATCGTGGAAACCCAGCTGTGCCAGCAGTTCCGCCGCATGCGCAAACACCCCCGGCGGCAACGCCAGATAGAATACGGCGTTCGCTTTTATCCAGGCGTTCAACTGCTCAAGACTTTTTTCGTCCAGACCGCCCTGCACATACGCCACAAAGCGCGGGGTGAACTGTTTCCAGCCGTCTAACTTTTTACCCTCCGCCCGAAGCGACTGCTCCACCTCGGTCAGGTACTGCTCCAGCGTGTAGGGGCGTCGGGCGTAGAGCAAGATTCGCACATTTTCGGGGAGCATGTGCGCATGGCAGAGCTGATACAGCGCGGGAATGAGCAGGTTTCGGGCGAGGTCGCCCGTCGCCCCGAAAATCACAATCACCGTTTCCTTCTCAACTGTTGTGCGCATTGCGCTCCCCCTCGCGGCTACCGTTGCTGATGTGCGGAGAGAACCCCCGCTGGCTGGCTGTGCAAAGTCTCATAGGCAGTGGTAATCGGCTTGGTGAAGGTGACGGGGCGGACGCCAATCCAGAAAATCAGCGCGATCAGGGGCAACACCAGCGCCACCTCATGCGGACGCAGGTCGGGGATGCCGCGCAGGTGTTCCGGCGTCGGTCCGTAAAACGCCCGCTGGAACATCCAGAGCATATAGACCACCGACAGGATTGTGCCCAGCACGCCCAGCACCACCCAGCCCACGGGTACATCGCCCGCCTGTGCCGACTGGAACGCGCCCAGCAGGCACAGAAACTCGCCCACGAAGCCGTTCGTGCCTGGCAACGCCACCGACGCCAGCAGCACAATCAGAAACAGGGCAGAAAAGAGGGGCATCTGGTGCTTGAGACCGCCGAGCCTGTCCACATCCAGCGTGCGTGTGCGCAGGTACAGAAACCCCAGCAGCAGGAACATCGCGCCCATCGTTACGCCGTGATTAATCTGCTGCAGCACGCTGCCGACAAAGCCCTGCTCGTTTCGGGCGAACAGTCCCATCATAATAAACCCCGCGTGGCTCAGCACGGCATAAAGCGCGACCTGACGCATATCAAACTGCATCGTTGCCAGAATCGCGGCGTAGACCACCGCAATCGCGGCGAGCGCCATCCCCAGAGGCGCAAACGCCTGCGCCTCTTCCGGGAACATCGGCAACGCAAAGCGCAAAAAGCCGTATGCGCCTGTCTTGAGAAACACCACCACCACGGGCAGGGGCGCCTCGCCCATCGCGTGGGGCCACCATGTGTGGAACGGCACCAGCGGCAACTTCACCGCAAACGCAATCGCGAAGCCCAGAAAGAGCCATGTGCGCAAATCCGCCGCCACGCCCCCCTGACGCAGAAACTCCTCCAGGCGCATCAGCTCAAAAGTCATCACATTCGTCGCCTTATAATGCTCAAACGCCAGCACAATAGACGCCAGCAGCATAAACAGCGAACCGAAAAAGGTGTAAAGGAAAAACTTGAGCGCCGCGCTCGCACGGTCGCGCCCACCCCAGAGCGCAATCAAAAAGTAGGTCGGTACCAGTGTCAGCTCAAAAAAGACATAAAAGAGGATTAAATCCAGCGCCATAAAAACGCCCAGCAGTGCGCTCTCCAGCAGCAACATCAGAATCAAGAACTCTTTTACGCGCTCGGTGATGCTGAAGGAGAAAAAGAGCGCCAGCACGCTCAATAAGGCTGTCAGCGCCACCAGCCACAGGCTCACCCCGTCCACACCGAGCAGGTACTGCACGCCGTAATCGGGCAGCCAGTCCACGCGCTCCATGAATTGATAGCGGCGATCGTTGGGGTCAAAGCTTGCCACCAGCACGCCTGCCAGCCCCAGCGTGATTAGCGCGAACACCGTCGCAATCCCTCGCGCCATCAGCTCCTGGCGACGGGGAATCCAGAGCAGCACGAAAGCGCCGATCACCGGCATCCAGAGAGTCCAGCTCAGTATCTTGGTCGCCCATTCCATGGCGAGGCAATTGTACCCGTTTTCACTTCCCTGCCTCGCGCAGGCGGCTGGCTACCGCAGGAATCACCTGCGCCCGCAAATGGATGCCCTCCTCCGTGTAGTCCACCGACAGCACGAAGCCGTACTCGTAGCACTCGGCAAGCAGGGCGGTCGCGCTGTAGGGCAGCCACACATCCACGCTGACCAGCATCGAGCGAATGGTATGCACCAGCCGATCCATCAGATGAGGAATGCCCTGCGCCTGTCGCGCCGAGATATAGACCGAGTTGGGCGTTTCGGCAACAAGCCGGGTGAGCCACGCCCTGTCGCTGACCTTATCCGCCTTGTTGAACACGGTAATCACAGGTTTCTGATCCACGCCCAGCTCCACGAGTGTCGTTTCCACCGCGTCGCGTTGCAGCTCCCAGTGCGGACTGGAGATGTCAATCACATGAATCAGAAAATCGGCTTCCTGCACCTCTTCCAGCGTGGCATAAAACGCTTCCAGCAGCATTGGGGGCAAGTTCTCCACAAATCCGACGGTATCGGTCAGCAGCACCGACCAGCCGTCGGGCAGCACCACGCGCCGGGTGGTGGGGTCCAGCGTGGCGAACACGCGGTTATCCACCAGCACCTCCGCGCCCGAAAGCACATTCAGCAGGGTGGACTTGCCCGCGTTCGTGTAGCCGACAATCGCCCCGTGCGGGAAGGGCAGCTTGCGTCGGGAGCTGCGCTGGTGGGCGCGCTTGCGACGCACCTCCTCAATCTCCTGACGCAGGTGGGCGATTCGCTCGCGCACGCGACGCTTATCAATCTCCAGCTTCGTCTCTCCGGGACCGCGCGTGCCGATGCCGCCGCCCAGTCGCGAGAGCGCTGTGCCCAGCCCTGACAGGCGCGGCATCAGATAGAGCAGTTGCGCCAGTTCCACCTGCAGGGCGCCTTCGCGCGTGCGGGCACGCTGGGCGAAGATGTCGAGAATCAGCTGGGTGCGGTCTATCACGCGGGTCTGGGTGATTTCTTCCAGATTGCGCTGCTGGACGGGGGTGAGTTCTGTGTCGAAGATAATCACATCTGCCTGCTTTTCGCGGGCGAGCGCGAAGAGCTCCTCGGCTTTGCCGCGCCCGATGGCGGTGGCGACATCCAGCGCGTGGCGTTTCTGGCGCATCTCGGCGACGAGTTTTACCCCTGCCGAGTGCGCCAGCGCACGCATCTCTTCCGCCCAGTAAGATTCCTCATCCCCCATCTCAGGGTGGCAAAACACCAGCACCGCGCGCTCGGGCGCGCCGACTTCACTCATTCGGTGCGAGATAAGGGTTCACCTCCTGCGCTCAGCTCCAGCTTCGCCACGCGCTGCTGGTGGCGTGGCTCGGCGCTGAAGGGCGTTTGCAGAAACGCCGACACAATCCCCTTCGCAAGCTCCTCGCCCACGATGCGCGCTCCAAGGCACAGCACATTCGCATCGTTATGGGCACGCGCCAGCGAGGCAGACACAGGGTCGCTGGCATGCGCCGCGCGAATCCCGCTGCGCTTGTTCGCCGCGATGCACATGCCAATTCCCGTGCCACAGATCAGAACCCCAAGCGCGTCGGGAAGTTCCTGCAAGCGTGCGGTGAGCGCGTGCGCCACATCGGGGTAATCCGCAGGCGAGTCCGAGTGGACACCGACATCTTCCACGCGGTAGCCCTGCTCCTGAAGGAACGCCTTCAGCGCCTCTTTGAGCGCGTAGCCTGCGTGGTCAGAACCGATCAGTACCGTTCTCATCGTCTCTCCGTCTCGTCGGCAGAGGCGCGCATCGCCGCGGCGCCCGCCAGCGGCGCGTTCAACTTCTCCCGAAGCACCTCCAGCGCTTTCTGGAGCTGCTTGTCTTTGGAGCGATCCTCGTCGGTGATGCGCCAGTTCTCGTCGGCTTTGACCTCAATATCGGGTTTCAGCCCGCCCACGCGCTTGCCGTCCACAATCTTCGCGTTCAGGTCGGTGCCGTTTGGCGTGAGGTACTTGGCGGTGGTAATCGCGACGGCGGTCTCCTGCGAGGTGGGGATTACTGTTTGCACCAGTCCCTTCCCGAAGGAGTCTTCGCCAATCAGAATCGCCACCTTATGGTCCCGAAGCGCCCCCGCCACAATCTCCGACGCGCTGGCGCTGCTGCCGTTCATCAGCACCACAATCGGCATCTGCAGATTCAGATACAGCGACGGGTCCGAATGGAGCTGGTCTATCAGTCCCTGACGCCCCACAATCTGCACGACGGTCTTGCGTCCCGGCACAAACAGGCTCGCCACCTTCACCGCCGAGTCCAGCAGTCCGCCAGGGTTGGTGCGCAAGTCTAAAATCACGGCGCGCCCCCCGTTTTTCTGGATGTCGCGCAGGGCTTTTGCGACGAGATCGGGCGCTTTCTCGTTGAACTGCTGGAGCCAGATGCGATAGATTTTGTTCTCGGTGTCTTCCAGGTAGACATCCACCGTGGGGCTTTCAATTACATCCCGTCGGATAGTGATTTTGAGGGGCGCCGGTTCACCCTCGCGGCGCACGGTCAGCACCACGGTGGAATAGCGCGGTCCGCGAATGAGGCGCACCGCCTCATCTACGGAGATGCGCTCCAGGCTCTTGCCGTCCACGGCGATAATCACATCGCCCGCTTTCAAGCCTGCCTTTTCCGCAGGGCTGTTCGGCAGAGGGCGCACTACACGCGCACCGCCGGGGGCGTCTTCCAGCAGCGCGCCGATGCCTGTGAACTTGCCTGAGGTGTCTTCCTGCATCCGCTTGAAGGCTTCAGGCTCCATGAAGCGGGTGTAGGGGTCGCCCACCGCGCTGAGCATGCCATCGATGCTGGTATAGGTCAGCTTATCGATGGCAGGGGGCTTGCCGTAGTAATGGTTCTCAATCTCTGCCAGCACGCTCTGAAAGGCTTCCACGGGGTCTATTTTTGCCGCGCTGTCAGGGGCAATAGGATTCCAGCGGCTGCGCAGGAGCGCCAGCGCCTCGTGGGGGCGTCCCGTAGGGTTCGCCCACATATCAGCGCTCACAAACCCCAGAATAAACAGCAATCCGAGCGCAGGCAAAAGAAGCAGCGCCTGCCACAGTGCGCGTCCCCTTCTCATGAGCGTGCCTCCTTCTGTACCTGAGTGAGCCATGCCAGTGCTTTATCCAGCGCAGGGTCGCCGTTGGGCTGTCCGCGCATAGTGGGCGCTGCGGCGATGCGTTCGTCCGGTTGAACCCCGCGCTTGTCGAAACTGCTGCCGTCGGCGCCATAATAGCGCCCCACGGTCAGCGTGAACGCCGAGTTGTCTTTCAGGCGATAGAGCGCCGTCTGCGCCGCGTCGCCAGCGGTCGGTACGCCGAACAGACGCGCCTTCGCACCCGTTTTGAGCGCGAGCGCAACAAGTTCAGCGACATTATAAGTGCCCTGATCCACCAGCACGGCAATTGGGAGCGCTTTCCCGCGAGGCTCGGCGGGCAGGTTCAGCGGGCGTTTTTTGTAGGTGTTTCCCTCACGGTACTCTACTGTGCCGACGCGCCGCGTGCGCACCAGCTGGCTCAGAATCTTGAGCGCTGGCTCCTGCTGCCCAATCGCGGTCTGGCGCAGGTCAATCACCAGCCCTTTCGCGCCGCCCTGCTGAAGCGTGCGCAACGCCTGCGTGAACTCGCGCTCTGCCTGCACATTCAAGGCGTTCAGGCGAATGTAGCCAAACTGCCCGCGCACGCGCCCGTATTCCACAGGCTTGACCTTCGTGAGCGCGCGGCTTACCTTCACCTCCAGAGTCTGTCCCCCGCGCTGCACTTTGAGGGTCAGTTCGGGCTTTTCGTTGGGTTTGGGCACCTCCGTCAACTTCTGAATGGCTTCGCTAATTGTAATGGACTTGCGGAGCCGCTCGCGGGCGCGGCGGTCGGCATCTAAAATCTGCTGGCGCTCCCGGTGCAAACGCTGGAGACCCACCACCTCGGCAAACGGGTCTTCCGACAGCACCCACTGCCCCTCAATTTCCGTAATCAGGTCGCCCGATTTCAGCCCTGCCTTTTCGGCGGGCGAGCCGGGCAGCACCGCCACCACCTGAATCAGGCGCTGTTCTACGGGAACCGTTTCCTCTGTGTTGCCGAGCTTGACCGTTGATTTCCGCTGGAGCAGGCTCAGCACGGCGCCGATTCCGCTCACTTCCCCGCTCAGCGCCCTGAGGTATTGCTCAAACCGCTGGGGTTCCATGTATTGCGAATGCGGATCGTCTAACGCGGCGAGCATCGCATCGAGCGAGCTGCGCATCAGTTTCGTCTCGTCTACAGGCTCCACATATTCGCGCTTAACAAGGTCCAGCACGCGCCAGTAGAGCGCGACCATCGACGGCTCCGAGACGGATGCATCCGATTTGGGAGTTCGCGCATCGGCAATCATCGGAGTGAAATCGCGTTGCACCACAACCGAGCTGCCTGCAGACGAGGCATAGGGGCGCATCGACATCCGCGCCCACCAACCGCCCCCAAAAGCAAGCCCCAGCAGGAGCAGGCTAACGGCTCCACCTATCCATTTGCGTTTCACGCTCTTGTTGACCTCCATCCTATATTGTATCCCAAACGGCGTCTTATCGATATGCCTCCTGTGGCACAGTTTCGGCGAGTTGGGCAATCTTCTGTATCGCTCCCCCAATAATACCGTGAATCCATCTGTCCAGTTCCGCCCCGATGTCCTGCCTCCAGCAGGCGCGGGGTGAGCCACCCCCTACATACCCCGTTGTCCCCAGCACCAGCACACGCATAGAAATAGGATACCCAGAACAATTCCCCCGCCCCTGCGTCTATAGCCATCGGGTATCCTATGGAAGGGTCAAAGCTATGAAAAGGCGCGTTGTGGTGATTGTGGCAATCGTTGTTGCCGTCGCAGCGGTTTTCTGGTGGCGCGGACGCGCCAATCAGGAAACTCAGAATAACCAGCCCGAATTCCGCACTGCCGAAGTAACCCGCGAGGATGTGGTGCGAACCATTAATGCGACGGGCGTTTTGCGAACCTACAATATCGTCGATGTGAAATCCAAAGCGGGGGGCATCGTCAGCGAGCTGCTGGTGGATGTGGGCGATGTCGTGCAAAAAGGGCAGCTGCTGGCGCGAATTGACCCCGCCGATACACTTGCGGTTTATAATCAGGCAAAAGCCGACCTCGAAGCCGCGAACGCCCGTATCGAGCAGGCAGAGGAGAGCCTGCGTCTTCAGCGCGAGCAGAGCGAGTTAGCGTTGCGCCAGGCAGAGGCGAACCTGGAAGCGGCACGCGCACGGCTCCAGCAAGCCGAAGAACGCGCACGCATCCAGCCGACCCTCACCGAATCGCAGATTCAGTCCGCACGCACCGCGCTGGAAACTGCCCGTAAGAATCTGGAGCAGCTGGAGAAAGTTACCATCCCGCAGGAGCGTGCGCAGGCGCAAGCGAATTACAACGCCGCCCGCCAGCAGGTGGAAACCGCCCAGCGCAACTATGAACGCCTGCAGTCGCTCCTGCAGAAAGGGTTCGTCTCCCAGCAACAGGTGGATAATGCGCTGGCGCAGCTGGAAAATGCCCGAAGCCAGCTCGTCGCGGCGGAAAAACGCCTTCAGACCCTTGAGGCGGATATCCAGACACGGTTAGAGACAGCACGCGCTCGCGTTCAGGAAGCGGAAGCGAACCTGAGATCGGCGGAAGCCAACCGCGCTCAGGTGGAGCTGGTCAAGCAGGCGCTGGAAGAGGCACGCTCGCAGTATCGTCAGGCGCAGGTTGCCTTAGAACAGGCGCGCGCGAACCTCCGGCAGATTCGCCTGCGTGAGGCGGATATCGCCGCGGCAAAAGCCCAGCGCGCCCGCGCCGACGCCCAGCTCTATAACGCCAAAGTCCAGCTGGATAGCACGACCATCACCGCACCCCTCAGCGGCGTCGTGATTGCCCGGTTTGTGGAGCGTGGTACAATTGTGCCCCCAGGCACCTCGCTCTTCTCGCAGGGCAACACCCTTCTGCAAATAGCCGATACCTCGCGCATGTATGTGGAGGTCTCGGTAGACGAAGCCGATATTGGGAATGTCAAAATCGGTCAGCCCGTCACCATTCGGATTGACGCCTACCCGCGCGAAAAATTCCGCGGCAAGGTGAGTCGCATAGACCCGCAGGCAGTCGTGGAACAAAATGTAACGGTGGTGAAAGTGCGCGTGGAGATCGAAAAGCCCGACCCGCGTCTCAAGCCGGGCTTAAACGCTTCGTGCGAATTTCTGGTTGCCCGCAAGGAGGATGTCCTTGCTGTCCCCAACGAGGCGGTCAACGAATCGCCGGAGGGCGCTTATGTGGAGGTTATGGTCAACGGGCGTCCGCAGCGCCGTGCTGTGAAAGTCGGGGTGCAGGGCAACGAGAAGACCGAAATTATTGATGGTCTGCGTGAGGGCGAAGTCGTGGTTACTGGGCGCATCTTCACTCAGCAGGATGAAGGACCTGGCTCGCCGTTCGGGCGTCCGTTTGGACCGCGCATGGGTGGCTCGCAGCGTCCGGGCGCAGGCGGTGGTGGTGGCGCTGGCATGCGCGGCGGAGGCGGGGGAGGGCGCTAAAAACCCAGCCCCCAGCGTGCCAGAGTCAGCGTAATCAGCGTGGTGAGCGCGATACAATATAAATTGAGCGCCAGCCCTGCACGCGCCATCTCGTGAACCCGAATTTCGCCCGAAGCAAAAACGATTGCGTTCGGCGGCGTGGCAACAGGCAGCATAAACGCCGCTGACGCGCCTACCGCCGTTGGAATCGTGAGCAGGCGGGGGTCTAACCCCAAGCCCACCGCCACTGCCGATACCACAGGCAAAAAAGTAGCCGTTACGGCGGTATTGGAGGTCAACTCCGTCAGAAAGATGACCAGAGTTGCAACGCCCAGTGTCAGCACCCACGGGCTAACTGCTCCCAGCGCCTCCACGCTGGAGCCAATTGCCTTTGCCAAGCCTGTGCTTTCAAAGGCGCTCGCCAGCGCCAGCCCCCCGCCGAATAGCAGAAGCACGCCCCACGGGATTTGCTCCGCCGTGCGCCAGTCCAGAATGGCGCGTCCCTTGCCTGCTGGCAACACGAACAACAAAAGCGCCCCTGCAATCGCAACCGTGCTGTCGGAAATGGGCAAACCCGTCCATTCCGCCAGCTTCGCCCGAAACAACCAGCCGAACACCACCAGCCCGAAAACGGTCAGAACCCCCTTCTCCGCCCGGCTAAGAGGGGTTGTGGTTGTCTCTGCCCACTGAACGCGCAACTCCCGGAACGCTCCTCCATGGTCTCCCAGCCCACGGGTGAGCCAGAACCATGTGAAGGGGAGCATCAATCCCACAAACGGCAAACCGATCCAGAGCCAGTCCAGCATCGTGAGCGTGTAGCCGTAGTTTTCCTTGAGGAAGCCCGCGAGCAGGGCATTCGGGGCAGTGCCGATTAGAGTACCCACACCGCCAATAGACGAAGCATAGGCGATGCCCAGCATCAGCGCCACATTGAAGCCTCGCGCTTCCTCGCCCCCCACTCCCTGACGCAGGGTTTGCAGAATCGGCAAGCTCACAGCGTACATCATCATCGCCGTGGAGGTGTTGTTGACCCACATCGAGATAAATGCCGTGGCGAGCATAAAGCCCCCGATCAGCCCCTTTGGAGTATGCCCCAGTCGCTGGATAATCCAGAAGGCAATCCGCTGGTGCAAGCCGCTCTCCTGCATCCCCTGCGCAATGATGAAACCGCCCAGAAACAAAAAGATGATGGGGTCTGCGTAGCGCGAGGCGGTGGCTTTCTCCTCCATAATCCCTGTGAGGGGCATCCACACCAGCGGGATAAGCGCCGTGGCAGGGATGGGAATACACTCGGTGAACCACCACAGCGCCATCCACACCGCCAGCCCCAGCGTCTGCCACGCCGATTGGGAAACGCCATGCAAGGGGGAAGGTGTCAACACCGTGAGAAACGCGAAGAGCGGTCCCAAAACCATCGCCGCCCCGCGCAGCCAGCGAAGCCATGCCTTCATCGGGGAAGTGAATTCTCTTTCAGAACTGTCTTTTCCTGCTACACCCAGTACGCCACAACCCACCACACAAACGGCGCACTGAACAACAGGCTATCAAACCGATCCAGAACGCCCCCATGCCCTGGCAGAATCCCCCCAAAATCTTTGACGCCGACTGCCCGCTTGAGCGCCGACTCAAACAAATCCCCCAGCTGCCCCAGCACCCCCACGCCCAACCCTGTGGCTATGGCTACAGGAGCCGAAACCCCTACTGCCAGCCCCACGCCGTAGCCCACCAGTGCGCAAAGTATAAGATTTGCAACAGAACCCTCTACTGTTTTAGCTGGGCTAATAGAAGGTGCAATTTTTCGCTTCCCTATGAGCTTTCCGGCAAAGTAGGCGCCCGAATCACCCGTCCAGAGCATCGCCATCAGCCATACGACCCACAACACTCCCTGCTCTATGGGGAGTTCATACATCGTTTGGGGAGTGAAATCGTTTCGTAAGCGTACCGCGAAGCTCATCAGCCAGCCGATGTAGAGCGCCCCAAACAGCGCATAACTCAGGTTCGGCACTATTGGCGCTACGCCCTGACGCCACGCCCGCGCCAGCTCCCACAGAAAACTCGCCCCCAGCACAGGAAGCAGGCTCTCATGAAGCGCCATATCGGGAAACAGGCGCGTCAAGAGCGGCAAGCTTGCCCCCCACACCAGCAAAACTGGATTAAGGTGATAGCGATGTCCCTCTCTCTCACTATACACACTGCGAAATTCCAGAATGCCCACTCCAGCCAGCAGCGAACACACCCCAGCGAAAAGCCATCCGCCCGGCGCCCACAGCGCAACCAGAAACAGCGGAATCCCCACAACGGCGGTCAAGACACGGGTGCGTAGCATCTATGCGTTTCCGTCCTCCTGACGCGCCGCAGGCACAGGCGATGCCCCTCCTATGGAAGGCGCCCAGCGCACATACAGCGTCAACCCCTCTACACGCTCCACCTGAACCGACTCGCCTTCTTCAATAGGAGGGTCTTGCGCTATCGCACGCCAGAGCGTGCCATCCACAAAAACCAGCCCTTCGGGATCCAGCCGCTTGCGCACGCGCCCAATCATGCCAATCAACCGCTCCTGACCGCTCACCTTCCTGCGAAACTGCGCCCGCACGCCCGAATAGGTGATGAACAAAAAGAACCCCGCCGTCAGCACCGTCATCGTGCCAATCAACCAGAGACTCACCCGCATTACAGGGGAGTCGGACTGGAACAGAATGATGGAGCCAATCAAAAACGACACAATCGCGCCGAAGGTGAGCGCGCCATGCGTGGGGGTGAACAAATCGGCGACAAACAGCGCGAACGCCACCAGAATCAACGCCACCCCCAGCGCATTTACAGGCAACACCGACATCGCGTACAGCGCCAGCAGCAGGCTAATCAGTCCAATCACGCCCGGAAAGGTCGCGCCAGGGTTCTGGAGTTCCGCAATTAGCCCGTAAAACGCCAGCAGGAACAGAAAGTAAAACACATTCGGATGAGCAATAAACATCAACAGCGTTTCGCGCCATGTTTTGGGGATTTCCTGAAACGGCGCGTCTTTTGTACGCAGGGTGAGCGTCTTGCCGTTTGCCAGCGTGATTTTGCGCCCGTTCATTTTGTTAAGCAGGTCAGCGGGGGTTGTGGCGATAAGGTCAATCACCTTAAGCTTCAGCGCGTCGGTTTCAGGAATGGAGGCGGCTTCTGTAACGGCTTTGACCACCCACTCCTCGTTGCGCCCGCGCTGGCGGGCAATCGTCTTGGCGAAGGCAACCGTGTCGTTTACGACTTTTTTGCGCATATCCTCGCCGATGTCTTCCCCGCTGCCGCTCACAGGGGTTGCCGCGCCGATATTCGTGCCGGGTGCCATCGCCGCCACATGGGCAGAAATCGTGATGAACACACCCGCAGACCCTGCCCGCGCACCTGATGGATACACGAAGACCGCTGTCGGGATGGGGCTATTCAACAGGGCGCTTGCAATATCGCGTGTCGCCTGCAGCTCGCCCCCTGGCGTATCCAGCAACACGACAAACGCCGCCGCGTTCCGCGCAGAGGCTTCCTGAAGCGCCCGAATCAGATAATCCGCCGAAGCGCGATGCACAATCTCTTTGAACTGGATGTAGTACACCACTCCCGATGGGGCATCTGCGAAGGCTACCCCCAGCCCCCACATCAGCCAGAGCCATCCCAGCCACCACAAGCGCTTCATTGGTCTCACCAGAGGGAATTGTACCCGTCTTGAGTTTCCTCTCTAACTACTTCTGCAGGCGGTATACTTCTTTGCGCAAGCATGCGCTGGGAGAGATTTCGCCTGGGAGAGGCTCTGCGTTCGCGTCCTGCGCTTCGCCACATCAGCGAGCTGATGCTGGGCGCACTAATAGGGCAAGCTATCCTCTTCGTAACCGCGCCCTTGCTGACTCGTCTCTATACTCCTTCCGAATACGGGGTGCTGGCGAGCTATAGCGCCCTGGTGGTCATTCTTAGCGTGGTAGTGACCCTGCGTTACGAACTGGCGATTTTGCTACCAGCAGACCATGAGGAGGCTGAGCGCCTTGCCTCAGTGTCGTTGATAGGAGTGGTATTCCTCTCGCTGCTGGCGGGCGTGGTCTTGTGGGGGCTCGCGCATGGCTTGAATCTTGCTTTCCTGCAAAATGTGAAGCCCTATCTGGGGTGGCTAACAGTGGGGATTGCCCTGTATGGGGCATCGCAAATTCTCTCTTTTCGGCGAACTCGCCTTCAGCAGTTCCGGGCACAAGCGTATAGCCGGTGGTTGCTCGCGCTCGCGTATGTGCTGACCCAGATCGTTGGGGGCTTACAAAAGCTTGGCGCGTTAGGGCTGATACTGGGTCAAGTGGTGGGTCAGCTGGTTGCGTTGCTGGTATTGGGCTGGCGATGGCGTCCTGATGTAGGAGCGTGGCGCTCAGCGTCTTCTCTGCTCAGGCGCTACTGGCAGTTCCCTGCCTATAGTGTGCCTGCCGCTCTTCTGAACACCCTGAGCCAGCAACTGCCCTTGCTGTTGACAGCAAGCCTTTACTCTTTGAAAGAGGCAGGCTGGCTCGCCTTGGGACTGCGCCTGATTGGAACCCCTGTTGATCTGGCAGGCGCCTCCATCGGGCAGGTCTATCTGGGGCGTGCAGCAGAATACAGCCGCCGTTCCCCAGAAGAATTACGCGCGCTGGTGTGGCGTACCCTAAGGGCGCTTTTTATGATTGGCATTCTGCCTACCTTACTGCTGATGGCATTTGCGCCTCCTGTGTTCGCTTTCGTGTTCGGTTCCGAATGGCGCATGACAGGGGAGTATCTGCAGATTCTGATGCCTCTTTTTTTATTGCGATTAACAATTGCTCCTATAGACAGAACACTGATAGTTGTTAATCGCCTGCCTACTCACCTTTTATGGGAGGCAATACGGACTGCATTAGTAACTGCCAGCATTGTGTTTCCTGCGTACCTGGGGTGGCCTTTTCAGGCAGCACTTGTGGGGTATACTACTGTGAGCGGTCTGAGTCTGGTTCTGCTGATTCTACTGATAATGTATTACCTTTCGTCGAGCAAAACTATATGTGACAACAGCCACACCTGACCATGATCATGAGCGAGGTTGCCGCGCCGAAGGATAATCTGATAGCCTTATTCGTACCTTCTCTTCGCAGCGGGGGCGCTGAGCGTGTAATGCTCCTGCTGGCTCAAGGTTTTGCTCAGCGGGGTATTGCCGTTGATCTGGTACTGGCAAAAGCTGAGGGCGCCTATCTCAAGCAGGTACCCCACGAAGTGCGCATGCTGAACCTCGAGGCATCTCGGGTGCTGGGGAGCCTTCCCCGGTTGATCCGCTATCTGAGGCGCAGGCGCCCTTCCGCCCTCCTCTCTGCCCTCGATCATGCAAACATCATAGCAATTCTTGCCCAGCGAATTGCTCGAACACCCACCAGAGTGGTCGTGAGCGTGCATAGCATGACGAGCGTTGCACTCAAGGAATCCCCACTGGCGCGCGCTCGCTGGATTCCGTTTCTGGCACGCTTGCTTTTCCCCTTAGCCGATAAGATCGTTGCCGTTTCTACAGGCGTAGCGGAAGACATTTCACAACTGTACTGCCTTCGTGGGAACCAGGTGGAGGTCATATACAACCCCGTTGTAACACCAGATCTTCTCAATCTAGCGCTGCAGCCTTTGAGTCACCCATGGTTTGCTGAGGGTCAACCTCCTGTGATTCTTGGAGCAGGACGTCTTGCTGCACCCAAAGATTTCCACACCCTAATCCATGCCTTTGCCCGCGTGCGCCAGCAACGCCCAGCACGTCTGATTATTCTGGGCGAGGGAGAAGAACGCCCTGTCTTAGAGTCGCTGATCAGGCAACTGGGAATAGAACGGGATGCTGCCTTGCTCGGCTTCGTGGACAATCCGTTCGCATACATGAAGCGTGCAGCGGTGTTCGTGTTATCATCGCGTTGGGAGGCATTTGGGAATGTATTGGTGGAAGCGATGGCGTGCGGTACGCCTGTTGTCTCAACAGACTGTCCCTACGGTCCACGCGAGATTCTGGAGGGCGGGAAATGGGGTAAACTGGTACCAGTAGGTGACCCGGACAAGCTGGCAGAGGCGCTTCTGGAAACGCTGGACAGCCGCCCTGCGTATGACCCTTCCGTTCGTGCAAGGGACTTTTCGCTGGAGCGGGCAGTGGAGGCTTACCTGAATGTTCTCGGCTTATAGCACTGCGTTGCAAAGTGCAGGCAGAACTAATTGGTCTGTAGGAAGCTTGGGAGCATGGCTCTCAGGTATGGGGCTGACATCCGCGCTTAGCCTGTTGTTTATGCTGGGTATCCCTTCTCCGATTTTCTGGGTAACCGCGGGCTCTTTGTTGATTGCGTGGGGACTCTGGGCTTGGCTATATCCGTTACCGGCGTTTGCTTGTCTCATATCAGTGTGGACAACAGTATACCAACGCACGACAATACCCCTCCTTCCAGGAGAAGGAGGGGACAGCCTTAGCGGCATTTCTTTAGGGGACCTGATGTGGGGTGCATACATCAGCGGGTGGCTCTGGAGAGGGCTTCATTTTCAACGCGAATCCAAGAATCCCCCAGCTGTACCATTTAACTTCATCACGGCTCTTATGGTTCCTTACCTAATACTGTCAATGATACTCCCCATACTGGGGGTACTTGCGTACGGTTTTCCCCCTTCTTTCGCCTTCATAGTAGCACGCCACCTGCAGTGGTTGAGCTTTGCTCTGCTGGGATACTGGGTAATCAAGGTCTACGGATGGAAGCCAATATTTATAGCGCTCGTATTCGCTTACACGATATCGGTTTTCGCTGACTGGACTTATTCAGCAATTCAGTTGATGGTCTCAGCAGGCACCCTGACAAAAGATTACCTGGCTTTAGACAACACATTTGCTGAGAGGTTTCACATGGGCTCGTTTTTCTACTTTCGCACGAGCGGTCTGCAAACCAACCCTAATGCTCATGGGGCTTTTGGCGCGATTGCTTTGACTTTCTTTATTTGCTCTTTCCTTTTCAGATTGAGGGAGGTTGTTACCTTGAGGTTAACAGGCTCTCTTCTCGCTGCTCTAATACTCCTCACCTCGGGTTCACGCGGAGCGATACTTGCCTTTTGCGTGAATCTAATAATACTGTGTTTCATAGCAGCAAGCCACGCGCTGGTACACAGGAGGCACCAGTTCTTACTCAGACTCCTCCTCTCGTTTCTTGGATTGGCTTTAGCACTGTGCCTTGTGCTACCCTTAGTTTGGGCAACCACCCCCCATGCTTTGCAGAGGCTTCAACTGTCTTTATCTTTCGTTCTGGATCAAGGTTTGGACGAGAATGCTGCCACTCGAATCGAGAATTGGCAATTAGCCCTTACGAAACTGGAGACCGAGTTTCCCTTAGGCACCTGGGTTCCCGCGGACTACGCCACAGGCATAAGCATACACAACCGATATATTAGCCTTCTGGCTCAAGGCTTGCCATTCTACCTGCTCGCTTTTATAATGACACTTTGCGCCCCGTTATTAGCGGGATACAAGATGAGCTTGCATGAAGCGCCCTATGTAGGCGTGATAGGGATGTTTGCAATGTCCTCAATCATATTTCTTTCTGTGTTTTGGCTAACCGAAAACTACTCGCAACCATTGCCACTTTGGCTACTGCTTGGCATTAGCTCATCAGGGTGGAGGCTTGAGCAGCGGGGATGAGAAAGATTCTCTTCGTGTCTACCGGTTTAGCCTACGGCGGCGCGGAGACCCAGCTGAAAGAGGTGGCGATTCGGCTGAAGCAACGGGGCTGGGGAGTACGGGTCGTCTCGCTATTGCCGCCCGCCGCATATGTGGAGGAACTCCAGCAAGCAGGAATCCATGTGGACAGCCTGCAGATGCGGCGCAAAGTCCCTGACCCGCGCGCCCTGCTTCGTTTAGCGCGGATCATCCGCGAAGAACGCCCAGATGTGGTTCACGCTTATATGTTTCACGCCAATTTGATAGCGCGCTTCGTGCGCCTGTTAGCCCCCGTGCCTGTGCTTGTGTGTTCTATCCGAAGCCTCCGGGAAGGAGGCTGGTTCCGAGAACGCGCCTATCAGGTTACCGATTGGCTTGCCGACATCACCACCCATGTGAGCCAGCGGGGTTTAGAGCGCTATGTATGTGCCGGGGTGGTACCAGTACACAAAATTGAGTATATCCCGAACGGGGTAGACCTGAGCCGATTTGCGCCTAATCCACAGGAACGCCCTCAAAAGCGCCACACCATGAATTTGCACGAAAACTTTGTGTGGCTGGCGGTAGGCAGGCTGGAGGCGCCGAAAGACTATCCTCTTATGCTCAACGCCTTCCACCAAGTCTATCGCCAGTTCCCTCAAGCGCGACTGCTGATTATCGGTGATGGCATGCTTCGTCTCGCTCTAGAGCGCCAAATTGCAGACATAGAGCTTGTGAACGCGGTTCAGCTATTGGGCATTCGGCAGGATGTGCCCGACTGGATGCGAATCGCCGATGCCTATGTCATGTCCTCCGCCTGGGAGGGCATGCCGAATGTATTGCTGGAAGCCCATGCCAGCGGGTTGCCTGTTGTCTGCACGGATGTGGGCGGGTGTGCTGAGATTGTACAGCATAGGGTCAGTGGCTTCCTTGTGCCCCCAGGGGATGCTGACGCGCTGGCGCAGGCGATGATACAGATGATGAGCCTCTCAGAAGCGGAGCGTCAGGCGATGGGGCAGGCAGGCAGAGCCCATGTGATGGCGAACTTTGAAATAGAACAGGTGGTTTCTCGATGGGAAGCCCTCTATTGCGAGTGGATCGAACGGAAGGCATGCCGAAAGTAATCGCTCGCCCGAAACGGGTCGCGCTCATTTCGCCGTATGCGCAGACGATTATCAGCTTTCGCGGCGCGTTGATTGGCGATCTGATTGCGCACGGTGCCGAAGTTTTCGTGCTGGCGCCTGACTATACACCTGAAATTCGCGAAGCGGTCGTCCAGCTGGGTGCTACACCTGTTGAGTACCCGTTGAACCGAACAGGAATGAATCCCTTTCAGGATGCACGCACCCTGCTTGCTTTAACGCGCATCTTGTACCGCCTTCGTCCCGATGCGGTCCTCCCCTACACCACCAAGCCTGTGATTTATGGTACGCTTGCGGCTTCCCTCACCGGAGTACCCCAGCGTGTAGCACTGATTACAGGATTAGGCTACGCTTTCATCGAGACGCTGAGTACTTCCCCCAAGCTATACCTTACTCGCACGCTTGTAAAAATACTTTATCACGCAGCACTAAAGCGGGCACAAGTAGTGCTGTTCCAGAACCCTGACGATTTGAGCAGGTTCGTAGAGGAACATCTCGTAGAGCCTGCAAAGGCGCGCCTAGTGGGTGCCACAGGGGTTAATCTGACAGAATGGCAACCTGCGCCCCCGGTGTTGGAGCCAGTCACCTTCACGCTGGCGGCACGCTTGCTTCGCGAGAAGGGCATTGTAGAATTTGCAGAAGCGGCGCGGGTTATAAAAGCGCGCTATCCCAACACGCGCTTTTTGCTGCTGGGCGAGCTGGACACCAATCCGGGCGCGCTCACCCGGCAACAGGTGGAAGCGTGGGTGCAACAGGGGATTCTGGAGTGGCTGGGGCATGTGCCCGATGTGCGTCCCTACTTTGCGCAGACCAGTGTGTATGTGCTGCCCTCCTATCGTGAGGGAGTTCCCCGCAGCACGCAGGAGGCGATGGCGATGGCGCGCCCTATCATCACCACCGACGCACCTGGCTGCAGGGAAACGGTTGTGCATGGTTTAAATGGCTTTCTGGTGCCGCCCCGCGACGCGAACGCGCTGGCTGAAGCGATGGAGCAGTTCATTCGACAACCCGACTTAATCATCACGATGGGGCAGGCGAGCCGCAGACTGGCAGAAGAGCGATTTGACGCGCGCCAGATCAACGCCCGCCTGTGCGCCCTCTTGCTTGGGGTACAATCGGAAGCGAAGCGATGAAAAGGTTCCACCTGTGGCATCGCATCGGACGCTCACAACACCTCAAGCGCCTGTTTGATCTGGTTGGCGCTTCCTTACTGTTGATTCTACTGGGTATTCCGATGGCGGTGATCGCCTTGCTCGTGCGCCTCAAGCTGGGGGCGCCTGTGCTGTTCAAACAGGTGCGTCCCGGGCTGCATGGGAAGCCGTTTACGCTTTATAAGTTCCGCACCATGACCAACGCCCGCGATAGCCGCGGCAGGCTTCTCCCCGACGAACAGCGTCTGACACCTTTTGGGGCATGGCTCCGCTCCACCAGTTTAGACGAACTGCCCGAGCTCTGGAATGTGATTAAGGGCGACATGAGCCTCGTAGGACCGCGTCCCCTGCTGATGGAGTACCTTGATCGGTACACTCCTGAACAGGCGCGCCGTCATGAGGTCAAGCCCGGCATCACAGGATGGGCGCAAATCAACGGACGCAACGCCCTCAGCTGGGAAGAGAAGTTTAAACTGGATGTCTGGTATGTGGACAACTGGAACCTCTGGCTGGATTTTAAAATCCTGCTCAAGACCATCCTTATCGTTTTGCGCCGTGAAGGCGTTCAGCATGCCCAGCATGTCTCCATGCCACTCTTTGAGGGAACTCCTGCTCAACAAAAAGAGGAGGCGCCTCTATGAAATCCAAGCCGCTCTGGGTCATTGGGGCGGGCGGACATGCCAAGGTGGTCGTTGCGACGGCGCAAGCGGCGGGATTCACAGTGGCAGGCTTGCTGGACGACGACCCTTCCAAGCTTGAGAAGCGGATACTGGGCGTGCCCGTATCAGGTTCCACACACCTCCTTGAGGACATGAATGTGAATCAGTTCGTGTTTTGCCTCGGAATCGGTTGCAACCGCACGCGGAAACAGATTGCCGAAAAGTATCCTTACCTCCCCTGGACAATTGTTGTCCATCCTGAAGCGGTGGTGCATGCTTCTGTCCTGCTTGGCGCGGGCACCGTTGTGTTCGCCGGGGCTGTCGTGCAACCTGAGACACGAATTGGCACCCATGCAATCATCAACACCTGCGCCTCCGTGGACCACGACTGTGTGGTAGGCGACTTTGCCCACATCGCGCCCGGGGCACGCCTGACCGGCGGAGTGGTGGTTGGCGAGGGTGTGCTGGTGGGGGCAGGAGCAACAATCACTCCCTATCGCCATATAGGCGACTGGGCTACCGTGGGAGCCGGTGCCGTGGTTATAGAAGATGTTCCTTCTGGAACGGTTGTTGTCGGAGTCCCCGCAAAACCTATCAAGGGATTGTAGAGGAAAGAGTGCTATGGAAAGGTCGCAGATTACAATGTCAGCGCCAGACATCGGGAGCGAAGATATCCAGGCTGTGATGGAGGTTTTACAGTCGGGTCGGCTGGCGCTCGGCCCTAAAACCGAAGCCTTTGAGCAGGCTGTAGCTGCCTACACAGGGGTCGCTCACGCTATCGCGGTCAGCTCTGGGACCGCTGGGCTTCACCTGCTTGTGCGGAGCATGGGCTGGAACGAGCAGGATGAGGTTCTGGTTCCCTCCTTCACCTTCGCCGCCAGCGTGAATGTCCTGCTTATGGAGCGCGTGCGCCCTGTATTTGTGGATATAGAACCCGAAACTTACAACCTTGACCCTGAAGATGTTTTGCGCCGGATTACGCCGCGCACAAGGGGCATCATGGTGGTGGATGTCTTCGGGCATCCAGCGGAATGGGACGCCCTGAACGCGATTGCCGAAAAATACGGTCTGGTGCTGCTGGACGATTGCTGTGAAGCGTTGGGTGCCGAATATAAGGGGCGTAAAATCGGTCAGTTCGGTAAAGCAGGAGTGTTCGCATTCTATCCCAACAAACAGATTACGACAGGCGAAGGCGGGATGATTGTTACCAACGACGCAGAACTGGCACGCTTTTGTCGCGCGCTGCGTAATCAGGGGCGTACCGAGATGAACGCGTGGCTGGAGCATGACTACTTGGGATACAACTACCGCATGGATGAGATGAGCGCCGCGCTGGGGCTTTCGCAAATGAAACGGATAGAAACTTTCCTAAAGAAACGCGCCCAGGTAGCGGCATGGTATGATGAACTCTTGAAAGAAGTCCCTGAGGTACGCCCCCCTATGGTGAAGCCCTATGTGCGGATGAGCTGGTTCGTCTATGTGATTACCCTGCGTGAAGGCATAGACCGCGATTCTGTGATGCGCGCGCTGGAATCGCAGGGCGTGCCCACTCGTGCCTATTTTAAGCCCGTTCATCTTCAGCCGTATGTGCGCGAGATGCTGGGGACAGGTGAAGGACAGCTTCCTGTTACCGAGTCCGTTGCGCGTAGAACTATCGCGCTCCCGTTTCACAACAATCTCACCTATGAACAAGCCTGTTTCGTGGTGAAGGCTCTCAAACACGCGCTCTACGAGGCATCAAGGGCTTAGTCAGGGATTTAGCCGGTCTTGAGCCGTCGCACACTGGCGCGCACAATCAGCTCCCCCGAAAAGAGGCGCACGCCGCGTTTGGGTTCGCCGGTGCGAATCTGTTCCAGAAGTGCCTCGCCCGCGTGGTAGCCAATCTCGTGAATCGGGTTGCGAATCGTGGTCAGCGGTGGGTCCACCAGCCCCGCAATCGGGATGTCGTCAAAGCCTGTGATGGAAATCTCGTGCGGCACGCTGACCCCCTGCTCGCGGCACGCCTCGATGGCGCCGAGCGCAATCAGATCGTTGGCGCACACCACGGCGGAGGGGCGTTTGGGCAACTGCAACAGCGCGCGCATCGCCTCGTAGCCCCCCTCACGGTGATAGCTGTTGCCCAGAATCCACTCTTCCCGAACAGCGATTCCATGCGCCTGAAGCGTCTCGCGGAACGCCGCTTCCCGCTGAAGCGCGCTGGTTTGCACCTCCGGACCGCGTAGAAAGCCTATCTCCCTGTGCCCCTGCTGGGTGAGCCATTCCACAACCTTTCGAATCCCCTGCTGGCTGTCGGCATCCACGCAGTAGAACCCCATCGATTCGGGAAACACACTCCCGACCACGACACAGGGCAACGGGGTATGTTGATGCCATTCCAGCAGTGGGCTGCCAATCAGGGGGACCAGCAACACCGCGCCGTCTATCGTGCCGTCGTCAATCTGCGCCCAGAGCGTGCGTGGGTCTATCTCCATAAGCGAGATAATCTTCAGGTGGTAGCCCTGCGCTCCCAGCACATCCACCAGCCCGTCCATCACGCCTGTCGCGTAGATGTTGCGCGTGAAGACGGTGTGGGCTGGCTCCATGATGACCCCAATCGTATGAGTCTGGCGTGCGACAAGGCTGCGTGCGATTCGGTTCGGGCGGTAGCCAAGTCGCCGCGCCACACTCAACACCATCTCCACTGTTTCGGGAGTGTGCAGCTCAGTCTTCCCGCTCAGAATGTTGGAGGCGGTACCGATGGAAACCCCCGCTTCCTTTGCCACCAGCGCCAGCGTCGGACGCGACCGACGGTGTTCGCTAATCATCGGCATAATTATACTATGGTGCAGGGCGTGAATCGCCTTTGAGCGCCAGAATCAGCGCCTGCGTGCCCAGTCGCTCCTGCCCCTGACGCTCCAGAATTTGATAGAGTTGATGCACCAGCGCCGTGCCCAGCAGGGGAATGTGCTGGCTGCCTGCCTCTTCCAGCAGAATCCGCAGGTCTTTCTGGAGCAGTTTGACCATAAAGCCGGGCTGGAAATCGCCCTGCGCAATGCGCTTCCCCAGATTCTCCATCGCCCATGACCCCGCCGCGCCAGAGCCAAGCACCTCCACGGTCTGCATGAGATCCAATCCCACCTGCTCCGCGAACAGTAGCGACTCGGCGACCGCGAGCATCCCGACCGCCACCGCAATCTGATTGGCTAACTTCATCAGCTGCCCTTGCCCGCTTTCGCCCACATGCACAATTTTTTTGCCCATCGCCTGAAAAATCGGGAGCGCACGCTGGAACGCCTCTGCGTCGCCGCCAACCATGATGGTCAAAGTGCCCGACTCGGCGCCCCACTGCCCGCCTGTAACGGGCGCGTCGAGAAAAGTCACCCCCCGCTCTCTGGCAAACGCCGCCAGCTCGCGGGTCAGGCGCGGCGAGGTGGTGCCCATGTCAATCGCAATCGTGTTCGGCGCCATCGCGGGCAGAGCGGGCGCCTCGCCTGTCAGCCACACGGTGCGCACGGTCTCGTCGTCGGGCAGGCATGTAATCACGACCTCACAGCGTGAAGCCAGCTCGGCAGGCGTTTTCGCTTCCTGTGCGCCCGCTGCCACCAGCGCCTCAATCGGAGGGCGACTGCGACTGTGAACCCACAGGGGAAACCCCGCCTCCAGCAGATGACGCGCCATCGGGCGCCCCATAATCCCCAGACCGATAAAACCGACCCTCGGCTTGCTTCCCTGCATAAGCCCGAATTTTCCCCCAAAAACCCCAAATTCCCGCCGAATTGTTTCTGGAACTGGCAGGATTCTGGAGAGGGCTGATGTATAATAGAGGTGTGAATTTGAAGCGCTTCAAGCGAGGGGAGGCTGTTCTCCCTCGCCTTGGGCGCGAAGGAGGAACTGCTATGCGACGGGGCTTCACATTGATTGAGCTATTGGTGGTCATTGCGATTATTGCCATTCTGGCAGCGATTCTGTTCCCTGTGTTTGCGCAGGCGCGCGAGAAGGCGCGTCAAACGACCTGTGTGAGCAACCACAAGCAGATGGGGTTGGCAACGCGGATGTACCTCACGGACTATGACGAGATGTGGTTCACTCCCTGGTTTGACTACCCACCTCTGGGCAACGGGCACTGGTTCTTCCGCATTTCTCCGTATATCAAGTCGGGCACACGCGATGACTGGAGCAGCTACACCGATCAGGCGAAGGGCGGCGAGATTCGAATCTGTCCCTCGGGTGTGGCGCGCGCCTTCAACTATAGCATGAACGGGCACTTCTCGCTGGTTATCTGGGACAGCGGGTGCCCCTACGGGCCTGGGCGCTGCTATATCGCCGACTCGGATGCGATTCTGACCCATCCTGCCGAGACGATCGTCTTTGGTGATGCGACCCAGATTGAAGGCTGGGACTGGGCGTCTTCGGCGAACTTCTGCTGGTGGCCCTCGCAAGCCACCTGCTGGGATGGCGGGCGCTTCCCGCAGGGCGACAATGACCCCCTGTGGAACATCGTGGATCGGGATGTGCCTCGCTCGGTCTGGGACCCCAACAATAACTGGAACCCGAATCTGGGCTATGGTCAGGTACGCTATCGCCATCAGCGGATGGCGGTGTTCACCTTTGCCGACGGGCATGCCAAAGCGATTCGCCGCGGACTGGTGAAGGTGCCCTGGAACTGGTCGCTGACCGCCCAGCATGAGAACGACTGGTCACGCTAAGGAGGCTCTTGATGAAGCAGGAGATACCGACGCCAATTGCGATAGGGCTGATTGTGGTGGTGCTGGCGGTGCTTGGGTTTTTCGTGTACCGCTGGGTGAACGCCCCTGCCCCGACGATTAGCGAGAGCGAGATTCCGCGATTCGGTACGGGTCCTGGGGCGCCGCCCCCTACCCCTGCCCCAGCGCCCTCGGCACCACAGGGTCCCCACGCCTCACCCTATCGTCCGCCTGCGGGCTACGGTGCGCCTGCAGGGCGTTAGGACTGGCTCCTCATCTCAGCAAGCGTACGGCGCACGGTCGGCACATCGATCGTGCGCCACACGCCGTCCTGATAGAGAATCATCCCCTCCACCATCGTGAGGGCAACATCGCTGCTGTGCGCTGCCAACACCAGCCCTGCGTAGGGGTCGGGCGTGTTGGCGAACGCCAGACGGTGGGTGCGCACGACGGTGATATCGGCGCGCTTTCCTGCATCCAGCGACCCCACCTGGGTGTCGATTCCAAACGCTCGCGCCGCCTCTAAGGTCACCATCGCCACCCAATCTTTCCATGTAGGCTGGGCGCTGATGCTGAAGGCACGCTGGGCAAGCGCCCCGAAGCGCACCTCTTCCCAGAGGTCCAGAGTGCCTGCGCTGACCACGCTATCAGTACCCACCACAATCGGGATGCCCAGGCGGCGCATGGCGGCAATCGGCGCGACGCCTGTGAGCAACCGGGCGTTGGAGCGCGGGCAGTGCGCCACCTGCGTGCGCGTTTGCGCCAGCGCCTGCATTTCGCGCGGCTCCACTTTCACGCAGTGAACCAGCTGCGTGTCGGCGCCCATGACCCCTACCTGACGGAGATATTCCAGAGGCTGGATGCGCGGATGTAAATAGGGGATGCCGCGCTGGCGAAACATTTCCGCGAACGAGCCAGAGCCAGAGCGCGTTAGCGCCACTTCCTCCGAAGACTCCGCGGCGTGCATGCTGATGGGGAGATTCTCCGTCCGTGCAAAGGCGACCACTGCCTTGAGCAAGCTATCCCGCACGGTATAGACGGCGTGGGGCGAGACGCCCAGTTGCACGCGCTCTGCGGCTTCGTAGCGCTGAAGGGTCTGCCGATGCGCCTCCAGCTTTGCCTGCAACTGCTGGAGTAAGGTCGCGTCATCGGGCTGCGGCTCAATCCCGAAAATCTCCTGATAGACACGCCCGCGCATGCCTGTCTGGGCAAGCGCCTGCACGCTGACGCCCCTATCAGTGTTGTCAGAAACGAAAGTAATCCCGCTGGCGAGGCATTCCGCCACACCCAGCAACGCCGAAGGGAGCCAGAACTCTTCAGGAAGCTTCGCCTTGAGCGCCACCAGCCCCCGAATCCAGTCAAAAAACGGCACTTTATCGTTCTCCCCGCGCAGGGCGGTGTATTCCAGATGGCAGTGCCCGTTAATCAGCCCTGGCAGGATAATCGCGTCGCCGAAGTCCAGCACGCCGTTGCCCGTGCCGGCGGTTCGAGGGCGCACCTCCACAATCTGCCCATTCTCCACCACCACCTCGCCGTCGGCGAGCGGCTCCTGACTGATGGGCAAGACCCAGTTCGCACGCAGAATCAGAGGGGTGTGTTCCATGCCCGCCACATCTGCTCCAAAGTGATGTTTTTGACATGCAGGTCGGCAAACAGACAGTTGTAGCGGTAGTCGGGGTCTGGGGGGTAATCGGGCGCGAAGAAGCGCTTGCTGCCGTGCCACTTGCCCGTGCCATCAAAGAGCATGTTGGTCTCCGCGGGAAACTGCATCCCCCCGATAATCATCTGGCGAAAGGCGATTTCTGTGCGGAAGAGGTAGCTGGTGCCATATTGCTCGTAGAGCGACGGGCGTGCGGGGAAAGCTTCACCTGTGAAATCCTGCACCTCCATGCCGGTATCGGAGGGACAGCGCCAGATTTCGCGACTTTTCTGATAGGGCTGAAGCACTTCGTGGAGCAACGGCAGGTAGGGAATCCACTGCTGCCATTCGGGATGCTCCCACCAGATTTGCGGGGTGTATTTGTCAGTGGGGTCTACCGCCAGCGGGTAGCGGTCGCCGTGGTCCATCCCATACATTTCGATGGACATCCCGATCTGGCGCAAGTTGGAGATGCATGCCGACTGGCGTGCTTTGGCGCGTGCCCGCGAGAACACAGGAAACAGCAGCGCCGCCAGCACCGCGATAATCGCAATCACGACCAGCAGTTCTATCAGGGTAAAACCCACGCGCCTCATAGTGGTTTCTACGATAGTGTACCCGAAACGGTTCCTTCATAAGCAATCGCGAAAGCGGGAAATCAACAGCAGGCAGGGTAAAATTGTAGCGAGCCCTGAAGGGAGAGATTTTCTCCCATGAGTTTCAACACACATAAGGAGGGTCAGGTTATGCGGCGACTTGTTTGGTTCGCTGTGGCAATGGCGCTGACAGGTGCGTTTGCGGTAGCGCAGTCGTTCACGATGCAGGGCGCGTGGGGATTTGGAACCTCCGGTCCTGCCGACTCGGATCAACCGAACGCCTTCTTCGCGTTCCAGGTGAACCAGTTCACCTATGGGGAGCGTTCTCACCAGTGGGGCTGGTTTGGCTTGACGACCCGACAGGATAACCAGTATGTTCAGGTGACGATGACCCGCCTTGAAGAGCTCACCATCGACACCGAGAATCGCACAGCGACCTTCAGCGGTTCGGGTTATTACTTTGTCCGCAGCCGTTCGGGCTTTGAGCGCGTGCGTGGTACCGTGGTGGTGAGCGTCGCAGACAACCGCGCTGGGAACGGCGAGGGTGATCCCGACACGCTGGAGATAACCTTCTATGATTCTGAGGGCAACGCTGTGTTTACTTACTCTGGTGAAGTGAAACGCGGCGACATCCGGGTGTTCTCTTACTCGCGTTCGCGATAGCAATTCCCATAGCCCCCTTCCCTCGTTGGGAAGGGGCTTCGGTAAGTATATGCCGCAACGGATTCAGGTCAAAGTCGTTCCTCGCGCCTCACGAAATGAGTTGTTGCCTCAACCTGATGGGAGTTATGTGGCACGTGTTACGGCGCCTCCTGTGGAGGGTGAGGCGAACCATGCGGTGATTCGCCTGTTAGCGGAACACTTTGGCGTGGCTCCCTCGCGTGTTCGGCTTGTGTCGGGTACAACCCATCGTCAGAAGGTGTTTGAAATCGGCTGACCTCCTCGCGCTCCATCAGGTACAATTCCCCCCGCAAACAAGGAGGCGAGTCGATGGCGCAACGCACGGCAGGCAAGGTTCACTGGTCGCTCTGGCTGTTCGCAGTGGTCGGGATCGCGTTTATCGTGATGGCGGTCGCCCCCCTCGTTTCAGCGGCACGGAAGCCGCCCTATGAGCGGGTGGGCGACGAATTTATTCGTGCGCTGGCGCGGAATCAGTTCGAAGAAGCCCGAAAACTGACCGACTTCTCTGCCCTGCCCGAAGAGCGCAGGGATTTCAAAAAGAAGTGGGAAGAGCGGATGATTATCTGGGGCGAGATAGAAGGCGTAGAACTTATCGACAGTGTGCCAGCCCCTGCCGATTTGCAGCACCCCAGAGCCGCCGAGGGCTATCGGCTGGAGTATCACCTGAAAGGCTATCTAACAGTGGGCACGGCGTTTGTGTATGTCGTGCCCGACGATGGCGACTGGAAAGTGGTGGATTACGAGTTTCGTTAGCGGAGCGGGATGATCAGCGCGTCGGCACCCGTTTCGCTCAGCGCCGATTCCGCTTCCGACTCATTTACGACTTCCCATTCGAGAACAACGCCCACCCGCCGCGCTCGCGCCTCAGGCACCAGCACCGCTCGCAGGTCGCTATCGTTGGGCGCGAGCATCACCTCGAAAGCGTCGTGTGTGCGCCAGAGCGAGAGTACCCGCAGAGGTTCCACGCTCGCATAAAAGCCCAGCGCCCCCACCTGCCCTTCCTGTCGGGCAAGTTCCAGCGCCTCCAGCGCGCCGCTGAGCGCACTTTCTGCGATTGGCTCCGAGAGGTTCAGAAAGTAATAATCCACCCGCTCACGCCCTATGGCGCAGAGGGTCTCTATCAAATGCGCCTGTAGGGAGTAGCCCGCCAGCGAGTAGGTCGCCACCCGCAGCAGGTGAGGTGGCGCCACGATGGCAACCTGAAGCGTGCTGGGGTGCTGGCGAAGCAGCTGCCCCCAGAGCGCCGGGCTGGGCGTGATGTCCAGCACTTCGTAAGGCGATTCCAGCAGGCGTGCAAAGAGTGCCTCTGCCTCTTCCTGCGCCGAGCGCTCCGTATGGCGGAGTGTGCCCCGCGCCCACAGAGGATAGACATAGCGGTTAGTGCGTCCCAGCAGTCGCTTTTTCATGGCGAAGTTGGTTTCGCAGGGCAAACAGGCTCAGGCTTTTCAGGGGGTTCTGGGGGTCATAATCGCCCGCGATGATGCTCAGGGTCTGCTCGGCTTGCTGAGCGTGGGTGCGGCTCCCTGTGAGGTGGCTCCATGCGAGCAACGCCTGCGCCACCAGCACATTATCGGCAGGGAGTTCTTCGTCCCGGCAAACGCGCACGGGCGCGAGACCCCAACCGCCCCATTCGCGTGTATGCGGGCTGTCGTAGTAGCCTCCCGCCGGGTCTTTATAGGCGTCCAGTAGTGCCACCAGCCGCTGGAGCCATCGCTTTCGGGAGGGGTCGGGCTGAAGTCGTTCAACAGCGCAACCTGCCTGCAGGGTGAGCGCCAGATCACGGAGCCATTCTGCGGTCTGGCGTTGGGAGGTGTGGTAGAGGTGTCCTTCCACAGTGCGCATTGCACGCAGAGTCTCTATTGTGCTTTGCGCCGCCTCGCGCGCCCATCGGCTCAGGGAGGCAGAGTCGCCGAAGTGGGTGGCATACTCCACCAGCGCCAGCACCGCAAGGGCGTTATTTTCCGTGACGAAAGTGCGATCGACTTTGAGGGCTTGGGGTTCCTGCGCCAGCGCACGCACCACGCTCGGCGGCTGGGTCGTATTCGAAAATCCTGCAGGGCGTTCGCTCCAGAAGAGCGTGCGCATGCTGGCAGCCAGTTCGTGAGCGACTAAAGCCAGCTCGGGGTCATACTGGCTGGCGCGGGTGTAGAGTCGGAGCAGGCGCGCGTGTTCCATCAGGCGCTTGCCCCCGATGGGCTTCTGCTCGTAGTCCAATCCTTCTGCCAGCGCGAAAAAGCCGCCCTCGCCCGGGTCCCAGAGCGGGCTGGCACGCAGAGCGTGGAGCGTTTCTATCAGTCGGGAGCGTGCGGCGGCGTCGGATTCTGCGCGGCTGAGCAGCCATTCCAGCACATTCAGCAGCTGAGGTTGACCTCCGAGCCATGCTTCGGGTGTGGTGGGGAGGGGGGGTATTTCTGGCTCGGCAAGAGCGCTATGGTCCACCGAGAAGGAGGCTCGGATCCAGCGTTGTTCCCACGCGCGTGCGAGAGTTTCGGCAGTCAGGCGTACCTCTTCCGGGCGCGTACGGTAGTTTTTGCTGGTTTCTTCCAGCACGCGCATCAGCTCGGCGCGAGTTTCGGGCGCGAGGGCGGCTATCGGTTTGCCGTCGGGCGTGAAAATCGCAATTAATGGGTAGCGCATCGGCAGGTTGAACAGTTCCGCCACTTGCTGGAGGTAGCGGGCGCGTTTGGGCGCGGCGTCGGCGTCTACCTTCACAGGAATGAACTCGCGATTGAGCAAATCGGCAACGCCCGAATCCTGAAACAGCTCGCGTCCGAGCCGTTTCGCGCGCCCTGACCAGTAGGCGCCCACCTCCACAAACACGAGCCGATCCAGTTTTTGGGCTTCGGCAAAGGTTTCAGCACGCCATTCACGCCAGTTGACGAGCTGATACTGGCAGGCGTGCAGGTAGGCTTCGGTGCAGCGGCTGAGCGCGTTCGGGTGTTGCATCCGCTCCAGCATGCGCAAGCCCATGCCGAGCCACGCCATCAGCACCATCAGGAGCGAGACTCCGCTCAGCACCGCGAACCGCGGCGCGTACCGCTCCACAACTTCTTGCATAATAAACGCCGCGTTTATTATACCAGCCGATTGCGTCCATAGCCAACCCAGCGTTTCATATGCCGATTGCGCCCACGGGGTACACTCTTATCGATGCTGGAAGTGGTGCTGGCGGGGATTGGCGCAGGTGTGGGCGTGCTGTTGCTGGGCAACTATCTGGTGGTGCGGGCGAGTTTGAGCCCCCCACGCACGCCGTTTTTCCTGACACCGCGCGATTTGGGGCTGCCGTTCCAGCATGTGGCGTTCCCCTCGCGAGATGGCGTGCGCCTGCAGGGATGGTGGATTCCCGCCCCCAAACCGATTGGCGTTGCCATTCTGTGCCACGGCTACCTGATGAATCGGTGCGAGCCGTTGCCCGTGGCGAAGGCGCTGTGGGAGGTGGGGTTCCACTGCCTCGTGTTCGATTTTCGCGCGTCGGGCAAGAGCGAGGGCAAAATCACCACGATTGGCGACTTAGAGCGTTTAGATGTGCTGTCGGCGGTGGACCTTGCGGAGTGCACGGCGCCGGGTTTGCCGATTGTGGTGTATGGCGCGTCGATGGGTGCCGCCGCAGCGTTGCTGGCAGCCGCGGAAGACACACGAATCCGCGCCGTTGTTGCCGACTCCGCCTACGCACGGCTCAGCGACGCCATAGAAGACTGGTGGCGCGGCAGTCTGGGCAACGGCGCGGCGCTGTTGCTGAAGCCCTCGCAGTGGATTGGCACGCTGCTGACCCGACGCTCGCCCCAACAGGTCGCCCCCGAAGAGGTGGTGGCACAAATCGCGCCGCGCCCCCTGCTGATTATTCACGGCACGCACGACCGGCTCATCACCCCGCACCACGCCCAGCGGCTCTTTGAGCGCGCAGGTGAACCGAAACGGCTCTGGTGGGCAGAAGGCTGTGAGCATGTGCAGGCACGCTTCGAGCGGCCCGACGAGTTTTACCCCCTCGTGGTGGACTTTATGCTGAACGCCATCAAAACGAAGGCGCAGGCGTAAACAGCAGGGTTTTCGCCCCCTTGCGCGAAACTCTCTATGCGATGACACGGAAGGTCGCACTCATGATGACGATGCTCACCATCAGCACGGCTCTGGCACAAGGAGGGCACCCACGCCCCGATTTCGAACGCACCGAGTGGATCAACCTGAACGGTCTCTGGGAGTTCCAGTTTGACCCCAACAACCGGGGGCTTGCCGAGAACTGGCAGACTCTGGAGAAGCCCTACGCGCTCACGATCCGCGTGCCCTACGGCTGGGAAAGCAAGCTCAGCGGCGTGGAGCGCAAAGACTATAAGGGCGTCGCATGGTATCGCCGCGAGTTCAGCCTGCCCGAAAACTGGAACGGCAAGCGCGTCTGGCTCTGCTTCGGCGCGGTAGACCACAAGGCAGAAGTGTGGGTCAATGGGCAATCAGTCGGGACGCACGAGGGGGGCTACTCGGAGTTTCGCTTTGACATCACGCCGTATGTGCGCTTCGGACGCCCCAACACCCTCGTGGTGCGTGTGGAAGACTTCACCGACCCCGAAACCCCGCTCGGCAAGCAGATTCCCAGCTGGTACACCAGCACGAGCGGCATCTGGCAAACCGTGTGGCTGGAAGCCACAGGCGAGGCATGGATTGAGGGCTGCCGGATCATCCCTCAGGCAGATTCCAGCGGCGTGCCCACAGGGGTGATGGAGTTCAATCTCACCGTAAGACCCCTGCCCCGCGAGCCGCTGGTGGTGGAAGTCCGCTCGCGCAACCGCAAGTTCCCCACCGTTCACGAAGTTGTGCCCGAAGCGGGGCGTTCCGCAGTGGAATTGACTTTTTCGCTAACGGTACCCAAACCCCAGTTCTGGACGCCTGACACGCCCACGCTTTATCCTTATGAGATTCGCCTGCTCTCCGCCGACCGCAAGTGGGTCTATGACCGCGTGCTGGGCTACTTTGGCATCCGCACGGTGCGCTGGGGCGCGTACAACAATAGCCCGTTCACCTATGTGCTGCTGAATGGCAAGCCCATCTATCTGCGGGCGGTGCTGGATCAGTCTTTCAACCCCGACGGCATCTACACCGCGCCTGACGATGCGTTTCTCAAGCGCGATGTGGAACTGGCGAAGCAGGCGGGCTTTAACATGCTCCGTATCCATATCAAGGCGGATGAGCCGCGCAAACTCTACTGGGCAGACAAACTCGGCATGCTGGTGCAGGCGGACATCCCATGCTTCTATCAGCCCTCCGAACGCGCCCGCAGCCTCTTTGAAAAAACCCTGCGCGACCAGATTCGGCGCGACTTCAACCACCCCAGCATTATCATCTGGACAATTTTCAACGAAGAGTGGGGTATCGGACGAATCGACAACACACCGCGTGAGCATCGCGTGGACTGGGTGCTGCAGATGGTGCGCCTCGCCCGCGAGTTAGACCCCACCCGCCTCGTGCAGGACAACACGGGCTGGGCGCATCTGGAAACCGACCTCAACTCGTTCCACTGGTATGGGCGCAATGTAGACCTCTTCCGCCAGATGTATCAGACGGTCAACCAGATCGATGTGGGTCCGGGCAAGGCGTGGAATTACATCGACGGGCGCGCGAGTCGGGGTGAGCCGTTCATCAACAACGAATACAGCTACCTCGCGGCGAACGATGGCGACGGCGACTGGTCATGGGGCAACCTGTTCGCCACGAACGCCCTGCGTAGCCTTGATAAACTCGTGGGCTACTGCTACACCGAGCTGACCGATGTTGAATGGGAGCATAACGGCGTCTATAACTACGACCGCTCCCCCAAAGAGTTCGGCTACGACTTCTGGGCGAAGGGGATGTCGGTGCGCGATGTGTTCGCCGAGGACTTTCTGGTGCTGGATGTGCCCGCCATCAAGCGCGCCCAGCCGGGCGAGACAGTGCAGGTTCCCATCCTGTTCAGCCACTACTCTGGCAAGTGGAGCGACAAACCGCTCCGCCTTTACTACAAGCTGGACTGGATTGACACGCTGGGCAAGCGCCACTGGGGCAAGCCACAGAGCATTCTCATCAGGGATGGCGTGCCCCCCTATCGCCTCACGGGACTAACGGTCGCAGAACTGACCTTACCTGATGAGCCGTGCCTCGCCACAATGGTCGCGTGGATTGAAGACCCACAGGAGAACCGCATCCACATTAACTACACCCAGTGGGCGGTGGGGCTGGAGAATCTGCCGATGCAGGTGCGTGTGGGGCGGCGGTGGGTGTTGCGCTTTGACCCCACGCAGTATGCGCGGAGCGAGTTCAGCGAGCTGAGCGCGCCGCCTACTCCCATCAAAGATAAGCACTACGGGCGCGGGCACGGTTTCGTGGAGTATCGCATCCCCCTGCCTGACGAGGTGGATGTGAGCCGCCTCAAACGCATCACCCTGCGCGTGGAAATCGCCGCCAAAGCGGGGCGCGAGAAGGTGGACTGGGCGCAACGGGTTCACCCCGAAGACTATCCGCAAACCGACGGCAAGAAGTTCCCCTCGCGCGTGCTGGTGGAGATTGCGGGCGTGCGGGCAGGCGCGTGGGACTTGCCCGACGACCCTGCCGATGCGCGAGGCGTGCTGTCGCACTGGGCGGGTGTTGAGCGCGGCTCCTACGGCTACCTGATGGAGGCGAGCATTTCCGTAGACCCCCTCGTGCAGGCGGAGCTGGCGAAGGAGCGAGCGATTCGCGTGCGGCTCATTGTGCCTCCCGACAAAGCGGGCGGGCTGGCGCTCTACGGCGCCACGATGGGCTGCTACCCCTTGCCGCCAACGGTAATTGTGGAGTAAGGGGGTGTTTGATCGAGCCTGTGCAGGTAGCGCGTAATCCAGCACGAGCTGGCGGGGTCTATTGCCTGCGCCAGCCGAAACTCCCAGTCCAGAGGCGACGACTTTGTCAAGAGCGTCGCCAGCCACGCAAAAGGACGACCCACAACCACACCGACGCACCTGAGCCAGCCCATTCTTAGCTCACCTTGCCCTTATGCAATCTGTTTCAAAAGCGAGTCCCGTGTGTGCCGATACCGTGCCTGCTACCTGTCTCCAGACACGCTCCTGACTGGCTTTGCGACGCAGCTGGCGCGCCCAGCGCGTACTGGCGGTTTTCGGCTTACGGTGAGCCCATGCGCCAATCACGCCTGACGCATGCCATCCTGCCACTATCTGCTGCCCCGCAGGCGACCCAATCGGCACGATGGTCACGCGCACCTGCTGTCCCTCGGGCAGGTCTAAGGGTTGATTCAGCACAAGGTGTTGCCCTTCGTAGCGCGCTTCCACGATGGCAGCCATCTTTGTCTCCCTGTCTGTATGATACCCCTAAATGGGAATGCACTTAGCCGGTCGCTCCAGAGTCGCACAAACAGCTCCTCTACTCACCCCTCTGATACAGCCGCCACACCCAGTATCCAGCACCTACACCAGCAAGAAACAGACAAACGGGCAAGCAAAACACTGAGTGCGCTGCGACTTTGCCCTTGCCCAATACACCTGTTCGCCCATAGGCGACCTCGACATACCCCTGATCGTCCCCTTTCTGGAAGATAGTACACCGCTTGCCATGGAGGCAATTCATGCGGGAGTTGTTGCCACTGCAGCCGGTGGTCAGCAAATAGAGCAGGGCGTTGACCGATTTCGCGCAGGGGATATCGGGGAGGGGCACCGTTTGCGTTTGCGTCCGCAGAGGACTTTTTTGAGGAGGGGTTCGAGAAGGGCACACTCTTTGTCGGTCAGATTGCTGGGATAAGCTGTTCGCTGGCTCATAGTGGAACGAAGTATACCCAACCCAGCTTCCTAGATTGCCTCTTACAAAATAGAGTATATCCTTTCCTCAGTTAATCCGACCTCTTGAAGCATGCGAGAAGCCACACTATCTCGTTGGCATACAATCCCATACAGTATGTGATGCGTCCCAACCCAGCGTTCAGGAGACTGGGCAGCTTGAGCAAGGGCGATGCGCGTAGCATCACGAGCTTGTATTGACAAGGTAGGGTTATTGTGCACTAAATCTGATGGCATCAGAGACAGATGCTGTCTAATACGCATTCGCAAACTCTCAATGTCGATTCCAAGATCTTCCATCACTTGCGCAACAACACCCTGTCGCTGGCTAAGAATTGCGAGGAGTAAATGTTCGGGCTGTATTTCAGAGTGCTTATATGTTTGAGCAAGACGGGCTGCGTCGTAATATACCTTTCTTGCGACCTCGCTCATCCGATGCCAGCTGACACCACCCACGTAAGCCACGAGACGGGATAGAGCGGACTCGACGAAAAGCATCACCGAGTCGATCCAACCGCGTAGTAAATCTAACATTGTGAATATACCTCCAGTCACCACACCAATCTATCAAATAGCCACGGATAAGTCTCATATGCTGCATCTCCAAGATCAGTGATACTGATGTCAGTTCCTGTTACCCAGCTGGCAAAATGTGCTATAATAGGTTTGCCCGTTTTCGTCTCTACGATTGTATCGACTGCTCGCCCCACGCCATAGGAAGTAACAGCACATATAGTGACTAATATACCACCGACAACAGGTCTTCGAATAGTGGGTGGGTACTTTGGGAATCCGCGAACGGGTGGTTTCTCGTAATCCTTTGGCATCCACCTGAAGTCACCAGGCTCAGTTCCCCAAGGCATGGAAGGGTTTTCGATAACCCACCTCATACTGGGCGTTAGGGGTTGCTTTCCACTCGGATCCACTAGCTGCACAGGCTCATTCCCACAATACCCATACCCATTCAGCGTTAGGGGCTGGTAGATAGACCCCAACCACGGATCTACCTGCAAAAACCGCCCTACCGCAGGGTCGTACCAACGAACCCCAACCTTCTGCAATCCCCCTGTAAACGGCTCGTTCCGATAACCCCACGCCCCATTCCAGTCGTAGGTCTCGCGGGTGCCGTTTATCAGGTCGCCAAACGCATCCGTGAGAGGCGCAGGCGAGTACGCACCACTGGCAGTGGACTTCGCGGCTAAGTCCCCACGCCAGCTCCAGTGCTTGTACTCGGTTCCCGCGTTGCTCACCTGCTGGTACATCGCTGCACCGTAGCCGTAGTATACCCACTCCCCATTCACACGCTCCGCAATTAGAGTGTCCCCTGAATACAAATACGCCACCTGAAGGGTACCCCGCGTCGCCCGCACACGACGACCCAAACCATCATATTCATACACCCAGCCCACACTATCCCCCTGCTTCTGCAGACTGGTCAGATTTCCTTCCACATCATACCCCAGCAACCAGGGCTCACCACCAACCCGACGCACGGTTACATTCCCATCAGCGTCATGCTCCCAACTCTGACCATTCAAGGATACCAACT
>LDYB01000020.1 GCA_001442985.1 Armatimonadetes bacterium DC
GAGGCGGGTTGGATTGTGATTGCGTGTGTGCGGTGGCTGGTGCGTCGGATTGCAAGGCGGAATTCCTAGATCGCTTCTCAGGGGACATCCAATTCCAATTCGGGCGGTAGCTGCATTCTTTGCGAAGCTTTTTCATACGCCATCTGGCGAAAAGTATTCGTAAACCATTCGTTAAGGTCATTAACAGGTATCAGCCAGGGATGCGACTGTGGTGGTGGCGTTTGCATAGTCGCAAGGATTAGGTCCTCATGTGCGCCTATCTGGAGCATCAAGGATTGCGCGGTAAACCCCGCTTGCACAGAGCTTGTGGAACGACTGTGCGCCCAATCGTTCAGGAAACGGGCAATCCGCTTCTTGTCGGCTGGGGTTAGCTGAAGTATCGACACCACATCTTTTGCGACAAAGCGACTCCATACCACATTCGTTGTAAATCCGTCTAATATCTCACGCGCCTTGGCTGTTTGCCCTTCACGCAGGTGTTGTAGAAGCGCGGCGACAGTTAAACCACTACCAAAATCAGTGGCTTTAATCAGCTGGAACTCCCTGCGAAATGCGTCCCAATCGCCCTGAGAAAGGTAGCAGAGAGCAATTATGGCACGAACACCCAGGCGGAATCGGGTATCTCTAACCTGGCTCAGCGCGCGCCGCGCCCACGCCATATCCCCTGCACGGGCGCGGCGAACGGCGAAGGCTGCCAGCCTGTATTCGCGCAACGGGTTACGCGCTGGCATCCGTAAAATCTCCTCATAGACCTCCTCGCAAAACCGCTTCGCCAGTTCACGGTGCCCGTGCTTCTCCAGCGCATCCACAAAGACTACGCGGTCTAACGATTGGGGCGCAGTCTGCCGCATATGCGTGAGCGCCTCCTGCAGGCGCCCCTTCTCTAACGCATGGAGCGCCAGCAGCAGATGTGCATCGCTCCTTTTCGGTTCGTGCAACTGGCTCAGCAGGCTTTCTATTTCTCTGAACTTGCCCGCGCGCGCCATCGAGGCAAGCAGCGCTGTTCTCATCCAACTATAACCGAACCGCCAATCTTCCGCGAGCGTTTCAAAGACTTCCCGATGATAGCCCAGCGCTATCAGGCGTTCCAGCGCAGGGTATTCATCCTCCTCAGAAAAGTACAGAAGACGAATACGAACAGGCAGATTAGGACGAGAAAACACCCGCTTTAGCGTTGTCAGCGCACGCTCGCGCTGACCCTGCGCCGCATAATGCGCCGCGAGATCCAGTAAAATCAGCCTGTGGAGTGCAGGGTCTGTAATCTCGCGGAGATACTTCTGTGCCCTCTGTTCTTGCCCCAAACGCGCGCAGGTCGCCCCAAGATAGGCATAAATCAATTCCCTTTGGCTGCGTTCTTGTAATGAGCGGGCGAATTTGTCAAGCAGGGGCACCTCTCGGGGGTCAATCTCGTAAGCGTGGACGACTCCTGCAATCGCTACGCATTCATATCCCCTCACGGGAACCTTGTGGCGCGGCGGCAGCAGGCGGGTCAGCCAGTTCTCCGCATACATATGGGAGAGCGCATATTGCACCAGAAGCGTGACTCTTTCCTTCTCTGGCAGAGCATGCAAGTTCTCAGGCAGGGTTGGCGGCGCGTACTGAAGATAAATCCATACGGCAACCCCCATTATCAGCGCGAAAAATGCTACTGCTATCCCCATCAGGCGGCGCATAGAGCTTCACCTGCTACCAAGTTCGTTGCGGATGAGGTTTTTCCTGCATGCAACACCCTTCTGCAGGAAACCGCCCGCAAACGCCTAAACACAAAAGCGCAATGAAACGCTGGCTTTGTTGGTTCGGTCTATGGCTCACGCTTGTTGGCGTCTTTGCGCAGGACACGCCGTACCGTCTCCCTGATGTGTACGCCATTCGGGGCGCACGGATTGTGCCCGTGTCTGCGCCGCCGATTGAGAACGGTATATTAGTCGTGCGCAACGGCGTTATTGAAGCCATCGGTGCTGCCGACTCGATCTCCATCCCAGCCGACGCGGAAGTGATTGAGGGCGAGGGGCTGACGGTTTATCCCGCCTTCATAGATGCTTTCACCAGTCTGGGGATGCCCGCCCAGCCAAATGACCCCGCCTATGCTTCGTATGAACGAGGCAACACCTATTCGAATCCGCACATTCGCCCGGAGCGCGAGGCGACGGTGCTGTGGCAGCCCGACCCGGCGCAACTGACGCGTTGGCGTCGGGCAGGGTTCGCCTGCGCCCATGTGGCGCCGCCGCACGGTATTCTCAGCGGTCAGAGCGCGCTGATGAGTCTTGGCGACGGCTCCGCCAGCCAGAGTGTGGTGCGGGCGCCGCTGGGAACGCTTTTGAACCTGCGTGGGCGCGGCGGCTTCACAGAAGGCTTCGGCGGATACCCCAGCTCGCTGATGGGCACGATTGCGCTGGTACGACAGGTCTTTTACGATGCCCAGCATCAAGCGCAGGTGTGGCAGATTTACACCCAGAACCCGAACGGCAAGCCCCGCCCCAGCATAAGCCGCGCTCTGAGTGCGCTCCAGCCCGCTCTACAGGGGCAGATGCCTGTCCTCGCGCTGGCGAATAACGCGCAGGACATCTGGCGCGTGCTGCGAATTGCCGACGAGTTCGGGCTGAAAGTGGTGATTGTGGGCGGTCAGGAAGCGGCGAAAGTCGCCGACGAGCTGGCGAAGCGCCAGATTCCCGTGCTACTCTCGCTGGAGATGCCCGAACCGCTCCGCACCTACGACCCGCTGAACCCGCCGACGCTGACCAGCCTGCGCAACCGCGCGCTGGCGTATCAGAACGCCGCGATTCTGCACGAAAAAGGCGTGCGCTTCGCCTTCACCACCGAAGGCGTCGGCGACCCGGAACGCGCCCTGCGCAACATCCGAATCGCGATTGCGAACGGCTTGCCCGAAGAGGCGGCGCTTCAGGCGCTCACGATTGTGCCCGCCCAGATTTTCGGCGTCGCCGACAAGATGGGCACGCTGGAGGTGGGCAAACTGGCGAACTTCGTGGTGGTGCAGGGCAAGCTCTTTGAGCGCGGCACACGGTTCCGCTACCTGTTCGTGGACGGCAAGCGCTATCGCCTTGACGAGGAGAGCGCCGCCAGCGCGCCCGCGGTGCCCCGATTCCGTCGCCCGCGCGACTGGGACGCCGAAAACAGCAGCAGCCTGCTGGAAGCCTCCTGCTGTTTCCATCACGCCGAAGGCTCCACGCTCGTCCATATGCTGAGCCACGACCACCTCGCCGGGTTGTGCGAGGAGACCTGCACGGAGCATCTGACCGCAGGCGTGCCGCCCCGTCAGGACTCCCCACAATCGCCTTCCGAACGGCGCGAGAGCGAAAGCACTTCCCAACAACAGCAGGGCGACGACCTGCCCGTGCTACCGCGCGTCAAACTGGAGCCGATTATGCCCACGCCCCCCGACGAACACAACACATGGCTCATCCGCAACGCCACGGTGTGGACGCTCACGCAGGATAAACCCCTGCCGAACACCGATGTGCTGATCGTGAACGGCAGGATTCAGGCGGTGGGCAGGAACCTGCAGGCGCCTCCTGACGCGCGCGTGATTGACGCCACGGGCAAGCACCTCACGCCCGGCATTATTGACTGCCACTCGCATACCGCCATCAGCGGCGGGGTGAACGAGGGCACGAATGTCTGCACGGCGGAAGTACGCATTCAGGATGTGCTGAACCCCGAGGATGTGAACATCTACCGCCAGCTGGCGGGCGGAGTCACGGGCGCGCTGGTGCTGCATGGCTCGGCGAATGTGATTGGCGGGCAGAGCGCGACCGTCAAATGGCGCTGGGGCAAAACCGCCGACCAGATGCTGTTTGAGGGCGCTCCGACAGGCATCAAGTTCGCGCTGGGCGAGAATGTCAAACGCTCCAACTTCCGTCAGGCGGGCGCCCCCACGCGCTACCCCGCCTCGCGCATGGGGGTGGAGCAGGTCATCCGCGAGCGGTTCCTCGCCGCGCTGGACTACAAACGCCACTGGCAGGAGTACCGCGAGGGCAAACGCCCCTACCCACCGCAGCGCGACCTGCAACTGGACGCTCTCGTGGAGATTCTGGAAGGCAAGCGCCTTATTCACTGCCACAGCTACCGCCAGGACGAGATTCTGATGCTCCTGCGCGTGTGCGAATCGTTCGGCGTGCGGGTGGGCACGCTCCAGCATGTGCTGGAGGGCTACAAGGTCGCCAACGAGATTGCGCGGCACGGCGCGGGCGCGTCGTCGTTCTCCGACTGGTGGGCGTATAAGATTGAGGTCTACGATGCGATTCCCTACAACGGCGCGCTGATGGCGGAGCGCGGCGTGGTGGTCTCGTTCAACTCCGACAGCAACGAGCTGGCGCGCCGCCTCAACACCGAAGCCACCAAAGCCATCAAATACGGCGGCTTAAGCGAGGTGGAGGCGCTCAAGTTCGTGACGCTCAACCCTGCCAAACAGCTGGGGATTGACCGCTATGTGGGCACGATTGAACCAGGCAAGCACGCCGACCTCGCCCTCTGGAGCGACCATCCGCTCAGCGGCTACGCCCGCTGTGAGAAGACCTTCATCGACGGCGTACTTTACTTCGACATCGAGCGCGACCGCGCGTGGCGCGAGCAACTGGAGAAAGAGCGTCAGGAGTATTTGAAAGCGCTACGCCCTGTGTCGCTGTTTGACCGCCCACAACGCGAGGAGCGCCCGGGGCGCGAATCCGCCCGCCCCAGCCGCGAGGCGGTCTCGGTGGAAGGCACATGGCGCGGCACCATCACCGGTCCCGACCCCCTCCCTGCAGAAGGGATTGCCTTCACGCTCACCCTGCGTCAGGAGGGTAATGCGCTCAGCGGCACGCTGGAGACCCCGCTCGGCACACAGAGCTTCAGCGGCGTGGCGTTTGACCCCAGCACGGGCGCTATCCGGTTCACGCTGGAAGTGCAGGGCATGAGCCTCACAGTGAACGCCACGATCGAGGGCAATCGCATGACGGGCACCATCACGGCGATGGGGATGACATTCAACCTCTCAGCAGAGCGCGTGCCGTAGTGCAGGATTTCGCGCCCCCTCCCTTCGGTTCCCCCTGCTCCGCAAGGGGGGAACCGAACTCTGCCCCGTGCTGGGGTGTGCTACACTCTGTATTGTGAACTCGCTCGCAGGATGTCCAAAGCACCGCATCTCAAGCTTGACGGCTGAAGCCGTTCCTATAAGACGAAGCCGACCTGCGTCGGCTGTTTTAGCCAGCGAAGGCTGGCTTTGTCTCATAGGAACGGGTTCACCCGTCCTGCTCAAGGCGTTTTTGTTTGGGGACGCCCTCCCTCTTCGTACCCTTACCAGCCCTACCCCCTCGCAATCAGCTGCCTGTAAAACGGCACGGTCTGCTCCACCGTGTGGCGGATGTGGAACCTGTCCGCCGACTGGCGAGCGTTTTCGGCTAACCGTTGCGCCAGCGCTTTGTCTTTCAGCAGGCGGATAATCGCGTCGGCGAGCGCGTCGGGGTCTTCCACAGGAACCAGCAGCCCCGTTTTCTCATGTTCCACCAGCCGCTGGAGCTGGGGAATCTGGCTCGCAATCACGGGCAGCCCGCACGCCATCGCCTCCATAACCGCCAGCCCCAGCCCTGCGTCGCGCGCGGGCGCCACCAGCACATCCGCCGACACATACAGCTCTTCCACCGCGCTCCAGTAGCCGAAGAAACGAATGTGGTGCGGATAGTGGCTATGCAGGGTCAGGTTCACCAGCCGCGCGTTGTCGGGTCCGTCGCCTGCCAGCCAGATGTCCGCCTCAGGGAAAGTCTGCCAGACGCGATTCATGGCACGAATGGCGATATCAAACCCCTTATGGCGCACGAATCGTCCCACGCACAGCACCACTGGGCGGTCGGGGGGCACATAGAACTGCTGGCGCATCGCCTCGCGGTTCGGCAGGCGCTCAAAACGCTCCAGGTCAATCCCGCCCGGCACCACCTCGATGCGCTCCGCAGGGATGCCCCCGCGAATCAGTCCCTCGCGCACGCTTTCGGAGACTGCCAGCACGAAACGGGGGTAGCGTGCAATCCAGCGCCAGAGCGCCCGCACCAGCGCGCTCCGATGGAGCAGCAGATGATGTACCGTCCAGACCCACGGGTAGCGGTCGCGAAACGCCAGAGCGCATACCCAGCCCGCCCGCACCCCATGGCAATGCACGAACGGGAAACCGCTGGCTTGCTGGCGCAGGGTTTTCACCGCCCGCGAGTCGGCAAGGATGCCGGGGCGGTCGCGAATGAAGTCGGGTCCCGTGAGCGTGGGCGCAAAGCCATGTTCGGGCAGGTATTTAATCAGCCCCTGCACATGGCGGAGCATGCCGCTGCTGCTGGGGCGCACCACAATCAACATCGGCGTCAGCGGACGCTCGCGCCCATCCTGATATTTCGGCTCGGTCAAAAGGCTTGGTGCCTCCAGCAAAGTTGGCGCGCTCATCGTGGCACAGGAACTGCCTCCAGAAGGGTCATTAAAATTCTATCTGCCGTCAGCCCCTCCACCTCCGCTTCGGGTTTGAGAATCAGGCGGTGGCGTAGCACAGGGAGCGCCATCTGCTTCACATCGTCAGGAGTCACGAACTCGCGCCCCCGTAGCCCCGCAAGCGCCTTGCTTGTCAGCAAAAGCGCGATTCCTGCGCGGGGACTGGCGCCCACCAGCAGGTACTCGTTCTGGCGTGTGCGGCGAACAATCTGCAAAATGTAGTGGCGCACCTCGTCAGAGACCTGAATCTGGCGCACCACTGCACGACAGCGCTCCAGTGTCTCGGCGTCCCACACGGTCTCAATCCCGACTTCCTCCAGCCGATGAGAGCGGAAGCCCTCGTCATGCAGGCGCAGGATGGCGCTTTCTTCGTCCTCAGCAGGGTAGTCCATCACAATCTTCAGCAAAAAGCGGTCTAACTGCGCCTCAGGGAGAGGGTAAGTGCCCTCATACTCAATCGGGTTCTGGGTGGCGAACACCATGAACGGCTGGGGGAGTGGGTGCGGTACGCCGTCGATGGTAACACGCCGCTCCTCCATCGCCTCCAGCAGGGCGGATTGGGTCTTGGGCGGCGTGCGGTTGACCTCATCCGCCAGCACGATATTGGCGAAAATGGGACCCTTGCGCACGCGGAACTCGCCTGTGCGCGTATCGAACACGGTCGTGCCAATCAGGTCAGAGGGCATCAGGTCGGGGGTGAACTGCACGCGACGGAACTCCAGTCCCAGCGTCTGTGCCAGCACGCGCACCAGAAGCGTTTTGGCGATGCCGGGCACGCCCTCCAGCAGCACATGCCCATCTGCCAGCAGGGCGCACAGAGCCTGCTGCAGGGTCGCCTCCTGCCCGATAATCACACGCCGAATCTGTGCCTGCACGCGCTCGATGGTCTCCGCGAGCAGGCTCACCGTGATCAACGCCCGCCTCCTGTCATCGTGTAGAAATCTTTTCAGCGGGGAGGCGAAATCTCCTGCAGGTTTGGGGAAAGTCGGTTCCCCCTGCAGGCAGGAGGAACCGACGAGGAATCCTTACCGCCGACGCCTGCTGAACACAAGCCCTGCCAGACCTGCGCCCAGCATCAGCAGGCTCGCGGGTTCGGGCACGGGCGTAATCGCGAACAAGCCGCCGACTTCGGTATACTCGGCGTTCACAATCAGGATGCCATTCCCCTGAAACGGCTCGAAGCCGTTGCCGTAGTAGGCGATGCTGGTGGGGAACGGGTAGCCGCCGCTGAACTGCCCGAACGGCGTCGCCTGTGTGCCCCGCAGCAGGGTCAGCGTGCGCTGGGTGGTGGCGATCAGGTCGCCCTCGCTGTCAAAGGCGAAGCTGACCACACCCGAACCGCCGCCCCCTGCCAGCGATAGCACATCCACAAGGCTAACCCCTGTGATGAGACCATCGGCGTCAAAGGTGGGCTGGAACCGAAACACCTGACCGGGATTGCCCGTAAAGGCAGGGTCGTTGGTGTCGCCTGCATAAATCAAGCCGTTGTGGAACCCCAGCCCGCCCGCGTAGCCTGTACCGTAGGCGTCCACCAGCACCGTTGCCGTGCCGTTTGCAACCCGGTAGAGCTTGTTGGCGTTGGGTCCATCCGCGCCGAGCGCCAGCACCTGGTTGCCCACAATCGCCACATCCGCCACATTCGGCAAAGACCCCACAGGCGCGAGCGTGTTCACAGTGCTGGTTGTCGTGTCCCACTCCAGCAGGGTATCGAGGTCGCCATTCTCGGCGAACACGAGCGTGTTGTCGTCGCGCCACGCCAGCCCGCCAAAGAACTGCCACTGCGCGTTGCTGACGGTGGTCAGCACCTGGCGTCCCTGCGGGGCGATACGGTCGTAGACGGTGATGGTCGCGCCGCCGCCAAAGCGTCCTGTGGCAACTGCCATCTTGCCAGAGGGACTGACGGCAACCACGCCTGAGGTCAACTCCAGCGAGAAGGTCTTGAAACCCGTTGGGGGCGTATAGCCCGATACTTGCGCCAGAACAGCCTGTGCGCCAAGCAGCGCACTCCATCCGAACAGGATCAGCATGCGTCTCATCGTACAGAACCTCCTTTCTGGGCGCGATTAAAAAACCATCGCGCCCGACCTGGCTGTCAGGCGCGTTCAGCGATGTACGAGCATAGAGTCTATGCTCCCATCCTGACCGCACCCTGTGCTCGCAGGGCTTCCGCGGCTGCGGAAGCGGTCGACCGTGGCCGGGCATTCGGGCTTGTCCCCTCAAAGGGGGCTTACCGCTGCGGCACAGCGCCGGACTCTCACCGGACTTCCCCCGCTATTTCAGCCCCAATGCGATTGGGGCGCACACGGTCGGGATTGCGTGCGGCTGAATTTTACCTTAACCCACTCCCCCACTCGGAACATCAGGCAGACGGAGTGCGTCTAAAGAGCCAGTCCACGATATGCCTTTCGGCGCAGAGTGTGGTACAATACGAGAGGAGGATCACGATGCGTTTTGGATTGCTTGTTGTGTTCGCCCTGTGGAGTGTCGGCTTGGCTCTTGCAGAGCCATCCTGGCTGGTGCCACGCAACAGCTATATTGTGCGTCCTGTCGCCAGCGTGCGCGACCTGGCGAACCAGATTCGCACCGAGCCAGTGGTGGCACAGCGCTACGCACGCCACTTTGGACGGAGCGCCTACGAGCTTGCCGACTACTTTGAGAAAAATCTGGTGCTGGCGAAACTGGAGAGAGCAGAGACCTTCAATGTATACTATGCGCCACCTGATAATCGCCTGCTGGTCGTGCGAAAGACCCTGCCGAAGGGCACACCCGTGTTTGTAGATAAAAAGACGCGCAAACCCGTGCTGAAAGCGAACTGCGGCAACCCGCTGACTCCCGTGGTGTCCATCCCCCACCAGCAGGTTCAGACGCCTGCGACGCCGCTGCTGGTCAGCACCCCCGCACCTCACCTCGCTCAGGAAGTTACCCTGCCCGAAGTGCCCACCGTTGAGCTGGTGGAGCTGCCGCTGGAAGAGGTGGTCGCGGCGGATGTGCTACCCACCGAAGTGATTGCTGAAGTGATGCCCGAGCTGGAGCCAGAGCCAACCGAAGTGCTGGCGGAGGCGATGCCCGCGCCCGCAGAACCCATGCCGCCTGTTGTGAACCGCGCAGGGGCGCCGTGGTGGCTGCTGATCCCCGTTGGGGGGCTACTGATACGCGACGAGGGCGATAACCTGCCTCCGATTCCGGAACCGGGCAGTCTGATGGCGCTTGGGGCAGGATTGGGCTTGCTCTACCCGCTCTCGCGCAGGGCGTTCAGGCGCTCCCAGAAGGTCAGCCAGCGCGGTTCGGCATCCACGACCGACTCGGCGTAGCCCAACGCGGCGCGCACCAGACGCTCCGCGCCCACCACAGGTTCCTGCGGCGGTTGTGCCTGCAGGAGCCACCCATGAATGGTCCGCACTTGCTCTGCCGAAAGCGCGGTGAGGTTAGGGCGCGAAGGCATACATCGGGCACATACGCAGCCGCCTGCGTCCAGTTGCCAGTCGCCGCCTGTGATGGGGTGTCCGCACTCACGACATCGGCTCAGGTCGGGCGCGTAGCCCAGTATTGCTAGCCAGCGCCAGAGCGCCCAGCCCACAATTGTCGCCACATCGCCTCCCTGCTCCAGCCGCTCCAGCGCCTGAATGAGTGTGAAATAGGCTTCAGGCTCGGCATGCTCTTCGGCAAGCCAGCGATCCAGCGTTTCACAGAGCGCCAGCGCCGCGCTCAGGCGCTCTAAATCTGTGCGCACCTGCAGGTAGGTACGCAAAAGGTGCGGTTGAACCAGCAGCCGTTGATGGCGCCCTTCAATCACACGGGCGCTGAGGCGGTTCAGGGGTTCCGTAAGTAATCCCATGCGACTGTTGGGTTTTTGCGTGCCCCGCACCCGCAGGCGCAGTTTGCCGCGTTCGGGTGTGAGAAAACTCACCACACGGTCTGCCTCGCCCGAAGTCCAGCGCCGCAGAATCACCCCCTCCAGCACCTGTTCACGCGCCATCGCTCACCCGATGTAGACCGTCTTGATGTTCACAAACTCATGAATGCCGAACAGCCCCAGTTCGCGCCCGAAGCCGCTCTCTTTGATGCCGCCAAACGGCAGGCGTGGGTCGGAAAACACGAAATGGTTCACGAAGCAGTTGCCTGCCTCCAGCCTGTCGCGGGCAATCTCTTCGCCCAGCCGGATGTTCTCGGTGAACACGCTCGCGCCCAAGCCATAGCGCGACTCGTTCGCCCGCTGAACCGCCTCATATCGGCTGGAAACAGGCACGATCGGGGTTACGGGACCAAAGGTCTCCTCGTTCCACACGGGCATATCGGGCGTGATGTCCACCATCACCGTGGGGGGATAGAAGTAGCCGCGTCCTTCGGGGATCTCGCCGCCCAACAGCACGCGCGCGCCCGCCTCGATGCTCTGGCGCACCTGACGATGCAGGTTCTCGCGTAAGTCGGCGCGCGCCAGTGGACCAATTGTGGTCGCCTCGTCCATCGGGTCGCCCATCACCTGCTGGCGGCTGCCCTCCACAAAGCGCTCCACAAACGCCTCATACAGGGGAGCTTCCACCAGAATGCGCTTGGTGGCGATGCAGCTCTGCCCGGAGTTGATGTAGCGCCCCTGCAAACACTGCGCCACCGCCAGCTCTAAATTCGCGTCGCGCAACACAATCGCGGGGTCGCTACCCCCCAGCTCCAGCACGCACTTTTTGAGCGCCTCGCCTGCCACCTGCGCCACTGCCCGCCCGGCACGGGTCGAGCCTGTGAGCGTGACTCCTGCCACCAGCGGATGGCGAATCAGGTCGGGAATCTGCTCCACCTCCACCAGCGCGACCCGCAACAGGTCAAACGGCAGCCCCGTCTGACGAAACGCCTCCGCAACCGCCAGCCCACATGTGGGCGTGTTGGGCGCAGGCTTGAGCAGAACCGTGTTGCCCGCCATCAGCGCAGGCACAGCGAACCGAAACACTTGCCAGAGCGGAAAGTTCCACGGCATAATCGCCAGAATCACGCCCAGCGGCTGAAATGCCACATAACTTTTGCGGGCGTCGGTCAGCACTTCCATCGGGCGGAGCATCGATTCGGCGTTCTCGGCGAAATACTCACACGCCCAGGCGCACTTTTCCACCTCAGCGCGCGCCTGCGTGATGGGTTTGCCCATCTCGGTGGTAATCAGCTGCGCATAGGCTTCTTTACTCTGGCGCAGGTGCTGGGCAACCTTGCGGATGGCATCGGCACGCTCCCGAAAACTCGCTTCACGCCACTTCAAAAACGCCTGATGGAGATGCTGCAGCTGCGACTCCACATAGGCGCTCTCAGCGCTGGCGTACTCTTTCCAGACCTCTTCGGTATACGGATTTCGGCTGACGAACGGCATGGCTATCCAGAATTGTACCTGACAGCTTTTCAGCCCTGATTCCGCACGAAAAACATCACATATTCGTGTTTGAACACATACAGCCCATCGCGCAGAGCGCGATAACGCCAGAGCGCATGCTGACCCCGCTTGCCCCGATTCTCCTGAATATCCTTCACGCAGAGACTCTTGAGCGTGTAGCCCAGTCGCATCAGGCGCTCCATCGCGTAGAACCCCAGCGGTACCCATTCCCCTTTGGCGTATTTATCCCCGATGACCAGCACCAGATAGCGTCCCGGCTGAAGCAGAGGCGTGAAGTTGCGGGCGACCTGTTCCAGCTGTGTCAGAAAGGTTTCCACATCGGGCGCATTAGAGAGGTCCTGAGGCGAATCGCTGAAGCGAATAATATCATGATAAGGAGGGTGCAGAATGAGCAGATGCGCATGCTCAAATCCCCACTCGTCCATCAGGGTACGCAGACTTTCAACAGTAGCAGGCTGGGTGCTATCGCCCTGGAGCAGGGCAGTCCGCACCTCATAGGGGTTTGCTTCCGCATGCACGCGCTGGAGACTCTCTTCCACGAGGGTTGGGTTCAATTCCACCCCTATCGCGTGGCGTCCCAGCCGGCGCGCTTCAATAAGGGTTGTGCCCGAGCCAGCGAAGGGATCGATGACCAGTTCGCCCTGGCGCGTGAATCGACGCATCGCCTGATTGGGAATTTGTGGCACAAAGTTGCCCCAGTAGTCGCCTTTGTGTGTGCCCTGATTATCTCGCTTTCCCAGAAGCCACAGGCTGTCGGTAATCAGGTCCGTGTAGGTACGCCACTGGCTCAGGTCCAGCTCGTGGAAGGGTTCTCGCCCGCGCATGGCAAGGATTGTACCTCAGCCTCTGTACAGGCGTGGGGGGCGCTGTCCAAGCCGTGTGGTGATTTCATGAGGTGTGGTGTTCAGCCACGCCGCGAGATGCTCCACGCGGATTTCTGCCTCGCCCTCTCTGCCGATGAGGGTTGCCACCTCGCCGGGCGCCACTTCGGGCAGGTCCGAGACATCCACCATCAGCATATCCATGCACACACGCCCTACCTGCCGCACGCGCCTGCCCCGAATCAGCACCTCGGCGCGGTTGGTCAGCTTAATCGGGTAGCCATCGGCATAGCCCACACCCAGCGTGGCAATACGCCGCGTTCGAGGCGCCCGATAGCACCAGCCGTAGCTCACGCCCTGCCCCTTCGGGATGGTGCGCACAGAAAGCACCCGCGCCTGCCAGCGCAAGACAGGACGCAACCGCTCACACAGGGGATGCGACTCTGCCCCGCGCGGCGCCATCCCATAGAGCAGCAGCCCACAGCGTACAGCGTCCAGATGGCTTTCGGGCAGGTTCAACAAGCCTGCACTGGCGCTGGCGTGCAGAGCCACTTGAGGGAAGCCCGCTTCCCGAAGCCGTTCCAGCGCGGTGAGGAAGCTGCGTAGCTGGGCGCGGGTAGACTCCAGATCGCTATCGGCGTTCGCGAAATGGGTGAACACGCTCCGCCAGCGGATAGGGGCGCGCGCCTCCCACTCTTCCAGAAACCCACACAGCGACTCAGGGCGCAGCCCCAGCCGGCTCATCCCCGTGTCAATCTCGAGGTGAGCGTCCAGCACAATCCCGTGCGCCTGTGCCGTTTTGCAAGCAAGACGGTAGCCCTCCAGGCTATCGATAACGCCCTCCAGACGGTAGCGGTGTGTTAGTCGCCATGCTTCACTCTCCAGAGGGGGGTAGAGCATCATCATCGGCGCTTCGATCCCCGCCTCGCGCAGGTTGATGGCTTCTTCAAGGCTGGCGACAATCAGCCGCTGGGGAGGCTTGGGCAAAGCGGTCAGCGCTCGCGCCACTTCTGTCGCGCCGTGCCCGTAGGCGTCCGCCTTAATCACCGCCCACAGCGCGCAAGAGTCGCCCAGATATGCCTGAACCTGCTGGGCGTTCTCGCGCAGGGCGCCTAAGTCAATCTCCAGCCAGTTTGTTGCCCGCACGCATGCAACTCCTTTTCACGCTACTTTCTGTGTGCCGCAGCGTACATTCCGCGGATGTAGATAATCTGCCCCGCGTGATAGTAGTCATGCTCTGCCAGCATCAGCAGCAGCTTGCCCGTTTCCATACGCCCCATGCCCCATGTGGGACGCTCCACGAGCAGGTCGTCGTCAGTGAGCGGGGCAAGCACATCGAGCGTGGTTTCGTAACCTTCCTGTGCAATCTGTAGCGCCGCCTGCAGGTTGCCCCCCATCGCCTTAAAGCGATGCTCCATCGCCACCCAGTCCACTGAGCCTTCACCGAACGCAGTGGAGACCTGCACCAGCTTGTCTGCGCCCGTGTGAAAAATTATCTTCAGAATGGAGCCATCCGCCCACGAGTATCCCTTGTAGCCTGTTGGGGGAATCCACAGGGCTTCCTCCTCGGTAAGGTTTTGCACCGCTGTTTTGAAGCTGTGGTACTTACTGCCTTCGTAAGCCTGAACAAGCAGTTCTCGGATAAAGTTCACCTGTGTTCTCATCGCGTACTCCTATGCGAGCGGTATCTGGTGTTGTCGGGCGCTCTGCAGGAGATGGGCACGCAGGGCGTCCTGCACAATTGTACCCGCTGACGGCTCCGCACCCGCTGTGATGCGAAACAGATAACGGCTGGCTTCCAGCGTGAGCGGTCAAACCCAATTTCAATCGCAATCTTCTGGGGGACTATTCTGAAAGCCCATGTTCTCGGCGCAAACGCGCTATCTCTTCCCGAATTGCGTCTACCACTTCGGGGTTGGCAATTTGCCTGGTATTATCCTTCTTTATTGAAAATACAATAAAGACCCGCCCACCCACCTGTTTCTCAAATCGGCGATGCGACTCTGCCATCCACTCATGCCACTTGTGTGCTTCAGGGAGCTGCGCGTAGCTCACCGGCTTGTTCTGAATACCGATGTAGCGCTCACCCACCTTGATGTAGAAGTCTATGTTGTATTTCCTGTCCCACTCATCAGGCGCAGGTTCCATCTTAACTTGCAGAAGCGTCTCCAGTTGCTCGTAAACGGTCTTCTTCTCTCTGAGATAACCCTCAAAAGTGCGCTTTATTACCACCTCATACACATACTGAATACAGTCTTCTTCGGTAATTGCCTCTATCTCGGCACGGAGCTGTTCACTGATTTTGACATAAAGCCTGCGTCCTATCTCGTTGAGGTGTTCCTCCATCGTGTCAGCCAGCATCTTTTGCGTGGGACGCACTTTTTCAAAGTAGTAGCGCTCCCATTCTTCCAGTGTGCGGGGGGCACATTCACGGATGCTTTCCGAGAGCTTGCCCACATAGTGCGGGCGGTTATATTGCCAGCGATTGAAGGCAATATTCAGAATCCACTCCTTAGACGAGCCTCTGGGTTCCATTTCGTCGTCGCTCCGCCTCAATAAACCGCTCGCGATAGCGGTACTCACGCTCCCTGTCCGCTTCTGCCAGCCCCATCTCGATCATTTTTCGATTCACAAACAACCGATTGGTCAGATAAAGGTACACGGGCACAGGCTGTCGTGCGCTTTCAGGGGGGCACTCAAACCGCAATAGCACTCTTTTGCCGACTACATAAGTTTTCAAATATCCTAAAGCCTGCTCTTGAAGCGCCGCAGGAACCCGCACGCCCAGCAGGGCAACCTGCAGCCCCTCTTCCGTGAGCAGGACAGGGTTTCCTGCCGCAAAATGAGCAACCCCCACGACTCGATAGGTCGCCTCAGGTTCCACACGCACCTGCTTCGGCTCTATCAGGGGCGTGGCATCTTTGATACGGGGCGTGTACCCCTCTGGCGGCTCTACGGGAGGCAGCGCCTCCTCACGCTGGTAAATGCTCACTCTCGGGGGGAGCAGACTGTCCATCCCCAGCCGCTGACGAATCAGGGGCAGGTAGTCTACCTGTATCTCGTAGCCAATTGCATTACGGTTCAATTCAAGCGCCGCTTTGAGCGTTGTACCGCTCCCTACAAACGGGTCCAGCACAGTTTCCCCCACAAACGAGAACATCCGTATCAGTCGGCGCGGCAACTCTTCAGGGAACATCGCCTCATGAAACGCCTGCCGCTCGCCAGCAAACTGCCAGTGCCCGCTGAAAAAGGTTTTCCACTCGTCTGTAGTAAGCGCCGACGCTTCTCGCACTTCAGGCGAAGGAGACGCCCCTTTGCCCGGTTTACGAAACAGCAAGATATACTCGTAATCCAGCTCCACGATACCGTTCGGCGGATAGGGAAAAGACCCCATCACCACCGCTCCCCCTGAAGGACGCATCGTGGTCTTCTTTTGCCAGATGATGGCGCCCAGATAATCAAAGCCTATTGTTTCGCACTGCGCAATTATCTCTGCATGGAGCGGGATCACCTTATATTGCCCATAGATTACTGCGCGGGCGAACTGGTCGCCGATATTGATGCACAACCGCCGCCCCGGCATCAGCACGCGCCAGCATTCACGCCATACGCGGCTCAAGTCGTACAGATACTCGTGCAAGGTTTGCCCGTAGCCGATCTGATGGGGCACGCCGTAGTCTTTGATATGCCAGTAGGGGGGCGAGGTAACGACAAGCGCGACGCTTTCACTGGGCGTCTCCACCATGTTCCGACTATCGGCGAGGTAAACCTTTGCCGCGCAAGTGTCGGTTAGCGCCATCCGTAGCAGTATACCTCACCGTATGCACAAGCCGTTGCGCCTAGGCGAGCGGTATCTGGTGTTGTCGGGCGCTCTGCAGGAGATGGGCACGCAGGGCGTCCTGCACAATTGTACCCGCTGACGGCTCCGCACCCGCTGTGATGCGAAACAGATAACGGCTGGCTTCCAGCGTGAGCGGTCCCTCGAGGGAGGGTGGAGTCTTCAGGGAAGGATGTTCGAACGCGGCGAGGCTCTGCTCCAGCCACTGACGGGCGGAGTTCAGCTCTATCGTGCTAGCAATCCCGACTTCAATCGCAATCTTCTGCTCGCCGCGACTATGGTTGATCACACGGGTAATGCTGCTGTTGGCGAGCGTGATGAGCCTGCCCGAATCGTCGCGAATGCGGGTGATACGCATGCCCATCGTTTCCACCACGCCGCTGACGCCATCAATCGTGACATACTCTCCCACCGCGAACTGGTCTTCCACGAGAATAAAAAAGCCGTTCAGCACATCGCGCACAATCTGCTGGGCGCCGAAGCTGATGGCAAGCCCCGCCACCCCCGCCGTCGCCAGCACAGGACCCAGATTGACCCCCAGAATGCTCAGAATCGTGAAAATCACCACGAACAGCAGCACATAGTTCAGCACGCTCACCAGCAGCGCGGTGATGGTCTGCACCTGCGCCTGCCGTCGGGAGGAGAGCTCTATTTTTCGGGTGAGCGCGGCGACGGTCGCCTGAATGGCGCGCCCGCCAATCCAGCGAGCCACTGCTGCGCCCAGCAACACGAGCAGAATTTTGCCCGCGCTCGCCAGCACCGTATCGAGATGACGCTCCCATAGCGACTGCACAAACTCCCACATCGCGTGGGGGAGTATACCCGTCCGCGGAAAAAGTACCAATTCACCTTGTGACGGAGAAAAGCGGTTTAGAACCTAGCATGACTGCATCTTGGAACTGAACGCCTCTATTCAGGAAACATCTGAACAGGGTCTAAGCGTCGCACTTCGGGAATGAGGTCAAAGTGCCTGTCCGCCGACACGATGTAAGGGATACTATGGCCCAGTATTATGGCTGCATGAATCGCATCGCGTGCATGAACCCCCTGCGACGCATACTGTCTGAATATCTCCATCGCACGCCGCATATCATCCAGCGTCACAGAATAAACAACACTCACCAGAGCGATTAGTTTTTCTGCGACTTCCACCGCTTCCCGATACCGCTGCAGAGCTCCGTATCGGTGAAGAATTTCCTGAATAATCTCGGTATCGATGGCGGCACTCAGCGTCCCGCTCGCGACCGCTTGTAATACCTTCTGGCAAGGAACGCGATAAGGATGCTCCGCACCTACGGCGTACATAACGATGTTCGTGTCGAGAAAGACAAGGCTCTGTTGCGGCAGGCTCATTCTTCAAGCACTCCCCGAATCGTCTCCCGCTCCATCTGCTCCCAGTCCGCCACAGGCAGGTTCATCGCGAACAGTTCCTGCACGAGGCGCAGGCGCTCTTCAGCAGAGGTCGCTGACTCGTGGTAGTGAATCTCTACCTCTACGGGTGCACCTTCTGGCAAGCCCGGCTCCGACTCCAGTACGATGGTCTTCCCGACAACTCGTCCCCTGAAAAGTAAAGTGGGCATATCTCAAGTATACCTTGAGAGTGTCCGAGAACCAGATGCTTCCGACCGCACCAGAAAACGGTTATACTGCCAGCGATTGAAGGCAATATTGAGAATCCACTCCTTAGACGAGCCTCTGGGTTCCATTTTGTCGTCTCTGCGCGTATTGCCCATAGGCGACCGCGCAGGCGAACGGGTCGCCGATATTGATGCACACCCCCGCCCCGGCATCAGCACAGCGCCAGCATCCGCGCCATACGCGGCTGGCACCATCCGTAGCCCTATACCTCACCGTGTCAGGGAAGCCTCACTCCCGCACCACAATCCGAAACGCCTCGCTGGAGACGCTGAACGGCGCATACATTCCCCACAGGCGCGCCGGCAATATGCTGTATTCGCCAGGCACCTCCGCACGCACCAGAAAGGCGAACCGATGAGTATCGTGGTACCACCCCCAGCGGGACTGAAAGCTGAGCGCGCGGTCGTCCCGTATCTCGCTGTAGTCGCTCGCCCACCAGCCTGCTTTCAGAAACGCCTCGGTGTCCACGGGCGCGCAGCCTGCAGGGAATGGCGCCTCCAGCACCGAGTAGTCCCAGTCAGACACATTGCGCGGGCGTGTGAGTTCCACCTCAACCCGAAGGAGCGTGCCCGTGCGCACGACGCCCCCCAGCGGAATGGGGCGGAGCGTCTCGGAAGGTGTCAGCACATCCTGCGACGGCTGGAGCGCGTAAAGGCGCATTCGGATAACCCCCGACTGCCTCTCTGCATAGGTGAGCGGATGCCAGCTGGTGAGCCGCGCGACCACAATCGGCACACCGCTTTCCGCACGCAGGCGAATCAGGTTCTCACCCCTGCGTAGCCACTCGCTCTGCAGGCGCACTTTGCCCTCAAACGCGGGCACGGGTTTGTCGTTCACCCACACCTGCACGCGGGGTTTGCCACGAGCGTCGGCTCCTTCATAGCGCTGGATATACGCCAGCAGTGCCTCAATCGCGAGCGCACTATCATAAGAGGAGTACCACGCCTCGCCATACTGCGTCAGCACCAGCCCCAGCACGGTCTTCTCCACCATCTGCCGGTAGCGCCGCGGCGTCAGGTTCAACTCACTCAGGAACGGCTCCAGCTTCAGCAGCAGCCGAAGCGCTCGCGCCTGACTCGCCACCTTCTTCACAAACAGGTCGTCCCGCTCCTCACGGAACCAGTAGAGGGCGTCGGCGGTCTCGCGGTAGTCGTTCTGCAGGGCGTTCCAGAGCGTGCGCAAATGCTTCCGGGCGTTGGGCAAATCGGACCAGTGAACCAGCAGCATCATCATCTGCATGCGCGGCTCGTGAACCCAGGGTCCCTGCATGTTGAGGCATTGCTGGGTCATGCGGTTCAGCAGGGCTGGCTCTTCACGCAGGGCGTCTGGAGCGGGTTCGCCCATCTCCGCAAGGGCTTCCAGCACCTCCAGCAGGGGGTCTATTGAAGGCGAGGGCAATTCCTGTAGCGCCTCGCGATACTTTCTCACCTCCGAATCTGCCATGCGTTGCAGCACGCTCAGCCCGCGCTCGTAGAGCGGTTCGGGCACAGGCACGCCCGCTTGCTTCGCCCGGTACAAGCCGCGCATGGCGTAGGCGGTAATCCATGGCTCTGGCTCTTCGGCTTCCCACCAGCCCCAGCCGCCTTCGGGCGATTCCAGCTCCGCAAGGCGTTGAAGCCCTGCTTTGAGCGCCTCCTCCACGCGCTTTTCCAGTTCAGGGGGCATCGGCTCGCCCCGCTGCCGATAGACCGCCCGCGCCAGCACCGCAGGCACGAAGCGGCTCACCGTCTGCTCCACACAGCCGTAGGGATACTCTATCAGATAGTCCAGCCGCGCGGTCAAAAACTGGAACAGGGTCGGCTGAACCTCTATTTCCAGCGTGCCCAGTTCGTGTCGGCTATCGGGAAGCAAGTTCATCACAATCTGGCGTTCCGCTTTGAGGAGCAGGACGCGCGTGGCGACCTGCGGTGTGGCGGCGGGCTTGACCTCAAATTGGCGTTCTTCGGCGTCGCGGAGCCTGCCGTTGACCTCCCGCGCCGAAACCCGTATCGTTTGCACCCCCACCTTGCGAGCGCGATAGGGGTAGCTCAGCGTGCGCGAGTCGTTGGGCGCAACGGTCAGCTGCTGGCTCTGCGTGCCTTCGGGCGTGTGCCAGACCACCTGCACGGTTCGGGGCTGATGGGTGTTGTTGCTCACAATCGCGCTGAGTTCGGTTTTGTCGCCTTCCACCAGCCACAGGGGCGTGCGCAGGCGCACCATCAGGTCTTTGGCGCTTTTGATGGCAGCTTTCGCATAGCCGATCTGCGTTTTGAGCGTGTGTCCCCACACAGTGAGCCGCCACTCGGTCAGGTTATCGGGCAGGCGGAAGGTGGTTTGCGCCACGCCCTGGGGGTTGGTGCGCAGGTGGGGCAGCCAAAAGGCAGTGTCGGGGAAGTCGCGCCGCGTGTCCTCCACCTCGCCCTTGTCGCCCTGTAGCGCCAGATACGGCGCGGAAAAGCTGGTGGACACTCTGTTGAACCTGTGCGCATAAAAGGCGTGACGCAGCCGGTGTGGGTCGTCTTCCATAATGGAGTAGATGCCCTCGTCCACCACTGCGAGCGACAGCTCCGCAGGCACGGGTCGCCCCTGCGCGTCGGTCGTTTGAATGCGTACCTGCACCGTGTCGCGTGGCGCGTAGCGGGCCCGATCCGTCTGAACTCTGATGTTGAGGTCGGCGTTTCGCGTGCCTACCGCCACATCGAGCGTGCGCTGGTAGAGCTGCTTGTTGCGCACCATACACACGCTCACATAGGCGGTAGGGATTTGCGCTGTCGTGAGCGGGATTTTCACGCGGGTGAGACTCCCCGTCGCTTTCACAACCTGCGACTGGAAAAGCCGCGCCCCCTCCAGACTCACATAGTACACCGCGTCGGGATAGGGCGAACGGATGGCAACCTCCACGCTCTCACCGGGCATGTATTGCTCTTTCTGGAGGCGTACCTCCAGGGGGTTTCGAGAATCGGGCACTTCCTGCGCCCAGTAGCGGCGCCCGAAAATCCAGAGCGTGGTGCTTTCCTCACATCGCCTCCCCGTGGGGTCCTGAGCCGAGACCACCAGTTGCCACTCGCCCGATTCGGGAGGCGTCCACTCCAGCACCGCTTTGCCCCGACTGTCGGTCTGGAGGGTCTGGCGGAAGGGATACTCCGTTACGCGATAGCGTCCTGCCCAGGTGAATCGCCCCGCCTTCACCTGCAGGGTGGTCTGCACAGGCTGTTTCGTGCGGAGATCCTGCACCTCCACCTCAATACGGTAGGGCTGATTGGGTTCGCCGAACCAGTATTCGGGCTTGATGCGGATTTCCCACGCGCATGGCGCGATGGAGAACCGCACGCTGGCTTTCGCCGCTTCCCAGCCCTCGCTCAAGCCCGACAGGCTCAGCGTGAAGGGGTATGGCTCCGTACCGAGCATCCCGGTATCCCCTTCTGGGAGCAGGTCGCGCGCCCGGAAGCGGAGTCTCAGCCGCCCCTGCCCATCGGTCGTCGCCTCGCCTGTCAGCACCTCCTCGCCGTAAACCCCGCCCACCTCTTGCCATGGCGGTCCGTTGCACACAATACAGCCATAATCGTCCGAAACCCGCGGCTCGCGATAGACCTGGTACTCTATCTTCGTGTTTGGCACGGGCATCCCGAAGTAGTATTCGGTGTAGACCTCCACCTCTATCGTCTCGTCCTCAAAATGGAGCGTTTTGCTGGGGCGCGCCTGAATGCGGTAGCTCGGTCTGCGATACGCGCTCACGGGGATGCCCTGATCCACCGTGCCGTAGTCGCCCACTTTAGCGAATAGGATGTAATATCCTGTGGACGATTCGGGCGACAGGGTAAACTCGCCAGAGAACGCGCCATAGTCGTTGAGCTTGACCTGCTGGGTGGTGTAGGTCTCATCGCGGGGGTCTACTACCCCTATCTCCACAGGGGTGTTTGGAGGCGGGACGATATAGCCCTGTGGGGTTTGCAGGCGCACGATGCCTTTGTAGTGGATGGTGTGTCCGGGGCGGTAGATGGGGCGGTCGGTGTAGATGGCGCCATACAGGGGGTTATCGCCGCGTCCGTAGGCGTAGCCCGACGCCCAGTGAATGAGGCGCGACCCGTCGGACGCAAATGCAAGCAGGTACAGGCGGTCGCCCATTCTATCCTGAAGCGACGCCTGTGTACGCCAGAACCCCTGCGCATCAGTGCGCCCTTCGCCCAGTTTCTGGAGTTCGCGCGCGGGCGACTCCCAGAGTTGCAGGCGCACATTCGGTACCGGCTGCCCCGTCTTGAGGTCGGCGCACCAGAACTCCATGCGTTCGCCGTCCTGCTTGAAAACGATTCCGAAACGGCTAACGACCACCACCGCCGCGCGCTCCAGGGCGCCCATCCTGATTCGGGCGATATAGACCCCCTCTGGCTGGCGTGGCAGCTCTATATAGCGTGTGAACACCCCTTCTGGGTCGCGCCCCGTGATCGGCATTCGCTGCGTCCACACAAGCTCCAGCGCGTCGGCGAGCTTCTCAAGCTCGTCCTGCAGCTCTCGTGAGGAGCGCCACCAGCCGTAGCGCAGGTCTTCCAGCAGGCGCATCAAGCGCCGCGAGGGCGCGCGATCGCCCTTGAGCGTGAGCAGCGCCACCTCCATTTCGTCTTCCTGCGTGAAACCGCGGACGCCAATTTTGAGCGACTCATCGGGGTAGTAGACAGCCTGAGGGTGAATCAACTCCATAAAGTCCTCGTTCGGCTGCAGGTAGAGGTCTTGTTCCACGCGCGCGCCTTCGGGGATTGCCACCTCGATCTCCTCATAATGAGGCGGCTGTCTTAGCGAGTGCGCTTGAGAGTACGCTGTGAGCCGATAGACCCCTGCAGGAATCCCGCGCAGGGCGAACCGTCCATGGGCGTCTGTGCGCACAGACCAGATGGAACCCACTTCGTCGCGCTCTTCTTCAATCCAGCCCTGTTCCAGCAGGAGCGCCCTGCGTCGCGCGCCTTCTGAAGATTCTTCGGGCAGGCGTTTCTGCAGAACCAGCATCACTTCCGCCTTCGGAATGGGCTGAAGCGTACGACTGGAGAACACGCGCCCCACCAGCGTGCCGCGCGGCGGCTCGTTTTGAATCCACTCGGCGACCGCATAAAACTGCACCAGCACGAGAATCACAATGCCCAGCAATCCGTGCAGCCATCGTGATGTAGACATCCCTTCGGTTCCCTCCCTGTTGCGCTACGGATTCGACGAGGGAGTGCAAAGAACGCTTCACATGGGCGAGTCGCAGGGGTGGAGGCATCGGGGTACGATGCCTTTGAGTGGAACACCGCCTGCAGGCAGGCTTCACTTGAGGGGCAACTCCAGCGCAATCTCCCGCTTATCCTCACCCCAGCGCAGTTCAAACCGCCACACCTGAAAGCGTAAGGGAACCTTTTCGAGCCTTACCTGACGGTGATAGCGTTTCCAGTCTTCCAGCGTGCGGATGGGGGGCTTCTGGTCAGCGGGGATACGCACGCCCTCTTTGACACGAGTCTCGCTCATAAGGCGAATGGAAGCGCTTTGCATCCGTGCCTGCAGCTGGGCTGGCGGCAGCCAGAAATCGTCCAGCGTCAGCAAGTTGCCCCGCGTGTACGCCAGCAAAAACAGCCACTGCTGGGCTGGGGTCAGCTGGCTGAATGGAATGCCCCCTGCCCGCAGCTGGGTGCGCTGGGCAGGCTTAAGCGTAGCATAAAGCTGCATCGCCTGCAAAATGCCCTCTTCAGGCTCCCGCGAGGGTGTTGTGGAGCCACGCTCCCACACGAACCCTATGAGCGTTCTCTGGGCGTGCAACAACCCCCCGTGCAGGAAATCCAGCTCCGCAGGAACATAGGGGACCCCTTCAAGCAGGTCATGCAGAGACCCAAAAGACTGGATATACATATAAAGTGCATCTCTTTGACGCGATGAAAGCGCTGCCACCTCGGCGCACTCATCGAAAGTCAGTACCCCGCGACGATTGGGCTTGAACAGCCAGCGCTGTAGGGTGGGATGGGGGATGTCGTTCTCACGGGCGTAGCGGCGCTGACGACTCTCTATCACCACCCAGCCAGAATCGTTCAGCCGAACACGATACCCAAACCCCCGTAGCAGGCTCTGAAACGCATACCAGTCCTGTGGCAGGCGGGGGCGGTAGTTGTTCCAGTCCTGCATTATCAGGGTATCCGTTTGCAAGGGGTAATACTCCGCTGCCAGCGGCGCGTCGGTCGCCTCCGCCATCTGCACCATCAGCTCGGAAAGCCACTGGAACCAGTCGTCGTGCGGACCTGGCTCGTTGAACTGTGTGAGTTGACGCGAAAGCACAGGATGTTTTGCGGGCAGCGGCGGCTCAGGCTCCACATTGGGCGACTGGTACCCAGGCTCGTTTGCGCTCCACAAGGAGATTTCGGGGCTTGCATACTGCGAGCCATCCAGAACAACCTGCTTTCCATCTGCCAGCGCCTCGTAAGCAACTTTGAGGGCTTTCTCGTTTGCGTCATAGCGCACCATCGCGCGCAGCTCGTTAACCGAATCCATTTTTTCCATCTGGCGCTGGCGACTTTCGTTGGCGCCGTATTCTCTTTCATAAAACTTTATCTGCTCCCGCATCACGGCTTTCCAGTCGTCTATGGCTCTGGGCGCAATCTGATTGGGGAAGCGCGTGCTGAAAAAGAGCGCCTCGCCCCGTGCCAGCCGACGCCATTCCTCCTCCCCCATCTGACACAGCGCATACCACACAGCGATATGATGCAAATCTACCGAACGGTACACGGGCATCAGCGCCTCGAGCTCTTTTGGGGAAAGCGCGCTCCTCCCCTGTTCTGCTGCCTGCATAAGCTGTTGAAACCGCGCCTCTATCGGCGTCTGCAATTGGGCACACACAGGCGCCAGCACCTTCTCGCGAAACTCGCGCAGGTCACCCTCGCGAGTCTGAGGCTTCTCTTCAGGCGGCGCGACAAGGCGGTACTGATAGGGCGCCTCTTCGGAAGGTTTCTCGCGTTTCCATTGGAACCCGAACGCCCCCGCCAGATGGCTCAAAATCTCGTGCAGGGGCTTGTCTTTTGCATACAGGCACGCGCGATATTCCTGCATGGCTGGCTCCACTTTGAGCGCGACTTTTGTGCGCTGACTCAGTTGCGTCAGCAGGTCGCGTAACGGTAGCCCCACCGCGCGGACAGTAAGCTTCTGGCTCAGCCTCTCGTCTTCACCGGGATTCAACTCGTTTTGTGCCCACAGGGAGGCACAGAGCAGTCCCACAAGCAGCAGTGTCCATCGCATCGGATAACCCCCTCGCGCTTAGGATTCGTATCGAGGGGGCGATTTCCTGCCAGTAAACGCTGGGGCTTGTGGCTGGATGCACTGTGAGAAAGGTATACAGTTTTGTAGGGGTTTTCAGGGTCCTATCGCTGAAAGGTGTACGAGCGGTGTTGAGTTGCTAACCACCTTCATTGCTATCAAAGGTTTCTATCGTCGCAAAATCTGCTTCCGCGTCCGCGGCAGTATAGTTCCAGAAGACCCCATGTTTTGCCAGCAACGCTGTCATCTCGTAGCGTGTGGCAACCCCAGCAACCTCCGCCGCCTTCCCCAGAGAGAGCCGACCTTGACGGTAAAGCTCCACGGCAATAACCTCGCGAATGAAACCCTCCAGTTCCTGTTGCTGCAAGCCTGTCGCCACAAGCACGGACTGCGGTATCGCCACCGTCACCGTGATGGTTCCCATCGTTCACTACTCCCGATGTTATAAGATACCCTACTGTGGCGCTAAAACTTCCAGAAATAGGGTATCAGCAGGCTGGCGAGGAGCCAGAAGAGCAGGTTCAACGGTGCGCCCACGCGCAAAAAGTCGCGGAACTCATACTGCCCCACGCCGAATACCATCGTGTTGGTCTGATAGCCCACGGGCGTCATGAAGTCGGAGGAAGCGGCGTAGGCGACCGCGAACAGAAACGGACGCGCGTCCACGCCCAGCGTGCTGGCAACCTCAATCGCCAGCGGCGCCATCAGCACCGCTGTGGCGTTATTGGACATCACCGCGGTCAGCAGCGAGGTGAGCAGGTAAAGCGCCGCCAGCACGACATACGGTCCCAGCCCGCCTAAGGTGTGCATAATTTGCGTGGTCAGCCATCGGGCGGCGCCTGTGGTCTCCATCGCCGTGCCCAGCGCCAGCATGCCGCCCAGCATCACCATCAGCCGCCAGTCCACTGCCTGAACCGCCTCTTCAGGCGTGAGGCATCGGGTCAGCACCATCAGCAGTGCGCCAGCCAGCGCCGCGACCGCCGTCGGCTGCCACCCCAGCGAGGCGACCACAATCACGCCCGCCATAATCGCGCTCGCCAGCAGCGCCTGCCCCGTTCGTGCAGGACTAAACGCCCGCTGAGAAATCAGCAGGAAATCGGGGTTCTGGGCAATCTCTGCAAGGCGCTCGCGTGGGGCGCGAATCAGCAGGGTATCGCCTGCTTGCAGGGGCACCTCAGCAATCTGTTCCAGCAGCGTCTCCTGACGGTGGCGCAACGCCAGCACAGTGGCGCCAAAGCGGTTACGAAACCGCGCCTGCTTGAGCGACTTGCCGATAAGCGAGGCGTTCGGGGTAATCACCACCTCGGCAAGCAGGTAGTCCTCTGGCTCCTCGTGGAACTGCGCGGCGGGCAGGGGCGTCAGTCCGTAGCGTGTCTGCAACGCCTCCAGTTTGTCCAGTGGACAGCGCACCCGCAACACATCCCCCGCCTGAATCAGGCGGTCGGGCAACGGCAGCAAGCGGATGCCGTTGCGCCAGATGTCCAGCACCTCCACGCCCAGCTCGCGCACGAAGTCCGCCTCCATCAGGGGGTTGCCTGCCGACTTCGCCTCCTCGCTCACCACCACCTCCATCAGATAGCGCCCCAGCTGATACGCCTGCGCTGGGTCTGCCTGCGCGCGGCGGTCTGGCAGCAGACGCATGCCGATTGTCAACAGATAGAGCATGCCGACGCCCGTGAAGATCAGCCCCAGCGGCGCGAACTCAAACATCCCCAGCGGTGTCAGCCCCCGTTGCTCGGCAACCCCGCTCACCAGCAAGTTGGTGGAAGTGCCAATCAGCGTGCAGACCCCGCCGAACATCGAGGCGTAAGAAAGCGGTATGAGCCAGCGCGAGGGACTCTGGTTCGCCGACTGCGCCAGATTCAACACAACGGGGATGAGCAACGCCACGACGGCAGTGTTGTTCATAAACGCCGACAGTGCCGCCGCGCCCAGCAACAACAGCACCATCGCCAGCCAGAGGCTCCGACGCCCTATCCGCTCCAGCAGGCGCACAATCTGCTCAATCACGCCCGTGCGTCGCAATCCCTCGCTCAGCACGAACATGCCCGCAATCGTAACCACCGCAGGGTTGCTGAACCCCTTCAAACCCTGTTCTGGCGAAACGAGCCCGCCCATTAGGAGCGTGACCAGCAGGATAAGCGCCACAACCTCAGGGGGAAACCGATTGCTGATAAAAAGCGCGATTGCCGCAACCAGCAGCCCCAGCGTCAGCCCGATTTCCAGCGTCATCGCTCAGAATGAGTCGACAGGCGAGTAGCAGGCAGGGCGCGGCGGCAGCAGAGTGTAGAGTTCATCGGGGATTTCGGGCAGCTCCAGCCCGAACAGCCACGCGAGCGCCAGCGCGGGGGGCAGTTTCTGCGCTGCCGTCCGCGCTTGAGCGCCAAACGGCTCAAACGCCTCCCACAAACGCTCCGGAACACCAACCCGCACCATCGCGCTCCCCATCGGCTGGGGCGCCACATCGGGCAAAAAGGGGCGTACCCAGCGCTCCACATCGCTTCGGGGCAGGAAAAAGCGAATCGCTTCCGCCTCAGCACTCACCGCCATCTGGATTGCGAAGCCAATCAATTTCTGAAACGCCTCTGTGTCGTTGGGCGCGGCGCCCACCTCCTGAACCGAGATGGCGGATACCCTGCGTGTGCCATCCGGGAGCGTGCAATGATGGGTCTCCAGCACCACATAGCCACGAGCGGTGAGGGAATCTTCGGCAATATAAAACGCGCGTCGCCAGTTCGGGTCGTCCCAGCGCGTCCAGATGCGCCAGTAGGCATCGTCGCGCACCACGCTCAAGGGATGGTCGGCGTAGCTCTGGGCGTACCAGACCTGCACCCGCGGCAAATCGTCGGGTTCGGCGGTGCGGAACCGCCAGCCGTCCAGCGCGAGGGGCTGGGGCGTCGCGCTCCACAGGGGGAACGGCACGCGCTCCCAGCCCAGCCGCGCATAAAAGTCATGGATGCCCGTGAACAACAAGCCGAACAGGAAGTCTTCGGCGTCCATCACGCGCTGGGCGTCGCGCATCAGCTGGGTAGAGAACCCGCGCCCCCGGTATTCCGGCAGAGTCGCCACATTCGCGATTCCTGCCATCGGCACTGCCTGACCGTTCAGGCGCACAGCACGGCGCACAATCTGCACCGCCGATACCAGCCGCCCGTCTACCTCGCAGACGCGCGTGTATTCGGGCTTCCACAGCGGCTCTTCAAAGTAGCGCACAAAGTAGTCCGCGCCCGGCGAGAACACCTGCGTCCAGAGCTGCAGACACGCAGGTTGCTCGTGCGGTTCCAGAGCGCGGAACTGGGGGGTCATTCGGCTTCTGGCTCTTCTTCTTCAGTGTCAAACAGGTCGTCGCCCAGCAGACGCTTGCGGTCTTCTTCCGCCAGCTCCTCGAGGCTCACTTCACCCTCCACAAACGGACGCTCCTGATCGTCCTCAGGCAGGATTTTCTCCTCTTCTTCGTCTACCGCGGCGGAGAGCCAGATGCTGGGATTGACCTTCCGGCAATTGTCGCACACAAAACGGATGGCGACCGTCTCGAACCAGAGCGGTACTTTTTCCAGTGGTTTGCCACACTCGGCGCATCGAATCATCGGCTTGGAACCTCCTGTTGGCTGGCTTTCTGAGATTGCTTCGCTTTTTCCGCTTCCAGATCGCGCAGGTGCTGGCGATGGGAGAGGATGCCGTTCACCACCATAATCACCCCCGCGAGCAGGTAGAGCCACGCAAGGCGGGGGTCCACATCCTGCCCGGGGTCGGCAATTGCCTCGTTACCGCGCGCCAGCCCGATAATCCCTATAATGAAAAGGACAAGCGCAATCCAGAAGTCGGTCTTCTTCCACCAGCCCATGATAGGGGAGATTATACCTGAGAGACACCCCTTGCACAGCGCAAGAGCCAGTAAACCTATACCGCCACGGTAGTCTGTTCGCTCACCTGCATCAGTCGGGGCGCAACAGGAAACACGCACACAAATTGCGTTCCCTTCCCTAACTCGGAATGAACCTGCACGCTGGCGCCGTGTTTTTCCAGAGCGCGACGCACCAGCATCAGCCCAATCCCGCTGCCGCCCTGCTTTGTGGTAACGGATTGTTCGAAAAGATGGTCGCGCACCTCGGGCGGAAGTCCCGGTCCCGTGTCGCTCACGACCAGAATGGTCTGTTCAGGGTGTTCCACCCAATCGAACTCGATACGCCGTTCGCCGTGCCAGTTTTTCATCGCCTGCATCGCGTTCAGTGTGAGGTTCAGGAACATCTGCATCAGGTAGCGGCGGTCGGCTTCCATCACCAGCGTGCGCGGGATGCGGTTCACAATCTCCACTGGCGGGTTCATGAGTCGCGCGCCCGAGAGTTTCGCCACCTCGTTCACCACCGCCGCCACCTCCACAGGTTCCATGTGAAGCTCGCTCTCCTCGCGGGTCATCTCCAGCAGGTCCAGCAGATACTGGTGCGCCCGGCGCGTGGATTGCCCAATATTCTCAAAATATTTCTCTGCCTGAAACGCAGGGTCGCGCTGTGCCCGCATAATCCCCACATCCGCCAGCGACTGAATCGTGTTGAAAAAGTTTTTCAGGTCATGCACAATCCCGCGCACCACCTGTCCGATTGTGCTCAGGCGCTCATGTTCAATCATTTGCCGATACGCGCTCTCCAGCTCGGCATTCGCCTGCTCCAGTTCTTGCGAGAGCCGGTAAATCTGCAAGTTCAGGTGAATCGACATCGCAATCGCCAGCACCCAGTAAGCGATATTCCAGGTGGGGACGAAAGCCAAAACCCCATAGTAGACCAGCATATCCACCAGCACGATCGGAATCATCACGCTCATTGCGCCCAGCGTGATTCGGGCATCAGCGGTGAGCCGTCGCCAGTTCCCAAACGCCACCCCAAACACCCAGAGAAAACTCCCCAGATAGAGCAACGAAAAGGCAACTCCCAGCCCGCTGCTCTCGCCATGCCAGTAGTAAGTTCCTACCAGGGGCAGGTAAAGACGCTTCAGTTCCGGTTCTATGACCCATCCCATCAGGCTGAAAGCGGTCAGCGGCGCCAGCGAAAACCACAGCCAGCGCACCCCACGCCAGAGGTTCAGCTGGTACAGGTCGCTCATTATCTCCACAAAGAAAACCGCACATATTGAAGACGCCACGAACTGCCCCACCGTAAGCCAGTAGGCATACGGGGGCGGAACAGGAGCCGTTTGATAGAGCATGCTGTCTACCAGCGAAAAAATCAGGCTGGTAACCAGAAAGCCCACAAGGTGGAGATTAATCGCACGCTGGCGTGAGAGGTATGCCTGCAGGCTGTGATGCACAATCAGGTAGCCATACAGCCCCACCGAGAGCCACAAAACCGCGCTGACCCATCCACAAGCCATGAGCGTGCCTCACCGAACTTATTCCACAGGGCGCGGTGAAATTCAAACGCGCGCTCGTGCGCCCGCCTCCAGCGACGCCAGCAGGTCCAGAAACCGCTGAAAGTAGTCGCGGCGCGGTTCTACCTGTTCTAAGGTATCGGCAAGCACGAGCGGAATCTTGAGGATTCGTGCAAGCGTCGCCCCTACACCGCGCTCGGTATGGCTCAACACAAACAGCACCGGCTCCCGGCGCGCCCTCTGGATGACCTCACGCAGTTTTTGCAAGTTTGGCGGCGTTTCTTCATCAGGCTGCAGGCTTCCCAGCGAGCGCATGCCAAGCGTTTCCGTGAGCGGGCGGTAAGCGTCATGCACCGCAATGTAGGCTTTGCCCTGCACCAGGGGGCGCAGGTTTTCAATTGCGCCCTGCAACTGGCGGAAGCGCAACTGCGTCCTGCGCCAGCCGGAGCGCACCGGCGCCCCGGCAAGCCCATCTGCCTCTGCCCAGTTGAAAATGTGTTCACAACTTGTGTACGCCCGCTTCACATCGAGCCAGAGATGCAGAGAGGCAGGCGCGTGAGGGTGGCGCGTGTGAGCATGATTCAGGAGTGAGTCATGGTGGGAGTGCCCCTCCGTGATTGCAGCTAACTCCATAATGGGAATATGCGCGGGGCGCAGAATGCGACGGAGCGCGTCCAGATAGCCCTCCAGCCCGCCCCCAATCGCGATAACACGGCGGCAGCGCAACGCTTGCTGAACCATCCGCACGGGGAGCGCCGCCTCGTGCGCATCTACCCCGCGCGGCTGGAGCAACTGGACAGGCAGGTTAAGCGCCCGAACCCAGTCGGCAATCACGCCCAGCGTCGCGCCATACATCCTAACCCTCGCGCATCTGCGGGAAGAATATCACTTCACGGATGGAGTCGGTTCCAGTAAGCAACATCACCATGCGGTCAATCCCGATTCCCAGACCGCCTGCAGGGGGCATGCCATACTCCATCGCGTGCAGGAAGTCCTCGTCGTAGGGGTGGGCTTCCTCGTCGCCTGCCTGACGGAGCGCCAGCTGCTGTTCAAACCGCTCACGCTGTTCAAGAGGATCGTTCAACTCGGAAAAAGCGTTCGCGACTTCCTTGCCAAACACATAACCCTCAAACCGTCGCGTGAAGCGGGGGTTATCGGGCTCGCGCTTGGCTAATGGGGAAGTTTCTATCGGAAAGCTATACACAAAGGTCGGTTGCTGGAGATGTTCGGCGACACACTTCTCCAGCACCTTCTCGATGATCCCGCCCACCGTATCTTTGCGCTCGATGTGAATGCCCAGCTTCTCGGCAGCCTGTGCGGCGCGTTCCAGTGTCTCAAAATCGGCTTCGGTGAGACCCGTATACTCGTGAATCGCGTCCATCAGGCGCACGCGCCGCCACGGCTGGCTGAAATCCACCTGCACGCCGTGCATTTCAAAAACGGTCGTGCCGAAAACGCGCTCCGCCACCGTGCGGAACAGGCGCTCCACCAGCTCCATAATGTCTTCCAGATTCGCATACGCCTGATAGAGCTCCAGCATGGTGAACTCGGGGTTATGGCGCGTGGAGATGCCCTCGTTGCGGAAGACGCGCCCAATCTCGAACACCTTGTCGATGCCCCCAATCAGCACCCGCTTGAGGTAAAGCTCCAGCGCAATTCGCAGCTGGAACTCGCGCTGGAGCGCGTTATGATAGGTGATAAAGGGGCGCGCCGCCGCCCCACCTGCCATCGGCTGCAACACAGGGGTTTCCACCTCAATAAACCCTTCCGACTCCAGAAAACGCCGAATTTCAGACACAATGCGGCAGCGTGCCAGCAGGCGTCGGCGCGATTCGGGGTTCACCAGCAGGTCCAGATAACGCTGGCGGTAGCGCTGCTCCACATCGTGCAGCTCAAACCAGCGTTGCTCCCCCTTCTCTTTCGGGAATGGCACAGGGCGCACCGCTTTGGCTAACAGCGTGAACTCCTGCACATGCACCGTAATCTCACCCGTGCGGGTACGGAACACAAACCCCTTGACCCCCAGATAGTCACCCAGGTCCCACAGGTCTATCAGCGAGTAGCGTTCGCCCAGCTCGTCCGCCTTAAGATAAATCTGGAGTTTGCCCGTGGTGTCCATCAGGTGCGCGAAGGTGGCGCGTCCCATCTGGCGAATAGAGAAGATGCGCCCTGCGACACATACTGTTTGCCCTTCCAGGGTCTCAAACTGCTCATGAATCGCTTCCAGCGGATGGGTGATCGGGTAGCGCTCTACGGCGAACGGGTCTAACCCCATCGAGCGCAACTTTTGCAATTTCTCCAGACGCACCTGCACCAGCGGGTTCTCTTCGTCAAAGTGCCGACTCATATCAGGGATTGTACCCGAATTGGGCAGGAATCGCCCACGGGGCGTGGAAACAGACTGGCTATGAAACCGAATCGACTATGGGTTCTGACTATCGCAAGCGTATGGTATGGCGTGGCATCAGCGCAGGAGGTTTTAACTCTGGAGGGGGCAATCCAGCAGGCGTTGCAGAATAACGGTCAAGCCCGTGCGTTGTTTGAGGAGCGCGTCGTCTCGCGGGCGCGGCTGGAATCGGCACGCGCCAGCCTGTTTCCCAGTTTTGATATTGCCACCTCATCCACGCGCACGCGCCTGGAACAGGGCGGCACCACAACCGAACTGACTCAGCGGCAGACTGCGTTGAATGTGGAGTGGCTCCTGCTGGATAACGGCGTTCGTAACCTTCGCATTCGGCAGGCGTCGCGTTCTAACGAGGGGGTCTTCTACTCCACGCAGGATAATCTGCGCACGCTGATTTTGCAAACAGCGCGCGCCTACTTTGAAGTGCTTCGCCGTCAGGAGCTGTTGCAGGTCGCCGACGAGACGGTGCGCCGCGCCGAGACGATTCTGCAGGCGGTTCGGGCACAGGCGGAGGTGGGCACCGCGCCCGCCAAAGATGTGCTTCAAGCAGAGGCGGACCTCGCGAACGCGCGCGTGCAACAGATTCAGGCACGGAACGCCCTGCGACTGGCAGAGACCGATCTGAAACGCCTGCTTGGCTGGAGCGCGGAAAAGCCACTGCCCGCCCTGCAGAAGGTGGAGAACCCCGCAACTGCCCCCGTGAGCGAAACCCTGCAGGCGCTCTGGGAGCAGGCGCGTCGCCAGCGCCCTGACCTGAGGGCGACGGAGCTCTCAGCGCAGTCGGCTCGGCTGGCGTTAGAGATTGCCCGCATGAACAGCCTCGTGCAGCTGCGACTCAGCGTGAGCGGCTTCCGTGAGTTTGACCCCGACACACGCACACAGGGACAAATCCAGATTCTGGCATCGTATCCCCTGTTTGATGGGGGACTGTTGCGAGCGAATCTGCGCGAAGCGGAAGCCAGTTATCGAGGCGCCCTGTTCCGCCTGACGCAGGCGGAGCGCGATGCGTATGCGGAGGTAGAGAGCGCCTATCTGAGCGTGCAGGAGACCCGCGAACGCCTGAGCGCGGCGCAGCTGGCGCTGGCTGCCGCCCAGCGCAATTACGAAGCCGCCCGCGACGCCTTCCAGGAAGGTGCCGGCACCCTGATAGAGGTGCTGACCGCCCAGCTGGCGCTCACCACCGCCCAGACGAACTTCGTGCAGGCAGTCTACGACTCGGCGCTGGCGGACCTCCAGCTGCGCTATGCCACAGGCGCACGCCTGCCCGCCGAACCCTGAGGTATACTTAATCCGAAACCAAAACTGTTGGCACGAGTCTAACACAAAGAGGAAGTGATGCGGGTGTGCAATGGATGAGCGACGCGGATGAGTTCGAAGCGCTGGTCGCCACTTACGAGCGACGCATTTACAACCTGCTCCTGCGCATGGTCAACGACCCCGAAGATGCCGCCGACCTGACGCAGGAGACTTTCTACCGCGCCTTCCGCGCTTACGAACGATTCCGCGGCGACTCCCAGCCCTACACATGGCTCTATCGGATTGCGGTGAACTTAGCCAACGACCACCTTGAAAAGCGCGCCCGCAGACGCAAACGCGAAATTGATTTAAGCACGCTGGAAACCGACGAATGGGGCGAGCCAGTGGAATGGGAGCCAGTAGACCCCGGTCCCAGCCCCGAAGAGTATTTGCTGGAGCAGGAGCTCATCGAGCGTGTGCAACGCCTGATCCAGCAAATGCCACCCGACTACAAGGAGATTATTATCTTGCGTGAATACGAGGAGATGTCTTACGAGGAGATGGCGGAGGTGCTGGGCATCTCGCTGGAAGCGGTGCGCAGCCGACTGGCGCGCGCTCGCGCATGGCTCCGCACGCGGCTCGCACCCTACATACATCAGGAGGAGGAACGCTGATGTTCACAAAGCGTACAGTGGGATGGATTCTGCTGGCTGTCTTGTGCTGTACAACGGCAACAGCGCAAACACGCCGAATTGAATCGGTCTCGATTCGCGGCTTGCGCAATGTTTCCGAAAACGCAGTGCTGACCGCGCTTCGACTCAAGCCGGGCGAAGTGTTCAGCGAGTCTTTGCTGGAATCGGATCGGAATGCGCTGATCGGGATGGGACTCTTCTCGGCGGTGCGCCCGCGCGTGGAACAGACCGAAACAGGCGTGCGCATCCAGTTCGAAGTGGTGGAAAACCCCCTCATCAAAGAGGTACAGTTTTTCGGCAACACCGTGTTTCGGAGCGAGCAATTGCTGGAGCTGATTCGCAATAAGCCTGGAATGGTGTTCAACACCAACTTTACTCGTATTGATGCAGAAGAAATCGTGCGCGCCTATGCGAAAGAGGGGTACGCTGCGCTGATCGAGGGAATCGTGCCCGATGAAGAGACAGGCACGGTGCGCGTGTATATCACCGAGTTGAAGGTCAACTCCATCCGGGTGGAAGGCAACACCAAGACCCAGCCGTATGTGATTCTGCGCGAGGTGCGTACCAAGCCGGGCGACCTGTATAACCTCAATCGCTGGCAGCGCGACCTGAATCGTATTCTCAACACGGGCTACTTTGAGACCGTGCAATACGAGGAGAACATCAGCGAGGGGGGCGCGACCGACCTCATTATTCGCGTCAAAGAGCAACCGACGGGACGCCTGAATGTGGGATTCGCAGTCGATTCGCGCCGCCGCCTGATTGGCTTGGCGGAGATTTACGAAACCAATTTCCGCGGGCGCGGGCAAACTGTCGGGCTGAACTTTCAAAGCACAGGCGGACGACGGGGCAATAGCATCGAGCTCCTGTTCAGCGAACCCTATCTCGATTCGCGAGGCACGCGCCTTTCCGTCTCGCTGTACGACAAACTGGTCTACCGTTTCACCTCCAACTTCTTCGGGGGCGCGATTGACCCGAATCTGGAACAGCAGTACGACGAGCGCCGTCGCGGCGTCTCGCTCAGTCTGGGGCGCCCGCTGAACGACTTCTTCTCCGCCACGATCGGCGTGCGCACCGAAGATGTGAACACCAACCGGGTCGCGACCTCCACCAGCGGCGGCTTCATCCGCCAGGACGGCTCGATGTGGAGCCTGAGCCTGCGCGGTGTCTACAACACCCGCGATTTTGATTTGGATCCAGCCACAGGACAGTACCTCTCGCTTACGCTGGAGCCGGGGCAAACGAACATCCGCTCGGTGGAACAGCAGTTTCTGGACGCGGGCGTGGTGCGGCTGGGGCGCTCCAACTTCCTGCGAATCGGGCTGGACTACCGCTTCTACTACTCGCCCCAGGGTGCGCGCCGACAGCCTGACGACCGCCGTCAGGTGCTGGCTGTACGCTTCTACTACGGCACTATTTCTGGCAACATCCCGTTCTTTGAGCAGTTCTTTATCGGTGGCGCCGAAACCCTGCGTGGCTATCCCGAAGACCGCTTCTGGGGGCGCAACGCCGCGCTGCTGAGCTTCGAGTGGCGCCAGCCCATCGAAAAGTCCTTCACAGGCGTGCTGTTCGTCGATATCGGGCACGCATGGGGCGGATACCCCACCGTGAACCAGTTCACGCAGTCGGGCAGCTTCAAACCGCAGGTGGGCTTTGGCTTCGGCATTCGCGTGCGCACCCCCATCGGTCCGCTCCGCGTGGATTACGGCATCGGGCGCGACGGCGGACGCACGCATTTCAGCATCGGACAGCAGTTCTGAAATGGAACTTTCTGCGTACCAAGCAGGTATACTTCGAAGGACATGGAGGTCAAAACGATGAGAACATGGATGCTTTTGACGCTAAGTATCGCCAGTCTGACGCTGGCAGCCGCCCAGAACTTCGGCGTCATCGACGAGCGCCGGATTCTGGAAGAGTCCAACTATGTGAAAGCCATCAACCAGCAACTTCAGGCGGTTCAGGCGCGCTTCGTTCAGGCATTACAGGCGCTTCAGGAAAGCCCTGTTTTGAACACGGAAGAGCGCGATACCCTGTTTAATCTCCTGCTGAAAGAAAACCCGACCGAGGCGGAGCGCCAGCAGGTACAGCAACTGATTAACACGGCGCGCCAGCGCGCGGCGGAACTGGCAACCCTGCGCCAGAAGAGCGAGCTGAGCGAAACCGAAAAAACTGCTCTGGAACGCTTTACCCAGATGGAGCGTGAAGGACGCGAAAACCTGCAGGTGCGTGCCCAACAGCTCGAGCAACAGCTCCAGCAACAGGTTCAGCAACAGCGCGAGGCGACCGAGAAGCGCATCCGTGAAATCGTCGCTCAGATTGCTAAAGAAAAGAAACTGGTGATGGTCTTTTCCAGTGATGTGGTCTACTACGCCGAGAATGACATTACCAGCGAGGTGATTAAGCGATTAGACGCGCAGCAGCCCAATCAGCGGCGCTGAGATGCTTCTCAAGGGGGAACGCGAGAACCGCTCGCGTCCCCTCCCACCTCACCCTGCTCTGCACTCTACTGGCTTCCGCTCTGTGGCTGGGGGGATGTGGCTCGCAACCAGAGCCGGTGCAGGTTCGCCTGCCAGACTCTCAAGCGCCCTCCGTTGCTCCGTTTCCTGCTCTCCCTTCTCTGTCGGAAGCGTTGCCGCGCACGGGAGCGATTCTTGAATCGCTGGAGACGCCTCCCTTGCCCGAATCGGTGCGCCAGCGCAGACAGATTGCCATAGAAAGCATTCTGCAACAACGCGCGGCAGTCCGCGAGCAGCTGCTGGCAACCCGACTCGAAATCCTGCCCCAGATGGAAGCACGCTGGCGTGCAGAAATCGAGTCGGAATACGACCTCGCCGCGCTCTACCGCGAATGGGACGAGGCATGGTTTCAGGCGTTTCAGGCGTATGGACGGGAGCGGTTCCTGCCCCTGTTTGAAACCCTCTATTTTGCGCCCGATTCGCCTCGCTATCAGCAAGCCAAGCAGCGGCTGGCGCAACTCGACCAGCAGTTTGCCCAGCAGGAGCAGGCGCTTCAGGGGGCGTTTCAGGAGCGTCTCCAGCGAATTGAGCAGGAGATAGCAGTCCGCCTGCGGGCGAAACGGCGCGAGTTCGAGCGCCAGATGGAGCAGGAGGTAGACCAGATACTCGCCAGCCAGCCCGATTTACGCGAGCTTTACCTGCCTGTGCTGGAGCCGCTATCGCCTGCAAGCGCGGTGAAGGTTCAGATTCCACCCCTTCAATTGCAGGTTTCAGGCGAAAACCTGAACTCTGTGTTCGCCGAGCGACAGGCGCGGGCACAGCGTATGCGTGCTGAGCTCCTCCAGCGGCTGGCGCAGGAATGGGCAGAAGGCAAAGGGTATCGCCTCTCTCATTCGCCCACCGCCCGCGATGCAACGGCGGAGCTGGAGCGCTATCTCTCTATAAGGTAGTGCAGGAGCGCGTAAAGCCAGTACTGCCCCGCGGGATGATAGCGAAGCGTTCGGGGCGTATCGCCGTGTTCCCCTGTGAAGTGGAGCGTCGTGAAGAGCGCCTTCCCCTCCCCTACTGCTTCTTCGTGCAGGTAGGCGTGGCAGTAACCTGTGCGTGTATCGACCCGCTGCCAGAGGGGGGTATATTGCTCGGCGGAAGGCAGACATGCCTGAGGCAGAAGGGCGTAATCGGTGCTGAAAGCGAAAAGTCGCTCGTTCAGATGTTGGGGCATCCAGCCGAGCCGTTCCCAGACAGGGTGCGGCAAAAACCGATGGGTCGCCTCGCGCCAGAAGGGCATCGCCTGCGTGTGGCTTTTCAGCGGGGGCAACAGCACAAGGCATCGTCCGCCCTGTGCCACCCAATCGTCCAGCCAATCGGGGAGCGCGGTGGCAAGCAGCACAGACTCCCTCTCTGGGGGCTGAGCGCAACGCCGAAAGACTTCTGTGGGTAGCTCCCATTCCTCAAAGCAAAAGGCTGGCTCGTAGAGGGCAACCTGTCCCAGCGTTTCCCACTGCGGGCGCGGATAGATGCCCCACCGCCAGCGGTTTCGGGCAATCACCTCCCCTGCGCCTTCCACCTTCACCATAAAAAGCGCGTGCGTGAGGTTGGAAACCGGAGGTATTTCCACGCTGAGCTGGCACAAAAACAGAGGTGACTCGCCAGAGGGGGTCGGTATGAGAACTTCTCCGTGCCCCACCTGAGTCTCCCCCAGCCATAGCTCCCAGCACACTTTAAGTTGCGATGGCAGCGGCTTGCCGAAGTGAGAGAGTAAGATGCGGGGGTAAAGCGTCTGCCCGCCGAAGTGATTATAGGGGTCGGGGTTCGCGGGGCGGTCGCCCCCTGCTTGCCACACGCGACGCCGCGCCCAGTCTATCAGCACCACCGTGTCGGCGTTGAAGTCGCGATACGCCTCTAAAGGCACTTTCGGCTCGCCCCGTTCGTCCAGCAAGCCCGCTGTGGCAATCGGGGTGTCTTTCAGCCCTGTAACCACATAGCCCGAAGTGCCCCGCAGCGAGCGCATCGTTTCCAGCACGATTTTGTGGTAAGCCACCATCTCCCTGCGTGAGTTTTCCACCAGTGTCGGCAGGGCGTCCCACAGCCCCTGTGCTTTCAGGCGGTCTTCCACATAGGGGGTCTCATAAAACCAGCGCACGCCCTGGGGGTTCTCCTGTGGGTCTTGCGAGAGCCACCAGAGATGCTTGGGTGCAACTTTCTGGCGTAAACTTATAAAGTCGCGCATCGTGTCGTGGTCGGCAAACTCACCCTGAAGCCACGGCTGGGGCGGGCGCGGCGCTTCCAGAAACGCGCGGAAAGTGGTGCGGGCGTAGTGTGCGTCGCCATAAAGATGATAGTCCGCGAAGTCCGCATACTCCTGAAGCGAACCGCCGTAGCACTCGCCACCGCCGCTGTTGTCGCGCACTAAGGGGCTACCCGTGAGTGCCTTGACGCGCTCATATAGCACGCGCAATCCCTCGGCGGGGAATCGTGCGGAAAGCTCACACCCCAGTGTCCATAGCACGATGCAGGGATGATTTCGCACCTGACGCACGATGGCTTCGTATTCGGCAACCACCTCCTCCAGTCGTTCGGGCGGAATCTGCGGGAGCCACAGGGGCAGCTCCAGCCAGACGGCGACCCCCCTCAAGTCGCAATAGGCGAGGTACCAGTCAGGAGGAACCCACAGGCACGCCTTGAGCATGTTGAAACCTGCCTCTTTGAGAGTTAGCAGCTCCTTGTGTGCCTGCTCGCGGGATGGGTTCGGCGCGTGGGTGTCCAGATACCACCCCCAGTGGAGCAGTCCGCGCGGGTAAAACGGAGTCCCGTTCAGATAAATCTGGCTCCCCTGCACCTCCACCGTGCGCAAGCCAAAAAGCAGGTCTACATAATGCGAATTCTCCCCGACCTCCACGCGACACCAGTAAAGATTGGGCGTCTCTGGCGACCATGCCCGAGGCTCAGGAAGCATAATTGTATGCGCAAACGCGCCCCGCGCTTTCAGTTCTGCACGATAGGGATTATCCCATCTTCCTTTCAGGGGATATATGTTTAGGGTGAGCGGCACGCGGCGCTTGCTCACCACAGAGCCAGAGATGTGAACCGTGCCGTCCGCCTCACCGTGTATCCACAGGTCGCTGAGCCACGCCTCACCTGTATCGAAAAACCGCACAGGCTGCCACAGCCCTCCGAACGGCGAGGACACATACGGGAGAAACCCGCTCAGCACTTCGGGGACGGGGAATCGCGCGCCGCCGTTTTTCGTGATATGCACGGTCAGGTAGTTCTTGCCACGACGCAGGGCGCGTGTGATATTGATGGTGAAGCCATCCCAGATTCCCCGATGGGTTCCCAGCGGCTTGCCGTTCAGCTCGACGACAGCCTCATAACTTGCGCCATCGAATCGGAGCCAGTAGCGCCGCCCACGCTGGGGATACCACTCGAACTTCAGGGTATGGGTGTGGGGTCCTTCAAAGTCGCGGGGCATGCCCGTGTCTTCCCACACCTGCGGGTCGGTTAGCGTAAGTGCGTTTAAAGGGCAGAGCGGAGGGGGAGCGGTGGACATCGCTCTGCCTCCTTAATCTAACACGGGGATTTTTTCCAGCTCTACAGCGGCTTCGCGCGGGTTGGGCACAGGCTCATCGGAGACAATCTTGCCGTCGCGGAAGCGCACGATGCGTTTTGCATGCTCGGCGATATCGGGCTCGTGGGTAACCAGCACAATGGTGCGCCCTTCGCGGTTCAGCTTCTGGAAGATTGCCATAATCTCCTCGCTGGAGCGCGAGTCGAGGTTTCCTGTCGGCTCGTCCGCCAGAATCAGCACGGGGTCTGTTACAATCGCGCGGGCAATTGCAACACGCTGCTGCTGTCCACCTGAGAGCTCGTTCGGGCGATGGTGCATGCGCTCGGCAAGCCCCACCATCTCCAGCGCGCGCTTGGCGCGTTCGGTGCGGTCGCGTACCCCTGCATATAGCAGGGGCAATTCCACATTGCGCAGCGCGCTCATGCGGGGCAGCAGGTTGAAGGTCTGGAACACAAACCCGATATAGCGGTTGCGGATGCGCGCCAGCTGGGCATCGCTCATCTGGCTAACAGGTTCACCGTTCAGGTAATACTCCCCGCTCGTGGGGCGATCCAGACAGCCAATCAGGTTCATGAAGGTGGACTTGCCCGAGCCAGAGGGTCCCATAATCGCCACGAACTCGCCCGGCATCACGGTAAGGTCTACCCCACGCAACGCATGCACAATAACGCTCCCCATCCGATAGTCTTTCGTCAGATTGCGCACTTCAATAACGGGTTTCATATCGCCTGAAGTATACCCCAGCGCCCTCAGGTTTCGCGGCTCTCACCAGTCCTGTTCGTCTTCGTCCTCTTCTGCTTCCGATTCGAGAGTGAACTCTTGGCCGTACCCCAGCACGGTCTGACAGATTTCTATCGCGTCCGCCCAGTTCTCTCTTGTTCCATCGCTTTCGACGCTCATGTTTTCGCCAAGATAGTGCTTCGCAATTACGAGGAAGACGCATACGGCGAGGTCATATGGCTTGAAAGCTGTTTTGCAGAAGTCCCAGGCAAGCGATTCTTCTGAGTCGTTGGCAATTCGGGGGAAGTAGAATGTTTCGTGGGAGCAGTCGCCGTCGCAGCGGCGTGTGGCAAGCAGAGCGCCAAAATCCGACCATTCCGCGATGGTTTCCACCTGAGGGTTCCCGTTCCAAACGCCTTTTGCTTCTTCGGTTGGCCATGCGACTCCCAGCTCCACTCTGGGATGTCCACAGTGTTCTACACCGTTGAATGCCACTTCGTCGGTGGTTATGACGGGTTCGCCGCTGCCATCAGGTCCTGCGAGGGCAACTTCCGCTGCCTGAATCGCGGGCAGCGTCTTTCTGAAATCGGCAACGATGCGATTAAAAATCGGTTGCGGAATCTCCTTAACCCGACTCCAGTAATGAGTGTAGCCCATCTCTGTTTTCCTCCTTGCGGGAATTGACAGGTCAACCGTGCGGTCTGCACGCTCTCTCCATTTTACCGTATGGCTTCTGGCGGTCTGGAGTATACTCTCGGGTGATGGGCAGGGAGACGCTGCGTCGGCTTGCGGCTGGGCTGGCAATCCTCTGGCAGCTGACGATTTTGTCAGCCGAGTTGTTGCACGCCCAGATTGGGGACTCAAACCTCGCGGCGCAACGGCAGTGCCCCGTATGTCTGTTTCACAAGACCCATGGGCATGTGCCCCAGCCTGAGCTGGTTCTACAGCCTGTGCTGAAGGTGATTCTGGTGGAGATTCTGCCTTTACCAGTCTCCCCCCTTGTCTTCCCTTAAAGGGGTAGGTTTCTTCGGGGGTAGCCCGACACACAAAAAAAGAGAGCCGCCGACCGAGGCGTTTTTCAGGGTTTTTGGTGGTGTTGGGGAGGCTGGTTTGTGCCCCTGCAAAAAACCTACCCCTATAAGACCTGAAGGAGGGGGGCATCGTGGGTTCCATCGGGCATCTTTGCGACAGAGCGGCTTTAGCCGTCGCTCTTTCGGGGGCATCGTGGGTTCCAGTCGGTAGCGTGGTTGGCTGGTATTCGTCGAATGATACCTTTTCGCAGCTTACCGTCCCCGCAACTGTCTCTCTATCGCCTCTATCTGACGGTCAAGGTCTCTTTGCACCAGCGAAGTCCACACACGCACCAGCAACACGCGCACAACCTCGTCCTTCTCACGCTCCGAACGCTCACGCATCTCCGACGCATAACTCAACAGCCACTCCCACGAAGCCGGCTCCTTGAAGTATAAAGGATGAAGTGCCTCCTCTAACAGCCACGCTGCACTCCGCCGCACCTCCGTCGCCCGATCCGCCTCCAGAAACCGCTCCACCACCCGAACCCAGGACTCTACCACCTCCGCAGGATCGTATCCGTACAGATCGTCATAGACCCCTACTATCCTGAGCCCAAACGCCTGCAAAAGCGGCTCCGACAACCCCTGCAGGTAGGTCAAGAACTCTATCGTGCGCTCCGTGCGCACACGACTCCGCGCCACATGATACTCCAACTCAGGATACAGCGCCTTCAACCGCTGAGAAAACTTCTCACTCTCCTCCTCCTCAAAGCGAAGATACGCAAGGTACAAATAAAGCACAGCCCGCTGGCGCTGCCACAGAGGCAGGCTTCTGTCTTCCACCCGCTGCTTCGCCCACTGCAAACGCTGCGCATAGTCGGTCAAACGATAGTAGGCGCTCTCTTCGTCCAGCACACGCAACAACTCGGCAGACGGCTCCTCTATCCGCATCGCTGGAGACCAGGGCATTCTGAGAACCGTTGCTTCATTTCCTATTGAGGAAGACTCTGGTGCGATGTTATAGACTGATCTGCCACGGATGCTAAACCAACAATCGCCCCATCCAATCACCAGCCAGAGTTTGTCCAAAGAGGGATTGTCCCAGAAAGCCCCCCACTCAGGGCTGTTCGGCAACGCCCTGATCCTCGGAAAGCCCAGCCTAATGAGATACTCTTTCCCCGTCTCCCAGATGAGCGGGGCAGGCACTTCGTATCCCTGCTCGTCCTTCTTGCAGCCAATCCAGAGCAACGAGAGGGTCATCCCCGCTCGCAAAGGAAACTCGATGTGGTTCATACGCAGTCGGCTCGCCCAGGTCTTGACCACTCGCGCTTGCAACTCGTAGTAAGGAAACCCCTGAGGCGAGTCGGGGTAGTAACGCATCACCTCTGCGTCCACGCGCCGAATGCTTTCGATGCGCACCAGCAGCATTTCACGGGCGACGCTGGGCTGGGGCAGGTCGGATTGAATGAGCGGTTGTTCGCGCCACTGCTCTACGGCTTTCCACCGGTATGTCCAGAGGAACATCAGCTGGTTGCTTTGTTCTTTGAGTTGCGCTTTGCGCTGTTCGAGTTGTTCCCGGCTCAGCCCTGCGAGCGTCTCTTCGGGTTGCCCCCACGCCACGAGCCAGAGGCAACCGAGAAGTCCGATGCTGATGCGCAAATTCATTCCACCTTGCATTGCCGTTAATTAGTTTAGCAGATGACGAAATCTCACGCTCTGCCTTCAATCAGCGCTCAGCACGCTTCAGCCCCTCCAACTGGCGGTCTATCTCCACAATCTGGCGATCTATATCCTCAAGCAAAATCTCCATCCACACGCTTCCCAGGTAGGCGCGTACAATCCGATCCGACTCCTGCTCCCACTGCGAGCGCACTTCCTCCGCATACGCCAACGCCCGCTCACGCGCCGTACCCCAACGCGCAGGATATACCAGGCAGTAGCAGAGCACCGCCGCTGCCTCACGCCGTACCTCCACAGGGCGATTCTGCGCCAAAAACGGCTCCAACGCTGACAGCCATACTGCAAACGCCTCCGGCGAGGATTGATACATCCGTCCACTATAACACCGCAACATCGCCCGCAATCCGAAGGCTTGCAACAACGGCTCTGACAGACCCCACAAAAAGCCGAGATACTCTGCTTGCTGCCGCGCGTAAGCCTGACCACCGGATTCCTCGCCCTTAAGTCGAGCCGCCTTCTCTTCTGGGGCAAAGAACCAGTAGACCAGCGCCCGTTGACGCTTCCACAACGGTAAACTCTTGTCCTGTACCCGCTGCTTCACCCATGCTAACCGTACGGAACGCTCCTCAGGTAACTGATGATACCCCGCCTCCTCATCCAGCACCTGCAGCAGTTCCGCAGGCGGCGACACCACGCGCAAAGTCGGTTCCCGCACCACCTCCCACGCCCGCAGATACCAGCGGGAAATTTCCAGCTGGGCACGGTACAGCACATCGTCAGGCGCACTCCATCGTGGTAAGCGCCCGCAATCGGGTGTGTCGATTACCCACCAGTAATCGCTCAAGTTCTCTGACAGATACGCGGCACCAGACAAATAATCTCCCGACTTAGGAAGAGGTACCAACTCATAGACCAGACACACCTGCCCCTCCTGCCAGATTGGCTCTGCGACGACCTCTCTCCCGTCCCTCAGGCGTTTGCACGCCACCCACAACAACGGCAACACATCCCCCGCACGCACCCGAAACGGCTTGTGGGGATTGTACCACTCTTTATGCCAGACTTTCAGCACACGTGCCTGCACTGCGTAGTAGTGTAGCTCAGGGCGAGAACCGGGGTAGGCGCGCAACACCTCGCTGTCTACCCGACGCACCGCTTCCACTTTCACCAGAGCGACATAGCCGCGCGGAGGCAGAGGCGCCTGAGGGAGGTCAGTTTGTAGCAGACGACGGGTTTCCAGATAGTCTTCGGCTTCCTTGTCGCGCTCTTCTTCGCCACTGCTGCGCGCAAGCTCCAGGATAGCTTCTTTCTGCTGTTGGAGCGCCGCTTTTTGCCGGAGCAGCTGTTCTCGCAGAGGGGCAGAGGCGCTCTTGTTCGGTTGTGCGCTGGCTCCCTGAACCCAGAACCCTATCGTGATAGTTATAATCCACAAAAGCCATTTTCTCATGGTCATTCACCTCGCTGAGTATGTTTACTGCTGTGCTTATCGCCGAAACCTCCATTTTATCATGCTGTTGTACGGACCGAACCCTGTCTCTGGCTGCTGTAAACTGGGGGTGTATTGGTCACTGGCGCCAGCGTTTTGATTAGCCATGTACTGCATTGCACCGGTGACAGGATCGTAGGATGCCGTGCCGTTAAAGTTGATTTTCCAGCCGCCTGTTTGAACCACGGGTACATAGCTAAAGGGGAAGAAGTATGTGCGCATGGCAACCGAAGTGTAAAAATAGAGCGTGGGAGTCTGCGACTGCGTGCTACTAATAGTAAATGGGCCGTTTGTGGGCGGTACAACGAAGGCAGGTGAGTCACGCCAGCCGATCCGAGCCAACCAACCCCTTTCTGGCTCCTGCCCTTCTGCCACCGGTGGTATTTCTGCCCCTGGGCACTCGCTGAGCAACCGATAGCTTTGGTAGTCTCCTCCTACTCTCATCGGTCCTCCTCTGTCGGCATACCAAGCATGGCTAATTGCATCATTCGGACATGAAAATGTATCCAGTAAAGGTGGGGGTATTTGCAGATAATAATGAAGACTGCCGTTTGGGTACCCAAAGGAACCTTCATCGAACCTCTCCACAGACTGCACAGCACCCACCTGTATCAGCGCCCGATGTGCCAGCGCTTTCTCGCATTGCCACCTATCGTTCGCACCGGAACAATCCCCTATGTCAACTCTTGGTGGCGACCACCACGGGTGAGAAATGAAAATATCGTAACGCGCCACATAGGCAGAGGTATCCCTTGTCCCTCCAATCAGCAGGTAACTTGACGCTCCTGTGCAGGGATCTCTTTCGAGAAACCATGAAAGTGTTGGATTGGTATCGACATCGCCACCTATACTTTTCGCCTCTACAACAGTTGTTGCTGCTAAGTCCCAGCTCTCCATCCACCCGAGCTTTGCCGTTACCCGCAAAACACTCAACCCTTTCTGGCTTAACGGGCATGCACTGTTTGTCCAGTAGTTCCACCAATACGCCTTCGCGCTCGTAGAGCGAACCCGTGCATTCAATGGCCAAAGATAAGTGTTGTCTGGCACCCACCAGACCCCTCTGGGACCCCAGCCGTTACTCCAGCCTCCTCCATGCTCCTGAACCATCACCTGTCCTGTCTGCTTTATCGAGAAACCCGCCAACTGTAGCACAGGAAGGAGTTCCATCGTCCCCCATATTGGATCCACCCGCGGATACTGAATCAGGCGTTGAGTTCTCTGGTGGGTATACTCGTAAGGAAGCGTTTGACCTTTTACAGCCACACAAACAATCTGGGCGGGATACCTGGCACCTGCATGGAGATAATCATAGGGCTGAATCTGCTCCGGTGTCCAGCTGGGGTCCGCCAGCCCCTTATTCTCGCCCTCCCGAATATACTCGCGCAATGGCACATACATCGACATCGGGCTACCTAACCGCACTGCCAAACCCACATGCACCCACATCGAGGCAGAACCTCGTCGACCATCGCTGTCCGTCACCTCCACTCGAACCAGATACCGATACAACTGCTTGTAAAAGTAGTGAACCGTGTCTGCAGTATCGTCGCGTTGACGCTCCACAACTTTGTTCGGGTCGTCGCCAAATGTCCACCTATAGGTGAAAGGGGGGGTAGGAGCATTTTCCCCGTCGCACAAGTCCAATTTCGCCGTCAGAGTAATCGTTTGCCACACTCCCGCAGGCTCAGGAGCCGCCTCCAGAGAAACCGCCAGTTCATCATCGCGCTTCACACGCGCAAAGGCGTAGGCGGTCGCCTCCCCACACGCGACCTCCGTGCCGTCCGACAGTCGCCCATAAGCTCTGACTGTGCAACTGATCCGAAAGCGTTTGCCCGCGTGCGCCGCCGTGAATAAAAATCCACCTTCGGGCCATCGCGCCCCGCCTTCCTCAGGACCCCGTTCCGTCACCCACCTATCACCCTCTCGCCGCTCAATCTTCCAGGTATAGGTTAGACGACTGACTTCGGGATTTTCACAGTCGCCTGGCGGGTCGCCCGGTGGATAACCCGGTGGCCACGGTTTACCCGGATCGCCAGGTGGCTTTGGCGGCATGGGCGGCTGCGGCGGATAGGGATAGGGCGGGTCGTTTGGACCTTCTGGCGGCGGATCGCCTGGTTTCTGGGGTGGTAGAACAGGTGAAGGGTCGTCCCCCACTTCAACTGGCTTATCTCCTAGTTCTGGAGCTATCATTACAATCCGTTGTGGCTCAGGGCAGTCGCAGTCGGCGTCAGCAATGCATTCCCAGGTGACCCGCTTGCCAGGACAGACAACGATACTTTGAGGTTTAATGCGGGCAACGACGCCAGAATGGACGGGGGCAGCCCAGCAGAAGCAGGCGAGAGCCAGAAGAAGACCACGCTTTCCCCTCTCGACAAGTGAACGCACAGTCAACGAAGCTTGCGCAAAAACTGCTCGCTGGTCGCTCAACAGCCTCTGCCGACATGTAGCACGGGCAACCGCCGACATCTGCCAAGCAGTAGAGGCTTTACCCTCCTCACGCGCTTCCTGACCCGCCACGGAACCCTTGCTTATCGCTCGCATCACCATCGCCTCCTGTTTCCACCGAGGGGCTGTCTGTCCCCTCTACCTCTATTAACGACTCAAAAGCCCGATTCGATGGGTCATAACCGAAAAACGCCACAAAACGCGCCCGCAATTCGGGCAGATACCCCCGTAAAGTGCTGGCTTTCACGCCCAGTTGACGCGCAATCGCCTCCCACGAAAACCCCTGCAAGCGCAGCTGCACCACCGCCCGCAATCGCGGCGGCAACTGCGCCACAAACGCCTCGCCGTCCACATCCCCCTGCACCTGTTCAGCAATCTCCACGCACGCGAGGCTTTCAGGCGCTTCCTCCAGCGACAGCGACGGATGGCGCTGGGCGTGGCGGTGCGCGTCGGCGGCAAGCGCCCGCAACTTCAGGCAACACCACCGCCAGGCGTGGAGCGGGTCGGCATATTCCCACGGATAACAGGTGAAGTGGTTCACAAAGGCAATGAGGCAATCGTGCGTAAGGTCGGCAGCATCGTCGGCGCATGCAGTGAACCGACACGCGCGCCGCTGGAGATGCACGAGCCATTCGGCGTCGTCCCAATCTTCGCGCATCCAACCTCACTCCTTCGTAATCGTTTCATCCAGATTGAGCATCACATGCGCCACTATCGTGAGCGCGGCGAGGGGGGGGTCGTCTTTGCCCACGAGTTTGCGTGTCGCGTCAGGATTGGCGCGATAGCTCTGGAGCATGCGGTCGTACAGCTGGCGCAGGCGGTTCAGCTCCTGCGGTTGCGGGTAGCGTGCAGTGCAGCAGCGGAATCCGTACTGGATGGCTTTCTCCACCGAGCCGCGCCCTGCTTTCTGCATGCGTTTCGCCAGCCCCTGCGCCGCCTCGATATACACCGGATCATTCAGCAACACGAGCGCCTGCAGCGGTGTGTTGGTGCGTGGGCGGTTGGCGGTGCAGACCTCGCGCGAGTTGGCATCAAACGCTACAAACGACGGATAGGGCGCCGAGCGTCGCCAGAAGGTGTAAATCCCGCGCCGATAGCGGTCTTCGCCCTCGCTCATCACCCAGCGGTCGGCGTTGTAGGGGATGTCCCACACGCCTTCAGGCTGATAGGGAAACACGCTCGGACCGCCAATCTTGCGGCTGAGCAGCCCTCCAATCGCGAGCGCGTTATCGCGAATCAGCTCGGCTTCGAGGCGGTGGCGCGGTCCGCGGGCGTAGAGCGCGTTTTTGGGGTCGCGTTCCAGCAGTTCGGGCGTGATGCGCGACGACTGGCGATAGGTGGAACTGGTTACAATCAGCCGGTAAATCGCCTTCATGCTCCAGCCGCGTTCCATGAACTCCACCGCCAGCCAGTCGAGCAGTTCGGGGTGCGTGGGGTAGGCGCCCTGTGTGCCGAAGTTGTCGCTGGTTTCCACAATCCCGCGCCCGAAGCACGCCTCCCACATGCGGTTGACCTGCACGCGGGCGGTGAGCGGGTTCTCACGCGACACAAGCCACTTCGCCAGCCCCAGTCGATTGCGCGGCGCATCGGGCGGCAACGGATGCAACACCGCAGGCGTGCCCGCCTCCACCTCTTCGCCCGGGTTGGTGAACTCGCCCCGAATGCGGATGGCAGCCTTCAGCGGTCCGTTTTGCGGGTTATCTTCCATCACGAGCGTGGTGGGGATTTGCGCCTCCAGCTGGCGCTTCGCCTCCTCCACCTCGTGAATCGCCAGCGCTTCGGAGCCAGAGGCGCGGATGCGGAACCGCCCCAGCACATGCTGTTTCCAGCGCTCCGACTCGAAGCGCAGAGTGAGACTCAGCACGCCTTCACGCCGAATGCGGATAGGTTTCTCAAACAGCAAGCCCAGCGTGTGGGGTTCTTTCACGCGCGGCACAATCGCCCAGCCCTGCTCTTTTTGTGGCTCGTCGCGCACCAGCACGCCGATATTGAAACCGTCCTGTACGAAGTCGGCGAAAGCCGTGCGCAGGCGAAGGGGCTTGCCGTCTACCGCCACCGAGACCCCTGTGAGGATAAAGTTCCCGCTATCGGCGCGTCCCGAACCGCCTTTGGGGAACGCTTCGTCGGGAATCGCCTCAATCTGCACGGCACGATAAAGCCCAGCCGGCAGGCGGAGCTTGAGATGGTAAACCTCCTGAGCGGGCGCGTCACCTTCGGCTTTGAGCGAGCCGTCGGGTAGCAGTTGCAGCTGGCTTCCCTTCTCCGCTTTCGCCTCCAGCACAGAGAGCGTTCGCCATTCGGGCGGGTTCGGGTAGCGCTGGCGCAGCTGGGCAAGCTGTTTTTCAAATGCCTCCAGCTGGCGTTGTTGCTCGCGTGTGGGCGCTTTGATTTGCGCCTCCAGCCACTTCTCCTCGCTCACGCTGGCGTCGCCGACGGGATAAATCTTCGAGTTGTTGAAAAACGCCAGCATCGCGTAGTAATCGCGCTGGGTGAAGGGGTCGTACTTGTGGTCGTGGCATCGGGCACACCCAAAGGTAATACCCAGCCACACGGTGGCGGTCGTGTCCACCCGATCCACCAGTTTCATAAAGTGCGCTTCTGCCTGATCCACGCCCCCTTCCAGATTCTGCATCGTGTTGCGGTGGAACCCTGTGGCGATGCGCTGTTCCAGCGTTGGGTTCGGCAGCAGGTCGCCCGCGATTTGCTCAATCGTGAACTGGTCAAACGGCATATCTTTGTTGAACGCCTCAATCACCCAGTCGCGGTAGCGCCAGATGGAGCGTCGGAGGTCTTTTTCGTAGCCGTCGGTGTCGGCGTAGCGGGCGAGGTCCAGCCAGATTCGCGCCTGACGCTCGCCGTAGTGGGGCGACTGGAGCAGCCGATCCACCAGCCGCTCATAGGCGTCGGGGCGCTTGTCGCGCAGGAAGGCGTCCACCTCTTCGGGGCTGGGCGGGATGCCAATCAAATCCAGATAGACGCGCCGAATCAGCACCTCTTTGGGCGCTTCGGGCGAGGGTTGTAGCCCCTCCTGCTCCAGCCGATGCAGGATAAACGCATCAATCGGGTTGCGCACCCACGCGCGGTTTTTCACTTCGGGGATGGGCGGGCGTTGCGGCTTGAGAAACGCCCAGTGCTTGGCGTTCTCAGCGCCCTCGGGCCACTCTGCGCCTTCGTTAATCCAGCGTTTAATGGTCTCAATCTGCTCTGGGGATAGGGCGGTCATGCCTTTGGGCATGCGGGGACCTTCCGAATCGCCCGTGATTCGTTTCACCAGCAGGCTGGCTTCGGCGTTGCCGGGGATAATCGCGGGTCCGCTGACACCACCCTTGAAGGCGTCCTCGCGGTTGGAAAGGCGCAATCCCCCGTTGCGTTTGGTGGGTCCGTGGCAGGGGAAGCACGAGGCTTTGAAGATGGGTAGTACCTCGCGGGCGAAGTCCACCTTGCGTTGCGTCGGCGCAGGCGCTTGCCACGCCAGCCCCATCAGCAGGGCGGGCAAAACGCCGTACAACCACCCCAGCGTGACGGCGCTTTTCATCACAGAATTATTTTACACCACCTGCGCCAATTTTCCTGCCAACTTACGGGTCGAATCTGCTCCAAAAGTCGATGCGCGGCGAATTGCTCATTCAGTGAGCAGTCCAGCGCCAGACGATAATGTCATCATCGCCCCAAGGTGGGGGCTCGATGCGAACTCGCAAAGTGGTGCAAGGCACCCGATGCCCGTAGCGCGGGGAGTACCAGCCCACCTCCGGCGAATCTCCTTTGCCCTGCACAAGCGCGCTCTCTGCACCTGCGGGCAGCCCCTCCACCGTGAGCCGACACACCGTCTCCCCGTCTGAAATGAGCCAGCCGTTCTCTGCAGGTTGCACCGTCCAGCGAGGGTGGAAATGCCAGTACCAGGTGGCACGGGAACCCCTATCTACAGTGATGGTGTCGCGGATTTCCAGCGTATCTCCCTGCAGGCGCACCGTGCGTGTATGCTTGTCAGGCAGATAGCCATCGTGCGTGCCTTCCACCATCCCTGCCGTGAGGTCAGAAGAGGTGAATGACGCTCTCGCCTTATGCCCCCACAGGAACGGTCCCAGAATCTCCGATTGGTTGTGGTCATCTATCTGCACGGTGTTATGCGCCGCAGTGCCACGAAAGTGGTCGCGCCACGCGGGGTCTTCGTGGTAGGCGTAAGTGCCTGTGTCAATCAGCAGCGGCTTGCCATCCAGCGACGCCCACACAGAAAGCGCGTCGGCGTGCCCGTGCGCCGCGAGGCTCCCTAACCCCAGCGGACCTGCATCGAAAAGTACCTGCCAGCGCGGGCTATGCAACACGGCATAGCCGCCATCGGGATAAAGCCGCGACTCAGTCAGGCGCGATCCTGCTGTCGCTGGCGTCCCAAACAGCCAGCATGTCAACGAGTCGTCCGCCTCGTGATAGGCTGGCGGCGGCTCGCATTCCAACAGCGCCGCCAGCACCCGCCCCACCACCCGATGGCGATCCGCGGACTCACTCCAGAGCGGTACGACCGTGCCCTCATCCTCGTCGCCCACCTGCGGCACATAGCCTGAGGCGTCCATCACATTCCGCACGAACTCGATGCTGTGCATCAATCGTTCCCGAACAGCGTCGGGCATCGACTGCAGTCGGTAAGCGTGCAGATAAAACTCCCACACGAACGGCAGGTAGCCAAATGCCTGCTCGGCGTTCACCCCATCTGGGTAAAACTGGCGCAATGCTTCGCGCTCCAGAATCGCGTAACCAACCCTGCGCCAGCGCAGTGCAAGGCGGCATTCGGGCAGCAGGTTCCCCAGCACTGCCAGCGCGGCGACTTCCCCGATCAGGTGGTTGTTCGCCGACGAGCCAGGCGAAAGGTGGCGCTCAATATATTCCCCGTGCTGAATCAGCGCCCCGCCCAGTTTGGGCAGGGTGGGCTGTAGAGGGGCGTAGTCGGCTAACAGGCGCAGGCAGTAGAACCACACCAGCACGCGAATGGCATGCTCCAGCGCACTCGTCCAGTGAATGCCCCAGCCGCGGGGGTTGCGCTTTATCCAGTCCAGCCACCACGCGAGACACTTTTCGGCGTAGCGTGGGTCGCCCGTAAGCGCGTAGGCTTGCGCCAGCCGCAAGAGGGGTTGATGGCGCGAGAGTTCCCATACATACTTCACGCCGCCTGCAATATCATTTCGGCGATAGTCAACCTGCTTTGCGGGGGCTTCGATCCAGTCTTTGCCCAAAAGATAGTTGCGGTTCCAGCAGGGGGGGTCGTCTAACTGCACGGGGTAGCCAAACAGTGTCCATTTGCCCTGCATCAGCGCGTTGGCTTCCGAAATTAAGCGTTCGCGCTCGGCGTCGGGCATCGCATGGGGGTGCAGAGACAGCTGTTGCACCAGTGCTTCGAGCCACTGAGGTGCGTTGAAGCCATAGCGCTGCCATGTGGCTTCGGGCGGCTCTTTGGGCAACGGCGCAAGGCGTTCCCGAATCGCACGAAGCGCGCGTGTAGCGATTTCATGGAGGCTCATCGCCCGCAGGCGTCTCACCTTCCACCGCCAGCTACTCATCGGAAAGGGATTGTACCCGAGGCAACCCTTTGGCACAGATGGCGAACTGGATAGGGATGCAACTCACGCCCTTTGCTCTCTGCAGGGCAGGCAGCTTCCGAACCAACTGCCCGAGTCAAGGGGTACAATTGGAGTATGCAATGGCTCAAACAAGCGATTCTGCGTCAATCGCAAAAGGCACGAGCGCGCCGCGGTGAACTGTTCCGCAAGCTCCTGCAGCCGACCGAGAACGATAAGATTCTGGATCTGGGCGGTGGAGACGGTTCCCATATCGCCTCCATCCTTCCTTTCCGCCAAAATGTGACGATTGCCGACATCGATACGAAAGCTTTGAAGCAGGCAAAGGAGCGGTTCGGCTTCCAGACCGTGCGAATCCCAGAAAGTGGGCAGCTTCCATTCCCGGACCAGTATTTCGACATCGTTTTCTGCTCCTCTGTGATCGAGCATGTGACCGTTCCGAAGGCGGAAATTTACCTCTGTCGTAACGGGCGGGAGTTTGCCCGGCGTGCGTTTGAGAGTCAGAGGCAGTTCGCGGAAGAAATCCGGCGCTTGGGGAAACGCTACTTCGTTCAGACCCCCCATCGCTATTTTCTCATTGAGTCCCACACATGGCTTCCCCTACCTGTCACCTTGCTTCCTCGCCCGTTCTTGCTTAGACTTATCCCGTTTCTCAATCGCTTCTGGATTAAGCGAACCCAGCCCGACTGGCATCTATTGACCCCTAACATGATGAAACATCTCTTCCCTGAGGCTCAAATATGGATTGAGCGGTGGTATGGTTTTCCTAAATCTATTGTTGCTTTCAAAAATACGAATGAACGGAATGATTCAACTTGACAATAAATACTTAGTGCATGGGAAGCGGTTTGGCTTTGTTCGTGGTTTGCTTATTTTCCCAGCTTCCTCTCAGATGGTGGAAAATGTGGCTTTTAAGAATTTAGCAACAGTTTTAAATACTGACTAACTACGCGTTCTTCTTCAAACTTTTCTAACCACTCACGAGGCACAGGTTTGCGCTCACCCCGTAGCACACGCAGAATCGCCTGTGCCATCGCTTCGGCATCCCCCACAGGCACTAACTCGCCATACTTGCCGCCGTCCAGAATTTCCTCGGGTCCACTGCGACAGTTCGTGCTGACCACTGGACAACCGCACGCCATCGCCTGTATCAACACATTCGGCAGCCCCTCATACTGCGAAGAAAGCACAAACACATCGGCGCGCGCCATATATCGGAACGGGTTCGGGTCAAAACCAGGCAGGTCAAAATCACCCTGAATGCCCAGCTCGGCAGCTAACTGCTCAAGCTGGGGGCGCAGCTCCCCCTCGCCGAGAATCACCAGTCGGGCAGGCATCTGACGACGAACACGCGCAAACGCATGAAGGAACGTAGGAAAATCTTTCGGGGGGGTGAGCCGTCCAACCCCTAACACAATAGGGAGATGCTTATTAACAAACCAGGGATGCTCCACCGATGCATCGCGCAGCTGGTACAAATCACGGGTGATTGCAGGATTGTAGATTACATGGACCTTCGATTGGGCGCGGGGTATCAGGCGTGTCAGATCTTGTTGTACGCCTGCAGAGACTGCTATAATAGCATCTGCCAGCGGATAGCACAGGGGGATAAGGCGACTCGCGAGGCGCTTCTTCCGCGACGCGCTTTTCCGAAAAGCGGTTGTGGGAGTGGTGGCTTCGCGTATCACCAGCCGTATGGGACAGCGCGCGAGGCGTCGGGCAATCACGGCGACAATATTCGCCTCTCCCAGTGTGGACAGAAGCGCTATGGGCGGATTGCGCCGCAGATAACGCGCCAAAGGCACAATCGTGCGCCACATCGCGCCCGACTGGAGGCGCACGATCGGAACATCGCGATGAAGCAGGTGTGCATGCTCACCTTCGATGGTCTTCGCCGTGATGACGCAGGTCTCGATGCCCCGCTGGTGGAAGGCGTTCGCCAGCGTGAGCATCACCCGCTCGGCACCGCCCCCTTCAAAGCTAGGCACAAACAGTGCAACCTGAGCCATCACTGGACGCGCACGGTAAATCGTAGAGTTCCTGTGCCGTTAACGGGAATATTCGGCACCACCCACACCACCTGCCCGTTCTCCACGGTGGCGGTGGGATTAGAGCCGACTAAGGTCATTCCGTCAGGCAACGGCACCGCGATTCGTACATTTGTGCCCGGCGCTGTGCCCGTATTGCGATAGGTCACGGTGAACTGAACTGTCTCGCCGGGTAATACCTCTACGCTGGTTGGCGAGAGTGAGATGCTAATATCGGGCGCTGACCACAATACAAGCCCTGTGTGCGGCTCGATCGTGAGCTGCGTGCCTGCACGAATCAGGTTCCGATCCCAGTCGTACAGGTCGCGCGGCACGGTGAAAGTGTAGCTGCGGTCGTGGCGTGGATTCACCAGCACAATCCCGTTCTGATAGTCACGAATGAACAGTCCTCCGACGATAATGTCGCCGTCCTGAATCCGGAAGTTGCCAATCGGCTTACCCAGAGGGATAAACAGCTCGGGCGGGTAGTAACCTGTAGGGTAATCATTCTTCTGAAAGCGTGGGTCGAGGTGGACATAGGTGTTCTCGTGCTGCACAATCAAGCAAAGAGCTATTGCATAGCGCACATGTTTCTGGCTGTCGGGTAAACCCAACCAGAACGTGGGCATCAGGGCGGCTATCTTGTCTGGGTTTTCCGTGACCAAGCGGATCGAGTCGCGCAGCAGGCGTCGGTTCCAACTCTGCGGGCCACTCGAGCCGGACGCAGCTCCATACGACGGGACCGAATTCCGATTGTCGCGTTCGGCTTTTACGGCGAAATGTTCTAAGAGCCATCCCCCAATGTAGGGAAGCGTGGCTACTCCAGGCGCATCAGGATAGCCCGGAAGCCCACGATTCCAGAATCCAGGCGCCCATGCAGCGTTCGGCACAAAAGTAGCGCCGAATTCCTGTCGCATGCGGCTCCCCACATACTCGAACCATCCAACGACGGCGTTCACCCACGCTTCGTTGGTGGGGTAGTTGGGCGGGTTGAAACGATTGGGACCCACCAGCATATCCGTGTTATCCAGATAGACATAGCGTGGGCGTCCACAGCGATTCAGGAAATCGCGCAGGCTCTGCCACGCCCGCTCTCGCACTTCCGGACGCCCTATGTCCACATAATAAGAATAGTCCACGGCGATACGCTGTCCATTCTGATCTAGCAGGAACCAGTCTGGATGATTTTGAACCAGATCGTCATAGTTGTAGAGATCGGCGTTGTGTCGATAACCTTCGGTCCAAAGGGTGCCCGCGAAATAAGTATACGGCGCCCATATAGTGTCTGGATAATGATACTGCAGAACCCGTCCTATCGCGTCAGATCCTAAAACCAACTTGATAGGAGCACCGCTAAGGTACGCATAGGGATCGCCTACCGGCCACGCACTACCTAAACAGATTTTCATTCCGTTAGGCAGCGTATCAGCTCGTGCCGCAGCTCGGGAGGAGAGCACACATGCCTCATCAAACCAGAGAACCCCCCTTGCTGCGCCTTCTTGTACCGATATCCGGATGGAAAGCGAGAAGCTCGGTCTGCCGGATTGGTTTAGTTCTACGGGTGCAACTACCGCTAACTGTTGCCAGCCACCTGTATCCTGGCTAGATTCGGGCAACAGATTCACTTCTCGCCCTCCTGTGGAGAGGTATACACGGTAAGTTGCGTTCTGAAATCCCTCAGCCCTGACAGCAACCCTTACCAGAAGCGGCTCGCCTACTTGAGGCGCAAAGGATGAATCGAAGCTTACAGGAGCGAAAATCGAAAACGAGCCTGACGCCCCGCTGGTGCGCTGGAGTCGAATTCGCTGGCTGGCAGTTCCTGAGAATCGAATAGTATGATCTAAGCTCAACTCCACATGCTCACTCGAGACACCTTGACTGTACCTGGCGTACCAGCCATCACTGCACCCATCTTTGTTAGCGTCTGCTTCACACGCAGTGGCACGCGCAATATAGTTGATGGACACACCCTGCTGTGTCCAGAGCGCATTATTTAAACAGGCTCCCAACAGCCCCATAAACAAGAGTCGTCTCATTCTCTGTCCCTCCGTCCGAATTGTTCCACGTCTGCAGGGTAGGACGCCCTCAATTGTACCTGCTCGTGCCCAACAGCACCTGCTCGTAGATATGGTACAGCTGCTGGCGATAGTTCTCTACGGAGAGCGGCTTCACACGCTGACGGGCGCGTTGCCCCATTTGACGGCGAAGCGCAGGCGACTCAGCCAGCCGCTGGATGGCTGCGCTGATTGCCGCGATGTCGTCGGGCGGCACGAGAAAGCCTTCCTGACCGTCGTCGACCCATTCAGGAATACCTCCAACCGGACTGGCAATCACCGCCTGTCCATATGCCATCGCTTCCAGCATCGCCATCGGTAGTCCCTCCGCCCGCGAGGGCAGGATAAAGACATCGCACTCGCGTAGCCAGCGCTCTTTCTCCGCCCCCTCAATCCACGAGCGGATATCGACTTGGGACTCTATCCCCAGACGACGCGCCATTACTCGCATGCTCTCTACTGCGCCGTCACCCGCCATTCGAAGACGCACTCGAGTCCGCACATCCTCTGGCAGCTGCGCGAGCGCTTGCAAAACACGATCACTCCCTTTGTGCGAACCCAATCTGCCCAAAAACAGGAGGTGTACCCCCTCCAATTCCTTGGGACACTCCTGCGGCCACACAACAGGATTTGGCAGCAGCCACACGGGACGGTCGGCAGGAACCAACTCACGGCGATGAAACTCTCGCATCGGTTCCGATAGCACAATAACCCCTGCTGCCTGCTGGAAGATATATTGCACTCTTGCCTTCATCAGATTCGGCAAGCGGTTGTAAAACATGCGATACATGCCTCCGTGATTATGCAGTATGAGAGGAATGGCACGTCCACTCAGTGTTCTGACCACAGCATACTTGCGCACAGTGCTGCCGTAAGAAGAAATGTGCACATGGGCTAAATCAGCATTTGAAGCCATTGTTCGGATGCTTCTTATTGCGTACAGGAAATGTAGCATGTTTCGAACGACTTTAATGTAGTAGCGCGGGTGCCAGCGCGGCAGGTGTGCCGCCGCTCCTGCCCTAGTAAGTGTTGGCAGCATCATGTAATGGACGCCTTCTGGAGGGTATTGTAGTATCAAACGGATAACACTCGACACCCCTCCCTGCAGATCCGTGCCAGGCCCGATCATCAGCACGCGCATACTCTGGATTATACCGCACGGTCAGGCTGAAAGCATCATCGTAAGGTATAATTGCATAGGAGGCATGAAGGCGGAGTTGAGATGGAAGATATTCACTTTGGCATTAGGATGTTTCTGGAATACGCTATGACAGAGGTGCAGCCGTTAACGCGCATCTTGGTCGCAGGCTGCGGTGCGGAAGGGCGTGAGGTAATCGATATAGCGCAGCGCGGCGCTTTCGAGGTGGTTGGCTTCGATATCGCCTTGAAGCCCGAACTGCATCAACAGCGGGGAACCAACTGGCTCCTACTAAACGCCGATGTGCTGCAACTACCATTCGAAAACTGTTTTTTCGATGCAGTGTTATACTATCATGTGATTGAGCATGTCCCTAATCCAGCGCAGAGCATTTCAGAGCTGGCGCGCGTGATGCGCCCAGAGGGTGGAATGTTCATCGGCACGCCCAACCGTGCCCGGTTAGTCGGCTATATTGGCTCACGCACCTCTTTGCGAAAAAAAATCACACGGAACTGGGTGGAGTGGAAGTACCGACTCAGGGGCAGGTTTCGCAACGAGTGTGGCGCGCATGCGGGATTCACCGAGAAGGAGCTGGACGCGCTTCTACGCCCGTACTTCCGTGAAGTGCGCTGGGTGACCCGCGATTACCTGGCGCGCAAGTATCAACATCGTCTACCGAACGCCTTTCTGCGTCTTATGCTTTGGCAGCCAACCCTCAACCGAATTGCGCCTGCTATCTACGCTTGGGCGAAGAAGTAGCGCACTCAACAAGCAGCTCCAGAATCCCGCTTGCTTGCGCTATAATTCATATACGATGGCACTTCAATCGACTCGGAAGATGCCGCAGGCGCCCATTCCCTGTGTTTGGGGGTGCGGAGTGCCTCGCCAGCAACACGCTCCAACACGGAGGGAATCCAAATGAAACCCCTTCCCAATCAGCACCCCACCTTCACGGTCTTCGTGCCGACCTACAATCGGGCGCACCTGCTGCCACGCCTGCTGGAAAGCATAGAAGCCCAGACCTTTCAGGACTTCGAACTCCTGATTGTGGACGACGGGAGCACCGACGAAACCCAAGATTACCTGCAGGCGTACCAACCCAAAGGCGCGTATACGCTGCGTGTGTTCCGTCAGGAGAACCAAGGCAGGCATATCGCGTTCAATCTGGCGTTTGAGCAGGCGTGCGGGTTCCTGTTCACCACAATCAACTCAGACGACACGATGCCCCCTAATGCGCTGGAGCGCTTCTGGTACTGGTGGAACTACGCGCAGGAACATTACCCCACCGAGCAGATCGTGGGGGTCGAAGGGTTATGTGCAGATATGGACACTCACGAGATTATTGGGGACCCCTTTCCGCAAAGCCCGATGGTTTCGGATAGGGTGGAGATGCATTTTGTGCATCGGCGCCACGGAGACAAAGTGCGCGCCGTGCGCACCGATATTATCGCCCAGTACAGATTCCCAAAAATCCCAGGCGAAAAATACATTCTCCCTTCGTATCTCTGGCACCAGCTGGGCTTTGACAGACACCGTCTTTTATTCGTCAACGAAGTCCTGTGCTACAAAGAGTACCGTGAGGACGGCATTACCAAAAATCGGTTTCGAACGCTCTCTCGGAACCCGCGCAGTATTGCGTACTGCCATAGATCCTTCATAGAGCGGGCCTTACAGGATGGGCGTGTCCCTCCAGAGGAAATCCTCTCGGCATTCGTTTATTGGGTCCGCTTCACTCTTTACACAGAACCCCTTTACGCCATGGTTGTTCAATCGCGCCGTTTTCGGCTCCCCATGAGGATGTGGCTAAAGGGGTTGCTTGTGGGACTTCGCCGCCGATTGAGAGACATAAAACGGTTACGACACGAAGCGAGCGAGATTGGCTCACCACTTATATCATGACGGAGGCAAACAGATGGCGACACGAGGGTTGGAGAGGGAACGAGTACCTGCTCGTTTTTGGATGTTACCGATAGAGTGGGCATATGGCAGATTGTTGCGTCTGTTGGGATGGTTAAATGAGGAGCAGCGGACGCTCTTGCTGACATTATTGGCACTTTTAGCATCAAATAGTATTATTCTGTTTTTCATGCTGCATGGTCAGGATAATCGCGCGATTGCCTATACCTTGTTGGTGCTGCTTGCGCCCCTGGCATGGGTAATTCCCGAATTGAGCATAGCGTTGTTTCTGATTGCAGGCAGTCGTCTAATTGTCAACGCGATGTACTACGCATCGCCCTTGCCAGGTACAGGAGAGCGCACTATAATCCTGCTGTTCTTCTTTATCGTTTCGGCGCGCGCAGTGTACGAATGGATGCGTACTCCAAGGGAAGAGCGTCCTCGCTTGGCGAGCTGGCTCACAGCCATTCTGGCACTTTTCTGGGGATATTACATGCTCCATGTTGCGTACATTTTTATCTTCAGATATCATGAAACGCGCGTTGACAATGTAGAAGCAATTCTTGGATATTACAAGCCTGGTATTATTCGCCACTTTGATGCTCATATGCTCTGGATCGGAGTGTTGCCCCTAATCGTTGTTTTGCGTGACCTGCGCCGTTGTTTGCGAGTGCTCACGATCGTGGGGATTGTGGTCGCGTTGGGGATTTTTACGCTGATTCTGGAGTATTTTACACCACTTCCTGAAGTGTGGAAGATTGTGTTTCAGATTCGCGATGCAGGAGAATCAGCGGAAGGCTATCGTGTCCGCGACCCAGCGGTGATGTATCTGATGGTGATAGTACTTTTTACGGCAATCTACGCTTTGGGATATCTGAGGGGTTGGCGGAACAGCCTTGCTGTTCTACTGATTCTCGCCTCAGTTTACGGAGTTTTGATTACGAAGAACCGTGCCCTTTGGGCGGCACTGATAGCAGTTCTGCCTTTCGCCTTGTTCTGGAAACCGCCAGCCGTACTGGCGCGTCAAGCACTTACTCTGGGCGTAACTGCGCTTCTACTGGGCGCTGGAATGCTTCATCCTGCGTTCAATCGTGCGATCACCCAGAAGGTAAACGAAGCAGCCGAGCGCTGGCAGCGCAATTACATCTACGGAGGCGACCCGCGAAACGATCCGTCGTATCAATTCCGTCTTCGTGAAAAAGAAGCGTGGGAGGCGACAATCTCTCGCTTCACCCTGTTGGAGCGCTTCGTGGGTCGTGGATTAGAAGAGCCATATGGTTTCTACCTACCCTTATCTGTTAAGGGTTATCCTGCTCAACGGTTCAAAAATGTATACTTCGAAAAAATCAATATGCATTTTCCCTGGCTCGCGCGCCAGACCCAGATTGGGTGGATTGGCGTGGCGTTATTGGCCCTAACACTGGCGGCGGGACTGGCGCGAATCGGGCACGCCTTTATTGTGGTTAAGCATCCCCTTACGCGTGCCCTTCTAATGGGTGTTGGTGCAGGCACCCTTGCAGCGATTGGGTACGATGCAGTGCATTCGGGTCCGCTCGATTCTCCTCCCGTGCTTCCGGTTATCCTGCTTTGGTCGCTGGCGGAGTTGACCTTCCACTGGCATCGCACGGGGCAACTTCCCGAACCGGGAGGGAAGCCATGAAGGGTGTGAGGTTTATCCAAACACTGTGGGGCTACTACAAAGCGGGGCAAAAAGAGAAAATCCTGCGCGCTATTACCTACAAGCTGATTACGCGAACAGGCTTGTCCGAGAAGTTCAGTGTAAGCTATCGCGGAGCGCGTTTCCATCCCTTCAGAAGCTCGTTGTCACGTGGAATCTGGATGATGCGAGAAAAATTCCACCGCAAAGATTTGGACTTAATCCTAGATTTTTTGCGTTCCGGCGACTGCCTGATTGATGTGGGCGCGAATGTGGGCACGCACTCCATATGCGCCTCCGTGAAGTTCGGCGGGGGGTTGTGCGTGTTCAGCTTTGAACCTCATCCAAGAATCTATGGGTATCTCGTCAAGAATATAGCCCTGAACAAACTGAGCAATATCCAGAGCTTCAACCTTGCCTTGGGCGACTGTGAAGGCGAGGCGAGACTTCAAGAAGATAGAACAGACGACACCAGCTGGATTGACCCCAAAAATCAGGAGACAGGCTATCTTGTTCCCGTAAAACCGCTGGACGCACTGCAGTTAGCGCTGGATGGGCGCGTCACAGCTGTGAAGATTGATGTAGAGGGGTACGAGCTGTATGTGCTTCAGGGGGGCGCTGAAACCCTGTCCGAGGCGCATTTCCTGTGTCTTGAGATGGGCGATCGACACTCAGTGCGCGTGGGATATTCGGCGCAGGAGTTGATGCGTTCTCTCGAGCAAGCCGGCTGGCGTCTTTTTCGCACCCCTGAGGCGCAGTCGCTTGTCGAGATTCGTTCGGACTACAATCCGCCTGATGTGGAAAATCTGGTGGCTGTCCGAGATTTGAGCCTGTTGCGCGAGAGATTGCCCACTTATCAGATAATTGTTTCAGGCTAATCGGGGAGTAGCAAGTTGAGATACTGCTGCGCCACCTGATCTAACTCAAACTGCTGAAGCCACTCGGCGGGAACAGGTTCGGGTGGCTCGCGTAGCGCCCGCACAATCGCGCGCGCCATCGCCTCTGCATCGCCTACAGGCACAAGCGCGCCGTACCGACCGCCATCCAGAATCTCAGACGGACCACTGGGGCAATCCGTACTCACTACGGGACACCCACATGCCAGCGCTTGAATCAATACATTCGGCAATCCCTCATACCACGAGGAGAGCACAAATACACTCGCACGCTTCATGTACCGAAATGGGTTCAGATCAAACCCTGGCAGTTCCACATCCGCGGCAACCCCTAAATCCGATGCGAGTTGTAGCAATCGCGGGCGTTCCTCGCCCTCGCCAAGAATCACAAGACGGGCGGGCATCTGCTCGCGCACACGCGCAAAGGCGTGTAAGAGGATATCGAATCCCTTAAGGGGAACAAGGCGCCCTGCGCCCAGAACAACAGGTGGGGCGTCTGAGCGGAACCATGGGTGATCTAGGGGCGCGTTGGCTTTCACAAACAAGTCAGGCGTAATTGCTGGGTTTCTTATCACATGAAGCTTATGCGAGGGTATGGAAGCCATTTGCAGGAGTGAGTGGGCAACGCCGTACGAAGGCGCGACAATAGCGTCGGCGCACGGGTAGAGCAGACGATAGCCAAGCTGGACGGCGATTTGTACCCTCCGCTGCATTTTCCTGTGGGCAAGGGCAACTGTGGGCGTGGTGGCTTCGCGTATCACTACTCGGGTTGGCGAGCGAGTTATCCATCGCGCAAGAATAGGCGGAAAATTTCTCGGGCTGGACAGAAGCGCATCAAACCGCTCATTACGCATAATTCTGGCTAAACTTGGCGTAACCTGAATGCGCCGACGAGATTTCAGGAAATGAACGAGTATTGCAGGATCCACTTCACTCAGGTAAGCGACTTTCTCTGAAACAACAATCATTTGTACATTATACTGGAGGCGGACAAAGTGGTTGGCAAGGGTTACCATTACCCGTTCTGCGCCTCCACCGCTAAGACTATGGAGAAAAAACGCGAGACGTGGTCGCATAACACTAATATACCACGAAACTTGCCCCAAACCGAGGCAATAGGCGGCATGTTCGGTACATGCACATATCTTGTAGGATGCAGCATTCCTCAAACCGCCTCGAGTAACACTTGTCGATATTGGCGAAACACATTGGTTTCCCGGAACTGGTCAAGCCATGAGTCAGGAACCTGAGGCGGCGCATCGGCGAGCGCGTCCAGGATGGCACTGCTCATGGCTTCTACATCGTCAACGGGCACAAGCCGCCCGTAACGCCCCTCATCGAGGACCTCGCGCGGTCCGCTGGGACAATCGGTGCTGACAATTCGACACCCGCAGGCGAGTGCCTGAATCAGAGCATTTGGCATTCCCTCGTAGCGCGAGGAGAGCACAAACACCCCCGCACGCGCCATATATCGGAACGGGTTCTGATCGAACCCTGGCATTGCAACGATCTCCTCTAAACCTAACGTGCGCACCAGCGACTCCAGCTCCCCCCGTGCAATTCCTTCACCGAGTATCAAGAGGCGCACGGGCGTGCGCTGCACAACCCGTGCAACGGCTCGAATGAGTATATCGAACCCCTTCTGGGCATACAGTCGCCCGACGCCCAAAATCACAGGAGGCGCGCCGTCCGCAAACCAAGGATGCTCTACAGGCTCTTTACGCAGCGCATCGAATCGACTTGTGATTGCAGGGTTGTAAATGACATGGACGCGCGTTTCCGAGATGCCTGTAAGCTGCACCAGCACATCCCGTACCCCCCGAGAGGGTGTAATCACGGCATCGGCGTGGGGATAAGCGTGCTGAACGAATAGCTGGATACGCAGTTGATCTTTCAACCTGCGACGAGTCTTGATCACTTCTGTGGGGGTGTTCGTTTCCCGCAAGACGACGCGCACGGGTACGCGCGCCAAGCGCTTCGCTTGCACCGCCCAGAAGTTGATGCCGCTCAAGGTACTCAAGAGCGTTACGGGGCGCTCGACGCGGAGCAGGCGCGCCAGTCGCAGCCCCCCCACTGCGTAGCGCCTCGTATCCAAGTTAATCAGGCGCACCCGCGAATCCAGCTCCGCTGCATAGGTTAGAGGGGGCGACATGACCGCCATAAGAACCTCGGCACCCTGCTGCGCAAAGTTGTTGGCAAGGGTCACCAGCACGCGCTCTGCGCCGCCCCCTGCCAGACTCCGCTGATAAAACAGGATTTTGGGCTGCACATGGGGAATTATACTCCCTCGAGAACGCCCCTCAAGAAACAATCTCGTCCCCATGCTTTCCCCTGTACGATCTTCGCTGGCGCTGGGACCCAGATGTCCAGTTCTTCTCTAATATGTGCCATAATTTATCCCGACATGGCTCGCGAATCTGGAACCGTATCCCTTCGACAGCGTGTGATCGAAGGAGGTACTTACCTGGCAACCCGACGGGTTGTCTCTATGATTTTCAGCTTTTTGGGCGCTCTTTTCATCACACGAATTGTGGGCGCTGGCAATTATGGACTCTTCAGCGCTGCCTCCGGGATTTTTAGCTTCTTTTTGTCGGTAGGATTGATGGGTACCAATGTCTACTTAATCCGATCTTCAAAAGACGCCCCGATGAATTTATTTCATCTGGCATTCTGGTGGTTGCTGGGTTTTGGGACCTTCCTTGCCACAGCCTTAAGTGCGACACTCGTGTTTGCAGGAAACCACTGGTTCCGCACAGAAGGGTTTGTGCCTGTAGCCTTGGCGCTTTGTGCGAACATTCCCCTTACGCTCATAAGCTATGTACCCTTAGCGCTGCTTGAGCGCCAGCTGGATTACCGCAAGACCACGACCGTAGAAGTCGTTGCCCAAACTCTTCAGTACATAGTAAGTATACCACTTGTTTGGCAAGGTTATGGCGTATGGGCTCTCGTGGCAGGATTCTGGGCGAGTCAGCTCGCCCTGCCAATAGGCTTTTTCTGGGCGGCACGATACCGTCCACGATGGTACTGGAACATGGGCGAGCTGCGTGCGATGCTTGAATATAGCTTTTCCCAAGCAGTTTCCGGATGGGTCTACAACCTGAGAAACCTGTCGACCTCTATGATTGTCCTGCCCTTTGCAGGGCAGGAAGCGGTAGGCTATATCGCGTTAGCGCAGAAGTTTTTGAACTTCGTCAGCTTTCTTAAAGGACCTGCAGGGCGTCTTTCTATCCCTGCCTTTGCACGGCTACAGCAAGACGCCGCGCGTTTGACACGCGCCGTTAGTGAAGCCATGCAACTCCAGACACTGGCACTCTTGCCGTTTCTTGCCGGATTTGCCGCGATTGCCCCCTTTGTGCTTCCCCACCTCCTCGGAGCCAAATGGGATGTTCCAACGCTCTTGATGGTTTTCTCCATTAGCGGGATACGAATCCTTCTCTCTGCACTATTTGCCATTCAGGGTTCCGCTTTGTTTGTCATCAAAAAGAATTGGCTGATGCTCAAAGCGAATATTGCTTACATCGTTGTCTTCTTTCCATTGACATATGTCGGCATGCTTGTTGCTCCTCCAGAATATCGGTTGTTCGTGTTCAACATTGCAGACCTTGTGGCACATTTTCCGACATACTGGTATAAGCATTATGGGGTAAGCCGTTATCTGGGGCGAGTGGACTATCGTATCACTTCCTTATGGACGCTGGGAGGGATTGCCGCTCTGCTGGCGCCGTGGCTGGGTTGGTGGCTGTACGGCATCACACTCGTGCTGATAGGGCATCCTGCGAGTGTCCGAGAGATTCGGGAAGTGATTCGCTCAATCCTCGCCCAGCGAGCGCGCCGAAGCTTGCTCTCCCAGAAGTCGTCGGCGGATAGCGAGCGGCAACCGCTGAAAGAAGAGTTTTAGGATTTGCGGGTCCTCGCGCAAGATTCGCCATGCCTCCCCCCAGTTGCCTTTTTTGAGCGCGCTTGCGAAGTACGGATACTTGCGCTTAAGCTCGCCGCGCCGCTGGTTGTACCACAGTAATCGGCGCAGACGGGGCGTCGTCTCGGGGAGGCTACAGAGATACTCACATGACATCCGGGTGTAGAGGTGCTGTCCGCGAAATGTCGCCGTAATGCCTGCATTATGGATACGGTAATAATACATCGGCTCGGGCAACAGGGCAAATCGCGCCCCTTTGATGAGGATTTCCGTTTGAAATGCATAATCCTGAGATTTTTTAATATGGACCTGATAGCGTATTTGCTTTTCCTCTATAAACTGCCGCCAGATAACCGGATTAAAAGACGGATGAGCTCTGATGACTTCTTCTGCAGTATAGACGCGCGGTTTGTTCGGGTTTGGGGCATTCGGAGACCAGCGAACACCTAACACGGTTCCATCTTCCGCAAGGCGCACGGAGAGGTCCGCGACCATCTGCGCGTCCCACTCGCGAGCAAAACGCACAAGTTTCTCCAGCCGTTCAGGCGCATACCAGTCGTCAGCATCCAACACAGCAATCCACTCACCCTGAGCGGTATCCAGCGCACGGTTGCGCGTGTAGCCTGCGCCCATGTTCTGTTCATTCTGGAGGAGTTTGATCCGGGGGTCATCCAGATAGCGTTTTACCACCTCCACAGTTTCGTCGGGCGAGGCGTCGTCGACAATAATCATTTCCCAGTCCTTGAGGGTTTGCGCCTGCACCGACTCAATCGCCTGCCCGATATAGCGGGCTGCCTTGTAGGCAGGTGTAATCACAGAGACGACGGGCGTTGCCATTCCTCTAAAATTATACCACACTTACAGGGTATTTTGGAGGAGAGGCACTGGCGGCGCCTGAAGTGCTTTCCTCCCCCTGAGCTGGTAGCCCCTCCGTCCGTGGAAAAGGACTCGCAGGACTCTTCACCGCTCCCGCGAATTGCTCTCTGCGGAGGCAACTTATGATGCGAACCGTGCTGGTATTTCTCACAGGACTGCTCTGGCTTTCTGTCTGGGCGCAGGAGGCTCCTGATGTACGCCCGATGCTGCAGGATGTGTTCCCCGTTGCGAAAGTGAAGCCCGGTATGAAAGGCTACGGGCTGACGGTATTCAAAGGCACGAAAATCGAGCGTTTTGAGGTGGAAGTGATCGGGGTGCTGGAGCAGGCGGTCGCTGGCAAGCCCCTGATTATGATCCGCGCCAGGGGCGGTCCCATCACCGAGCGCAACGCGATGATTATTGGGGGCATGAGTGGTAGCCCCGTGTTTCTGGAGGGCAAGGTTCTGGGGGCGATTGGCTATGGGTTCTTCTTTTCGCGCGAGCCAATCGGGCTGGTCACGCCGCTGGAGGCGATGCTGACCGTTTTTGATCCGCGCGTAGAGGCATGGCATCCCGCTGAGCCGCGCACGGTGATGAAACCCATCCAGATTGGGGGGCGGCGCTACGCGGGGGTTTATATTGGCTTGGAGCGCCCGCCGTCGCCCAATCTGGCGTGGGCGCGCCCGCTGATGACCCCCGTGATGGTGCGCGGTGTCTCGCCCCGCCTGATGAAACCGCTCAAGGAGCGCCTCGAAAAGTTCGGCTTGACGCCGATTATGGCGCCTGCAGGCACAACGCAGCGCCCCATTCCGGTGCGTTTTGAGCCGGGCGCGGCGCTGGGCGGCGCGCTCGCCACAGGCGATATTGACCTCACCGCTATCGGCACGCTCACCTACCGCCGTGGCAACTATGTGCTGGGGTTCGGGCATCCGTTTCTGGGAGCGGGCGAGGTGGAGATGCCCATGACCGCCGCCGAGATTGTGGATGTCATCCCCACCTACGACATCTCTTCCAAAATCGGCAACCGGGCGCAGGTGCTGGGCACTATCTATCGGGACGAGGCGTTCGCAATTGCGGGCAGAATCGGGCGTACCCCGAAAATGCTGCCCATCCGCGTGCAGGTGAGCCATCTCGGCAAGGGCGTCACGCGCACTTTTCGGTGCGAAGTGATACGCCATCCACTCTTCGCGAGCGGTCTCGCGGCAACGGCTGTGGATGAGTTCATCGGGCGCATCCACTATGGAATCGGCGAGGCATCGGCGACTGTGCGGTGGCGCTTGCAAACCGACCGTTTCGGCACGATTCAATATCAGAACCGCGTGGCGTCCAACTTTTTGCTCTCCAGCGAAGTGGTGGGCGACCTGATGTATGCGATGGACCTGATTCTGAATGCGCCCGATGTCAAGGCGACCATCGAGTCGCTGGAGGTGGAGGTGGCGATTGCGCCTACCTATGCCAGCGCGTTTATTGAATCGCTGACCACAGACAGGGCGAGCTATCGTCCTGGCGAGCGGGTGAATGCCCTGGTGCGTGTGCGCCCTTACGGCGCGCAGGACCCAGTGAGTTTTCCTGTAAGTTTCCGCCTGCCTGCGGACGCACCGCCAGGGCGCTATCTGCTCCGTGTGAGCGCACCCTCGCAGGGGATGGGCGGGGGCGCGCTGGGGTTGGGAGCCATTCTTGTGCAGGCGCTTGGCGGCGAGGGCGCTGGCGGTGGGCGGCAAAGCACGGAAGAGCTGCTGCGTGAGTTCCAGCGCCGCGAGCGCAACAACCAGCTTATCGCCACGCTCACGATGCAACAACCCACGGTTTCGGTGAACGGCATGCTGTTGAGCCAGCCACCCCCTGCGCTGCGTGCCTTACTCGCCGTGCCGCGCTCCTCCAAAATGCAACCCCAGGCGGATGAGATCAAGCAGGTGGTGGATACCGACTGGGTGCTAACAGGCATGCAAACAGTGTTTGTGAATGTGCTTCCCTCTGAGGATCGGGACGCGGCGCGCCGCGCGTTCTCCTTTGGCACGGCGGAGGTTCTCACTGCCGACGAGGGCGAAAGCGATATTCAGGAAACTTTCCATGAGCGCGAGGAGATGGGGTCTTCCTTCGCCGACGAGCGTACCGACGGGGAGCCCATGACCTCAGAAGACGAGTCCGCAAAGCCAGAGGCGGACAAACCCGTCAGCCGCAAGGTAAAGTTCTGGACGCCCGATTATGCTCTGTTAAGGCGGGGCGAGTTTGATGGAGTAGCGCTCAGCCCCGATGGCGTGCTGTCGCTGGCGCCCACGCTGAAGCCCCTTCGCACGCTCCCCGTGGAATACCTCTGGTGCGCCGTCTCGGATGCGAACGGCGTTCTCTATGTAGGCGAAGGGGTTTCAGGCGGTTTGTGGCGGATTGAGGGTGAACAGTCCCAGCGTATTCCTCTCCCCGCAACGCTGGTAACGGCGCTTGCGGTAGACCCCGATGGCACGCTCTACGCAGGCGCCTCGCCTGAGGGGACCCTGTTCCGCATGCAGAACGGGCAGGTCGCGCCGATTGGCAGCACGGGCGCACGCTACATCAATGCGCTTCACTGGCACGAGGGCAAACTCTATATCGCCACAGGAGCGCCCGCACGCATTATGGTGTGGGAGTCGGGCGTGTTGCGCACCTTATTCACCAGCGAGGAGGCGCATTTCTCGGCGCTCGCCGTCGGCGCGGACGGCACGGTTTATGCCGGCACTTCCGAGCGCGGGTTAATTTATCGGATTGCGCCTTCGGGGGTTGCGGAGCCAGTCGCCGACCTGAGTGAGCCGAGCGTTTCTGCTCTGTTCTGGCATGAGTCGGGCGCGTTGTTCGTAGGCACGATGCCATCGGGCAATCTGTATCGGATTGGTGCGGACGGCGTGGTGCAGGCGCTCACCGATCAGCCGCGCTGGAGTACGCGCCTGTGGCTGGCGCAGGGTGATACCCTGCTTGCCCTTGCCAGCGAGGGCGTGTTGCGTGTGAACCCGAACCTGCCGAAGCCGCAGGCGGAGATTCTCTCGCGCCAGCGCCACGAATGGGTGGGGGCAGGCACGCTCGGCGAGCAGAGGGCACTCGCGAGCGCAAGCGGGCAGATTCTCACCCTCGCCACCCCCGAAGAGGGGGTTTACCTCTCGCCCGTGCTGGACGCGGAAACCATTGCGCGATGGGGCGCCATTCGCTGGAACGCGCAGGGCGCCGAAGTGCAGATTCAAACCCGTTCGGGCAACACGCGCGAACCCGACGACACATGGAGCGGCTGGAGCATGGTGTACGGCGACCCGAACGGCAGCACGCTTTTCAGCCCGCCTGCGCGATTCTTGCAGGTGCAGATTCGCCTCAAGGGCGACGCCGCCGTGCGGAACCTGAGCCTCTCGTATATGCCCGCCAACCGCCCGCCCGAAGCGCGCCTGCTGAACCTCAAGCCCTACGCCGTGTTGAGCGAGAAGCAAACCCTCCGCTGGAGCGCAAAAGACCCCGATGGCGACGCGCTCCGCTTCGAAGTGCAAATCTCATCGGACGGCGGTCAATCGTGGAAGCCCCTTAAAGAGGCTCAGGCTGAATCGAAGCCCTCGGACTCTTCCAGCGCTCCCACATTGCCTACCGACACGGAGCTTCAGCAGCAACTGCTCACGGATCTGGAGGCAAACCCTGACATTCCCGAAGAGATCAAAGCCCAGATTCGCGAGCGGGCGCCTGAAATGATTCAGCAAATGCGCCAGGCGATGGACACACAGCCCACGGAACCTGCTCAGGAGCCGCCCACGCCTGCCCGCGAGAACCGAATGGAATGGGACACCACGCAGGTGGCGGACGGCGTTTACCTGTTGCGCCTGATGGCGACCGACCAGCCTGCGATGCCGAGCGATTACGCCACCGTCTACACCCCTCCGATCCCCGTTGTGGTCTGCAACACACCGCCCAGCGTGCTGATTTCCGAGCATTCAGTGCAGGTGGATGCCGAGGGGCGTGCCCTGCTGATGGGGTATGCTTTCCAGCGAGCGACTCTCAAAAACGGCTCTGAGCGCGCCGCGCTTCTGACCAGCGTCGGCATCACCGCTGTGCAATATCGCATCGGCGAGGGCGACTGGTTCAGCGCGGAGCCACTGGACGGGTTGTTTGACTCCAGCTACGAGCCGTTCCGCATCCGCACGGAGCCGCTGCCCAAAGGCGAACACACCCTGAAAATCAAGGTCTTCAACGCGGCAGGCAAAACGGTGGAGATAGAGCGGAAAGTGAAGCGGGAGTAAGGGTCTTGCTCTCCCCCGTGAATCACTCACGGGGGAGAGCCAGGGGGTGTTTACTTAATCTCGACTTTGGCGCCGACTTCCTCAAGTTTCTTCTTGATTTCCTCGGCTTCCTCTTTGCTGACGCCCTGCTTGACAGGTTGCGGCGCGCCTTCCACAAGGTCTTTGGCTTCCTTCAGCCCCAGCTGGGTGATTTCGCGCACGACCTTGATGACCTGCAGCTTGTTGCCGCCCGCATCTGCCAGCACGACATCGAACGAGGTCTTCTCCTCAGCAGGAGCCGCCTCGGCAGGCGCAGCGCCAGGCATCATGCCAGGCATCGCCGCGACGGCGACGGGCGCCGCTGCTGTGACGCCGTACTTATCCTGAAGCGCTTTGACCAGCTCGTTGAGCTCCATTACGGTCATCTCATCAATCGCCTGAATAATCTCTTCTGCAGTCAGTTTTGCCATGGTTCTCTCCTCCTTAGGCTTGGGTTTCGGCTTTCTTGTCGGCAACCGCCTGAAGCGTGCGGACGAACTGTCCGATCAGCTCCGACAGCGTGCCCACCAGCCCCGTGATGGGGGACTGGAGCGCGCCCACCACCTGTGCCAGCAGCACCTCGCGTGGGGGCATTTTGGCTAAGGTCTCCACCGCGCTGGCGGGATAGACCTTACCGCTCAGGATGAGGGTTTTGACTTCCGCCTTGCGCACCTGTTTGATGAAGTCGGTCAGGGCTTTTGCGCAGGCAGCCTCGTCGCCCATCACAAAGGCGACGGCGGTCATGCCCTCCAGATGGGGTTCCAGCCCTTCGGGCAGGTCGCCGTTATAGGCGCGGCGGTAGAGCGTGTTCTTGACGACATGGAGTTCTGCGCCCGCAGAGCGCAGCTGGCGACGCAGGTCGGTAATCTCGCGCACGGTCAGCCCGCGATAGTCCACCAGAATCTGGGCGTGGGCTTTTTGTAGCCAGCCCCGAATCTGCTCTACCTGCGCCACCTTTTTCGGGTTTGCCATTGAGCGTCACCTCCTGTTTTTAAACGCAAAACGCGAGCCGCGCGCAGACGCAGGCTCGCAACGAAGCACCATCCCGTGCCCGAACAGGCACGGAGAAACCGTCTTTTTGCCGATTGTCGTTGCGCCATCCCTCGGCAGGATGATTAAGCCTCCCAAACGGGAAGCCCCTGCTGTCTGCGGTAGGCGGGCAAAGTATACCCCATAGAGACGAAAAAATGCAAGTCTACAACCAGCCCCGACGCCGGAAGTAGACCAGCAAGCCCCCAGCCATCAACGCCATCACCAGCAGCACCAGCGGGTAGCCGAAGGTCCAGCGCAACTCTGGCATATACTCAAAGTTCATTCCGTAGATGCTGGCGACGAAGTTCAGTGGGATGAAAATCGTGGCGATAATGGTCAGCACCTTCATCACTTCGTTCAGGCGGTTGTTGGCAGCCGAGAGATAGATTTCCACCAGATGCCCCAGCATTTCGCGGTAGGTGGTGAGGTTCTCCATCACATATACGAGATGGTCGTAGACATCACGCATATAGAGGCGGGTTTCGGGTGTGATGAACTCGTTTTCGGAGCGCGTCAGGGAGGCGAGTGCTTCTCTGAGGGGCCAGACCGCCCGACCGAACTGCACCATCTCGTGGCGCCATGTCTGAATGGTGCGCAATATCTCCTGCGCGTTGCCTTCCATTAGCGCCTGCTCCGCCGCTTCAATCGCATCGCCCACCTGCTCCAGCACCACGAAATACTGGTCTACAATTGCATCGATGAGCGAGTACGCGAGGAAGTCGATTCCCTGCGTGCGCAGGCGGGTTTGTGGGGAACGCAGGCGCTGCCGCACAGGCTCAAACACATCGCCCTCGCTCTCCTGAAAAGTGAGCAGAAAATCGCGCCCCAGGATGAAGCTCACCTGCTCCGAAAGAATGGCGCGTGTGGTCTCCTCGTAGCGCAACATGCGCAACACGAGGTAGAGGTAGTGCGGGAACTCTTCCAGTTTGGGGCGCTGGTGCGTGCTGAGAATGTCTTCCAGGGTCAGAGGGTGCAGTTCAAAAGCCTCTGCGAGGGTGCGGATGGCGTCCACTTCGTGGAGACCCACCACATCGATCCAGAGGAACGAGTCAGGGGCGCGCAGTCCCAGCACGACCTTTACGAACTCGGTGTGGCGCTCTTCCAGTTGCTCGGCGTTGAAACGGAACGCATGATACTGGACGCGCTCGACCTTGCGCTCGCCGACCAGCACCGGCGTGCCGGGCGGCAATCCTGCCTTTTCCGCACGCTTGCGTACAATCATAATTCGCCTGCCCTCCCCAGCGCGTGGGGAGGGCGTTTCCTCAGTCGCCTCTATCGAAGATAGAGATGGTGAAGCGCGGATGGAGCGCGCCGCCGTAGAGTTCAGGCACGCCGTTGCGCGTGCTGCTCCAGAACAGCAGGAGCATCTCGTCCAGCCCCCCGTACGCCTCATCCAGCGTCGGGTCGCCCTGCTTGCGGAACTCCAGGTTAGGTAGCGCCCACAGGTAGAGCTCGTTGGTGGGCAGGTCTATCGGCACGGCGGAGGTGTATTCGGGCGATTCGCCGGGCAGGTTGCCCTCGTCAATCCAGCGCACGCGCTCCACCACGGTGCGCTCTTCCACACCGGTTACCTGACCGTTCGCGTCGCGCACAAAGGTCAGGAAGCGCACTTCCACCTCTTTACCGAGGTCTTCGGTGGTGAAGAAGACAATCCCGCGGTTCGCGTCGTACTCATAGAAGCCGATGCTGGCACCAGCGGGGTTATTCCCGGTGGGACGCAGGGTCGCGTGATTGGTGCCGAACGCCAGTATGAAGCCGCCCGTTTGTAGCGGGAGACCGCCGCGCACAGTCGCGATAGTGGTTCCCAGCCGAATGCCGGGACGCAGGGTCTTGTAGAAGAAGTTGCCCTGCGGATTGGGCGGCGTGCCCGCACGGCGGAAGAAGACCCACAGCCGATCCACGGGCGGGCGGTCGCTTGGGGCGCATACGCCGTTCTCTGGACCCTTGCGCACGGGCGAACGGGCAGGGTCATTCGCATTATGGCGCGGGTTTTTGACTGTTTGTAGCACGGTGAACACCTGCGAGTAGGTTCCCGTCGCCGCCGAAGTGGGTGCTGTCAGCCGGTACACGCGCGGGCGATAGGTGACCGAAACGATGTCGCGCGTGCCCGGCGCGAAGTTCACAAACCGAATCGTGCCGTTGCGCGGGTCGACGCTGATAATTCCCCTGTCGAGGCGCGTGTTGTTGGGTCCGGGCACCATGTAGCGGAACTGGATAATGCCCGTTTCGGGGTCTTCCACGGGGGTTTGCATCCCGGTGGGGTTTGTGGGGTCTACAATCACCGAGACGCCGTTCACTTTGATATCCAGATCCAGGCGGGTCGGGTCGGCGTTCCATTCCTGTCCCAGTCGTACCCAGTCGAGATGGCGCACGCGCCACACATTCTGGTCGGCGTCTTTTTGTGCCACCTCTTCGGGCACCATCGGAAGCAGAGTGTCGAGGAGCGAATCCGCTGTGTTGCGCCCATACTGGCGTCGGAGCAGATTGATGGCGCGGTTGTCGTTGAATGCCAGCAGGTTGCCGTTGTTGGGGTCTACCATGAAGCGCTGGAGCAGAATTTCGGAAGCGTTGCCCACTGTACCTGTTAGCACCAGGTCTGCCACATAGAAGGGGCGTGCGTCATCTGTCGGCAGCACGGGGTACACCTGTGCCGAGACGCTCTCCACCGAGCGCATCACCTGACTGATGGGCACCAGTTGCTCGCGCCGCCAGTTGGTGAAGTTATCGCCACGGCTGGAAATCGCGTAGACCTGCTTCTTGCCCGAAGGCGCGGCGACATAGAAGAGCCAGTGCCCTTCGCCAGGCACGCCTGTAATCGCAGGGCGCGAGCGCGGCACGGCAGGGTCCAGAGGCACTGCCTGAACATTGCCGATCACCGCGCCTGTAGCGGGGCTAACTGGCGCATAGAACAGCAGCGAGTACGGCTGATTGCGCAGGGTGACCTCGCCCGTCCAGAAGAGCCACGCCGTGTTCGGGTTCGTCATGTAAGCCACCGGGTTGATATGCTTGATGGTGGCGGCTTCTTCGGAGGTGAGCGTGCGTCCCAGATTCAGTGCGGTAGCGAACAGGTTGCCGCTGGGGTCGTTCGGGAACGGTCCCTCGGGCTGGCTCCAGCGGTCCGATTGGACAGGCACCCAGCCGTTGGTGGTGCGCAAGCCGTTGAAGAGCGTGCCCTGCCCGTTCCACTCGAAGGGCGCATGATAGAGGAAGAACTGACCCGGGCGGTTCGGGTTGTTGCGGTTGCTGCTCCAGTAGAGGTGCATGCGCCCGGTGTTCGGGTCGCGGAACGCGGTGGGCGTGAGGTCGGAGAGTTTGGGCGCGTTCTGGGCAGGGGGCGTGTCAATCATGGGTTGCACGCCGCGGTTGGTGCTGCCCGTCAGCTGGGTTTCGCGCACGCGCACCGACAATCGCACGGGCGGCGTTGCGATGGGATCGGCGTTGCCCACGATGCCGGTCGCGTCGCTGCCTGCGTAGGGAGCCAGCTGCGCCACATAGACGCCCATCGGCTGGAAGGGCGGGATGGCTATCGCGATACGCGGCAGCTTGGGCTGGGCATCGGGCGGGATGGGGATGTTCGGGTCGCGGCGCGGCGGCAGGGTCGGGAGCGACAGAACCGTCGGCGCGAAGTCGCCCACCTGCGGCTTCTGCAGAATCGGATACGGCTGGCGCCCACCTGTGGGCGTATAGAAGGGGTTCGTGGTGAACTCAGCGTTTTCGGGGCGCGGCAGCCAGAAACGCTCATCCAGCGTGCTGTGAACCACCGTATAGGCGGGCATCGTCGCGCCTGTTACATCAGAGCCGAACAGCACTGTGCCGCTGGCGCTGTTGAAGGCTTTGCCCATCCGCACCGGATAGAGGTTCAGATTGCCCTCGTTGCGCACGGTGAAGGTCTTCCAGTACGGCGCGAAGATGGGGTTATCGGGTCGGAACGCTGAGTTCGGGTCGCTGGGGAGCAATGTGTTCCAGCTGAAGCCGAAACCGCCGGGCAGGGAGCCGAAGTCAATCGTCTGTTCCTCCACCACCATGCGCGGGTCAGGGCGCACGATGGTTGCAATCTGAATCTGGCGGTACGCCTCGCTGCGCGTTGCGTTCACATCGATGGCTCCGAGCTGGAGACCATCGAATCGCCCGTTGTTGTTCGTATCCACATAGACGAAGTTTTTATCGCTCAGGTAGCCGAGGCTGTTGGGCGGCTGATAGCGTGGGATGTCCACCTGCACCACCACGGGCGTCCAGTCGATGGAAAGTGTATAGCTGGCGCGCTGGAGGTCGGTGCCGCCCTGCACCTGCGTTTTCACCCGTCGGGCAGGGATGTCAGGATAATCGGGGCTGCTGTTGAGCCAGCTGGGCAGAATCTCCCATGGCAGGGGGTTAATGACGGCGGTGGCGCCGCCCTGCCAGCGCAGGTCGTTCACAAAGACACGCGCGTTCAAGCGCCCTCCTGCACGGGTGGGATCGCGCCGATCGCGCACACGGAACTGCCCCGTAACCTGCTTGCCATGCTCGCCGTTTGCGATAGGGCTGTTGTTCCCGAAGTTAGCGCTCACGGGGATGCCGTCGTTGCCCTGCGCAAGGTTGAGCCGCGGGTCAGCATTATCCCCCACCACGCCCACACCGCTAATCGCCAGCGGGTTCGCCACGCCGAAGCGCCAGCCCGCATCACCTATCAGGCTGCCGGGGTCTCCCGGATCACCCGGTTCGGTGGAGTTCGCAGGGTCGCTGGTGCTGGGACGGTCTATCTCTGGCGTGGTGAAATCGAGGTCGGACTGCCAGCTGGTGCCGCCCGCGCGTATCTGCAGCTCAAAACCTTTGCCCGGCGTCCAGAAGTTCTGCCCGCTGGGGTTGACACGGAACTCGTAGAGCGCGACATTCGGATAGTTCTCGTCGGGGACGAGCCGCGCATCCAGTGTCAACAGGGTTCCCCCTGCCCGCTCTTCGCGCGTGATGCCCGGACCGACCACCTGCACCTGCGGCGCTCTGTTGGATTTGAAGTTCCAGACGATCACATAGAAGGTCTCGCCCCAGTCGAAGGCGTCGCGCCACTTGGGTGGCACCTGATGCGGTCCCAGCGTACCAGAGCGTACCTGCTCGAAAAGCGCCTTGTCGTCTGTTACCGTAACTTTGAGTTTTGAGTAGTCGCTGGTGGGGGTGGTATCGGTTCTTTCGGGTTCCGGGGTCTGAATGATGCCGATATCCTCCAGTTGTCCGCCCGTAATGGTGCCCACCACATTGAACGCATAGGTTACGCCTGCATCGTCGCTAAGATAGAGCCAGTTATCCAGCACAGCAGGCGAGCTGAACAGGGTGTCGGCGTAGAGGTCCCAGCCTTCGAACGCCTTGCCGTTTCGCGAGTTGAGGCGGTTATCGGCATAGAGCGCCAGCAGCTGCCCATTATTGACGCCCACCACCACGGCAGGAATCGAGCCGAACTGCGCCCCGGTGCGGTCGGTGTCCACCACATTGGTGAACACGGGTGAACTGAATACGGCGCCGCCCAGGTTCTCGCTGATATACAGCAGGTTGCCCGTTGCTGCCTCCAGCGCAATCACACGCCCGCTCTGCGTGGCAACATACAGCACCTCAATCGGGTTGCCGTTGCGATTGTAGTCCACCTGCACCACCAGCGGCGAACTGTAGAGGAAGTTAATCAGCGTGTTTAGCGGCGCACTCGCGGCAGGACGCTGCCACACCAGAGTCCCTGAGGTGTTTATCGCATAAATGCGCCCACCTTCCACACCGCCTGTGGTGAAGTAGATTCGCCCGTTGGCAACGGCGGGAGTGGTGGTGATTGGCTCCACTGCGGGTTGATCCAGCGGTGGATACGCCCAACGCATGCGCAGTGAATCGTCGTTCGTGTCCGGGTCTAAGGCGTAGAGGCGCCCGAACAGCCCTCCACCTTCCACGCTGCCGATGTAGACGGTAGAGCCGTCATAAGCGGGTGTGGAGTAGAACGCGCCGGTGCCGATCGCAAACTGCCAGCGCAGGAAATCGGACTCGTCGTTCGGGTCGCTGAGGTTGGTGTTTATGGCGAACACCCGTCCTGCGGAGTTGCCAATCACCACGAGGTTTTTATCTTCAATAATCAGCGGCGAAGCGAAGCTGAAGGGTCCCGACAGGTTCGGCTTGACTGCCCAGTAAGTGCGGGTTTGCCCCGGGAGCGTGCCGTTTTGCCCGTCGCCCAGCGCATCCAGACAGTAGACGCGCCCGTTTTCGGCGCCGAACACCACCACCCACCGGCGGGAGCCGTTCACCACCACATTGCCCACAGCGGGCGTGGTGTAGACTCCATTTTGCCCTCCTTCGGCGCTCTCCACCCGGATCGCGTCGGCAATCACGCGCCGCGAGCCAAGCCGCACATCTTCGGGCGAGAAGTTCGTTACCGAGATTTCGTAGGTCTGATTTTGCAAGAATCGCACGGGGACATTATTGAGGCGCACCCAGCGCCCGCCGTTGCGCTGGTCAATTCGCAGGTTCAGCAAGCCGTCTTCATGCTCAATCAGGTACTGCGCTTGCTGGGCGTTGTTCGCCTCGCTGGGAAACCATGCGTAAACATAGTACAGCCCATCGGTGGGCACGCGGATGCGCCAGTAGGCGCGCACGGTGGCGCCGGGGTCATCAGTCGGTTCCGCGGCGTGATAGAGCGTATCGTAGGCATCGCTCAGGTCTGTGTTGCTGAAGAAGCCGCCTGCTGTGAAAATGCTGGGGTCGCGGTCGTCATAAATCTGCCCACCCACCGTTTGGGGGTCGGTCGGCACGCGGAAGGTCCAGCGCACGCGCAGGGTGCCCGAAGGCGTGCTTTCCAGACAGGTTACAGTTCCGTTGCCGTTCGCCACATATACCAGATGGTTGCTGGGGTTCAGCGGGTTGCGAATCACCACCGGTGAGGCTTTGGTGGTGCCGTAATCGGGCACAAAGCGCACGGCATCCGCCACCACGATGGGGAAGATAACATTCGGAAAGTTCGGGTCGTCGGGGTCTACATAATCGGGACTATCGGACACGATCAGGTTGGTGAGGGTTACGCGAATGGGGTTCGTGCCGTCGTAGTAGAAGGGGGTATCGCCCAGTGGAATCCAGCCGCCTGTTTGCTGGTTGATATAAATCTTCTGCTCCACCCCTGTGCTGTCCGTAACTTTATACTCGGCATAGCGGGCGTAATCGCGCGGTGGGGTGAGAGGGGTGTCAGCGGAGGGTACATAGACAAAGATACGGTAGTAGCCCGGGCGCAGGTTGCTGCTAAACCATGTGAACGCTACAGGATTCCGCCCCGGCACAGGACTACAGACGGCGAAGCGATACGGCTCGCTCGTGTTGGGGTCTTCTTTGTAGGCGTCGGAGGCGGGATTGAGGGGCACCTCCCATGCTCCTGCAGGAGTGAAAGTTGTGCCCGCGGAGTCGTTATCCACAATCACGGGAGCCGTGAGCGTGTCCACGAAGGGGTAGGTCCACACCAGTCGCAGGTTCACGGAGCTGCCTGCGGAGTTGGTGGTCACGCCTGTGCGAGCGTTGTTCCCGCGATGGGTTTGCCAGCTATCCTGCGCCAGCGCCACGCTGAGCGCCAGCACCAGCGCCAATCCAACACCATTTCGCCAAATCGCTTTCATAGAGTTTCGCCTCCACCACGCAATCATCGTTAAAACCCCCTGTCGGCAGAAGACGGCTTGCGCAGGGGCGACGAGCCGCTCATCGCCGGACGATCCGCCGTACTCCAGAGAATAGAAGACGGTCCAAACCCGTAGAGCGTGCCATCCGATAAACTGGTGTCGTTCGGGTCATAGTCGTCCGCTTTGATTTCCAGCACCTCTCCCGGAAAGACACGCTCTTCCTGCTGATTGCCATTTTGCACCAGCGTCGCGCCCGAATACTGGTTTACAATCAGCACATTGCCGTTGAACAGGTAGCGCGCCTGCCGCGGCTTGAACAGGATTGGCTGGAGCGGCAGGTTATCGCTACCCCGCACCAGGTCCAGCCCATCGAAACGCCGCCGCAGGGCATAACTGTAGGCTTCGTTGGTCACCATCCATGAGACGGGCGCTGTGTCGGTGATGGTTCCCGAAGTGGGAATTGCCAGCTCATAGACGCCCGTGCTGGTGGTCAGGAGCAGATAGAGTCCTGCGTTGCCTTGCCCTGTGGCGGAGCGGCGCGCCGTATCGATGGCGACTGGTCCGAGGATCGGCACGATGCGCCCATCGGGCAGCTGCATCTTGCGAATGTAGAGGGTGCGGTCTGCCAGCTCAATTGTAATCATGCCTGCTTCGGGGGTGGCAGGGTCTGTGTTGGGCGAGCCACTATTGCCCGCAAGCGTGCCTTCCACTGCCACATTTTGCACCAGCGTCGCGAAGCCCACCCGAATCTGGCTGCCATCCCAGTATTCGAATCGTTGCGCGGAGACATACTTATACTGGCGCCCCAGAATGGTGGCGGGGGTCATCCAGTAAAGCACGCCGAGCATCGCCCCCAGTTGCGGATGTTGCACGGGCGGACCAATCTCGAAAGTTCTGGGGTTCACCTGATAGCGATCCACGATATCCACCACGCGGTTGTTGCCCGCGTCGCTGATGGTGTAGTGGATCCAGTATTCCAGCGGCAGCCGATACAGGTAGGGATTGCGGCTTTCGGGCACGAATTCGGTCCAGACGGTTACATCCGTGGGGTTACGCAGGGTGTCGGGCGTGCCGCTGACATAGTTGGAGCTGGGCGCACGGGCTGGGTCGCGCAGGTCAATCTTGCCCGTAATGCGCCCCTGAGCGTCGTATTGCGGCACCACATCGGGCAGGAATCGGGTGATGGTGCGCAGCTCGTAGCCAGCGCGGTCTATAATCGCCACGCGGTTACGTTCTGGCTCCACAATCAGCAGTTCATTATCGCCGTAGCGGTAGACGCGGGCGTTCGGCGTGAGCGCATACTTCGCTTTGCTGGGCACAAACGCGCCCGAAGGAATCTCGAGCTGGGTGTTTTCGGTCGCCCACACCACGCGCCCCGCGCTGTCCACCTCCACGATGCGTCCTTCGTCAGCGATCAGCGTGCCCTGACGCGCGTAGGCGTGCAGTCCTTCGCTGGAGCCGACCACCAGCGCGCCCTCGCCTGCATAAATCGGCGAGACCTGCCCGCCCAGCCGCAGCGTCTCCGCAAAGCGCGTAATGAACTCGCGGAAGAAGGCGAACGGGTTGCGACTGAGCGCCGATTCGTCCACCAGATCGTCAATATAGGGCCAGCGGATAATGGAGCGATAGCCCTGCGACACATAGGGGATGGTGCCTGCCTGCGCTTTGCGTGCTGGCAGGTTCGGTTGCAGGCGATACGGGTCAGCGCCCAGCGCCAGAATACCGCTTCCGGGCGGCGAGTTGGGGAACTGCGCCACCACAGGCAGGTACACATTATCGCCCACCACCACAGGCGGACCCTGCGCCTGCACGCCGAACAGCACCGCATACCAGCGCAGGTTGTTCCAGTTGCCTGCGATTTTGTCAGGGTCCACCACAAACGGCGCCTCGGTGCCGACCGTTACGACCACGGGCTGCGAAATGCTCAGCACATTGTCCAGCAGGTTCACCGTGCCGCCCGAGCTGGACTGTGCGAAAGCCGTGAAGCGAATCTGCCCGCGCGTGTAGTCTACCAGCAGCAACGGGTTCGGGTTGCCCTCCGAGTAGCTGATGTTGGAAGAAACATTGTATATCTTTTGAGGTCCAGAGCGCCCATAATCGCGCTGGGAAATCTGGAGGTTGGTGCCCGAAGTGATGGGGGCGCCCAGATCAATCGCGAAGTTGTTCTGCTCGGCGTCAAAGGCGAGCAGAATGGTGTAGGGAAGCACGATCGGTCCAAGACGCACCTGCCCTTCGCCGAGCGCATAAATCGCGCCGTCGTAGTAGACAGGGGCGTACCGGAAGGTGAAGTTCATTGCGCGGTTGTTCGGGTTAACCGAATGGTTGAATTGCACGAAGCTCCCCAGAAACCCATCCAGCACAGCGTTCGGCTCTTTCCAGAGGGTTGCGCCGTCCACAGCCCATTCTGAGCCACCGCGCAGAATCTGCACATAGCCGCCGTGCGACTGCCAGCGCCACAGCACCATCGAGCCGCCGCGTGCGCCACCACGGGGCGGGGTCTGTTCCAGCAGCGCGATCAGGTTACCGTTGGCAATATTCGGGTCGGTAGACTCCGTGCCAGTGGTGATATACAGCACACCGTTGGGACCGAGCGTGATCCCCTGCAGTTTGTTCGGGGGCACAGGTTCATTCCCCGAAGAAGGGGGCAGCTGCGCGAAGGAGCGGAACATCACGCCCGAATTCGTGGTGCGCGCCCAGTCGATGTAGTAGTCGATAAAGAAGCGATAGCCGCTGAGCGGTCCACTATAGAACACGCGCCCTGATTCCCCGGGCGTGGCGGATTCGTCTGAGAAAGTTACCAGACCGGAATCGGTGATGTCTTCCAGCAGCCCCTGTGCTTCGTCATACCGGTAAACTCGCGGGCGCAAGGGGCGGAGCGCTGGGTCTGCTGCGGAGGGCACGAACATGAACGCTTGCCCCGTAATGCGACAGCGCAGATGTCCCAGATAAGTGCCGTCGTTGGCGCGCGCAGGGGTCAGCACTTCGCCGCGTGCGCCGATCCAGAAAGATTGCACGCCCTCGTTGGTGTTGCCAGAACCGCTCGGTGGCTCGCGTCGGCTCCCATAGTAAAGCACAATATCGTCGCCACCGCCCACGCCGCGGTTGGGTACCATGCCAGCCACCACAGGCAGGAGCCATGTGCCGCTGGCACCCCCACTCCGCGGCTGATACCACTGGGGCGGAAATGCATTACTGGATTGCACCACCTGCGGGTTGCGCCCATCGCCCAGCGCCACGGCGTAGAACCCGGTCGCCATGACCGTGCCTGCGGAGTGATAGGAGGGCACAACCAGCAGCGTGTTGTCAATCAGCACAGGTGCAGGCAGGCGCCCATCAGGCAGCGAGGGGATGCTACCCCCCACTGGATTACTTACTTGCCACACGCGCTGACCTGCGGGGAGAATAATCCCCGTAGACGGATCGCGTGGGAGCGCCCAGTAGCCTTCCACGCTCGTCCCCACCAGCACAATCACCTGAGTGCCGCTGGGCGTTTCGGCAATAATCGGGGCGGAAGCTTGCCCGCTCAGCGCAACCTCCCACACCTTGTCGTAGGTTTTGCCTTCTGCCATATCGCGTATGCCGTCGTCGGCAAGTCCGTCGCCGTCCAGGTCGCGGCTGGGTTGCATGTCGTAGCAGACGAGCTTGCCACCTGTCGTGGCGAAGAGCAAGCCGCCATAAATCACGGCGCCGTCACGGGGGGTGAGGGTTTCATCTTTGTTGCGCCAGCGCACGCCCAGCGGTGCGCCATACTGATCGCCAATCGCGTTTGCGCCGCGCAGGTTCACATTCGGCGCAATGCTGCTGCCTGCCCAGCGGACGATGTTATAGGCGAACTTGAGGTCTAAATCGGGTACTGCTTCCAGCAGGGTTTCGCGCGCGCGGGGCGCCATCGCGCCGCTACGGGTAATAAAGGGGCGGTTGAGTGCCGACGCCACGCCCGCGGCGCTGACCACAATCCGCCCAGAGCCGTAGGTGCATGCCGCAATCACGGGTCCGCTGGCATCGGCGGCGACAATCTGCAACGGCGGGCGACCGCCTGTAATCAGATTCAGGCGCCCGTCCATCAATCCACGCCCACGCAAGCCTACCTGCGCAATCTCGCCTGGCGAAAGCCGATAGTATCCGTTCAGTAGCGGATGGTTCAAATTAATCGTCGTGATGGGGCTGAGACCGCCCGTTATCTCCACATCGGGGAAGTAGAGGCGGATATTGCCCGCAGGTGGGGCAGGAACATAGGGTTTATCAATCCATAACACGCCGCCCGCCTCCACGAAGCGGCGCAGTTTGGCGAAAATTTCGGGAGTCATGAAGCGCCAGTCGGTGCGGCTCAATAGCAGCACACGATAGCGCGTGATCTCGGTGTCGCTGATGGTGTGAAGGTTGACCTCCCAGTAGGCAGCCTGGTCGCGTGTGGTGCCCGCAGGCGCGTACGGGTTGAGGAAAGTCAGCCCCAGCGGCTTGACATCGTTACGACGCTCCAGCACATAAAAGGTGTAGTGGTCGCGCACATTGAGGTCGTTTTCGCCGAACTTGCCGACCCCCGCATAGATGGGCACGGTGCGCGCTTCATAGCCGCGCCCGTCGGCAAAGCCAGTAGCCACCAGCAAACAGGCTCCGATCAGCAAACCGATTCGTCGCATAAGTGTCATCTCCCCACCTTACGGTCTGATATCCCCTGCGAAAATCGGGTTCGGGCACACAGGCAGGCGCGGAATGGGCGGCAGGATGTTGCCCGGATGGGCGTACAGCGGGTCGGCAGGGTTCGCCGTGTACGCCGTGCGAATCGGTTGACCGCCCACCACCGGGTTACGGAAAATGGGGTCATAGCGCATCAGCAGGTTGACGGCATAGCGCCCGTTGTTGCCGTCGTGGAAGTAGCGCCGGTGCGCCAGCGGAATTTCCTCGCCGGAGTTGCCGTACTCACGCGGGATCCAGCCCCACTTGCGCAGCCACTCGGTCTGGTCGCCCACCCGTGCCGTGTAGTTTTCCGCAATCGCGCCTTCAATCGTGATTCGGATATCCAGCGGCTCGCCATAGAAGGGGAACTCGGGCGAGGCGACTCCCAGCAGGCGTCGGTCGCGCTGTTGCGCGTTCTCGCGCGTGTCCTGCGGGTTCGTGTTGAACCAGTAGCCCGGGATTACGAAGAAGCTCCCCTCCTGCGCGAAGAGCGCCGCCTGAATCTTGATGTCCAGCGGCTGAATCGCCGCCGCGCTCAACCGATAGGGCTTGTTGTCCGTTGGGAAACGGAAATTGTCGATGTTCGAAATCGGCTGCAGCTGGAACTGGAGCATGTTCACCACGCCGGGCGTCGTGTTGAACGCCGTTATCGGCGTCAGCGGGAAGGCAATCTTCTCGTAGTTCGGGTAGACCTGCAACGAGGTAAGCCCCAGCGGATAGACATACGACGGAAAGCCCGGAATGTTGAACAGATAGAACGGGTTCGTTAGCTGCGAGGGGTTCACCAGCAGGTTGATAAAGGAAGCGTCGCCGCCCGCCGCATGGCGCACATAGAGGCGCAGTTGATTCGCGTAGGGCGTGGGGTCTTCGCCAAAGCTGAACAGCAGGCGCATCGGCTGGTCGGGCAGAATCTCGAAGAAGTAGGGCGCTTCGGCGTTGAACGGGTCGCCTTCCGCCACGCCGGGGCTATCCGCCGAGCGATACAGGAACTGCGTGGTGTTGATGCACACATAGTCGCGGGCAATCACCGCCAGCGCCGAGCGTTCGTCGCCCTTGACAAGGTTGCCCTCAATATAGGCAGTGCCGTTGGTGACAATCGTAATCTGGCGTCCGGAGGGGATGCGCCCCCGAATGCGCACATTGCCCTCGGCGTAAATCACGCCGTTGAAAGGCACACGGAACTGGGCGCGTTCGCTGGGGGGCAGGCTCTCCACAATCTCGTTGGTGAGCGTGTTGTCCTGCGGGTTGTTCGGGTTCACGAACTGGAACGCCAGCGTCTTGATGTTGGTGGGTGCGCCTGTAAGCGGATTGTACCACACATCGCGCGGGTTAGACTGGTTGCGGGTGATACGGAAGCCCTGCGCCCTGACGATCCCGTTCTCCACAACCTCTATCAGTTCAATATAGGCGCCGGGGGGCTCATAGAAGGGACCGTTCCAGTAGCGGGAGTTGCCGGGCTTGAGCCAGTCGTTGCGGAGCGTGTAGCCGCCCAGCACGCCCTGACTTTCGCGCTGGATATCGTCGGCGTTATTGATATAGATGCCGCGCCCATAGCCATAGATTCCTGTGTTGAACCAGCTGCCGTTGGGGCGCTGGCGCCAGATGCCGGAATCGCGCGTGGCGGCGACATAGCGCGGGCGGTCGGTGGCAGGGTCTACGGTATCCATGCGTGGCGGCTCCAGGTACGGAATCGTGCGCGGGTAGCCGTCTGCCGCGGTCAGTGGACGCCCATCGCGATACAGCCCTCCTGCCGTAATGAAGTTCGGGTTGTTGCTGGGCAAAACGGGTACTGTCGTGGCGCCCGTGCCATTCGCAATCACCAGTGTTACCTGGGTGGGTACATTTTCGTTGTGCAAAATCTCGCCTGCCACATAGACGCGCTCGCCCAAATCAGGGTTCAAGCCAATCTGCACATTGCCGCTCCAGCGCAGGTTGCCGTTCACATAAATCGAGCCGCCCCCTACGCCGTTGCCGTTGACCTCGCCCAGAATCAGCCGGAACGGCACGCCCAGCCCGATATCTTCGGCGCCCAGATCCATGATGTCGCCGCGCTGGTCGCGGTTCATCACGAAGCGCAGGTAGTCGATGGTGCCAATCTGGATGTAGGCGGCGCGTTCGGCACGGTTCCCCCTCTGATCCTCTGTGAAGGTCGTGGGGTCGTTCTCGTCAATCAGCCCCACGCGCCCCACCGATTCCACTTTAATCACGGGCTGGCGGTGAACGGGTCCTGAGGGCTGGTAAGAGACCCGAATCAGCGCACGCCCGTTCGCGAAGTTGATTCGGGTGAACCCGCCTGTGCCATCGGCTGGATTATAAGGCTTAATCCAGAAGTAGTCGGGGTCTCTGGGGTTTGTGGAGTTGGTGGGGATGGGGCGCCAGTCGGCGCCGAACTCGCTGTTGACCAGCTGATCCACGGCATAGCGGATGCCTGCTTCCGCGAAATAGTCGGCGCTGAGCCGCTCGCGCGCCGTGCGCACATTCAGCAGGTTCCGTGCGATGACCGAGATGAACACCCCGCCCAGCACCAGCAGCACAAAGCTCACCAGCAGGGCAATCACCAGAGTCTGTCCCAAATGCGTTCGTCTCATCGTCGGTCACCTCTTTACTGTGTGCGTGTGCGCACGATGTTGGGCAGTTCCACCTGCGTTTTCTGGGTGATATTCACCGCGCGGTCGGCGCCGTAGAACCGCACGCCTACCACCAGTTCCATCAGCCGCCGCGTCTGATAGTCCGCCACATATGAATCGCCTGGCAAGTTATTTTGATAGGCGAAAGTAACAATCACATTATTCTGACCGGGTGGCATGGGCAACTGCGGGTCCGAATAGAACTCGATATAGCCCCGCAGCAAAGGCGCGTACTTGTAAAAATTCTGCGTGATTTCCGCCTCGCCATAGGTTGCCACCAGCTGACGCAGGGGCACCACATCTTGATAGAGAATCCGATACTGGTTCGGTCCCACAGGCGCGGTTGCCGACGAGACCCGCTGATAGCGAATGGGGCGTCCGTAGTTCGGTCCAGGGCGCTGGTCGGGACCGATGACAATCTCGGAGCCAGGCACAATCGCACAGTCCAGCTCGTTCAGCGGTCCGTAGAGGGCTACATCATCGATGCGCCCGTTGTTATTGGTGTCCATCAGCGAGATGGCGCGCTTCACATTGTTTTGTGTGCCATCCGTCAGCGCCGCGCGATATTCGGCGTTGAAGCGTGAGTTGATGGTCGTCGCGTAAGGAGGTCCGGGGTCGTTGAAGGGCGTGTAGAAGTCGCCCGTGCTGTAAATCAGTCCCTCACGAGGGTACTTCAGCCAGTGAGGCATAGCGAAGTTCAGCGTGCCCGACTCGGTGTCTATCATAAACTCGAGCGCGCTCTGCTCGGGGTCGTCCAGGTCAGGCGGTTGGGTGGGAACTGGCGTCGTAGCGGGCGGCGCCTGATACAGAATCCGATAGGTAATCTCGCTGATGGAGGCAACCTTTTGCTGGATCACGCGGTTGCCGTCGGTCCAGTAGCGGTAAAGCGCCCAGTACGGCGGGCGGATGGGAAGCCCCGGCGGCTGACCGTCCACATCCACATAGAAATACTCCAGCGGTTGATTGTTCTGGAGCGCGTCGGGGCGACTGCGGAATACCACCAGCCGAAACTCACCCGGCGTCATCTGCCACAAGCCATGGGGGAACCGCACTCGGACAGGCGGATGCTTCGGCGACTCGCTATCCAGACTCTCGGTGCCCACAGGCGCGCCCATCTGGTTGACCACCTGTCCGGGCTTCAGCTGAAACAGCGGCTGCACCGAAATCGGGTTGCCGTTGTTATCGTAGGTAACCTGCACCATGTCCACCACGCCCAGCGGCACGATTGGCTTCGCCACCTTGCGCCAGCCATCGCGCTTGGGGCCGTAGAAGAAGTTGGGGTCATAAAAATCTTCGGGGCGATCAAACAGTTCGGGGTTCAGACGCCACTGATTGCCCACGCGCACATAGAGCGGAAACTCCGCGCGATACAGCACCGCCAGGTTCTCTTTCGCCGTTGCCAGCACATTGCGCCGCTCGTCGGGATTGAAGTAGGGGCTGGTGTTATCCATCGTGCCGATGAAGTAGCGCACCACCACGCGCCCGGGCGCAATCGGCACTGCCAGCTCGTTGACCCCGAACGGGATGTCGGAGGTCGGGTCGTTAGAGGGCTGCCCGGGGTCGCCGTAGGCAGGCGGCACGAGGTCAATTATCGCTCCATTCAGCACGAATTGCCGCGGCGTGCCGCTGGCGTCTTCCACATAGAAGTAGAGTTCGCGCCCTGCGGTATCGAACACATAGGCGGCGCGTTTGAGGTCGTTCTGAATCTGGTTCAGAGCAAGGCGCACGGTATCCTGTGCCTGTGCCTGCACCTGCCCCTGCCGTGTATAGCGGAACCCCTGCACCAGGGGTACCAGCAGCAGCCCCAGCAGGATTGCCGTAATCGCAATCACCACCAGCAGCTCCACCAGCGTGAACCCGTTTGTCCGCATCGCCTGCCTATCGCGCATCATTCTTCTCCCTCATTAGACCCGTCCGGGCGAGCCTCAGGTTCCTCACTCTGCTCGCGAGAGAACCTGATCAAAGTCCAGACGCACAGGGCGTCCCGTGCCCGTAACTTCGTAGGTCAGGCGCACTTTGAGCGACAGTCCCTGCACGCCGCGCAGGGCGGTTCCCGTCACCTCAGGCGCCCAGCGCACCGCATCGGGATGGAGCTGGGTCAGGTCAACATAAACATACTCTCCGCCGTCGACTGGTTCAGTCGCCTCCGAGATACGGAACACCCCGTTTGTGCCGTGTCGTATTGCGCCGTCGCGTGTCTGGTACCAGTATTCCCGAATCTGGATTGTCTTGCCCGCTTCGCTCTTGTTGAAGTAGAGGCGCCGTTGACGCGGCGTCGTCTCCCGATTGTACGCGCCTTCAAAATCGTACCAGCAGGCGTCTATGGGCATACCTACCAGCGCCGCGCTGATAAAATAGCGCTGTACTGCCTTTTGCACCGACATCGCCCAGTTGTCATGCACCTTATAAAGCACGCGCACCTTGCGTCCTGCCCATGCGCGGTCGCCAAACTCAATAATCCCTGCGCCGTAGTCCACCGACACGGGCGTGTTGAGTCCACCCCTTATCGCCTGCCCCTTCTGGATAAACACCGATTGCCCGCTTATCAGATCAATCACCACCACATCGGCATGTGCGGGGTTACCCTCCATCTGATCAGGGGAAGGCAGTGGCGTCAGGTCGCCGCCCAGTCGCAGCCCCGGATAGAGCGTCTGATCGTTCTGCAGGTCGCCGAACTGCTTGAGGTCGGTGAACACGAGCCGCAAGCGGAGGCTGGTGGGCACGGTCAACTCTTCGGAGATGATAGACCAGTCCTGAACAGTGTAGTCAATATTGGCGTTCAGGGGGCGTTCGCCGCGCCAGTAGCGCTCATACGCGCCCGACGCATGGGGGCTGAACATCAGCGTGCCCAGCAGCGGGTTCACCACCTTGTATTGATAGGGATATTCGGGGTCCCACGAGGCGTTTGCGTTCAGCATTTCGAACAGACGCGCGCAGGAGTCGGAGTCGGGCACAATCCCCCCGAATCCGGGCATCTGGTTGACGGGCTGGAAGTTCTCTGGGGGCTCGCCCGCCACAGGCACGGTGAGCGGCACCCATACAGCATAGGGAGGGTTCGGTGCCGTGGGCGCCAGGCGAATCACCGTAGAGACCTGACGCACATCGTAGTGATCCCCATGCGCCACAAGGTAGGTGTAGTCCACCTTATAGCTGATGGGTCGGTTGCGCAGGGGGCGCAGCAGGATCAAGCCGTTCTCGTAGTCAATTCCGTAGTCAAATACCTGCAGGTTGCGCCATTGATAGTCAGAGTCCATCACGAATCGGCGCATCGGGTTGCCGTATACCTGCAGGTAGTTTGCCATCACATTGGGATTGTTGCGCAGAGGCTCTGGGGGCAGGGCGATTGGGGCGAAGGTGGTGGTATACAGGATGCCTTCGGTAATCTGGTTCATCGAGCCAGGCAGGGCGCCGGGCAGTCCCAGCGTGGCGCGCTCGCCAATCACGCGCCGCATGCGATTGACGCCCGAAGCATACTCTGGGGGCACGCCGTTCGGTAGGTCAGGCTGCACACCGAGGTCATCTGGCGACACGGTGGGGTCGAGCTCCATCAACACATCCCCGTTCACCACCTGATAGCGGATGGGCGCAATCGCATAAGGGAGGCTCTCCCGACGCATTTTGAGGCGCTCCATCTCGCGCTGTGCCAGCCGTGTGGCTGCCTCGCTCTGCCCCGAACGCTTCAAAGCCAGAAAGCCGCTCGGGTAGAGCCGTATAAACGCCAGAATGGCAATGGTCAACACGCCAACCGCCACCAGCACCTCGACCAGCGAGGCGCCTGCCCGTATTCTATCCCTGCCAGTCATCAGTTATCCACCTCATACAACGCTGGGTTCCCTATCAAACGCGCGTTCCCCTACGGGCGTGCCAGATACGGAGTGTTGAACATCAACTCCGAATCCATCATCTTCACATTCCCCGTCAGGAACAGCACCGGATCATTTTTGGCTTTGACAGGCTGATTCCCCTGATAAGAGCGATGATAAGAGCACCATGTCACCACAGCGGTTGTATCAGGATTGCGATAACCTAACTGGCGCGGGTTGTCCGTTGCCTTGGGACCCACAGGGTTGTCGAAAAACCCTTCCCGATACTGGGGGGTCTCCAGCTGGTTCAGCTGCGCGTTAGTCCAGAAGAGCGTATAATGCACTTCATAGGCGCTGGTATTGCCCACCTTCCCGATGGAGTAGCTGTCGTAGCGATAAAAGCAGACCTCTGGGCTGCTGGGATCGGCAGGGTTCAGGCGCACGCCTTGCCCCGCGAGCGCATGCCCCCGCGGGTACACGGCGCGTGTAATCAGGCGTTTGTCATCCACAGGGTTATTGGGGCAGTAGAAAATCTCGTCGTTTCTCAGGTAGGAACCCAGCGGTTTCGGCGCCAGATTGAACGGAACCGCTGCCTGCTGGTTGCAGGTCAGGTTGCCAGCTGCGTCGACCGCATACGCGCCCAACACCGGAGGGTACGCGCGATAGTCGTCTTTGTAGTTCTGGAGCGCCACAAAAATCTGACTGAGATTCGAAATGCATCGGCTGCGGCGCGCATTTTCCCGAACCGTGCCCGCGATCGGGAAAATAATCGCCGCCAGAATCGCGATAATCGCGATCACCGTCAGCAGTTCCACCAGCGTAAAGCCTGTTTTTCTCATCGTCATCGTTGCCCCCTGTGCGCCTCTGTGTCTTTGACAGAGACGGGTTTCCAAAGGTTCCCGAATATTATGGCACATCGGGCGCAGGATACTTATTCTCCTGGCGTGCGCCGCTTCCTGCCATTTTCTCTACCGAATGGTTAAGACCTGCCCTGCGGGCGAAAGGTTCCAGCGCACAAGCAGGGTCTCGCGTTCGCGCTGTGTGTTCACGGGCAGGGGGTTGCCCAGCGTATCGGTGAGCGTTGCCTGCCCCTTCAGCCCGCGAATGGCAATTCGGGCGATCCCGTGTGCGCCCTCAGGTCCCTGCACCAGATAGCTCAGAGCGCGTGGGGTCTCGTGTTGCAAAACGACTCGCGCGTTGGTGTGCAACAGTCCTGCCCGCTGAAGGCGAGCGTCTACCTGTAAAAACAGTCCTGCACGGTTCGGCTCGATGGGAATGTCGCTCTGGATGGGCAGGCGCGGGTCCAGCACATCCAGATAGGTGCCGCGCAGTGTGGTGATGCGGTAAGTACCCCAGACGGCTACCCAGTCGCCGCGTTTGGCGAGGATTCGGGCGCGTTCACGGTAGCGAATCTCCGCCTGGGCGCAGAGGTAGCGCAGCACGGCACGCCACATCTCGTCGCCCCGGGGCAGGTTGCCAAACGCACGCCCTGAAACCCCCAGAAGCGCAAGCCCGCCGCGCCCCATACGCTGAATAACGCCCACTGGCGCGCCCTGCCACAGATAAAACGGCTCGCTTCCTTCTATCGTGTAGCGCGTCAGGCTCTCGTTGCGCCGCACGGGAATTGCTGGCAGGTCGGGTCGTGTCGGATTCAGCACGCGCTCAGGGTAGGGGGGCGTTGTGCTGAGTTCCACCAGCCATTCCTGCGCGATTTCCACGCGAAGCGTGATGCGCTGTGCCTGTGGCAGCGGGAATCGGTAGGTGAACGAAGCGCCGCCATCAGCGGCGCGTTCCCCGTTTGCGTTTCGCTGGCTCCCCTGCTCATGATAAAGGAAAAGCGGCTCTGCGGGCGTGCCGGGCGAGAACGCCGCAAGCGTGCGCCCATCGGCTTCCAGCCGGACCCGACGCAGCCGCGCGCCCCAGCCCGTTTCGGGCAAGCTATCCCGAAAGCGCACATAGACCGTCTGCCCTGCATACGCGCTCAGGTCAAACTCCACCCAGCGGCGGTTGAGCGTGCCCTGCTGGGGCTGGTCGCCATGACGCCCCAGCTCGCGCCACGCTTCGGGGGGCGCAGGCGGGGCAGGCTCGGTGTGAATCTCTGCGGCAACATCGCACTTTGCCAGCAGCCAGTGAAGCGGCGAAGCAAAACCCGCCTGTCGCCATGGGGTCTCGGCAAGCGCATCTAAGTCGTTCGTGCCGCCGACAATCACCAGCCAGCCGCCCTGACGCACCCACTGCGCCAGCGCGTCCACCTCCGACTCTCGCTGAGGCTTCACACTTTCAGGCGTCCACATTAGCAGGCGCACGCCCCGCAGGAGGTTCGGCTCCCCTGCCCGCTGGATCGGAATCATCTGCACGGGCACGCCTGCGTGAACCAGCGGCGCCAGAAGCGCCATCAGATCCTCCGATGCCACACCCTGCCCTGCAGGGGGCATCTCGCCGAAGAGTGCCGCCATCCCCTCCACCCCTGCATCGATGGTTACCGTGCGTTGTTCGGCAAGGGATTCCAGCGCCCGCACAAGGCTCAAACTCGCGCTGACATCCTCCAGCAACATACTGTCAGGAACGCGCTCTGGGATGGGGGGCAGCTCGTAGCCATGGACCTCCCCAAACATCGCCGAGGCGATAGCGCTCGCCATATAGTCTGCCCGACGCCCTGCTGTTGCCACTTCTGAAAAAGGGTTTATCCGAAGCCAGAGCTGCCTGTCGCTCTGGCGCGTTAGCCCTGCCAGTGAAGCGCACTGCAGGTAAGCGCACGCGAACGGCAACGACTGCGACTCCCCCCGAAACGGAATCGGCGCACACCCGGCTCCCACCTGCCCCACCACCTCCTGAAGCGAACGGGGAACGCTTTCGCCCTCTGCGAGGAAGCGGAGTGTCGTTGCCGAACGCGGTCTCAAAGCGCCTGCCGAAGCGCCCAGAAGGCGCTCCACCCCATCGCCAATCCCGTCGCCGTCCTCGTCCCGATCGCTTGCCGCCACCTCTACCGAGAAGATGCGTATCTGCGTGCGGCGTAGCGATTCGACCACCACCTGCAGAGTCTGAACGGCTGGCTGAAGGGGGATGCGCACCGTGAAGCGATAACTCTGCACCCCGCGCACAAGGCTCCTTACTGCCAGACCGCCCGCTTCCGTGCGCAGGCGAATCCGCCCTGCCCCGCTCGCCTGCACCACTACCGAAACCGCCATCCCGCTCACCACACGAAACCCATACACCGCGCGCCCACGGGAACCTACCAAGCGCGCCCGCCCCTCAATACGGGAACGCTCCGCCTGAATCAAAAAGGGAGACTCGCTGGGGGGAACAACCTGCCATCGAAGTGCTGGAACCAAGCCGACTTGCCTCTGCATAGCCCCCTATTGTACCCCGAACAAAAAAGAGGAGCAGGCGGGCTTGGACGCCTACTCCCCAACCTTGTGTGTGAGGTGTTCACCTTCCTTCGAACCTTAATTATACACCATTTTCCGATTTTTCCTGCCAATTTTCGGGGGACTTTGGTGTCGCAATCCGCTGAAGAATCTCATAGAGTTCCTGTGCCTGCTTATGGGAAGGCGTGCGCCCGATCTCAAACACATCGTCCACATCGTCCCGAACGAGAACCCTGTACAGACCGTTGCCCTGTTCGAGGCGAACTTCTTGAATCGAGTCAAAGCGAAGGCGATCCTGCGTCGCTATCGCCCTGCCTGATAAACGCAGGATACGCTGTGATGGCACATCGATAAGCGTGGTAATCGCCCAGCGTAGCCGATACCATGTGAGCGGAGTCACGAACAGCACTGCCAGCAAAAAGAGCAGCCCGTTATTGAGGATCACAGGAGTCGCCAGCGCTTTGCGAACACCTTCCCCGCCCCAGAAAGCGTGGAGCGCAAGCGCCGTGTAAAACAGTCCCTGTAGCAGCACAAAGGTCGCAAGGTACCGACTGAACGCGGGGAGAAGGAACGAATCAGAGGCGCGCAATAGCGGAATCCAGTAGAGCGCGCGTCGCACCTCCACCACAGGATACCAGATAAACAGAACCGCGGCAGCGGCGTGCCAGAGCGTGCGCGGCTCAAGAAACTGCCGCGCTGTCCACCAGCACCCCATCCATACGACGAAAAACCAGCCCAGCACCATAAACGGCGCATCGAAACCCCTTCGCTCACGCCCCGACAGCACTTTCAGACCGCGTGCATACACCTCAAGCTGCATCGGGTTTAGTGTACCCTTCGCTGGAAACTCTTTGTGGAACCTTTTCGTTTTTAAGTATGGTCTTACTCAGCAGGGTTCAGGGGAGGTCGGTACGAAAAAATGGGGGCGCAAGTTCCCGTGCCTGCCGACGCTTTCCCCCTTGAATCTGCAGGGCGAATTGTGCTACAATTTAGGCAGGGTGAAACCTGTCCCTGTCGCTACCGATAATATGGATAGGTTTCCCCTGTGAAATCACGGAGGTTATATGGAAACAGCCTATCAATACGGCAAAAACGCCGTGCTGGAGGGTCGAGCATGATGTGGCAACGGTTTACTGAGCGTGCGCGCAAGGTGATCTTCTATGCGCAGGAGGAAGCGCAGCGGCTGGGGGAGTCTCAGGTCAGCACCGAGCATCTCCTTCTGGGGCTTGTGCGTGAGTCCGATAGCGTTGCTGCGCGGATTCTGGACCGTCTGGGGGTGAGCCTGCAGCGCATCCGCAACGAGATTGAGCGCTATGCGACCCGGGGCGAGGCACGCCCGTCGCAGGAGATGGCGCTCACCTCGCGCGCCAAGCGCGTCATTGACCTCGCTTACGACGAAGCACGGCAATTGAACAACAACTACATCGGGACGGAACACCTGCTGCTTGGTTTGATTCGCGAGGGCGAAGGGCTGGCAGCCCGCGTCCTGCATAAACTCGGTGTTGACCTGGAACGCGCCCGTCGCGAAGTCATGAATATTCAAGAACACGAATCGCATAGCACCGCGCCCACCCGTTCCCAGCGTTCCCGCACGCCCACGCTCGATGAGTTCGGACGCGACCTCACCGAGATGGCACGGCAGGGCAAACTGGACCCCGTGGTGGGACGCCATCAGGAAGTGGAGCGCGTGATGCAGATTCTGGCGCGACGCACCAAGAATAACCCGGTTCTGGTGGGTCCGCCCGGCGTCGGCAAGACCGCGATTGTGGAAGGTCTGGCGCAACGCATCGTGCAGGGCGATGTGCCCGAAACGCTCAAGAACAAGCGCATCGTCTCGCTCGATCTGGCAGGCTTGGTCGCCGGGACGAAGTACCGCGGCGAGTTCGAAGAGCGTATGAAGCGCGTGCTGGACGAGGTGCGCAAAGCGCAGGGCGATGTGGTGCTGTTCATCGATGAGTTGCACACGCTGATTGGCGCAGGCGCCGCCGAAGGGGCGATTGACGCTTCCAATATCATGAAGCCTGCCCTCGCGCGCGGCGAGCTGCAGTGCATCGGCGCCACCACGCAGGACGAGTATCGCAAGTATATCGAACGCGACGCCGCGCTGGAACGCCGATTCCAGCCCGTGCAGGTGCGCGAACCCTCCATCGAGGAAGCGATCGAAATCCTCAAGGGGCTGCGCGACCGCTATGAGGCGCACCACCGCGTGATTATCACCGATAGCGCGATTGAGGCTGCCGTGAAACTCTCCGCGCGCTACATCACCGACCGCTATCTGCCCGATAAGGCGATAGACCTTATCGACGAAGCGGCGTCCCGTGTGAAACTCCAGCAGACCCTGCCGCCGCTGGAACTGCGACGCGCCAAAGGCGAACTGGAGAACCTCCAGAAAGATATCGCCAGCGCACGCCAGCAGCGCAACATGGAGCGCGTGGAGGAGCTGGAGATGCGCAAAGCCCAGCTCGAAGAGCGCATCGACCAGCTGCAGGAAGAGTGGGAAGCCTCCCGCCAGGAGATGACCACTCTGGTCACCGAACACGATGTGGCGCATATCGTGCAGAGCTGGACGGGCATCCCTGTCGCCCGCCTGGTGGAGAGCGAAACCCAGAAACTGCTGCACATCGAAGAGGAGCTGCACCGTCGGGTGATTGGGCAGCACGAGGCGGTCTCGGCGGTCGCCCGCGCCCTGCGACGCGCCCGATCGGGTCTCAAAGACCCCAAGCGCCCGATGGGCACTTTCCTCTTTCTGGGTCCGACAGGCGTTGGCAAGACCGAGCTGGCGCGCGCCCTCGCCGCCTATATGTTCGACAACGAGAACAACCTCATCCGCATCGACATGAGCGAGTATATGGAGAAGTTCAATGTGTCGCGCCTGATTGGCGCGCCACCGGGCTATGTCGGCTATGAGGAAGGCGGCGTGCTGACCGAAGCCGTGCGACGCCAGCCCTACAGCGTCGTGCTGCTGGACGAGATCGAAAAAGCGCACCCCGATGTCTTCAACCTGCTCCTGCAGGTGATGGAAGACGGGCGCCTCACCGACTCGCAGGGGCATGTGGTGGACTTCCGCAACACGATTATCATCATGACCAGCAATGTGGGCGTGCGTTCGGTCGTGGAAGAGCCGGGCATGGGTTTCCGCAAGGAGCGTACCAGCCCTGAAGACCCGCGCGCCTACGAAGCGATGAAAAACCGCATGCTCGACGAACTCAAGAAGCTCTTCCGCCCGGAGTTCCTCAACCGCGTGGACGAGGTGATTGTGTTCCATCCGCTCACGCGCAACGAGATTCTGCAGATTGTGGACCTCATGGTCGGGCGGGTGGCAGAGCAGCTCAAGGCGCACCGGATGAACCTGGTGCTGGAGCCGCCTGTCAAGGAGCTGCTGGCGCAGAAGGGCTACGACCCGAACTACGGCGCACGCCCGCTGCGGCGAGTCGTCCAGCAACTGATTGAAGACCCGCTCTCCGAGCAGTTGCTGCTGGGGCGGTTTGAGGAAGGCGACACGATTATCGCCAAACTCAACGAGAATAACGAGATCGTGTTCGTGAAGGGCGAAAACCCGCCCTCTCAGGACACCGATCTCACCACCGCCGCGGCAAACTAACCACACCTGCTTTCAAGCCTTTTCAGCCCCTCCACTCCCCGGTGAGTGGAGGGGCTGAAAGGTAGCAGGAATCCCTCCCCTCCCCCCTAAATCCTCTCATGTGCGCACCTTCTGGCTGGGCATGGCGCTAATCGGGCTGATTAACCTCGCAGGGGTGCTGCGCTGGCACTATGATGAGGACATCACCCACCCCAACAATTTTGAGAATCTGGACACCCGCACGATTGTCGCGCGTCTGGAGCAGCCCCACTCGGTGTGGCGGTGGTTCACGGGCGACTGGGTGCTGGGCAACGGTTTCTACCGCCCCCTGCCCAGTCTGCTCTATAAGCTGGACTACACGCTCTGGGGGCGCGATTTCCTTGCCTACAAGTGGACGAACGGGGTTCTGGCTCTGCTCTGTGGCTGGCTGGTGGTGGGGCTGGCGTGGCAGTTGAGCGGGCGCTTGAGGCTGGCGCTGGGCACAGGGGCGATTTTTTCTCTCTGGCAGACCGGTTTTCTGCCGGGCGTGCCTGAGTGGCTGAGCTGGGTGTGGCTTGCAGGAAGTGTCGCATGGGGCTGGTGCCTTGGCGACTGGCGTAAAGGGGTGGTGGTGGGCGCACTGGGGGCGACCGCCCTCTGGGAGCTGGGCTTCATCCCCAGCTTGCCCGATTTGCACATGGAGTCGTTCGCTTACCGCGCAGTGGGCTGGATTCCGGGGCGCACCGCCACGCTGATGACCTTTTTCGCCCTGATGAGCCTGATTGCGTTCTGTCGTTATGCGCTGACCCGCCATATTGGCTGGGCAATTCTGAGCCTGCTGGGGCTGCTCGGTGCGCTGGGGAGCCACGAAGGCGCCGTGATTCTGCCGTTGCTGATGGCGCTATGCGCCGTTGTCCTCAAGAGGCGGGGCGCTATGTTCCCTGCGTGGCTCCTTGCCGTGAGTTTTGCCATCTTGCTCGCCTATGTTGCGTTCTACCAGCACGCCATCCCCATCGACACGGAGTACCACCGCCAGCGGCTCAAACGGTTCAGCACGATGGGTCTCACATGGCTGAAGTGGTTGTTCCCTCCTGCTGTGCCGATGCGGGACCAGCTGTTGCTGCTGGTGGATGCGCCGCTGGCGGTTTTCTTACCTGGCTTCTGGGAGAGCGCTCTGCGCGTGGGGAGTTACGGGCTGGCGCTGGCATGGCTCCTGCGCCAAGAGCGCCTGATGGCGGTGGGCTGGCTTGGCTCGTTGATTGCCTACATGCCTCTTTCCCCCGTGCTTCCGCTGATGCACTATTACTATTTGCCCGCCGCCTTTCGCGCGTTTTTGATCGCCTGCCTTCTGTCAGGGCTGGTGCGTGTGGCGCATCGCTTCTCGCAGGCGCTTGTCGCGTGCCCGCCGGAGCCAGCCATAAAAGAGCGGCGGCACCAGCAACAGGTAGAGCCAGAATAACACCAGGCAGACCCAGCCAAACATTAGCGCATCGGTCCAAAAAGTGGTGCTGGCAAAGTCCTTCGAGAACACAATCCGTCCACTATGGAGACCTGCGAGGATAAGAAACAGCGCCACAAAACGCCACACAGGCGAGAGGCGATCTACCCAGAACTGCCATCGCAGGGCGGGCACCATGATTTTGGAGCGCATGCCTGCGGCGTGAATGAGCGTTTCGCGGGCACCCGGATGTTCAGGGTCTATGGCGAGCGCGTCCAGGCTGAGTTGCCATCCCGTGCGCCAGTCGCCCCGACGCACCGCGACCATCGCCAGAATCCAGAGCGCGTCGGGGTCTTCGGGGTCTTCGCTCAGGCAGTGGCGGGCGATTCGCTCTGCCTCGTCCAGTTGTCCTTGCGAGCCTCGCGCGAGCGCCAGCGCCAGCTGCGCCCCCCGATTGGTGGGTTCCAGGCTCAGCGCCTGATGCGCCAGGCGTACTGCTTCCTGCCAGTGGGCGCGTCGGCAAGCCAAATCTGCCAGGTGGGCAATCACCGAAGCGTTCTGGGGTTCCAGCGCCAGCGCTCGACGCAACGCCACCTCCGCGCGCTCCAGTCGCCCCTGATCTTTCAGCACAATCCCCAGCACATAGTGGGGATAGTACCAGTCTGGCTCATAGCGCACCGCCAGCATCGCTTCGTTCAGAGCTTGTCGGGGATTGTTGCCTCTCTGATAAGCCAGCGCCATCAGCGCATGGGCATAGCTGTTATCGGGTTCCTGCTGGAGCGCCAGACGCAGGTAGCGCAGCGCGACCTGCCAGCTGCCCTGCGCCACCATCTGCCTGCCCAGCTCAATCAGCTCATCTACCGAATGCCGTGAAGGGGGTTGCGACATTGTTTCATGCCTCCACCGAGAACACGGCTATCGCCGCCAGCAGCATAATCCCGAAGAAAAACGCCAGCAGAATGCCCAGCGGCGCCCACACCGGTTTCAGCTGCCCACCCATCTCCAGATGCGCCTGCACATGGGGTTCATTTTGCAGTTGCAAATAGTATCCCAGTCCGACTTCCAGCGCCAGCGACACAAAGCGCATCAGGTGTCGGCTCTCAGGCGCGAACATCACCACCACGAAAACGACAGGCGTTCCAATCAGCCATATCAGCAAGCAGATGAGGCTTTTTTGATAGAGGTCATTCTCCTCCAGCCGCCGCGCGTTGAGGAGGGAGAGCGCAATCCCCAGCGGACCGCCGAACACCGTAAAGTAAAAAATCGCTCGCGCGCTGTAAAGCGGCGGCAGGTAGTCCCTGAAATAGTAACCTGAGTCCCTCATGGCATCAGTCGCTCTTTTTTCAGCCATTCGGCAACGGGGTCGTACAAGCCTGTTTCGTTGGCGTAGGTGGCGTAGTTGCGTGCAGTGCGCGCCCAGTCCAGCGTGAGGGGGCTGAGGGTGCGCGCCAGTCGCAGTAGTTGTTCGGCGCGGATGGGTTCCTGACGCCCCGTGCGCAGGGCGTTCGCGATGGCTTCTTCAGCGGCGCGCTCGCACAGCGCCTCGATATCCGCACCCGTGAAGTAACGAAGCGCCTGCGCCACCTTACGATAGTCAAAGCGCGGTTCCACAGGGCGCCCCCGCAGGTGAATTTTGAGAATCTCAATCCGCGCCTCCAGGTCAGGCGGCGGCACAAACAGCACGCGGTCAAAGCGGCGCGGGCGCAATAGCGCAGGGTCTACATGCCACGGGGCGTTCGTCGCTGCCAGTATCAGCAGGCGCTCGTTGGAACTGTGAAAGCCGTCCAGCTCCTCCAGCAGCTGGTTCACCAGCACACGGGAATAGTGCCCCGCGTCGGTGCGCTTCACCCCCAGCGCGTCCAGCTCGTCAATAAACAAGATGCAGGGCGCATAGTTGCGGGCGGTCTCAAACGCCTCGTGCAACAGCTGCTCACTGACCCCAATCCACGGCGAGAGAATCTCGTGGATGCCGATATAAAGCATGGGCATCTCGCACTCGGTCGCAATCGCGCGCGCCAGAAGCGTCTTCCCGCAACCGGGCGGACCATACAGTAGCACTCCACCCCCCACGCGCTTGCCATACGCCTGATAGAGGTCAGGGCGCTGAAGGGGATAGATAATCATCAGCCGAATCTGCTCTTTGAGGTCTTCCATACCCCCCACATCGGCAAACGAGACGCCCGTGGGGCGCACAGGGAAAAAGGGCGCACTGCCCGGTTCAGGGGGTTCGTAAGGGGTTTCCTCCTCATCTTCATCGGCTTCAAACGATTCGGTCTCGTCTGCGAGGGGCGAGTCGCGCAGAATTTCGGCTTCCAGATCGTCGGGGTAGACTTGCAGAAAAGCGCGGAGTTGCAGGTCGGCTTCTGCGGCACGCCCCAGATTACGAAGCATGCGAATTGCGCCCAGCCATGCCTCGCGATGGCGCGGCTGGAGCCTCAGGATGGCGACATAATGCTCCAGCGCTGGCTCAAACCGGGCGGCTTGCTCCAGCAGCTGCGCCAGATGCAACCGCAACGGGACATCCTCGGGCGAATTACGAACGGCTTCCTCCAGCGCCCGAATCACACTTTCTGACGCCATCAGGATTATAATTTGCTCATGGGGGAGAAAATCCTGCCTTTCTGCATGCCGGGAACTTTTTCGGGGCACGATGTGGTATAATAATACCGACACGGGGGCGTCAGGGTTCGACAGAACACGACTGGCGCTCAGTGGCGAGCCGAGGTGCGGAGGGCCTCGTAAAAAATCCGCAAACAAGAAGTGCGACTCCTAACTATGCTCTTGCTGCCTAATTGAAGGCAGCCGCCGCTCTCCTCGCGGTCGGTCCGAGGGGAGTTGAGCGTGGGCCAGACCGACTGGCTCCGAAGGCGGCGCCCAGCGCCGACGGAGGACACCCAACTGGGCTGGCGACGGGATGCCCTGTCCGTCGGGACACCCGCCGCGAGACCTAAAGACGGACTACGCTCGTAGAAGCTGGGTGTGCAGGTGTTCTGGAAGGGGGTTCAATTCCCCCCGCCTCCACCAAAACCCCCACACAGGCTCCCTAAAGGGTAGTTTTTTTCATGCCTCCTCGAAAGAGCGACGGCTAAAGCCGTTCCTACTAAACAAAGCCAGCCTTCGCTGGCTATTTTAGCCGACGCAGGTCGGCTTCGTCTTATAGGAACGGCTTCAGCCGTCAAGGCGAGGGCGTTCCCCACCATGTTGCGGGAGCGCATAAGCCGGCGTCCCTCTCAAAAAAAAACTACCCCTTTAAGCACACAGGCTCTTCCTCTCTGAAGGTATCATCTTTCACATGTGCACGCACGCGATTTATCGGGAGTTGTGGGGTAACTTAGGGCACGCAACAGCGCCTGTGTCGGCACAGCGCACGCCCACCCTCCGCCTGCCCCAGCGCGCACGGAATATGCTCGACCTCACCCACATCCAGACGCCAGAGTTCCCCACCTGGCCGGGCACGCCGAAGCTGGTGCGCGAGCCGCTCTACACGCACGAGGCGTCGGGCTTTTACGCCAATCGCTGGCAACTCTATGAGCATCACGCCACGCATATGGACGCCCCTGTCCACTTCATCAAGGGCAAGCCGACGCTGGATCAGCTCACACCCGCCCAGCTGGTGGGCTACGCGGTGGTGGTGGACATCCGCGAGCGGGCACAGAAGAACCCCGACGCCCAGCTCACCGCCGACGATCTGCGCCAGTGGGAACGCCGATACGGACGCATCCCGGACGGCGCGATTGTGTTCATGCTGAGCGGCTGGGGTGCCCGCGCCCGCGACGAGCAAGCCTACCGCAACGCCGACTCGCAGGGCGTGATGCACTTCCCTGGCTTCGCGCCCGACGCCGCCGAAATGCTTGTCAAAGAGCGCAACATTCTCGGCATCGGTGTCGACACGCTCAGCCTGGACTTCGGCGCGTCCACCACCTTCGCTGTGCATAAGATGGTGCTGGAGGCGGGCAAGTGGGGGCTGGAGAATGTGGCGAATCTTGAGAAGCTCCCGCCGTCGGGCGCGGTGGTGTTCGTCGGTGCGCTGCGGCTCCAGAACGCTTCGGGCGGTCCTGTGCGGCTGATTGCGCTATGGTGAACACGGCGCAGGCACGGAGGCTGGCGCATGTGCCCACGCCCGCGTGGATTGTGGCGCGCATGGTCGCCGCGCTGGCGCAGTGGATTGACCCCCAGCGCCCCCTGCGCGTGCTGGAACCCGCCTGCGCCGACGCGCCCTTTTTGCACGCCTTCCGACACCGCTACGGAACCCACCACCTGCTGGAAGGCGTGGAACTGTGCCCTGCCCATCGTGCCGAGTTCCCTATCCACGACGCCGACTATCTGCTCTGGGAACCCGAAGGGGGCGAGTACGATGTGATTCTGGGCAACCCGCCATACGGAATCGTGGGCGACGCGAGCCATTACCCCCTTTTCGCCCTCAAAGAGCGCAAGCCTCTCTATAAAAAGCGCCTGCGCACATGGCACGGCAAATATAACCTTTACGGCGCGTTTATCGAGCGCTCGGTGGAACTGCTAACGCAGGGGGGTGTGCTGGCGTTTATTGTGCCCGCCAGCTGGCTCGTGCTGGACGATTTTCGCAAACTGCGTACCTACCTCTTTGAGCGCGGCAGCCTCCGAATCGAGTATGTCGGCAGGGTGTTCCCGCGCCGCAATGTGAGCGCGGTCATCCTCTACTTTCAGAGGGGACAAAAAGGCGTGTGGCTGACCGATGGCAGAACCGAAACGCACTACCCTGAACCGCTCCCTGAGCAGATGATTCGTTTCGAGGACGAGACTATTCGGGCGTGGGAGCGGTCGGGCACGCCGCTGGGCGAGGCGTTCGCGATTCACTTCGCGGCGCGCAGTCCCGAATTCCGTCGCTCAGGCTTGACGCGCCCGTTTCCCCAGGCAGGCGATGTGCCCGTACTGACAGGGCGCAACCTGCACGCGGGGCGCATCGACTACGAAACCTGCCACTCTGGCTGGTGGATGCGCCACGAAGACGCGCCCCTGCTCCGCCCCTACTACGCAACGCCCCATCTGGTGGTCGCCCATACCAAAGGGAGTCGTCTCGTGTGCGCCTACGACGAACGCGCTTACCCCTGGCGCGAAGAGTTCCACCTGATTCCCCACTTCCAGCAGGACGCGCGGCGTGTGGAGGCGTACCTGAATCAGCCGATGGTTTCGCAACGCCTGCAAGCGATGTATCGCGACTTTGTGCCGCATCTTACTCGAACGATGCTGGCGAGGGTTCCCTTATGAAAGCCTATCGCTATCTGGAAAGCCTCATTTACACCATCGGCGCACGCCCTGCCACTTCGGAGGCAGAGGCGCGGGCGCGCGCCATGATAGAGCGACGCCTGCACGAGCGCGGAATCAAGACCATAACCCAGCCCTTTCGGAGCGTGCCCTCTTTCACGACGCCGTGGGTGGTGGTCTCGCTGGGGTTTGTGCTGGCAGGCGTGAGCGCCCTCGCGTCGCTCTGGGGGGTCGCGGCGGTGCTGAGCATAATCGCTTCGGCGCTCTACTGGGGGCTGGTCAGCGGCAAGTGGGATGTGATGCGCCTTTTCCCCCAGCGGGAGAGTGCGAACCTGATCGCGATTGTGCCCCCGCGCGAGACGGTGAGGCGGCGTGTGGTGGTGATGGCGCATATTGATAGCACTCGCGCCGCGCTTTTATGGGACCCCAAAACCGTGCGCTATTTCGGCTTGAGCTTTCAGTTGCAAACCCTTCTGCTGGGGTTGCTCACGCTCGGCACGCTGCTGGGGCTTGCGGGCTACGCGGCGGTGGGGCAGATTCTGGCTCTCCCTGGCACTCTGCTCTCGCTCTGGGGGCTGTTTGTGCTGGCGCATCGGGAGTGGCGCATGCCGTGGGTGCAGGGCGCCAACGACAACGGCTCGGGCGTGGCGGTGCTGGGGGCGCTGCTGGAACGCCTCGCCGCAGTGCCCCTTCAGCACACTGAGGTGTGGGGCGTGTTCACGGGTTGCGAGGAGGTGGGCACGCCCGCAGGCGCGTTCGCTTTCGAACGCGAATATGGCGCCCAGCTGCGCGACGCCGAGTTTCTGATTGTAGACCATGTGGGGCTGGGTGCGCCGCGCTACCTGCTCGCCGAAGGCATGCTCCCGCGCCAGCACGCGCACCCCGAAATGGTGCAACGATTCGCCCAGCTCGCCACCCGACACCCCGAATGGGAGCTGAAACCGAGCGCCGTGCCCCATGGCGCCTACACCGACGCGCTCCCGTTTCTGATCAAACGCTACCGCGCAATTGCCATGTGGTGCGAAACCCAGCCTGGCATCCCCCCAAACTGGCACTGGGTCAGCGATGTGATTGAAAATGTCTCGCCCGACGATTTAGAACGCGCCTCCCATGTGGTGGAGGCTTATTTGCGGGAATATGATTGACACTCAGAAACCTTCAGGTATAATTACCCGTCTAAACCAGATAGAGGAGGGTAGGAATGGCGGTGGGGAACTCTTTACTGCCTCATCTCGTATTTTCCCAGTAGAATGGAGGCGGTAATGACCCATACAGCCATTGCGCAAAGCATGGAACAGGAACTTCTGGATCGTGAGTTCGATGCGCTGGTAATGCGTTATTACCAGCAGGTCTATAACCTGGCATACCGCCTCACGGGCAACGCCGCAGATGCGGAAGACCTGACTCAGGAAGCCTTCCTGCGCGCCTACCGGTTCTTTGACCGCTACGACCCTACGATGCCCTTCATGAACTGGATTAGCCGCATCCTGACCAACCTCTATATCGACGAATACCGGCGTCGGAAGCGCCTTCCTACACTCTCCATCGAGGAGCGATTCGAAAATGAGGAAGGGGAAGAAGGCGAGCAGCTCGATATTCCCGACCCCGGTCCGTCTCCGCTCGATATTGCGGAATCGAACCAGTATAAGGAGGCTGTTCAGGAAGGGCTGATGTCGCTGGCGCCTGAATTCCGCACTGCGGTCGTGCTTGCCGATGTGATGGGGCACTCCTACGAGGAGATTGCCGAGATTATGAACACCTCCATTGGCACGGTGCGCTCCCGTATCCACCGGGGACGCAAGCAACTCCGCGACATCATCCAGAGGAAGTACCCAGAACTCTTTGAGCGAGGTGACTTGAAATGAATTGTCGCTATGTGCAGTCCCGACTGTCCGCGTATTTAGACATGGAACTCACAGGTCATGAACATCAGCTGATTCGCTCTCACATCGAGAACTGCATCGAATGCTCCACCGAGTTTGAACGCCTCAGACGCACGAAGCACCTCTTGCGCCAGTTGCCCGTTGTGCAACCTTCTCAAGGTCCCGAAGCGGTTTTAGTGCGTCTTCGGGCACAGCGCGCAACGGTTTCCCAGAATGCGGTCATAAGAGTGGGGTGGCGGTCTGTCAGATGGTGGCAGATGGCGGTGGGCGCTGCTGCCATAGGGGTTTTCCTATGGTGGAACAGTACCGTCGCCGAAACGCCGTCTGATGTAACCTTCGCCAGTTCCACGCCGAAACCCCTCCTCTTCCGAAGTTCGTCAGAGCCATCCCTGTTCCGAATGCGATCGCCATTACCTTCCGAAATGCTTAACCCTGTCCCCTTCAATCAGCCTGTATTCAGTACCCCAATATTGCCAACAAATTACTATCCTGCTCACAACAGCGTGCCCTCATTTGAGGGATTGTATCACACTTTTTATTTCCAGAGCCGATAAACAGGATTGGGAGGGATGACGCCTATGCGACGACATGGATGGATTCTGCTGGGGTTAGGTCTGGTGCTGGGTGCAACACTCACTTTGCTGATTGCGCGGCACGCCAATCCGCTTCAGGCGCAGGAGCGCACGACCGTCGCGCTCACACCGCAAGAGCGCACGACGCTGGCAAGCTTTGAGTCGGCGCTCACGCGTATTGCTGAAACCGTACAGCCCACCGTGGTACATATTCGCGTAGTCAAGCAGCTGGGACGCTCCTCCGATGGGGAAATCGAGGACCCCTTCGGCTTCTTTGAGCGGTTTCGGGAGCGCCTGCCCGAGAGCCAGCGCATCATAATCCCCCCGCCCCGAATTGAGGGAGAGGGTTCGGGTGTGATTATCCGCAGCGACGGCTACATCGTGACAAATGACCATGTGGTCAGCAACGCCAAAGAGGTGGAGGTGACCTTCCACGACGGCACGAAGGCGAAGGGCGAGGTTATTCGCGCCCCCAGCGTCGATATCGCGCTGGTGAAGGTGGATCGTAAGAATCTCCCTGCGGCGGTGCTGGGCGACTCGTCTACGGTCAAGCCGGGGCAGCTGGTCTTTGCGATTGGCAGTCCGTTTGGGCTGGAAAATACCTTCACGATGGGCATCGTGAGCGCTGTTGGGCGGCGCGAGCAGATTGCTGGCTCCGACCGCGTGCGCTTCTACCCTGACCTAATTCAGACCGACGCCGCGATTAATCAGGGCAACTCCGGCGGTCCGCTGGTCAACTCGCGCGGCGAGGTGATCGGTATCAACACCGCTATTGTGAGCGGTTTCGCGGGCGGGAATGTCGGAATTGGCTTTGCCATCCCCATCAACCGCGTGAAGGCAGTTGTCAAACGGCTGCTGGAGGAAGGCGCTTACAAGCGCGGTTATCTGGGCGTCGGCTTGCGCAACCTGACCCCCGAACTGCGCGAAGAGCTCAGGGTGCAGAACGGCGTGCTGGTGGAGGCGGTAGAAGCGGGCACGCCCGCCGACCACGCGGGAATCCAGCCGGGCGATGTGATTGTGGAGTTTGACGGCAAGCCGGTAGAGAACGAGGTGGCGCTGCGCGACGCGATTGCCGAAAAAGGTCCCAACGCGCGCGTCTCCATTAAAGTCGTGCGCGACGGGCGAACCCTGACCCTGAACGCCACGCTGGGCACACATCCCGAAGACGCAGAAACTGAGACGCCGAAAACCGCCCAGAAACCCCAACAGGACGCCCTGCAAAAGCTGGGCTTGCGTGTCAGCGAAATCCCCGCAGAGCTCCGTGAGCGCGTGGGTACCGAAGGCGTCTATGTGGAGAGCGTGGCGTCCGACAGCCCCGCCAGCGAAGTGCTTCAGCGCGGCGATGTGATCCTCAGCGTGAACCGCACCCCCGTGCGCACGCCCGAAGAACTGGAGCGCGCCCTGAGCCGAATCCCCTCCGGGCAGATGGCGCGACTGGCGGTCAAGCGCGTCGTCGAAGGGCGCGTTTTCCATCAACTGGTGATGTTCCGCATGCCTTAAAACAACTGCAGGGGAAGGCGCGCGCCTTCCCCTTTACCATAACCCCATGCCAGCGGTCAGCGTTCTTATCCCCAGTTATAATCACGCGCACTATCTCCCGCTCGCGCTGCAGAGCGTGTTTGAGCAAACTTACACCGATTACGAAATCGTGGTGGTGGACGACGGCAGCACCGACGGCTCGGTGGCGCTGCTGGAGTCGTATGGGGAGCGAATCCGCCTGTTCACCCAGCAGAACCGCGGCACCTACGCCACGCTCAACCGCCTGATTGCCGAATCACGGGGGCAGTATCTCGCCATCCTCAACTCAGACGACCTCTGGCTCCCCCAGAAACTCGAAAAACAGGTCGCCATGCTGGAGGCGAACCCGTGCATGGGGCTGGTTCACACCTACGGCTACTTCATCGACGATACGGGAAACCGATTGCTCCAGAACCCTCTGGGCTACCCCTGGCCCCGCACCACCTGCCTCAACCCGATAGAAGACCTCGTGCGCTACAATCGGATTGTGCCCTCCTCGGCGATGATTCGGCGCGAATGCTTTGAAAAACTGGGCGGCTTCCGTGAAGACCTCTACGGGCTGGGCGACTGGGAGATGTGGCTCCGAATTGCCCTTCACTACGAGATTGGCTTTATAGACGAGCCGCTGACCCTCTATCGCGTGCATGCGACCAACGCCTGCCATCGCCACGACAAAATGCGGATGGATGAAATCAAGGTGCGCTCCGAAGCGATTCATGCGCGCGAGGCGCTCTTCTGGCAGCGCGCGAACAGCCCCCGCGCCATGCGCCTCGCCCTCGCGCACTCTTACGCCTGCCTTGGCACAAACTACGCGCTGTTTGAAGACCGTCGCAACGCCCGACGCGCCTACCTCAAGTCGCTCCAGCTCTATCCCCTGCGCTTCAAAAGCCTGCTCCGACTGGCGCTCACCTTTTTGCCCATCAAAATGCCCCTTTAAGCAGCAGGATTCCGTCTCTATGGCAGGAATCTAACCCCTCCCCCCGAATCGGGAAACGGCTGGGGTAGTCTGAAACAGGGAGGTTTTTCGCATGCGATATCAACTCAAGGACATGCCGTTATCCACTGCGCTGCTGGTGCTGGTGACGCTCTTTGTGCTGGCGGGCAGTGTGCATCATGTGGCGTACACTTTCAGCACCCTGGAGGGCGGCAACCTCTACTGGGGCTATGTGCAGGCATTAGGAATCGATTTAGGGATTTTAGGCTTGGCTTACGGCATCCAGCTGCGTAAGCGTCAGGGGCGCTCCACCGCGCCGCTCTGGTCTGTGCTGATTCTGGTGACCTTTATCAGCGCATATGCTAACTATCTGTACGGGATTATGCATCAGCAGCCGCTGGAGACCGCGACCGCGTTTGACCACGCGGTGGTGTTCCTGCGCCCGTTTTTGCTTTCGGTAACCTTGCCGATTATCATGTTCGCGCTGATTGAGATTATCGGCGAGGACCGCAACTACGCCCTGCGCTTGCAGGAGCAGGTGAAAGCCAGCGAGCCTGAGGCATCGCCCGCGTCGGAGCCTGTTGCGCCCCAGCCTGCGGAACCCGCACCCGCGATGCCGATGGCAGTGGCGGCTGTGGAGCGCACCAACGGACACGCGAACCATCGGGAAGCCACGATGGAGCAGCTCCTGCGCTTGATTTATGAGAACCCCAGCATGAGCCGCACCAAGTTAGCCGAGCATCTGGGCTGCTCACGCCAGACGCTCGCCCACTACCTGCAGGAGCTGGAGAGCCGCGGCTACATTCGGCGCACCGCCACCGGCTACGAAACCGTCGTTACACCCCTGCCCCGCAACGGCGCACGACGACACGAAACTGGTATTCCTACCAGTTTTCTCTCGCCGCGCGAATAGCTCTTGACATAACCGCCTGCAGGCAGGTATAATCGAAGCGAAACCTGCCAAAGGAGGTACCTTTACGATGACGGAGCATAAACTGACCGAGCGTGAGCGGAGCGTTCTTCATGCGTTCGCCCAGGGTCTCGAGGCTGATGCGGTCGCCGAAAACTTGGGCATCACCACCGAGCAAGTAGAACAAATCTCCCGGAACATTCTGCACAAGCTCTTCGCAGGCGCTGTCCACAACATCGTGAACTCCCCTGAAAACGCCACCGTGCGCGAAGAGGAACTCGTGAGCGCATAAATCAGCAAATTACGCAACTTCCTGAAAGCCCTCTGTCGCCAGACAGGGGGCTTTTCTCATTGATGCCACCACACCTGCACTTCGGGGAACACCTCTGCCAGAGAAGGCTCCACAAAAAGCGCCGTACTCAGCGCGTCGCACAGCACGGGGTCAGGGTGGCACACCGAGACAGCCCCCTGTGTGGGGGCAGGATAGCCTGTGCGGGGGTCTATAATGTGAGCATAGCGCACGCTGTCTACCTCAAAAAACTGCTCGCTGCCCCCAGAGGTGGCAAACGCCTGATTGCAGAGCGTGAGCGTCGTCTCCGGGCTAATCCGCACCTGCCAGCCGTCGCTTTCGGGGGGTATGCCGAGCGCATACAGCGTGCTATCCCCTGCCGAAAGGAGCGCCGACTCGACCCCCATCTCGTGCAACACCCGCACCCCCTGCGCCACTGCCCAGCCCTTGCCAATCGCGCCAAAGCTTAACTCCACGCCCTCCGTTGCGTAATACACCCAGCGCCCCTCTGGCTCCAGCAGCACAAGGTCCATCCCCACACGCGCCAGTGCCTCTTCAATCGCTTCGGGTGGCGGCACGCGATAGTGTTTGTCTATAAATCCCCACAGGCGGAGCAGGGGTGTAACGGTGGGGTCAAACGCGCCGCGCGTGCGCTCCCAGAGCGTCTTACAGGTCTGCAACAGCTGAAACAGTTCAGGCTCCACCCGCACGGGGGCGCGGTGGGCGTGCGCGTTCAGGTAGCACACCTCGCTGTCGGGCTGATAGAGGCTCAGCTGGCGCTCCAGCCGATTGATTTCCTCCCGCACCTGCTCGGCGACGCCGCAGGCGTCCTCATATGCCATCGCGCCCACATAGAGCGCGTACTCGGTGCCCATCGCCGCCCAGCGGAAGGTGTGAATCATGCTTCCAGCACCGCCCTCAGCGCAGGCTCCAGTTCCGGGTAGCGAAACGCATAGCCCGCCTCCAGCAGGCGTTTGGGCAGCACGCGCGAACCCTGCAACAGCGAGTCTGCCATCTCGCCCAGCATCAGGCGCAGCGCGAACGCCGGCGCCCGCACAAAGGAGGGGCGCAACAGCACGCGCCCCAGCGTTCGGGCGAACTCCGCCATCGTCACGGGGTTCGGCGCGGTGAAATTGAATGCGCCCGACAAATCGTTGCGTTCTATCAGAAACTGCGCCGCGCCCACCACATCGTCGATATGCACCCACGAGAGCCACTGCTTGCCAGAGCCAATCGGTCCGCCAACGCCCAGTTTGAACGGCAGCAGCATCCGCTCCAGCGCGCCGCCCCCCGCCCCCAGCACAACGCCGATTCGCATATAGCACAGGCGCACGCCCAGCGCCTCAACAGGGCGCGCCGCCGCCTCCCACGCCACGCCCAGCTCCGCCAGAAAGCCCCTGCCAGGTGGCGAACTCTCATCGGCAACGGTGTCGGGATTCTGGTCATAAATCCCAATCGCGGACGCCTGAAGCCACACCGCAGGGCGCGCTGATAGCCCCTGCAACGCCTCCACGAGCAGGCGCGTCGTCTCCACCCGGCTGGAGACCAGCCGCCGCTTCACCTCAGGTGTCCAGCGCTGGGCGATCGATTCGCCTGTTAGGTTGACCACCACATCGGCTGTGCCCAGCGTTTGCACCCAGTCGCCCAGCGTGCGCCCGTCCCAGTAGACAGGCTGAACCGTTTCGAGCAGTTTTCGCCGAGCCTCTTCAGGGTTGCGCGTCAGCGTCAGCACCGTGTGGCTCTGCACCCACGCCCGCGCCATCGCCGAACCGATAAACCCTGTACCGCCCACCAGCACAATCCGCATATCCCGATTGTACCTGAACCTGACACCCCCAAAAACCCCACAGAATTGGGGTATAATAGGAATACCCAGAAAGGAGGTCATTCGACGATGAAACGCAGATGGGCTTTTTGTGTGAGTGCGGCGCTCGCCGCTGTGTGGAGCGCTGGCTGGTCGCAGATTTCGTTTGTGCATGTGGCAACAGTAGACCTCTCCCCGTATTTCCCCAACGGCGGACAACAGGGCAATTCGGTCTCTGATGTCGCCTTCGATGGGACGAACCTGTATCTTGCAGGTTTTTCCACCGTGTTTGATCCCGCCACGCAACCTGTGGGAGTCGTGAGGGTGGAGAACGCACTCTCGCCGAACCGTGCTTTCACCCCCCTTATTTCGCTGATGCAGGCGTCCCAGAGCCGCGTGAGCTATGTCGTCTACAGAGACGGCTACCTCTATCTCGGCACCGGGCTGGGAGACGGAAGCAATTCAGCAAGCAACACGGGCATCCGCCAGTATGACGCCGCCACAGGCACGCAGATTACCACATGGAACAGCGGGGGGTCCACTCCTGGCGTGGTGCTACCCAGCGATTTGAGCAACTCCTCGCGTGCCGAGTGTATCGAGCTGGACCCCGGCTATCAGGGGAGCAACCCCTCGCTGGCGGTGCTGGCACGCGGGCGTGGGTTCATCTTCCGCCGCAATCTGGTGGATGGCTCCGCGCTGGCAAACATCTTGAGTCCGCCTTCGCGCGATTGTCAGGGCGGCGCGACCACCACAGGCATGCGCGACATCACCTTCTCGCCCGAAGGCGACGCCTACCTGCGCGTGGACAACAGCGTCTTCTACGCCCAGCGCACTGCGGATAACACGGTGGATAGCAATCGCGCATGCCGCATCCTGGACTTTGAGTCGGACAACGCTTTCCAGGTGCTGATTAACATTCACTACCTGCGTGTGGGTGGGTCAAACTACTTGATTCTCAACCGCCGCACCGGTGCCGACCCCCGAATCAACAAGGTGCTGATATACACGGGCGGTGGCGCCAGCTGGACTCCCTATGCCGAGCTGAACGGCGACGAGCCCATCGGGAGCGACACGCCCGCACCTTTCGGCACAGACATCTTCAACTTCACCACAGGCTACGGTCCCGACCCCTCAAAGGGCGATGTGAACCTTGATGGTCTCGTGGACGACGCCGACTTGCTGGGAGTGCTGTTCGCCTTTGGGGGTAGCGGCGGCACCGAAGATGTGAACGGCGACGGCGTGGTGGACGACGCAGACCTGCTTACTGTGCTATTCAACTTCGGTTCCAACCCGCAGGCGCTCTACCTCTTCGTCGTCTCTTCGCAGCTTACACAGTCGGGCACGAACGACCGACTGGACATCTATCGCGTGGAACCGTCCAGCGATTAATCCTCCTTGCTCAACCCCCGCCATGCACGGCGGGGGTTTTGTATCTCTCGTAGCCCCCTCTTCGAGACAGCCTTGGGCAGGATGCCCGGGCTACTGAAAGAGAGTGCAGGATTCCTGACTCGTCGGTCGAAAAGGGGGGGCTATGCGAAGAGGCATTCGTCTTGGGACGCTCTGGCTCGCTGTGAGCCTGCTGTTTTGCACGAGTTTCGCACAGACCACGACCCTCTCCGTCGCCGGCGACACGGTTACGATATTTCGCGACTCGTATGGCGTGCCCCATGTGCAGGCGAACACGCTGTATGGGCTGTTTTATGGCAACGGCTACGCAATCGCGCAGGATCGGCTCTGGCAGATGGAGCTCTATCGGCGTCAGGCGCGGGGCGAGATGGCAGAAGTGGTGGGCGCCTCCGCCGTGGAACAGGACAAAACCGCCCGTATCGAGGGCTACACCGAAGAGGAGCTGCAATCGTTTATCGCACGGCTTCCTGAAGACCTGCGCACAACCTTGCAGGCGTTTTCCGACGGGGTGAACGCATGGATTGAGGAAGCGAAACGCACGAACCAGCTCCCCGCCCAGTACGCCCAGAACGGCATCGAGGTGCGCCCGTGGAAGCCCACCGACAGCGCCGCGATTGGCGTGATGATGTCGCGCCGATTCGGCAGCGTGGTGGCAGGCGGCGACCTGCGCAACTATGCCCTCTACCAGCTCCTCAAGGCACGCAATAAAGACCTCGCCCCCGTGTGGGCAAACGATCTGCTCTGGGTGCAGGACCCCACCTCGCCCACCACCGTGCCGTTTGAAGACGACCCACGCAAACCCCACAAAGTGAACCCCCGCGACACGCTGGAGCGCCTCCGCAAACACACTCAGACTCTGCCGGATGTGGGACTGGAAGTGCTGCTGCCCGCGCTCCGTATCGCCTCCAACGAAGCCCAGATTGAACTCGCGCGGGAGCTGGGGCTTTTCACCTATTTCGGGAGCTACGCGATTTTGATCCATCCCAAAAAGTCCGCCAGTGGGAACGCGATTCTGGTGGGCGCGCCGCAGATGGGGTTCTCCCTCCCCCATATTGCCGCCGAGATTCAGCTCGTCGGCGCAGGCTACAATGTGATGGGCATGACCTTCCCCGGCGTGCCCGGCGTGCTGATTGGCATGACCCCCTATGCCGCCTGGACTTTCACTTCGGGGCTGGGCGACCTGATTGATTTCTTTATTGAGAAGTTGAACCCCGACAACCCGGAGCAATACTGGTACAAAGGCGAGTGGCGCACTTTCGAGAAGCGCACCGAGACCATCAAGGTCAAAGGCGCGAACCCCATCACCCTCACGGTCTACCGGAGCGTTCATGGACCGATTGTGGGCATCGACAACAAGAACCGCGTCGCGCTCGCCAAAGCGATGAGCTTCTGGGGGCGCGAACTGGACACGATGCACACGCTTAACGGCTTCTATCGCGCCCGCACGATTCAGGATTTCGAGCGTGCGGCGGCGCACATGCCGACCTCGTTCAACCTGCACGCCGCAACGCGCACAGGCGACATCGGTTGGTGGTATGGCGGGCGTGTGCCCATCCGCGCCGACGGCATCGACAGCCGACTGCCTGTGTGGGGCACCGGCGAGTACGACTGGAAAGGCATTCTGCCGTTCGAGCAGATGCCGAAGGTCATCAACCCCAGGCGCGGGTTTATCGTAAACTGGAACAACAAGCCCGCAGGCTGGTGGGAGAACTCCGATACCCCTGCATGGGGCGCCATCTTCCGCGTCTACCGGCTGATTGACTTAGCCAGCGCAAAGCCCAAACTCACTCTGGACGATGTAAAGCGCATGGTGCGCGATATTGCCGAATACGACGAAGACGCCGGCAAACTCCTTCCCGTAATGCTGAACATCGTGCGCCGTAACGAGAAAAACCTGACCCCCGAAATGAAGCAAGCGCTGGAGGTGCTTGCCGCGTGGGACTGTTATGAGGTGGAAGGCAGTGCGGGCAAAGCAATCTGGGATGCGTGGCTGAACGCGGTGCGCAATCGCGTGTTCGCCGATGACCTCGGCAACTTTTTCAGCCCTGACCTGTTCCGCCTCGCCATTCAGCCCAGCTATATCTACTATGCGCTGCTGGGTTCCAGGGCGCCTGTGCCGCGCCAGTTTGACTACTTCAACGGCAAGCGTCCTGAAGAGGTGCTGACGATTGCGCTGGCGGACGCACTGACTCAGCTGAAACGCACTTACGGCGAGGGTATCAGTCAGTGGCGCTACAAGGCGCCGCGCATGAGCTGGGGCGAGCGCCTCGCGGGCGTGCCCTACACCGACCGCGGCTCCTACATTCAGGTGATTGAGCTGGGCGACCCTGTGGTGGGCGAAAATGTGCTACCGCCCGGACAGAGCGAGAACCCCAGCTCGCCACACTTCAGCGACCAGCGCGACCTCGCCAGCTGGTGGATGTTCAAGCCGATGCTGTGGGACACCGCCAGGTGGGAGCGTAAGTAGTCTCTGCAGGGCGTGGGGCTTTCTCCCTGCGCCCTCAAATTCGGCGATTGCGGGCGGCGGCGCTCAGAGGTGCGTCAATAATCGCGTAAACCCACACCAGAAAGAGCAACAGCGCCAGCATGACCTGAAAACTGCTGATGCCACCCCGCACCCGCGTCGGGTTCACCAGATATGCCAGCAGGTTATACACGAAGTCGCTTCCCCCCGGCGTGAGCATAAATACCACCCAGCCCAGCACCCAGAGCGCAATCAGCACGCCCCCCTTGACCCACTGACCGTTATAAAGTTGCCCCACGCCCGGCATCAGCATCGAGAGCAGGAACGCCAGCCCGGGATTGCGCGGCAGCAGGGTGGCGTCGGCAGAGTCTTTACCCTCCAGAGCGCGCTCCCACATCTGATACTGTTCCTGCTGGCGCGAGAGCATCAGCACCGCTTCGGCGAATTTGCGCTCGATATGGGGGTTTTCAGGAGCGAGTTCGTGCGCTTTCTGGTAGGCTTCGTGGGCGCCCTTCCAGTCGCCCACTTCACGCCGGTAATCGCCGAGCAGTTCCCACACATCGGGCGCGTCGGGCATCAGCTCCAGCGCTTGCTGGAGCGTGGCGCGTGCCTGCTCGCTCTGCCCGCGCATCTTCTCGATGTGCGCTTGCCGCAGCAGGCGCTCGACCTCATCGCGTTTCGGGTCCAGTTCGCTGTGTGGTGCCATCGCTTCTCTGCTCCCGCAAACTCTCAATCAGCGGCGCGTTCTCCCAGAAGGTCTCCAGCCCGTAATGCTGCCGCTGCTCCTCGCGCATAATGTGAACCACCACATCGCCATAGTCCAGCAACACCCAGGTGGCTTCGCGGTAGCCCTCTACGCGCAACACACGCTCTTTCTGTTCCTCAAGCGCTTCCTGAACCCTGTCGGCTATTGAGCGAACATGCACATCCGAGTTGCCCGTGCAGACGATAAAGTAGTCGGCAATCAGGGTTTTCCCGCGCAGGTCCAGCACATGGATGCGTTCCGCTTTGGCATCCTCCAGCGCTTCCACAATCATTTGACGCTTCTGTTCCGCTGTCATATCACCTCGGCTCCGTGTAGAGATGGTTCTCACGAATATATTCTATCACATCGTCAGGGGTTAAGTAGCGAATAGAGTGCCCTGCCCGCACTTTCTGGCGGATGGCGCTGGCGCTAATCGCCAGCGGCGTCATGGGCACCAGTAAAGTCCGCTGGCGCACCCAATCGGGCAACGCCTGCCAGACGGACTTCTCATCGTAGGGCGGTCGCACGCCTGCAAGCAGGGTGACTTTTTGCGCCAGACGCTCTGCCTGATACCACTGGGGAAAGCCCTGCAACGAGTCGGCGCCCAGAATCAGAAACAGCTCAGCATCAGAATACTCCCCTTGAAGCGCCTCTACGGTCTCAATTGTGTAGGAGATGCCGCCGCGCTGGATTTCCATCTCCGATACAGCGAAGGCAGAGTTGGAGGCGATTGCAAGCCGCACCATCGCCAGTCGGTGTTCTGCCTCCGTGAGTGGCTCTTCCAGGCGGAAGGGTGAGCGCGCGGCAGGGACAAACAGCACCCGATCCAGCTGAGCGAACTCACGCGCCTCCTCTGCGAGGCGCAGATGCCCGTAGTGGATTGGGTCAAAGGTTCCGCCAAACAGACCGATGCGTTTCATAGGTTTATTCAGGCAGCGGTTTGCCTCGCGTTTCGGGCGCGAACATCAACACCACAAACCCCAGCAGAAACACCGACGCCACAATCGTCGCCGCCCACTGGATGCTGAACATCGCGCTCAGCACGCCGAAGGTGTAGGGGGCAGCGGCGGCGATATACCGCGCCACATTGTAGCAAAAGCCCACGCCCGTCGCCCGCAGGCGCGTGGGAAACAGTTCAGGGAAGTACACGGCATAGCCCGCAAACAGCGCCGTTGTGAAAAAGCCCAGCAGCGGAAACAGCACCAGCGCCCGCTCATACGAAGTGGTCAGGAAAAAGGTGGCGGGCACAATCACGAGACACGCCAGAAAGGTCAGCGCGAAGGTCGGGCGCCGTCCAATCCGCTGCGCCAGATATGCCCATGTCAGCATCCCGAAAAATGCACCCACCTGCTGTGCCATAATCGCATAAGACTTGCGCTCATCCACCAGTGGTTTCAGCGCGGGATCGTTGGTGGGGTTGATGGCTTGGGTGAGCAGATCAGGCGACCATGTGCCGATGCCCCAGAAGCCGACCACGCCCACGGCTGCCAGCCCAACGCCCACCAGCGTGTGCCGTCGCCAGCGGGGGTCTCTGAAAAGGTCGCCGAACGCGCCCAGTTTCTCGCCGAGCGCTTTTGCCTGCTCCCAGCGCGCTGGCTCTTTAACGAACAGGCGAATCACAAAGACCAGGATCGCGGGGAAGAAACCGATACCGAACACCCAGCGCCAGCCCAGTTCGGGCGCCACGAAGCGATAGACAACCGCTGCCATCAGGTTGCCAATTGCCGAGCTGGCTTGCATCAGCCCCAGCGCGGTGGGGCGTGCGTGCGCAGGGAAAGTTTCCGCTACGAGCGCCGCCCCCGCGGCGAACTCGCCCCCGACGCCCAGCCCCACCAGAAAACGCAAAATCGCAAACTGCTCCCATGTCTGGGCGAATGCGCTCAAACCCGTGAAACCTGCGTACATGAGAATTGTGAGCGCCATCGTGCGGGTGCGCCCCAGTCGGTCGCCAATAATCCCGAACAGAAAGCCCCCTGTCGCCCAGCCGATGATGAAGATGGACTGCACAATGCCTGAGTAATACGCCACCTGCGCGTCGGTGGCTTCCGGACCCAGCAGGTCGGCAATTGCGGGGCGGCGCGCCAGCACATAGAGCCACTGATCCATCGTATCGAACAGCCAGCCGAGCGAGGCGACCACCAGCACCAGCCAGTGATAGCCCGTCAGCCCTTCGTACCAGCGCGTCGGTGCGCCCCCCGATTTGACCATATGCTTAGAGCAAGCCCGCGCTCTTCAGAAAGTCGCGCAGCTGGGGATATTTCTCGATTTCGGAGCGGATGCTATTGATTTGGGGTGCCACCATCGACTGCACCATCGGGTTGCCTGCCAGCTGGCGAATACGGCGGATCATCTGCTGGCGCACTGCGTTCGGCACGAACTCGTTGAACGAGCCTGCCAGAGTCGGCTCCACAGCCACTTTCCATTGCCCCTCCACCTTGCGTAGCACATAGGTCGGGTTCATCGTGACCTCGCCACTGGGCGCCGCGACTTTGAGCGTCACCTGCGCCCGTGCCGTCTCCCCCTCTACCGAGAGGCTCTTCACCTCATACGACTGAGTTTGCCCGAACTCCGCACTCTTGTAGCCCGGGAAAATCAGCGTAATCGGATCCATCCCGCCGCCGCCCATTGCCATCGATGCCATTCCAATAAAGCCGAGAATGGGTCCCGTCGCATCGGCGTAGCGGTCCACTCGCTCGGTATCGCCTGCTTTGGCGGCGTCCAGAAACTGGTTCAGCGCGTACTGGGGCGACTTCATGTAGATGAAGAAGTACCATCCGCCAACCCCAATCGCGGCGAGCAACACCAGCACCACCAGAATGCCCAGCACTCGCGCTTGCTCTCTTCGTCGCATGCCGTTCACCTCAGTAAATCCGCCTTTCGCCACAGGGGTTCGCTTTCCTGCCAGCTATGTTGTATAATTAAGCCTGCGGAGGTATACTCTATGCGCAGACGCGGCTTTACACTGATTGAGCTTCTGGTCGTGATTGCGATTATCGCTATTTTGGCGGCGATTCTGTTCCCGGTGTTTGCTCAGGCACGCAACAAGGCACGGCAGACAGCCTGTGTGAGCAACATCCGCCAGTGCTGGCTCAGCATCACCATGTACCGCACGGACTACGACAACTTCTACCCGTATGGAATTGATATAGATCCCTCGCGCCCGATCACCGATTGCTCTCGCTGGAACATCAACCAGGCGCTTTTCACATGGGAGGGTCCGTACAACCTCAGCAGTCAGGGGATTGGGTGCGTGATGGTGGGTTCGGCGTTCCCGAACGAGCTGCCCACGCCGAACGGTCCGCGCCCCGTGTTGAGTCCGTATCTCAAAGACAACAATGTGATTTACTGCCCGAATGTGCCAGAATGCTGGAAGCGGGGCACATGCCCGAACCCATATGGCGCTAACGGCTCGTTTTTTGATCCTGCTCGCACGCGCGGGCGCTCCAGCTACTACTATCCGCACCGCGATCGGGGCGCGTTTCTTTACACGGGGTCTTCGCCGCAGGAAGCCACTCAGCTGGCGAACGAGAACCTCATCTGGGGTCGCTCCGACGATGCGCTGGACGACCGCGTGCGCATCTTGCTGGATAACTACCTGATTGAGCAGCGCCATACGGATAGCAGGGGCGTCCACACGATGGTGGCGGTCTTCCCCAGCGGCTCCACGCGCGTGTGGAAGTGGTACTATCCGGAGTAGGCGGTTCTGCTAAGCGCGAATGCAAAGCATGGGCAGGGGGTTTCCCTGCTCATGCTTTTTAAACACGCTGCGCCTCCGACTGCCACTGGCTCTGGGGCACCTGATAGCGCACAATCTCTTGAATCTGTTCGGGCTGGAGGCGGCGAGCAGGGTTCTGAATCAGATGGAGCTGGGGTTGCTCGCTTGCGTGCGTGATGATATAGAGCCAGTATTCGTCGCCCAGGCGTTGCGCCATAATCCATTCGTTAGGCGTCAGCACAATGTCGCCCGTGTGAGCGCGCGCTTTGACCTCGATATAGCGCACCGCGCCGTCGGGCGATTCCGAGCGAATGTCGTAGCCAAGATTCTGTGTCGAGACATCGGCGGGATTGCGCCCTTGCCGGCGTTCATACTCCATCGCTATCTGCATGCCGATTGCCTCAATCTCGGCGTCGGGTGCCATGCCTGCCTGCGGTTTGGGGAGAACCCGCGCCACGCCCAGCAGTTCGGGCGATTGCATCAAGAGGCTCTGCTCGCGCGCAATCTCCTGTTCCAGCGCCGCGAGCCGTTGCTCCGCCTCCTCTTTGCGACGCTGGGTGTTGGCAATCTCCGCTTCGGGAATGTCCTCACGCATGGAATATTCGAGCAGTTTATCGCTCAGTTCGCCGATTCGGCGATTCAACGAAGCGACGCCGTATTTGCGTTTTATCTCAGCCAGCTGGGTTCGGGTTCGGCGGAGCTCGTCACGGAGCGGCTCCAGGAGCTCCCGTATCAAAAACACCTCTACAGAAGCCGTATCGGGTTCTGGCGCCGTTGCGGGAGGGTTCTGTGCAGGCACAAGGTCCCACAGGATTGCAGGGGGCACGAGGCGCAGTGTGCTATCCTGCGCCACATACACGGTGGTAATCCGCTGGGCGGCGGTGCGATTATTACCGTCGCGCAGCTCAATACTGTAGAAGTAGAGCCAGCCGTCCAGTTTGCCGTCGGGGTCATAGAAGACGGCGCCGCACTGGCGGCTTTCGCGGCTCATCTCGCGCAGTTGCTCGCCGATCGCCTCCAGCAGGGGGTGTCCGGGTGCAATAAACTCCGCGCCAGTGGCGCGCGCTTGCTCCTTTCGGAAAGCCAGTTTCTGATAGCTGCGTTGCACCTCACCGTAGACGCGCTTGAACGCTTCCGAGCGGTGGCGTAGCTCAAACGGCACATTGGGCACGCTCCATAGCCCCTCGCTTTGACGCCGCGCTGCAATGCCCATGCGATGGCACGCTCGTTCGAAAAACCGTTCCACATATTCGGGCACGAGTCGGTTCTCGCGGGCGCGACGCTCCTCACCTATAATCGCCTGCATGTCGATATGGCGCGTGGCTAACGCCTCCTGTGTGGCTTCCCGCACTTTCTCGATCAGCTCTTTGTCGGGTAGGGCGCGAATCGATTCCACAATCTCCTGCCAGTTGCGCCGATTGGTTACGGCATCGATAATCAGCTCGCGCAGGTCGCGCTCCAGCAAGTTGCCAATCACATCGAACACGCGGTCGGTGCCCATCTGTTCGCGGATGCGTTCCAGTTTCTCCAGCAGGGTTGCCAGCACTTCCCCTTCGCGGGTGTCGTAAGCCACGAGGTTGTAAATATGCACTTCGCGTGTTTGCCCGTAGCGATGGATGCGCCCCATCCGCTGCTCCAGACGGTTCGGGTTCCACGGGATGTCGTAGTTAACCATCAGCGAGCAAAACTGCAGGTTAATGCCTTCCCCGCCCGCCTCGGTGGAGACCATGACCTGCGTCTCGTGGCGAAACTTGTGTTCTGCCTGAATACGCGCGTCGAGGTTCATGCCGCCGTGCAGCTCGGTGACGCTATAGCCCCAGCTGCGCAGTTTCCGCACCAGATAGTCCAGCGTGTCGCGCGATTCGGTGAAAATCAGCAGTTTCTCGTCCCGACCGCGCAGTTGCAGTTCCTCCAGCACCTCACGCAGCTCTTTGAGTTTGGTCTCGATGTCCTGTTCCTCGGCTTTTTTGGCGAGTTGCACCAGGTGGCGAAGGGTGTTCACCTCCTGCTGAAGTTCTGCCTGGGTGGTGGCGTTGGTGAGCTTTTCGAGGAGGTCGTCTTCGATCTTGAATCGCTCTTGCTCCTCTAACTCTTCCAGCTCGTCTTCGTCGTAAGGTAGCTTGCCCTGTCCCTGTTCGGTGAAGCGGACTCCGAACTGGAGATATTCTTTAAGGCGCTTGAGTCGTCTTTCGAGGGACTGGCGTGCGGCGTAGATGCTGGAAGCGAAGCGGCGCTGGAGCATGAGCAGGGCGAACGCCACATTACGGTTCTCGCCCTGAAGCGCCCGCCCATACTCGCGCTCCACATATTCGGTGAGCGCGTTGTAAAGCTCCTTTTCGGCGTCGCTCAGCGTAAAGGTGCGCGTGAACACATGGCGCGGCGGGAACAGCGGGCGCCCCGAAAAGTCTTTCAAATCCTCTTTGAGCCGACGCAGGTAAAGGGGGTTATCACGATACTCTATCGATTGCTGGAGCGACTCCACCGTTCCGAAAAAGCCCGGGCGGAGCAGGTCTAAAAACAGCCGAAAGTTTTCGGGGTCGCCCCGGTGGGGCGTGGCAGTGAGAAACAGCATCCCGTGCGTGCGCGTCGAGAGCAGCTCGCCCAGCCGATAGCGGGCGGTCTTTTCGGTTTTGGAGCCGTACTGATACGCCGCCATCTTGTGCGCCTCGTCCACAATCACCAGATCCCAGTGCGCCTCCCGCAGGGTCGCTATCACCTCCTCCTGCTTGGCGTAGTCCATCGAGGTGATAATCTGGTTCTGCTCCAGCCACACGCTGCGCCCCCAATAGGAGTCCATCACATTCCGGTCTACCACGAGGAAATGTTCGCCGAACTTCTCGCGCATCTCGCGCTGCCACTGATATTTCAGGTGCCCTGGCACCACCAGCAGCACCCGTTGCACCACACCCCGGTATTTCAGCTCCTTCAGCAGTAGCCCCGCCATGATGGTCTTGCCCGCCCCAGGGTCATCTGCCAGCAGGAAGCGCACATCAGGCTGGCGCAGGATGTAGTGATAGACCGCCTCGATCTGATGGGGCAGCGGGTCTATCTGCGACACATTCACTGCCAGCAGGGGGTCGAACAGGTAGGCGTAGTGCAGGCGGTACGCCTCGATGCCCAGAAAAAACGCTTCAGGGTCGCCCCGAAAGTTGCGCATCAGTGGCGCTTGAACCCGCCACTGGGCAAGGTCAGCCTCTGGGAAAATGCCGTCGTAGGCTTGTTTCGTGTGAACACCCTGCGCATAGATTCGCCAGAACCCGTCCTCAAGCGGCTGCACCTGTACCACGCGCACTGGCTCGCTGAACTGGCTCGATTCGACGATGCTCCCGATGGGCACCGGCGGCTGGCTCGCGCCCTGCATACGGTTCACTCCTTCTCCTGAATCTCAACATCAGCCTGAATTTGATTGAGCGTTTCCGGGATATTGATGTCCGCCAGGGTTTTGGGGATTTCGCCCTGCACCTCCAGTTCAACCGTGAAGCGGAAGTTGAGTCCATGACTCATCAGGGGGGTCAGCACGCCGCGCATCAGCTCATAGGTCTTCGCGCTGGGCACGGACACCCGTAGTTTGTAGCGCCGATAGCTGGGCTGCGCGGCAGGCTTTGAGGGCGGCGGGAGCGGTTCGACTGGATGCGGCTCGCCGATTACTACGGGCTGGGCAGACACGCGCTCCGACGCCCTCTCTTCGGGGGCTGGTTCGGTAGCGGGGGCTACAGGCGGTTCTTTCAACAGCGTTGCGTCGTAGGTCAGCGCCTCGCGCGGCACGGGTTCTCTGTAGTAAGCACGCTCGCCCACGCGCACGGCGAACGCGCCCTCCTGTACCCCTCGCTGGATTGCCTGAAGCACCACCTGTTCGCTCTCCACCATCGGCAGGTGGGTGTAGCGGAAAAAGGCGTCGGTGATGTCCTGAACCGATACTTCGTTCGCGTCGGCGGGGATTGCTTTATCCAGTATCATGCGGGGCGAGATTTGCTTCAAGAGCAGGTCATCGTCTTCTATGAACTTCCGCACGCGCTGGCTGAGCGTTTCGCGCGTGCCTGCCGTGGGCGTGCCCAGCGAGCGCCAGTCCAGCCGACCATCCCGCAGCAGCGCCACATGGCGATAGGCGTTCAGCACCAGAAACAGCTCGCCTCCTTGAAGGTCCTGAATCCGACGGTTGACGATGGCTCGGTCTTCTTCGCTGAGGGTTTTCCACAGCGCGGTATCGGCTTTGATGCGTTCGTAGGCGAGGCGTTCGCGAACGCGGTTTTGTAAAGTCGCCAGATGTTGCTCGTCCGCAACGAGGAAGACAAGCGTGTTGCGAAAGGCGCGTGGCTTCTCGCCCACTTTGTCCCACATGGCGCTCAACACGCTCTCGGTGTTGGGCTGGGAGCGCGTGTCGCGAGGGAGTAGCACACCGAGTTTCAGCTCGCGCGTGTCGGGAATATCGTCGGAGCGTTCCGGGAAGAGCAGAATTTTGGAAATCGCGCTCCCCGCGTGCTTGCGAACCGCCTGCTGAACTGCCTCCCCGACCTGCTCGAGACTGACCTGCTCGTACTTTTCCTGCACAATCTTGTTCAGGTTCGGCTGCAGGCGAAACTCGTAGAGACCGTTCTCGTGGTGCAGGTACCAGAGCTTGCTGGTGAGGTGGTGAAGCGCGTCGCCCACCATCGCGGTCTGCAGAGCGGGGCGGAAGGCGCACAGGCGCAGCTCGGCTTCGGAGAGACCGCGTTTCTCGCCCGCGCTAAACCCGCCGAAGAAGATGGCGGTCGCCAGCCCGCGCGCCACCTGATGCGCCTCGTATTCCGTGCCCAGCTGCTTCTCCACCATCCGCGCCTGCGCCGAATCGCCCGTGATGTCGCGCTGAATCACGGAAGCAAACCTGTTGCCGATATGGCGCAACAGCTCCTGCTGAATCGCGCCGTTCGCCAGATTGATATGAACGGGCAAAATCAGCGGTTCGGCGACGCGGCGCCGATAGAGGTCGCTCAGCACCTCGCCCAGCAGTTTCAGCACGCCACGCGTGCGCTGAAAAGTGGAAAACGACGCCCACTTCTCATACAGCAGGTCAATCACCTCCGGGTGGAAGGGGTAGGCAAGGCGCATCCGCTCCCGATAGGAATCCGAACGCGCCTTCTCGGGCAACTGCTCCGCGTGCCTCTGATAGAGCTCGTAGAACACATCCACCGTGCGACGCACTTCCGTCGGGTCGGCAATCTCTTTGAACAGGCGCTGGCGAATCACATGGAAAAACTCATCCTGCTCTACAGGGGTGTAGATGGCTTGCACGCGCCCGAAAATCATCTCCAGCTGGCGTAGCATGCGCTCGCTCTCTTCGCCGTAGGGCGTGCTGCTGGGAAGCGTCACCACCAGCACACTGTTTGGGAGGGATTTCACGACTTCGGTCAGCTGCTGGCAGAAGACCATCACCTGGGCTGCGAAGTCGCAGGCGTTCACCGCATAGGCAGCCAGCTCATCCATCAGGATGAGCGTGGGGGCGTCTTCCAGCAGGGCGCGCAGGTTCTCTGCGCCAGGCGCTCGACGCTTACGGTCATGCTCCTCCAGCAGGGCGTAGCGCCCCAGCTGCTCGGCAAACTGCCCCCAGGGCGTTTTGCCCTGGAGCGCATCGGCTTCCGTCCCGACGAAGGTCAGAATGCGCACTTCGGGCAGGGTCTCTATCTGGGCGCGTGCCAGCGTGTGCTTGACAAGCGGCGCCTCGCGGTGCGCATTCCCATGCCGAAACAGATGATACAGGCTTATCAGCGCGTGCGTCTTCCCCCCGCCAAACGGAGTCTGCAACTGAATTACGGCGTCGCCATGCCCGGTGGTCAGGCGTCGCACCACCTGTGCCAGCAAATTTACCAGCCCCTCTGTGGGATAGGTCTGCTGGAAAAACTTTTCGGGGATTCGATACTCCAGCGCGCCCCGCTCCAGCAACACATCGCGCAGGTCGGCAGCGAACATCGAATCATCCAGCTCGCCATGAAGGATGTCCTCTCGCGGAATCGCGACCTCGTACCAGGCTTTCATGGGTTCACCCTCAGGGAAAGTTATACCACATTGTGTGCAAGAGATTCTCCCTCGCCTTCATCCAGCTGGAGCTTCAGCAGGGACACCAGCCGCTCATCGGACGCCAATCGCACCTGAAGCCAGCCCTCCTGGAAGGCCTGAACAAATGAAACGCTCCTCACACCTCCCATCGCCGACTGAAGCCCAGCACCCCCTGCATCAGGCGACGCTCCGCATCCCCCTCGGGCAACGCCTCCGCCACCGCCTGCGCCAGCAACCACAACAACCGATCCCGATGCCGCCCTTCCGACTCCATCCACTCCAGCAACCGCGCCGTCTGACCCGACTCCCACAACCACGCCACCAGGTGCAACGCCTCTATCTTGCTTCCCTGCGCCCGCGCCCGCAACGCATCCCAGAGTGCCTGCGAGGCTTCATTCAGCTTTTCTTCGCCCGACCCCATCAGCCCCATCGTCAACTGCTCGGGGTTCGTCCGACGGCGCCCCTGCGCTGGCGCAACTCCATCCCCCATTCCCCATCGGCGCTCCAGCGGCGCCAGCACCTTCACCCGCTTGCTCTCCCCGCTCTTGCCCTGCGCGGGCGCAATCAGGCGCCCCACGCCCCACACCTCCGTCAACTCCAGCCCCACGCTCGCCGCCAACTTGCGCGCCTCGTCAAACGGCACCTCCGCGTGCCCATACGACCACCGATACAACAGATAAAACTGCGACAGCGCGTCCAACTCCACCACCACCTCCCGCTCCCGCAAAATCCGCTCCAGCGCATAACGGCTCACCTGCTCCCGCACCAGCGTGAGCAACACCGACGCCCCCACCGCCTCCCCCGACGCCCGCTCCACACGCGCATACTGCCCGAACACCGCCAGCGCCGGACCAATCGCGCTGATGAACAGATCCGCCCCCCGAACCCCCGCGTCCCAGAACTGGTGCAGGCGCCGCTCTATCGCGTCCACAATCTGTGGCTTGAGGTCGCCCCAGAAGCCGACGCGCGCCCCCACCCGCTTGCGACACACCAGATAGATAGACGACGCCAGCGCGGCGTTGCCCTGAGCCAGCAGGCGCGCCTGCATTTCAGTGTGTATCGGCAGGGCGGCAGTGGGGTAGAGACCTGCCCGCAACAGCGCGTTCAGCACCGTTTCCCACGCTTCGGTGGTTTTGTGGGCGAAGACGATAATCGCAATCCCGTCGGGTTTCAGCACGCGGTGGATTTCGCGGAACGCCTGCTCCAGCATCGCCTCAAAGCGTTGTTTGGCGGCGTCCATTCCACCTGCTTTGGAGGCGTCGGCGACCATTTCCTGGGACTTGGGAGTGAGGGGTGTGGCGAACAGGTCGGGGTGCAGGTCGCCGATGGTGCGCTTGAGCCAGACATAGAAGAAGTCGGAAAGGTCGGCGTAGGGCACATTATCGTAGTAGGGCGGGTCGGTGAGAACGGCGTCAAAGTGGTTATCGGGGTAGGGCAGGTCGGTGGCTGTGCCGTGAACGGCTTGCGGTAGGACTTCAGCGGGCGGGATGGCGCAGAGGTGGGCGACAATCTCAACGGAGTCTGTAAGCATACTTTGCCAACCGCTGGGATTACCCAAAGGATTCATTTCGTAGTAATCCCAAAGCATTGGCAGGGCTTGTCGGGTAAAGGTGAAGCCGATGGCTTCTGTTTGGGAAATCAAGCGACACAGCACTGAGTTGCGATCGCTCAAGCGACTCACTATCAGCGCCAGATAGGTCGCCACCGCTTTTGCAAACTCGGCGTCCGCGCCCTGCTCCATCATTAGCCGATACGCCTGCCGCACCCCCTCCGCAAACATTAGCAACGCCAAACGCTGACGCGCGTTAAATACATCTCCCCATCACGTCATGCCATATCGCTGAACACGAAAGCCCAGTGTCTCCTTCGCTGGCAGCGGCTCATCCGGCACAGGCTCTATTCCCCACTCCGCTCGCAAACGCGCCTCCCACTCCCCCAGCGCCCCCCGCGCCCGCTCAAACACCGCCCTATCCGCCGCCGTCGCCAAACGATACCTCTTGCCCGCACGATCCGAATAGTGCAACACCACCGCCACCAACCGCTCCCCCGCACGACCCGACTGAAACAACGCCCGAACCCGCTTGTCGTCCGTCGTCTCCCCACACACTGGACACCGCGCGTGCGCCCGCACCACCGTGCCCTGCTCCGGGTCAAACTCAATCGCCTCGCCATTCTGACCCACTATCTCAAACTCCACCCGCTTCGCCGCCCTGTCGGGCACCAGCCGCAACGCCACCTGCTTATTCTCTTTTTTCGCCAGCCAGAGATTCGCTGTGAGCGGTATCTCCGCCCCGCAAATCGGGTTCTGGCACGGGATGGTACGCATCCAGTAGTAGCCCACAGGAATCGCGCCGTCGGGGTCAGGGGGGTAGAAGGCTTGCAGGTGCGCCCGCGCCCATTCCAGCACCCACGCGCCCCACGCCGCCACCGCCTGCACCAGCGGCGACTGCGCCTCTTCGGCTTCCAGCAGGCGCGGCGCCCCTTCGCTGTTCGGAGGCAAAACAAGACGGGGTGCTGTTGCCCCCCTGTTGTCCCCCCGCAGGCGGGGGGACGCTTCCGTCTCTCCCTCCCCGCCTGCGGGGAGGGTCGGGGTGGGGCTTGCTCCAAACCGCTGTGGATACTCCAGCACGCAACGGTTCAGCAACACCGCAATCGGGTTGTAGTCCAGCGCGTGCGTCTCGCAGCCCAGTCGCAACGCCTCCAGCGGGATGCTTCCCCCACCTGCAAAGGGGTCCAGCACGCGCGGCGCCCGCCCGCCGAACGCCTCGCGAATGAGCGCCCGTGCCTTCTGCAGGTTCGGGTTCTTCTCATCCTGCACCGCCTCAAAGGGGGTGAGCGCTTCAATCAGTTTGAGCCATTCGTTACGCTTGCTGGGAATATCGGGCAGCAGCGCGGCGAGCGCGGTGGCGCGAGATGCCGCCAGCGGCTTGCGCGACCACCAGATATGGAGCGTGCTGATGTGCCCGTGTCGGAGGTTTTTTTCACGGGTGGACTCCCGTGAGACGAGTTCCAGCGGAAAGACGCTCTCAATCAGGCGACGCGCAGGTGCTGGCTCAGCGTTTGGGTTCTGGGCGTACATAGTGTTTTTAAGTTTCGGCAGGGGCGGCGGATTCCTTCACTCCTGGGGGCAGGTTCACTCCACCCCCACCGCCTCCGCAGGCACATCCGTTTCCGCTTCCAGCTCCTCTTCCACCTGATAGCGGCACTCGGGGTTGCTACAGAAGATAATCCGCTTGTTTTGCCGTTTCTGCACGCGCTCCACAAGGGGGCTATTGCATTCGGGACAAAGCGCGCCCGTCGGCTTATCCCACAACAGCAGGTTGCACTCTTTCTGGCTGCAGGTGTAGTAGAGGCGTGCTTTCTTACCTTTAGACTTCCGCTCCACGACCTCGCCGACCTTGCAGAGGGGGCAGCGGATTCCCGTCGCGCCAATCGGGAGCGTGGTTTTGCAGTCGGGGTAGCGCGAGCATGCGAGAAACGCACCGTAGCGCCCTTCGCGACGCACCATCGGCGCGCCGCAGTTGGGGCAGGCGCGCGCCACCTGCACCACCGGCACGCGAATCACATCGTCCCCGTTCAGCGCGGTGTTTAGTTTCTGCTGGAACGGCTCGTAAAACTCGCGCACCACGCCCACCCAGTCCGCTTTGCCCTCCTCAATAGTATCCAGCTGCTCTTCCATATGGGCGGTGAAGGGCACATCGAACAGGTCGGGGAAATATTTCACGAGGTAGTCGTTGACCGCCTCGCCGAGCGGGGTAGGCTTGAAGGCGCGGTTTTCCAGTTCCACATAGCCGCGCTCCTGAATGGTGGAGAGAATCGTGGCGTAGGTGCTGGGGCGTCCGATGCCGTGCTGTTCCAGCGCCTTGACAAGCGTCGCTTCGGTGTAGCGGGGCGGCGGCTGCGTGAAATGTTGCGAGGGTTTGAGCGCGATCAGGCGCAGCTCCTCGTTTTCCTGCAGTTCAGGCAGGGGCGGGAGTTCCTCTTCCTCTTTCTCGGCGGTATCCTTGCCCTCCGAGTAGAGCGCGAGGAAGCCGTCGAACAGAATCACGGTGCCCGACGCGCGGAAGCGATAGTCTTTCGCCCGAATGGTGACGCTGGTGACCTCCAGCTGGGCGTCTGCCATTTGACTGGCTAAGAAGCGTTTCCAGATGAGCTCATACAGTCGGTACTGTTCGGCGGTGAGGTAGGGTCGCACGCTCTGGGGGGTGCGGTTCACATCGGTGGGGCGGATGGCTTCGTGGGCGTCCTGAGCGCCTGCGCGGGTTTTATACTGGCGCGGTTTTTCGGGCAGGTAGGCGGGGTCAAAATGCTGCTGCAGGTAGTCGCGTGCCATCTGAAGCGCCTCGTTGGAGAGGCGAACCGAGTCGGTGCGCATATAGGTAATCAGCGCGACGGAGCCTTCGTCACCGAGGTCTACGCCCTCATAGAGTTGCTGGGCAATCTGCATCGTGCGTTTGGCGCTGTAGCCGAGTTTACGCGAGGCTTCCTGCTGGAGCGTGCTGGTGATAAAGGGCGGGGGCGGCGTGCGGCGGCGCTGGCGCTTCTCCACCGACTCCACAACATAAGTCGCGCCCTCAAGGTCTTGCAATACCGCTTTCGCATCGGCTTCGGTTTTGAGCTCAATTTTGGCGTCGCCTTTCTGGCGCAGCTCGGCGTCGAAGGGGAACTCTTCGTCCAGCGGGGTGAGCGTGGCGGTGATTTTCCAGTATTCTTCGGGCACGAAGGCGCGGATTTCGCGCTCGCGCTCCACAATCAGCCGCACGGCGACCGACTGCACCCGCCCCGCGCTGAGCGCCTTGCGCCCCCCACGCATCTTGCGCCACAGCAGCGGGCTGACCTGATAGCCCACCAGGCGGTCTAAAATCCGTCGCGCCTGCTGGGCGTTCACGCGGTGGAGGTCAATCGGGCGGGGCTGGGTCAGGGCGCGCTGCACCGCGCTGGCGGTAATCTCGTTGAACTCAATTCGCTGAGCGTTTTGCAGGTTCAGCGCCTGCTGAATGTGCCATGCAATCGCCTCGCCCTCGCGGTCGGGGTCGGTGGCGAGGTAGACTATCGGCGCATTTTGGGTTACTTTTTGCAGGCGCTGGAGAACTTCTTTGCGTTCGGGCAGGGTTTGATAGGTGGGCTGGAAGTCATGCTCGATGTCCACGCCCAGTTTGGTTTTGGGCAGATCGCGCACATGCCCCATCGACGCCTCGACGAGGTAGGCGTTGCCGAGGATTTTCTGGAGCGTGCGCGTTTTGGCGGGCGACTCCACAATAATTACGGGTTTGCCCGCCGTGTTTTTAGGGGCAGGCGACGCCTTGCTGGTGCGCGTCTTGCTCGTCTGGGACGCTTTGCGTGCCTTCGCCATAGCGGAGAGAGTATACCTAACCCGTCGATTCGCGCTCGCGGAGTTGTGCGGGCACAATCAGGCGCCTGGGTTCCACTGGGCGTCCCTCAATCAGCGCAATCAGGCGTTCGGTGGCAACCCGCGCGAGGGTGGGGATGTCGATCGCAACAGAGGTGAGCGTCGGCTCCACCATCTCGCAGAGAGGGGTGTCGTTGAAGCCGATGAACGCCATCTCGTCGGGGATGCGGATGCCGTGCCCCTGAGCGGTGCGCATCGCGCCGACGGCGATCAGGTCGTCCATCGCCACGACGGCAGTGGGCGGCTGGGGCAGCTGGAGCAAATCTTCCATCGCCCGTTGCCCGCCCAACAGGCTCGATTCGGTGAACACGACATAGTGGGGGTCATAGGCGATGCCGTGCTGTTCCAGCGCGTGGCGGTAGCCCTGCAGGCGGTCGCGCGTTACGGTCAGCCCGCTTGCGCCGCCGATATAGGCAATCCGTCGGTGCCCCTTACGAATCAGAAACTCGGTTGCCATGAAGCCCGCGCCCACATTATCGTTGTCGACCGAGCAGATGGCGTCGGGCGGATCGTAGCGCCCCAGCAGCACGAAGGGGAACCCCTGCTCGGTCAGGCGCACGATGCGCTGGTCGCGCGTTTCGGATTCCACCAGGATCAAGCCGTCCACGCGGCGGGTGCGCAAGAGCTCTTCATAAATCGCCCGCTGAGAGCGTGGGGTACGCGCCGCGTCCACGCACAGGTGATAGCCGTGTCGTCCTGCTTCTTCGATGATAGACGCCATCAGCGCCGAGAAGAAGGGGTCATACGCCAGCGCGTGTGGGGCGCGGTGGATTACCAGTCCCAGCAGGCGCGTGCGCTGGGCACGCAACGACTGGGCGCGCGCGTCGGGCACATAGCCCAGCATCTCCACCACTGCCAGTACCCGACGGCGCATCTCCTCGTTCACCTGCGGGTCGTTGTTCAGCACCCGCGAAACAGTTGCCTGCGAAACCCCAGCCAGCCGTGCAATCTCGCTCTGTTTGATGTCTGCCATCGCCTCTCCGCAGTGAATACGATTTCTCAGGAATTATAGCACATTCTGGACGGCAAGTGGGGTAGAGGGTGTTGGAAAAGTCGCTTCTGGGCAGGACAGGGAAACAAGACGGATAAAGCCGTTCCCAGTAAACAAAGCCAGCCTTCGCTGGCTCAGATAGCCGACGCAGGTCGGCTTCGTTTCATAGGAACGGCTTCAGCCGTCTGGCATGCAACAGGTTTTTTTTTTTCGAACGCCTTCAGTGGGGTATACTCTGGCGCAGGAGATGGAACATCATGACCGAAGAGCGACATTTTCTGGATGACCCGCGTCCTGAAGGGCGCGAGCCGATACCCGCCGAGATGGTTCCCCTGCTTCTGAGCGCGTTCGAGGAAGTGGAGGATGTGGCGCTGGTGCTGGCGTTCACCGTTCGGGCGGAGGGCGTGATGCAGAGCGACGCCACCTTTGGCGTGTGGCTCAATGAAGACCTCAGCCACGAAGACAAGGTGGAAACGCTCCGCCAGATTGCGAACCGCCTGCACGCGGTGGTGACGCCGAACTACTATCTGGACCTGATGTTGTTGACTCCGCGCGACGAGCTGCTGTGGGAGATGGCGACCGAGAACGGCGATCCGATTTTCGTGCGTGACGAGGCGTCGCTCCGGGCGCAGCTGGAGCGCGTGGCGCAGCTGGGTCCCATCGGCGAAGACGAGCGCGATATCGATGTGTTGCGCGTGCTTTAGCGCACCAGTCGCGCTCGCACCTGGCGCCCCACTGGCTCTATCGGGTGGGCTTCGCTTTGACGGGTGAGGGTCTGATACACCGGGCGCCCGACGGCGTTCTCTAAGAGCCACTCGCGGGCGAACTGTCCTGTGCGGATTTCGTGCAGGATAGCGCGCATCGTTTCGCGGACATGCGCATCAATCAGGCGCGGTCCGCGTGTGAGCGCGCCGTAGTGCGCCGTGTCGGAAATCACCGACTCCATGCCGCTGATCCCGCTCTCGTAGATAAGGTCGGTGATCAGCTTCAGCTCGTGGAGGCACTCGAAGTAAGCGACTTCGGGGGTGTAGCCCGCCTCCACAAGGGTTTCAAACGCGGCGCGAATGAGGGCAGGCACGCCCCCACACAGCACGACCTGCTCCCCAAACAGGTCTGCCTCGCACTCTTCGGCGAAGGTGGTCTCATAGACGCCCGCGCGTGTGCCGCCCAGCGCCTTTGCATAGGCGAGCGCGGTCGCCTTCGCTGTGCCCGTGTAATCCTGATGCACCGCAATCAGGCACGGCGCACCCTGCCCCGCCACAAACAGGCGCCGCAACTGGGGTCCCACCGCTTTGGGCGAGACCATTATCACATCCACCCATTCGGGGGGCACAATCTGCCCGAAATGGATGTTGAACCCATGCGCGAAGCCGAGCGTGTGTCCCTCACGCAGGGCGGGCGCAATCTGTTCGGCGAACACCGCGGGCTGTGCCTCATCGTTAATCAGCAGCATCAGCACTTCGGCGTTCTGCACCGCGTCTGGAATCGACATCACGGGGAAGCCATCGGATGCGGCGCGTTCCCACGAGAAGCCCGGGCGCACGCCGATAATCACCTCCACACCACTATCGCGGAGGTTCAGCGCCTGGGCGTGCCCCTGCGAGCCGTAGCCCAGAATCGCGACGGTCTTGCCTTTCAACGCTTCCAGAGACGCATCGGCATCGGTATAGACGGTTGCCATCAGGGTTCTGCCTCCTTGTTGGCGGGTGTACCCGATTCACTCTGCGTGGCTTCACGCTGGATTCGCACCTGCACCGTAACTTCCTTCTCGCCGACGACTTCCACGCCCATGGGCACGCGGAGAGGCACGCGCAGGCGTGTGTCCTGCGTGGCGTTTCGGAGCGAGATGGGCTGGGTCTCTATCACATTAATCTCGGCGAGCCGTGCGGGGCTACCACGCAGCTGTACCGAGACAGGCTCCACCGAAAACCACACGACACGATAAGGAAACGGCGGCAGGTCGCCCAGGCGAGGGCTGACGGGCACGGTTTTGGAAGTCGGCTGAGGAATCAGGCGCACACGCAGGCGCACTGTGGAAGGATTCACCTGCACATTCAGAATCGGTGTCCCTTTCTCGTCTAAAACCACGGGGGTGGTCTCCACTTCCAGGTCGCCCTGTAGCCCGGTGAGGTCAAAATTAATCTGCACGGCGCGCACGCGGCGCACCACCGACGCCACGCCTGTGATGCGCACGCTGGACGGCTCTGGAATCGCCTCCGCCAGCACCTCCTTGAGCTCTGGCTCGCCCGAAAGCACCACCTTGATGGGAATCTGGCGTGCGAGGCGCTGCTCGATACGCACGCGCACCCGCTGGCGTTCGGGAATCAGCGTCAGCTGGGTGTCCCACTCTGGAGGATATTGCAGGCGTATGGGGAGCTGGGTTTCGCCCAGCTGGGCGCCTTGCAGGTCTATGGTGGCGCGGATGCGGTCTGCCGAGGTGGTTTCCACGCGCTCCTTGACACCGCGCACGGTGATTCGCAAGCGGTTGCCCGTGAGCAGGCTGACCTCGTAGTTGCTGGGCACATTCACCAGCTCAATCGGCACCTCGTACACGCGCTCGATGACCGGGTGTAGCTGGGACTGCACATACAGCACCAGCAGGATGGCAGTGACCAGCGAGCCGATTTTCTCCACCAGATTTTCGCGCCAAGCCATTGTCAGTTCTCCCGTGTGGGGGCGGTTTCGCGTGCAGAGCGTTCCCGGCGGGGTCGGCGCACGGTGGTAACCGCCGCGCCCACGCGCTCAATCCAGCGGGCACGGGTCTCACCCAGCAGCAGGTCTGAAAGCAGGCGCTCCAGATGTTCGGCGTCGATGCCGATTGTCCACGCTCCGTCGATGGCGACCGTTACCGTGCCTGTCTCTTCTGAGACGATAATCGCAATACAGTCCGAGGTTTCGCTGATGCCGATGCCCGCGCGGTGGCGCGTGTGCATCGTGGGTGGGATGGCAGGGTTCTGGCTGATTTCAGGGAAATAGACCGCGGCTTCCACAATCTGGTCGCCGCGCAGAATCACGGCGCCATCGTGCAGGGGCGACCCCGGATAGAAGATGGCACGCAACAGGGGCGCGGAGACTTCTGCCTGCAGGGCTATCCCCAACCCCTCGGCGACGGTATCCTGACGTTCCCACACAATCAGCGCGCCGATGCGCTCCCGCGCCATCTGATAGACAGCCGTGACGACCTCTTTGATGGCGCGACGCATGGGTTCTTCTGAGCTGCCGCCCAGACTGGCACGCCAGAACTCCACGCGCCCAATGGTCTCCAGCATGCGACGCAACTCGGGGAAAAACAGAATCACCAGCGCCACAGGACCCAGCGCCGTGGCGCGATCCAGCAGCCAGTGAACCGTTTCCAGGCGGAGCGCATCGCTGATATAGAGCGCCAGCGAGAAGACCAGTAGCCCGATTAACACCTGATAGGCGCGGGTTCCTTTCGCAAGGAGCAGGAGTCGGTAAATCAGAAACGCCACCAGCAGCGTATCGATGGCGATCCAGAGTCCGCGTGCCCAGAGATGCTCCGCAAATCGTGTCCAGTCGCTCAACCCACCACCTCGGGTCTACCCCCGATATTGTACCCGCTTTGCACGGGTATAATTAGTTTCCCAGCCCGGGTGGCGGAACGGTAGACGCGGGGGACTTAAAATCCTCTGGGGCAACCCGTGTGGGTTCGAGTCCCACCCCGGGCACAACCCCTTGCGTTTCCCCTGCCTCACTGCCCCTGTATGTTGCGATTCTGCAGGCGCAAGTCAGGAGGCAGAAAATGACGAAGACCTGAGGACTACTCGCTTCCCCTCAAAAACACATAGCAGAAACAGCAGCCGTAGAGTCCCGTCTGGCGAATCTGGTCGGGTGTGGCGCCACAAGAGGGGCACGCGGTGTAGGCGCGTGCGGGCGGCTTTATTTCGCGAATCCATTTCTGCAAGGGAGCGCCGCCCCGGCGACGCTCCCACACCCCGAAACAGGCTTCACACAACCCCAGCACCCCAATCCCCGTCCGAACGCTTGCCCAGACGGGGCTGGTGCAGTAGGCGCATCCCATCGGCTATCGCCCCACGAGAACGCCCACCTCACGCGTGCGCTGGTGGAACTCCCGAATGATTCGGCGCGTGAGCGCACCGGGCGTGCCGTCGCCTATCGGACGGTGATCGAGCATAATCATCGGGATAATCTCCGCCGCGGTGCCCGTCAAAAACGCCTCATCGGCGGTATAGACATCATGCAGGGTCAGCCATGTCTCTTCAACAGGAATGCCCAGATCGTGGGCAATCTCAATCACCGTATCGCGCGTAATTCCTTTCAAAATACCACACGAGGGATGAGGAGTCCGGAGCACACCATCGTGCACCACAAAAATGTTATCCCCCGTGGCTTCCGCAACATAGCCCTGTGCATTTAACATGATGCCTTCGCCTGCCCCCTGACGGTTCGCCTCGATCTTGGCTTGAATGTTGCTCACATACCGCCCGATGGACTTGATGCGGGGATCCAGCGAGTCGGGCGTCATCACGCGCGTGGACACCGTCACGGCACGCAGTCCCGACTCGTACAGCTCAGGCGGATAGAGCGAAAGGCGCGTAACGGCGATCATCACATTCGGCGTCTGATTGATGTTCTCAGGGTTCAGCCCAATCCCCGTGCCGCGCGAGACCGAGACACGGATGTAGCCGTTCTCTGCTTTGGACGCCTCTACCGTCTGGATGATGCGCGCCTTCAGCTCCTCGTAGGGGATCATGCCCTGAATGTCCAGATGGCGGCATCCCCCGTAGAGGCGCTTCAGATGCTCATCCAGCTTGAAGATACGACGATTGTAAATGCGAATCCCCTCAAAAAGCCCATCACCGTAAAGGTAAGCATGGTCAAACACGGGGATGCGAGCTTCTTCCAGGGGCATAAGCGTGCCGTTCCAGTTGACCATCATCTGCATCGTCGCATAGTCCTCCTCAAAGAGGATTATACCGTATACGCCCCCAGAATCGGATGCGAGGTTTTGGGAACTTGCGCGCTGGCTCACTCGTATATAGAGGTAGCAAGCAACTATCTTCTTGGGGGCGGCAGGTTTTGCTCTCCTTTGCCTGTCGTCCTCCTTTTTCTTTTAAGGCGATGGCAACGACGGTTGTGTGGTTCTGGGACGATTTGCGCGTGCATGATAACCCTGCGATCTGGAAAGCCGCCCGGCGCGGGCGTGTGGCGCCCGTTTTCATTTACGCCCCTGAAGAGCTGGGCGAACGCGCATGGGGCGGCGCCCGTAAATGGTGGCTCCACTATAGCCTGCAGAGCCTGCAGGAATCGCTCCGTCAACGGGGCAGCGACCTTTATCTTTACCGCGCCCCAGAGAGCCTGCCCGTGCTGGAAGCGGTTTTGACCGCCACCCGCGCCGATGCGCTTTACTGGAACACGCGCTACGACCCCATCGGGCGCACCCTTCAGGAGCGCGTAGCCCATACCTTCAAGGCGCGGGGCATTGAGGTCCGCGCCTTCCCCAGCCGCCTGATGCACGACCCCGACTCTGTGCGTACCGATAGCGGTCAGCCCTACACGGTGTTCACGCCGTTCTGGAAGCGGTTTCTGCAAACGGCGCAGGTTCCCAGTCCGCTCCCTGCCCCGGAGCGCCTGCTGCCCCCCGAATCGGCTCCGCCGGAAGGTGTGTCGCTGGAATCGCTCAGGCTGTTGCCCATACCCGACTGGGCAGGCGGCATTCGCGCCACATGGCAGCCTGGCGAAGCCGCTGCGCATCAGCGACTGCAGGCGTTTCTCCAGCAGGCAGTGCATGCCTATGCCGACATGCGCGATCGCCCTGATGTGGACGGCACTTCTCGCCTCTCACCCTACCTCGCGAATGGCGAAATCAGCCCGCGTCAGATATGGCACGCCACCCTTAACGCCTCAGGCGGTCAATGGAGCAAGGGGGTGGAGTCGTTCCTGCGCGAGCTGGGCTGGCGCGAGTTCGCCTACCATGTGCTGTATCACCACCCCCACACGCTCACAGAACCGCTGCGCCCTGAGTTTCGCAACTTCCCCTGGCAGGACACAACTACCCCCGAAGTGCGCGCGTGGCACAAAGGGCGCACGGGCATCCCGATGGTGGACGCGGGCATGCGCCAGCTGTGGCACACGGGCTGGATGCATAACCGTGTGCGCATGATTGTCGCCTCGTGGCTGACCAAAAACCTGCTCTACCACTGGCGGCTGGGCGAGGCGTGGTTCTGGGATACGCTGGTGGACGCCGACCCCGCAAACAATGTGCTGGGCTGGCAGTGGAGCGCAGGCTGCGGCGCCGATGCGGCGCCCTACTACCGCATCTTCAATCCCGTGCTGCAGGGGCGCAGGTTTGACCCCAACGGCGCCTATGTGCGCCAGTGGGTTCCCGAACTGCGAAACCTGCCCACCGAATATCTCCATGCCCCATGGGAAGCGCCCCCTTCGGTGCTGGAGGCGGCGGGCGTCGCGCTGGGGAAAACCTATCCCTTCCCTCAAGTGGAACTGGACAAAAGCCGCCAGCGCGCGCTGGAGCTATTTGAAAACTGGCACGCCAGAGGCTGATTCGCATTTTCGCGACAACATGGGGTATACTATCTTTGCTGCTGATGTTTCGCAGCAAAGGAGACTCTATGTTCCACCTATCCTGCCGTACCTTGACGATGGCTATCCTGTTGAGTTCAGGATGGCTCATGCTGTACGCTGACCAGAAGGGTGAGGTGCTTTCTGCAAACGGCGAGCGTTACATGATTGATTTGCCGCTCTCTGCATTTGAAGGCATCCCCCACGACCCTGCGTATCAAGGTGGCTCCAGCGGGTTCGTTATGCCGACGGTGGTCTCCACCGAGCGGTTCCCCGCGAAGCCCCTGCCCAAAGCGCCGTTCCGCCAGAAGGAAGCGCCCAAGCATGAAATAGAGCGCGATCTGACGCCAGGCGATTCGACCGCCGCGCAGATTTTCCAGCTCTCCGTCTCCGACTTCTATCCTCAGGCGCTGGACGCTTTCCGCTGGTTCGACGCGATTGGTCCCAACGACCTCACACCGCCCGACACCAATATTGCGGTTGGACCAAACCATGTAATTGTCGCCACCAACGACGACTGGGCAATCTACGACCGACACGGCAACGAACAGTACCGCGTCGATATTCAGACCTATCTGGGCACGACCGACTTTATGTTCGACCCGCGCTGTGTGTATGACCCCTGGAATGGGCGATACCTGATTCTCTACCTGCGCATGCGCGGCTCAGGCGGTTCGCAAGGCTCATGGTGGACGCTGATGATTTCGGACGATTCCAATCCCCACGGCAGTTGGAGTATCTACAACTTCAACGCCCGCTTTGACGGGGGCATCGAGCGAAACCAGTGGGTGGACTTCCCCCATCTCGGCTACGACAACGAGGCGGTCTATCTCGCTGGCAATATGTACGATGTGGGCGGTGGCTTCCGCTATGCGAAGGTGCGAATCCTCTGGAAGAACCAGATTTACAACGCGCAGGCAGCGGGCTGGTATGACTTCTGGAGCCTGCCCGGCACAATTGCCCCTGCGCAGGGCTATCGGGTTCTTGTAAGTCCCCGTCAACACTATTGGGCGCATATCCCGTTTGGGGGTGGCAACTTCGTGCGGGTGTACCGCATCGAGAACCCCACCGCGTGGCACCAGGGCACGGGCACGCCGAACCTTGTGCATCAATCCGACATTGGCGTAGGCGCCTACTCACCGCCCCCTAACGCTCGCGAGCCAGGCAGAGGGCGCGTGCTGTGGACCGTGGACTGCCGCATCACCGATAAGTCGCGCCTGAACTACCCCTACCTCTACACCAGCCACCATGTGGGCGTCAATTCGGGGCAGTCGGTGGGTTGCAAATACTACCGTCTGGATGTGTCCAACAACACGGCGCCGCGCGATGGGCTGCTTCTCTTCAACGCCGCGTATGATGCCTTCTTCCCCACCCTTGAAGCCACCCGCGATGAGGATATGGCGCTGGGGCTGAATGCTTCCAACGGCGACGCAAGCGCTCCCTACTATGTGAGCTTCCTCGTCTACCCGTGGATGGAAGGCGACCCCAACATCGGGGCGGGTATTGGGCTGCGCTTCGGTTCAGGCGTCGCAGGCGGCTCCACAGCGGATCGCTGGGGCGACTACTCCGCCTCCCAGTTGGACCCGTGCGACTTCCGCACTGTGTGGCTGGCAGGCGAGCATGCCCGTTCTGGTACATGGCACACCTCCGCCCACGAGATTACCCTGCGCAAGGTGCGGAGCAACCTCGTCTGCGCCGACGCCGTCGAACGCCGTGGTTTTACCACAACCCTTTCCGCCACACTCACCCGCGCCGACAATAATAACCCGATTGCCAACGCGGTGATTGACTTCTATGTGGACGGCAACTTCGTCGGAGGTGCTGTCACCAACGCTTCGGGCGTCGCGCAGCTCAACTACACCATTCCGAACAGCTTCACGGTGGGCAACCACACCATCAACGCGGAGTTCAACTACTGCCCCACCAACGCCGATTTCAGCTGGAGCCGCTCGCAATGCACCCTGCGCGTGCTGCTGGAACAGAGCGATGCAGGCGACCTGCCAGAGACCTCCCAGTCGACACCAGGCGGCGCGCTGGCGCGGGTGGATGGCGTGCTGGATGCTGATGATGTGGATATGTACGCTATTTACCTGGCGAACCCCGCCAACTTCGTCGCGACCACAGTCGGCGGCGCGGGCTTCGACACCCAGCTCTGGCTGTTCGACTCGAACGGCAAGGGCGTGGTCTTCAATGATGACTCAGGCGGCACCCAGTCACGCATCGACAACACCACGGGCTGCCTGACAGGGCGCCCCGCTGGGGTCTACTATCTGGCAATCAGCCGCTACAATCGGGACGCCCTGGGCTGCGGTGGGAATCTCATCTGGAACAACTCGCCCTTCGGCACGGTGCGCTGTCCCGACGGACCCGAAGCGACCTCGCGTGTGAACAGCTGGAGCGGCACTACCTCCGCAGGTGGCGTCTACACGGTCTTCCTCACGGACGCCCAGGGCGCCACGCGCGGCAACCCCGCTGATTGCTGCGTCGCCCATAACGGCGATATAGATCGCAACGGCTGCGTGGACGACGCCGACCTGTTAGCAGTGCTGTTCGCCTTCGGGCAGACAGGTAGCAATCTCGGTCGTGTCGACACCAACTGCGACGGCGTGGTCGATGACGCCGACCTGCTCGTGGTGCTGTTCAACTTCGGCAGTGGGTGTTAGTTAAAGCTAAGGAGCAGGCGCTCATGCCTGCTCCTCAACTCAAACCCAGCCGAGGGTGTTCGAAAAATCCGCTTTTGTATCTGACGGCTGAAGCCGTTCCTATGAGACGAAGCCGACCTGCGTCGGCTCAGCCCCCCAACCCCCCGTAAACAGGGGGCTATAGCCAGCGGAGGCTGGCTTTGTTTATTAGGAACGGCTTTAGCTGCTCTGTTGCAAAGAACACGAGTTTTGGGAAACAGGACGCGGGAACCGCGTCCCTACCGACATGCGTAGGGGCGCGGTCGCCGCGCCCTGCGTGGCGAAACCCCCAGCCCAAGAAAGCGACATGAGCATCCTTGCAACAGAGCAGCTTTAGCCGTCGCTCTTTCGGGGGCATCGTGGGTTCCATCGGGCATCTTTGCGACAGAGCAGTTTCACCCGTCCTGTCCGGCAGTGATTTTTTGAACACCCTTACTGAAGGGTTGAAATCCCTCCCCTCGATGGGGTATACTGGGGGCGCTTTGCGACCGAGGTCGCAGGGCACGAGAAACCACACCAAGGAGGGACGCTATGGGTAACACAGTGCGTATAGGGCTGAGCGCCCTACTCGTGAGCCTGATTGTCGCAGCCTCGGCGCAGCAGACAATAAACTATACCGTCAAAAAGGGCGATAGCCTCTATACTATTGCCCACCGACACGGATTGCGACTTCCAGACCTGCTGAAGGTCAACAATCTGCGCAATCCGCACGCCCTTCAGCCCGGACAGGTCATCAAAATCCCTGTCAAGGGCAGTGCGAACTCGGCTTCTGGCAAAACGCGCACCGCTTCTGCCCCCACTTCAGGCTGGGCAGAAATCAACAAAGACCGCATCAACATCCGCCAGAAGCCCAGCGTGAACTCGCCCCGCATCACGATTGTAGATCGCTGGACGAAAGTCAAGGTTCTGGCACGACAGGGCGAATGGAGCCGTGTGCAGCTAACGAACGGACGCACTGGCTGGGTGAAATCGGTCTATCTTTCGCCGACCCAGCCGCCTCGAACAGCTGCCGCCCGCACCGCGTCAACCAGCACCCCCCGCAAAACCGCATCGACCAACCGTCGCTTCCCCCAGCGGCAAGCGCCCGCTGTGCAGGCAAACAACGAGCGCACACGCCAACTCCTTCAGAAAGCGATGGCATATCTGGGATCGCCTTACCGACGAGGCGGTAGCTCCTCTCGCGGGTTCGATTGCTCTGGCTTCACCAGCTACATCTTTCGCCACGCGGGGGTTCACCTGCCTCACCACTCCGCCGCACAGGCACGAGTGGGTAAACCTGTACCCCGCAACCAGCTCCAACCGGGCGATCTGGTCTTTTTCCGCACACGGGGCAGACGCATCTCCCATGTGGGGATTTATATTGGCAACGGTAAGTTCATTCACGCTTCCAGCGCACGCGGGCGCGTGCGTATCGACTCGCTGAATAGCGGGTATTATAGTAAACGATACGCGGGCGCACGGCGCGTGCCCCACTAAGCACGGACGCCAGAAGGCTGCGACAACAAAGCCCCCGCGCGCTCGCGTCGGGGGCTGTTCGCCAAAATGGGGGTTTCTATGATCCGGCTCTTCGACGCAACTGGTTGGCAAGGCGACCCGGAGTCGCTCTACGAGGAGGTGCAATTTCCTGCGCCGCCTCCCCATCGCCCCTACATCTTCACCAACACCGTCACCACGCTGGACGGCAAACTCATTCTGGGCGATCTGGGGTCCTCGGCGAAGGGGCTGGGCAGCCCCGTAGACCAGAAACTGATGCACCGTCTGGAGCGCCACGCTGACGCCATCCTGATCGGCAGTGGCACCCTGCGAGCCGACTCGCACCTGAACTACCCTGAACGCGCCCTGCGGGCGGTGGTCACCACCAGCGGCGATCTGCCTACCGAGCATTCCTTTTTCAAGTCGGGGCGCGCCCTGATTTTCGCCCCCACCCACCTGCCCCCCGACCGCCAGCTGGCGCTCGAAAAGGTGGCGACGCTCCACCTTGTGGGCGAAACGCGCGTGGACATCACTCAGGTGGTTCAGATTCTGCACACGCACTACGAGGTGCGCTATCTGCTGGTGGAAGGAGGCGGCACACTGAACTTCTATTTCTTCGATGCCGACATGGTAGACGAAATCTTTCTCACGCTCGCCCCGAAAGTCAAAGGGGGCGCCCACCTGCCCACGATGGTAGACGGCGCAGGATTGCCACGCGAGCGTGTGCCCCAGTATACGCTCCTCTCCGCCTATCTGGAAGGGAGCGAACTGTTTTTGCGCTACAGGAGGCAACCATGACTCTGCGTGAGTTTGTGCGAAGCCAGATGCAGGCAGTCTTCGAGGCGCTCCAGCAGCGCCAGCCCCCGCCTGTGGGGGACTATGACGAGCAAACCCTCAAAGAATGCTTCCGCCGCGCAACCGTTCAAACAGGCACGACCCATTACCGCCCCGATAGCATCATTCTGGAGTTCATCTTTCTGGAGCCGAGCCTCGGTCCCGCGATTCTCTGCGTGCGCATTCCCGCCCCTGAGCCGATTGTGTATATGCCCGTGCCCGACTGGGTGATTCAGGATGTCTGGCAGGGCGAAGTTACAGGCTCGTTCCGATTCGCTTCCGAAGCCGAAGCCCTGCTGAAAAAGTTCCATAACCAGGTCTTCAGCGAAACGAATGCGCTCCATTTCGACGAGCGTCCGCAACTCAAACACCGTGAATAAGGAGGTTCCCAATGAAAATCCATGATGCCACGATTCCCTACCAGCAACACACCCTGAGCAACGGGTTACGAGTCATCCTGTCGCCCCACAAAGTGGCGCCTGTGGTCGCCGTGCTGGTGATGTATAAGGTCGGTTCGTGCAACGAGCGCCCTGGCAAAACGGGGTTCGCCCACCTGTTTGAACACATGATGTTTCAGGGTTCCGAAAATGTGCCGCGCGAGATGCACTTCAAATATGTGGAATCGAACGGCGGCGTGCTGAACGGCTTTACCTCTTATGACCTGACCACCTACTTTGAGCTGCTGCCCGCCTCGAAGCTCCCGCTGGGGCTATGGCTGGAGGCAGACCGCATGCGCTCTTTGGCAGTTTCTCAGGAAAACTTAGACAATCAGCGTGCGGTGGTCAAAGAGGAGCGCCGCCTTTCGGTGGATAACCAACCCTACGCGCGGGCGATGGAACGGTTCCGCGAAATCGCCTACGACAACTTCGCCAACCAGCACTCGATCATTGGCTCGATGGAGGACCTTGATAACGCCACGCTGGCGGATGTGCAGGAATTTTTCAAAATCTACTACGCACCGAATAACGCCGTGCTGGTGATTGCAGGCGATTACGACGGGCGGCGCGTGATGCGCGAGGTCAGAACCTATTTTGAGGACATCCCGCCACAGCCTGCGCCGCCGCCCGTGGACTGCTCCGAACCTGACCGCGAGGAGCGACGCGAAGTTTTCCATGACCCCTTAGCCAGCGTGCCCGCGCTCGCGATTGCGTGGAAAATCCCCCGCCGCAACACTCTGGAAAACGACGCCCTGCAGATTGCAGGCGAAATTCTGGTGGGGGGACGCGCCTCGCGCCTCTATCAGCGGCTCGTCAAAGAGGAGGCAGTGGCGGTGAGCGTCTCGGGCGGCGCCGAGGCGCGCCCCGCGCCCAGTCTGTTCCGAATCTTCACGCTCCACCATCCCACCGTAGCGCCCGAACGGGTGGAGGCGCTCATCTATGAAGAGATAGAACGCATGGCGCAGGAAGGGATCTCTGAGGCGGAGCTGGAGCGAGTGCGCTCGCAGATTCTGGCGCAACGCTGGAGCGATAACCTCTATTACGGGATGCAAAGCCCGCTGGGGCGGGCGCTCAGCCTCGCCTACTGCGCCCTGTTCGAAGGCGACCCCGGCGAGGTGAACACGATGCTTCAGCGCCTGATGCGCATCACACCCGAACAGGTGCGTGAGGCGGTTGGGCGCTACCTCGCCACTTCGCGCAATCGCACGGTGATGACGATTCTGCCAGGCGCATCGCAAGGAGGTGCCGCATGAGCCGACGCACACCCCCACCGGACCATCCGATGGGCGCTTTGCACCTGCCCCTGCCTGAAACGGCGACGCTCTCCAACGGCGTCAGCGTGTGGCTCCTGCCTGACAAGCGCGCCCCCGTGGTGGAGTTTCGGCTTGTGTTGCCGACGGGCGGACGCGCCTTTGACGACCCCGAATGGCTGGGCGTTGCGGGGGCAACCGCACGCCTGATGACGGCAGGCACACCCCGTCGCACCAGCCTCCAGATTGCCGACGAGGCAGAACGCTATGGCGGCAGCCTCGGTTTCGCCGCGAACACCGAAACCGCCACGATGTATGCCCACTGCCTCGCGGCGTTTACTGAGCCGATGCTGGAGTTAATCGCCGATGTGCTGCTCAACCCCGCCTTCCCCGACAACGAGATTGAAATAGACCGTGCCAACACGCTCCAGCGGCTGGCGCTGCAGCGAACCCAGCCCGATTTCCTCGCAGAAGAGCGATTCCGTCAGGTGCTGTTCGGCGCACACCCCTATCACTACTATGCACCCGATGAGGAGGCTGTCAAACGCTGGAACGCCGAACACCTGCATCGCTTCTATCGGGAGCATTACTGCCCGCAGGGCGCTACCCTGATTGTGGTCGGCGACTTTTCGCCAAAACGCCTGCTCAAACACCTTGAGGAACAGCTGGGCGCATGGCAGGGCGCTTTGAAACAAGACAAACTCCCCGCGCCGAACACGGAGCCTGTAGAGACAGGTTTCCACCTCGTGCCGCGCCCGAACTCGGTTCAGAGCGTGATTCACATGGGCACGCTCTGCCCCTCGCGCCACAGCCCCGATTACTGGGGGCTGCTGGTGGGCGTCAGCGTGCTGGGAGCAGGCGCCAGCTCGCGCCTGTTTCTCACCGTGCGCGAGCAGTACGGCTACGCCTACAGTGTAGGGGCGCATCTGGACTACTATCGTCGCATCAGCGCGTTTGTCGCCTCCGCGCAAACCGCCACCGAAAACACTTTTGACGCCATTCGGCAAATCCGGGCGGAGATAGACCGACTCCTGAATGAACCTGTACCCCCCGAGGAGCTGCAAGCGGTGCGCAACTATCTGATAGGACGCCACATGCTCAGCTGGGTCACGCTGGGGTCTATCGCCAACCTGTTTATGCAGATTGCAATCCACGGCTTGCCGATGGACTACTGGCACCAGTATCCTGAACAGGTGCGCACGGTCTCGCGCGAATCCGTTCAGGATGCGTGCGCCCGCTACCTCCGCGCGGAACGGATGAGTATCGTGGTGGTCGGTGAAGAGAGTCTGCGGCGCAATTTGGAGGCAACCGAGGATTCTGGTGCCTCCGAGCAAGAGGGATGAACCCGCTCTTAGTAGACGAAGCCAGCCTGCGCGTGCTACTTTAGCCGACGCAGGTCGGCTTCGTTTTATAAGAACGGCTTCAACCGTCAGGCGAGAGACGAGATTTTCCAGACATCCTCAGGGTTGGCAACAGGAACCCTCTCACCTGAACCGAAGAAAATTCTTTATGAGCCTCGTAATTGCAGATCGGGGTCGGGCGCGGATGCCCATCTTGACTCAGGAGGGCGCAATCCCTGCGGAGGTATATGCCAGCGAAGAACTGGCGCACTGGCTCCAGCAGATGACAGGCGCCCCGTTTGAACGGGTCGCCGCTTCGCCTGAATCGATTCCCCCTGCGGGGATTGTGGTGGGTCAGGGCAGCGTTGCTCGCAAGCTGTTCCCAGAGGTGCCCTTTGACCGACTGGGCGCTGAGGAGATTGTCATCCTCTCAAAGGGGCGCTATCTGCTGCTGGCAGGGGGTCGCCCGCGCGGCACGCTCTACGCCGTCTATCAGTTCCTGCAACGCTACGGAGGGATTCGCTGGTTTGCCCCGTGGGCGACACAGGTGCCGAGACGGCGCACTTTTCGCCTGAACCCTGTGCGCGTGCAGGAGTCGCCTGCTTTTGAGTATCGCGAGCCGTTCTGGTATCCTGCTTTTGACGGCGACTGGGCGGCACGCAACTGCGTGAACGGACACCGCCCCAGCCTTACCGAAAAACACGGGGGCAAAGTGGAATATGTGGGCTTCGTGCATACCTTCTACTGGCTTGTGCCCCCAGAGCAATACTTCGAGAAGCATCCCGAATGGTACAGCCTGATTGACGGCAAGCGCCAGTGGGAGAAGGCACAGTTGTGTTGCACCAACCCTCAGCTGCGCAAGTTTCTGGTGGAGCGCGTGCGCCAGATTTTGCGTGAAAACCCGCAGGCGCAGATTATCTCCATCTCCCAGAACGATTGGAAGGGCGCCTGCCAGTGCGATGCGTGCCGTGCGATCGACGAGCGCGAGGGCACGCCCTGCGGCTCGGTGCTGGATATGGTCAACTACATCGCCGAGCGCCTCGAGAAAGAGTTCCCGCATGTGGCGTTTGATACACTGGCGTACTGGTACACGCGCAAGCCGACACGCACCCTGCGCCCGCGCCCGAATGTGATTATCCGTCTCTGTAGCATCGAGTGCAGTTTTGCCCAGCCGCTGGAGCATCCGATGAACAAAGACTTCGCCGACGACATTCGCGGCTGGAGCGAGCGCAGTCAGCGCCTCTATGTGTGGGACTACACCACCAATTTCAATCACTACATCCTGCCGCACCCCAACTATTTTGTGCTGGGCGCGAATGTGCGCTTCTTCCACAGGCACGGCGTGCGGGGGCTGTTTGAACAGGGCGCATACCAATCGCATGGGGCGGAGATGGCGGAACTGCGGGCATGGGTGCTGGCACAGCTGATGTGGAACCCCTATCAGGACGATGGCAAACTGATTGACGAGTTTCTGAAAGGCTACTACGGCGCGGCGGCGCCTTACATCAAGCAGGCGATGGGGCGCTTCGCCGAACGCGCCAAAGATTCCAGAATGGGCTGCTTTATCCAGCCCAAAGACGCGCCCTATTTAGACCTGGAGACCCTGACCTATGCCGAACAGAACTGGGAGCGCGCCGAGCAGGCAGTCCGCCACGACCCCGAACGGCTCTGGCGAGTGCAAATCGGCAGGTTGCCCATCTGGTACGCATGGCTGGTGAAATGGGAGTCGCTTCAGGAGGAAGCACGCCAGAAAGGCAAAAGTTGGGCGCCCGCGCCTTCTCGCAAAGCGCTCGCCCAGCGCTGGCTGGAGCGCGCCCTCGCCCCCGGACCCCATGGCTGGACCCCCATCACCCATGTCAACGAATGGGGCACAACACCCCAGAAGTTTGTGGAATCCCTCGAGGCGCCGTAGCCGCTGAGGTATCCTTGTGATACTATGAGATGGCTCGGTCTGGTACTGGCGCTCACAGGCGTCGTTCTGGCGACTGCAACGCAGAAGGAGGCAACGCGCATGGAGACAGGCAAAAAGCGACTTCTCGTGGTAACCCATACCGCAGGCTTCCGTCATAGCGACTCTATCGAAGCGGGCGAAAAGGTTCTGCAGCAGCTGGCAGAGCGCTCCGGAGACTTTACGGTGGACTATTGCCGCGACGCCAGCGAGGTGCAGAAGATGCTCACGCCCGAATACCTGCGTGAAAACCGCTACGATGGCGTGGTCTTTCTCAACACCACGGGCGACATCGGCATCCCCGACCTGAACGCTTTCCTGAACTGGCTCAAAGAGGGCAAGGCGTTTATCGGCATTCACGCGGCGACGGACACCTACCACAACCGCCCCGAATATCTGGAGATGATTCAGGGCGAGTTCGCCTATCACGGCAAACAGACGAAGGTCACGGCAAGGGTGGAGCAGCCCGAACATCCTGCGGTGGCGCATTTCGGCAAAGAGTGGAGCGTGTTTGATGAGATTTACATCTTCAAGCAGAACAATCGGCAGAATGTTACGGTATTGCTCTCGTTAGACCATCATCCCGACGACGGCACGCCGAACGCGGGCAAGCCGGGCGATTACCTGCTGGCGTGGTGTCGCGAATACGGCAAGGGGCGCGTGTTTTACACGGCACTGGGGCACCGTGTGGATGTGTGGATGAGCGAAGAGTATCAGCGTCACCTGCTGGGCGGCATCAGGTGGGCGTTGCGCCTGCAGGAGCGCGGCGCGGTCAAGTGGTGAGCTTCGCCCGCTCCAGCACCGCCTGCGCCTGAAGCGAAACCTCCGGGCTCAGCACGCCTTCAGGCGCACGGTTCTCCCGAATACAGCGCAGGAAATATTCGGCGGGGTTGCGCTCTCCCACCGGGAGCGGCTCAGGCTCTTCCATCACAGGCGATTCGCCGCGCCGATGGATGCGCAGCTTGCCATCCAAGACGCCTGCGGTGGCTTCTGTGCCATAGATAATCGGGTTCGGCGCGCCGTCCGTGCCCATCTGCGCCCAGGTCGCCTCCAGCACCGCCACGGCTCTGGGGTAGCGTAGCACCAGCACGGCGTGGTCGTCGCTGATGGCATAGGGCTTGGTGAAGTTGCCGCGCGTCGCCAGCACCGATTCGGGCATGCCCAGCAGGTCGATCGCCATCACGGCGCCATAGCCGCCGAAGTCAATCAGCGCACCACCCCCGTTGAGATGCTCGTCATAAAGCCATTCCACAAAATAGGGGTCGCACCCGATCTCGCGTGGACCCGCGTGTCCAATCCGAAAACGGAACTCGAAAATCTGTCCGAACTCACCGGCTCTGGCGCGGCGAAACAGCGCCTGATAGGCAGGGTTCCAGCGTGTGGGCCAGTTAATCATCAGCAGGCGCCCCGTGCGCTGGGCGGTCTCCCACATCGCCTGCGCATCGGTCAGGTCTGCCGCCATCGGCTTCTCCACCATCACATGGGCGCCTGCTTCCAGCCCCGCAATCGCTATCTGGGCGCTGGTGCGGTTATCGGCGCACGCCAGCACAATATCAGGCTGTTCCGTCTGAAGCATCATGCGCCAGTCGTCGTAGGCACGCTGGAAGCGGGCGCGCGCCTTCTCTAACAGGGGGGTGCTGTCGGCGACGGCAGTGAGCTCCACTTCAGGCTGATCTGCCCATGTGTCTATCAATCCCCACACATGCCCGTGGGTTAAGCCCGCAACACAGAGTTTGACGCTCATCGTTTCTCTCCATAACCGATTCGGGTACGCCAGGCAAGTTTCACGGCATCCCACTGCAGACGCATCAGCTGGCGAACCAGTCGAATACCCTCTTCGCATTCCTGCTGGGAGAGGGCGCGCACCGCCGCCCCACAGAAGTAGGCGAGGCACTGCATTGGGCGCAGCTCGTTCGGGATGCGGCAGCCCCTGCAGGTCAATTCGTTGCATGCGTTGGGCGCGGGAGGCGCTTCGGTGTGAAGCAGCCGTTTTTCAGCGCGTGCCTGCACCAGCGCGATCATCTCCCCCTCCCGGCGCCGCGCGTGAATGTGGGGCGTGCTGGGGTCTTGCAGAATGCGGTCTAAAAACGCATCGCGTTCGCGTGTGCCCTGGCAGCAATGCCCGCACTGGGCGCACACATGGGCGTGGCTGCGGCTGATACGCCCCAGCTCACGCTGAATCTCCATGCGCCTGAGGTTCAGTCGCGCCCATTCTTTCTGGAACTGCGGTAGGGCGCGCCGCTCTTTATGAATCAGCAGGCGCGCCGTGTGATTGCAAAAAATCTCCCACGCGCGGAACACGGGGCGTGCATAAAACAGGAAACACAGGCGTGTGCCGAGCCGTGCAGGCGCCCCTGATGAGACTTGCGCTGGCATCATGTCCTGCCAGTTCGCGCCATGTGAAAATCTTCCTGCTACTCGCCCGTCGCGCCGAAATTGAACAGCACAATCAGCAGTTCGGCGTCGTCCACATAGCCGTCGCCTGTGAGGTCGTAGTCGAGGTTGTATTCGCCATAGAGCATCAGGACCATCAACAGGTCGGCATCATCCACCACATTATCGCTGTTGAGGTCGCCGTTGCCAAGGATAACCCGGATTTCTGGGGTATGGTCTTCTTCCAGATGCACCTCAGGCACCGTTTTGGTCAGCGAGCGATGGACGCGCACCTTGATGTCGTGGACGCCGACGGGGGTATTTCCCAGCGTGAACCGCCCTTCCTCATCCAGGGTGGTCTGCATCTCGTATTTCAGTTCGCCTTCCTGATAGAACTGTACCGTAACGGGCAGCCCTTCATAATCGCCTTCCCAGCCTTCAACATCTGCGCCTCCCATCAGAAACCCACTCAGGGGACCGAAGGCGTAGAGGCGTGCAGAACCTTCCACAAGATAGACGGTACCATCACTCCCTATGGCAGCGCCTGAGATGGGCGTGATATATCTCAACGAGACGGACCAGCGTACCAATCCACTGTTTGGGGCGATCGCATAAAACTGGTTGGCGCTTCCCCCCACCACATAAATTGTTCCGTCCGCACCTATAGCAGGAAGCGTATACTTCGCCCCTAAAGAGGCACGCCACTGAAGTACGCCAGTGGTAGTATACTTACGGAGTTCACCAGAGTTAGCCGTGACATAGACAAAGTTGCCATCGGAGGCGCTCCCTGCTTCCATAATCGCCCCCACAAGATTTTGCCACACAAGCTGCCCACTCGTGGAGACCGCGCGAAACAGCGAATCCCATGCGCCAAAGAAGAGTCGGTTGTCAACACGCACAATCGTGCCTCGAACAGGATAGTAAACTGGATAGCGCCACAGCAGTGTCCCATTAGGGGAAACAGCATTCAGATAATTGGCAGACCCCACATAGATGGTCCCGTCGGCACCGAAGCAGGGCGTGCTGTTCACCTCCGTATCCAGAAACAGGCGCCACCTTACCGTGCCGTTTGGGTCAATACAATACAGATACCCACCCGGAATCGCGCCGTTTGTAACATAAATAAACCCGTCGGGGCCAATCACCGGCGAGGAATAGACATCTCTACCTCCAAGATAGAGACTCCATCGGAGCGTCCCGTTGGGATTGACAGCAATCAATATGGCATCTTGAGGGTTCGCGATGGTGTAGATTGTGCCATCCACACCAATAACAGGAGTGGAATACGCCATTGAAAGCCCGTTTGAATAAATCCAGCGACGCCTTCCATCGGGGCGGACGGCGTGCAGTCCCCGGGTGGAGCCAAAGTAAATCGTCCCGTCGGCAGCAATCACTGGAGAGCATCGGCTGTGAGCGTTTCCCTCAGCATAATTCCAGCGTATGCTTCCGTTCGTGGGCGCCCCTTGCGTGCTGTGGCGGGTATTTTGATAGTCTCTTCCCAGCGAGGGCCAGGGCGAGCCCGGCTGGAGCTGCCCCCAGCTCCACAAAGCGCACAGAAAACCGACACTCACTCCAAAAAACCGTGTGTATCGCATAAGAGGCTCCTTTCCGTTCCTCAATTATACATCAAGTCCGCCTCGAAACGGTACAGTGGAATTCGGGGTTTTGCCGTCGGGTACAATAGGGGCGTGGAAAAAGTGTTGTTAGCGGCGCCGCGGGGGTTCTGTGCAGGGGTTGCCTATGCCATCGAAGTGGTGGAGCTGGCATTAGAAGCGTTCGGCACGCCCCTTTATGTGCGCCACGCGATTGTGCATAACGAGCATGTAGTGCGCTCGTTTGAACAGCGCGGGGTTATCTTTGTAGAAGACCTGGAAGAGGTGCCCGAAGGCGCGACGGTGGTGTTCAGTGCGCACGGCGTCTCCCCTGCTGTACGCGAGCAGGCACAAAAGCGCAATCTGCGCGTGGTGGACGCCACATGCCCGCTGGTTACCAAAGTCCATCGCGAAATCACGCGCTATGCGAAGCAGGGGTATCACATTTTATATATCGGGCACCGCGGGCATGTGGAAGCGCAGGGGAGCATGGGGCACGCGCCCGGACAGGTTTCGCTCATTGATACCATCGAAGACGCTGAAACCGTCGAGCCACCCCCCGACCGCCCGCTTGCGGTCGCCACCCAAACCACACTCAGCGTGGATGAAGTGAACCGTATCCTGCAGGTGTTGCGACGCCGCTTCCCACACCTGGAACTGCCCCGAAAAGAGGATGTCTGCTACGCCACCACCAACCGCCAGACCGCGGTCAAGGCGCTTGCCCAACAGAGCGACATGGTGCTGGTAGTCGGCAGTCGCACCAGTAGCAATTCCAACCGCCTGCGCGAAGTGGCAGAAGCGCAGGGCGTGCCTGCCTACCTGCTGCTGGAACCCGACGAGGTGCGCCCCGAATGGGTGGAGCAATATCGCGTAATTGGCGTCACCAGCGGCGCTTCAACCCCCGAAGCCTCTACCGAAGCGATTATTGGCGCGCTGCTGCGGCTGGCGCCCCACGCCACGGTTGAAGTGCTGAAAGTGCTGGAAGAATCCGTGGAATTTATCCCGCCCCGCACGCTGATTGCGCAGGCGCGTCAACAAAATAGGCTATAATAATCCTATGCGAGCGCTCTGGATTTTGGGGTGTGTTGTCGGAATTGTTCCATGCGCTTTTAGTCAGCAGGTCCGCGCTCTCCAGATTGAGGGCGCAACGGCAGTCCCGCGTGCCGAACTGGAGGCGCTGCTGAAACCGCTGGTGGGCACCACGCCGACCGAAGCGCAGATTCAGCAGGCGCTGGCGTCTATTGAGGCGCTCTATCGCGAGCGAGGCTACACGCTGGCGCGAGTCAGTGAGTACACGCTCACCGACGACGGGACGCTCGTCGTCACCGTTGCGGAAGGGCGCATCGAAAAAGTTGTGATCTCAGGTAATCGGCGCACACGCACCAGCGTGTTGAACCGACTGGTGGGGGTGAAGCCGGGGGAGGTGTATAACGAGGAGCGCATGCAACGGATTCGCCAGCGTCTGGGGCGGTTCCAGTTCCTGCGGAATGTGAAACTCAGTTCGGAACCGGGGGAGGCGCTGGGCGAGGCGGTTCTGCATCTGCAGGTGGAAGAGGAGCGCTCGTTTGATTTCGCCGTTGCCGCAGGCTACACCAGCGAAGAGGGGTTCGTGGGCTATGTGGACTTCGTGGAGCATAATGTGGCGGGGCTGGGGCATCGGCTTCAAGGTCAGTTCCAGCGGGAGCTGCGACGCGACCCTGTCACGGGCGAGCAGACCGCGATGCGCCCCTCGTTCGCCGTGCGCTACGAAATGCCCCGATCCCTGCCCGGGAGCCTCAACTTCGGCGTGGAACTCTACGACAAAAACCCCTTCTACCCCCTGTTCTATCTGGATGTGAACCACCTGCGTCGATACGAACGGCGTCAGGGGGTTTCCGCCTATCTTGGACTGGACTGGCGCGACCTGTTTGAAATTCGGCTCCGCTATCGCAACGATAAGGTCTCTTACGACGATGCGCCTGCAGGGCTGATTAGCCCGATTGACCGCCTCAACAATCGTGGACGGTTTCAGACGCTCGGCTTTCAGGTGCTTTACGACACCCGTCAGGGAGGCGCTTTCATCGAATCGGGCTTTTTCGGAATGCTCTGGGCGGAGCGCACACTTTCCGGAGGCGATTTTCAGTTCTCGCGTGTGGTGGGAGAAGCCCAGTATTACATCCCGTTAGCCAATCAGCACCAGCTTGTCCTGCGAGGGATGGCGGGTGTGGCAAGTAGCAACACGCCCCTGAGTGAGCAGTTCTGGATTGGCGGCTACGACCTGCTGCGTGGCTACAATCAGGACGCCTATCGCGGCACACGCGCCATAGTGGGCAGCGCCGAGTACCGCTTTCCTGTGCTGGAAGGGGTTCAGGCAGGGGTGTTCGTGGACGCAGGCACGGTGTGGAGCGACTCCCAGCAAAACGCCCAGCTCCGGTGGGGCGTGGGGGCAGGTCTGCGTTTCGCGACGCCCATCGGCATGATTAAACTGGACGCCGCCTACGGCGAGCGGGGATTCGTCTACCTGAGCCTTGTCAGTCCCTGAACAGCAGGAGTCTGAGACCTTCTGTCGAACCAGTTCCCAAATCGGGAACTTCCCGAAAATGTTCGAGCGTATCTGATAGAGGGAAACGCTATGCCAAGAACACGCACGAAGACGCAAACAACCGAGGTTGCACCTTCCAAAACCGAGACAACACAGAAAAAGGCGCGCACCGCACGGAAGCGCAAGCCGGTACCGACCACCTTACCGATTTTGCCCGTGCGGGACACGGTCTACTTCCCGATGACGCTGGCGCCTGTGCTGGTGGGGCGCGAGAAGTCGCTCCGCGCTGTCGAAGAAGCGCTCCGCACCAATAAACTGATGTTTCTGGTCGCCCAGCGCGATGTAACGGTGGAAGACCCCGGTCGGGAAGACCTGCACAATATCGGGATTATCGCGGAGATTTTGCAGGCGATTCAGGTGCCCGATTCCACGATGCGCGTGGTCTTCCGCGGGATGGAGCGGGCGCGATTGGAGGAAATCACTCAGAACGAGCCGTTCCTGGTGGCGCGTGTCGAGCCTATCGCTGTGCGGGAGGTCAAAATCACAGCGGAGATTGAGGCGATGATGCGCACCGCTGTCGAACTGTTCGAAGAAATCGCCTCCCACGACCGGAGCATCCCGCCGGAGGTGATTGCGACGGTCGCCCATATTCAGCAACCGGGGCGCCTGACCGACACGATTGCCTACTTCGCGCCGCTTAAATCGCCCGACAAACAGCAGATCCTGGAGACGCTGGATGTGCGCGAACGGCTGGAGCTGCTAATCCGCTTCCTGCGGCGCGAGCTAGAGGTGGCAGAACTCCAGCAACGCATCCGCGACCGCGTGGAGCAGGAACTGGGCGACACCCAGCGCGAATACTACCTGCGCGAGCAGCTCAAAATTATTCAGAAAGAGCTGGGCGAGCGGGATGAGCGCTTCTCCGAAGTGGAGGAGTATCGCAAGCGCATCGCCGAATCGGGCATGCCCGAAGAGGTCGCCGAACGCGCCCTCAAAGAGGTAGACCGCCTCGAAAAAATGATGTTCGGCTCGCCCGAAGCCTCGGTCATCCGCACCTACCTCGATGTGCTGCTCTCGCTCCCCTGGAAAGAGCGCACCGAAGACCGGGTGGACATCAACGAGGCGGCGCGGATTCTGGACGAAGACCACTACGGACTCAAGAAAGCCAAAGAGCGCATTCTGGAGTTCCTGGCGGTGCGCAAGCTCTCTGGCTCGCTGAAGGGTCCGATTCTGTGCTTTGTGGGTCCGCCTGGTGTGGGCAAGACCTCGATGGGGCGCTCGATTGCCCGTGCGCTGGGGCGCAAGTTCGTGCGGGTGTCGCTGGGTGGCGTGCGCGATGAAGCCGAAATCCGCGGGCACCGACGCACCTACATCGGCGCGATGCCCGGACGCATTATTCAGGGTCTCCGCCAGGCAGGTACGCGCAACCCTGTGTTCATGCTGGACGAGATCGATAAACTCGGCTACGACTTCCGCGGCGACCCCACCTCCGCCCTGCTGGAGGCGTTAGACCCCGAACAGAACGATAAGTTCTCCGACCATTACCTGGAGGTGCCGTTTGACCTCTCGGATGTGATGTTTATCACGACGGCGAACACGCTGGAGACGATTCCGGCGCCCCTGCGCGACCGAATGGAGATTATCCCGTTTTCGGGCTACACCGAAGACGAGAAGCTCCAGATCGCCAAGGGGTATCTGGTGCCGAAGGTGATGGAGCGTCACGGGCTGAAGCCCGAGCATATTGAGTTCACCGACGAGGCGCTGTTGCGCATCATCCGCGAATACACGCGCGAGGCGGGCGTGCGCAATCTGGAGCGCGAAATCGCCACCGTGTGCCGCAAAGTCGCCAAGAAGGTCGCCGCCGGCGAGTCGGTTCACGAGGTGATTACGCCCGACAAACTGACCGAATATCTGGGCAAGCCGCGCTATCGGTTCGGCACCAAAGAGGAAAAAGACGAGATTGGTGTGGCGATGGGGCTGGCATACACCGAGTTCGGCGGCGATGTGATGGCAGTGGAGGTCGCCGTCGTGCCCGGACACGAGGGACGCCTGATTATGACGGGACACCTCGGCGAGGTCATGAAAGAGTCGGCGCAAGCCGCGCTGACCTACATCCGCTCCCGCGCCACCCAGCTGGGGATTGACCCTGAATTCTATCGCCAGTACGATATCCACATCCATGTGCCCGAAGGCGCTATCCCCAAAGATGGTCCCTCGGCGGGTATCACGATGGCGGTCGCGCTGGCATCCGCTCTCACCCGACGCCCCGTGCGACGCGATGTAGCGATGACGGGCGAAATCACCCTGCGCGGGCGCGTGCTGCCCGTCGGCGGAATCAAAGAGAAAGTGATTGCCGCCCACCGCGCGGGCATCTACGAGGTCATCCTGCCTGCCGAAAACGAACCCGATCTGGACGAGATTCCCGAACATGTGCGCGAGCAGATGCACTTCCATCTGGTACGCCACATGGACGAGGTGCTGCCGATTGCGCTGGTGCGGGCGGAAGAGCTGGAAGAGCGCCTTAAGGAAGCCGAAGAGGCTGAGGTTGTGCAGACATGACGGAGCGCAACGAGGTCGTGGTGATGGATGCCGAGGATATCCGTCGCGCGATTACCCGGATTGCGCACGAGATTCTGGAGCGCAACAAGGGGGCGCGCGATCTGGTGGTGATTGGCATCCAGCGTCGGGGCGCGCCGCTGGCACGCCGACTCGCGCTCGCCCTCTCCCAGATTGAGGGCGTGGGCATCCCCTGCGGAAGCGTGGACATCACCCCCTTTCGGGATGATGTGCGCGACCGCCCCGCCGCGCTCAGCCGCAGCCGAACCGAAGTGCCTTTTGAAGTCACCAACAAGCGCGTGATCCTGGTGGACGAGGTGATTCAAACCGGGCGCACCGTTCGCGCGGCGATGGAAGCCGTGATGCATCTGGGGCGCCCCGCCTGCATCCAGCTGGCAACCCTGATTGACCGGGGACATCGGGAGTTGCCCATTCGCCCCGACTATGTGGGCAAGAACCTGCCCACGAGCCGCGCCGAGTTCGTGCTGGTGGAACTGATGGAACTGGAAGGGCGCGACCGCGTGGTGCTACGCAAAGGGCGCCCCTCGGAGCCATAACGATGCCCCACCTGTTGAGCGCACACGACCTGCCCCTCGCCCCGATGCTGGAGCGAATACGCCAGTATCGGGAAGGCACCACTCCTCGTCAGGGGCGTGGCACGATTGCGCTGCTGTTTTATGAACCCAGCACTCGAACACGGGGCGCGTTCGAGCAGGCATGCGTGATGCTGGGCTATCATCCTCTCGTGCTGACGCCTTCCATCAGCAGCATCGTGAAGGGGGAAAGCCTTGCCGACACAGTACGCACTCTCTGTGCGCAGGGCGTGCGGGCAATCGTGATTCGTCATCCGCACGCGGGCGCGGCGCACACCGCAAGCCGCTTTTCCACCGTGCCTATCCTGAACGCGGGCGATGGGGCGCATGAACACCCCACACAGGCGCTGCTGGATATTTACACCCTCTGGAGCCATCGGGGCTACCCGAATCCGCACACGCGCTGGCTGGAAGGGGTGAAGGTCGCGATTGTGGGCGATGTGAAACACAGCCGTGTGGCGCGTTCAAACGCAATCCTGCTGACACAGGCGGGCGCGGAGGTCTGGCTCTGTGCGCCCCCCACCCTGCTGCCCGACGCACCCCTGCCAGGGGTTCAGCAAACACACTCCATAGAGCAGGCTCTTCAAAACGCCCATGTGGTGATGGCGCTCCGCCTGCAAACCGAGCGCATGGAAAGCGGCTTCCTGCCCAGTCTGAACGCCTATCGGCGCGACTATCAGATTACCGAAGCGCGGCTGCAGGTGGCGCATCCCGATTGCGTCGTGATGCACCCCGGTCCCATCCAGCGCGGTGTGGAGATCGAGGACGCCGTTGCGGATGGCAGCCGTTCGTTGATCCTCACCCAGGTGCAGGTGGGGCTGACCGTGCGGGCTGTGTGCCTGGAGTACGCGCTGGAAAACTAAGGGCGCCCGCACTCACAGCGAATCGTGCCTCTCACAGGCGTTTCGGAGGGGACGCCGCGGCTCACGCCCCGGTTTGTGAACAGATGACAATACGCGGTCTTCAGCGTATTGATGTCGCGCTGGGTCAGCTGCAGAGGCACATTGCTCACATAGGTGGGGTACATCATGTCGGCAGGGTCCGTGCTATGCCCGGAGATGCCCAGTGCGTGCCCAAACTCGTGCGCGGCAACGCTCCGAATATCGGTCGTGTTATTCCCACGCACGCCAATCGTCATCTCTGCCTTGACAAGCACGCCGCTGCTGGGGTAATACTCGAAATCCACGCGCCCGTCGGCATTCGCTGGGTTAAAGCGCACCGTAATCTGCGCCTGCGCAGGGTCGTCCACCACCTCATAGCGAATATGGGGGTTGAAGACCTCAATCCACTGGTCAAACCCCTGAAGCGCAATCGTTTGCCATACGGGCGAGTAGTGGGCGTCGCGTTCAAAGTAGACTCGCACGGGGAACTGCTCCCAGCGCAGGAGCTTCTGCACCTCACGGGCATAGTTGGGCACAAAGGCATCCAGCGAGCAAACGATCTGCTGGCTGCCTGTACTGGTTCCTCCTCCGGGCACACAGCGAACCAGCCCCAGCACGATCACAACACTCCACCCGAAAACGAGCCAGCGCTTCATGGGCATATCCTTTATTTTCGGTCTCTGCTTGGGTATAATATACCCCGCTGGAGGATAGAGCATGAAACCCGGAATCCATCCCAAGTATGTGGTTTCGCGCGTGGTGTGCGCCTGTGGCAACACCTTTGAGACGCTCTCCACGAAAGAGGAGATACGTGTGGAGGTGTGCGCGGCGTGCCACCCGGCGTTTACCGGCGAAGGCACGCGCCGCGTGGTGGACACCGAAGGGCGCGTGGAACGATTCCTGCGCAAGTATAAAAACTACGGTCAGCAATCATGACCCCAAACGAGCCACAGAAGCGCTACTGGCGCTACGGGGGACAGGCGGTCATCGAAGGCGTGATGATGCGCAGTCCCCGCTATTTTGCCGTGGCGTGCCGCGCCCCCGATGGCTCTATCGTGGTGCAGGCAGAACCCATCAAGAACACGCTGGTCGGCAAGCTCCAGTTTCTGAACCGCCCGTTTCTGCGGGGTTTCCTGATGCTGGTGGACGCGCTGGCGCTGGGCATGCGCGCCCTGATGTTTTCCAGTCAGGTGCAGATTCAAAACGACCCCAACTATAAGCCCCCTGCCAAACCGATTCAGGATATCGCAATTGGCGGCTCTGCGGCGGTGGGGCTGGCAATCGGCATCGGGCTGTTTTTTGTGATTCCCACACTCCTGACCGACTGGCTCAAGCGCGAAGGCTGGGGCAGTTTTGAGCAGAACCTGCTGGACGGCGTCCTGCGCATTACGATTTTCCTGCTCTATGTAGGGCTGATTGGCTTGATGCCCGACATCCGGCGCGTGTTCCAGTATCACGGCGCGGAACATAAAGCCATCAATGCGCTCGAAGAGGGGCTGCCCGTCACGGTAGAGACCGCCCGCCAGCAGACGCGCCTGCATCCGCGCTGCGGCACGAGCTTCGTGCTGCTGGTGCTGGTGGTGAGCATTTTCGTGTTCGCCCTGCTGGGACGCCCTGCGTGGTACATCCGCATCCCCATGCATCTGGCGCTGCTGCCGGTGGTGGCAAGTCTGGTGTATGAGGTGATTCGGCTCGCTGGCATGTATAAGACGGGCTTCTTCACGCGCGTGCTGCTGGCGCCCGGACTGTGGACGCAATACCTCACCACCCGCGAACCGACCGACGACCAGATCGAAGTCGCCGTGACGGCGTTGCGTCATGTGCAGGCGCTGGAAGAGGAGGCGCCCGCTGAAACGCCCGCCCCAGCCGAAGCCGCCACCCCTTGACAACACCCCAAAACGCTTGGGGTATAATCTATAATGCCGTCATGTATGTTTGGCAGATACCAAGGGCAGTGGTGCCGAGAGCAGAGGACACCCGTGCCTCTGCAGTTGTTGTCGGCTGAACGGTTTAAGCACGCTATCAAAAGCCACAAAAAGAGGAGGCTGATTGAATGATCTTTCCTGAAAACGATGAACTGATTCAATACCCGCGCTATATTCTGGCTCTGCTGGCGGCGGAGCGCGCACGCCTATTGAAGGCGGGCGCAAAGCCGCTGGTGCCCGTCAACGGTGTAGAATTCAACCCGCTTTCCGTTGCGCTGGAGGAAATCGCTCAGGGCAAAATCAAACCGCTGATTATCGACGAGAACCGTGTCGAAGTGCTGATTCAGGGTCCCGAACACACCTGGCAACTGAGTACCCTGCAAGACCTGGACCGTCGTATTCAGGAAGAAACGGAAGACGATACCGAACTGCGCGAGTTTTACGAGTCGGAACTGGCGCAGCTGTTAGGCACAGAAGGCTCCGAACGCGGTGATGCCGAACAAGCCTGACTACTATGCGATTCTTGGAGTGTCGCGCGACGCCTCCCAGGACGAGATTAAAGCCGCCTACCGGAGGCTCGCGCGGCAACTCCATCCCGATGTGAACAAAGACGACCCCGACGCCGAAGAGAAGTTCAAACAACTGAACGAAGCTTATCAGGTTCTCTCGGACCCTGAAGCACGCGCCCTCTACGACCGCTTTGGACACGCAGGCGCCTCCTACACCCCCACCACCGACCCCTTCGATATGGCGGAAAACCTCTTCCAGATGTTTTTTGGGGGCACCCTCGGCGCAACGCCGCGCGGCGCGGTGGATGGCGACGACCGCCGCGTAGACCTTACCATCACGCTGGAAGAGGTGCTTCACGGCGCCGAGAAAACCGTTACAGTAGAGCGCCTGCGACTCTGCGAGCGATGCCGCGGCACGGGCGCCGAACCGGGCACAACCCCGGAACGCTGTCCCGACTGCCACGGCTCTGGGCGCGTGCGCTATACTCAGACTACTATACTGGGCACGGTGTCGCGCGTGGTGCCCTGCCAGCGCTGTCGGGGTGAGGGCGAGATTGTGCGCTCCCCATGCCGTGAGTGCAAAGGCAACAAACGGGTGCTACGGCATGATTCCATCCCCATCTCCATCCCCCCTGGCATCGAGTCGGATACCGCCCTGCTGATACGCGGCGCGGGCGATTCGGGATTGCGCGGCGGGCGGGATGGCGACCTCTATGTGGTGGTTTCCGTGGCGCCCCATCCCCGATTCAAGCGCCGCGGACGCGATTTAGCCACGCAGATTAACCTCACCTACCCCCAGCTGGCGCTCGGCGACGAAATCGAGATTGAAACGCTGGACGGCAAGGTGACTCTGGAAATCCCCGAACTCACCGAACCCTACAGCGAGATTACCCTGCACGGCTACGGCTTGCCCGACCCGCGCACGGGCAAACGCGGCGACCTGCATGTGCGCATCGGGCTAAAAATGCCCAAAAAACTCACCGACGCCCAGCGCAACCTGTTGCGCCAGCTGGCGGAAGCCTCAGGCGTGCGCCTCAAAAAGTATGCCAGCGCCGAACCGAGCAGCTTTTTTGAAAAGCTCAAACGCTCCGTCAAAGGCGAGGAGTAGAAATGGTATTCGAAAAATCGCTTGTGAGCAGGACGGGTGAACCCGTTCCTATGAAACAAAGCCAGCCTTCGCTGGCTCAGATAGCCGACGCAGGTCGGCTTCGTCTTACAGGAACGGCTTCAGCCGTCAGGCATGAGACGGCATTTTTCAAACATGCAAAGGAGTAACGCATGCGCAAAATCGCTTCGGTAGGTATTCTGGTCGCGGATGTGGTCGCCAAACCCGTCAGTCGCTACCCCGACAGAGGCGTGTGCGTGCATGTGGACACGATGGAACTGCATGTGGGCGGTTGCGCCTCCAACACGGGGCTGGCGCTGGCAAAACTGGGGTTGCCAGTGGCAGTCATCGGCAAGGTGGGGCAAGACCCCTTTGGCGATTTTCTGATACAAACGCTCCAGCAACACGGAGTGGACACGCGCGGCATCCAGCGCGCGCAGAAAGGCACCTCCAGCACGATGGTGATGGTGCATCCCGATGGCGAGCGCTCGTTTATTCACCATGTAGGCGCGAACGAGGAATTTGCCCCCGAAGATATTGACTGGGATGTGGTGCGCGAATGTGCCCTGTTCCATCTGGCGGGCGCGTTCCTGATGCCCAAAATGGACGGCGAACCCGCCAGCCGCGTGCTACAACATGCCAGAGCGCTGGGACTGACCACCAGTCTGGACACCACATGGGACGCCTCAGGGCGCTGGATAGAGCTGCTGCGTCCCTGCCTGCCTCATCTGGACTATATCCTGCCCAACTACGGCGAAGCGTGCGGGCTGACGGGCGAGACGGAGCCAGAACGAATCGCCGACAGGCTGCTGGAGGCGGGCGTCGGCACGGTGGTGATCAAGATGGACGCGCAGGGGTGTTTCGTCAAAAATCGCGAGGTCGCTTTTTCCGTGCCTGCCTACCCCGTGGAGGTGGTGGACATGCTGGGCGCGGGCGATTGCTTCTGCGCGGGGTTTCTGGCGGGGCTGGCGCTGGGCTGGGATCTCGAGAAGACGGCGCGACTGGCAAACGCGGTGGGCGCCCTCTGCGTAACCCAGCTGGGCGCGACCACGGGCGTGCGCCCGCTGGAAGAGACGCTCCGCTGGGCGGGTATCACGGCGTAGCCGCCGCCTCTTGCAGATAGGCTTCAATCACCGTGTTGACCTCGCCATCCGCACGCAGGACGCCCTTATCCAGCCAGAGCGCACGCTGTGCCACCTGACGCACCGCCTCCATGTCGTGCGAAACGAACAGAATCGTGCGCCCCTGCTCCTGAAACTCGTGAATCTTGCGGTAGCACTTCTGCTGGAAACGCGCATCGCCCACCGCCAGCACTTCGTCCACCAGCAAAATATCGGCGTCCACATGCGCGGCAATCGCGAAGCCCAGCCGCATCAGCATGCCCGATGAATAGGTGCGGATGGGGGCGTCAATATAATCTTCCAGCTCGGCGAAGGCGATAATCTCTGGCAGGCGTTCGGCAACCTGTCGGCGCGTGAGACCCAGAATGACCCCGTTGAAATAGATGTTCTCCAGCCCTGTGAGGTCGGGGTGGAAGCCCGCGCCCAGTTCCAGCAGGGGCGCGACGCGCCCGTTTACGGTAATGGAGCCTGAAGTGGGGCGGTAGACCCGTGCAATAATCCCCAGCAGGGTGCTTTTGCCCGACCCGTTGCGCCCGATGACGCCCACCGTCTCGCCCTGATGGATGGTGAAACTCACCTCTTTGAGGGCGACGATATGCTCCATGCGCTTTGGCAGGAACGCCAGCAACAACCCTTTGAGGGACGAATAGGGCTGGTGACTCAGCAGGAATTCTTTGGTGAGGTTCTGGGCGCGGATGGCGATCTCCGCGCCCTTTTGAGAAAGCGTGCCCATCGTCAGATGTCGCCACCGCCGCGTCCGCCGCGCCCACCTGTGCCAGGACCTGTGGGCTGCTGTTGCTGCTGCGGGCGCGTGGGCGCACGGCGCAGGCTGTTATCCACATGAATCGCCCATGTGTAGCGCACGGTGTTGCCTGCCCAGTCGGAGGCGATGACGGTGAGCGTGTGGCGTCCATCCGCCAGCGGCTGTACCGTGCCTCCCGAACGCAGGCGCACGGTAACCTCGCCCAGCGAGGGATCGTACTCCGCTTCCAGCGGCTCGTCGTCCAGCAGGAACTGCACCGAGCCGGGGTTGACCCCGCTCCCGTCGTCCCGAATGCGGGCGAAAAAGTCCAGCGGCAGCTGCCCCGACATCATTTCGCCTACATTCGGGAGGGTACGCACGACCTGGGGCGGCGTGCGATCCACCCAGTTATAGAGGAAAGCGGTCAGATTGCCTTCCGCCGTCGCCACAACCAGCCCGTTGGGGATAAACAGCAGTCGGCTTGTGATAGCAAGGTACGCAATCCGCCGATTGTTGGCATCCAGCGTGCCTTCGGGCGGGCGCAGGGTGTAGAGCCATTTCAATTGCCCTTCGGGCAGGGAGTAGCGCAGGAGAGTGCCACGCCGCGTTACCACCCACAGGTCGCCCTCGTGAATCACGGGCGGGAACAACGGCTCATAGCGCAGGGTGATGGGCGCTCTATCACTGCCCGCAATTAACCTGCCGTTATGGTCGTAAACCAACACGCGGTTCTCGCGAGTGGTGACCACCACATAGTCCTCGTTTGCAGCAGGCGCAAGGCGAATTTCGGTAGTAAACTGGCGTCGCCAGCGGAGCGCTCCGCTGTTAGGGTTCAGCGCCAGCAGCTGGTCGCTGGAGGTGGCATAGATACTATTGTTCGCATAGACAGGCTGGGGGTCGTAGTTCGGTGCGGGCAGGCGATAGACCCAGCGCCGTCGCCCACCGCTCGCCGTAATTGCATGGATGAACCCGCCGTTCGTGCCGAAATAGAGCGTATCTTCTACCTTGACGAGGCTCCCCGTGATGTAGTCGTCGGTGCGATAGGGCGCGCTCCATACCGGTTCGCCGTTGCGGGCGTTGATGGCATAGACCTCGCCGCCGCCCGTACCGAGGTAGAGAATATCCTCGTCCAGCACGAAGCGAGCCGTGGGGGCGCTCCGTGCCCGGAAAATCCAGCGTACCGCGCCCGTTTCGATATCCAGCGCGTACACATTGCCATTGCTCGCCCCGAAGTAGACGAGGTTCTCGCCCTCCACAGGCTGTCCCAGAATCGTGGCGTCCAGCGGGGCGTCGGCAGGGTACTGCCACTTGAGCGTGCCATCCTCTACATTCACGGCGTAGAGCCGCGTCAGGCAGGGATAATAAATCGTCTTTTTACCCAGTCCCGGTGTGGCGGGGTTGTTCGGCGCGGCGTTGCCGAAGAACTGCCATGCCGCTATTGGCGTCTGCGCCAGTGCGCCGAGCCAGAGCAACCCGAACGCCAGTAGTGTCGTGAATCGCCTCATATTTGCCTCCTGTATGCGGTTCGCACTCTATTCGACGACCATGCACAACTTCCTGCTTCACGATTTCTGAGGCGGGTGGAGCGTGATGCGTCGCGCATATTCGCTCCCGTCGGTGCTGCGCCTGCGATGAACTGTGATTGTCGCGCCCACTTTGACCTGCTGGGGCTTGATGGGCTTGCCCTCGGAGACAAACTCGGTGTTCTGGTCATAGACGAATTCGCGCGTGTCGCCCGCGCGGGTGCGAATGGAAATACGCCGATTGAGCAAATCATGCGTTTGCACCACGCCCTGCACCGTGGGGAGCGTGCGCTCGCGTGCCTGCTGGGTGTCCTGTTCGCGGTCGCTTACTGCCTGCGCCAGCGTGTCCAGATTCGACAGCAGGCGCGGGGCAATAAAGACCACCTCCCCCTGCTTGAAGTCTTCAGGCGAAGCGGGCTGTCCGCCCTTCTCCCACTGCGTGCGGGCGTTATGGCGATAGGTGAACTCGCTTTTGTCGGGGAACTCCAGCGTGAGAGTCTCTTCATCGAGCGCCTTGAGAACGCCCTTCACCACGCCGCGACGCACGGTATCGAGCCACTTCCATGTGTCGGGGTCTGCCAGCTCGCGCACGATGGGTTTGCGCCCTGTGTCTACGCTCATGCGTACCATGACGCGCTTGCCCGTGTGTTCGGCAAGTTTTTCCAGGGCAAGAGGCTTTTTCTCCCACCAGAGGCGCGGGTTTTTGTGCAAATCGGCAACAAACTCGGCTTGACCTGTTCGCTGCAGGGTCAGCGTGCGCTGCTGGAGGTCTACTTTGACGAGTTTGACCTGTGCAATCTCCGTTTCCGCAAGCGCAACGGCAATACACCCGATTGCCCAGCACAGCCCCAGCAGGGCGAATCGTGTCGCTCTCATACCTGTCCTCCCCGTGAAACCCTCGTTCGGAATGATGGCCGTTTTTCCTGCGAGCGAACCGTGTTTTTACGGTTTTACCTGAAACATCTCGCCATCGCGGCAGAAGTGCGCTTCGAACTTTTCGGGCTGGGTTGCGCCCACACCGAAGTCGCCATCGGAGCGGATAGCGATCACGGCTGCTTGAATCTGCGCGGTTTCGGGCTTACGCTGGAGCATATACTGAATCACGCGCTGGCAGGCTGTTTGCGCCGCGACGCCCTCGCGCATCAGTTCCACCACGCGGCTGGCGAGCGCGAAGCGCCAGATTTCCTCGCCTGTGCCTGTGCAGACCGCCGCGCCCGCCTCGTTATCGGCATACAGCCCCGCGCCGAAGATGGGCGAGTCGCCCACGCGCCCGGGCATCTTCCATGCCAGCCCGCTGGTGGAACACGCAACTACCAGATGCCCCTCGTGCCAGCCCAGCACGCCGACGGTATCGTGGGATTCGCCAGCGCGCGCCCTCGAAACCTCCTGCGGCGCATGGCGCTCCTGATACCACGCATGCCAGCGGCGGATGCTTTCTTCAGTGAGCAAGCTGCGCGGTTGAAAACCCTGCTGAATCGCGAACCGTTCTGCGCCCTCCCCCACCAGCATCAGGTGGGGGGTCTTCTCCATCACGCGCTGGGCAATCCGAATGGCGGGTACGAAACGGCGCACGCTCGCCACGGCGCCCGCTCGCAGCTGCGCGCCCTCCATCACCGCCGCGTCCAGCTCCACCTCACCAATCTGGTTCGGCAAGCCACCGTAGCCCACCGAAAGCACCTCTGGGTCCAGCTCCACCGCTGCCGTAGCCGCCACCACCGCCTCCAGCAGGCGTTTTGCGGGGTCTTTCAGCGGAGATCCCTGCCAGGTTTGCCATGCGTGTTCTACGGCGCGACGCCCGAACCACCATGTGGCTGCAAAAAGCGTGTGCATATCCTCCTGCTTCGTGATGGGGAGCGAGTTTCCTGCTCTTCCTCGCCTGCACTGCGTCCTCAGATGCTGCTAACGGGGGGTAGAGACTCGCAGAAGCATCATGACGCGCCATGCAAAAAATCACTTCATCTGCAGATTCTTGCCCCCAGAATCGCTCCAAGGAGGGACAAATTAGGACAAAAGTCCTACCCGTTCCGCGCCAAAGCGATGTATATTATCGACAACAGGGGCGCTATGCTCTCTTCACACGACACTTTCTGGAAGGAGGTTCTGAAGATGCGGAAGGTCAGAGTGAACAGAGCGAGCGTCGCGCTGTGGGCGCGACTGAGTGGTGTGTTGCTGACGGGACTGATGACACTGGCAGTGTTGCCTGCGCAGCGGCTCTACTGGCTGGGGACGCTGACCGAGACAGGCGGCGTCAGTTATGCGTATGGCGTTTCCAACGACGGGCTGACGGTTGTGGGGCACGCGAACGGCAGCGCCGTGGTGTGGAATCGCGCCGCGAACACGATTATCGTTGTCCTGCAAGGGTCGGATTCTCGCCTGTGGGCGGTCTCGGCAGATGGCTCTGTGGCTGTGGGGAACACCTACCCCGATCCGGTAGGGGGTCCTGAGCGTGCGTTTATGTGGACGCGGCAGAACGGCTTCCAGTGGCTGCCCCCTGCGCCAGGAACCTTCTGTTGGACAGCTGACATCACGCCCTCAGGGAGATATGCGGTCGGGAAGTCCAGGGCTGGCGACAATTTGCCCACCCTGTGGGATTTGAGTCAGAACCCACCTGTGCGGCGCGCCTATGCGCCACAAGGGATGTGGCTTGGCGATGCCTATGGCATTTCCGACGATGGGCGTATTATCGCCGGGTTTGGGCACGGCAGTGGCTGGGGCTTTCGGGGCATAGTCATCGGCTTGCGCGACGACTTCAGCGTCGCGTGGTCGCGGATTCTCGCGCCCGCTTCGGGACATTCCAGCTGTGTAGCGCGCGGGCTGTCTGCTGATGGCGCAGTGGTAGTAGGCACCTCTGTGGCTTCGTGGTTCAGTGTTTACTACCCCGCGATGTGGCGTGCGGCGAACAACTGGAACCCCGAACTGCTGGCGCATCTGGGTGGCAGTGCAGGGGTAGCGTATGACATCCGCGGCGATGTGATTGTGGGCTTCTGTCGGAATGCGTCAGGGCAAAACCGCGCTGTGCGCTGGCGACTGGCAACGGCGACCACGCAGGTGGAAGACCTGAACCAGACCTACGCCAGCCTGCTGACCGACGGCTCACGGCTGGAGGTTGCTTGGAGGCTTAGCGCGAACGGGCGCTACATCGTGGGCTGGGGCTATCACGCGCCCAAAAACCGCACGGAGGCGTTTCTGCTGGATACAGAGGCGTCCAGCACGCGCGGGGATGTGAACGGCGATGGCTGCGTGGACGACGCCGACCTGCTGGAGGTGCTGTTTGCCGTCGGTGGTGGGAGCGGGATAGAAGACCTCAACGGCGACGGGGTTGTGGACGACGCCGACCTGCTGGAGGTGCTCTTCAACTTCGGCAGTGGGTGTTAGGGCGTCCAAGAGCCCCCAGCCTGTAGGAGGGCGTCTCTGGTCTTATAGGGGTAGGTTTTTTCATGCCTCCCCGAAAGAGCGACGGCTGAAGCCGTTCCTAATAAACAAAGCCAGCCTTCGCTGGCTGTAGTCCCCTGTTTACGGGGGGTTGGGGGGCTGAGCCGACGAAGGTCGGTTTCGTCTTATCGGAACGGCTTCAGCCGTCAGGCTGGAGAGAAGTTTCGCGAGACTGTTCGCCGCTATGGAGCGGGGTATACTTAGGTCAGGGTGAGATGCTATGGAGCAGGTTGTCTCCACAGAGGCGCGCACCGCGCCGCAGCAACCCCGCACCTTCGCGGAGTTCCTGCAGCAGTACGACGGCACGCACGCCGAATGGGTCAACGGGGAGGTAATGCCGCTTATGCCTGTGTCGGTAGAGCATCAAGATATAAGTATGTTTTTGCTGAGCTTGGTGGTGAACTGGGTTGCGTATCACGAATTGGGGAAGGTCTACCACCCGCCGCTGCTGGTGAAGTTGCCGTTGCCCGAAGGCAGAGAGGTCGCCCGCGAGCCGGATATTGTGGTCATCCTCAACAACAACGCAGGACGCTTTGAGGCGCAATACTTCGACGGCGCGCCCGACCTGATTGTGGAAATCGTCAGCCCCGCCAGTCGGCACACGGATCGCTTTGTGAAGTTCGAGGAGTACGAGACGGCGGGTGTGCCTGAATACTGGGTGATTGACCCTGACCGTCGGTATGCGGAGTTTTTCCAGCGCGATGCGGCAGGGTTCTATCGGGTGGCGTTTGGCGGTTCGGAGGGGGTCTATCGCAGTCGCGTGCTGGAGGGCTTCTGGCTGGAGGTGGGGTGGTTGTGGGCGCGTCCGCCGTTGTGGGGAGTTATGAAGCAGTGGGGGCTTGGTTGAGCGTTGTGGCGTGCGGCTCCGATGGGTTCATCGCCCCTGTCGCAGGCGGCGAACGGCGTAGGCAGCGTCGGCTTGGAGCCGAATCGCTCCAAGCCGACGCATAGAGTTACCACCACCGCTCGCGACGAGAGGGCTTACTCAGCACGAGTGAAAGCACTTCGTCGCAGAGCGCCAGCAGTTGCCGCACACGCTCTGTCTCCCAGCGCTCCTGGAAATGTTCGAGGATGGCGTCCACCAGCTCGATAACCCGCTCAGAATGCGGCGACTCTTCGGAATGCTCCGCAAGCCAGGCGTCCAGCTCGAGCAACAGTTCCAGCAGGTACTGGTCAACGAGCGTGGGCGACTCAGGCTTTATTGAGCGCAGGTCGTGATAGAGACGCTGCAGTGGAGCGAACGACCTGCTTTCCGGAGCGGGCGCACTGAAGACAGGGGATGACTCTGCAGGCGCGCTCTGTGGGGCATCGCTCGAAACATCCCAAGCGAATTCTAAACGCGATTCATCGTCTGCTGGCGGCGACGGCATGGATAGTTGCCTTGATATCAGGAACGAAGGCGGTTCATCGGAAATGGAGCGCATGAACAGCGCGCGCGCAGGCGAGGCAAGTCTGAGCGATCGCCAGCCGCGGGGGATTTCGACAGGCTGCACGATACGGTGCTGAACGCCTCCCGGATTGACCTGCTCGCTTCGGTCGATGGCGATGAAGGCGGTGAAGCGCGACAGCACACCATACTGGAGCGAGGTTTGCACAATTCGCTGCTCCAGTCGCTTGATTCGCGCGATGTAGTAGAGGTCTTCGAGCATGCGCACCATGTGTCGCGCCCAGCTAAAGCGCAGTATGGGGGTACGCACGCGGCGGACGCGCACGGTTTGCCGCCACACGCTCCCGTCGGGTTGTCGCGCCTCAATAGCGACCACGGCGTTCCTGGGGACATGCCCCTGCCAGCGCTGCAGCACATAGGCGACGCCGCGCGTATAGAGGTTTATCGGCGACTTCGGCACGGCTGTGCTGGGCATCAGTGGCACATCGCTACTACTGACCTGAATGTCGCGAAGTACGGGCGTGCTGAGCCGCTGGCGCAGCAGATCGAGCGTCTCATCGAGGCGGTCTTCGCTCTCGATGGGCATAAACAGCCCGCCCGTCTGCTCTGCCAGGCGGCGCAGGAAGGCGTCGTTGAGCGCTTCATCAATACCCACGATGTAGAGGGTAACGCCCGCGTTCGCCACATAGCGCAGAATCTGCTCCTCGTTGCCCACCTGACCATCGGTAATCAGCACGACAATCGGACATGCTTCTCGCGGTGTTTCTTCCGATTGCCCCTGTGCGGGATGCGTACACTGCTGAATTGCCGCCTGTAGCGCTCTGAGCATCTCCGTACCGCCACGGGCATGAATTCGCGCCAGCCACTGCGTCGCCTGGAAGCGCGCCCTATCGGACGCAGGCTGGAACGCGCCGTTGTCAAACGCCTCCACAGTATCGTCGAACACCAGCACGCCGAATCGGGCGGTAGGGTTCAGCGAGTCGATCAGGCGCACGGTGGCGCGTTTCGCCGCCTCCATCTTCCAACCGTCCATACTGCCCGAACGGTCCACAACGAAAAGCACATCGCTCAGCATGGCGGGCGACTCGGCGTTGTCGGCGAATACAAGGGTTAGTAGCGTGCCCTCGTTGGGATTGTTCGGGTCGGGCGCCAGCAGGGCGCGCGTGGTCCGCTCCTTCTGCAGGAGACGGAAGCGCAAGATGAAATCACGGTCGATGCGCTCACCGGGCTGCAGGCGCACGGTGTAGACACCCTGAGCGTTGATGGTCATCACATTATGCAGCGAGGCGCGCAGGTCTGTAAGGGGCGTTGTGCGCCCATCGATGCGCACCTCGATGGCAAGTTGCACGGGGTTCGGGAAACCTGGCAGCAGCACAGGCGGGGTAATTCGCGAGGCGTCGGGCACGGCGTCGGTGTCGGGTGCGGTGCCGTAGCCCACCGAGTCGTCGAGAGGCATTCCGGGAATGTAGCGCGGCGCGACCACCAGCGGCACGCGATAGGTTGCCTCGCCGCTGTCCAGCTCCAGCAGGCTGTAGAGGGTCAGCGTGATATGCGCCTCTTCGCCAGGCATCAGGTTCCCCACGCTGAGGGTGAACACATTCGGGCGTTCCTCTTCCTGCATCGCGGCGCGGTATCCCTGCTGAATGGCGGCTTCGTACTCCTGTCGCGCCTGCAACCGCTCTTTCAGCACGCCTTCCACCACGCGCCCGTTCACGGTCATCTGGAACCCCCCCACACCGGCGCGGTCGGGCAGAGGAAAGATATAGATCGCCTCCAGCGCCCGGTCGGTTGGGTTCTGAAAGGTCTGGCGAATGACGGTCTGGGCGAAAATGCCTACGATGTCCGCCTCGACTTCAAGGCGTTTCAGGGGCAAGTTACCCTGTGGCGTCGTCAAGGCGCCAATCCCGTTCTGTGACGGCTGCGCGGGCAACATCTCCACGACGGGAACGCTCTGCACTTTAGTCTGCTTCGCCATTTCGTTCAACCTCCATCGGTAGGTTCTCACCGGAAACAACGCCCAGTTCGTTCAGGAGGCGCATTAGGGGCATCGCCGCACGCTGGATTTGTGCAATCGCCTGCGGGTCGAGCGGCTGATCCAACTGCAGACTCAGCTCGACGCCGGGCGCAAGCGACACCACCTGCCAGGTTTGCACTGCAAGCGCTTGGGTTGCTTCAGGTGGCGCGGGCAGCGTCTTCCAGAATCGACGGCGACGGCGCACCGACACCGTAGGCGCTTCGGCTGGCGCGTCCAGCGATTCGGGCAGGCGGGCAATCCGCTCCAACGCCTCGTCGGTCAGCCCGTACAAACGCTGTTGAATCTCCACCAGCGATAGCCCCTCGGCTTGCAGTCGTTTGATGGCGACCAGCTGCGCCAGATGGCGGCGGGTGTAGTAGGCAATACGCCCGCGCATTATCGGGCGATCCAGCAGTCCCAGCGTGGTGTAGTAGCGCACCGTGCGCAGGTTCGGCAGCTCCGCTACCTGACGGCTCGGCGGACCCCAGTAGTCCTGCCGTAATACCTGTGCAGCGACCTGCGTCAGCGCCTCTATAGTCCACAACGGCTGCGTCGTTTCCATCCACACCCTATTATACCACACTGCAATATATCACTGTCAAGTCTTGCGGAAGGCGTTCGGAGGTCTTTTGCGAGCTTGTTTCCAGAGGTGTTTGGGCGTGAGGCGCGCTGTTCGCTGCTACGATATGAGGTATACTTAGGTCAGGGTGAGATGCTATGGAGCAGGTTGTCTCCACAGAGGCGCGCACCGCGCCGCAGCAACCCCGCACCTTCGCGGAGTTCCTGCAGCAGTACGACGGCGCGCACGCCGAATGGGTTAATGGAGAGGTTGTACCTGCTATGCCCGTATCAATTGAGCATCAACGGTCAAGCAGGTTCCTCTACACGCCGCTGAGCAGTTGGGTAGATTATCACAATCTTGGAGAGGTCTACCACCCGCCGCTGCTGGTGAAGTTGCCGTTGCCCGAGGGCAGAGAGGTCGCCCGCGAGCCGGATATTGTGGTCATCCTCAACAGCAACGCAGGACGCTTTGAGGCGCAATACTTTGACGGCGCGCCCGACCTGATTGTGGAAATCGTCAGCCCTGCCAGTCGGCATACTGACCGCTTTGTGAAGTTTGAGGAGTATGAGACGGCGGGCGTGCCCGAATACTGGGTGATTGACCCTGACCGTCGGTACGCGGAGTTTTTCCAGCGCGATGCGGCAGGGTTCTATCGGGTGGCGTTTGGCGGTTCGGAGGGGGTCTATCGCAGTCGCGTGCTGGAAGGCTTCTGGCTGGAGGTGGGGTGGTTGTGGGCGCGTCCGCCGTTGTGGGGGGTGTTGAAGCAGTTGGGTCTTGGGTGAGCGTCGCCGCTTGCTACTCAGATTGGTTCCTTCGCCTGTGCTTCAATCCGGGCAATCCCACCCCCCCATAACCCCTTCTTAACACATCGTCGGGTATGCTTATGGCTGGGAGGAAGCTATGCAGGACAAATGGACTCGTCGGGAAATCTTGCGGCTCGGTTTCGCAGGCGCAACAGGCTTGGCGCTTTCCAGACTGGCGCTCGCCTCGCCCTCACAGAGACGCTCTGACGGTAAAGTCAAAAACATTATCTTTATGGTCTCGGACGGCATGAGCGCGGGTGTGCCGTCGCTAACAGACGAATTTGGCAAGCTGGTGCGGGGGAAAGGCTCGTTCTGGTATCAACTGCTCCAGTCGCCCGAGGCAACGCTCGGCTTTTTCGATATGGCGTCGCTCAACTCGCTGGTAACCGACTCGTCGTCGGCGTCGTCTTCTTGGGGAAGCGGCTCGCGCATCTTCAACGGCGCGGTGAATGTGCTTCCCGATGGCACGCGCCTGACCCCGATTGCCCACATCGTCAAAAACGCAGGAAAGAAGGTGGGGCTGGTGACCACCACGCGCATCACGCACGCAACGCCTGCAGGCTTCGCCGCCGTGCAACCGAACCGCGACGACGAAGACGAGATTGCCCCCCAGTATAAGGGGATTGTGGATGTGCTGATGGGCGGCGGTTTGCGTCATTACGCCCCCGAACAGCGCAAAGACAAACGCAACCTGATTGAGGAGTACCAACAGGCGGGCTACACTTACTGGAATCGGCGGGAGCAGGTACTTTCCAGCGAGCGCCCCGAAAAGGTGCTGGGGCTGTTCTATGGGAGCCATCTGCCCTTCACGATTGACCATATCCACTCCGATACGCTCAAGCAGAGCGTGCCGACGCTCGCCGAGATGACCCGCAAAGCGCTGGAGATTCTGAGCCAGTCGCGCGAGGGCTTCCTCCTGCAAGTCGAGGGCGGGCGCGTCGACCATGCGGCGCACGCCAACGACGCCGCCGCGATTTTCTGGGACCAGCTCGCCTTTGACGATGCGATTGAGGTCGTCTACGAGTTCGCTTCCAAACGGGACGATACGCTTGTGATTATCACCAGCGACCACGGCAATTCCAATCCGGGCTTGAACGGCATGGGTGTGGAATACGGTGATTCTAACAAGGCATTTGCACGGCTGGCGCAGGCACGCTGCTCGTTTGAGTTGCTCCCCAGCCACCTGCGCGGCGCCGATGCCGACAAAGTGCGCGCTGTGATTCGCGAGCAAATCGGGCTTGAAATTAATGGCGAGGAAGCCAGCGCGCTGGCGAATGCGCTCGCCAACCGAATGCCCCCCATCTGGAACGCCCAGCATCGGAACCTGCAGGGGCTGCTGGGAGAAATTCTCAGCAACTACAACGGCATCGGCTGGACAGGCACTTCTCACACCGCCGACTATGTATGGGTTACCGCGCTGGGTACTGGACGCGAGGAGTTCCACGGGCTGGTGCGCAACACGGACGCTTTCTATAAAATGCTGAAGCTGTTCGGGTTGTCGTTCAAAAACCCCAGCATGTCGCCCGAAGAGGCACGCAAGTATCTCTCTCGCGCCCCGCGCGTGGAGACGCCGCACTGGGTGTGAGAGGCAACTTCGCTGGTGCCTGAGCAAGACGGGTGAACCCGTTCCTCATAAACGAAGCCCGCCTGCGCTGGCTCTTCGTAGCCTGGGCATCCTGCCCAAACTCAAGCGCAGGGATGCGCTTGCTACTTCAGCCGACGAAGGTCGGCTTCGTCTCATAGGAACGGCTTCAGCCGTCGGGCACAAACGCGCTACAATTCCTCAGCTTGCTCATTTTCCGAAACAGCCCCTGAACCGTTTCGAATGCAAAACCCCAAAAAACTATCGGGTATGCTTAATAGCAACCTCACTCGTGTAAGGTTAAACAGGAGAACAGGCGATGCGGATACGGTTTAATCCAGAGATGCCGCGCTATGTGCAGGTGCGGCAGTGGGTGGAGCGGCAGATTGCGCTGGGCTACTGGCGTTCGGGCGATGTGTTGCCGCCCGAACGCGAGCTGGCGAATCAGTTGGGTGTCAGTCCCCTCACCATCAGCCGTGCGCTTCAGGCACTGGCGCGAGAAGGCGTGCTGATGCGCAAGCGCCGTGTGGGCACGGTGGTCGCCAGCGAACTGCCCCCTACGCTCCTTCAGCGCACTTTCACCCTGATGGTGCTGGGAATCCGCGCGGGCACACGGCAGACAACGGACTTTTATTATGGTGCAGTTCAGCGCAGTATTCTCAGTAAGCTTTCCGACCACGCCATCCGCACGCTGTGGCTGGACTATCAGTTTGATCAGGTGGAGCGCGAGCTGCAATCAGGCGAGGTTATCGGCATTCTTGCAATTGCTCCTGCGGCGGAGCATATTCCCCTGTTGAACGGTCTTTTTGAGCGGGGTGTGCCGATTCTGGTGGTGGGCGCCAGCGCGGAGGAGTGGGTGTTGCCTTCGGTGGATACCGACAACTATCGCGCGGCGCGAGAGGGCGTGCAACACCTGCTGGAGCTGGGGCATCGGCGCTTCGTGGGGCTGTTTGGCGCGTTGGAAACCTTCAACTCGCGCGACCGCTGGCGCGGCTTCCGCGACGCCCTGCGCGAGGCGGGCGTCCCCTCTGAGTCGGTATGGACTTTCACCGTGCCCTACGCCGATGAGATAGGCGACGCCTTTCGTGAGGGGCTGGCGACCGTGCTACGCCTGCCCAATCGCCCCACAGCGGTGTTCGCAGGGGGATTTTACCTTGCACTCTCGGCGTTGCAGACGATTCACCAGTTGGGTTTGCGTGTGCCTCAGGATGTCTCTGTGCTGGGGTTTGACGACCCGCCCTCGGCGAGCCTCGCGATGCCGCCGCTGACCACCTTCCGCCAGCCGCTGGAACAACTGGGCGCGCTCGCTGTGCAACGCCTGCTGGAACTGGCGAAAGGACACAAACCCACCCCTCTGCACGAATACCTGCCGCTGGAGCTGATTGTGCGCGAGTCGACGGGGAGGGCGCCCTAATCCAACCCCCTGTGCGCTAATTCAATCGCATACAGTGCCGCGCGTGCCTTGTTGAGGCACTCCTGATATTCGCGCTCAGGCTGGGAATCCGCCACAATCCCTGCGCCCGCCTGCACATGCGCCATGCCGTCCTTGAGCAGAATCGTGCGGATGGTGATGCAGGTGTCCATGTCGCCCGTGTAGCTGAAGTAGCCGACCGCGCCCGCGTAAGCGCCGCGCTGGGTCGGTTCCAGCTCATCAATAATCTCCATCGCCCGCACCTTCGGTGCGCCCGACACCGTGCCTGCAGGAAAACACGCCCGCAACACATCAAACGCATCCACATCCTGACGCAGCTGCCCCACCACCTCCGATACGATATGCATCACATGCGAGTAGCGCTCAATCACCATCAGTTCGGGAACCTGCACTGTGCCATATTGGCAGACGCGCCCCAGATCGTTACGCCCCAGGTCCACCAGCATAATATGCTCGGCGCGCTCTTTGGGGTCTGCGAGCAATTCTTGCTCCAGCGCCCTGTCCTCTTCGGGGGTGGCACCGCGCGGACGCGTGCCCGCAATGGGGCGCGTACGGGCACGGTTCCCCTCCACCGTCACCAGCACTTCGGGCGAAGCGCCAATCAGCGTGGTCTCGCCCATCCGCAGGAAGAACATATAGGGCGACGGGTTCACCGAGCGCAACGCCCGATAGAGATTCAGCGCAGGCGCCCGCACAGGCACGCTGAAACGCTGGGACAGCACCACCTGAATGCAATCCCCCGCATGGATGTAGTCCACTGCCCTGCGCACGGCATCTTCAAACGCCTCACGCGTGATGTTCGCCTGCGGCTCCAGCCGGAAGGTGGGGTCTTCAAAGCGCGGCGGGGGCGGCGTGGGCGCCCGCAGGCGCGAGAGTGCCCACTCGATTCGCGAGCGCGCCCGCTGAAGGGAATCCGCCCCTGTCGGCTCCACCAGCGCCACAATCCGAATCTGGTGCAACACATGGTCAAACACCAGCACCAGCTCAGGAAACATCCAGCAACAATCGTCCACCTCAAGGTCATCAGGGGGCGGCTGGGGCAAGCGTTCAAAAAAGCGCACCATATCGTATGCCATATAGCCCACCGCGCCACCCCCAAAGCGCGGCAACCCCGCCACAGGCTGATAGGGATACCGATGCAGGAGGGCGCGCACCAGGTGCAGAGGGTCCTGGTCTTCGGGAATGGTCTGGGTTTGCCAGCCGCCGTCGCGTGTCCACAGGCGTGCCGTGCGCCCTTTCGTGCGTACAATCGTGTGGGGTTCCAGCCCAATCAGTGAGTAGCGCGCGACCTGCTCGCCCCCCGTAACGCTCTCCAGAAGGAATGCGTACTCCGAGTCGCCCGCGACTTTGTAAAACGCCGAGACAGGGGTCTCCCAGTCCGCCAGAACCGTATGCACCACAGGTTGAATTGCGCCGACGCTGGCGCCAGAATAGGGCAGCTCCGACTTCTCCATACGCGCTAAAGTTATACCCCAACCTGCTGGGGTACAATCAGGGCGATGAGTCTGGATATGGCGGTGGAGCGGTTTCTGACGCATCTGGGCACGGTGCGTTCGCCTCATACGGTCAAAGCCTACGGCACGGATCTGGCGCAGTTTGTGGAGTACGCGCTCAGCACAGGAATCGATTCGGTCGCAACGGTTAGCCCGCGACTGGTTCGGGCGTGGCTCGATTCGCACCGCGCGGCGTCGCGCACCACCCGTGCCCGGAAACTGTATGCGTTGCGCTCATTCTTCAAGTTTTGTCGCGCGATGGGCTGGCGCACCGACGACCCCTGCGCCGAGATTGCCATCCCCACGGAGCGGCGTACACTACCCAAAATGCTCACCGAGCGTCAGACGGAAGCGCTGCTGAACCAGCCTGCGGAACGCCCGCTGGATCCTTTAGCGATTCGCGACCGCGCTCTGCTGGAACTGATGTACGCCACGGGCTTGCGTGTGAGCGAAGTCGCCAGCCTCGATGTGAACGCGATAGACTTCGAACAGCAGGCGATTCGGGTGCGTGGCAAGGGCGGGCGGGAGCGAGTCGTGTTGTTCGGGCAGGCGTGCCACGAGGCGCTCGGCGACTACCTGCGCGAGGCACGCCCGAAACTGCTTAATCTGCATAAGCCCACACGCGCGCTCTTTCTGAACGCCGACGGCGGACGGCTCTCCACACGGAGCATTCACCGCATCATCAAACGCTACGGACGCCAGATTGGCGAGAACATCAGCCCGCACACCCTGCGCCACACCTTCGCCACTCATATGCTGGACCACGGCGCTGACCTGCGCACCGTGCAGGAACTGCTGGGACACCGCAAACTCAGCACCACGCAGATTTACACCCATCTCACTTTAGACCGCCTGCGCCGCACCGTTAATCGCGCCCTGCCCCGCCTCACCGACCCCGATGAAGAGTAGCCGTCGGGTATAATCCGCTCTCAGAGAGGAGGTTGAAACACGCTATGGAACGACCGAACGCAGTAACATTTCTGGGAAATCCGCTCACGCTCGTGGGGAAAGAACTCAAGCCGGGCGATCCAGCTCCCGACGCCACGCTCGTCAAGCAAGACCTGTCCACCGTGAACCTCCGCGACTATTTCGGCAAAGTTTTGCTGATTAGCGTCGTGCCGTCGCTCGATACGGGGGTCTGCAGCGCCCAGACCAAACGCTTCAACGAAGAGGCAAGCCAGCTGCCCGATGCCGTGCAGGTGTTGACGGTCAGCATGGATTTGCCCTTCGCCCAGAAGCGATTCTGCGGCGCGGAAAACATCGACAAGATAGAAGTGCTTTCCGACCATCGTGAGGCGTCGTTCGGGCAAGCCTATGGCACGCTGGTCAAGGAACTGCGCATCGAGTCGCGCGCCGTGTTCGTGATTGACCCGCAGGGCATCGTGCGCTATGTGGAGTATGTGCCCGAAATCACGAATCATCCCAACTACGACGCCGCGCTTCAGGCAGTGCGCGCGTTGCTCTAACTGAGGCACCACCATGCACTGGCTTCCACTTCCCCGGGAACTGACTGTCTCGGAAGAGCGTCTTCCGTTCGCAGGCTGTCATGCGATTAAGCACCCTGCAGGCTGGGAGGGGGCGGTGCGCCCGCTCAGCGCGTTGGGCGAGGCGTTTGGCGGCTGGACCGCCTTTTTTGAGCATGACGCCTCGCTTGCGCCCGAAGCCTACCGTTTGCAGATAGAAAACGGGCGCATTCGGGTGCAGGCAGGTTCGCCACGCGCCGCATTCTACGCCTGCCACACCCTCCTGCAGGCGTGGGACGGCAAGTCGCTGCCGATTCTGAGCGTCGCCGACGCGCCTACCCTCGCATGGCGGGGCGTGGTGGAAGGTTTCTATGGCGTGCCATGGAAACACGCGGCGCGGCTAAGAATGCTTGACTTTATGGGCGCGCACAAAATGAACATCTACCTCTACGCGCCCAAAGATGACCCCTATCACCGCGACCGCTGGCGCGACCCCTATCCGCCTGAAGAGGCTGAACGGCTTCACGAGCTGGTGCAACGCGCTCAACAGAACTTCATCGAATTCGTCTTCTGTATCAGCCCCGGGCTGTCGATGGTCTACTCCGACCCGGAAGAGTTCCAGCGCCTTGTGGCGAAAATCGAGGCGGTTCAGGCGATGGGCGTGCGCGCCTTCGGCTTGCTGGTGGACGACATCCCTGAAGAGCTGCAACACGAGGCGGACAGGGCGGTCTATAGCTCGCTGGCGCATGCGCATGCCGACCTTGCGAACCGTCTTCACCACTGGCTGAAGGAGCGCGACAGCACCAGCTGGCTGATTGTGTGTCCCACCTTCTATCACAATCGGGGCGAGCCGCCGTATGTGAAGGAACTCGGCGAGCGCACCGAGCGCGGTATCTCCATTATGTGGACAGGTCCGAAGGTGGTCTCCCGCGAAATCACGCACGAAGACGCCGAGCTGTTTACGCTGGCAATCCGGCGCAAGCCCTTTGTGTGGGACAACTACCCTGTGAACGACTACGAGCCGAGCCGCCTGCTGATGGGTCCCATCACGGGGCGCGATGTGGAGACACTGGTGCGATTGGAAGCGCTGGTATCTAACCCCATGAATCAGGCAGAAGCCTCCAAAATTGCGCTGGGCACTTACGCCGACCTGCTCTGGAATGCCGAGGCGTATGACCCCCAGCGTAGTTGGGACGCCGCGATTGTGCATCTGGTCGGCGAGGAAGCGTTGCCCGCGATGCGCGAGTTCTGCCAGCAGAACCTCTGGAGCCGCCACTGGAAAGAGGCGCCCCCCGAAATCGCCAGCGCAATTGAAGAGTGGCAAAAGAGCGGCGACACAGAGCCCCTGCGCTCTGCGCTCACCAGACTGGCAACGCTTCCGCGACGCCTGCGCCAGCATATCACCCAGACGGAACTGCTGGAGGAGCTGGAACCCTGGCTCTGGCGGATGGAGCAAATCAGCAAACTGGGGCTGGAGCTGTTAGATCAGCTGGAAGAAGAGGCTCTGCGCCCCGCGCGCATCCTGACCGAACTGGAAGCCATCCGCAACGCCAGCGAAGCCATCGTCTGCGACGGCTGGATTGAACGCTGGATTCGGGAAACCCTGGAAGAGTTCGCCTGAAACCCCTTGAATTCAGGCAACGGCGCATGGTATAATCATGACGCCTCGTGGGGCCATGGTCTAGGGGACTAGGACGCCTGGTTTTCAGCCAGGAGGACGGGGGTTCGAATCCCCCTGGCCCTACCAGAATCGCGCGGTTAGCTCAGTGGTAGAGCACTTCCTTGACGTGGAAGGGGTCGGAGGTTCAAGTCCTCCACCGCGCACCATTTTTTATTTAAGGGGGCAGGTTGCCCCGCCCCCTTTGTGTCAGCGCTTCATTTCCTGCGACGCCACAGTAACCCCGCAACACCTGCACCCAGAAACACCAGCGAAGCAGGTTCCGGTATAGGGTTCAGCTGCCCACGGATTTCGCCTCCGGAGAGGACCTGCGTGTGCAGGTTCACATACCATAGCCCCGCCAGAAAGTCCGCCTCCTGAGCAGAGGTCAAGGTGAAGGTGTCATCCGAGGTCCAGACTCGTGGGTCAGAGCTGGTGTTGTTGAGGAAAAACACAACCGGACCGTTCACTCCGACAGCGCCGCGATGGATATGCCCAAAAAGGAGATTGCTCTGAAACCCTGAGGCGTTAACCATGATTCGCAGGGTTCGAGTCGCCTGGTCGTAGGTTCCCATCGCTATGCCCGTTGCGGGGCTGCTGTTCGGTGGCACTTCCTGGGAACCACTGAGCGGGTCGTGAAAATGCCACATCTGCGCACCTGCAGACAAGACACTGAGCGCGCACGCCAGCATGACGCCTGTAAAGAGCCTCTTGTTGAACATTGTAACTCCTCCCTTCTAAGATTGGTGATTTTTTAACGAACATCTCCATCTCAGGTTCCCTCAAAAGCGACTCAGGAAAGTGAACAAATGATGAACCAACGCAGACTTCTTCCCACGGCAGCTAAAGCCGCTCTGTTGCAAGGATAGGGGCGTGAGCGTTCCGAGACCCCCTCCTTCAGGTCTTAGGGAGAGGCTTTTTGACAGGCGTGCCGTCTTGGAACTTGTGCCCTGACGGCTAAAGCCGTTCCTATAAGACGAAGCCGACCTGCGTCGGCTAAAACAGCCAGCGGAGGCTGGCTTTGTTTATCAGGAACGGCTTTAGCCGTCGCTCTTTCGGGGGCATCGTGGGTTCCAGAAGGTATCTTTGCAACAGAGCAGCTAAAGCCGTTCCTATAAGACGAAGCCGACCTGAAAGTCTCGCGGGGTACAATAAAAACTGATGTCCGCAGACCTGCAGGCGAAACTCAAAACCCTTCCGAAGCAGCCGGGGTGCTACATTTTCAAAGATGCGCAGGGCGCCGTGCTGTATGTGGGCAAGGCGGTCAACCTGCGCCAGCGGGTGCGTTCCTATTTCCAGAAGTCGGCACAGCAAACCCCCAAAATCGCCCGCATGGTGCGCCGAATCGCCGATCTGGAGTGGATTGTTACCGACAGCGAGCTGGAAGCCCTGATTCTGGAATGCAATCTCATCAAACAGCACCGCCCGCCTTACAATGTGCTGATGCGGGACGACAAGTCCTACCCCTATCTTTGTCTCACGCTGGGCGAGAAGTTCCCGCGCCTGCTGGTCACGCGGCGCGTGCGCAAAGATGGCAGCCGCTACTTCGGTCCGTTCGCGAACTCCGGCGCGGTCTGGAGTACCCATCAGTTGCTTCATCGCACCTTTCCGCTGATTCCCTGCGGCAAAGTCTGGTCAGGGGAACCCGTTCAGCGCCCGTGTCTCTACTATCACATGGGGCGGTGTCTGGCGCCGTGTGCAGGATTGGCAGACCCTGAAGAGTACCGCAAAATTGTGCAAAATGTGGTGCTGTTTCTGGAGGGCAAAGGCGACGACTTAATCAAGCAACTGGAAGCCCAGATGGAACAGGCGGCAGAAGCGCTGGAGTTTGAGCGCGCCGCCAAAATTCGGGACCAGATTCGCGCCCTGCAGGAAGTGCTGCAAAAGCAGAAGGTTGTGCATCCCGATGGGATTAACGAAGATGTGATTGCGCTGGTCAAGGACGAGCGGGGCGCGTGCGTGCAGATGTTTTTCATTCGCGGCGGCAAGCTGCTGGGGCAACGCCACTTTTTCCTGAGCGAGGGCGCGGAAGACCAGCCGGGCGCCCTGATGCAGGAGTTCCTCAAACAATACTATCAGGACGCGCCTGAAGTGCCTGAGCGGATTCTGTTGCCCTATGAGGTGGAAGAGGCGCGGATTATCGCCCAGTGGCTCAAACAGCGTCGGGGCAGTGCGGTGGAAATTCGCGTGCCGCATCGGGGCGAGGATGCCCGCCTGCTGGAGATGGCAGCCCAGAACGCGGAGCTGGCGCTCCAGAGCCTGCGCCAGGAGCTGGAGCAGAAAGCCGAGTGGCTCGAATCGGCATTGCTGGAACTGCAGGAAACGCTCCGCCTGCCCACGCTCCCGAACCGAATTGAGGCTTACGACATCTCCAACATTCAGGGGATTGCCCCCGTGGGCAGTATGGTGGTGTTTGAAGGCGGGCAACCCAAAAAGTCGGACTATCGGCGGTTTCGCATTCGCTGGCATCCCGAATCGCCCGATGACTTCGCGATGATGCGCGAGGTGCTGACCCGCCGCCTTCGCGAGGCGCTGGAAGGCGACGAAAAATGGCGCGTACTGCCCGACTTGATTCTGATTGACGGCGGTCGCGGTCAACTGAACGCCGCGCTGGAAGCGATTCGGGCGCTCGGCTTTCAGATTCCTGCCGTGGGGCTGGCGAAACGGCACGAGCTGGTCATTCTGCCCGATGAGCCAGACCCCATAGAGCTGCCCCGCCATTCGCGGGCGTTGCACCTGCTCCAGCGGATTCGTGACGAGGCGCACCGCTTCGCCCTCACCTACCACCGCAAACTGCGCGAGGAGCGCGCGCACCGCTCCCCGCTGGACGAAATCCCAGGGATTGGACCGCGCCGCAAGAAAATGCTGCTGCGCCTGTTCGGCTCCATCGAGCGCATCCGTCAGGCGAGCGTGGAGGAACTGGCTTCCGTGCCCACCATGACCCGCCGCCTCGCCGAGCAGGTGCTGGAATATCTGCGCGAATAGCGCGATGACCCTGTGAAAAGGCGACCCCGCTGTGGAATAACCCCCACGAGGTGGAGCCTATGCGATGGATGATAGCACTTGTGGCGGGGCTTTGGTGGCTCTCAGCCTGTGCGATTCCGGAAACGGTGGTGCTAACACCAACGGCAAACCGAAACCAGCCCCGATCGCTCTATCTGGCTACAGAGCAGTACGCCGTTCCACGCTACTACGACCAGACCCGCACCCGATGCTTCTACACCCAGGCGCTGTTGACGGACCGCTTCGACTTCGGCGTCGACTTCGTGGGGTTTGACCAGCCCCAGGCGCGCCAGACGCTCCTGAACGCACGACTGGTGCTGACCCCCGAAAGCGAGCGCACCCCCGGGGTGGCGTTGGGTGTGATGAATATCTCCGACCAGACCCGACCGACCTACTATGTGGTCAGCACGCGCACCACTTCGTTTGGGCGCTTCCATGTGGGAGGCTACACCGCAGAGGGACGCACCGGTTGGAGTGGTGCATATCAGTTTTCGCTGGCGGGTTTTGACGGCGCGGTGGAATATTTCCGACTGCCCTCGGGCGATGCCTACACCAGCTTTGGCGTGGGGCGCGCCCTGAACCAGAGCGTCTATCTCTACACCTACTACTCGCGTCATGATAAGACCCGCGACGCTGACCTGTTCGGGGTCTATATTGCGTTCACTCCGTTTCGGCTCTTCTGAGAGCGCTCTACCCCCGTCGCGCGAGGCGGCGGGGGTATAATCTTGCCATATGATTGCCTCCCATATTCGCGCCGTTGGGTTTGACCTCGATGACACCCTCTGCCTTTACATGCCGGTCGCACGCGAAGCCCGACTGCGCACTTTTGAGCAGCTCCTGCTTCCGCGCGTGAACATAAGCCTTGAGGAGATTGACCAGCACTATCGCCACGCCTTTCGCGAAGTGCTGGAGCAGATTCACACTGAGCCGTGGTACACCCTCTATAAGCAAGAAGGGCACCCCACGCGCACCGAAACGATGCGCCGCATGCTGGAGCGTCTTGGAATCCGCGACGACTCCTTAGCAGAGGCGCTGAGCTGGCATTATCTTGAGGAGCGCGAGAAACGCCTGCAACTCCATGACGACACCCTGCCCGTGCTGAACGCTCTCAAGGAGCGCTACCCGCTCTTTGTGATTACAAACGGTCCCGCCCGCGAACAGCGGCGCGAGCTGGCGATTTTACAATTGGAGCCTTTCTTTGAGGTGGTCGTGATAGAAGGCGAGGTGGGTGTGGGCAAGCCGCATCCTGAAATTTTTCGGGTTGTGGAGCGTGCGCTCAACCTGCCGCCCGAATCGCTGCTGTTTGTGGGCAACTCATGGGAGCATGATGTGCTGGGCGCGCTGCAGGCAGGCTGGAACGCCATCTGGCTCAACCGCGAGAACCTGCCCCACCCTGAACCCCACCGCGCCGAGGTGCCCGTGATTACGACTCTTCGCGCCTTACTGGGCTAATCGGCTGTTTCCTCTTCGAGGTTCAGCATATGTCCCAGTTTCTCCGCTTTGGTGCGCAGGTAGACGATATTGTGTGGATTTGGGCGTGCAATCAGGGGCACATGCTCCACCACTTCCAGCCCATAGCCTTCCAAGCCGGCAATCTTTTTGGGGTTGTTGGTCATCAGGCGCAGTTTGCGCACCCCCAGATCCACCAGAATCTGGGCGCCGATGCCGTAGTCGCGCAGGTCGGGTTTGAACCCCAGCGCGCGGTTCGCTTCCACGGTGTCCAGCCCCTGCTCCTGCAGATGGTACGCCCGCAGCTTGTTCAGAATCCCGATTCCGCGCCCCTCCTGAAGGATGTAGACCAGCACGCCGCGCCCCTCTTCGGCGATCCGTGAGAGTGCCAGATGGAGCTGGGAACCGCAATCACAGCGGAGCGACTCCAGCAGGTCGCCCGTGACGCAGCTGGAATGCACCCGCACCAGCACAGGCTCCCCGTCGTCCACCGTGCCCATCGTGAGCGCCAGATAGGGGTTGGGGTCTACCTCGCTCTCGTAGGCATGCACATAGAAGGTTCCATAGCGGGTGGGCAGGTACACAGGCGGCGCGGCGCGGCGAATTAGTTTCTCCGTGCGCCGACGGTAGGCAATCAGGTCGGCAATCGTGAGAATCTTCAAGCCGTGCTTGCGAGCAATCTCAATCAGCTGGGGCATGCGCGCCATCGAGCCGTCTTCGTTCAGAATTTCGCAGATGACCCCCGCGGGGAACAGCCCTGCCAGTCGCGCGAGGTCTACCGCCGCTTCGGTGTGCCCCGCCCGCTTGAGGACGCCCCCCGGCGCCGCCCGCAGGGGGAACACATGCCCCGGGCGCACGAAATCTTCGGGCTTGGCGTTGGGGTCGCAGAACAGGCGAATCGTGTGCGCCCGATCAAACGCCGAAATACCTGTGGTAATCCCCTCGCGTGCGTCAATCGCCTCTGCCATCGGCGTGCCAAACTGCGCCGTGATGGCTTTGGTCATCATCGGAATTTGCAACTCGTCCAGACGCTTGCCATCGGTGGGCAGGCACAACAACCCACGCCCATGCAACAGCATGAAGTTGACCGCTTCGGGCGTTACTTTCTCGGCAGCCATCAGAAAGTCGCCCTCATTTTCGCGGTCCTCATCGTCCACAACAATCAGCATACCCCCCTGACGGATAATCTCTATCGCCTCTTCTACGGTGGCGAACACGGCGGGGTCGCGCTCCTGCACTGTCTCCACGACGCCTGTTGTCGGGTTCATACAGGTTATATTGTACCTCAGGCGCCCTGGACTGTGTAGTGAGGTCCAATCTTATCGGAGTGAAAACGAGATGAAACGATCCGTGCTGGAATGCCAGATTCGCGCTATAGAAGCGCAGTTGAAAGCACTGCGTGTGCTGGTCCAGCAGGAGGGCGAATCCCAGCCTGCAAAGCCCGAGCGCGCCTTGAGCGAACTGAGAGGCATCTTCAAAGGCAAGGTGCGCACAACAGAACAATAAATTCGAGAACGCGATTATCGTGGCTACGGGACTGGTACTGCGCGACCTGCTTCAAGAGCGAACTGCCGTCTTGACTCAAGGCGCAAAGATTGTTGCCAGCGGACTGATTGAGACTGTGTGGTGAGGAACCTTTTTGCGGAAACCCCATGGTATAATCCCCTTCAAAGGAGGTGCGACCGCTATGGCGGAGGAAACCCCCAAACCGCAAGCGCAGGCAACGGTCTACGAACTGATTCTGTACGCTTTCAATCTGCTCACAGGCTACGCGTGGCAGGCGATGGGCTATGTGGTGAACCCCGCTACGGGTAAAACGGAAGTCAACCTCGAAGAAGCCAAAATTGCCATCGACTGTGCCGACTTTCTGGCAGGAAAATTGGGGGACCATGTGGAACCTGAAGTCCGAAAAGAAGTGGAGCGCGTTCTCCGCGACCTGAAGTTGAACTATGTTTCCCGAAGCGCGGAGGCGAGCAAGGAGGCATAAGATGGGGCTGACAACTTTCGCAAGGGCGATTGCAGACGGCGCAGGACGCCTCCTGTGGAAAACCCAGCTGACGCTCCGCACAACGGGGCTTCAGCTCCTCTCGACGGTACGCGCCCTGCCCGAAACCGTGGCGGAGCAGATTCGCACCTGGCGCGGGCATACCCTCGCGATGCCCATCGACGAACAGCGTCAGCTGCTGGCGGAATTCTACGAGAAGTTTGAAGACCTCGTGGAACTGATTTGCGACGCAGGGTTTAATGCCGACGCCACCCCCTATCAAGCACGCTATGAGGAAGTTCGCGCATGGATGATGCGCGCCTATCCCCTGCTGAAGCCCTATATGAGCGCGCATCTCTCTTACGACCCCAGCGACGCCGAGTTTGGGCTGAGCGTCGCGGGCTACGCGACCGACGCGATGGAAGCGCTCTTCTGCGCCGAACAGCTCCACACGCTGCTGGAGAAAGACGAGGGGCATCTGATTGGACGAATCGAGCGCGCCCGCAGCGGACTGTATCGCTACGCCGATTATCTGCGCGGTATAATTGGAACATGAGCGCTCTCAGCCGACGCGAGTTTTTGCGTCAGTCGCTGATTGGCGCGGCGACGCTCAGTTTCGGCGTGTTGACCGCGCGCGCCAACCAGCAAGAGAAGGTCAAAATCGGAGTGATTGGTACTGGCGCCCAGGGGCAAAACCTCCTGCGCCAGTTGATGAGCCTGCCCAGCGCGGAAGTCGTCGCCGTGTGCGATATCTATCCTCCTAACCGCCTTCGCGGGCTGGAGCTGACAGGGGGGCAGGCGCGCGCCTTCAGCGACTACCGCGCCCTGCTGGAACAGAAAGAGATTGAGGCTGTCGTGATTGCGACGCCGCTTCACCTGCACGCGCCAATGACGCTGGACGCGCTTGACGCTGGCAAGCATGTGTTTTGCGAAAAGGCGATTGCCTACAGCCTCGACGAAGCACACCAGATGGCACGCCGCGCCCGCGAAACTCGCAAAATTCTGCAGATTGGGCATCAGCGCCACTATAACCCCATCTACGAACAAGTCTATGCCCTCATCAAAGAGGGCGTCCTCGGCAGAATCACCCATGTGCGCGCCCTGTGGCATCGCAACAACAGCTGGCGACGCCCTGTGCCCGACCCACGCTTCGAACGCCTGCTCAACTGGCGGCTCTACAAAGACTACTCGCACGGGCTGCTGACCGAGCTGGCAAGCCACCAGATTGATGTGGTCAACTGGTTTCTTGGCGCGACGCCGCTCTCGGTGGTGGGCTACGGCGGGATTGATTACTGGAAAGACGGGCGCGAAGTGCCCGATAATGTGGAACTGATTTTTGACTACCCCAACGGCGTGCGCGTGGTCTATACCAGCCTCACCACAAACGCCTACGACGGCTACGGCGAGTGGTTCTTCGGGGATAAGGGCACGCTGGTGCTGACCAACGAGAACTCCGGCTTGCTGTTCCGCGAGCGCAACGCTGAAAAGCTCGCCTGGGAAGACGACGCCAACATGGTGCAGGTAGACGGGCGCCGTGCCGTGGTGATTGAACCCACACCGACCCGTCGCGCCCCTCAGCGCGGCGAGCAGCTCAACTACGGCAATCAGCGCAACGCCTACTACACGGAGCTGGAGCATTTCGTACAGTGCGTCCGCACGGGCGAGCGCCCACGATGCACGGCGGAAGACGCCATCCCTGCGCTGGAGTGCGTGCTGAACGCGAAAGAAGCCATCGAGAAAGGCGTGCGGGTGGCGTTCCGGTCTACTCAGGTGGCTCGCAATCGCTCATAAATCGGGCGTGGACCTAGAAGCAGCCGTCGCCTTTGTGCCCACCCGTATGACACGCGGCTGGGCGCGGTAAATGCTGGTCGCCACACGCTCGCGACGAACCAGCTGACCATTCTCGTACACCAGTCGCCACAAAATCACCTTGACGCCAGCCGAACCTTTTTCTTTAATCTTGCGCACGCCCACGGGCAGGTTCGGGTCAGGCTCCTCTTTGACGGGGGGCGACTTGAGCGCAAACTGCTCGGTTCGCAAAATCACGCGCCGCGCGGGGTTCGGCACGCCCAGAATCCGCACCGTAACGCTGGAGCGCCCTACTTCGGTCGCAATCGCAATCGGGTGGGGATGTGGGTTTTCTATCACCAGATCCAGCCCCGTATCCGTGACGGTGGCGTCGCGTCCCAGCGGCACATAGGTGATGGGGATGGAATGGTTCGCGCGGCGCACGATTTTCAGTTCTGCCAGCAACGCCGCGTTATAAAGGGTGGACGAAACCTGACAGATGCCTCCGCCCACGCCCAGCTGCTTCTCGCCACGAATAATCACGGGCGCGAGTCGGAACCCGTTTTTCAGCGTGCGCTTGCCGAGGGTGGCGTTGTAGGAAAGCCGTTCGCCGGGCATCAGAACCCTGCCATTCAGCGCCTGCGCCGCGAGCCGGATGTTATGATACCGATGAACCTGATAGCCGGGGAAGCGTGTGGTGTAGCGTCCCATCTCGCCTGTGATAACGCTTAATTGCTCGGCAATAAGACGGGGGCGAAGCGTTTCGGTCGCCAGAGCGAACTTCACGGGGGTATCGGGCGAGGCGTATTGCAGGGCGTCCGTCAGCGCGCGCATGGTGTGTTTGGGGTCTATCTGTTGCCCTGCTTGTTCAGGCAAAATGGTGATTTGGCCACCCTGATAGCGCAAGCGTGCGTCCTGCGGAGGGCGTTCTATGGAACGATAGCGTGCAAGGGTTCGCTCAAACGCTTCGGGGTTCACCTTCCAGAGAGGCGCCACCTGCACACGAGGCTGAGTTGTCAGCCGCTTCCAGAACGGCGTGGCTTCCCATGCCAGATGGAGAGCCTCCTTCGTTGCGGGCACATCGAGGCGGAACCCCCACGCGCTCAGAGGGTAAGTTTGCTGCGGCACCTGTTCCACATACACTGGAACCGCCTCTAAGGCTTCCGCCATCTGCTGGAGCGAAGGCTCCAGCTCCGCAAGAGTCTCGGCGGGCAGGCGAAACGCGCCGACATAGAACACCCCAGCTCCCTGCTTTACGCGATAGTAAACCACCCCGACGCCCAGCCCCAGCACACTCAGCCCGGCGAACAGCGCGATTCGATACCAGGAATGCGACATATAGGCAATTATAGCATGAGTCCCTAACACACCAGCACAATCGCGCCGGTGTGTTTGCCTGTGCGGAGCGCTTCGAGCGCTTCGTTCGCCTGCTCCAGCGGGTAGGGCGTTGTGTGGGTTTCGATATGAATCTGGCGGGCGCGTTCGAAAAACTCTTCCCCGTCGCGACGGGTGAGGTTTGCCACCGAGCGCACCACGCGCTCTTCCCACAGCCAGCGATAGGGGAAGCTGGGGATATCGCTCATGTGAATGCCTCCGCAGACCACGATCCCGCCCTTGCGCACCGCCTGCAGAGCGCGGGGCACCAGTTCCCCAACCGGCGCAAACAGAATCGCGGCGTCCAGCGGTTCGGGAGGCATCTGGTCGGAGCCGCCTGCCCACCATGCGCCCATCTGCCGCGCGAAGTCCTGCCCTGTATAGTCCCCTGGGCGTGTGAAGGCGAACACTCGCCTGCCGTCGCGCACGGCAATCTGCACCAGAATATGCGCCGCCGCGCCGAAGCCATAAATCCCCAGCCGATTGCCCCACGCCTCCCGCGCGAAGCGATAGCTCCGATAGCCAATCAGCCCTGCACACAGCAGCGGCGCGACCGCCACATCCTCATAGGCATCAGGCAGGGGGAACACATAACGCGCGTCGGCGACCGTGTATTCTGCGTAGCCCCCGTCCAGCGTGTAGCCCGTAAAGCGCGCGTGGTCGCAGAGGTTTTCCTGCCCTGCTTTGCAGTAGAGGCACGCGCCACAGGTCTCGCCCAGCCACGGGATGCCCACGCGCTGTCCCTCCCGCAGTCCCGAAACCGCCGCCCCGACCGCCACAATCTCGCCTACAATCTCGTGCCCCAGAATCAGGGGCAGCTTTGGGTTGGGTAGCTCGCCGTCGAACACATGCAAATCGGTTCGGCAGACGCCACACGCCCGAACCCGCACCAGCACCTGATGGGGCGCAGGTTCCGGCACGGGCAACTCGCGCATCACCAGCGGCTTGCCCACCTCTTCCAGCACCATCGCACGCATGCGCATCGCCGATATTGTACCTGTCGCGAAAATGTGCCATAATATATCTCAGAGGGACGACGATGAGAGCGTGGCGATGGATGATAATGCTTGTGGGCGTTGCGATGGGTCTGGCAGGTTGCCGCGAGAAACCCGTCACGGAGGCAGACCTCCAGCAGGCGATTGCCGAGCATCAGCAGCGCACCACAGAAGAGATTAAACGCACCGTAGAGACCGCGCCGCCCCCTTATGCCGTGCCCGACCAGCAGAAACCGGGAGGCGCGCCTGCGCCCTCTTCGGGCACACCGCAAACGCCACAGCCCACCCCTGGACTGGAAATCCCCCCGCCCAACACCTATTCCAGCCCGCCGCCCACGCAAACCGAGACGCCCGTCGCGCCCACCACAGGCACAGGTGATATTAAGTTAGACCCGCAAACAGGGCAGTACGGCATCCACCCGCCCGGCGCCCCCGAAACCTACACAATCCCCCTGAACAATCCGCAAACACAGGGGCAGTAAGGGCGCCTACGCCTCGTTTTCGGTATCCTCAGGGGGTGGTGTTTGCCACTTCTTCCCGCGCCTGCGCGCAATTGCCTCGCGCAAGAGATACTCGTTCCTAAGAAACGAAGCCAGTCTCCGCTGGCTCTCCTGCCCCCCGTCCACGCGCAGGATGCGCGTGCTACTTCAGCCGACGCAGGTCGGCTTCGTCTCACAGGAACGGAACCTCAGCCGTCTGGCGTCAACGCGGTGGAATTCGGTCGCTTGCGCGCTTTCCAGATAGCCTCTGCGGAACCAGCCCAAGTCCTGCGAGCGGCGATGCCCTATGTGCAGAGCGATGGCAGTACCCCCCGCCAGATAGAAGCCCTGCCGAGATGCCAGCGGCGCAACCGCACGCAGTACGGAGCGTACCGATGCGCTCAGCGCATCTTCGTGGAAGCTCGGTGAGTTCGCTGTTCCCATAGGTCTGTTGGGCGGGAGCGGATCCAGCGCGTTACCTTGCGGTGGGGGAGGTCTAACAACACTTCCCAGAAGCGCAGGGCGCGTGCGCTCAGACCACGCCCCTCACGCTGAGTCAGCCATGCACGCAAATCGGGCTTGCCGTAGGTCGCAATCAGCCAGCGGATGGCGTCCAGATTGCCATGCTCCATAATCCGCAGGCAGAGGTAGTCCTTGTCTTTTTCTGGCGACAGGCGCTCAAACTCCACCTCCCAGAACAGGGGGCGCAAAAAGTCGGGCAACCGATTCGTCTTTTTGGGCACGGTTTAATTGTACCTGAGACCCGAGGCACATCCCGATGAAGAAAAGGGTATATTTTTTGTGATGCCTGTCAGTGTGGTTCAGCAGAATCGGGAGCAGATTGCGAAACTGTGCCAGCAATATCGGGTCGCACGGCTGGAACTGATTGGCTCGGCAGCCTCTGAAGCCGAATTTGACCCTGAGCAGAGCGATATTGACCTGCTGGTGGAATTTGCAGGGCATGATCACCTCTTTGACCGCTATTTTGACCTCAAGGAGGCGCTCGAACAGCTTTTTCAGCGCCCTGTTGACCTTTTGATGACGCGGGCAATTCGCAATCCCTACTTTCTACGCGAGATCGCACGCCAGAAGGTGGTGCTTTATGAAGAGCCGCCCAAACAACTCCTCAAATACCTTAACGACTCCACCGCCATCACCTCTGGCGAGGGGTAGTAGTCAAATGGCTCCAGCGATGCCCAGCCTGTGTAGCCCACCTCACGGAGCGCTTGCAGGATCGGGGCGAAATCGGTCTCGCCGAAGCCGGGCGCACGCAGGTTGGAATCGTTGAGATGCACATGCTGAATGTAGGGGGCATAGTGGCGAATGAGCGCAGGCACATCGTCAGTTTCTGCGAGCGCACTTTTCACATCTAACATCGTGCCCACGCAGGGATGGTTCGCCTGTTCCACGAGGGCGACCGCCTCCGAAAGTCGTTGCACCACATCGGTCTCGGGTAGCGGTTCCAGCAGGATGCGCACGCCTGCCGACTCACACGCTCGCAGGGCGGGCTGGAGCGTTTCCAGCCACCGCTGCGCCGACTCGGCGGGCGTCAGCGGTGGGATGCTACTCCGCGCTTTGGGCGAGCCAAACACCATCAGGCGCGCGCCCAGCGCCTCGGCAAACTGCACCAGCGCCACCAGATAGTCTGCCGTGCGCTGGCGTACCGCAGGGTCCGGATGCGCCACATGGAGACCTTCAGGCGACCAGAGGAGCATATGGAGCGCCACAATCTCCAGCCCGTGCTGGCGCGCTGTGCGGGCAATCTGCTCGCGGGCGTCGGCGTCCAGCTGCGCCACCGACTCGGCGAAGGTGAAGGGAGCAATCTCCACGCCCTCATAGCCCGCCTGACGCATCAGCGCGCACGCCTCGTCCCAGCGCAGGTGGCGCAACACCTCGTTGCAGAGCGCAAAACGCATACCTTTCCGTTCGCTCTCGGCGTGCGGCTTCCTACCCCGCGGCAGGAAGCGCCCTGCTGTCGGCGAAGCTCCCCCATGATGTCGGCGCAGGAGCTTTTAGCAGGGGCAGGAGCCAGAATCGAGGTGCATCGTAAAGCAGAAACGACAGTGCGCGTGCTGGACTCGCGAGGGCGTCCCGTTTCAGGGGCGAAACTCACCCTCCGGCAGACGCGCCATGCGTTTTTGTTCGGGTGCAACATCTTCCCGCTGTTTGACTATCAGGGCGAACAGCATACCCAGTATGCCAATCGGTTTCGGGCGCTGTTCAACTATGCGACCCTTGGCTTTTACTGGGGCGCGTATGAACCTGAAAAAGGACGCCCCCAGCCCGAACGCAACCGCCGGATTGCCCGCTGGTGCCAGCGGAACCAGATTCAGACCAAAGGACACCCGCTGGTATGGCACGAGGTCTACCCCCGATGGGCGCCCAACAGCGCGGATGAGGCAATCCCCTTGCTCAAGGCGCGGATTCGCAACATTATAACCGAGTTTCGGGGGCTGATAGACCGCTGGGATGTGGTGAACGAGGCGAGCGTGGCACACCAGTTCAATAACGGGGTGAGCGACTGGGTGAAACGCTACGGCGCGGTGGCGATGGTGCTGGAGTGCCTGCATACCGCCCGTGAAGCACACCCCAGCGCGATTCTGCTCTACAACGACTACAATCTCAGCCCCGAACTGGAGCGCTTGCTGGAAGAGCTCGTTAAGCGCAACGCCCCGCTGGACGCGATCGGGCTTCAATCCCACATGCATCAGGGCGAGTGGAGTCTGGAGCGGGTCTGGCAGGTGTGCGAGACCTACGGGCGCTTTGGCAAGCCGCTTCATTTCACGGAGGTCACGATTCTCTCAGGCAAGCACGGCTGGCAGTTGCCGCGCCCATGGGAGAGTACCGCCGAGGGCGAGGCGCGTCAGGCGGAGTATGGCGAACAGTTTTATACCCTGCTGTTCTCGCATCCTGCGGTGCAAGCCATCACATGGTGGGACTTCCCCGATGGGCACTGGCAGGGCGCGCCCGCGGGGCTATTGCGAGCCGACCTCAGCCCGAAACCGCTTTATGAACGGCTCCATCGGCTCATCAAGCAACAGTGGTGGAGCGAGGCGACGCTCACAACCGATGCGCAGGGTCAGGCGCGCTTTAAGGGGTTTCTGGGCGATTACGAAATCACAATTCAACGCGGGCGGACGCGCCAGAAGGAGACCCGCACCCTCACGCGCCCGCCCCAGGAATGGGTCCTTCGCCTGCGCTCTCAGGCGTGAGCCAGCGCCTGCTCCAGATCGGCGAGGATATCTTCGATATCCTCAATCCCGACGGAGAGGCGGATAAAGTCGGGCGTGACGCCCGTCTCCGCCTGCTGTTCGGGGGTCAGCTGGCGGTGTGTCGTGCTGGCGGGGTGAATAATCAGCGACTTGACGTCGCCGATATTCGCCAGATGCGAGAAGAGCTTCACATGTTGCACGACTCGCACTGCCGCCCCGTAGCCGCCCTTCACGCCAAAGCCGACCACCGCGCCCTGTCCCTTCGGCAGGTATTTCTTCGCCAGCTCATAGTAGGGGCTGGACGGCAGCCCCGGATAGGCGACCCACGCCACTTTGGGATGCTCACTGAGCCACTGCGCCACCCGAAGCGCGTTCTGGCTGTGGCGCTCCATGCGCAGGTGCAGGGTCTCCAGACCCTGCAGGAACAGGAACGCATTAAACGGCGAAATGGCGGGTCCCAGATCGCGCAGGAGTTGTGCCCGCGCTTTGATAATGTACGCCATCTCGCCGAACGCCTCGCGGAACACCAGCCCATGGTATGAGGGGTCAGGCTCGGTGAGCTGCGGGAACTTGCCATTATCCCAGTTGAACTTGCCCGAATCGACAATCACGCCGCCGATACTCGTGCCGTGCCCGCCGATGAACTTGGTGGCGGAATGCACCACAATATCGGCGCCCCAGTCAAACGGGCGAAGCAGTACGGGCGTGGGGATGGTGTTGTCCACAATCAGGGGAATGCCGTGGTCGTGCGCGATTTGGGCAATCGCTTCGAAGTCATGCACATCGAGTTTGGGGTTGCCGATTGCCTCGATGTAGAGGGCGCGCGTTCGGGGCGTGATGGCTTTGCGGAAGTTGTCGGGATCGCGCGGGTCCACAAAATGCACCTTGATACCAAACTTGGCAGGGAAAGTATATTTAAAGAGGTTGTAGGTTCCGCCGTACAGGCTGGTGGTGGAGACAATCTCGTCGCCAGTATCGGCAATCGTAAGGATTGCCAGTGTTTCCGCCGCCTGTCCCGATGCCACTGCCAGAGCGCCCACGCCGCCTTCCAGCATCGCCATGCGGTTTTCAAACACGCCCTGGGTGGGGTTCATGATGCGGGTGTAGATGAAACCCGCCGTTTTGAGGTCAAACAGGTTAGCGGCGTGTTCTACACTGTCAAACAGATACGAGGTTGTCTGATAAATGGGAACCGCTCGCGAACCCGTTGCAGGATCAGGCTCCTGCCCGCCATGCACGCACAAAGTACCCGGATGCCAGTTAGCCATCTGCCACCTCCAGAAAAATTTTGGGGGAATAGTATACCCCACAGGGGTGGCTTTTTACTGCAGTCCGAGCGCCTGGAGCAAGCGCGCGAACACTTCTTCGGGTGTGGCGTCGGCGTCCACGCGGCGCAAGAGGTTTTTGGATTCGTAGTAGGCAATCAGGGGCGCCGTTTGCTCTTCGTAGACTTTGAGGCGGTTGCGGATGGTTTCAGGGTTATCGTCCTCGCGCACCACGAGCGGCGTGCCACATCGTTCGCAACGGTCGCCTGCTTTGCTCGGGTTGGCGATTTGATGATAGACCGCGCCGCAGTTAGGGCAGATGCGTCGTCCTCCCAGTCGCGCAATCAGCGCCTCCGTGTCAAGGGCGAAGTAGACCACGGCGTCCAGAGGTTGGGAGAGCATCTGCTCCAGCATTTCCGCCTGCGCAAGGTTGCGGGGGTAGCCGTCCAGAATGAAATCGCTCAGCCCCTGCAGGCGCTCCGCCACTATTTGATTGACCAGGGCATCGGGCACAAGCTCCCCACGCTCGATATACTGTTTTGCCTGCTGCCCCAGAGGGGTGTTGTTCGCTATTGCCGCCCGCAGCAGGTCGCCTGTCGCAATCACGGTCCAGCCGTATGCCTGCTCTAACTTTTTTGCCTGGGTGCCTTTCCCCACGCCGGGCGCACCTAAGAAGACCAGCCGCATCGCTGTCTCTCCGTTCCGCTTGCTACTTCAGGAAGTCCTCATACTGGCGCATCGCCATCTGTGCCTGCAGCTGGCGCGAGAAGTCTATCGCCACGCCGACCAGAATCAGCAGCGAAGTGCCGCCCACGATTCCCAGCGTCTGGATGCCCGTGAGGTCAGGCACCCAGTATTGCAGGAGCGCAATAAAGGCGAGGAAGCCTGCCCCCACCACCGTAAGGCGCGACAGCACATCGTTGAGGTAGTCCGCTGTCGGCTTGCCGGGGCGCACGCCCGGGATGAACGCTCCCTGACGCTTGAGGTTCTCGGCAATCTCCTCGGTATTGAAGACCACTGCCACATAGAAGTAGGTGAAGCCGAAAATTAGCAGGGCGTAGAGCGCCGAGCCGAGAATGCTTCCCCCTGGCATCAGGAAGTTTACAGCAGCCTCCACATGTCCCCAGAAGCCGGGGTTCTGGCGGTCGTAGGGGATCATCTGCAGCAGCGTAACCGGCAGCAGCTGGAGCGACACGGCGAAGATAATCGGGATGACGCCCGCCGCGTTCAGAGGAATGGGCAGGTAGGAGGTGGCGCCCATCGTCTGGCGTCGCCCCACGATGCGGCGCATGTGCTGGATCGGTATCCGTCGCTGGGACATGGTAACGAAAATCACGCCCCACACTGTGAACAGGAAGATGGCGAGCAGCAACAGCACCTGATAGAGGCGCACCGTGCCTTCCTGCACCAGTAAATAGGTCTGCTGAATCTGGTAGGGCATGCTGGCGACGATGCTGGCGAAAATCATCAGCGAGATGCCGTTGCCCAGCCCTTTCTCGGTGATCTGTTCACCGAGCCAGAGCAGGAACATCGCGCCCGCCACCCACGCCACAATCACCTGGAATGCCTGAATCCCGCTCACATCCAATGCGCCCGCACTGCGGAAGGTCGCCATAAAACCGATTGCCTGCACAATCGCGATTGCGATTGTGAGCAAGCGGGTGCGCTGTTGCATCATGCGGCGCCCTGCCTCTTCCCGCATGGCTTCCCGCAGGCGCGGGTCGGCATACGAGAAAATCTGCATAATGATGGACGCCGTGATGTAGGGGTTCAGCCCCAGCGCCAGAATGGTGAGCTTGCGCAGGGCGCCCCCTGTGAGCATGTTGATAAAGCCCCACAACTGCTGGTCCTGAAAAATCTTGTCCATCTGTTCGCGGTCTACGCCTGGCACGGGGATGTGCAGTCCAATCGCGTAGACTGTGAACATGGCAAACACGAACAGGATTCGTGCCCGCAGTTCGGGGATTTTCAGGGCGCCCTGTAAAGCACTCACAAAGTTGGTGGCGAGCATGGGTTCCCTCTCCTATGCGTTTTCGATGAGGACAACCGTGCCGCCTGCCGCCTCGATTTTGGCGCGGGCGCTCTCGCTAATCGCGTGGGCATGCACCGTCAGCGGGAAGGTGATTTCCCCTTCGCCCAGAATTTTGACCCCATCTTTGAGTTTGCGCACGATACGCCGCTCCTTGAGGATTTCGGGGGTCACGGTGTCGTTGGGCTGGAAGCGTTGCGCCAGCGTGCCGACATTCACAATCGCATACTCCACGCGGTTCACATTCTTAAAGCCGACCCGCACCGGCAGTCGGCGATGGATGGGGGTCTGACCGCCCTCAAAGCGTGGGGGAATGGTGTCGCGTGCCTTTTGCCCTTTGGTGCCGCGCGTGGCGGTCTTACCGTGCCCGGAGCCGATTCCGCGCCCCACGCGCTTGCGACGCTTCTTACTGCCCGGTTGCGGTTTGAGTGTATGCAATTCAATCATGACGATGCCACCTCCTCGATGACTTCTACCTGCACCAGGTGCGGGATCCGCTGGAGCATGCCGCGAATGCTGGGGTTATCCTCATGGATAACGGTTTGATGGAGCTTGCGCAGTCCCAGCGCTCGCACTGTGCGCTTCTGGGTTTCGTTATAACCTATCGGGCTTCGTTTCAGGGTAATCCTGAGTTTGGGCATGATTACACCTCCGCGGTTTCTTTGAACTTGCGTACATACCATGGGGTGAGCGTTTTGAGCGAGACGCCGCGCAGCTGGGCAATCTCTTCGGGCGTGCGCAGCTGGCGGAACGCTTCCATGGTCGCCCATGCGGCGTTGATGGGGTTGCGCGAGCCGATCAGTTTTGCCAGCACATCGGTCACGCCTGCCGCTTCGAGGAGCGCCCGCACGGAGCTGCCTGCCACAACACCCGTCCCGGGCGAAGCGGGCTTCAGCACCAGGCGGGTCGCGCCGAACTCCACCTCTACCTCGTGGGGGATCGTCGTGCCGACGCGGGGCACATACACGAGGTTCTTGCGGGCGGCTTCAATCGCTTTGCGGATGGCATCGGGCACCTGGCGTGCCTTCCCCAGCCCCACGCCGACATGCCCGTTCGTGTCGCCAACCACGACCATCACCTGGAAGCTCATCGTGCGCCCGCCCTTGTGGGTCTTGGAGACGCGGTTGGTGTAAATCACCCGCTCCACATGGAGGTTGAGCATATCGGGATTAATCACCGCTTTGGATTTTCTTCTCATTTTTGCCTCCTAAAATTCCAGTCCCGCTTCGCGTGCGGCGTCGGCTAATGCCGCCACGCGCCCGTGATAGAGGAACCCACCGCGGTCAAACACGACCTTTTTGATTCCCTTCTCCAGGGCGCGCTGGGCAATCAGGCGTCCGACAGCGCGCGCCGCTTCGATATTGCCTGTGCTTTGTAGTTGCTCTCGCAGAACCGGCTCCACCGTAGACGCCGACACAAGGGTATGCCCTGCGATATCATCAATAATCTGGGCATGCATATGTTTCAGGCTTTTGTAGACGCACAGGCGCGGGCGCTCTGGCGTGCCCATAATCTTGCGCCGAATGCGCCGATGCCGGATGATTCGCTTCTCGCGTGCCGTTCGTTTCATCGTGAGTTCACCTCTTACTTCTTCTTACCGACCTGCTGCTTGCCCGGTTTGAGCCGTACCTGCTCTCCGCGATAGCGCAGCCCTTTGCCCTTGTAGGGGTCGGGTGGGCGCACCGCGCGGATATCCGCTGCCTGCTGACCTACACGCTGTTTGTCAATCCCGCGCACCACGATCAGGGTGGTACGGGTCTGAGGGTCCTGCTCGACGGCAAGCGTAATGCCTTCATACGGTGTGATGCGCACAGGATGGGAATAGCCGACCTGAAGCACCAGGTCTTTCCCTTCCATCTGCGCACGATAACCGACGCCAATCAGTTCCAGCGTTTTTTCAAAGCCCTCCGAGACACCCTGCACCATGTTGGCAATCAGGGTGCGCTGGAGTCCGTGCTGCGAGCGTGCAAAACGGTCGTCGCTGGTGCGCTGTACCAGCAGATGTCCATTCTCTTGCACCAGTTTGACATTCTCTGGCAGGGTGTGCGTGAGCTCGCCCTTAGGACCTTTGACACGCACAAGATTGCCTTCGATTTTCACTTCCACCCCTTTAGGCAGGGGGATTGGCTTTTTTCCTATCCGCGACATCGTTTCTCCCTCCTTACCAGACGACGCAGATGACCTCGCCGCCGATGCGTCGCATGCGGCACTCGCGGTCGGGCATCAGCCCCTGCGAGGTGGAAACGATGGCGGTGCCCAGTCCGCGCTTGATATGGCGGAGCTGCGCGACCCCCGCGTACACGCGCCGTCCGGGTTTGCTAATACGCTCGATGTGATGAATGGCAGGCTCCCCATCGGGACCGTAGCGCAGGGTGATGGTCAGCTCGGTGCGCGGTCCGTTCTGGGTGACCTGATAGTCTTTGATAAAACCTTCTTTTTTCAGGATTTCGGCGATTTGTGTTTTCAAGCGGGAGCCGGGCATGCTCACCTGCGGATGCCCCGCTCGTACCGCGTTGCGGATTCGGGTCAACATATCACTAATCGGGTCGGTCATCATAATGCGTATCCCTCCTTACCAGCTGGCTTTGCGCACTCCTGGCAGAACGCCTTTGTGCGCCTGCTCGCGGAGGCAGATTCGGCAGATGCCAAAGTATCGGAAGTAGCCGTGGCGACGCCCACAGATGCTACACCGATTCACTTTGCGCACCTTGAACTTCGGCTTCTTTTTCGCTTTCTCGATCCATGCAGTCGTTGGCATATCGGTTTCACCTCACTGCGACGCATAAGTATACCCTATCGCGTCAGTGTTCCTGTGCCTCCTTCTCCTTGCGTGCTTTTTCGATAAGAGTCTGAGCGATGTTGAAGGGCACTTCCTCGTAATGGGAGAAGCGGGTTCGGAACCGCCCGCGTCCGCGTGTGATAGAGCGCAGTTCGAGCGCATAGCGGAGCATTTCGCTCATGGGCACATGGGCGCGCACGCGCTGGCGCCCGCCACCCAGCGGTTCGATACCCGCGATACGCCCGCGCCGTCCGTTCAGGTCGCCCATCACATCGCCCGTATAGGCTTCGGGCACATCCACCTCCACCTCCAGAATCGGCTCCAGAATGATGGGGTTCGCACGCTGGGCGGCTTCCTGAAAGGCGAGGCTACCCGCGATACGGAACGCCTGATCCGAGGAGTCCACCTCGTGATAAGAGCCATCCACCACAATCACCCGGAAGTCGGTGACGGGGTAGCCTGCCAGCACGCCCTTTTCCGCACTCTCACGGATTCCTTTCTCGATGGCGGGGATGTAGTTCTTGGGGATGGCGCCGCCGACAATCTGCTCGCCGAATTCAATCCCTGCGCCGCGCGGCAGCGGCTCCATGTTGATAAAGCAGTGCCCGTACTGACCACGCCCACCCGTCTGACGCTTGAATTTGCCTTCCACGCGCTGAACAGGCTTCGTGATGGTCTCCCGATAGGGGATGCGCACTTCTTCCACCGTCACTTCGGTGTTGAATTTGCGCTTGAGTTTTTCAATAATGCTTTCCAGATGGAGGTCGCCCATGCCCGAAAGCAGGGTCTGCCCCGTTTCGGGGTCGCGTCGGTAGTGGAAGGTGGGGTCTTCCTCGTGCAGTCGGGCAAGCGCGGGTCCCAATCGGTCTTCATCGGCTTTGGTTTTGGCGACGACAGCGACGGTATAAATCGGCTCTGGCAGTTCCATCGGGGGCAGGATGCGGGGTGAGGCTTTATCGCAGAGGGTGTGCCCCGTGCTGGTCTCCTGGAGTTTCGCGACGACACCGATGTCGCCTGCCCGCACTTCCGAGGTGGCAATCTGGTTCTTGCCGCGCAGGTAAAAGAGTTGCCCTATTCGCTCCTCGCGCTCTTTGTTGGCGTTATAGACGGTGGAGTCGGCTTTGATCGTGCCCGAATAGACGCGGAAGAAGGTCAATCGTCCGACGAAGGGGTCTGCGGTGGTCTTGAACACGAACGCGGTGAGGGGGGCGTTGGGGTCGGGTTCCACGACGATTTCGCTCTCGTTGCGCGGGTCGCGTGCGACGGGTTTGGGGGCTTCAACAGGGCTGGGGGCGAGTTCAATAATCGCCTGAAGCAGGGGCGCCAGCCCAATCCCCAGCGCTGCGGAGCCACACAACACGGGCACAATCCGCCCCGAACGCAGTCCTTCGTGGAAACCGTGAACCAGCTCGTCGTCGGTGAGGGGGGTGCCTTCCAGATATTTTTCCAGCAGGGCGTCGTCCGACTCGGCAGCGGCTTCCATCAGCATCTCGCGTGCTTCAGCCACCTTGCTTTCCAGTTCGGGGGGCACTTCGGAGGCGGTGATGTCGCGGTCTTTGCCGCGATAGGCTTTCTGGTGGAGCACATCCACCACGCCCGAAAACTGGGTTTGCGAGCCGATAGGAATCTGCAACGGCACGACGCGATTGCCGTAGGTCGCGCGGAGGGTGTTGAGCAGTCCCTCATAGTCTGCGCCGTCGCGTTCCATCTTGTTCACGAAAATCAGGCGTGGCAGTTTGCGCTCTTCGCACAGTTCCCAGGCGTTTTCGAAGCCCACTTCGAGGTCTGCCTGCGCAGGCGCGACCAGCACCACGGCGTCCACCACGCGCAGCGCGCAATAGAGCTCGCCAATAAAATCGGGGTAGCCCGGCACATCGAGCAGATTGATTTTATGGTCTTGCCACTCGATGGGCAGTAGCGAGGTACTCAGGCTGATTTTGCGTTTGATTTCATCGGGGTCGTAGTCGGAAACGGTGGTGCCCGCTTCCACGCTGCCGATGCGATCGATGTGTCCCGCCAGATAGAGCAAATGCTCGGCTAAGGTGGTTTTACCAGCCCCGCCGTGTCCCGCTAATGCCACATTCCGAATCTGCTCGATAGCGTACTGTTTCACGATAGCGCCTCCTCATTGCTTAGTTTAGGGCGACGACGCCCGAATCGGTTGTGCGCGGCTTCGGTTGCCGCGCATTGCTGGCGCAAGCGCGTGCTTGCGCCAAACCGTGTGCGCGTCTGCCCTGACAGAGGCTCAGCTACTGCGGAAGGGCAAGCCCATCGCTTTGAGCAGGGCAAACGCTTCCTCGTCGGTTTCCGCTGTGGTGCAGATCGTGATGTCCATCCCCCGCAGGCGATCTACCTGGTCATAGACAATCTCGGGGAACAGAATCTGCTCACGCAGTCCCAGCGAGTAGTTGCCGCGCCCATCAAAAGAGCGCGGCGAGATGCCGCTGAAGTCGCGAATGCGGGGTAGCACCACATTAATCAGTTTTTCCAGAAACACATACATGCGGTCGCCCCGCAGGGTGACCTTGCAGCCGATTCGGTGCCCCTTGCGGATTCGGAAGTTTGAGATAGCGCGTTTGGCGGTGGTTACGACGGGCTTCTGCCCGGAGATGAGCGCCAGGTCGCGCACCGCGTTTTCCAGGGTTTTCGGCTCCTGCTCGCCCTTGCCGACCCCCATATTAATCACAATCTTCTCGATGCGGGGCACCTGCATCGGGTTCTTGTAGTTAAACTGCTGCTGGAGCTGCGGGCGCACGACCTGTTCGTAGTGGATTTTCAGTCGGGGCGTGATTTTTGCCGGTGCGCCCTCGCCCGTTTCGAACAGTTTTTCGGTTTTCTGTTCTTTACTTGCCTTTTTGCTCTGAGCCTGAGGTTGAGGTGCTTTATTTTGCTTTGCCATACGCGATCCCTCACTTCGTTGCGTCAATCATTTCGTTACAGCGCTTGCATACGCGGAACAGCCGTCCCTCTTCGCCGCGCACGCGGGCGACTCGCGTGGGCTTGTCGCAGTGCGGGCAGACCAGCATCACTTTGCTGGCGAACAGGGGCGCCGGAATCTGGATTTTGGTTCCCTTTTGCCCGGCGAGGCGCGGTTTCTGGTGCTTCCATGCGAGGTTGATACCCTCCACGACCACGCGGTTCTCGCGGGGCATCACGCGAATGACTCGCCCGCGCTTGCCGCGGTCTTTGCCCGAAAGCACCATCACGGTATCGCCCGTGCGGATTTTCATGCGAAGCGGTTTTTCGAGTTTCTTTCTCATAGCAGGAACCTCCTACAGCACTTCGGGCGCGAGGGAGACGATTCGCATAAAGTTGCGGTCGCGCAGTTCGCGTGCGACGGGTCCGAAGATACGGCTTCCGCGCGGTTCGCCCTGGTTATTGATGATGACGCAGGCGTTATCGTCGAAGCGGAGCGTGGTGCCGTCGGGTCGTTTGATGGCGCGTTTGGTTCGCACCACCACGGCGCGCACCACATCCCCCTTCTTGATGGGCATATTGGGTGTCGCCTCTTTGACGGAGGCAACAATCACATCGCCCACCCGCGCGTAGCGTGCGTTGGAGCCTTTCAGCACGCGGATGCACATCACTTCGCGTGCGCCTGAGTTGTCAGCCACTTTCAAGCGTGTAAAGGGTTGAATCATCGTCGTTCCCTCCTCCTTACTGGGCGCGTTCTAAGATGGCTCGCACGCGCCAGCGTTTATGGCGGCTCAGGGGGCGGGTCTCCACAATTTCCACGCGGTCGCCCACCTGGCACGCATTATGCTCATCGTGTGCCATATATTTTTTGGTGCGGCGGATGGTCTTGCCGTAGAGCGGATGGCGGTAGCTGCGCATCACTGCCACGACCACCGTCTTGTCCATCTTGTTGCTCACGACAACCCCCACACGCACCTTGCGTCGCCCCTTGTAGGGGGCTTTGGGTGCTTCCAGCGCTTTGATCGCTTCCGATGTTTCGGTCATTTCCGTTTGAATCTTCTCTTCCATTTGGGTTCACCTCTTCAGGTGCTGGCTTGCTGGCGTTTTTCTCTGAGTATCGTCTGGATGCGTGCGATGTTGCGTCGGGTCATCGTCAGGCTGCTGGTGTCTTTGAGCTGCGCGATGGCTTTCTGCACGCGCAGGCGGTACAGTTCGGTACGCAGTTCGTCCAGTTTCTGTTCCAGCTCCTTGATGGTCATCTGGCGGAGTTGATCGGGTTTGAGGGGTTTCATTCGGTCTCACCTCCGGTAGTGGGAGTTCCGAGCTGGAAATCGGCGCGGGAGACGATTTTGGTTTTAATTGGCAGTTTGTGGCTGGCGCGGCGGAGCGCCTCGCGAGCCAGCTCTTCGGAGACGCCGCCCAGCTCCAGAATGATACGCCCGCGTCGGACGACAGCAACCCAGCCTTCTACATTCCCTTTTCCTGAACCCATGCGGGTTTCGGCAGGGCGCTTGGTGTACGGCTTATCGGGGAAGATGCGGAACCAGATTTTGCCTCCGCGTCGGAGGTAGCGCACAATCGCGACACGCGCGGCTTCCATCTGGCGGTTGGTAATCCAGGCGGGTTCCATCGCCACCAGCCCGTAGTCGCCGAAATGGAGTTCCCGTGCGCCTTTTGAGATTCCTTTGCGTCGTCCGCGCTGCTGTTTTCGGTATTTCGTTCGTTTCGGCATCAACATGGGAGTTCACCTCACTCTTCAACAGGGGTCTCCTGAGACGATTCGGGCGGGGTCTGGCGCGGGCGCTGACCGCGTCGTGGGGCGCCGCGGCGTCGGCGGGATTGAGTGCGCTCGCCGCCGCCTGCCACGCGGCGTCGGCGCGGCTGCTCGGTGGTCACCGCGGTTTCCGGGGTGGTTACCGACGAGAGCAGGATGCGCCGCTCCGACATGGGGATGTCGCCCTTATAAATCCAGACCTTAACCCCAATAGTGCCGTAGATGGTGTAGGCGGTGGCGAAGCCGTAGTCGATATCGGCGCGCAGGGTCTGCAGGGGCACACGCCCATAGCGATCCCATTCGGTGCGCGCGATTTCGGCACCCCCCAGCCGTCCCGACACCATTACCTTGATGCCGCGCAGGTTCATGCGCTGGGCGCGTGCGATGGTCTGGCGGATTGCGCGGCGGTGAGAGACGCGGCGCTCCAGCTGGCTGGCGATATTTTCTGCCACCAGTTGGGCGTCGGCGTCGGGGTTGCGCACATCCTCCACATCGATACGGATTTCGGGCTTGTTCGGATGGAGCGCCTTGTAGACCGCGCGCGTCGCCTCTTCGATGCCCTGCCCGCCCTTGCCAATAATCTGTCCGGGGCGTGCGGCGAAGATAATCACGCGCACGATGTTCGCAGCGCGCTCGATTTCAATCCGTGAGATGCCCGCCGAGTAGAACCGCTCTTTGAGCGTCTTGCGGATGAGATAATCCTCATAGAGCAGATGGCGATACTGCTTCTTGGGAGCGTACCATCGGCTCTCCCAGTCGCGTGTGATTCCGACCCGAAACCCGATAGGATGGATTTTCTGACCCATTAGTTCGCCTCCTCCTGCGATGCGGGGCGTCGGCTGGCTTGCGTGCGCGGTTGCTTCAGCCCCAGAATGACCGTGATATGGCTGGTGCGCTTGAGAATGCGGAAAGCGCGCCCGCGGTCTTTGGGCAGGATGCGCTTCCAGCGGGGACCTTCGTCCACGAAAGCACGCTCTACATAGAGCCAGCGCGGATCGAGGTTGAAATTATGCACCGCGTTCGCCACAGCCGACTCGATGACCTTGCTGACCACGCGCGCCGACTTATTGGGCAGTTGCGCCAGCAGGGTCAGCGCCTCGTCGGTGCTTTTGCCACGCACCAGGTCCACGGCAAGGCGCGCTTTACGCGGCGGAATCCGAACATAGCGTGCGACGGCTTTCATGGCGTTTATTTCCTCACTTTAGAAGTTTTTTCGCTGGAGCCGGGGTGCCCACGGAAAGTGCGTGTGGGCACGAACTCGCCCAGCTTGTGTCCAATCATCTGCTCGGTGATATAGACGGGCACATGTTTGCGCCCGTCGTGAACCGCAATCGTCAGCCCGATCATTTCGGGCACGATGGTCGAGCGGCGCGACCAGGTTTTGATCGGGCGCTTTTGCGCCTGGTTCGCCATCTCGCGCACTTTCTTCAGTAGCTTCGGATCCACATAGGGTCCTTTTTTGAGTGAGCGTGCCATATCTCCTTACTTCCTCCGTTTGAGGATGAATTTGCTGGTGCGCTTATTGCGTCGGGTCTTGACGCCCAGGGCGGGCTTACCCCACGGGGTCTTCGGGTGCGGCAATCCGATGGGCGCCTTACCCTCACCGCCGCCGTGTGGGTGATCGCGCGGTGTCATGGCAGAGCCGCGCACATGGGGGCGTCGTCCCATCCAGCGGGACTTGCCTGCTTTGCCCCACACTTCGTTCTCGTGGTCGAGGTTGCCGACCTGTCCGACGGTGGCGCGGCAGTTGAGATGGATGAGTCGCATCTCACCAGAGGGCATGCGCAAGGTCGCATAGTTGCCCTCTTTGGCAAGAATCTGCGCGGCGGCGCCTGCACTTCGCGCCAGCTGCCCACCCTTGCCAGGGGTCAGCTCGATGTTATGCACCAGCGTCCCGACAGGAATATTGCGCAACGGGAGCGCGTTCCCCGGCTGGATGTCGGCATCGGGTCCGCTCATCACCGTCATGCCGACGGTCAGCCCGACGGGCGCAATGATATAGCGCTTCTCGCCGTCTTCATATTGCAGGAGCGCGATTCGCGCCGAGCGGTTCGGGTCATACTCGATGGCAATCACCTTAGCGGGGATGCCATCTTTGTCGCGCTTGAAATCGATAATGCGATACAGGCGCTTGTTCCCGCCCCCACGATGGCGCGCGGTAACGCGCCCCATGTTATTGCGCCCACCGGTTTTGCGCAAGCCAACGGTCAGGCTCTTCTCCGGCTCGTCTTTTGTGATCTCCTCGTAGGTCGAGGTGACCATAAAGCGTCGTCCGGGCGATGTCGGTTTCCACTTTTTGACTGGCATAGGAACCTCCTCAGAGTACGAAGTCCTCTATCGATTGATCGGGTGGCAGGGTCACGATGGCTTTCTTCCACTTGCGCGTGTAGCCAGCCCGGCGTTGCAGCCCCACCCGTTTGGGTTTCGGCTTGACCCACATCGTGCGCACCTTGACGGCATCCACATTATAGAGCGCTTTCAGGGCGTGCTTGATGTCAATCTTGGTCGCGTCGGGCGCCACCTCAAACAGGTACTGGTTATGTACCATGCGCAGCATCGTGCCCTTTTCGGTAATCAGGGGGCGAATGATGACTTCGGACGGGTGTTTCATCGCGCCCACACCTCCTCCATTTTCTGGACGGCGGCGCGTGTGGCAATCACGGTGCGCGCGGGGATCAGCTCGTGGAGCGCGAAAGCGGGCGCAATCCGCACCAGCACATTCGGCAGGTTGCGGAACGACTTATACACCACTTCGTTCGGCTCGTGGAGCAAAATCAGCACGCGCCCGTTCTCTACACCCAGCGCTTTGAGGAACGCCGCCGCGTGTTTGGTTTTGATTTCGGGGAACTGCAGGTCCTCGACGACGCGCAGGGCGCCCGATTCGATTTTATCGGCGAGCGCGGCACGGATGGCTGCGCGCCGCTCTTTCTTATTTACAATCGGGTTATAGTCGCGCGGGGTGGGTCCGTGGACGACGCCGCCGTGTCGCCAGTGCGGGGCGCGGATAGACCCCTGTCGTGCGCGTCCCGTGTGTTTCTGGGGCCAGGGTTTGCGACCGCCGCCGCGCACTTCGCCACGGGTGAGCGTGTCGTGGGTGCCTTGCCGCAGATGCGCCAGTTGCGCCACCACCGTGCGGTGAAGCGTGGTGTTTTTCCCGGCGAGCAGTTTTTCGCTCACCTCATACTCGCCCACGGGCTTCCCTTGCAAATCGTAAACATTCACTTTCGGCATGGTGGTTCACCTCACTGCTGTTTCTGCACATAGACGATAGAGCCTTTGCCTCCGGGCACGCTGCCCTTGATCAGCACCAGGTTCTGCTCCGGTTTAATGGCGACGATGGTCAGCCCGCGCGTGGTAACGCGCTCGCCGCCCATGCGTCCGGGCATCGTTTTCCCTTTGAACACGCGCTGAGGTCCTGTGGCGCCACTGGAGAGAGGGCGTCGGTGGGTCATCGAGCCGTGCGTTTTGGGACCGCCCGCGAACCCATAGCGGCGCACGACCCCTGCGAACCCCTTGCCTTTGGAGGTGCCCGTTACTTTCACTATTTCGCCCACCTGAAACACATGTTCGGCGCGGATTTCCTGCCCGCTGGCGGGCTGTCCCTCAATCACGCGGAACTCGCGTAGGTAGCGCAGAGGGCGCGGCAGTTCTGCCTTGCGGAAAATGCCCTGCATGGGCTTGTTGACGCGCTGGCGCTTCTGCTCGCCGAACCCCACCTGCACCGCCAGATACCCGTCGCGTTCGGGCGTGCGCACCTGCACCACATAGCACGGTCCCAGCTCAACTGCCGTTACCGCGACCATGCGTCCCTGCTCATCGAAGATGTGGGTCATGCCCAGCTTCCGCCCGATAAGCCCTGTGATGACGGGCGGCGGTGGCAGCTCGCGCTTCGCCGGCGCAGGCGCCTCGGCAGCGGCTGCTAACTGGCTCTCTGCCGCCTCAGACTGGCTTTCTGCCGCTTCTGTCTGCGCGGCTTCCGGTTGCTCCGCTGCGACCGCCTCCTGAGCCTCTGGGGTTACCTCAGGCGCGGTCTCTGGCGCAACGGTTTCCTGTGGGCTTTTTTCTTCATTACTCATGGCGTCCTGCCTCCTTACAACTTAATCTCGATATCCACGCCACTGGGCAAGTCCAGGCGCATCAGTGCATCAATCGTTCGGTTATTCGGCTCCAGTATATCGATGAGTCGCTTATGGGTGCGGATTTCAAAATGTTCCATTCCAATCTTATCGATATGGGGACCGCGAATCACACAGAATCGGCGAATATCGGTGGGCAGAGGCACCGGACCGCGCACCCGCGCGCCCGTACTCTGCACCTGATCCACTATCCGCTTCACCGATTGATCCAGTACGCGGTGATCGTAGGCTCGTAGCCGTATCCTGATTTTATCGCGTTTCATAGTCCTCTCCTCCAGCAAAACGGGCAGAGGGATAGTATACCCTCTGCCCGCGCAGGATTCAGTCTAACACCTCGGTGACGACGCCGGCGCCCACCGTGCGACCGCCTTCGCGAATCGCAAAACGCAACCCCTTCTCTATCGCGACAGGCGCCACCAAAGTCACCTCCATATTCACATTATCCCCAGGCATCACCATCTCCACACCCGAAGGCAACTGAATCTCGCCCGTCACATCCGTCGTCCGAAAGTAAAACTGAGGACGATACCCGCTCACAAACGGCGTGTGCCGACCGCCCTCCTCCTTCCGCAACACATACACCTCCGCCTTGAAACGACGATGCGGCTTGATGCTCCCAGGCTTCGCTATCACCATCCCCCGCTCCACATCGTCCCGATCCACACCACGCAACAGCAGACCCACATTATCGCCTGCCACCGCCTCGTCCAACACCTTCCGAAACATCTCGATACTCGTCACCACCGTCTTGCGCGGCTCATCCCGAAATCCCACTATCTCCACCTCTTCGCCCGTCTTCAACACACCACGCTCCACACGACCCGTCGCCACCGTGCCACGACCCGTAATCGTGAACACATCCTCCACCGCCATCAAAAACGGCTTGTCCAACTCACGCGCCGGCAACGGAATGTAGGTATCCACCGCATCCAGCAAATCCCAGATCGCCTTAATCCAACGATTGCTCGTGTTCCGAGTCCAGTCCTCATCCTCCGGCGCCTCCACCACCTGCAACGCGCTCCCGCGGATCACAGGCACCTCGTCGCCGGGGAACCCATACTTGCTCAACAACTCCCGAACCTCCAACTCCACCAAGTCCAGCAACTCCGGATCGTCCACCGCATCCACCTTGTTCATAAACACCACAATCGCCGGCACATTCACCTGACGCGCCAGCAAAATGTGTTCCCGCGTCTGCGGCATCGGACCATCCGTCGCCGCCACCACCAGAATCGCCCCGTCCATCTGCGCCGCGCCCGTAATCATGTTCTTGATGTAGTCCGCGTGCCCCGGACAGTCCACATGCGCATAGTGGCGGTTCTCCGTCTGATACTCAGCGTGATAGATGTTGATGGTCACGCCGCGGGCGCGCTCTTCGGGCGCGCTATCAATCCGCTCATACGGCTGGTATTCGGCAAGCCCGTTCTTGCTCAGCACGCGGGTAATCGCCGCGGTCAGCGTCGTTTTGCCGTGGTCTACATGCCCAATCGTACCGATATTCACATGCGGCTTCGTGCGCTCAAACTTCTGTCGTGCCATTGTCGTGCTCCTTCGTTTTCGTGTTTTTTATTTTACCTAAAGATGGAGCCCTCGACGGGATTCGAACCCGTGACCTCGTCTTTACCAAAGACGCGCTCTACCCCTGAGCTACGAGGGCAGCATGGTGGGGGGAGCAGGATTCGAACCTGCGAAGGCGTCAGCCACCAGATTTACAGTCTGGCCCCTTTGGCCGCTCGGGCATCCCCCCGCGGGATGGTATTATACCCTACTGGGCAGGGCGTGTGTCAAGGGGTTGGGTTCGCTCTAACCCAACCCCTGTAAAGCGTATACGCTATTTCGTAGCAGGCTTCCCCTGCAGAGCGGAGATCGATTCGGCTTTCTTCGCGTAGGTCTCGGGGTCTGCAAGGAACTTGCTCTTGCAACTGTTGCAGCAGGTGTAGTAGGTCTTGCCGTTATACTCGAACGCGACCGCGGTCGCGACATCCAGCTCCTCGCCCGAAACGGGGCAGATGAGTTTGTCAGCAGGTTTGCTGGCTTGCGTCGCGGCAGGCTGAGCGCCCTTGTCGCTACAGCAACTGCCTGCAGCCTTTGCGCTCTTGTCGCCGCAGCAACCGCCCGCCTTCTCGCTCGTCTCGCCGCAGCAGCCTGCTTTTTTACCCGTGGCGCGGGCGTAGGTTGCAGGCGCGGCGCGGAACTTCTCGCGACACTCGGCACAGCAGAAGTAATACAGCGTGCCAGCGTACATGTAACGGGGCGCGCGAACCGTGTTGCTCACGGTCTCACCACACACAGGGCATGCTTGCGGAGTCTGGCGAATCGCCGAAACAACCCGCGTTTCCGTCGAAGCATCGGCTTTCGTTAACACAAAAGCACTCAATACGAAGCTGGCGGCAAACACCGCTACTGCTAATCCGAAGATTCTCATCGCAAAAAACCTCCTGCCCCAAGTATACCCTATCCCCTGAGTATAATTAAGCGCAGGAAGGGTACCGAAACGATGACCTGGTTCAACGATCAGCCACTGCGTGAGCGTCCCCATATCGCGGTTCTGTTTTATGATGCGCTGGGCGACTTTGTGATTATCACGCCGTTACTTCGTGGGCTGAAGGAGAAGTACCCTGATTGCGTGCTGGACTATTTCAGTGGCGAGCGCACGCGCGAGCTGGAGGAGGCGTTGCCCTATATTGACGCGCGGGTCTCTGTGTTTGGCAATCCCGACGGCTTGGCGGGCGTCCAGCGCTTCATTGAGGAGCGCCGCGCCGTCGCAGGCGACTATGACCTTGTGATTAACTGCGACTTTCACCCCACGCTCGCGTTTGTGGCGCATATGCTCCAGCCGCGCTATGTGGTGGGGCGCTGTTTCAGCCCCGATTTGCGCGACGAAGTGCCCCGCGCCGAGGGTAAGGTGCATCAGCTCCACACCGAGTTCTGGTCCGCGCCCGACCTGCTGGAACGCTATCGCGATGTGCTGACCAGCACCTACATCGGCGAAATCTGGTGCCGACTGGCGTTCGTGGAGACCGACTTTTTCCGCACGGAAGTGCCAACCGTCGACCCCGGGCACCCCATTCCCGATGTGTTAATTGCCACTGGCGGGCGCCGCTCTGCCAAACTCTGGCACCGCGACTACTGGAAGCAGGTGATTGACTGGTGTACGGCGCAGGGAGTCTCGGTGGGGTTGCTGGGTGATAAGCCCCAGCGCCAGAGTGCAGTTTACTTCACAGGCGACACAGAGAGCTACCTGCTGGAGCATACCGCACTGATAGATTTACGCGGGCAGTTCAGCCTGCCGCAGGTGGCGGGCGCTATCCAGCGCGCCAGAGCCTGCATTTCGGTGGATAACGGTATCATGCATATCGCCTACTCAGTGGGTACCCCCACGATTGCGCTCTTCGGCGCCAGCCCCTGGTGGGTGTGGACGCCCCCTGTGCCCCACCTCTATCGCATTTTGCCCGAAAACCCCTGCCCCAAGTGCTACGAAAACCGATTCCGCAACGCCGAGTGCTTACTGCCCGTCCACCAGTGCATGCTCAGCGTGCGCCCGGAGAAGGTGATTGCGGTGTTAGAGAAGGTTTTGGGTTAGCTTCCCTGATGATGGCGCAGGATCAAAATCAAATCCAGCGTCATCGAGACCGCCCAGTGGAGCCAGAAGCAGGGCAGGAACGAGCGCACCCGCAACGCCAGCCACGCCAGAACCCATCCCGCCACAAACGCGCCAACGATTTCTGGCACAGGCTTGCCCCAGTGCATTATTGCGAACGCTGCTGCCTGCAACCCCACGCCCCACCAGCCCAGCCAGCGATACAGCCCGAAGGTCAAAAACCCTCGAAAGAAAAACTCCCAGCAGAACAGGTAGTAGCCGTACACCAGCTCAAAGTAGACCGCGTAGGCGTAATCGGTCAGGATGCGCTTGTCTAAGGGGTAGTACGCCTGAAAATCGGGGCGCAGCGAGGCGAAGTAGACCAGCCCTGCCATCGGCAGGTACATCAGCAGGGCGTAGAGGGCGCCGCGTGCGCCGTCGCCCCGCGCCAAGCCGTACTGGCTCAGCTCTCCCTTGCCCAGAAACGCCAGCGCCAGCACGGGAACCCACAACAGCATCGCCGAGTTCACCAGCAGGTATTCGTTCCAGTCGCGCAGGGGGGCGTTCGGATCACGCTCCAGCCGAAGCCACTGGAGCGACCACACCGTATGGGGCTGCATGTTGTAGGCAAACAGGAACCCCAGAATCAGCCCGCCCAGCAGGGCAACCCACCACTCGCTTCGTTTGCGTGTCGTCTGGGTGATTTCCGCCATCACAAAACCCTCACGAAAGTGCCGCCCGGCATGCGTCGCGCCAAGCCCATCATCTCCAGCGTGGTCAGCTCTATTTGGGCGATATGCACAGGCACCTGCGCCGCGCGGGCGATTGCGTCCAGATGCTGGGGTTCCAGCGTCAGCAGGGCGAGCAACTTCTCCTGCGCGGGAGTCAGCATCGGCAGCTGCAGTTCACGGGGGCGTGGCTCGCGCTGAATGCGCAGGGTGTCCAGCACATCCTGCGCCGAGTCCACCAGGATTGCGCCGTTTTTGATGAGGTCATGACAGCCCTTACTTCGGGGGTTATCGATATTGCCTGGCACGGCGAACACCTCGCGCCCGTATTCGCCTGCCAGTCGTGCCGTAATCAGCGCGCCGCTCTGCTCGCCCGCTTCAATCACCAGTGTGCCCAGCGCCCAGCCCGCAATCAGCCGATTGCGCACAGGAAACCGCCACGCATCAGGGGGACTGAAGTAGCCGAACTCTGAGACCACCGCCCCACCTGCTTCGGCAATCTGCGCGAACAGGCGCAGGTTTTCAGCAGGATACGGCTTGCCCAGCCCGCTGCCGAGGATTGCAATCGTGCGCCCACCGCATTCCAGCGCGGTGCGGTGTGCGATGGTATCGATGCCGAGTGCGCCACCGCTGATAATCGTCAGCCCCGCCTCGCACAGGTCGCGTGTGAACCGCTCCGCTACCATCCGCCCATATGCCGACGGATGGCGTGTGCCCACCACCGCAATCCCGAAGCGGTCGCGCTCCTGAATCGTGCCCCACACAAACAGCGCGGGCGGCGGGTCGGGAATCTGGCGCAGGGGGTTGGGATACTCCGAATCGTGCTGGGTTATCAGGCGCACGGTTCCCTTTTGCAACGGCTCTGGAATCGCTATGGAAGCGTTCGCGGCGCGCTCGATCGCCACAATGTCGGCTTCCCGAACGCCCGGCACACGGCGTAGCGCCTCCGCAGGCGCCTGCAACACCGCCGTCGGCGAACCAAACGCCTGCAACAGGTTGCCCAGCTTGGTCGCCGAAAACTCCAGCCCCAGCAGTCTCAGCCAATCCTCCAGATGCGCGCTCATGGTCGCTCCACAAACTCCCATTCCTTTTTGTGAAAATAGGCTAACCCGATACACGCCACTGCCAGCCCCAGCACCAGATTAACGCCCAGCAGCCAGTAGGGCAGGGGCATATCGGTGAAGCGCATCGCCTCCCCCATCGCAGGGTTCTCGTAAATCAGCGTGATGGGCGGCAGGATCAGTTTGCGATACGCCATCGCCAGCGTCGCCATCGGGTTCAGCAAATGATACGCCCAGAAAATCGGCTCCCGATAGGCTTCAGGAATCAGCGTCGTTGCCCGCAACTGCTCCGAAAAATAGATAATCGGCGTCAGAAAAAACAGCAACTGCAACCCCACGCTCACCAGATACTTCACATCCTCGTAAAAAGCGTTCCAGCACGCAATAATCAACGACAGCCCCACCACCCACAGCATCTGCGCCAGCACCACCACGGGCAGCAGCAACAGCCCCCATTGCAAAGGCGTGCCCACATACAGATAGAGATAGACAAACAGCACCCCCATCGCCAGCAGAAAGTGAATCAGGTTCGCGAAGGTCGTCGCCAGCGGCAGCACCGCACGGGGGAAGTAGATTTTCTTAATCACGGGCATATACACGAGTATCGTCTGACTGGAATCCAGCAGTGCGAACTGAAAGAAGGTCCACGGCAGGTACGCCGCCAGAATGTAGGCGGAGTAGTTATCGATGCGCATGCCCATCACATATTTGAACACCACCGTCATCACCAGCACGGTTACCAGCGGGTTCAACAGCGACCAGAAGAACCCCAGAAAGGAGTTCTTGTAGCGCACGCGCAGCTCGCGAATCACGAGCGTCCAGAGCAGTTCCCGATAGCGCCAGAGTTCGAGCAGGAGTTCGCGCACACTCTCAGGGTTCGCGATGGCAAAACCGATTCCTGTTGGGGTACAATCTCGCAACCGATGAAAACAGTGCGCTTGTCGGTTCCTGCAGGAGAGGTGAACCTGCCTTTGTGCGTGCGCACGGGGCAGGTGTTTCGCTGGTACGAAATTCAGGGACTCTGGGCAGGGATGGCGAACGACGCCCTGCTGATTGTGAACCCCGAAGGCAATCGCTGGAGCCTGAGCGCCGTCGGCGGTGAGCCGATTCCTCTTTTTACCCACCTCTTCCGGATGGAGGTGGACCTGAAAAGCGTGCAGGTGCAGTTGATTCGTCGCGACTCGCGCTGGGAGCAGTGGGTGCGTGCCCTGCCCGGCTTGCGGCTGATGCGCTGGACAAGCGCGACGGAGTGCCTTTTCTCGTTTCTCTGCACGCCCGCGAACAACCTGCCGCGCATCACAGGGATGATTGAACGCCTCTGTGAGCGCTACGGCACGCCGATTGCGGAGTGGGGCGGGCGCCAGTGGCATGCGTTTCCCACGGTGGAGCGGCTGGCGCAGGCGGAGGAAGCCGATTTGAGGGCGCTGGGGTTCGGTTATCGCGCACGCACGCTGATTGAGGTCGCCCGTGCCTTGCAAGCACGCGAGCCAAACTGGCTGGAAAGCCTCGCCGAGCTGCCTTACTGGGACGCCAAGCAAGCGCTGATGACTCTGCCCGGCGTGGGGGCAAAAGTCGCCGACTGCGTGCTGTTGTTCGGGCTGAATCACAACCTCGCCGTGCCCGTCGACACCCACATGTGGCAGGCGATGCAAAAATGGGTGTTGCCCGAACTACGCGGCAAGAGCCTCACGGAGCGCACCTATCGCCAGATTGTGGACTGGTTCCATGAGCGTTTCGGCGAGTGGACCGGCTGGGCGCACCAGTACCTGTTCACAGCCCACCTGCTGGAAAGCCAGCGGAAGGGGGAGTGAACTGCACTTCACTATTACGCAAGAAGCCCCCTGCGCCCAAAAGGTGCAGCGCAGAAGGCTGAAATCAGCAAGTACGCTACGCCCTTACCCAAACCGCCCGCGGATGTAGTCTTCGGTTTCCGGGCGGGTGGGGTTTTCAAACACCTGTCTCGTTTCACCCCACTCGACGAGTTCGCCGTACATGAGAAAGCCCGTGTAGTGGCTGATTCGCGCCGCCTGCTGAAGATTGTGCGTCACCACAATCACGGTGTATTGCTTGCCCAGCTCCACGATAAGCTCCTCGATTTTCTGGGTGCTGATGGGGTCGAGGGCGCTGCATGGCTCGTCCATCAGCAGGATTCGGGGCTGCACTGCCAGCATGCGGGCGATGCAAAGCCGCTGCTGTTGCCCCCCTGAAAGCGCCAGCCCGCTCTTGTGGAGTTCGTCTTTGACCTCATCCCAGAGGGCAGCCTTGCGGAGCGCGTCCTCCACGACCTCCTGCAGGGCGCGCCCCCGAAGACCGTAATGCAGGCGCGGTCCCAGAGCGACATTTTCAAAAATGCTCATCGGGAACGGGTTCGGCTTCTGGAACACCATGCCCACCTCACGGCGCAGGCGGGTCAGGTTCACACGACGCGCGTAAATATCTTCGCCGTTCAGCATCACTTTGCCCGTGATTTCTACACCTGGAATGCGGTCGTTCATCCGGTTCAGACAGCGCAGGAGCGTACTCTTGCCGCATCCGCTGGGACCAATCAGCGCGGTTACGGCGTTCGCGGGGAACGCCAGACTCACGCGCTTCAGCGCGGGCTTGCCGTTGTAGGATACAGAGAGCTCTACTGTTTCCATCGCTACTTTCTGTTTGGGAAGTGTCATCGCCGCTACCATAGGTATCGCCTCCGCGTTCGGGAACGAATCAGAATCGCTCCTGCGTTCAGCAGAAGCGTCAGCAGAATCAAAGTCAGGCATGCGCCCCAGATGAGTCGCTCTGGCACAACGCCGGGCTGGCGGTAGCCCTCGGCGAGGTAGTAAGGCAGGTTCGCGACGGGCTGGCGCAAAGTCTCCCAGCCGAGCGTCGTTTCAGCAGTGGTGTAGTAGATGCTGGCGGTGAACAGCACGGGCGTGGCTTCGCCCACTGCACGCCCCAGCGAGAGGATAATCCCCGTGAGAATGCCAGGCAGTGCATAGGGGAGCGCAATCCGCCAGAGCGTCTGCCAGCGCGATAAGCCCAGCGCCAGCCCACCATCGATCAGCGCCGCAGGCACGGTTTTGAGCGCCGCCTCGGTGGTCAACACAATAGAGGGCACACAGAACAGGGTGAGCGTGAGCCAGCCCGCAAGCAGGCTCACCCCCAGTTTGAACTTCAGCACGAAAATCGCCAGCCCGAACAGCCCGTACACGATTGGGGGCGTGCCTGCCAGCGCCGCCACGCTGGCGTGCATCAGGCGCATCAGGCGGCTGCGCTCGCCATACTCGGCAAGACACACCCCACCGAACACGCCCAGCGGAGTCGCCATCAGAAACGCGCCCACCATCAGCAAAATGGAGCCAAGAATCATCGGACCGACGCCGCCTGCCGACATGCCTTCGCGCGGCGGCTGGGTAAGAAACTCCCAGCTGAGGGTGGGCGCGCCGTGATACGCAATCGCCGCGACCAGCCCCAGCACCAGCAGCACCGTTGCCAGCCCTACTGCCCCAAAGGCGCTGGTGAGCAGGGCGTTTTTTCGGGCGCGACGCGCGTCCTGCCGCGCCGCCAGCGACTCCCACTCCCCCGTTCGCACACTACCCGACTGCACCGCGTTCATCATAGCACCACCTGCGCACGCTTGCGGTAAGCAAACCCCAGCAGGTTGATTCCCAGCGTCAGCACGAAAAGGGTCAGCCCCAGCAGGAACAGATGCCCATAGTGGGGGCTTTCGAACTCCACATTCCCCATCTCGATAGCGATGGTGTCGGGAATGCCGCGTGTCGGCTTGACCAGCGTGCCCAGCGCGGCGGCGGGCGAGCTGAAATCGGGCATCGTGGGCGTGCCGTCGCTGAGAATCCAGACAATCATCGTCTCGCCCATCACGCGAGCAATCGCGAGCAATCCTGCCGCGATTAAGCCGCTCTTCGCGGTAGGGAGCAACACCAGCCGCACACGCTCCGCCAGCGTCAGCCCCAGTGCTTCTGCGCCCTCACGCAAACTGTTGGGCACGGCACGCAGAGCGTCTTCGGAGAGTGAAATCACCGTCGGCAGGATAAACACCGCCATCATCAGCGCAGTCGCCAGCAAGCCACGCCCCGAGCTCAGCTGGAGCGCCTCGCCGAACATCTGTTGCAACGCGGGCGCAATCAGCATGACGCCAAAATAGCCCAGCACCACCGTCGGGATGGATGCCAGAATCTCCAGAATCGGCTTGAACCATTCGCGGATGCGCGGCGACGCCTGCTCGCTCAAATACACCGCCGCCGCAATCCCCAGCGGCATCGCCAGCCCGATCGCAAGCAGCGTAATCAAGAGCGTCGCCAGCAGCAGGGGCAGCATGCCGAACCGCGCATACAGAATCGTGGGCGCCCAGTCGGGCATGAGAAACTGCTGGATTGTCGCCAGCGTGGTCGTGGTGGTGGGGCGCGCCTCCAGCTCGAACAGATAGCCCTGCAGCCACTCTTCTTGAGTGCGCGCCTTCCAGACAGGCAGTTCCAGAGACCCTTTCGGCTGGCGGCGCAGGTCTATCTCGAGGGGTTTCACCTGCACCCCTTCGGGCGCACGGACAAGCCGCAGGCGCAGCTCATAGGGGCAGTAGGCGGGGTCAAACGACACATCGGGTTCCCACGCCAGCACCATTCGGTTGCCCGTGTAGTGGGGCAGTGCGAATGCCAGCAACAGGAACCGTTCGCCCTGCTCGGCGCGTTTGGGGGCGCGCATGCAATCCCGAAAGAGCGCGTCAGGGCGCAGCTGGCGTGGGTCGTCTGTCTGCGCGGTCGCCGTGACCAGCGCCTGCATCTGGCTCAACTCTTCGTGCGAAGGCAGGCGGGTGGCGTCTTCGGCATCGTCCAGCGCGTCCGTGCCTTCGCGATGGGTCGCCAGCAGGCTGGCGGTCGGGTCCATCGAGACCTCGTTACGATACTCACTGTCGGGCGGCTGGAGTGCGATTCGGAAGCCGAAGGGAAACTTGCGCTGGAAAGCGTACTGCGACTCGGCGAACAGGTAGTAAAACACGGCAACGATGGTCAGCAGCAGCAGCCCGCCCGCCACCCATGTTGCCGCCTGCACGAGGCTATCAAACAACCGAATGCGCCACATCGTAATCAGTCGGGGTGGGGGGCTTTTGTGCCCCCCAGCGCTTGCCTTACGGGTTCAGGCTGTAGTAGCCAACCTCCTCCACCAGCGCCTGACCCTCTTTAGAGCGCACCCAGTCGATGAACCTGGCGACCTCACCGCGTGGCTTGCCGTTGGTGTAGAAGTAGAGGTATCGCCAGATGGGGTATTTGCGGCTGCGTACATTCTCCTCGGTCGGCGCGTAGGCGGGCTCACCCGCTTTCGCGGCGATTTTGAGAATCTTGATGCCGGGGCGGTTCTTGAAGTACGCCACGCCGCCGTAGCCGATGCCGCCGGGAGTGCGCGCCACCTCACGCGCCTCCTCGCTGGTGGAGGGCATGAAGCGCACACCGCGCCCCCAGTTCTGGTTCCTCAACACATTCTGCTGGAAGAACCCGTAGGTTCCGGAGTTGCTGTCGCGGCTGAACACCACAATCGGCATATCGGGTCCGCCCACCTGACTCCAGTTCGTAATCTGACCAATGTAGATGCGACGCACCTGATCCACGGTCAGCGAGTCCACCGGGTTGGACGCATTCACGCAGATTGCCAGCCCGTCGAGCGCGACAGGAATCTCGTTGACCACCACGCCGCGGCTGCGGGCGCGGTCAATTTCCGACTTGCGCATCGGGCGCGAGGAGGCGCAGATGTCGGTTACGCCGTTAATCAGCGCGTTAATTCCGATGCTCGAGCCGCCGCCCGTTACCGAGACGCTCACACGCGGGTTCACTCGTCCGTACGCCTCCGCCCAGCGCTGATTCAAAATCAGCATCGTGTCGGAGCCTTTGATGGTGATGCTCTGCTGGGTCAGCGTGTAGGCAGTCGCGACGCCTCCCAGCACGATCAGCATTCCCAAACCCAAGACTTTGTTGCGTTTCATCGTTCACTCCCTCCATCAATAGCGGTACTGAAGGCGAATGGTCCACTGATTGTTGCGGACCTCGCTCCCCTCTTCGTCGGGGGTTTCATACGAGGCGGTCAGTCGCACGCCGGGGTTGATGAAGTAGCTGTACGCAAAGCCCCATGTGCGGGTGCTGTCGCCGCTACGCCCTGTGTCGGGGTCAAACACATCGTAGCGCACGGTCAAAAAGTTGCGGTAGTTCAGGCGGTAAGTGCCCTGAATCTGGTAGCCCAGAATGTTGGTGGAGCGGGTGTACCGCGGGATGGTGACCCCGCTGACCGTGCGCGTGGTCGGCACGCGGTCTTTGCCCACCATCAGCTCGCCGCGGAGCGTGAACCCCTCCACGAGGAAATCGAGGATGGCGGCGTCCACGAAGACAAACTCGCGATTGACACTGGGTACCTGAACGGGTTGGTTGTTGTTCGTGGGGTCGTTGAAAGTGAAGCCTGGTCGCTTGCCGAAGAAGCCCGACACCCCGTACTCGTAGTTGAGGGTGTAGTAGCGGACTCCAGCGTGCCATGCGAGCGTGCTACCCAAATTGCCGAAAGTGTTGGCGCCCGTCTGCTGGGGATCCAGGAAGGTGAGGCTGTTCCACAGACCGAAGTGGACGAAGGCGTTGTTGCCCAGCCCGTAGCGCAGGAAGGCACCACGCCCGCGCTCGCCCGCAAACATGGTGCGGTTGTAAAGGGCGCGCTCTGGCAGCTCACGCTCGCTCGAAGAGCGCTCCAGCTCGTAGCCCAGAGGCAACGGCTGCTGACCCACCAGCAGCTGAACCCCGACGCGCTCCACCGAAGGCTCGATATCCCAGATCAACTGCGCATCACGCAACTCCGCCGAGATGCGCTGCGCCCCTGTGGACACATCAAACGCCAGACGCATCTGGGTGCGGGGGTCTATCACATTCGTCTGGCTTATGCGAAAACGGCGCAGCTGAAACCCTTCGTTAGGGCGATTTTCCTGCGAGTCAAACCACTGGAACTGGATGTAGTTGCCCGGACGCGCGCGAAGCGCTTCTGCGAGGTTCGTCTGAATCACGGGGATGGTCTCCTGTGCCTGCTCCTCGATGTAGAGGCGCACCTCTTCCATCTCGCGCTGGAGTGCTTCGAGCTGGCGTTGCAGCTCCTCGATGCGCTGCAGGAGCTCCTGCAAACGCTGGGGGTCTTGCTGCGAGTTAAAGCCAGCCCGACGGCTTTTTACTACGACGCTCTCACTGACAAAAGTATCTTCTGAAAACCCGACGAAAAGACAACCCGTCAACAGAGTAACCGAGAGGAACCTCCTTGTGCGACTCATCCACAGCCTCCTTCTGGTTTTATCGAAGCCCGGCGCAATACACACCCACACTCCTGTTGCACTGAGCTTCGGAATCCGCCCCGCATGGAACTCCCCAGGGCGGTTGCATAAGTGTATGGCAGAGGGCGTTAATGGATGGTTAAGGGTTGTTTAAGAGAATGTTAAAAAGCCCCCTGGAAAGCGAGCAACGGAATCGCACGGTGTTTACGCCAGATGGCTGAACCTGCTCTGTTGCAAAGATACCTTCTGGAACCCACGATGCCCCCGAAAGAGCGACGGCTAAAGCTGCTCTGTTGCAAAGATCAGGAGATTCAAGGAACAGGACGCGGGAACCGCGTCCCTACTCGTATGCGTAGGGGCGCGGTCGCCGCGCCCCACGCGGCACAACTCGCTGGGTCAGCAAGCGGAACAAGCATCCTTGCAATAGAGCAGCTAAAGCCGTTCCTAATAAACAAAGCCAGCCTCCGCTGGCTATAGCCCCCGTTTACGGGGGGTTGGGGGGCTGAGCCGACGCAGGTCGGCTTCGTCTTATAGGAACGGCTTCAGCCGTCAGGGCACAGGTTCAAAGACGACACGCCTGTCAAAAAGCCTCTCCCTAAGACTTGAAAGTAGGGGTCTCGGAACGCTCACGCCCCTCTCCTTGCGACAGAGCAGCTTCCCTTGTCAGGATGAGGGATGGGGTATAATACACGCTGGAGGCTACGAGAACGATGCCGATTTTGGGATACATGGGCACACAGGAGTGGCTGATTCTGCTGGTGATTGTGCTGGTGCTGTTTGGCGCGTCCCGATTGCCAGCGTTAGCCCGTTCGATTGGTGAGGCGCTCACCGAGTTCCGCCGCGCAACCCGCACCGACGACGAAGCCGAACAGCTTAATAAGTGAACGCCACGATGCGGGCAAGCGGGCACGCCACACACTCGACGCCCCTGCCCGTACTCATCGGCTGGCAGGGCATCCAGATTCGGGTGCCCCACGAGTGGTTCCTCAAAGGCTACACAGGCGACTGGAACGACGGCTACATCCAGATTGGCTCGCCAGGTAGCACGGAGATTGACATCAAGTGGGTGCGCTCGCGCCGTCGCACCGACCTGCACTACGTGTTGAGCCAGTTCCTGAAACGCATTGAACGCGCTAAACGCCGCGCGCGCCAGCCCTACAGTGGCACGATTAAGCCCCTTGACGAACACACGCTGGAGTTTCGCTGGCAGTCGGACGAGCGCGCGCTGGGACAGATTCGCCGCTACCCCGATTGCCACACGATTGCGCTGATTCAGATGCGCACCGCCTCGCGCCATGAGGCGCTCCATCAGCTGGCGCGCCCAATCTTTGACACGCTTTCGGTGAAGCCTGACCCCGACGGCTGGGTGGTGTGGAGCCTCTACGGGCTATGCACGGCGGTGCCCGAACGGTTTCGGCTGGCAAAGGCGCAGGTGCTTTCGGGGCACACACGCCTCTTCTTTCGGGCGCGGCGCGAACACCTGCTGATTGAGCGCATCGCCCGCGCCGAGCAACTCATGAAGGGCTATTCGCTCGAAGAGTGGGCGTCGCTCTGGCTGCGGTGGGGTTCCCTGCGCCGTATGGAGTGCCATCCGCAAAGCGACGGCGCCCTGCGCATGCGCGCGTCCCTGCCCTTCGGGGCGACCGTCGCCGAAGCGATTCGCGGGCTGGCAACGCTTCACCGCCCCGCATGGCGCGTGGAAGCCATCGCATGGTTCCAGCCCGAACGCAACGCGGTGTTTCACATTCAGTATCAAACCCCGCGTCGCAACACCCTGCTGGAGGAGGTGTACGCTCGCACACGATGCCCCTGATGCGCCTCTTCCGCAAGCCCAAACCGACCATAGACCGACGCGCCGTGCTGAAGCTCTACCCCGTTCGCAATCCTGCCGTCGCCTACGAACAGCGCGAGGACGGAACCTGCCTGCTGATTGTGCCCTTCCAGCCGCGCGGAATCGCACGCCTGCTTAGCAGGATTTTCAAGCTCCCGCGCGAACATAAAATCGAGCTGGATGAGACGGGCACAACGGTGTGGCTGCTCTGCGATGGACAGCACAATGTGGAGTCCATCGTCCAGCGGCTGGTGCATCGGTATAAATTAGAGCGACGCGAGGCGGAGTTTTCGCTCTTCGCGTTTTTAAATACGCTTTCGCAACGGGGCTTTATCGCCTATCTGAAGAAACGACAATGAGTACGGTACAGCATGCAACGGGCAAGGGCGCAATCCGCAAGCAGGTACAGCTGCCGCTGTCGGTGGCGTTTCGGATTGCGTTGCTGAACATTCGGGTACGGTTCTTACGGGCGCTGATTACCGCCGCAGGCATTATGCTGGGAATCGCGTTTTTCACGGCGGTGCGCGCCGCCGCCCTCTATGCGCCCCCGTTAGACCCGAATGACCCCGCCACAATAGAAGCCGCTACCCGCCAGACCTGGCTGGTGGTGATGAGCCTGCTGATGTCCACCGTTGGCATTTCCAACTCGATGCTGATGGCGGTGACGGAGCGCTATAAGGAGATTGGCACGATGAAGTGTCTCGGCGCGCTGGATTCGTTTATTGTGAAGCTCTTCTTTCTGGAGTCGGGCTTGCTGGGAGTGGTCGCCTCGTTTATCGGCTTCTTTGTGGGCTGGGGGCTGGTGTTTCTGATCAATCTATTCCGACAGGGAAGTGCGGTGTTCTCGGCAGTATCGCTGGGCGCGTTGGGCTGGCTGCTGTTGCAGGCGATGGCGATAGGGGTGCTTCTGACCGTCGTCGCCACCATTTTGCCCGCCATCCGCGCCGCGAAGATGCCGCCCGCCGCCGCCCTGCGTGTGGAGGTCTGAACGATGGCAACGACGCAAACAAATCAGGGTAGCGAGTTCGTCGTGCGCGTACGCGATGTGGTCAAAGAGTACCAGATGGGCAAACTCACCGTGCGCGCACTGGATGGGGTTACCCTCGACATCTATCGGGGCGAGTACCTCTCCATCATGGGACCCTCTGGCTCTGGCAAAAGCACGCTGTTCAACATGATTGGCGGGCTGGACAAACCCACCAGCGGCTCCGTGTTTATCGACGATGTGGACATGGCACAGTTAGACCCGCAGGAGCTGGCGTTCCTGCGCTGCCACCGCATCGGCTACATTTTCCAGACTTTTAACCTCATTCCTGTGATGACCGCGCTGGAGAATGTGACTCTGCCGATGGTGTTCGCGGGCGTTACGGCGGACGAGGCACGCGAGCGCGGGATTGAGCTGCTCACGCTGGTGGGCTTGGGCGGGCGCCTGCACCACAAGCCAACCGAGCTTTCGGGCGGGCAGCAGCAGCGCGTCGCCATCGCGCGCGCTCTCGCCAATAACCCCTCCATCATCCTCGCCGACGAACCCACAGGCAACCTGGACCTCAAAACGGGCAAGGAGATTATTGAACTGCTGAAAAAACTCAACAAAGAGCGCGGGGTCACGATTATCTCGGCAACCCACGACCTGAAGATGCTGGATATTTCCGACCGCATCGTCTGGATTCGCGACGGCAAGATTGAGCGCGTGGAGCTCCGCAGCGAGCTGGAGCTCAAAGTGGGCGAAGTGGAAGGCGAAGCGGGCTGATGGAAGCCTACATCGATTCGTTTCTGGAGTTTCTGCGGAGCGAGCGGCGCGCCTCGCCCCACACGGTGAACGCCTACGCCGTCGACCTGCGCCAGTTTGCCCAGTATCTCCAGCGTTCGGGACGCGCCGAGCCGCACCTGTGGGACGCCAGTCTGTGGGAGGGGTTTATCTATTACCTGCGTCGCCGTGCGCTCAGCGAGTCGAGCATCGCCCGCAAGCTCAGCGCCGCCCGCGCGTTTCTGAACTATCTGTATCGCCGCGGCATCCTGACGGAAGAACCGCCCGACGCACTGGAAACCCCACGCCCCCATCGCGCCCTGCCCGAAACGCTCACCGTGAACGAGGTGCGACGCCTGCTGCTTCAGCCGCCGCTGGATACCCCCCACGGACTGCGCGACCGCACGATGCTCGAAACGATGTATACTACGGGCATGCGCGTCTCCGAGCTGCTGGGGCTGCGAACTGGTGATTTGAATCTGGCGGACGCGCTGGTGCATGTGCAGGGCAAGCGCGGGCGCGAGAGGCTCTTGCCCCTGCCCGAAACGACCGTCTACTGGATTCAGCGCTATCTGAGCGACGCCCGTCCTAAGCTGGTGAACCCCAAACGCCCCTGCGATGCGCTCTTTTTGAACGACCACGGCGCGCCCCTGAGCCGTATCGCTTTCTGGAGCAAAATCAAAGCCTACGCCCTCGCCGCAGGCATCACCAAAAACATCTCGCCCCACACCCTGCGCCACTCGTTCGCCGTGCATCTGCTGAACGGGGGCGCCGACCTGCGCGCGGTGCAGGAACTGCTCGGACACAGCGACATCGCCACCACGCAGATTTACACCCAGGTCAGTCTGGAACGCCTGCGTGAGGTGTACCGCAAAACCCACCCGCGCGGTTAAGGGTATACTCCCTGTGGCGTGGCAAAGGTCTACCTGAGTCTGGGGTCTAATCTGGGGGATCGGTTGCAGAATCTGGGGACGGGGGTACGGCTTCTGCCGCAGTATGGGGTTATCCCCGTGCAGATTTCGTCGGTCTACGAAACCACACCTGTGGGAGAAACGCCTGATCCGCGTCCCTATCTGAACATCGGTCTCTGGGGGGAAACCGCGCTGGAACCGCTGGCGCTGCTGCAGGCGGTGAAAGCAATCGAGCGGGCGCTGGGGCGCGAACCTGCCCCGCAACGCTGGCTGCCCCGCACGCTTGATATCGATATCATTCTGTACGATAACCTCTGCATGGAGTCGCCCGAGCTCACGATTCCGCACCCTCGCATGCGCGAGCGCGCCTTCGTGTTAATCCCCCTCGCTGAAATGACCCCCGACCTCGTGCTACCCGACGGCACGCCGCTTCAAGCGCTTTTGCAAAACCCCGAAATTCAGCGTCAGGAGGTCAGGCGCTACGATGCCCACCTTTCGTTATCAGGCGGTTGATTCGCGCGGGCAGACCAGCACGGGCACGGTTCAGGCGCAGGATGCCCGCGAGGTGCAGCGCCTTCTGAGCCAGCGCGGGCTGATGGTGCAGCAGGTCGTGCGCGTCCCCGACTCAACGGCGGCGACCGCGCCCGCACAACCTGCTAACATGCCCGAATGGGAGAGTTCGGAAGTCTCGCCTCACACGATGGGGTTCCTGATGGTGCAGTTGCAGGCGCTGCTGAAAGCGGGCTACAGTGCGGCGGAGGCGTTTCGGCTGGTGTCAGGGCGCGTGAACCACAAGCCGCTGGATCAGGCGTGCGCTGAGATTGCCGAAAAGGCGGCGCAGGGCGTTCCCATCTCGCAGGCGATGCTGGCATATCCCCGCCTGTTCCCTGCGTTTGTGGTGGGTGCAATTCAGGCAGGAGAGACAGGGGGCTACCTGCCCGACGCGATTGGGCAACTTGTGGAGTATTACGAAAACTGGCGCTCTTTTCGCATGTGGGGCGTGCCCGCAAAGGGATGCTTTCTTATCACCGTGTTGAGCCTGCCGATTGTCGCGCCCTTTGGACTGGGGCTGATTTACGCCCTGCGCCAGTTCACGGGGTCGGAGGTGGGCAATCCTGCAGCGGGGTTAGGGGTCGTCTTTCAGGGCTGGTGGCAGGCGTTTTTGCAGATTGGACTGCCCCTGCTGGTCGGGCTGATTGTAGCGTGGGGCGTGTGGGGACTGGTTAATCGGATGGAGTGGTTTCGCGCGCGCTTCCAGCTGAGGGCGCCGCTGGTGTGGGGGTACGCCGATTGGGTTCGGGCGCAGTCGCTCCAGATGTTTCTGTATCACCTGTCGCGCCTCTCGGCGTTGGGGCTTGCGCCCGCCTCGGTATGGGAGCTGGCGGTGCGCACCGTGCCCAACGCGGCAATCGCCAGTAGCCTCGCGGCAGTGAACCTCGCCCGCGGTGAACGCGCCGAACCGCTCGACTCCGCCCTCGCGCGCTCTGGCATGTTCCCGCCTGAAGAGGTCGCGCTGGTCACCACAGGCATTCAGTCGGGGCAGGTGGTGGAGATGCTCCAGCGGCTGGCGGATTACTATCACCAGCGCAGTCAGGATTCGTTCCGCCAGACGCGCATGGGACTGTTGCGAATGGCGGTGTTGATTGGGCTGCTGGGCACGGGGATTGCGCTGATTCTGATGTATTGGGGCTGGTATGGGCACATGATTCAGTTCGTGGAGGACTGGCTCGGCACGCCATAAAAAAATGGTGGGCGGTGTTGGACTTGAACCAACGACCTCCTCGGTGTGAACGAGGCGCTCTGCCACTGAGCTAACCGCCCACGCTGGTGCGCGGGGTGGGACTCGAACCCACACGGGATGCCCCACATGGCCCTCAACCATGCGTGTCTACCAATTCCACCACCCGCGCGGGGCATGGCAATTATACCCTATTCGATACAGGGGTTTGTCAAGGGGTGTTTCCTGTCCTACAGACTCAACTCCTGTACCACGACAATCTGCAGTTCCTGCACTCTTTTTAGTTCGGTATCATTGGTTAGGAAGGCGTCGCAGCGACTCTGCAATGCCGTCGCGATCTGGAGCGCGTCTGGAAGTGTTATTCGGTAACGGGCACGCAACTGCGCCGCAAGAAGCCCTACCTGCTCGTCCTGAAGGACAAACTCCACATTCGCGCCGTGAACGATTAAGTCGAAGTAGTCATTTTGCAGCTCGATCAGCCCGCGGAGGCAAGGGTGAACCAAACATTCCGAAAGCGTAATAACGGAAGTTACGGCGGTAATATGCTCCGCATCTATTGATTGGAAAATGGGCGAAACCGTTGTGTAATAAACAGGGTGTTTTTCCGAGTAGTAAATGACTGGTGCCGTATCCAGAAAAAGGCGTGCGACCTTCGACAAAAGCTCTTCTACTCGCACTGCGCGTCTCCCAGCCGTTGTTCTCGTGTTAGCGTGGACTCTTGCCTCGTGCGTGATACCCACTGCTGCGCGTCTTCGCCTGTGAGGGGGTACGGCGCTTTACCTGCGATTTCCGCCCACCGACGGCGAGGGCGCCCTGCCCGAATCCGGCGCTGGAGGTATTCCATCAGTTCCCGCATCTCGTCGGGGCTGAGGTTTTTGATTTGTTCCATCAAGCGCTCCAGTGTTGGAGTCATCATTTTCTCACCCTCAATCGTATCATGGAGTATACCTCGACCCGCCCTGGGGCAGGTATAATTCCCCTCGATGAGCGAGCGGAAACGGGTTCTCACGGGCGATCGCCCCACGGGCAAACTCCATCTGGGGCACTATGTCGGCTCCCTGAAAAATCGCGTGGCGTTGCAGGACGAGTACGACTGCTATTTCCTGATTGCCGACCTGCACATGCTCACCACGCGCCCCACACGACAGGATATCGAGGAGATGCGCACCAACATCCGCGAGATGGTGCTGGACTACCTCGCGGTGGGGATTGACCCGAACAAGTCCACCATCTATCTGCAGTCGGCGGTGCATGCGGTGTACGAAATGAACCTGTTCTTCGAGATGCTTGTGACCTTGCCGCGCCTGACGCGCTTGCCCAGTATCAAAGATATGGCACGCGCCGCCAATATTGACGAAGAATCTATCCCCTTCGGTTTGATTGGCTACCCTGTGTTGCAGGCAGCCGATATTCTGATGCCCCGCGCCCACCTCGTGCCCGTCGGCAAAGACAACGAAGCGCATGTGGAAATCACCCGCGAGATTGCCCGCCGCTTCAACCATCTCTACGGCGAGGTGTTTCCCATCCCCGAAGTGATGCTCAGCGAGGTGCCCACACTGGTGGGAATCGACGGCAAAGCCAAGATGAGCAAGAGCCTCGGTAACGCCATCTTCCTCTCGGATGATCCCAAAACCGTCGAAAAGAAGGTGCGCTCCATGTATACCGACCCCAAGCGCATCCACGCGCACATCCCGGGCACGGTGGAAGGCAATCCCGTGTTCATCTATCATGACATCTTCAACCCCAACAAGGAAGAGGTGGAAGACCTCAAGCAGCGCTATCGGGAGGGGCGCGTGGGCGATGTGGAGGTCAAAGAGAAGCTGGCGCGCGCTCTGAACGCTTTTCTGGACCCCATCCGCGAGCGCCGCGCCCAGTTCGAAAAAGAGCGCGGCTATGTGGAAGAGATTATCTACACGGGCACGCTCAAAGTCCGCCAGATTGCCGACGAAACCTTGGACGCGATGAAGCAGGCGATGGGACTGCGCGGCATCTGGCGCAACATCGAGCGCAAGGCGCGCGAGCGCCACGAAATGCTCGCCAAACTGAACCCCACCCCCTGACCTCATGCGCGTGCTGGCAATAGACCCGGGCAATCAGAAAGCAGGGGTCGTGGTGGTGGACTTAACACCAGAGGGCTATCAGATTCAGTATCGCGCGATTCTGCCGATTGAGGAACTGACGGAGCGCCTTGCAGGACTCCTACAAGCGTATCAGCCCGTGCGCGTGTTAGTTGGTAAGGGCACTGGCTCACGCCGCCTGATGGCTGCCCTGCGCGAGCGGTTCCCGAATCTCGCGTGGGAGGCGGTAGAGGAGCGCAACACAACCCTGCAGGCGCGAGAGCTCTACTTTCGGCATCACCCCCCTCGCGGCTGGCGACGCTGGCTCCCCAAAGGCTTGCGTGTCCCCCCGGAGCCGTATGACGACTACGCGGCGCTGGCGATTGCGCTTCAGGCGTGCAACCCTCAAAGCCGCTAACCCGCCACCTGCAACAGCCGCCTGCCGTCTTCGCTGCCCAGCAACAGCTCACACGCCCGCTCTGGGTGCGGCATCATCCCCAGCACATTGAAGCGCTCGTTCGCCACGCCCGCAATCGCATCTACCGAACCGTTGGGGTTCCACGCGGGGTCTATTGCGCCGTCGGGACTGCAATACCGAAAGATAATCTGGCGGTTGCGCTGGAGCTGGGCTAAGGTCGCCTCGTCGCACACATAGCGCCCATCGCCGTGCGCAATCGGCAACTTCAGCACCTCGCCCTCCCGATAGTGGCGCGTGAACGGCGTCTGCGCGTTCTCCACCCGCACATACACATGCCGACAGCGGAACTTCAGCCCCGTGTTGCGGGTCAGCGCGCCGGGCAACAGCCCCGCCTCGCAGAGAATCTGGAACCCGTTGCAGATGCCCAGCACCAGTCCGCCACGCTCCGCATAGGCGCGTACCGAGTCCATTATCGGCGCGAAACGGGCAATCGCGCCCGGACGCAAGTAATCGCCATACGAGAAGCCGCCGGGCACAATAATCAGCCCGTAATCGTCCAGCGGTCGGCGGTCGGCATGCCACAGGTAGTCCACCTCATAGCCCAGCACATCGCGCAGAGCATGGTAGGCGTCCCGATCGCAGTTGGAGCCAGGGAACACAATCACGCCCGCTTTCACTCGTCCACCACCTCGTAGTGATACTGCTCAATCACGGGGTTTGCCAGCAGCTGGCGGCACATCGCCTCAATCTGCTCCTTTGGGTCGCCGTCAGGCTGAAGCTCCACCTCCAGATATTTGCCGACTCGCACGCCCTGCACCTGCTCAAACCCCAGCTGGTGCAACGCTTCCTGTAGCACGCGCCCCTGCGCATCCAGCAAGCCGGGCTTCAGGGTCACGATAATCTTCGCCTTAGGCATGCTTAAGATTGTACCTGCCCGACGGGTATGCTATAATAGAGCGATGCCGTTAGAAGCGCGATTTGCGGAGCTGAAGGCGCGGGGCGAAGCCGCGCTGATTGTTTACATCACCGCAGGAGACCCCTCTCTGGAACGCCTGCCCGAAATCTTGCAGATGCTGGAAGACGCAGGCGCCGACATGGTAGAAATCGGCTTCCCTTTCAGCGACCCCCTGGCGGATGGTCCCGTGATACAGGCGGCGATGTGGCGGGCGATTCAGCGGGGCGTGACGATGGCGCGGGTGCTGGAGCGGGTCGCCCAGGCGCGCGAGCGGGTTCATCTGCCCCTGATTGCGTTCACCTACACGAACCCCGTCCAGCGTTATGGATTCGCGCGATTCGCGCAGGATGCGCGTACCGTTGGCTTTGACGCCTGTCTGATGACCGACCTGCCTCCCGACGCGGCGGACGAGTGGCTGACACACGCACGGGCGAACCACCTCCAGCCTATCTTTCTGCTGACGCCTACCAGCACGCAGGCACGCATTCGCCTTGTTGCGGAGCGGGGAGAGGGGTTCATCTACTGCGTCTCGCGTACAGGGGTCACGGGCGCTCGCGATACCCTGCCGCCCGACCTGCCTGAGCTGGTGGCGCGCATTCGTCAGGAGACCGACAAGCCTATCGCCGTGGGCTTCGGCATCTCCAAGCCAGAGCATGTGCGTCAGGTGGCGCAGTTCGCCGACGGCGCGGTGGTGGGCAGCCAGATTGTGTATTACCTGCACGAGTATGCCGACTCGCCCCACTGGCGCACGGTGATTGGCGATTATGTGCGCTCGCTGAAACGCGCCACGCAGGAACAGGAGCCGTAAGAGCGAACCCACAGTCTATGCGCAAGTGGCTGATTGGGTGTGGGGTGCTGTTCGGTTTGGTGTTCCTGCTATGTGCTGGGGGGCTGGTGTGGTTGCTGACACCCCCGAAGATTGAGGTGCCGCCGCGCCAGTATCCGTCCCAGAACGCCTATAAAGTGTATCGGGCGATTGGTGAAGAGATGCACGCGCGTTTTGAAACCGACACGCGCTTCAAACAGATTGAAAACGTGATTTCAAGAGGTGAACCTGTCTCAAAAGAAGACCGCGACTACTATCTCCAGCAGATAACGCCCTATCTGAAACGCTACGCTCCGCTGACCCAGCAGCCCAGCAAGGTGATTATGCTGTATACGCCCGACTACCCTTTCCCTGAGCTGGGGCAGTTTCGACGGCTTGCCCGCGCCGAGGCGTATCTGATGAAGCAGGAGTTGCGCCAGCGACGCTACCGCGAGGCAGTCGCTCGAGCGCAACGCCTGAACCGCCTTGCAGATCAGATGCGTGAGGGCGGAACACTCATCCACTTTCTGGTGGGGGCGGCGATTAATGCGATTGCCCTGCGCCCCATCCGAGAGGAGCTGCCTCGCATTCAGGAGCGTGCCGCGCTGGAAGCCCTGCTGAACCTCGCAAAAGAGTATGAGAAGCGGCGCGTTCCAATCTGGCGCTGTATGGAAACCGAAATGCACTGGCACCTCTCTATCTATCGCGACCTGGCAGAGGGACACATGCGGTTGTCGCAACTTTCCTCCTCTTTTTCAGAAACAGATGGGGGGACTCTGTTCACGCGGGCGCTGATCAAGGCTGCGCTTCCCGAATATAAGCGCGTGATGGAGCAAGCAATTGAAGACCTCAAACGCCCCTATCGAGAACGCCCGATAGATACGGACGCCATAGAGAAGCAGATTCGCCATCCTCTGAACGCCATCCTGCTTCCCGTGTTTAGCCGCCCAAGCGAGATAGAGCTTAGCGAGCTGGCGACCCTGCGTCTGGTGGGGTGCGTCGCCGCGATTCGGCTTTATAAACAGCGCACAGGCAAGTATCCTGCCTCGCTGGAAGCGCTACAACTGGGCGAGATGGTCATAGACCCCTTCACAGGCAAGCCGTTCGTGTATAAAGCCGATCCGCAAAGGGGGTTTTTGCTCTACTCGGTCAGCGAGAATCGCGTGGACGATGGGGGCGCAACGCCCTATTTTGGTTCCGCCGAAAAGCACGGGGATTTATCACCGACGGCGGTCTTACTGCCAAAACACTTGCAGGGCGTGCCTCGTGAACGGCGACCCCTTGCGCCGCCCGTGTGGTTGCGTTAGGTTTCTTGAATCGGCGAGGCGTCGCGAGGGGGGATTGGGCTTTCCCCCTCGCGAGAGATGATCACTCCGAGCCTTTGCCGCCGACGGGCGCGGCTTCGCCTGCCTCTTCGGGTTCCTCGGTGGTGTGGTAGCCCAGCTCGTGTTCAATCGTCTCGGCGATCGAGCCGCGCTTGCTCCAGTAGACCGAGAACGCCAGCGCCGCAACAGCAACCGCGGTGACGGCAATCCGCACACTGTCGGGCAACGGCTGAATCACAATCGGCGCAATCAGAATCGCCACGAGGTTCATCACCTTAATCAGCGGGTTCAGCGCGGGACCGGCGGTGTCTTTGAACGGGTCGCCGACGGTATCGCCAATCACGCCTGCTTTGTGGGCGTCGGTGCCCTTGCCACCGAGGAAGCCGTCCTCGATGCGCTTTTTGGCGTTATCCCATGCGCCGCCGGAGTTCGCCAGCAGCACCGCCAGCAGTTGCGCTGACAGAATCGCGCCCGCGAGGTAGCCGCCCAGCGCCTGCGCCCCTGCGAACACATACTCGCGCCCACCAATCGTGATGGCGGAAGCACCGATGCTCAAGCCAAAGCCCACGGCTACGGGCAGCGCAATCGCCAGAATGCCCGGACCCAGCAGCTCTTTTTGCGCCGCCGCGGTCACAATCGCCACACAGCGCCCATAGTCGGGAGTCTCCGTGCCCGCCATGATGCCGGGCTTCTCGCGGAACTGGCGACGCACCTCGTGGATCATCTCAAACGCCGAGCGCCCCACTGCCAAAATGGAGAACGCGCTGAACAGAAACGGCGCCGCACCGCCAATCAGCAGCCCAATAAACACAATCGGCACATCCACGGGCAGACCGCCAAAGGCATCTTTGAGCGCGACGTCATTCTGTGTGGCGATGTTAATCAGCTCCACGAGGCGCGAATCTTCCACAAACGAGTGGAACAACGCCACCGCCGCCACGACCGCTGTGGCAATTGCGAAGCCTTTGGTAAGCGCCTTGGTGGTGTTGCCCACCGAGTCGAGGCGATGCACGATTCGGTCGCCCGTCAAGCCGCCTGCGGCAGGCTTGTTGCCCTGCTCCTTAAGCGCGCCCGACATCTCAAAAATCCCGTTCGCATTGTCGGAGATGGGACCGAAGGTGTCCATCGCCAGAATGTAGCCCGTGGTGGCGAGCAGTCCCAGCCCCGTGAGCGCGATCCCGTAGAACGAGAGCATCGGACCGCCGAACTCGCCGGGCGGGAAGATAAACAGCGGCGCGAGCAGCGCCAGCGCAATCGAGAAGACCGCCCACACGCTCGACTCCAGCCCGTAGGCGAAGCCCTGAATAATCAGCGTGGCGGGACCTGTAGAGGCGGCGGCGGAGATTTCTTTGACAGGCTTCTTCTCGGTGGAGGTGAAGTATTCGGTGATGCGCTCAATCAGCACCGCCACCACAATCCCGAACGAGGTCGCCACCCAGAAGCGCCACCAGTCCACAACTGTGCCGCCCAGATCAGGCTTCAGCGTCACATCCTGCATGAAGAAGTATGCAACGCCCAGATTGCCCAGCGCCGCCAGAATCGCCGAGACCCAGAAGCCGCGGTTAATCGGCTTCATCGGGTTGAGGTCGGCGCGGTCTTCGCCCTTGACCGACTGCACGCCGATAATGGACGCCAGAATGCCCACGCCGCGCACCAGCAGGGCGAACATCACCAGTTTCATCGCGCTTTCGGGGGTCAGCACAACGCTGGCAGCCACGCCGAGAATAATCGCGGCGACGAGGGTCACTTCGTAAGACTCGAACACATCGGCAGCCATCCCGGCGCAGTCGCCGACATTATCGCCCACATTGTCGGCAATCGTGGCGGGGTTGCGCGGGTCGTCTTCGGGGATGCCAGCCTCCACCTTGCCCACGAGGTCGGCGCCCACATCGGCGCCTTTGGTGTAGATACCACCGCCCACACGCATAAACAGCGCCGCGAGTGAGCCGCCGAATCCGAAGCCCACCAGCACGAACATCGCTTTGTCACGGAACAGCAGGAAGATAATCGTCGCGCCGAGCAAGCCCAGCCCGACGGTGAACATCCCGCTCACCGCGCCCGCGCGGAAGGCGGTCTCCAGCGCGCCCTTGAAAGTCGTCAGGGCTTTCGCCGCCGTGCGCAGGTTGCCCCGAACCGCCATATACATCCCCACATAGCCTGCGCCGTAGGAGGCGAACACGCCCAGGAAAAACGCGACGGCGATTCCGACCGCGAGCGTCAGCCCCTCGCCGGGGTAAAGACGCTCATACACGGGGCGATACAACACAAACAGCCCGACGGTGATTGCCAGCACGAACCAGATCATCGTGCTGATCTGGCGTTTCAGGTAGGCGTTCGCCCCGTCCTGAATCGCCTTCGCGACTTCCTGCATCTTGGGAGTGCCGGGGTCCTGCGCCAGGGTCCAGCGCATCAGGTAGAACCCGTAGCCGAGCGCCACGAACGCCATGCCCAGCACAATCGCCAGAATCAGATACTCTTGTGAACCAAAGGGTGGGAGTTGCACAGCCTCCGCCGCGAAGACGCCTGTGCTACTCCATAACCACAGAAATGCCAGTAAACCCAGCCGGGCAAGATTGCCCTGCCCAGCCAAGCAGGCTACTTTCTCTCTCATGCCGATAGTCCTCCCTTGTGTGTGGCTTAATCAGGTCTTAAATGATACCCGTCCTGCGTTGAGGATTACTCCAGCACGGTCTGGATGGCTTTCAGCACGCGCGGCAGGTCGGGTAGCACGGCATACTCCAGTTCGGGGCAGAACGGGATATGCACATCGTACCGCGCGACCAGTTGCGGCGGCGAGAGCAGCAGGTTGAACCGCTCTGGCACACTGGTCATCTCGGTGATAATCGCCTGCCCGAAGCCGCAGGTGCGGTTATCCTCGTGAATCACCACAAGGCGCCCCGTCTTGGCGAGCGATTCTTCTACGGTTTGCCAGTCGAAGGGCACGAGTGTGCGGGGGTCGATAATCTCCAGTGAGATGCCCTGCGGCGCGAGCGCCTCGGCAGCCTGCTCTGCCAGCTCCAGCGTGTTGCCCCACGCGACGACGGTGACATCTTTGCCCTCGCGGCGCACGACCGCCTTGCCAAACGGCACAGGTTCGTAGCGTTCCACAGGGCGGCGCACACGGAAGATATGTTTCGGAATCAAAATCAGCGACGGGTCTTCGTCCTGCACCGCGCTCCAGAACAAGCCCGCCACATCCTCGGGCGTGCTGGGGATGGCGACGCGCAAGCCGGGCGTGTGCGCCCACCAGCCGTCGTTGCTCTGGCTATGCCACATGCCGCCTGCGGGCAGATATGCGCCATACGGCGAGTAGATAATCAGCGGGCACTTCCATTCGCCCTTGCTCCGCCAGCGGAGCGTCGCAATCTGCGACACCAGCTGGTGGAAACCTGGTGTGATGAAGTCGATGAACTGAATCTCGAACACGGGGCGGTAGCCCATCGCGGCTAACCCTACCGCTGTGCCCACAATCGTGGCTTCCGCGAGCGGCGAGTTCACCACCCTGCCGGGGAAGCGCGTGCTGAGACCTTTCGTGAAGCCAAACACGCCCCCTTTGGGGTCTTCGATATCTTCTCCGAACATCACCACTTCGGGGAAGGTCTCCAGCATCGCGTGGAAGGTGCGGTTAATGGCAGCCACCATCGTGGTGGGTTCTGGCTCTGGCTCGAAGGGGATGGGCAGATACTGCGCGGGCGGCTCGCCGTAGAGATGGTCCAGCACATGGGCGGGGTCTGGAAGGGGCACGCGCTCCACTTCCTGATAAATGGCGTCCACTTCCTGTACAATCTCTTCCTGCATGCGCTCCCACTGCTCGCGCGTGAGTTCGCCGGTGCTGATCAGGTGTTCCGCCAGCAGCTTAATGGGGTCGCGCTGTTGCATGGCTTCGATCTCTTCGGCAGGGCGATAGATGCGGTGGTCATCCGCGCTGGTGTGGGAGCTGAGTCGGTCAATCTCGCACCAGAGGATGGTGGGACCCTCGCCGGCACGCGCCCTGCGGATGGCTTCGCCGCTTTTTTCGTACACCTCCAGCGCGTCGCGCCCATTCACAAACATCACCCAGCGCTCGTCAAACACGCCGAGCCGCATGGGCAACATATTGCGTGTGGGCGTGCTGATGCCGTACTGATTGTCTTCCACCATAAAGATAATCGGCAGCTTCTCCTGAATGGCGAAGCAGACCGCTTCATAGAATTCGCCCTGTCGTGTGGCGGCGTCGCCGATATTGCACAGCACCACGCGGTCGTCGCCTGCCATCTTGATGCCCCACGCGGCGCCTGCAGCGGGCAGACACTGGGCGCCCGTGGGCGTTGCCACCGAAAACACATTCAGCGCACGGGAGGAGTAGTGGGCGGGCATGTTGCGCCCTTCCGAGCTGGAACCTGCGCGCGCCAGAAAGTCCAGCGCGATTTCGCGGGTGGTCATGCCGCGCGCCAGCATCAGCGCACGATCACGATAGGTGGGGAAAATGTAGTCATCGGGACGCAGGTGGTACATAACCGCCGCGAGCGCCTCGTGTCCCATGCCGGGCACCTGAAACCAGCCTTTACCCTGACGCATAAGGATGCCCTCGCGCCGATCGCCCTCCCGTGAGAGCATCATCAGTCGCAAGAGTTCGAGCTTCGGTAGTCCTGTGCGTTCTTCCATCGTTGCGGGCTTCATCGCCTTCCCTCCACGCGGGATTATACCCGACAGTTCCTCAGTGCGGATAGCGCCCCAGCCGTGTGGAAAATCGAGTGTATTGAGGCGCATGGCATGGGGCGCCTGTGCCTGGGTCTACCTATCGTGCGGCGAGGTAAGACGATAACGCACTTCGGGGCTTTTTATCTTGTCAGTTGTTGGTTCAACCAGCCCTTCCTGACGCAAGCGGCGCAGATGGTAACGCACAGTCGCAGCCTTGATACCCAGTTGCTCTGCCAGCTCTATGGCGCTTAGCTCGCCACCGCTTGCCAGTGTTTGCAGAAGATTCTCTCGGATTGTCTGTCTTTTCAGCTTAGCAGGCATCCTTCGAGGTATCGCTCGGTCTCCGAGCGTATACACTGTCCAGCGGCGCACTCCGAGCTGCTCTAAAAGCCCCTTGGCTACCAGATCGGCGAGGATGCGGGTGATTCTGGGCGCATCCAGTGAAGGGTGCAGTCGGCGTACATCTGCATGAGTTACCTGCCCTGTTTTATAGGTATAGGCAAGTATGAGCCGCTGCTCATCGGAGAGTGGTATCATTCGGAGAGAATTCAGCCAGTTCACAGTTGGCTCGTCCAGCAGGGTGGCATTTGTCGCCGTCACTTTGAAGGTTGTCCGCAGATCGTCAAAACGCGGAGGCTGGAGACCAGCCTGCCGCAGTGCCTCTAACATCGAGACAATTCCCGTGCCGCGATTCTCACACAAAGTTCGTCCCTCTTCAGCAGGCAAATCTTCCAGAATACGCATCAGGGTCTCGTTGCGTGCTGCCGTTAACCCCGGCTCACCCAGACGATCTACCGTGACGGGTCCAAACAACCCCCCTGGATTTTCCACCTCGATTCTGTCAGGGAACAATCTCACCTGCACAGGCGTTCCCTGCGCTTGCGCGGAGTAATCACGATGGGCTACCGCGTTTACAAGCACTTCCCGTAAGAACTCTTGTGGGTATTCGGGTATCGTTTCCGCAAACAGCCCGCTGACAATGACACGATTTTGTAGATTGCGCAGGATAACTTTCATTCCACCCATCACCAGATCCACAATCGAGCCTTCTACTTTCACATTCTCCAGGAGCCGCTCACCACGATGTCCTACCTGCCCAGCGTGGATAGAGGGATAACGAACCACCGTTAAGTGCAGCCCGGGAAACTCATCTTGGGGAAAGTCGGCAAAGCAAAGATAACCTGCGAGGGTGGGTGTAAGAACACCTCCTTGTTCTACGACGATTCCAAAGGTTCTGAGCAGTTGCTCGTCTGACCAGTTCTGGTACAGGGCATACGGTTTGTATGTGCGTACATGCTTAAGAAACTCTTGAATCCGCTCTTTGTTCAAGTCACTAAGCGACTTGCCATGAACAGGCTGCCGATCAAAGCGCGGTCGTTGCCTCCACGACAAAAATAACTGCACCTCGTAGTCTGTCAGGCGCCTGTCACCATCTGCAACACGGATGTAGCTCCCCTCTACTATTCCAGCAGGGCGATAATAACAAGGCTTCTGATCAGCAGACACTTGAGGCACTTCGGCAACCACTACTTGCCTACCTTCTATATCGTAGACGCTAATCACAGGTCGCAGGGGCGGCTCCATCTGATCACACAGAGACGCTAGATCTGCCTGGATTTTGGCGGGATTGCTAACGCCGACGACCTCGAAACCCGCAGACTCATCTACACCGAGCAGCAAGATACCACCCGTTGCGTTGGCGAATGCGGAAAGCGTTTTCCATAGCTTTTCTGGCAGTTGTCGCTCTGCTCGCTTGACCTCTATCTCTCGTAAATCGCAGCCTGTGCGGCGTAATCGCTCCAGCAGCGCAATCAGCTCGTCTCTCAGCATGTTCCCACCACCAGCATGTTAAACAGCATGCTAACTTACATGTGAGTATACCATGTCTTTGACATGCTGCCTAAAATGCCAGCGGGCGACGAAACGCAGGTCCAAGCCACGGATCAAGCAGCACAGGCGTATAGATAAACGCTCAGGATGTGTATGGAGTATACGAGCACATCTCAACTCGCCCATTGCGATAGTAGCCGCGCACAGTCGTGAGCGCCATGTTTTTTCACCGCAGGGGATTATACCCGACGGGTATACTCTGGGGAGCATGGCGGTTCAGGCAGTTATGGGTGTGGATTTAGGCGGCACGAATGTGCGTGCGGGCGTGTTGACGCAGGCGGGCGAACTGCTCGCGCCCCCAGTGCAAAACCCATCCCGTGCGCAGGAGGGCTTCGAGGTAACGCTGGAGCAGATTCTGCTGACTCTTGAGCAGGCGATAGAGGGTTCAGGCGTATCGCGCGATGCCATCGGCGCGATTGGGATGGCAGTACCAGGACACATCGATTCCGCGCAGGGGGTCGTGCGCTGGGCGCCCAACTTCGGCTACACCCGTGCGGACGGCGTTTTTGAGGCATGGCGCGACATCCCGCTGGCAGCCGCTGTGGAATCGCGCCTGAACATCTCCGTGGTGATGGGCAACGACGCGAATCTGGCGGCGCTGGGCGAATATTATTACGGCTCTGGGCGCGGCACAGCACGGGGACTCGTGATGATTACGCTGGGCACCGGGATTGGCGGCGGCGTGGTGCTGACGCGCGAGCAGATTCAGGGCAACGCCGACTGGAAAGGCGGCGTACTGCTGGTGGGTTTCAGCGGCGGCGCGGGCGAGCTGGGACATGTGATTATCGCCTTCAACGGACCGCGCTGTGGCTGCGGCGCGCAGGGCTGTGTGGAAGCCTTTGCACGACGCGACGCGATTGTGGAACTCGCCCGCGAACTGATGCGGCGCCACCCCAATAGCCTGTTGCACCAGCTGGCGCATGGCGACCCTGCAAACATCACGCCCGCGCTCGTGAGCGAAGCCTACGCGCAGGGCGACCCCCTCGCCGCGCACATCTGGGAGCAGATTGGCGCCTACCTCGGCGTCGCGATTGCGAACTACATCCATATCTTCAACCCCGAAGTCGTGGCGATTGGCGGGCAGATTGCCAAGGCAGGCAAGCCACTCTTTGAGGCGATTCACCGCACGGTACGCGCCTATGCCATCCCCACCCTGCTCGAAGGCTGCCGAATCGTGCCTGCGGAACGGATTGAAGATGCGGGCATCCTCGGTGGAGGCGCACTGGCATGGCAGAAGGTCGCCCCGTAAGCCGCAAGTGGCGCATGCACAGGCGCGAGGAGACCAAGCCCGACGGGCGCCGAATCTACTATTACACCTTCCAGCCCGAAGCCGATTCGGGTATGCTAATTAACCCAAACTCAACGAAGGAGGTTCACAACCGATGCGAATGCGCGAACGCGAGCTGCGACAGCGACGACACCGACGCATGAAACGCCTGAAGGCGCGTCGGCGCGAAGCACGACTCAAAGCGCAAGCCCAAAAAGCGGAGAGTAAGGCATGAGAAAGTGGCTCTTCTCGGTGAGCCTGCTGGGGCTGAGCCTGCACCTGAGCTTCGCCTTAGACTCCAGCGGGCGCTGGCTCCGACTGACGATTCTGCACACCAACGATACACATGGACACTTGCTCCCCTTCAGCTACCCTCAGGGAATCGCGCCCGAATCGCCCGCGGCGCAGATGCCCTTCAAAGAGAACATCGGCGGGATTGCCCGCCGCGCCACGCTTATCAACAACCTGCGCGAGGCGCTTCATGGGCAAACGCTGGTGATAGACGCAGGCGACTACATGGACGGCACCCCTTTCTCGCTGGAGTTTCAGGGCGAGGCGGATGTCGCCTGCATGAACGCCGTGGGCTACGACTTCGCCACGCTGGGCAATCACGAGTTCAGCAACAGCCTGCCCCAGATTCAGAAACTGCTAACGATGAGCCGCTTCACGAATGTGCTGGCAAACGCGCGCCTGCGCGCCAACGGGCAGCCCCTGTGTCAGCCGTATGTGATTGTGGAGCGGTTCGGGCTAAAAATCGCGCTGTTTGGCTTGATCGTGCGCGACACCCAGAACTACCGCGGCGCCCGTGAAGGGGTGGATATTTTAGACCCCTTTGAGACAGCACGCCAGCTCGTACCCCAGCTGCGTGCGCAGGCGGACCTCGTGATTCTCATCTCCCATCTGGGGTACGAAGACGACCAGCGCCTCGCCCGTGAAGTGCCCGGAATTGATGTGATTGTCGGCGGGCACTCCCACACGCGCCTGACGGAACCCACCTTCATCGAGTGGGGCAAAAAAGACGCGCCAAACCTGGGCGGTACGCTGATTGTGCAGGCGTTCCAGTGGGGCGGCGAACTGGGACGGTTAGACCTCATCTTCTGGCGCAATCCCGACACGAACCGCTGGGAAATGCTCGCCTACAAGGGGCAGCTCCTCCCCATCACCGCCGATATACCTGAAGACCCCAGCACGCGCAAGGTGCTGGACAGCTACTGGAAACGCATCGCGAAGCGCTACGGGCGTATCGTGGGCGTGGCGACCGATGATTTTGTGCAACGCGGCGATGACTACGCCCATTACAACCTCGTGAGCGACGCCATTCGCGAAACCTTCGGCTCCGAGTTCGATCTGCAAAACATGTACGGCGTGCGCATCGAGCTCTCAAAGGGCGCGATTAGCTACTATGACCTGGCGCGCATGCTCCCCTTCGGGAATACGATTGTGCGCTTTGAAATCCGTGGGCGCGACTTGAAAGCGATTCTGGAACGCCATCGCCCCGCCGTGAGCGGAATTCGCTACCGCGTGGAGAACGGGCGCCTTGTGGAAGCCACGCTCAACGGCGAACCCATTCAGGATGACAAAATCTATAAAGGCACGACCAACTCTTACTTTGCGGGGCGCGTGCTGACAGAGATGGGTATCCCGTTTGTCGATACGGGGCGCAAGCGGCTCGATGTGGTGGCGGATTATATTCGCAGGCACAGGCGGGTTAGCCCTGTTTATGACGGGCGGCGGGTTGTGCGGTAGCACCCACCGCCCCTTCCTGAAGATAGGGCACGATGCGCTGGGTTCACTATCTCGGCATCGCAGTGATGGGACTGGCGGTGTACAGTTTGCGTCTGAAGGCGCCCTTCACTGCCGATGACCACTTTATTTTTCTGAAACTCCAGCAGGGGGGTGTGTTCGGCTTTGCCTCGCAGCCGCCCTCTATGTTTTTCCGACCGCTCATCTCGCTCCATTATTATCTGGATTATGTGCTGTGGGGGGTCTACCCCCTACTGTCGCACTTCATTAACCTGTTATGGCATACCCTGTGCGGGATTCTCGTGTGGCGACTGACCTACCGCTTGTTGATTCGCTGGAGGTGGACTCCGTTTCAGGCGGAGCCTGCGGCGTACTGGAGCGCCTTGCTGTTCACCATTTTGCCTGCGAATGTGGAGGCGGTGGCGTGGTTCGCGGCGCGCGCCGATATGGTCGCCACAGCAGGCGCACTGGGCGCGCTGATTCTGCTGGAGCAGTTTCAAAAGCGGGGCAAGGCGCTCCTCTACTGGGGTGCGGTGCTGTGCTTTGCGGGCGGGCTGTTTTGCAAAGAGTCGCTGTTGACCTTTCCGATAATCGTGTGGCTGTGGCTGCGCTATCTGGGAGTGCCGTCGGCGGGGCGGCTCACGCTTCCTTTCTGGGGGATATGGCTGGTCTACCTCGCTCTGCGCACATGGGCGACTCAGGGATTGGGGGCTTATCCTGAAGCGTGGGAGACGCTCACACGCCCGTGGTTGCTGGTGGTGAACGGGGTCGCCTATCTATTTCAGATGGGCATGCCCGCGATTCTGTATGGCTTGGGGCGCGACCGCTGGGATACGCTAATCTGGGGCGCGTGGGGGCTGGGGATGTTGCTAACGCTTTATGGCTGGCGCTCTCAGCGCATGGAAAAACCTGCTTCGCCGATAGACTGGCGCTTGCTGATGGGGCTGGCGTTACTCGCGATTGTGCCCGTGATAATTTTCAAGCCGTCGCCGTTTTACTTTCTCAACAGTCGCTATACCTATCTGGCGTCGGCGTTTGTGGTGGTGGGCGCTGGCGCATGGCTCTATCTAAGGGCGCGTCGGGGCGCATGGCTACGCGCCGGGCTGGCGCTGGTTTTGGTTGCCTACTATGGGGGCGCGTTGCGTCAGGTGGATGCGTGGCGCGAGGCGGGATATGTCGCACGCGCGTCGCTGATGTCGCTTCGACACACTCCTTCGGACACGACGCTGCTGATTTTGAGCCTGCCTGACCACTTTCACGGAGCCTATATCTGGCGTGCGGGGTTCCATGAGGCGGTGGCGTTGCTGTTGTCTGAGCGCGCGCCACAGCCGATGTATGTGATGAGCCGTTTCACGATGCGGTTGCGTACGGATGTGGCGGTTCACTTCGAAGAGGGCGTCGCGACGCTTTCCAGCCCGCAGGATATTTTCCTGCCCCCCGAAGGCGTGCGTACCCCTCCGGGCGATGAGGTGATTGTGATGCCCGACAAGCTTATCGTGCCGCTCGCGATTCAGCAACAGGGGATGGTGCTTCTCTACAGCGGGGGAGAGTTTGTGCCTGTGTTCGGGCATTGAGGGAGGCGGGCAGTGCCGCCTCCCCTCAGTTTACTGCTCGGCGTTCGGCGCGAAGTCGTCATACACAGGCAGAAAGTCGCGCCACGCTTCGCGGGAGATCGCTTTCACATACTGGGTCAGGCTCAGATACGGCACGAAGTGCGGGCGCCGCGGCTTGCGCAAGAGCTTCATCCCCGCCTGATTGGGGGTGCGGTCGCCCTTAATCAGGTTGCACTTACGGCAGCATGCCACGAGGTTCTCCCATGTGTCGCCGCCGCCCATGCTTCGCGGCACCACATGGTCAATCGTCAAATCCTTGGACACATGCCCGCAATACTGGCAGGTGTAGTTGTCGCGTGCCAGAATGGCGCGGCGGCTCACGCGCACCTGCGGCAGCGGGCGCTTAATCATATAGCGCAACCGAACAACCGACGGCGCCTCAAAGCCCCCGTTGACCGTGCGCACATAGTGCCCGTTGGTGCGCACCACCTCCGCCTTGCCCGTCAACACCATATTGACGGCACGGCGCATCGTGCAGATGTTCAACGGCTCATAGTTCTGATTCAGCACTAAGACCTCTGGCATCGATCAGCGACCTCCCGAATTAAAAATGGGGAGCCAAACGCACACACCCGTGCAGGCTCCCCAGTCGACACGCGCCAGAGTAGACGGTAACGGTAGCGTCCGCGCGTGCCGAACCAGGAGCCTGTGCTCCAGCGTTCCGAATCGAACCGAATCGGGTAGTGCGTTTGCATCACCCTATATTATAGCCTATTTTGTGGGCGAAAATCAAGGGGGAGGGGGTGTTGCTGCAGGAATTTGGGGTGCTTTGGTGAATAAGGAGCAAGTCAGACGGGTGTCCCCCTGGCGCTGGTGCATTACATCTGGTAAACTCGGTTGCGTCTGATGACGCGGTAGTGACGAGTGCGACGGCTTTATTGCAAAGAACAGGCGATTCAGGGAACAGGATGCAGGAACCGCGTCCGTACAGGCATGGGTAGGGGCGCGGTCGCCGTGCCCCACGCGGTAAAGAGAGCCTTGCCATAAGGTGGCATGAGCATCCCTGCAACAGAGTAAGTGCCAAAATAATTGAGGAGGCAGCCCGATGATTCTAATCAACTTCGCCCACCCCATCACCGAACAACAAAAAAGTCAGATAGAGCAAATCACGGGGAAAGCGGTAGACAAAATCATAGACATCCCCGTGCAGTTCGATAATGCACAGCCCTTCGAGCCGCAGGTGTTAAGCCTGTTAGACAGGGTGGGGCTAAGCTCACAGGAGTGGCAAACTCTGCCAATCCTGATTAACCTCCCCAGCATGAATGTGATTACAGCGATTTTACTGGCAGAGCTGCACGGGCGGATGGGGTACTTCCCCACGATAATCCGCCTGAGGCCGATTCAAGGGAGTACCCCACCGCAGTTTGAGGTGGCGGAGGTTATCAACTTGCAGGCGATTCGCGACAGCGCGCGGACGCGGCGTTAGTCAATTGGCGCACGCAGGCAGCAAGTGCCTGCGTGCGTGGCATTGCTTTACGCCATCATCTTGCGCAACACCATCGGCAGGATGCCGCCGTGGCGGTAGTATTCCACCTCAATCGGCGTGTCCACGCGCGCCAGCACCTGGAAGGTGCGCTCGGAGCCATCAGGCTTGCGGGCACGCACGGTCAGCACCTTACGCGGGCTGAGGGTGTCAATCCCTTCAATGGTGAAGATTTCCTCGCCTGTCAGCCCCAGTGTTTGCACATTCTCGCCCGGCATGAACTGCAACGGCAGCACGCCCATGCCCACGAGGTTGCCGCGGTGGATGCGCTCGAAGCTTTCGGCGATTACGGCTTTCACGCCGAGCAGGGCGGTGCCTTTGGCTGCCCAGTCGCGCGAGCTGCCCGAACCGTACTCCTTGCCTGCCAGCACAATCAGCGGTGTGCCCGACGCCTTATAGCGCTGGCACGCCTCAAAGATGGTCGTGCGCTCGCCCGTGTCCCAGTGGATGGTGTAGCCGCCCTCCACGCCCGGCAGAAGCAGGTTCTTGATGCGGATGTTGGCAAAAGTGCCGCGAATCATCACCTCGTGGTTGCCGCGCCGCGAGCCGTAGGTGTTGAAATCACGCGGGTCCACGCCCTTGCTGATCAGGTACTGCCCCGCTGGGCTGTCCACGGGGATACTGCCAGCGGGCGAGATGTGGTCGGTGGTGATGCTGTCGCCGAAGATGGCAAGCACCCGTGCGCCCACGATATTCTGCATGGGGGGTGGCGTGTCGGGCATGTCGTCAAAGTACGGCGGGCGCTGGATGTAGGTGCTGTTCGGGTCCCACTCGTACACTTCTGATTCGGGGATGGGCAACGCACGCCAGTGTTCGTCGCCGTCAAAGACCTGCGCGTAGCGGTGCTTGAACATCTCGGAGCGCAGAGCGCGGGCAATCGTGTCGCGCACCTCCTGCGGGCTGGGCCACAGGTCGCGCAGGTAAACTGGCTCGCCGTTCGGGTCGTGCCCCAGCGGCTCATTCAGCAGGTCAATCTCCACCGTACCTGCCAGTGCGTAGGCGACCACCAGCGGCGGCGAGGCGAGGTAGTTCGCCTTCACCAGCGGGTTGATGCGCGCCTCAAAGTTGCGGTTGCCCGAGAGTACCGCCGCCACCACCAAATCACCCTCTTTGATGGCTTTCGCAATCGGCTCTGGGAGCGGACCGCTGTTGCCGATGCAGGTCGTGCAGCCGTAGCCCACCACATGGAAGCGCAACGCCTCCAGATAGGGCAGCAGCCCCGCGTTCGCGAGATAGTCCGTTACCACACGGCTGCCCGGCGCAAGGCTGGTCTTCACCCACGGCTTGACGGTCAGCCCGCGCTCCACCGCCTTTTTCGCCAGCAGCCCTGCCGCCACCATCACCATCGGGTTGGAGGTGTTGGTGCAGGAGGTAATCGCGGCAATCACCACATCGCCGTGCTTGAGGAACACCTCCTCGCCGTCAATCAACACGGGCACGCCTGCGTGCCCACGCTCGGCAGGGGTCGTTTCGGCAGGCGATTCGTTGTCCCAGCGTCCATCTTGAGGTAGGGTCAGCCCGAAGCCGCCCTCTCGAATGGGCGTGTAGAGCAGTCGCTGGAAGGTCGGCTTCATCTCCCGAAGCGGCACGCGGTCGTGCGGGCGTTTGGGACCCGCAAGGCTCGGCTCTACCGTACTCAAATCCAGCTCCACGACGGTGGAATATTCGGGGTCGGGCGTCTCGTCGGTACGGAACAGCGCGTTTTCTTTGCAGTAGGCTTCCACCAGCCGCACGAGGCTCTCGTGGCGTCCCGTGAAGCGCAGGTAGTCCAGCGTGCGCTCGTCTACCGGGAAGAAGCCCATCGTGGCGCCATATTCGGGCGCCATGTTCGCAATCGTGGCGCGGTCTTCCACGGTCAGCGTGCTTAAGCCCGGACCGAAGAATTCCACGAACTTATCCACCACGCCAACCTTGCGCAAAAGCTGGGTTACGGTCAGCACAAGGTCGGTCGCGGTGGCGCCTTCGGGCAGTTGTCCCGTGAGTTTGACGCCCACCACCTGCGGGATGAGCATATAGTAGGGCTGTCCCAGCATCACGGCTTCCGCCTCGATACCGCCCACGCCCCAGCCCAGAATGCCAAGCGCGTTAATCATTGTGGTGTGGCTATCGGTGCCCACCAGCGAGTCGGGGAACGCCAGCGCCTCGCCGTTCACATTTTTGGTGTAGACCACACGCCCCAGATACTCCAGATTCACCTGATGCACGATGCCGGTGCCGGGGGGAACAACCCGGAAGCCGTCAAACGCCTGCTGTGCCCAGCGCAGCAGCATGTAGCGCTCGCGGTTGCGCTCGAACTCCTTCTCCACATTGTAGAAGAAGGCGTACTCGGTGCCGAAATAGTCCACCTGCACCGAGTGGTCAATCACCAGATCAGAGGGCACGACGGGGTTGATGCGCTTGGGGTCTTTGCCGCGTGCCTGCATCGCGTCGCGCATGGCAACGAGGTCGACCACGCAGGGCACGCCCGTGAAATCTTGTAAAATGACGCGCGTGGGCATCAGGGGGATTTCCTGAAGCGGGGGCTGGGGTTGCCAGCTGGCAAGGGCGCGCAAAATGGTTTCGGCGTCTTCGCCCAGCAGCAGCGCGCCTTCCGGCGACTCCGCGACGCGCAACATATTCTCTAACAGAACGCGGATGGAAAAGGGCAATCGGTCAATGGTGCCCAAACCCTGTTTTTCGGCGGCGGGCAGGCTGAAGTAGGTGTAATTCTGTCCTTCTACCGAGAGTGTGGCTTTCGTCGTCATCGCTCGCTCCTCCGTAGAGATTGTACCTCAAGAGGGGGCCACAGACTGCCTTCATTCAGGCAGAGGATATTTACCCCACAAACAACCGCGACTTGCTGAGCTCCATCTGCATCGTGACGAGGCGGTGGTAGACGCCCTCGCGCGCCATCAGCTCGTCATGCGTGCCAATCTCGGCAATCCGCCCGCGCTCCAGCACCACAATCCTGTCAGCGTTGCGTAAAGTAGAAAGCCGGTGCGCAATCGCAATCGTGGTGCGGTTCTGCACAAGGCGTTCCAGCGCTTCCTGAATCAGGCGCTCGGTTTCGGTGTCCACCGAAGCGGTCGCCTCGTCCAGAATCAGAATCTTCGGGTTGCGCAGGATGGCACGGGCAATCGCGATTCGCTGGCGCTCGCCGCCGGAGAGCCGGTGCCCCCGCTCGCCCACCCAGGTGTCGTAGCCATCGGGGAAGCGCATAATAAAATCATGCGCATTCGCGGCTTTGGCGGCGATAATAATCTCCTCCAGCGTCGCGTCGGGTCGGGCGTAGGCAATGTTCTCGCGAATCGTGCCCGGGAACAGGAAGGTGTCCTGCAACACGACGCCAATATGCTTGCGCAAATCCTGCATGCGAATCTCGCGCAGGTCTTTGCCGTCCAGCAGGATTCGCCCGCGCGTCGGGTCATAAAATCGGCAGATGAGGTTAATCAGCGTCGTCTTGCCCGATCCCGACGGACCCACCAGCCCAATCATCTCACCGGGGCGAATCTCCAGATTGATGTCGTGTAGCACCGGGTGATGCTTCTCGTACCCGAAGGAGACATTTTCAAACACAATGGCGCCCTGCACTTCCGTCAGGGGCTGCGCCTCGGGCAGGTCGCGCACTTCGGGTTCGGTGTCCAGCACCTCAAACACGCGCTCCGCGGCGGTCACGGTGCGCGACGCCCAGTCCATAATGTTGGTGATGATGCTCAGCGGACCGAACAGCATCCCGATATACGAGAGGAACGCCACCAGCTTGCCGAGTTCAAAAGTGCCTTCCAGCACGCCGCGCCCCCCAACATACCAGATGACAAACGAGCTGGACATCACCAGAAACGAGATGAGGGGGAATACGCTGGCGTTAATTTTGCCCGCAATCATGCCTGTTTCGGCAATCTCGAAGTTGCGCTGGTTGAACTTCTGCATTTCGCGCTCTTCCTGCGTGAAGGCTTTCACTTCGCGGATGCCCGAGAGCGTGCCGCCCAGATGCGCCGTCAGACGCGACCAGCGGTGCCAGTGCCGACGCCACACCCGTATCACCCGACGCCACGCATAGCGCGAGAGCCACACGATAAACGGCGCAGGGATCAACACCAGCAGGCTGAGCTTCCAGTCCATCCACACCATCACCGCCGCAATGCCGATAATCATCAGCAGGTTCAGCGTGATGGTGGGCGCGCTGTTCACCAGAAAGTCGTACAGCGCGTCGGTGTCGCGCGTGACGCGGCTCATGATAGAGCCAGTCTGGCGACGGTCAAAATAGCTGAGCGAGAGCCAGTTCAGATGCTCAAAGAGTTTAGAGCGAAGCTCAAACGAGATTCGGCTGCCCAGCCATGCGTTCAGGCGTCCCCGCGCGATGTTAATCAGTGTGCCCGTCAACCGAATGCCAATCAGCGCCAGGAGCAGCCAGACAAAGAGATGGGTGTTCGCTCGCGGCACCAGCACTTCGTCAATCAGTATCTTGGTGAGGTAGGGTGGCGCGAGTTCTACCCCTGCGCTCAACATCGCCAGCAGCGAGCCAAGCGCCATATATTTCCAGTAGGGGCGCACCATTTTGAGCAGGCGCACCAGCACCTGCCCCTGCGAGCGGCATGCCGGGCAGGAGATGGAGTCTTCGGGGATGGGGCGTCCGCATCGTTCGCAAACCGCCTGCTTGCGCTCAATCGGTGGTGCCTCTTCTCCGCGCAGAATCGCCTCCAGCCGCAGCTTCACCTGCCCGAACAGGCTCGCCAGCGCGCTGCTGTAGCGAATCAGCTCAATAATCCGCCCATCGGTCAGGCGCACCTCCAGCGCCGACGCGCCCACCAGCTGGCGAATGCGTACCGACTCTAAATCTTTCAGGGGCACAACCTGCACAACCTCGGGCTGAAGCGATTCGGAGGCATGCCCGTTGGTGTGCTTGCGGAGCCACGGGAGCCGCGCGCTGGTGCTGGGTTCGCTCAACGAGCGGTTCACACGCAGGGTAATCAGTGCGGTATCGGTTAACACGAGCCAGCTCTCGCCGAAGCGCCCTTCGGGCGAGAGGTCCGAGGCGAACGCCATGTCGATCTCCGCCGTTCCAACCGCCTTTTCGACGACTGCACGCAATTCAGGTGGCAGGCGTCTATCCGCGCTGTCCATTATGTGCTAATTATACCCCTCAGCAGTGCCACGCGGCTCTTCAAACACTCGTCCGTATTTTCCCGTAGTTAAAACCGAGTATAATACACTCAGGTGGCAATCCGATGCCGTGGTCAAGTCTGCTGGAGTGGTGGAACCTGATTTTCGCGCTCCCGTTTGGGGTGGGGCTTCTGCTCGGCGCGGGGTTCGCCCTGACGGGACTGACTGATGTGGGGGGCGACGCAGGGGGAGACAATGCCCATGACGCAGGCGACGCCGACCACGACGCCCACGACGCCGCGGATTCAGACCACCACGACTCGGTGCTGAAAGATATCCTGCACTGGTTCGGCGTGGGCACAGGCATCCCGCTGACGCTCCTTTTACCTGCGCTGATGATGGCGTGGGGCTTTGCAGGCTTGACGGTCAACCACCTGCTGGAGCCACTGTTGAAAATCCCGCTCCTCTACTTCCCGATTTCAACGGTTGCGGCGGTGGGAGCGATGATTCTCACAGGGCGATTCGCTTCCTTTCTCGCACGCAAGCTGGGCATTTTCGACGAAACCCCCGCGCCCACCCGACAGGATTTGATTGGCTGTTCGGGCTACGCCGTGTTCACCATCACGGAAACCGAGGGGGTTGCAAACATTCGCTCTAAAACAGGCGATATTCACCGAATCGCTTGCCGTGTGCAACCCGGACATCCGCCCATCCCGGCGGGAACCCAGCTGATTGTTGTCGGGTATAATCATGACAGTGGCGACTTCTTTGTAGAAGCGCACCCTTTCGCGATAGAGCCTGCTCCCACACAGCAGCAGGAACTTCGCGAGAATCAACAAACCCAGATTGGGGGACAGACTCACTAAGGGGGTCCAACGATGATACAGCTGATGATGCTGATTGGGCTGGTGCTGATAGCGTATGCCATTTACGGGCAGATGAGCGGCTCGCTGGGGGCAGGACAAGCCACCATCGTGGGCGGACTGGGACTTGCTCTGTTCCTGATTGGGGGCATCCTGTGGCTCATTCGCCACTGGCTGCTGCGCCCCTCGGCGAACCTCGCCTATGTGATTACCGGTCTTGGGGGACGGCGCGTCGCCATCGACGGAAGCCGAATCTACATCCCGTTCCTGCACGAGAAGGTTCCCGTCTCGCTGGAGACGATGAAACTGGAGGTGGAGCGCAAAGGTCCCGACGCCCTGATTACCCGCGATAACCTGCGCGTGGATGTGAAAGCCGAGTTTTACATCAAGGTGCAGCCCGACGCGGAGTCGGTGCTGAACGCCGCACGCTCGCTGGGCGATAAATCGGTGAACGCGCAGTCGGTGTCCGCCCTGGTGTTTGAAAAGCTCGTCTCGGCGCTCCGAAGCGTGGCAGCCACGAAAGACCTCGTGGAAATCCACGCCCAGCGCGACGCCTTCGCCAGCGCAGTGCAACAACTCGTGCGCAGCGACCTGGAGCAGAACGGACTGACGCTGGAATCGGTCACTATCTCGCGCTTAGACCAGACCTCGCAGGAGCTGCTGTCGGACAATAACATTTTCGACGCGCAGGGCAAGCGCAAAATCACCGAGATTACGCAGGCGGCGCTGGTGGAGCGCAACCGCATCGAACAGGAAGCGCGACGCGAAATCACGCTCAAAAATGTGCAGACCCAGAAGGAGATTCTGGAGCTGGAGCGCCAGCGCGCCGAAGCGGAAGCCGCCCAGCAAGCCGAAATCGCCAAAATTCAGGCGGAACGCAAGCGTGAAGCCGAAACCTACCGCATCGAACAGGAACGCCAGATTCAGGAAGCCCAGATTCAACAGGATCAGGCGGTGCGGGTGGCAGCCGTAGAGCGCGACCGACTGCTGTTGCTGAAACAGCAGGAGCTTCAGAAGACCGATATTGAGCGCGCGAAGGCGATTGAGCTGGCGGAGCGTGAGAAAGAGATTGCCGTCGCAGAAGCCGAGCGCCAGCGCGCCGAAGCCGAAAAAGCCGCGCTGGAGGCACAGGCAGAACGCGAGCGCGCCAACCAGCAGATTATCACCGTGCAGCAGCTCGCGGCGGCGGAACGCGAAGCACAAGCCAAACTCATCGCCGCGAAACAGCAGATCGAACAGGAGCGCATCAAGCGCCAGACCGAAGTGGAGGTGCAGGCGTTCGCCGAGGTCAAACAAGCGGAGGCTAAAAAACAGGCTGCCCAGCTCGAAGCCGAAGCCATCCTCACCCGCGCCGAAGCCGAAGCCAAAGCCCGCGAGCAGGTCGCCCGCGGTGAAACCGCTCTCAAAATGGTGGATGTCAACATCGCGCGCGAGCAGGTGGAGGTGGAGCGCGCCCGCGTGGAAGTGGAACGCCAGGCGCTGGAGTATCGCCAAACCTACAGCGAAGCCGCGCTCAAGTTCGAAATCGAAAAACTGCGCATCGAAGCCCAGCGCGATGTGCAGGTGGAACTGGCACGCGCAATTGGCGAGTTCATGAGCCGCGGCAACATGAATATCTTCGGCGACCCCGAAACCCTCGCCCGCATGACCGAACAGTACGCCAAAGGGCTGGGGCTGGGCATGGCGATCGATGGGGCGCTGAGCGGTCTGAGTGCGCTCGGCGACGGCAACGGCAAACTCGGCGAGATGGCGCAACAGCTCATGCAGATCGCCCAGCGCATGGGCGCCGTGCGGATGCAAGCCCAGCACGACTCGGTGCGCTCCGCCGAACCCAGCACGCCCGATGCCGCCGAGAGCAAAAGCGAAGCCTCTGAGAAGCCGTAGAAACACGCCGCTCTACACCCCTGGGGGGTAGCCCGACAGGCTGCCCCCTTTACACGCAAGTGTCTGGATAGGACGAAACGGGGTACAATTCCACCATGACCGCGCGTGAGCGTGTGCAGGCAGTCGTGGCAGGGCAGGTCCCTGACCGTTTGCCCTACAGTTTCTGGTACCACTTTCGCACGGAGTCGTGGTTTCCGCCCGCCTTACACGCTGAGTTTCGGGCGCCCGCTTCCCCTGAGCTCCTGCAAACTTATGTGGAGGGGATGGTGCGCGCCGAGTACGAGTTCTGGCGCCGCTATGAACCCGACATCCTGAAAGTGATGCACGACATCCCCTACGAAACCCCCGACGGGATGCACTGCGTCCACACGCCCGAAGACTGGGCGCGTCTGCCGCGTTTGGACCCCGACACGGGGCACTTCGGCGCGCAGCTGGAGGTGCTGCGCCAGCTTCGGGAGCGCGTCCCTGAAAGCACGCCGATTGTGGAGACTCTTTTCAACGCCTTCTACTACGCGAACAAAATCAGCCACAAGCGCCTGCTGGAGCATCTGGAACAGGAGCCTGAAGCGGTGCAGGCGGGTTTGCAGACCCTGCAGGCGAACCTGCTGGACTACGCCCGCGCCGTGCTGGAGGTGTGCGACGGAATCTACTATGCTGTGAACGGGATCAGCATCGACACCGCCCCGCGCGAGGTCTACGCTCGCTACTTTCTGCCGCTGGATCGGGCGATGCTGGAGGCGCTTGCCAGCGCGCCGCTGGTGATTCTACACCTGCACGGCTACGGCGAGCTGTACGCTGATTTGCTTGCCGATGCGCCCTGCTCCATCGTCTGCTGGAGCGATCGGGGATGTACCCTGAGCCTCGCCGAAGGCAAGCGGCTCTTCAGCAAAGCGGTTATGGGTGGGATTGATGAATTGAACCTTGCCCAGATGAGCCGCGAGCAGGTGTTCCAGCAGGCGCACGAGGCGTTTGACTCGCTGGGGCAGGCGCCTTTTATCCTTGCGCCGGGGTGCGCTGTGCCGACCAACATCAGCCCCCAGCTGCTCGGCGCGATTCGTGAATTTGCCGAGCGCACGCGATTTCGCCTCGCATAACCCTCATTTTGCCCGCCGAATATGGAATAACCCCCCTTGACGGAGGGTAGGCATTGGTTGGCGTTGGCGAGCTTTTCGTCCAGGAAGGCTTGATTACCGAAGCGCAGCTCCATGAGGCGCTTCAGAAACAGCAGGAGGGCGTGCCCCTCTCGCTGGATCATCTGCTGGTGCAGCTGGGCTACATCAGCGAGAAGGATCGGGTGCGCGTGATGGGACTGCTCTGGAATGCACCCTTTTTAGACCTCAACGACACACCCCCCGACCCTGCACTCGCCGAACTGATCCCCGTCGAGTTAGCCAAACGCCACCGCGCCGTGCCCGTGTGCCGCGAAAACGGCAAGCTCACCGTCGCGATGGTGGACCCGCTGGACATCTTCGCCATCGACGAGATTGCAAACTACACCAAACTCGATATCGAAGCCTGCATCGCCACCGAAGAGGATGTGCAGAACGCCATCCGCAAGCTTTATAAAGACAAGGCGAACCAGGTCGTCAACGAGACGGTGCGCGAGCTGTTGCAGGACCTCGCGGGGAGCGACATCGATATCAGCACGACAAGCGAGGAAGAGCTCTCGGCGGAAGCGTTGCGCGATCTGGCAGATGAGGCGCCCGTCGTGAAACTCGCGAACCAGATTATCGCGCAGGCAATTGCCGACGGCGCCAGCGACATCCATATCGAACCCGCTCGCGACTGTGTGAAAGTGCGCTACCGCATCGACGGCGTGATGATCGACTCGCTGGTGTTGCCCAAAAAGGTGCAGGCGCCCCTCACCTCGCGCTTCAAGATTCTGGCGGATATGGATATTGCCGAAAAGCGCCAGCCACAGGATAACCGCATCAGCGCCACGATAGACGGGCACGAGTATGACTTCCGTGTCTCCACCCTGCCCTGCGTTCACGGCGAGAAAATCGTGATGCGCGTGCTGGACAAAGGAAGCGTGCGCGTGGGACTGGATAAACTTGGCTTCCTGCCCGACACACTGGAAACCCTGGAAAAGGTCATCAGCCGCTCGTATGGCATCATTCTCGTGACGGGACCCACAGGCTCTGGAAAATCCACCACGCTCTACTCGATTCTCTCGCGCCTCAACACGGGGCTGGTGAACATCATCACGGCGGAAGACCCCGTGGAGTACGAACTGCCCGGCATCAATCAGGTACAGGTGAACCCGAAGGCAGGCTTAACTTTCGCCAGCGCGCTCCGTGCGATGCTCCGCCAGGACCCCGACATTATCATGGTGGGCGAGATGCGCGACCGCGAGACCGCCACGATTGCAATTGAAGCCGCGCTCACGGGGCACCTCGTGCTGTCCACGCTCCACACCAACGACGCCTCCAGCGCGCCGCCGCGCCTGATTGAGATGGGCGTGGAGCCGTTTATGATTGCCTCGTCGCTGATTGCGGTGCTGGCGCAACGGCTGGTGCGCACACTCTGCCCGCGCTGCAAGGAACCCTACCGCCCCACCGAGCAGGAGTTCCTGCGCTACGGCTTTACGCCACCCCCGAACCTGCACGAGATTGAAATTTATCGCGCCCGTGGCTGCGAAGCGTGCAAAAACACGGGCTACAAAGGGCGCACAGGCGTGCATGAGCTGCTGGTGGTGAACGACCCCATCCGCGACCTGATTTTGCAACACGCCGCCGCCTACACCATCCAGAAAGTCGCGAAAGAACACGGACTGCGCCTGCTCAAAGAAGACGCTTTAGCCAAAGTGCTTTTAGGACGCACCAGCATCGAGGAGATTGTGCGCGTCATCTACAGTGGCTAAGGAGGCTATCCGGATGAATACGCAGACCCAGACGATTCTGCAGAAGGTCAAAGAGTTAGCGGTGCTGCCGCAGGTGGTGCATCAGATTATCAACCTGACCAACAACCCGAACGCGAGCGCGCGCGATCTGGAACGCCTGATCGGCTTGGATCAGGGTATGTCGATGCGTGTGCTGAACACGGTCAACTCCGCCTATTACGGCATGCAACGCAAAATTGGCTCTATTAAAGATGCGGTGGTGTTGCTGGGTTTCAAAACCGTACGCCACATCGCGATGACGGCGAGCGTGTTTGACCTGTTTGTGGGCAAGACCGACCGGCAGAACCTGCGTCGGGGCAAGTGGTGGCGCCACGCGATTGACACCGCGCTCTGCTGCCGCCTGATCGCCTCGCAAACGCCCGACCTCTCGCCCGATGAAGCCTACACGCTGGGGCTGCTGCACGATGTGGGCAAACCGTTGCTGGATCGCTACGGGGGCGAACCCTATGAGCGCGTGGAAGACCTGATGGCACAGGGCATGTCGGAGCTGGACGCCGAGCGTCAGGTCTACGGAACCGACCACGCGGAAATCGGCGAGGTGGTGTGCCTGCACTGGGGCTTTCCCGAAAAACTCGCTTACGCAATCGGGGAACATCACGCCGACCATCCCGAAGGGCTGATGGACGCCCGCATGACCGCGCTGGTGGTGCTGGGGAACGCACTGGCGCACTGGTTGCGCCACCCCGACACCTCCGAGGAAGAGTTTCTGTTTCTGTTGCCCGAATGGGTGTATCAGACGCTCCACCTGCAGCCGAGCCAGATCAGCGCCCTGCGCGTGGCATGCGAGTCGGAGATGAGAAGTTCGCCGCTGGCGGCGCTGGCGCGATAAAAAACGGCTTATGCCAGAGCGCCCACCAGCGCCTCGATGCGCTCCAGCTGGCGCGACTCGGCATACGCACGCAGCCCCGCAAGAATCTCCATCAGGGCTTGGGGGTGCATATAGTGCGCTGTGCCCACCTGCACTGCCGAAGCGCCTACCAGCATGAATTCCACCGCGTCCTCCCAGCTGCAGATACCCCCTACGCCAATCAGGGGCGTTTCGGGCATCGCCTGACGCACACGCCACACATGGTACAGGGCTATCGGCTTAATCGCGGGTCCCGACAAGCCCCCTATGGGCGTCGCTAACCGAAAACGCTGGGTGTGGGCGTCTACCGCCATCCCCCACGGGCTGTTAATCAGGCAAAGGCTCTCGGCTCCTGCCGCAACCGCCGCGCGCGCTATCGGCACCGGGTCGCCCCCATTCGGCGAGAGTTTGGCAATCAGGGGGAGCGGGGTCGCGTTGCGGACTGCCTCTATCACCTGAGTCGTGCGCTCTGAGCTCAGCCCAAACTCAGCGTGCCCCTCTTCTGTGTCGGGGCAGGCGAGGTTCACCTCGAGGGCGGTGATTCCCTCCGCCTGACTGAGCTTCCCGGCGACGGCGCGATACTCCGCCACCGTTTCCCCGCCGATACTGACGATCAGGGGTGTGCCGAGCGTGCGCAGGCGGGGCAGAATCTCCAGCACGAAGGTTTCCACGCCCTCGTTCTGCAAGCCAATCGCGTGGAGCATGCCTGCGGGCGTCTCGGCGACGCGCGGGGGTGGATTGCCTGCACGGGGCGTGAGCGTAATCGTTTTGACCACCAGCGCGCCTGCCTGCGCCCAGTCCACCAGCGGCGCGTACTCCAGCCCGTAGCCGACGCACCCCGCTGCCGTCATCACGGGGTTCGGCAGCCGCAGGCGTCCCAGCTGGACGCTCAGGTCGGTCATTCCCAGCGCACCTCCTCCGCGCGAAACACGGGACCCTCCACGCACGCCCGCCGATACCAGACCCCGCCATCGGGCAGGGCAATGGGCACGGCGCATCCGCCACATGCGCCCACCCCGCACGGCATCGGCGCATCGAGCGAAATCTGGCACGGCACGCCCCGCGCCAGACAGATTCGGCTCACCACCTGAAGCATTGCGTTCGGTCCGCAGGCGTAGACCGCACTGGGTACGGGTTCGGTCAGCGCCCCCTCCAGCAGATCGGTAACCAGCCCCGCGTAGCCCTGCGAGCCGTCTTCGGTGGCAATCTGCACTTCCGCGCCCAGCGCCCGGAACTCGTCCAGCCCCACCAGCAGGTCGCGGCGGCGTGCGCCCGCCAGCATCACCAGGCGTTGCCCTTTCGGAAGCACCGACACCAGCCGCGTCGCCAGAAAACTCAGCGGCGGCGCCCCCACTCCGCCCGCCACCAGAATATGCCGCACTACCCCCTCCACAGGCTGGAAATGATTGCCCAGCGGACCCAGCACCGAAAGCGTCGCGCCCACAGGTTTCAGCGACAGCAGCTCCGTAAACGGACCCTGCACCGCGTAGAAGATGCTGAACACTCCCTTATCGGGGTTCGCACGCCAGATACTGTAGGGGCGTCGCCACAGGGGCGCGTAGAGCGCCATCGGGCGCACCATCACAAACTGACCGGGTTTGGCGGTCTCGGCAATCGGCGGCGCGTGCAGAATCAACTCATACTGATTCGGCGCACGCACGCGATGCTCCACCACAGTCGCCGCAAGCTCCCACATCACCGGTAAGTGTACCCGTGCAGAGCGCCCTCCACCTCAGGAACCTCCCACTCCAGCCCGAACACCGCGCCGAACTGGCGTTGCACGACCTGCTTCACCTGCTCCATCGGCACGGGACGCCCCAGCAGGCGCGAGAGCGAAGTAACGCCCTTGTCGGCAATCCCGCAGGGCACAATGAGCTGAAACAGGCTCAGGTCGTTGTTCACATTCAGCGCGAATCCGTGCATGCTGACCCACCGCGCCACGCGAATGCCAATCGCCGCAACTTTCTCGTCGCCGACCCAGACTCCCGTGTAAGGTGGGTTGCGCCCCGCATCCACGCCAAACTCGGCAAGGCTCCGAATGAGCGCTTCTTCGATATCGCGCAGGAAGCGGTGCAAATCGCGCCCGTGCGCCCCCACATCAAAAATCGGGTAGCCCACCAGCTGACCGGGATTGTGGCAGGTTACATCGCCCCCACGGTCGGTACGGCACACCTCAATCCCGCGCTGAGCGTAGAATTCGGGGCTGAAGAGCAGATTCTCGGCGCGGAACCCTTTGCCCAGCGTAATCACGGGCGGATGCTCCAGCAAAAGAAGCGTGTCGGGGATGGCGTGTGTCTGGCGCTTCGCGTGGAGTTCCTGCTGAATCTGCCACGCCTCCGCGTAGGAAATCACTCCCAGGTCCAGTACCCATCCCCGACGCATGGCTTACTGGGCGCGCGCCCGCTGGATTGCCTGCTGAATCACGGGGCGCACTGCCGCTATCGGCAGAACGCACTCTGAAGCGCCCGTGCCGAACCCCAGGTCTTCCTCGTCGTCGCTCTTTGTGGCGGGGCGTATCGTGGAGATGACCCCTACCGCGAACCCTTCCGCGTCAAATACGGGCAGCCCCTGCTCTGAGGTCGCCACATCGAGAATGTACGCTCTGCGCGGCTTGGAAACCTCCGCCACAACCATCAGCTTCATCAGATAGGGCACGAAGTCGTAGCCCCTGGGCATGCGCGTCACGCAGAAAAGCTCCGAGCCGAGCTCCAGCGGGTTCTCCTTGAACTCCACAGGCTTGAGCGTGCGCCCCTGCAGGTCCTTGATTTTGAGAAACGCCAGCCCCAGCTGGGAGTCGGTCGCCACCAGCTGTGCCTCGTATTCCTTGCTCTCCTGCTCAAAAATCACCTTGAAGCTCTGGGGAGCGAGTTTCAGGTCCACCTTCTCCAGGTCCTCGAGGTCTATATCCATCAGCTGCGCGAAACTTTCGGTGGTCAGGATGGAGCTGGAAATCATGACCACTCCGTCTTCGGAGACGACAGCCCCGCGCTGGCTGAACTTGGCTTCTTCTGAGTGGCTTTCGCCCTCTGCCTTGACATCCACCTTCACCACCGCCCGCACGGTGACGATGCTCGGCGAAACCTTCTGCACCAGCGTGCGGGTTCGGCTCGCAGGCGACTGGGCATGGGCAACCAGCGCCAGAGAGAGGAGACAGGTAAGCCCCAAAAGCGTGCGTGCTTTCATCGTCGCCTCCTTACTGCTTGCGCTCCAGCGCTTTGTCCAGCGTGGGCTTGAACTCGGCGTAGGGGAGCAGGTAGACGCTGAACGCGGAAGCGCTTCGTCTACCAAAAAGCCCGCCCGATTCTTCTTCCTGGGCACTCTGGTCGTAGAGCAGGATAATAACTCCGACGGCTTCGCCATCGGGGGTATAAAGCAGTGTGCCTGGCTCCACCCCTGTCGATGCTTCCGAAAGAATCAGGGCGCGGCGCGGTTTGGTGATGGCGCCCGTGACAGGCACGCGCTCCAGATAGGGGGCATAGTCAAAGGTTTTTCCCTTGCGCCGGAGCGCCCAGAGTTCCTCGCCCACGCGCGGGGTGGTGTCTTTGAATCGGACAGGGGTGAGCGTGCGCTCGCCCAGCTCCTTCACTTTAATAAACCCCACGCCCAGCTGGGAGTCGGTTGCCAGCAGCTCGGCGTCGTACTGTTTTGTATCCCCGGCAAAAGTAACCTTGAAGCTCTGGGGGGTCAGTTTCATCTGGAACCCTTCGCGCTCGCCGAAGACCTGCTTCAGCCACTCTGTGGAGAAGGGGATAGAGGGCACCAGAATCACCCCATCGGCGGTCAGCACTGTGCCCGTGAGGGTCTGTTTTTGCTCGCCGGTATCGTTCTCCTCGCCGAAGGAGACCTCGTAGCGCACCACCACCTCTACGGAAACGATGCTCGGCGCGACCTTCTCAAGGAACTTCTGCTGGGGCGTCGCGGCAGACTCTTGCGCCGTGGCGCCAGCCGTGATGATCAGGGCAGTCAGCCCGATTAGCCATGTTCTCATCGGTTTTGCCTCCTAATTGCTGTTGGTAATCTCTTTCCAGTCAGGTTCCAGAAAGGCGAAGGTGGTCTCACGCTCGCGAAGCACGAACACCACCAGCACGGGGGGCTGCTTCTGGAGCGCGTCCCGCATGACCTGCTGGAAATCTTCCGTATTGCGGATGGGTTGTTCGTTGATGGCAAGAATCACATCGTTCACGCGCAGCCCGCCCAGCTGCGCCCAGCCGCCGTTTGTGACATCCGTAACCAGCACGCCCTGCTGGTCTTCCTTCCAGCGGTTGCGCATGCGGTCAATCGGGGTGATGTCGCGCACGGCGAACTCCAGCTCGCGCTGGCGCACCACCTTCACCGACTCGGCGGAAGCAGGGCTGGGTTCCATCTTAACGGCGATTTCCATGCGCTCGCCGTTGCGCAGAACCGTGAATGTGGCGTTTTCACCGATGGTCAACTGCTCCACGCGACGCTCCAGATCGCGGGCATCCTGCACTCGGGAGGCTTCCAGTGGCTCCCCGTTCAGCGCAATAATAATGTCGCCTACCTGTAGCCCCGCTTTGCTCGCTTCGGTGTAGGGAAGAACCTCCGTGATACGGAATCCCTTCAGGTCGGGCTGCCCCAGCGACTCGGCAACCTGGCGGGTGATGACCTGCGTGCGCACGCCCAGCCACGCGCGCGGCAGTTCCACGCTGGGGCTGGGATCGCTGGGCGGCTTGTTGCGCACGGCGCTAATGAGAATCTCCTCCCGGCGCTGGATGGTGATGGGGATGAGCTCTTTATCTTTGTAAGCCTCTATCGCTTCCGCCAGTTCCTTGAGGTTGCGGGTGGGCTTGTCGCCAATCTTGAGGATGGCGTCGCCCGTGTTGATTTTGGGTTCTGCGCTGTCCATCGGGTAGCCGGGGCGGATTCCTGTGATTTGCACGGCGTCGCGGGGGAGTTTCTGGGCGCGCGCCATCGCGGGGGTAATCTCTCGCGCTGTGAATCCCAGCGAGCGGAACTCGTCTTCCTGCCCATAAAATGGCTCCAGCCGCTCCACCGTGATGGGGAGCTTCTGGCGTGTCCCGTTGCGTTCAATCTCTACCGTAACGGTTTTGCCAATCGGCAGGTCGGCAATCAGTTGATAGATGAGCGGAATCTCTTCCACGAAGCGGGCATTCGTCGGTTTGCCGTCGATGGATAGCACAATATCGCCTGCTTTCAGCCCTGCCCGTTCCGCAGCCGAATCGGGCGTTACGGCAGCCACCAGCACGCCTGTTGTGCGCTTGAGTTTATCCACCGGCATCGCGCGAAAGCCCAGCCAGCCGCGCTCCACTTTGCCCGTGGTCAGCACCTGCTCCAGCACGCGCTTCGCAATCCGCGAGGGAATCGCAAACCCCAGCCCCGAACCCCCTAACTGGTTGATACCCACCACTTCGCCTTTGAGGTTGACCAGCGGTCCCCCAGAGTTGCCGGGCAGAATCAGCGCGTCGTGCTGGATCCAGCGGGTCAGCATGCCAGAGCGGTCGCCCTGCTCGAACTCCACGCTTTCAATCTCGGAACTGATAGGGTTCACGAACACCCGTTTCGGGTTGGACACAATCCCCAGCGTCACGGACGAGGAGAGCAGCAGCGGGTTGCCCATCGCCAGCACATAGTCGCCTGTCTTGAGCGCGTCCGAGTCGCCCAGCGGGGCGTAGGCGAACTTGCGGGGGGGCGCGTTTTCGGGCTGACGGATTTTCAACACGCTTAAATCGGTCAAAGGGTCGTTGCACAGCACGCGCGCTTCAAACCGTTCGCCTGTGCCCAGCGTGCAAAAGATGCGCACCGCATCCTCCGCCACATGGTAGTTGGTCAGCACCACGCCGTCGGGCGACACAATCACGCCGCTGCCGCCGCTGATTCCGTACTGGGCACGCCCGCTATCGAAGTAGCGTGAGACCACCAGAATGTTCACCAGCGCGGGGAAGACCTTATCGCGCGCCTGTTCAATATCTCTACGGAGCGCGTCGGGCACGCGAGTGCGCTGTGCATAAACGGGAACGACCGCCCACACCAGCAGAAGAGCAATCAGTATGTTACGCCACATAGAGAGCATCCTCGCAGGGAATTATACCTTTCGCTCAGGGTGCGGAGGTACGCTCTCCGCACCCTGCGGGTCTCATATTCCATAAAGCGCGCCGAACTTGCGCTCGAAGTAGTTCAGCAGGGGTTCCGCGCTGGGCGCTTTGCCCGTAACACGCTCCACCAGCTGCTTCGCTGTGTAGCGCTTGCCGTGCTGATGGATGTTCTCACGGAGCCACTCCAGCAGGGGCGTGAACTCGCCCTTGCGGAACATCGCATGCAGGTCGCCCAGATCGCGCTCCGCCGCCTCAAAGAACATCGCCGCGTACAGGTTGCCCAGCGTGTAGGTGGGGAAGTAGCCGATCATCCCACCCGACCAGTGGACATCCTGCAGCACGCCTTCCGCATCGTTCGGCGGGGTGAACCCCATGTAGGCGCGGAACCGCTCGTTCCACGCATCGGGCAGGTCCACCGCTTCCAGCTCGCCCCGCAACAACGCCAGCTCCAGCTCAAAGCGCAACAGAATGTGCAGGTTGTAAGTGACCTCATCGGCTTCCACGCGGATGGTGGAGGGCTGGACGGCATTAATGGCGAACACGAAGGCGTCCAGCGGCACATCGCTCAGGGCGCCGAAGTGCTGCTGGGCGATTGGGTAGAAATGCTCCCAGAAGGCGTGGCTGCGCCCCACGAAGTTTTCCCACATGCGCGACTGCGACTCATGCACGCCCAGCGACGCCGCGCCGCCCAGCGGCGTGCCGAAATGCTCCGCGGGCAGTCCTATCTCATAGAGTGCATGCCCCAGCTCGTGAATCGTGCCGAACAGCGAGGGGCTGAGAAAGTCTTCATAGTAGCGCGTGGTGATTCGCACATCGCCAGGCGTGATGCGCGTGGCGAAGGGGTGAACCGTGGGGTCTAAGCGTCCGGCTTCCCAGTCAAAGCCGATGCGTTCCGCCACCAGCCGGCAGAACTTTTCCTGCGCGTCGCGCGGGTAGTGGCGATGGAGGATGCTGGTATCAGGCTGGCGGGGGGCGTTGCGGATGCGCTCCACCAGTTGGGGCGTGCGCTCGCGCAGGGGCGCAAAGAGTGCCTCCACCTCCTCGGCGGTCATACCCTGCTCATACTCGTCCAGCAGGGCGTCGTAAGGCTCTTTTTCGTAACCGAGTCGCTCTGCTATCTCGCGCACCAGCGCCACAATCTTCTCCAGATGGGGCTTGAAGTGCGCAAAATCCGACTTTTCGCGTGCCTGCTCCCACGCCTTTTCGGCAATCGCTGTAACGCGCGTGAATTCTGCCACCAGCTCGGTGGGCAGTTTGGTCATGCGGTCATAGCGTCGGCGCCACTGGCGAATGTTCACCGCGCTATCGCTTTCAGGGTCTGCCACCAGATCGCTCTGCTCCACAATCTGGAGCCACTCGCCCACGCGCGGGTCGGTCGTGCGCTCGTGAATCAGGCGCGAGAGCAACGCGAACTGCTCGGCGCGATAGGGGGTCGCTTTGGGGGGCATCGTGACGCGCTGATCCCAGCCCAAAACGCCCATCACCGAACCCAGAAGCGAGGTCTCTTTAGACCATGCCACTAACTGCTCATATGCGGTTTTTGCGTCCATAGGTGCCTCCTTCATTTTTTCAGTAGCTCATGTGCCCGGGGGTAGGGCAGCGCACCTGCCCCGTGCTGGGGTCATACTGGTAAGGTTGCCCGGACACCGGGCAAACCAGTATCGTGGAGGGCAAGCCCAGCCCATTCAGGTCAGGTGGCGGAGTTTCTTCGGTGGTCATGCGGATTTGAATCGCCTGCCGTATCTGGCTCAGGTTGTTGCGGCATTCCACGCTTTCGGCGGCTTGCTTGACCTCGCCGACGCGGCTCACAGGCGGTGTGCCCGAACCGGAAGAGGGCGCGCTCCCGCCCGTGCCGTCGTAGAGCCAGACCATCAACAGCACTCCGAGGATGGCTACGGCGGCTAAAATTCCGACTAATCGCATCGTTTCGCTCCTCGCCTGGTCTATTCGCCTTCCAGCGCAACATAGGCGCGGAGTCCGTGAACCCCGCCTTCGCGCCCGAAGCCGCTCTCTTTGTAGCCGCCGAACGGGCTGGCGGGGTCAAACTTGTTGTAGGTGTTGCACCAGATAACGCCCGCCTTCAGTTTGGAGGCGAACGCGAGGTAGCGGCTGCCCTTGCTGGTCCAGACGCCTGCCGATAGCCCGTAGCGCGTGTTGTTGGCAATCTCCACCGCCTCGTCGGGCGTGCGGAAGGTCAGCACCGCCAGCACGGGTCCAAAAATTTCCTCGCGGGCAACCGTGTGCGCCATGCTCACGCCTGTCAGCACCGTCGGGCGGAACCAGTAGCCCTTGCTGGGCAGCTCGCACTCGCACTGGAACACCTGGGCGCCCTCTTCCAGCCCGATTCGCACATAATGCTCAATCTTGCGCAGTTGCATCAGCGAGTTAATCGCGCCGACATCGGTGTTCTTGTCCAGTGGGTCGCCCACGCGCAACAGTTGAATCCGGCGCTGGAGCTTGCGAATCACGATCGGGTAGATGCTCTCCTGTACCAGCAGGCGGCTGCCCGCACAGCACACATGCCCCTGATTGAAGTAGATGCCATTGATGATGCCCTCTATTGCCTGGTCAATATCGGCATCCTCAAAGATGATGTTCGCCGCCTTGCCGCCCAGCTCCAGGGTGAGCTTTTTGCGCGTGCCCGCGACCGCCTTCTGGATTTTCTTACCCACTTCGGTGCTGCCCGTGAAGGCAATCTTATCCACATCGGGGTGTTGCACCAGCAGGGCGCCCGTTTGCCCATCGCCTGTGATGATGTTCACCACGCCGGGGGGCAGTTCCGCCTGCTGGAACACCTCGCACATCAGCAGGGCGGTGAGGGGTGTCGTTTCGGCGGGTTTCAGCACGACCGTGTTGCCGCAGGCTAACGCGGGCGCGATTTTCCATGCGAGCATCAGCAGGGGGAAGTTCCACGGGATGATTTGCCCAGCGACGCCCAGCGGGCGCGGCTTGCGCCCTGCGAAGGCGTATTCCAGCTTATCCGCCCAGCCTGCGTGATAGAAAAAGTGTGCCGAGGCGAGCGGGATGTCCACATCGCGCGACTCACGAATCGGCTTGCCCCCATCCAGACTCTCCAGCACGGCGAACTCGCGGGAGCGCTCCTGAAGAATTCGGGCGATTCGGAACAGGTATTTGGCGCGCTCTTTGCCGGGCAGTTTGCTCCAGACCTCTTCGTAGGCGCGGCGGGCGGCGCGCACGGCGCGATCCACATCCTCTGCCCCTGCGTAGGCGACCTCCGCCAGCACCTCCTCGTTCGCAGGGTTCAGTGTCGGGAAATACTGCCCGCTCAGAGGCTCCACAAACTCGCCGTTGATGAACAGCCCATAGCGCGGCTGGAGTTTGACAATCTGGCGCGCCTCAGGGGCAGGCGCATACTCCCAGCGCACTGCCTTCTGTGCCGATTGCCCATTTGTTCGGCTTGCCATCTCACGACCGCTCCTTCTTGATAATCTTGCCGCCCTCGCGTGTGCTGGCGTCTATCTCGTTCTTGAAGGTGTTGTTGCCGACCCGCCTCTCTTTGAAGAAGCGCCCAATCACCACCACCTCGTCACCGTCCTCAATATCGGGATGCCCGTAGGTGAAGACGGTCAGCGTCTGCTTCTCGCCGAGCTTGAAAGTGGTGTATTTATTGCCAGCGCGCGAGGTGCGCTTCTTGATGTCTGAAACTTTGCCTTCCACCTGAACCAGTTTCTTGTGGAAGTTATCGGGGTCTTTGAGGATGGCAGCGACCGTTGTCTGAACGGGTTTCTCTTTTGGCTCTGATTTTTCCTGTGCGCCCAGCGGTGCGCTCCAGAGCAACGCCACAATCGTCAATAAGGTTAGCGTTCGCATCGTTGTCCTCCTGATCGGGTTTTCGCGAAGCCGCCTGTTTCTCCTGCAATTCTACCCTTTCCCGCGAAAACCCGTAGATTTTGCAGTGTAAGGTGGGGGATGGGGGATGGAATAACCCTTTCAGCGGAGGAAACGGCGTGCTGAGCGCCGCCCGCCAGTGCGCTTTTCCTCCCCAAATACCGACCATAGGAGGATGGAGGGAATGATGATGCGCAATCTGATGAGCCACCGACGCCGCGAGCGAGGCTTTACGCTTGTGGAGATTATGATTGTGGTGCTGATTATCGGCATCCTGCTGGCGATTGCCGTGCCGAGCTTTATGAACGCCCGCGAGCGCTCTCGCGCGAATGCGTGCCGTTCCAACCTGCGCCAGATTCAGGCGGCGAAAGAGCAGTGGGCAATGGCGAACAACCAGGGTCCGACTGCGACACCCGACTGGAGCGACCTCGTGCCCAACTTCATTCAGCAGCAGCCGAGCTGTCCGTCGGGTGGAACCTACACGATTGGCAACATGAGTACGAACCCCAGCTGCAGTATCACAGGACACTCGCTGTAAGCCACAGGCTTTTCGCATCACGCATAGCCCCAACCGATTGCGGCTGGGGCTTTTTGCGTTTTAAACCCAGCGCGCAATCACACCCAGCTCTTTGCCGACTTTTTCAAACGCGGCGAGCGCTTCGTCGAGGTCTTCGCGGGTATGTGTCGCGTTGGGCATGGTGCGCACGCGCGCCTTGCCCCGCGGCACGGTGGGATACACGATTCCCAGTGTGAACACGCCCTCTTCACGCAGGCGCGCCTCCATCTGCTGGGCAATCGCCTCGTCGCCACAAAACACGGGCGTAATCGGCGTCTCCGACCCCATCGTGTCGAAGCCCAGCTTCTGCAGGTTCTCCTTCCAGTAGCGGGCGTTGTCCCACAGTTTGCGCATCGGCTCGGGGTCGGTCATCAGAATCTCCACTGCCTTCAGAATCGCGCCCACCGCCGCAGGCGGTAGCGCGGTGCTGAACAGATAGGGACGCCCGCGATTGATCAGCCACTCCTTGAGCAGCTGGCTACCTGCAATGTAGCCCCCCACGACGCCAATCGCTTTGGAGAGCGTGCCGAGCTGAATATCCACGCGCCCGTACAGCCCGAAGTGGCTGGTGGTGCCGCTGCCATGCTCGCCCAGCACGCCAGAAGCGTGCGCATCGTCCACCATCACCACCGCGTCATATTTCTCTGCCAGCGCGACAATCTCTGGCAGGGGCGCAATATCGCCGTCCATGCTGAACACGCCGTCGGTTACAATCAGGCGCTTCTTGAAATGCCCGCATCGCTTGAGGATGTCCTCAAGATGGTTCATATTTTTATGCTCATACACATAGCCTTCACTCTTTTTGTATTTGGCGTTGCTGAGGCGCACGCCGTCGATGATGCTGGCGTGGTTCAGCTCGTCGGAGATAATCACATCGCCCTCGCCAAAGCAGGAGGGGATAGTGCCAGAGTTCGCGTTAAAACCCGACTGGAACACCAGCACCGCTTCGGTCTTCTTAAATTCGGCGAGTTTCTGCTCCAGCTGCTCATAGAGCTGGTTTGTGCCGCCCAGCCAGCGCACGGCGCCCGCGCCCGCCCCCCACTGCTGGACGGCTTCAATCGCCGCTTGCTTGAGCCGGGGGTCGTTCGCCAGACCGAGATAGTTGTTAGACGCCAGATTAATCAGCCAGCGCCCGCCAATCTTCACACGCCCGCCCTGCGGACTCTCCAGAATCGGGGGTTGCTTATAGAGATTCTGCGCCTTCAGCTCGTTGAGGCTCTCAGCCAGCCACCGCTGAAAGTTTGCGTTCATCGTTTGTGCCTCCTTCGGTCTCTGCAATTCTACCATGAACCCGCGCAGGGGTTGAATCGCCCCTACCGATTGGGGTATAGTATCCCATACAGGCGAGGGGTAGACCGATGGCGCACATGAGTCTGGAGCAATGGTATCGGTATCTGGAGTCGCAGTTTGAGTCGGAGAGCCAGTCAGCAACGGAACCGAAACAGGAGGCGTCCCCAGCAGAGCCTGAGGCGCCCTCTCAAGAGCCGCCGAAGGGAGAAGCCCCCGATCCCGTAGTGGAGTCAGCCTCTTCTCGCGCAACCCCCGTTCCCACCCAGCCTGTTGCGCCCACACCCCAGACGCCGCCTGCCCCGCCTCCCGCGCAGATTTCGATTCGCGTGCCCCACATTCTGGAGTTTTTGCCCATGTTGCGCCCCGAAGGGGAGCCGCTGCCTGAAGCGGTGGTGCAGATGGACACCCCAGAAACCGCTGCAGAACCCCCCTCCGAGGGACCCCGCCTGCGCAAGCGCAAGCGACGCCCCAAAGTGGACCCCAACGAAATCGTTCCACCCGAAATTGATGAAATCTGGGCGAAACTGCCCCGCTACCTGCGCTATCTGGCGGAGTGGACGGATGACAGCGTCACGCGCAAGTATTACCCTGCCCGCATCCGTGAGAGCCGTGAGGAGCTGATTGCCCGCCTCACCGACCCCGTGCTGACCTTAGAGGAAACCGCCCGCTTGCTGGGGGTCTGTCCCGCCACCATCCGCCGCTATACCGATCGGGGCTGGCTCCGCCACTTCCGCACGGAGGGCAATCAGCGACGGTTCCGACTCTCCGATATTGTGGCGTTTCTGGAAGAGCAAGCCAACCGACGCCCGCTGGGCAACCGCAACGCCAGCAAGGAGGAGTCTCCCGATAAGCCGTGAAAGTCGCCCTCTTCTCCGAAAGCTACCTGCCCTATCTGAATGGGGTCAGCATCTCGATTCGCATTCTCTATGAGGAGCTCACCCGTCGCGGGCACGAAGTGTGGATTTATGCCCCCCGATTCAAAGGCTTTCAGGACCCCATTCCCACCGTGCGGCGCTTTCCGTCGGTCTACACCCCTTTTGAGCCTGACTATCCGATAGCTGTTCCTGTGTCGTTGCGCCTGTGGCGTGAGTTTCGGCAGCAACGGTTTGATGTGGTGCATACGCATACGCCGTTTTTCACAGGGATTGCGGGCGCGCGCTGGGCACGCCGCCTGAAAATCCCGCTGGTGAGTACCTACCACACGCTGTATGAGGAGTACCTGCACTATGTGCCCGCGTTTGTGCCCCGCAATCTGGTGCGGCGCGTGCTACGGGCACATCTGAAACGGTATTATGAGGGCGTGGACGCGGTGATGACCCCCTCTAACATTGGCGCGGATGTGTTGAAGCGCTACGGCGTGCGCAAACCGATTACTCCCATCCGCAACCCCGTGCTACCCTTTCCTGACCTGACCCGCGAGGAGGCGCGTGCCCGACTGGGCATCCCCACCGAGGTGTGGATGCTGCTTTATGTGGGGCGGATGGCGCCCGAAAAGAATGTGCATCTGCTCCTTCAGGCGATGCCCCATATTCACCGCGGGTGCCCAAAGGCGCAACTCTGGCTGGTGGGTCCGGGTCCCGCGCTGGAGTCGCTTAAAGCGCAGGCAGAATCGCTGGGGATTCAGCAAATTGTGCATTTTACAGGACCCGTGCCGCGCGATGAGGTGTCGCTTTACCTGCTGGCGGGCGACCTGTTCGTGTTCCCCTCTGTAACCGAGTCGCAGGGGCTGGTGCTGGACGAGGCACAGGCGGCAGGCTTGCCCTGCATCGTGGCGAACGGCGGCGGCGCGCCCGAAGCGGTGGACTATGGCGCGAGCGGGCTGATTGTAGACCCCACCGCCGAAGCCTTTATCGAGGCGGTGCTTTACCTCACGCGCCATCCCGAAGAGCGTGAAAAACTGCGTCAGGCAGGGCTGAAAAAGCGCGAAACGCTCTCCGTGCCCGCTGTGGTAGACCGTATCGTTGCGGTGTATCGACAGGCGCAAGAGGCTTACACTCCCAAAGTAGAAGCCAGCCCTGTCGTATGAGGTACGATGAATCCCGAAGGGAAAGCGCCGACTCTAACATTTCAGGAGGAGAAACGATGAGACGACTTTTTGCTTTCTGGGTGTTGATAGCGCTGGCGTGGCTGGCGCAGGCGCAACAGACGCCGCTGCTGAGTGAGCCGACCCTGGTCTCCACAGAATGGCTGGCGCAACATTTGAACGACCCGCGCCTGCGAATTATCGACGCGCGTGCCTCCCTGCGTGACTATCTGCAAGGGCATATCCCGAACGCGCTTTATCTCAACACCGAGACGCTCCGCATTTCCCAGGGCGGCGTCCCCGCCCAGCTGCTGCCCCCGGAGCGAATCGCCGAGATTCTGGAAGCGATGGGGGTTGGCAGCGAGCATACGGTGGTGGTCTACTCTTCGTCTGGCGAAGGCGACTTTTTCGCGCATGCGACCTATGTGGCGTTCGTGCTGGAGTGGCTGGGGCATCGGAGCGTCGGTGTGCTGGACGGCGGAATCGAAAAATGGCGTGCCGAAGGACGCCCGATAACCCAGAGCTTCCCCCGCTTCCCCAAAGCCACCTTCAAGCCCAACCCGCAGAATCAGCTTCTGGTGGACGCCGCCGCGCTCCAGAACGCCTTGCAAGCTGGGCAGGCAACTCCCCTGGATGCTCGTGCTCCCGCTGCCTATCAGCAGGGGCATATTCCCAATGCTCGCAACGCCTTCCTGCGCAACAACCTGCAGGGCGATACCGTGCTGACATGGCGCTCCCCCGAAGCGCTTCGGGCGATGCTGGAGGGGATGCAGGTCTCAGGCGATCAGCCCGTGGTTGCGTATTGCACCAGTGGGCGCGAGGCGAGCCAGCTCTGGTTCACCCTGAGGCATGTGCTGAAACTACCGAATGTGAAAATCTACCCCGGCTCGTGGATTGACTGGACTGCCCGCCAGATGCCTGTGGAGAAGGCGCCGTAAGCGCCCCAGCGATGGCTCAGGCACTGTCGCATCCACCGCCTATGTGGAGTGCCGAAACACGGTCTATGCGCTGTGGTCTGGTATAATCTTGATAGGCGACAGCGCATGAAGCCCAAAAAGCACTTCGTGCAGTGGCTGGTCATCACCGCCCTCTACTGGATGGCGGCGTACACCATCGCGAGCCTCGTAAGTTGGGTCTACTATGTGTGGACTTCCATTCCGCAAACTACCGAGATACAAGGAATCGTTTTACTGCCACTGGCTGCTTTCGAGCTTGCATTCATATTCAACCCTTTTTTGTTTATAGACTTAATCGTGATTTTACCTGCAGGAATACTGTGGGTTATCTCCCTGTTCCTGTCTCGTCCGCCTTCTGTGAAGGTTTTGGTGGTTGCTCTATGGAGCGTTCTGATGGCGTTATGCCTCTACTTCGCTGATGGCGTCCTGATTTCACTGCACTCGTTTGAAGAGGCGTCCTACGATTTATTCTTCACACGGCATCTGGTGTCGGGCGTCCTCTCACCCATGCTGATGACGAAGCTTGCGACAGAGGAGACTTGAGAGACAGTCTGAAAAATAAAGAAACATTAGCAGGAGATTCAGTATCTCTGGAATAAATTAAGTGTAGAGGAGTCCCAAAATGCGCTGGCGGTGGTGGATAGCAGCATGGTTTTTGTGGCTCGGATGTCATGCGGGTTTTGCCCAGACGGCTGAGCCGCAGGTGAGCTTCGCGCTGGGATGGTACACCTTTCCTGAGATTGCTCAGGCGTTTTCTGTGGAGGGGCGTAGAGTGGAGTGCGCGGCGAGTCTGCGCCAGCAGGTGGCGCTGATACACCTCAAGCCACGCCCGTGGAGTCAGGCAAGAAAACTCATCTGCTCTGGGCTGGATGTGCGCTTCCGCCCTGTGGGGAAAAACCACTGGGTAATGGAACGCATGCCTGAGGTAACGCAACACGAGGCGCGCTGGCGTGAGCGGTTCAAAAAGCACCTCCTGCAGTCCGTCCAGAAAGAGATTGAGTTTCAAACCCGTTATGAAGGTGGGAGAGCGCTGGTGCGCACTCTCACGCCCGAGCAGCGGCAAGAACTGGTCGCCTTGCGCTGGCGCTATGAAGAATGGCAGGAGCGGAATTCAGAACGGAAGCCGCGCGCGAGCCTCGAAAAAGCGCCTGCCAGCGTCTTTGAGGTCAGTGAGGCGCTGTGGAGTTATGCCCGGTCATGCTATCCCATCCTTGCCGATAAGATTAAGCGATGGTATCGTATCAGCGCCCGTGATAATCCGACGCTCCAGACGCGCGCTGCGCTCATCCTGCTGGGAAGCTACGCGGCGTCTCAAGAGAGACGCCAGGTATGGGAAGCCATGTCTCCCGAATTGCTGCTGGAGATGTGGGAGGTAGGCAGGCGCCTCTATGAGTGGCAAGAGCAGTGGTGGCGTGAGAACGAGGCAGCCTACGAGGACGACCCTGAAGCAGGATGGAAAGCTGAGTTGGAGGCGATGCCACTGGGGCGGGACTCCTTCAGCGAGGCGCTCTGGCGCGCCATAGAGCCTCACCTGCCAGCCCTGATAGAAGACTTACGACGGCGAAAAGACCCTGCGAGCGAGCTGAGTCCAGAGATGCAAATGAAAAGCGCACTTGTTGATCTGAACCGGTGGCTCTATGACGAAAAAGATTACCGCTTTCAGGACCTCTACTATCGCCTGCTGGCAAACGAGAGGTCGTTGTCTGCACTATTCAACGAGGTTTTCGAGAACGGCAAGGTTCTTCAAGCAGTCCCCTTGGGCGCTCTGGTGGAGGATCCGAGGCTGGTTCGCTGGCTGCTGTGCGACTGTTACGACGAGGTAAAGGAGATTTACAACTCCCCAGAGGGTTGGGTATGCGTTTACAGCATACATTGGTCGCTGCAGGAACTGGCGTTTTCGGCTCAGTATGTTCCCGTGCATGCCTCAGGGCACGCGGAGCCTTTCAGGTGGTTCTTTTTCTACGAGTTGGTTCCCGAAAACAGTTCAGAGGTAGACGGGACTGAGATAGTCTTTGAAGCGCTGGGGAAGGAGGCGTTAGCGCTTTACCAGCAGCGACGGGCGCAAACGCAAAGCGTGCTGGAATCGCCTCTGGGCAAGCAGAAGGTTAAGCTGAACCCGTCTAGGCGTTTCCCCAGCCAACTCCATCTGTTCATGCGCTGGGCACAGGCAACGCAGGCGGAAGTGATTATGGAGCTGACGCCTACCCGGTGGACGAATCCGAGGTTTTTGAACGCGCCTGTGCCCACTGAGGCATCGCTTCAGGAGTTGTATCAGGTGCCTCCTGAGCATAAGTTTCTCATACCCCTTCACACCGCTATGCAAATGCGTCTGGAACAGGGCGTCCTGATAGTCTCCAACATGCTGGCGTTTCTGGATCGCGCCATCGAGTACCCCGCGGCGTCGCTGTTGCGCTTGCACAGAAACAGCGCCGTGCCCAATGAGAATCTGCCGTGCAGGGCGTGGATCGAGTTCTGTCGCGAGGTTTCCCCGTTGCAGGCGCGCTGGTTAGACGCCATCGGCTGGTCCTGGCTCGAAGACTCGCTTGCTTATGCGCGCTTGTCTGACTTTTACCGCCTGTATCACGGCGTGCTGGCAGGGCGCGAACATCTCCTCAAAACAGGCGGCGTCATACGCTTTGACACATGGACGCCGCCTGCCCTGCAACGGACGATTGCGCTCTGGCAGTCTGTTACCCAGTCAGTTTCAGTTTATCAAGATAATGAGATTCTGTTCCACCCCGCCTTTCCTGAATGGCTGCGTCAGCACCCGATGGTGCTGGAGCCTATCCAGTTCACCCATAACAAAGAGACGAACGAGTTCCGCTGGACGCTCAAGTGCCGATTCGCTAACTTTGATGCTGAGCTGGGCATCAGTGGCTCATTCCGCTACCCTGCCTCGCCCGAGCCAGAAACCGAGGAGGAACCATAAAAACCCATCCTGCGCCTTTGCTCACCCAATCTCCCGAATCTGGGTGGGCGGCTCGGCGTTCAGCGAAACCGCGCCATCCTCGGTGAGGGTGTAGACATTCTCGATTCGCACGCCGAAGCGCCCTGGCAGGTAGATGCCCGGCTCAATTGTGAAGCAGTGCCCGACTTCCAGCGGGCTGGTGTTGCCCTCCACGAGGTAGGGCGGCTCGTGGACGGATAGCCCGATTCCGTGCCCCGTGCGGTGGACGAAGTAGTCGCCGTAGCCTGCTTCGGTGATAACGGCGCGAGCGGCGCGGTCCACTTCCTGCGCGGGCACGCCGGGTTTGGCAGCCTCGCGGGCGCGCATGTGGGCGTCGTAGACAATCGTGTAGAGTTTTTTCGCCTCTTCGGGCGCGGCGCCCACGCTCACCACGCGCGTGATGTCGTTGCAGTAGCCCTCATACACGCCGCCGAAGTCAATCACAATCACATCGCCATGCTGGAGCAGGCGGTGTCCCGTGGTGTAGTGGGGTTTGGAGCTGTTCTCGCCCGAAGCGACAATCGGGATGCCGAAGGCGAGCTTGGAGCCGGCGTCGTACAGGGCACGCTGAATGGCAAGCGCCAGCGACCACTCGCTGTAGCCCTCGGCGCAGAGCTCCAGCCCTGCCGCCAGCGACTCGTCGGTCAGGCGCGCCGCCTCGCGCATCAGGGCAATCTCCGTCGCGTCTTTCTGAGCGCGGGCGTGCGCCATCAGCTCGCCCCCACGCCGAAACAGTGCGGCGGGCAGAAACTCCTGTAGAATCAGCAGAAACATCGCGGGCATCTCGTCGTCCACCGCAATCACGCCCGTCTCCAGCTGGGGGTACTCCTGAATCAGGCGCTGGAGCGCATTCGCGGGTCCTTCTGAATCATGCCACACATAGCGCACCGCCCAGCCTGCGGGGTTGGCTTCTGCGCTCTCGGCACTGAGCGCAGGCACAAACCACACGGGGTCGCCCTCGCGCGGCACCAGCAGGAACATCAGGCGCTCCAGCGGCGGCTCCGAGAAGCCGCTCAAGTAAAACATATTCACAGGCGTGCTGGCAAGGAAAGCGTCTGCCCCCTCCGCCAGCATCCCCTCCTGCACCTTCGCTAACCGCTTGCGAAACAGCTCGTGCGCCATCGCTTTGCCCCCTTCAGATTCGGATCATCAGCCAGTCGCTCAGCAGGTAGTAGATGCGCCCGATCAGCAGCGCCATACGCGCCATCACCGTATTGCCGAAAATCGCGCCCAGCCCAATCATCAGGAACCAGCGCCCCGCGGTGGCGACATTCTTCACCACACCCTTCTGAGGGTACGAGAAGGTGAAGTAAACCAGCACGGAGACCAGAATGATGATGAAAACCCAGTTCGTGATCACGCCGAACAGGTCTGCCTCGGGATTCGCGCTGGACATCCAGAGCGGTCGGGAAAGCGTGCTGTGGAGCTGCACCACATAGCGCGAGGCGAACTCCTGAAAGAAGAGCCCTGCAGAAGTGCCCACCAGCGCGCCAATCACCAGACGGCTGACCCACCCATAACGCTCGCTGTAGATGAAGTAGAGGTACATGCCAAAGGGCACGAGGAACGCCCACGCCCACTGACCCTGTACCCAGATGGGTGTAATCCAGTAGCGGTAGAGAATATCCACACCCAGCGGTCCCAACGAGTAGCCCGCCGCCAGCCCGATATACATATGCTCGAAGAAGCGATAAAGGGGGTTCTCGCGGTACAGAAGCGAGTAGATGGCAAGGGTGCAGAGAACCCCAATCCACACATTGATTCGGTCTAAGCTCAACGGTAGGAATTGCTGCAGATCCATCGCATCAGCCCTCCTGCCTCATTTGGCGACGATTCATAAACAGCGCCAGGTTCCCCAGGAAGATAAACAGAATAATCAGCACATGCGAGAACGAGATCGCGTTCACGAAGCGTGTACCCAAGCCGACGATACCGAGCAACTGCTCGTATTCTTGAGCGCCCTTTGCGCCTGTAATCATGCCCTTAATCTGCCCCGAATCGAGGAAGGTGTAGGCTTCTGCCGCCATCACCGAGGTGGGGCAGTAGAGAATTTTGGTCTCTTTGGGGGCGTAAGAAATCCAGAAAGGCACGGTGGCCGAGGGCGTCACATCGATAATCATCTTATACTGGCGCAGCGAGGTGATGCCCTTCAACAGGGGCAGTTCGCTTACGGGCGTCCCACGCACATCTTTTTTGATGGTGTCAGGCAGGTTGTTGACCATACCCTTGATGGATACAATCAGGTTGGTCACGAAGCCGAAGTGCGCCCAATCGCGTCCATATTCGTAGCCTCCTTCCGGGGTGAGGCGGGATGCCAGCCGGTACGAAATGTCGCGCGACTGGGCTTCCACCGAGATCAGGGTGAATTTGGCTTTCTTGCGCATCAGATGGCGAATAACTGCCTCCAGCTGCGGTTGATTCTCGGCGAGCGTGCTGGCGCTCCAGTTGGAGGAGATCATCACCAGGTCGCCCGGCTGGAGTTTTTCTATCTCATCATAAAACTTTTGCACTGGCGGCGAAACCGCAGCGCGCATTCGGATAGGCAACAGCAAAAACAGCACGATATTCGCAAACAGGAGCAGGTAGAGAATGCGCCTGTCGATGCTCAGCATGCGCTCCCAGATGCTTGGTCCTCGAGTCTGCATTGTCGTTTCCTCCTTATGTAACCCCACGCTCCAGACTCAGCCACAGGCGGATTGCCATCGCCAGCCCACCAATCCCGACGCCGAACTCAATCGCACGCTGGACAGGGGCGTTCAACGAGGTGAGAATCCAGTTCGCCACGCCGGGCAAATACGGGCTGATAGTGGCTCCCAGCGGCACCACGCCAATCATCACCACAATCGCAGTGAACATCAGAATCCCCGCTTCTACCGAGCGGATACGGAAAGCACGGTAGGCGGCGGAGAAGATATAGAACGCAATCAGCGAGAACATCGCCGCGTCTAACTGTACCAGCGTATAGTCAAACAAAAGCTTGAAGCCTTGCTCAAGCAGAGGGGTTTTCTCCACCAGCCCCTGCTCCGAGAGCGTGTTGGCGATGCTGAAAGTCGCCATCACCACGAACGAAATCAGCAGCACCAGGCTGTATCCCCACTGGGTGCGTCGTTGAACCACATTTCGCAGGTGGAGCCGCACTAACCCGTAGGTTCCCAGCCCCAGCGCCAGCGCGGTGATGACCTGCACGGCTTGCTGGGCAGGTTGAATGGCATCGGTTAAAAAGTTCTTTTGTTCTTTATTAATAGGCAGGAAAAACTCGGTCGCAAAGAAGAGACCAGTGATAAAGGTAATGATAACGATAATCGCACGCCGACCGCGGGGAGGTAAGGCATGCAACAGGGGCACTAACCCCATAATCATAATGAAAGCGCCCAGCACAATCATCCAGAGGATGAGTTGTCCTGTGGGTGTGTTTGGGTTCTGAATTTGCCACATTATTGACCTCCTCCGAAAAAGGCGTCCCAGCCGCCCGGTTGCCCCAGCAGCTTCACGACAGGCGCGTCCGCGCCGAAAATCGAGGTGAGGACGGCGCCTGTGATGGCGATCAGCACAAACAGCAGTTTGGCGATATCCTGTCCCACGAGGCTACCCAGCAGCACTGGCTCGCGGCTGAGGTAGGCACTGGTGGCGTAAAACTCATCTCCGATAATGGTGTAATCGCACGCCGCCACGAAGAAGGGCACCTGCGTGAAGCTGATAGTGCCCGCCACCTGAATCGCGCCTACGATATTGCCTGTCTCGGCAAAGATAAGCGATTCGGCAAAGAATTCGCCGAACATGAAGTTCGCCGCGACGCGCTCACGCTGAATCAGCCCTGCCACACCCGAGGCAAAGGCGAACTGGCGGTCCGAAAGGAACCGGATCGCGTCGGGGTCGTACAGGTCGGGGCGCCCTGCCTCGTTGTAAGCGTCTTGAATCGCTTCCTGAGCCACCGCGTACACCGTTGCGTCGCCTGTCAGAAGGCGCATCGGAGTCGCAAAGCGGGCTATCTGTTTGGTGATATATTTGAAGATGGTGAGCGCCTGCACCGCCACGACACCGAAAGCGGTCATTCCGGGAATCATCGTGACGGGGCGTCCCATCTCGGTGGAGCGTCCAATCGCTTCATCGATGGCGTCCAGTCCGGGGATGCGCCGAATATATAGCGACGCCCCCGAACGGGTGATAGCGATACTCACCAGTACGGTGGTGGCAATCACTGCAATCAAGATTGCGGCGAACCAGTTGTCCGCCGCGTGCTGATACTGTGCCAGTCCACTAAGCCACAGGGTTTCCATAGACGGCTATTCTCCTTAAGGTGTTGAGCGGTGTCGAGCGTGGCGCTGTGCTTCTTCCAGTTCTTCGATCCGCTCGATGAGCCGATCCCAGTTTTCACGCTCGCTCATCAGTTGCGAATAGAGGTCAATCTTATCGAAGCCGAAGAAGGGCGCCAGAAAGGGGGCAAATGCCACAGTTGCCTGCGAGCCAATAAACGCCAGCGGGCGATGCAGGGTCAGCATAAAGACAGCCGGCGCTGCCAGCCCACGCTTGACTATCTGCTGTGCCAGCGCGTCAATCAGCTCCGCTTTCTGCTCCTCGCTCAAGGGTTCCTTCCAGAATTCACGCATAACGGCTCACCTCGCCGCGTTTGCGCTTTTTTCGGGCGGATTTGCTCTGGCTCTCCGCGGCGCGACAATAGGCGCGCACCAGCTGCTCAATCTGCTCGCGCTGGTCGCCATACCATAGAAAGATACCCCGATAGGCGTCCAGACGGCTGGGATGCGCCAGCGGGCTGAGCAGCACGCCCTGCTCGCCCCACACGACGCGCTTGACCTGCTCCCAGCGCATCACGCGCGGCGCCAGACCGCGCTGGCGAACCCCCTGCGCGTCTGCCTCGTAACGAATGGGCAGCAGGTAGTCTGCCGTCGCCGAAAACAGCATCCAGAACGCCACCAGCCCGAAGAGCCAGTGCCCCATGAGCATCCCGCCCAGCAGCGGCGCTCCCAATAAAACCAGCACCACTACAGGCAGGCGCTCCGGCATCTGCCGTGCCAGATGAACCGTCCAGCGATACGCCAGTTGCTCGTCCGTCATGCGTCGCCCCTGTAGATTCGTGCCTGCTCCCTGTATTCCTGCTACTTTCCCGCAAAACCGCCCCATGAGGTACAATTCGCCTCACGGAGGACACTCTCAACGATGTTGGAAACGCCTATCCGAACCGAGCGTGCCCGCTTCGAAGCGATTGCCGAGAAAGTGCTTGCTGGCGAACGCCTCTCATTTGAGGACGGACTCGCGCTCTTTCACCATCCCAACCTCCCCGAACTGGGCGCGCTGGCACATCTGGTGCGCATGCGCAAAAACCCCCAGCCCTATGTAACCTATGTGATTGGGCGCATCATCAACTATACCAATGTCTGCTGGGTGCGCTGTAAGTTTTGCGCCTTCTATCGCCCGCCGGGCAACCCTGAGGGCTATTTGCTTTCGGATGAGGAGATTCTGCAGAAAATTGACGAGCTGGTGCAACAGGGCGGCACGGAGGCGCTCATTCAGGGCGGTTTAAACCCCAAGCTGAAGATAGACTATTTCGAGAACCTGTTCCGCCTCATCAAAAAGCACTATCCGCAGGTGATTATTCACGGCTTGTCGCCTGCAGAGATTTTGTATATCGCGCACATTTCGCGCCTGAGCGTGCGCGACTGTTTGATTCGCCTGCGCGAGGCGGGGCTGAACTCGGTGCCGGGCGCTGGGGGCGAAATTCTGGTAGACCGCGTGCGCCAGCAGATTGCCCGCTTCAAAGACACCACGCAGGAGTGGCTGGATTTTATGCGCACCGTGCATGAGCTGGGCATGAAAAGCACCGCCAGCATGATGTACGGGCATGTGGAGACGCTGGAAGACCGCGTGGAACATCTGATACGCCTGCGCGAGCTGCAGGATGAAACAGGCGGCTTCACAGCATTCATCTGCTGGAACTTCCAGCCCGAAGGCACGGAGCTGGCACATCTCCCCAAAGCCACGGCGGCAGATTACCTGCGCACAGTGGCAGTCTCCCGCCTGATGCTGGATAACTTTGATCACCTGCAGGCGAGCATTCTCACGCAGGGTCCCAAGATTGCGCAGATCGCCCTGCGCTACGGCGTGGACGACATGGGGTCCACGATGATCGAGGAGAATGTGGTTTCGGCACAGGGGTCCAAATTTATTCTGAGTGCGCGCGAAATTGAGCGCGTGATTACAGGCGCAGGCTTTATTCCGAAGCGGCGCAACACACGCTACGAGATTCTGGACTGACTCACGGGTTCTGCTGGAACCGCTGGCGTCGCTTTTTAGCAATCCGCGCCACCAGAAAGATGCTCAAAAAGTAAAGAAACACCATCGGGATGCCGATTGCCAGCATCGAGAAGGCGTCCCCTGAGGGCGTGATGAGCGCCGCAAGTGCCACAATTACCAGCACGGCGTAGCGCCACGAACGCCACATATTTTCGGGTGTGGCGATGCCCACCTGTGCCAAGAACATCAACACAATCGGCATCTGGAACCCCAGCCCGAAGGCGAACATCATCTTCACCACGAACAGCACATACTGGGCGGGGTTCTGATACAGCACGGCGTTGGGGTAATCCTGAAGATAACTCAGGAAGAAGGTGAAGGCGGCGGGCAGAATGAAGTAGCCCAGCGCCACGCCCAAAAAGAAAAGAAACGCGCTGAAAGGTGCGATAAACAACACGGCGCGTCGCTCGGCGCGGGTCAAACCCGGTGCAATAAAGCCCCACACCTCGCGCATCACCAGCGGAATCGTGAGAATCAGCCCGATAATCAGGGAGAGTTTGAATTTGAGGAAAAATGGCTCGGTGGCGTGGGTGAACACGAACTGCGTGCCTTTGGGTTGGGTTTTCAGAAGCGGCTGCGCCAGAAAGTCGTACACATACGGCTCAATCGCGAACCCGACGACCCAGCCCAGCATGATGTAAAGGAGCGCCCGGAAGATGCGCTTGCGCAGCTCTTCCAGGTGCTCCATAAAGGTTGCCTTCGGTTCCTCATCGGTGCGCTCAGGCGGTGTTTTCAATCCTGCAGGCGAAGTCATCGGTCAGAGAATTTTGTCCAGCACCATGTCCTCGTTAATCGTGAGGCGATTGATGGTGCGTTGGGGCGCCTGTCCGCCTGCCCCGAGTCCGCCGGGTGTTCCGGGGGCGCCGCCGGGCAGTCCCAGTCCGCCGCCGCGGGGACCGCGTGCGCCGCGTCCACCTATCATGCCGCCTTCGTCCTCATCGCCGCCTGCGAAGCCGCCGCGTCCGCCCATTGGGGGTGCGCCGCCTCCCATGAAGCCGCCACTGGCTCCCGGCTGCTCGCGCTGGGTCGTCTCGATTTCGATGGTGGTGCGCTGGCGCACAATCTGCCCGATATCGTAGGCAAAGTAGGTCTCGCGGCGGAACTTGATTTTGGCTTTTTCAAGCCTGATACCGCCTACATCCACATCGCTTGGCAGATTGCCGGTGAACTCGTAGACAATCTTGGCGCATTTGTAGCCGCGCTCCCACTCAAAGCGCTCCAGTCGCGCGGCTGCGGGCACCTGATCCTCCGCCACCTCCGAAATGTCGCCGGAACGGAGCGGGTTGCCCAGCACAATCGTGCCCGTCCAGCGGTCGCCTGGTTTGAGCGGCTTGGGCGGAATGATGGCGAGGTCGCCCACCCAGTAGTAAAGCACATCGTACTCCTGCTGGAGTTGCTCGCCAATCCGGGCGTTCTGATAGCGCACGCGCCCTGTCGACTCCACCTCCTGATAGACAGGGGCGAAATTCTTGCCCGTCAACACCTCATACTGCCCCGGCGCGCCGCGCACCGCAGGCGGAAACACAATCCACGAAATCAGTCCCAGATTGTTGCGCCAGTCCAGCACATTCAGGTCGCCTTTGAAGCGGAGTTCGTAGAGAGTGTTCTCTTCCGGCGTCAGCCCCGAATACTGGATCTCGGTGCTTTCCTTGACGGTGTAGGTCATGTTATAGCGGACGACTTTGCCCGGGGGCAGCCACCGGTACTGCAGTCGGATGCCGCCTGCGGGCGGTTTGATTTCGTTTGCCACAATCACCCGCACGGAGCTGCGCGCCAGCACGCGCGGGTTGCCCCCTTCCGTGCCCGAATAGAGCGTCAGCTCTATCGTGTGCTGTCCATCGGGCACATTGCGTGCTTTGGTGTTCCATTCATAAATATAGTGCCCTCGCTCGCGGTCGGAGCGCAGCGCCGCGGGCGCCACCGCCTCTACAAACTTGCCGTCGATGCTGACCCCAATAAAGCCACCCTGCGGCACGCTCCGGATGGGAAACCGCACCTGCACCGTTTCCCGCACGCGCGCCCCATCCAGCGGGCGCACAATCGTGAACGGCGCCTGCGCCCACGCCACTCCGAAGATGAGCCATAACCCGACTATCAAGCGGTTCATCGGTTCTTCTCCTCCACAACAGGGATTGTACCCTATCTGACTCCGTTGTTCGTTCTATGGCTCGGATTTCCTGCGACTCGCAGGGTGGTGTATAATACCTCTATGCGACGCATCAGCACGCTGTTTATGCTGACCTGGGTTCTGATTGCCGCCGCCCTTGCCCAGCTCACATGGGTGGGCAACACACGACTCTACATGACAGGCTACGGACAACTCCCCTCCCGACTGGGCATGATGGAACCCTGGCAGACGCTCACTATCACCACTCAAACCGCACCGATTGCCCCCGGACAGCGCGTGGTCGCCGTCGTGACCACCGATAACTGGCGCACTGCACGAGAATACGATTTCTCGTTTGACTTCAACACGGGCGGCAACACGCAGTGGTATTGTGTGCTGGGTCCCTTCCCTGCGGGCACTTATGTGCAGTTTTACATTCGGGCGCAGGGCAGCGGCGGCGAAGTGTTATACGACAATAACGCCAGCAGCAACTATAGCGTGTGGGTGCGCTATGCGCCACCCGTAAAAGAGACGCCCATCCTGCAGTGGTTCCAGACGGACTACCGCACAATCATGCAACGGCTCCCCGAAGTGGTGACGGCAGGTTATGGCGCTCTCTATCTGCCGTCGCCTGTGAAGTCGGGAGGGGGCGGCTTCAGCACAGGCTATAACCCGTTTGACCCCTTTGATCTGGGCGACCGCCTGCAAAAAGGAACCGTGCGCACGCAATATGGCTCCACACAGGAGCTGATGGAACTGATTCAGCTGGCGCACCGCTTCGGGATTGAGGTGTATTGCGACCTGGTAACCAATCACGCTGACAACCGCGCCAGCACGCCGATTGACCGCTATCCCGCCTTCATTCCCGAAGATTTTCACATCCGCTCCACCGCCGACCCCACCAATAATGAGGTGGATTTCAATAACGCGCCGCCTTTTGGCTTTGGCACCCTGAATTACGATGTGGTGGGGCTGGCAGATTATGCGCATGAGGACGGCAACAACACCCGCACGGGCGCGTTCAACCTGCCCAGCTATGCCCAGTTCAACGCCTATGGCAAGCCCACTTTCGTGCGCCACCCGAATAACCCCTATTATTACCCCAACGGCACGCCCGTTGCGGAAGACATTCGCCAGTTGCTCAAGCGCTGGGCATGGTTTCTGACCACCGTCATCGGCTTTGACGGCTATCGAATCGATGCCGTGCGCCACACGCCGCCCGGCTTTTTCGGACGCACGCCCCAGCAACCGGGGGGTATCGTCAGCGAAGGCGACCTCATCCCCTACCTCTACTCTCTGAACCCGAATCTCACGATTTTCGGCGAGGTCTACTCCAGCAACAGCTGGGAGCTGCGCGAATATGCCAAAACGGGCATGAACCTGCTGGACTTCCCGATGAAGTTTATGGCGAGCAACCTGTTTAACTCCAACGGCTACGGCGACCTGGGGGCGAGCCTCAGCAACAGCTTTGGCACCGACCCTGCCACAGGACTGCCCTACGAACTGGGCGGGCTGGCGAGCTATCTGGGCATCGGCTTTGTGCAGAGCCATGACGACGGACCGCCGCGCTCCAACAATCTGGCGCATGCGTGGCTGCTGACACGCCCCGGACGCCCCAAAATCTACTATGACGGCAACAATATTGACCCCAACGACTGGAGCCACTTCCCCAAGCCGGGACGCTATAACGCGCTGGGGAATGGCGACGACACGCTCCTGAAACTGCTGGATGTGCGCAAACGCTTCGCGCGCGGGCGGCTGGTGAACCGCTGGGTGAGCCAGAACCTGTATATTTACGAGCGTCAGGTGAACGGCTATGGTGTGTTGCTGGTGGGGCTGAACAATCGCGGCGATTTGACCCCGCTCACGGCGACGGTTCAGACTGCCTTCGCGCCCGGCACCGTGCTGTACGATTATTCGGGTCAACGCCCGCCCGTTACGGTGGACTCCAGCGGCAGGGTCACGATTACGGTTCCGCCCAACTCCACGCCCACGAACGACAACAACGCCTACGGCTATGTGCTGTACGCGCCGCGCACGCCGAACCCCCTGCCCGATGTGCCGCCGATTGAGTTCCTTGACTTGCAGGGCAACCCTATTCCCTTTGAAACAATTCCGACCCCGGGCGGCGCGTATGCCAGCGGGCGCAGTTTTCAGGCAGTAACCCTCACCGAGCCGCGCGTTTCGCTTCGCGTGCGCACCGATGTGTTCGGCGCCAGCGCGTATTTCAAAATTGACAACGGCGTCGCCCTGCCCGGCTTGAACCCCCTGCAAAACACAACCGAAGGACTGAAAGACGGTTTCATCCCGATGACGCGCCTCGCCGACGGGCACTTCGAACAGCACGGGCTGGATTTGAGCGGGCTGCCTGCGGGACTGCATGTCGTGCGGGTGCGGGTGTTCATGAACACCCCTCCGGGGCGCCCCGAGCTGTTTAATGAGTTTTTTGCCTTTTTCTATCTCAAGCCACGCGCGGGGGCGATTGTGGTGGACGGCGACCTGAGCGACTTGGGCGCGCCGATTGCTACTCAAACCCGAACCCCCAGCTCCAATCTGAACCGACTGGACGCGCTCTATGTGCGCAACGACCATCGCCATCTCTACATCGGGATTGCGGGGCGCGTGGATACAGCGGAGAATCAAACCTATGGCGTTGCGCTGTTTGTGGATGTGGACTACGGGCGCGGCACGGGGCTACGCTCTCTGGAGCCGCTGGCTGACGATAGCGGTCCCGCCACGCGCCTGATTTCGAACCAGCGCCTCACCGCGCCTGAGGGGTTCGGGGCGGATTTCGCCGTCGGTGTGTTCCGCCATCGGGGGTTGCACAGCGCGCCCGAAGCGCCTTTCACAGGCGACGCGCGACTGCCCTACCTCGTGGGCGCAGAGGCAGGCGCATACCGCTTAGACCCCGCACGCCTCAACTGGCTGGAAGGCGTCCCTGCGCAGATTACCTGGCGCCCGCGCCTGAACCCCACCGACCCACCCACAGGACTGGAGATTGCCATCCCCCTGAACGCGCTCTATGCGAACTCGAAAGCGAGCAGCCCGCTGGCGCTTTTCGCGGTGCTGCTCAACACAGGCGAGGTGGGCACGATCTTTTCGGCATACGACTCGCGCCGCGCGACTTTCGGACCCCGACCGCCTGCCACCAGCTGGCTCAGCAATCAGTTCTTGCCGCCCCAGCCGCATATTGTGAACAATCCGGGCGCCGTGGCGGTCAGCCTGCAGACCGTGGCGACCTACACCCTGCAGCGGATGCCCCTCGTTTCCACCCCCTATCGCATCCGCTGGGGCGTGATGCGTCGCGACCCTGCCACAGGCGAGTACCGGGTGCGCGGGCGCGTGGTGAACGCAGGCGCGGATATTGCAGGACCTGTGGCGATGCTGTTCCGCCTGCCCAACGGTGTGGAACTGGTCAATCGCACAGGGATGAGCCTGTTTGAGTCGGGCATGCCGTATGTGATACTCACCGAGGGGGTATGGCGGTCGGGCGAGGTGCTGGAGTTTGAGTTGCGGTTCCGCGCCCCGAATCCGCGCTTCTTCCCCCCCAAAGTGGAGCTGCGAGCAGGTGTTGGGGCGCTGTGAGCTCCGCCCGCACGCACAGCAGGGATGCCCAGGCTCCTCGTAGCAGGGGCACCCTGCCCCCGTCCACGCGCAGGATGCGCGTGCTACTTCAGCCGACGCAGGTCGGCTTCGTTGGGTAAGGGTAGGACGGCTAAAGCCGTTCCTATGAAACAAAGCCAGCCTCCGCTGGCTGGTTTAGCTGCTCTGTTGCAAAAATACCTTCTGGAACCCACGATGCCCCCTGTAAACCCTGACGGGTGAACCCGTTCCCAGTAAACAAAGCCAGCCTTCGCTGGCTAAATCAGCCGACGCAGGTCGGCTTCGTCTATTAAGTGTCTTTGCGTGAATTTTCAGCGACTCCCCTGCCCGCGCATGCGCGTAATTTGGAGTGCTGAAGCGGGAGCTTCAGCCTCGCGGAAGCTCCGCTTCCGCACTCCATAAAGACGGTGCTGCAGGTGCATGTCGCAATTCTCGCGCAAAGGCACTTAGGAACGGAACCTCAGCCGTCAGCACCTCACCCCCCACAAACAAAAAACGCCCCTCCCTCGCGCGAGGAAGGGGCGTCTTCCGTTTCAATCCCTCACAGGTAGGCTACAAACCCCCTTCGGAGATATGCCTGTGTGATTTCAGCGCGTGTTTCAATCCCTCACAGGTAGGCTACAAAC
>LDYB01000021.1 GCA_001442985.1 Armatimonadetes bacterium DC
ACTCAAAATGCTGTGGCGTTCGTAGGGGGTATGGGGAAGGAAGGTTGCTGCGATTGGTTGTTGTATAATCAGGACATCGGAGGTTCGCGATGGGAGTGGTTTCAGTCAAGGCAACAGAGAGGGAACCCTTCTGGCGCTTCGCCCTCGCAATTTTAGCGGGGGGGGGTAGAACCGTTTTACTGTCCCTACGTTTGTTTGTCTTGCTTTCATGTTTAGTGGCTGTATCTGCTTCTTCTCAGGAGCCCCAACCTGAACCTGTATGTATACCTGTATTGTTTGCAGTCCCGGATCAAATTTGCTTTGATAACGACGCCATCTACCTTGGCTCTGGTACGGGGGCAGTAGATGGCAACGGCTGGCTCTGCGATGGGTTGCTGCTGCTGCCTGCAACAGGACAGACAACCCTTGGATTGCCCTTTCCTGCAATAGATGTGTTCCACTCAGGGTATGTCTATGTCTCATCGCCTACGCCTGGGGGCACTCTGGGACCATACTGGTTTTTCGGGCTGGAGCGGATGTGTGTGGTGCTATCTTCGGGTAACCAGCGCCTGCCTGGCACCTCCCCAGGAAGCACAGCGTGGCGTGGCACTCCCACAGAGGTGATTCTGCAGCCTACTGGTGGAGGCGATATTCCTGAATCTGCCAAACGAGTCCGTGAGTTGACCGTCTACGACGCAGACGGTAGTGCGATGCGCTTTCTGGCGTTTATCATGAGTGAGCCTGACGATGTAAGTCCATTTACAGAGCGATGGAGCATCGTCCCAACAAAAGGAGTGCAAGCAAGCTTAGAGGCGGTTGTTGATGAAACAGGATCGGTTCGCGGTTTCGTGTTGCGAGGTGGGCCTCCAGGGCGCATTCGTGAGGGAGGAGAGTGGACCTACCACTTTGCGCCGCCCCAGCGGATAGGCTGGGGAAATGGCTACAAGTCGCGCTTGCACGACTTTATGTCTTTTAGTCCGCAACCTGCGATTGTCTCTCCCAGTGGCAATCGCTGGAGTTTGCAGGTGGGTGAGTATGTTGAGGCGCAGTGGCGACAGAACTGGAACGGTCGGTGGCTTGTATTACGCGATTTTCAGACGAAGCGCGGTTTGCGTTGGGACCGCCTGACAGGTGAGGTTTTCTACTTTGCTCTGAATAACGAGCTGCATGGGGTTCGTATTGGGAGGGTACCTCCTGAAAGCGTTCCCAATGAACCAGATCAACCCAACGACCACTGGGATGTCCAGTGGGACAATGCTGAACAGCAAATTACAGCTAGGTTAGGTTTGGATCGGAGTTATCAGATATATGGGAGCAACCGACTACAAGAGAAGTTGAACCTGACATGGGAGCCAGTGCCAGAGCGTGAACGAGAGATGTATCTTCGTGCTTACGGAACCCTACCCGAGAACCTGTTGGGGCGCCTCAAGGAAATAAAACTGGAACAACTACTTCCAGAACAGTACCAGCACATGTATGCAGGAAGCACTTCATTCTGGACAGGGATTCAGCGTCAACGCCCCAGTGGTAACTATCGGGCGAGCTTGGTGTATAGCTGGGATCGCGGTTCTGGGATGTTTACCCAGCTGGAGAATCTCCGTCCTTCGTATGTACAGAACCCGAATCGCGCTTGGGAGAAAGAAGTACTGCTTTTTGAAGCGCAGAATGGACAAGTCGTTCAAAGCGCCGTTTACGATCAGGTGGGAGTTGGACCAAATGGCGAGCCTGTGTTCTCTCAGACGCCGCGCTGGCAGGAATCGTACAGCTACAGCCCGGAGCATCCGTTTGCCCTGACCCTCCACACCGACAGGGAGGGAACACAGTGGGAGTTTACATATGTACCGAATAATCCGAATACTTTACTGCAAGATTTTCGGGTTAACGGAGGTGCTTTGGGTGAAGCACATCTACGCTATGGAGAGGCGCATCCTGATGCACCTGGGGGGAGCCATCCCAATCCCCCTACTGCACTCACTCACCTGCAGATAGGTAGTGATCCAGCGCTTTCTTGGCGGTTCGATTACACTTACCGAGGTCAACCGTATTCGGAAGTGTCTGCTAACAGCTTACTGACAGCGTTCACAGAGCCAGGTCGCTCAGGCTGGTGGCAACTGCGCTACTGGGGCGAAAATAGCGCGTACCCCAACAAACTGCACGAGGTAGAAGATCCAACAGGGCGCTTGCTCCGCATTAGCGCCTATGACCTGTTTGGACGCCCTGTGCGTGTCGAGTTATATCCGAACGACCCAGAAACCCCGCTCTGGAGTGAAACCGAGTGGACTCTGCTGGGGCAGCCACGCAGGATGCGTTGGGGCTTTGGCACTGCCCCAGGCGGGCAATCCCTGTGGGAGTGGGATGGATTGTTTTTGCGCCGCTATATCGATCCGCGTGGGCGCTGGGTGCGCTTTGTTTATGACTTTGATGGCAGTGGCTCACGGGCAGGGCTGCTGCGCCAGATCTGGCTGGAGTGGCAGGATGATCAAGGCAATCTGCAGAGTGCACTGTACGCCGAAATGCAGTATGACAGCGCAGGGCGCCTCGTGCGTGTGGAAAATGGGGGTGCTCCGCCAAACACTAAGGTGGGATTGACCTACGGTTATGGTATCCACGACGAACTGCGCTCTATCCATCACGATGGTGATACTCGCCCCGAAACCTTTGACTATAGTTGTTGCGGACGAGTCAGCCAGTGGACGCGCCAAGATGGGCGTTTCGCGACCTTTGAATACACACTGAACGGTCGGGTGCAGACTATACATGAACATTCTGCCTCCGGAGGAGCCCACACGCGACACGAATTCAGCTACGACCCTGCAGGGCGTTTGGGGGTTGCTACCAAGCAACTGCTCACCTCTCAAGGCTGGCAGGATCAGGTGGCGCTGCGCTGGTGGTACGATACGGATGACCCCAACTACGGCGTCAGTGCTGACCCGCGCAATCAGGACAGCGACCCGACCAACAACTTTCTCTCGGCACGCACAGGCTGGCTGCTGGGCGAGCAGGTAAATCTGCCTGTGGGCAGCTATTACTGGCTCTACGACTATCGCACGCCTGAGGGCGCGCTCACAGCGGACCTGCAAACCTTTACCACCTCGTGGGGAAGCGTGTGGCGCTATCAGTACGATGGGGCAGGGCGCCCTATTGCCCTGTTCGCAGGCAGCACTCTCTTTGCCGAGTGGAGCTACGATAATGCAGGGCGCCTGCAGAACCAGACCGTCTATCTCCCCGCAGGTACTCTCAGTGCCACGATAGAGTACGCAGATACCCAGGCGCCAAACGCGGTTGGACTGCTGACTTACCGCCTCAACGGGCAACTGATCGCACAATTTGACTATTGGGGTACCGCGGATGAGCCAGGCTACTATCCCGACGGCACGCTGCGCTCTGCTCGTGAATGGCTACCAGACAACCGCACCGCCGAGTGGCGCTGGGAGTACTACCCCGATGGTAGCCTGCAATCAGAAACGTCGCGACTGGATGGGGGTACTCCCAAAGAAGTTCAGTTTGCCTACGATGTGAATGGAAACCTCACGCGCTGGGGCGACAATGCCTCTGACTGGCGCTACGACTACAATCGACTCTGGTGGATTGGGGGGAGCCACCCGCACGGAGGCAGCTACAACTGGTATATGACCTACACCCCCAACGGCGAGCGCGCCCGTTTGTGGAACGCCCCTCAACCGATTAAGGGGGATGTGAACGGGGATGGGGTGGTGGACGATGCGGACCTAGTGGCTGTGCAGTTCGCGTTTGGTCAGCAATGCCCCCAGGGCTGCCCTGAAGACCTGAACAGGGATGGGCAAGTCGATGATGAAGACTTGATGATTGTGTTGTTCAACTTTGGGCAGAGCGCAGGCGAGGTGAGCTGGGGCTATCGGTACGATGTGTGGGGCAACCTGGTGGTGGCGAGCAGTTCTCAGGCGGGCGTGGTGCTGAATGCTATTTACGACAGTCTGGGGCGTCGAGTGGGTTTGCAGGGCGTTCGGAGTGGTGTGCCGTTTGAGGTGTGGCGTCTGTACGAGGGCGACACGCTGCTGGCGGAGGTGGATGGTCAGGGTCGGGTGGTCGCCGAGTATGTATGGGGACCGCTGGGACCGATTGCGCGGTTAGACTACAGCGGTTCGGGTGTGAGTTGTTATTATGTGCTGGATGCGCTGGGGCATGTGCGGGTGTTGTTGAGCAGTGGGGGCGAGGTGCTGGAGGTGTGGCGGTACGACAGCTGGGGTGTGCCGCTATCGCCGCCTGAAAACCTCATCCCGCAACCGTTTCTCTGGAACGGGGCGTATGGGTACGAGTGGGACTGCTTTGGTGGCACAGGTCTGTACCATGTCGGTGCCCGCGCCTATGACCCCCGCACCGCCCGCTGGCTGCAGCGAGACCCGATAGACGCCGCCTCGGGCGACCCGAACCTGTATCGGTATTGCGGGAATGATCCGATTAACTTCGTTGACCCTACAGGCACCGATTGGAACTATCACGACCTGTTAGACGCTGCAGGCTTCATCCCTGTCGTTGGCGACCTTGCGGATGCAGCGAATGCGATTGGCTACGCGCTGGAGGGAGATTATGTGAACGCTGCCATCTCGGCGGCGAGTGCATTAGGTGGGGATGTGTTGAAGGCGGGTCGTCTTGCCAAGAAAGTGGTTCAGGAGGTGGTGGAGGAGGGCGCGGAGCAGGTTGCGAAACGAGAAGCCAAGAACGCCTTGCAGGAACAGGGGAAGAAGGAAGCTAAGCGGGAGAAGCCTAAAGTATGTCAACCTCCCAAGAAACCAACGCGCTATACGCCTCATGCGCGTGAGCGAATGAGAGAGCGAGGTATTTCCGAGCAGGATGTTGAAGATATTATGCGCCATGATAAAAGTCCCAGAAAACAGCCGAACGGCAGGTATAAATATAAGCGTGGGAATGTTGAGGTAATCGTTGAACCCGATGGCACTGTGGTTACCGTAATAGTAAAATGAAGACAGAGCACCACTTTCGAACAGTGCGCCGATGGCGCTGGAGGAGTGAAGGAATTGGGCTATCAGGTGAACCCTGGGTAGTCGCGTTTGCGCCTCACCACTTGCGCATGGCGATAGGCGATGCAGAAGGAAATCTGGTTTTAGGCGATTTGAGCGCCAACAATCCTACATTTTGGCGACAGACATTCCGTGACTTGTGGATTAGCACTGTAGCTTTTAGCCCAGACGCAAAATTGGTTGCGGTGGGGGCATTGGAAGGCTTTGCCTACATGATGGATTTTCAGGGGTTCCAAATCTACACCATTCCGACCCGACTGACCAGCGTGACGGCTCTGAGCTTTTCTCAGGATGGCTCGCTCTTGGCTCTGGCAGGAGGTGCCTCTTTTGTAGAAGTGTGGGATATGAAAAGTCAGGTGGTGCGCTTTACCGGGACTGCAGGCATACCTAATCCGAACTCGGTCGCGTTCTCTCCAAACGGTTCTTTGTTGGCAGCAGGCGGCGGCGAAGGCAGCCGTGAGAATGCCGAAGTTGGAATTCTGGATGTGGCTTCAAACCGGCTGGTGGCGTGCCTTGAAATGTCAGACTTGTGCGTGGATGCACTTGGCTTTGATTTAGCGGGTCGTAGGCTTAGCTGTGGGTGCTATAAGAAGGTCTATGTTTGGGATATAGAGCGCCTGCAGCAGACACACGAGTTTCCATCGGCAGGGTGGAGCCGCGGTGTATACTTTGCAACGGATACACAACTGATAAACATTGATGAAGAAGGTGAGTTGTGTTTGTGGGATCTGGAGTCTCAAAGGAGTCGGTGTCTTTCCTTGGGTGGCCCTGTTTTAGGAGGGCAGTTCGATATTGATAGGCACTCTTTCTGGGTCGCGTATAAATCGGATGCAGAAGGATGGGTAATAGATGTGAAACAGTTCAAGTTGTTAGCTAAGGATATAAGGCGAACTTAGTATTCAGCCGCGAGGAGCAGATGGATACGAGTGGATAGAAAGCGCAAGCTTGTCCCACGCTGGTGCTCTGTTGCGAAGAACGGGGCAGGACGCGGTTCCCGCGTCCGTACGGGCATCAGCAGGGGCGCGGTCGCCGCGCCCCCTCGCGGCGAAATCTGCCGTGCCACGAGGTGGAATGCGCATCTCTGCAGCAGAGCCGCTGAAGCCGTTCGCAGGACTCCTCGGTATTCGGTCGTATTTCAGGGTGGTAAAAAAGGAGTAGAATCTCAAAGTGAACTGGCGATTGCTACTCTACCACGCATTTCCGAATCAGTTTCGTCCTCCGTCAGAAGCAGAGGGGGGCGGCTATCGAGGTACGGGTTCACTGTCCGATTTAGAAGATTTACACGAGTATGCCGTTTTTTTGAGGTCGCGGTTTAGTGTTTTGTCTTCGAAGGAACAGAGGGAAAACCTTCCATTTGTGCTTGAGAATCTGATTGATACCTCTATCTGGGACTCGCGAGGAGTTGACGCCTTTCTGGAATGGCTTAACCCCTTCAATGATTACCAGAATTCGGAAGTTTTGGACAGGGCTACCTGGATAGCCGAACGATACCTGGAGGGAGAGAAAATCCCTGAAATGGAGATTACCCATTTGATGAGGCGACTCGAAAGGCTCCCAGTATTACAAGGGGGACGTCTGGAGCTCTTCTCGTCTCTAAGCCGTCTCCAGCGAGTTGCTATTGCCGAAGCCTTGCAATATTTCGAGGCGCAATACGGAGCGTACCTTGGCTGGATAGAACGCCTGGAGCTGTCTATGGCTCTCCTTTACTGGAGACACGCTGCTGCTGGTTGGTCCCAAAACGAAGCCAGAAGGCTGCTGGGAAAGCACTGGGCAGAGATAGCCGAATCTTCGGAGCTGTCCGATTCCCCCTGGGCGCCTCTCCGAGTTTGGCTTGAGCAACGGAAAGCAGAAGATTGGGTCTTTTTTGCTTGGAGAGGTCCCGAAGAGGTGAACTATGTAAGCGAATTTGCGCTGACGCCCAGCGCCTCCTCTCAACAGCGTACAGAGTTTACGCGGGATCTATCCACTATGTCTATGGAACAGCTTGCTGCGCTCCCGTCGCTTTACGCATGGGTCTATCGAGGTGATTCGGAGGCGGATTGTTTTTGGACCCCATGGGGAGCGAATCTTCTCTCCCCCAAAGTACGCAATTTGCTGGAACAGATGGGATTATCGGATACGGTACGGTACATCCCGGTAGAACTGAGAGACGCAGAAACGAATGCGAAGATAGGCAACTACGACTTAGCGGTGTATCAGGTACGTCTGGTTTGCCTGAGCCGTGAGCGGACAATAGGGATCTGGGATCCGAACTTTGAGAGGGTCTTAGATTTGCACCGCCCCGTTCTACTATGGAGCCGCGTTATAGGGCACGACCTGTTTGTGGCGGCGGAAGACCCCAGGCTGATAGTTGTTAGCAAGCGTCTCAAGCAAGCCCTTGAGAAAGCGGAGGTTCGAGGCTGCGTGTTTGAAGGGTTAAGGGTGGTTTGACGCTCGCCCCACTACGAGTGAAGAGGTTAGAGGAGTATGGTCTTTATTCAAGGTTCTGCGCCGTCGTTCTCCGTTTGCTCCTGTCGAGCGTGCGCTGTTTGAGGCGCTCCAAAGCCGTCTGCCTGAAGAACCTCGCGCCATTCTCGCACAACAGATAGAAGCGGTCCATCGCATCTCCCGCGATAAAGAGAGCGGCGAGGTGAACCTCTACACGCTCAAGCACAAGCCGCCCCCGCGCTTCCCCAATCAACGGTTGGAAGCCCTGTGGTGTACCGTTCACTATCGCGTGCCCCATCTACCTGAACGGCTGAAAATGCGCATCTATTTAGTGAGAGGCACAGTGTTCACCCTCGCCTTCGGCAGAGTCTACAGGCAGATTGCGCGTGAAACCGAAGTCCACATCGAGCGTGTCGTTTTCCATGCCGATGTGATGGAACCGATTTATGAGCCTCTGCCTTCGCTGGAGAGCGCAGGGACAGATTTACGGGAGTCGTTGCCTGCGTGGTGTACCGCGCTGGGGCGTCAGTGGGCGATTGAGAGGGTGTTGCCGCCGCTTTCTGATAAAGAGCAACAGCGGCGTCTGCAAGCGACAGAGGCTGCGTTGCCCACGGACTACTTAGAGCTGGTTCGCGTCTGTGAAGGCTTTCAGATTGGCGACGCGGTGGTGCTGGGGCTTTCGGAGGTTCGGGAGGTGTGGCTGTCTTCAGGGGCGTACTACCTTCTGGCGGAGCGGGGTGGTGGCTTTTTGGGTGCTGCCGAAGGCGAGCGGGCGGGGCGTGTGGTTTACTTGCATCACGAATATTCTGAGCCGTGTGCGGTGTTTGACGCCTTTGCCGCGGCTTTGGAACACTTACTGACCCGTGCTGAACTGCCGTAGGGCTGCTGGGAGCCTTCTTCTCGCAAGGGGGCGTATGGGTATGAATGGATCCCTGAGGTAGGGTTGTATCATGTGGGTGCCCATGCGTATAATCCCCGCACCGCGCGGTGGTTGCAGAGAGACCCGATAGATGCCGCCTCGGGCGCCCCGAACCTGTATCGGTATTGCGGGAACGACCCGATAAGCCGAAAAGATATTCAAGGCGCTTCTGACAGACCCAAAA
>LDYB01000022.1:0-2154 GCA_001442985.1 Armatimonadetes bacterium DC
CGCCCGTGTGCCATATCTGGTACCTCAAGGGGCAGCCCCCCAGCCCGCTCGGACTGCTGCTGGACATTCCGCCACGCCAGCTGGAGAAAGTAATCTATTTCACCAACTCCATGGTCATCGATATCGACCGCGCCGCGATTGAGCAGAATCTGGGCGACATCCAGCGGTTTGTGGAAGAGGAGAAGCGCAACTTTGAGGCGGAGATTGAGCGCCTCTTTCAGGAGCTGGACGCCCGGCTGGAGCAGGAACTGGAGGCGCGCCGCGAGGAGTTGACCGAGCAACAGATTATAGAGCGCATCAAGCAACACGAGAGCCGCAAGGAGAGCGAGCGTCGCGAACGCGCCGCGCGAATCGCCGACATGGAAAAAGCCGTTGAGACGCTCGCCAAACTCCAGCAGTATCAGCTGATTGACGAGGTCACCTGGCAGGGCGTGGAGTTGCTGCTACTTTCTGCCAGCCGAAAGCTCCAGCGCGATTTGCGCCCGCTGGTGCGCGTGGGACAGGGCGCGGCGGCAATCGAAGAGCTGCTCAGCAAGATTGACCTTGAAAAGCTGGAGCGCGAGCTGAAAGAGGAAATCAGCAAAACCACCGGCACGCGCCGCGCCCGCGTGATTAAGCGTCTGGAGATTGTGGAAGCCTTCAAAAATAGCAAAACGCGCCCCGAATGGATGATTCTGAAGGTCATTCCTGTGCTACCGCCAGAACTGCGCCCGATGGTGCAGCTGGACGGGGGACGCTTCGCGACTTCCGACCTGAACGACCTCTATCGGCGTATTGTGAACCGCAACAACCGCCTGCGCCGCATTATCGAAATCCGCGCGCCCAAGACGATTCTGAACTCCGAGAAGCGCCTGCTGCAAGAGGCGGTGGACTCGCTGATTGACAACTCGCGCCGCTCCAAGCCCGTAACCGGCAGCGGCGGACGCCCGCTCAAGTCGCTCTCCGATATGCTCAAGGGCAAAGAGGGGCGGTTCCGCAAGAACCTGCTGGGCAAGCGCGTGGACTATTCCGGGCGCTCCGTGATTGTGGTCGGTCCGCACCTGAAGCTGCACCAGTGCGGTCTCCCCAAAGAGATGGCGCTGGAGCTGTTCAAGCCGTTCGTGATGCACCGCCTCATTCACGGTCCCGAACAGATTGCCACGAATGTCAAGTACGCGAAGCAGGCGATAGACCGCCAGCTGCCCGAAGTGTGGAAGGCACTGGAGCAGGTGATTAAAGACCACCCCGTGCTGTTGAACCGTGCGCCCACGCTTCACCGATTGGGCATTCAAGCGTTTGAGCCGGTGCTGGTGGAGGGCAAGGCGATTCAGTTGCACCCGCTGGTGTGCCATGCTTATAATGCCGACTTTGACGGCGACCAGATGGCGGTGCATGTGCCGCTGTCGTATCAGGCACAGGCGGAGGCGCGCACGCTGATGCTTTCAGTGCATAACCTGTTCAAGCCTGCCGATGGCTCGCCTGTGGTTTCGCCGTTGCAGGATATCGTGCTGGGGGCGTACTATCTCACGATGAACGACCCTGCGGGCGAAACCGAGCCGAAAGAGACCTTCGCCAGCCCTGAGATGGCTCTGAACGCCTTTGAGCATAAGCTGATCCGCGTGCATCAGCCGATTCGGGTGGCGCTGAAGCGTGCGGGGGCAGAGACGCCTGAGCTGGTCACCACCACAGTGGGGCGTCTGATTTTCCACTCCATTATGCCCGATGAGCTGCGCTATCACCCGGACTGGCTGAATGTGGTGTTCAACAAGAAGAAGTTGTCGGAGGTGATTCGCGAGGTTTACAACACCTGCGGGCATATGCGCACGGTGCAGTTTCTGGACGACCTGAAGGCGCTGGGCTTTGAGTGGGCGCTTCGGGGCGGGATTACCTTCGCGGTGACGGATATGGCGGTTCCGCCCGACCGTGATGAGATTCTGCGCCGTGCCGACGAAGAGGCTCGCAAACTGAACGACCTGTACGAGCGGGGCGAGCTGACACAGGAAGAGAAGCGCCAGCGGCTGATTGAGCTGTGGCAGCGCACTTATGAGGATGTTTCCAGAGCGATGCTTGCCAGCATCGGCGCGGATAACCCGTTGTTTATCATCACCGATTCGGGCGCGCGTGGCTCCATCAAGCAGCTGGCGCAGCTGGTGGGCATGCGCGGACGATGACGGG
>LDYB01000022.1:2235-6475 GCA_001442985.1 Armatimonadetes bacterium DC
GCCTGCGCCGCTGGGTCGTGCTGAAAGCCGAGCTGCCCGTGGGCGAGTTGCTGGTGGGCAAGCTGAGCCTGGAAGATGTGGAAGACCCAACCACAGGCGAGCGCCTGCTTTCGGCGATGGAGGAGATTCGCGCCGCCCATGTGAACCGCCTGATGGAGGCGGGCGTGGAGAAGGTGCAGGTACTGGACGCGATTCTGGTGCCTCCTGTGGGGTCGCTGGAGGTGGCGCCTGGCGATAAGGTGCTGCCTGGCGACCGCCTGACGCCCGGTCCGCTGAACCCGCACAAGCTGCTGCGTCTGCGCGGCGTGCGCGGTGTGCAGGAGTACCTTATTCAGGAGATTCAGGCGGTCTACAAGGCGCAGGGCGTGGACATCGATGATAAGCACATCGAGGTCATCATTCGCCAGATGCTCCGCAAGCGCAAGGTGGTGGATCCTGGCGACACCTACTTCCTGCCTGGTCAGACGGTGGATCGCTTCGTGTTTGAGGACGCGAACGCGAAGGTGATTGCCGAAGGTGGCAGACCCGCAATCGCCGAGTGGGTGCTGCTGGGCGTCTCAGAGGCGGCGCAGCGGACCGAGTCGTTCCTTAGCGCGGCGTCGTTCCAGGGCACGGTCAAAGCGCTGACGGAGGCGGCTGTGCGGGGCAAGGTGGATGAGCTGGTCGGATTGAAGGAGAATGTGATTATCGGTTGGCTCATTCCTGCGGGCACGGGGTTTGTGAAGCCAGAGTTTGTGCCGCGCTTTGAACACGCAACCGCTACCGCCGCGGTCAAGCCTGTGGAGTCGGAGTCGACGCTGGGCACACTGTTCAAAGAGGAAATGGAACAAGGCTCGGGCGCACCTTCTGACGAAGCCAGCGGCGGCGACTCTTCGGGCAAGCCCAAAAAGAACCGTAAGAAGACCGAAAAGTGAGTCGTTTCTCCTTTCAGAGGCAAATGGATATCCAGAGAGTAAGTGATGCCCTTGTTCTCAAGGTTCCTACAGATGAGCGGAATCGAAGTACGTGTTTCCGCTGGCATGCACGTACCTGTGAGGTGGCAGGATTGGTCTCACACGCGGGGCATAAGAAACCTGCAGGCAGGGGTTGCAGAACATTCTCAACACCCTATCACTGCGATAAAATATTCCCGCCCACCAAACAACTCGCCACGCTCCAGTAGCCTTGTTGCTGGAGGGCGTCGGCGGCGTGAAGGGCGTGTGCTTCCGAGTGGCACAGCCCTGTCAGTGTCGCGCCACTGCCACAGAGTAGTACGCGCAACACCTCCAGACGCTCCATCTGCTTTGCCAGCGCCCTCAGCTCGGCGAAAGCGGGCAACACCACCGCCTCAAAATCGTTATGCAGGTAGGGAGCCAGCGCGTCGGGAGTCTGAATCGCACCGCTTTTGAGGGCGTTCACCAACCGCTCGGTGTAGGGCGCGGCTGGCTCCGAATCGGTCAGGGGCGGGCGGCGCAGTTGCGCATACGCCCAGCCAGTGGGCACACCCACCGATGGCGGTTTCGCCAGCACCCACCAGAAGGGGGGAAGCGGGGGCAACGGCTCCCCATGCTCGCCACGCCCCGAAACATACGCACACCCACCCCGCAAAAAGAACGGCACATCGGAGCCGACCGACTCCGCGATGTTTTGCAGGTCAGGTACGGGCAATCCCTGGGCGTGCGCCCAGTCTGCCAGAAGCCGAAGCACGGTTGCGGCGTCGCTGCTGCCCCCGCCCAGCCCCGCCTGCATGGGGATGCACTTGTGCAACCACACTCGCACCTGCGCCCCGAACGGCATCGCCTCCCAGAAGCGCGCGATTGCCTGCCACACGCTGTTGCGCGAATCGGCAGGCGCGGGGAACCCCTCCACCTCCAGCTCTATCTCCAGCGGGCTGGCGCGGTCGGCAGGCATAATCTCCATGCGCACCTCGTCGGCGAGGTGGAGCGTATGGAACACGCTCGCCAGCGCATGGTAGCCATCCTCGCGGCGCCCCAGCACCTCCAGCGTGAGGTTAATCTTCGCGGGCGCCGTGCCTTTCAGCATCGTCTTCATCCAGTACGATTCGGATATGCAGCTCGCGCAGTTGCTCCTCGCTCACAGGAGAAGGCGCGCCGAACATCACATCCACCATCGCCGTGTTCTTGGGGAAGGCAATCACATTCCGAATCGTCTCGTCGTCGGTCAGCAGCATCACCGTGCGGTCGATGCCTGGCGCAATCCCCCCGTGCGGCGGCGGTCCATATTCAAACGCCTCCAGCAGGTGTCCGAAGCGCTCCTGAATCTCGGCGTCGGTGTAGCCCAGCAGTTTGAAAACCTTATCCTGCAGGTCGCGCCGATGGATACGGATGCTGCCGCTTGCCAGCTCGTTGCCGTTGCACACCAGGTCGTAGCACTGGGCGCGCACCTTGCTGGGGTCGGTGTCCAGCAGGGGGATGTCTTCCTCGTGGGGCGCGGTAAAGGGATGGTGTGTGGAGTTCCAGCGCCCTTCGGCTTCGTCCCACTCGAACAGGGGGAAGTCAATCACCCACGCGAACGCCATCAGGTTGGGGTCTGCCAGTTTGAGTTGAATCCCCATCCGCTGGCGGAGCCTGCCGAGCGCCTCATGCACCACCCTGGGCGTATCGGCGACAATCGCAATCAGGTCGCCTGTTTGGGCGTTTGTGCGTGCCAGAATTGCCTGCAACTCGTCTTCGGAGAGGAACTTGGCAATTGGGGAGCGGATGCCCTCTTCGGTGAGCGCCATCGTTGCCAGCCCTTTCGCTCCGAAGCGCTTCACGAACTCGGTCAGTTCCTCAATCTCCCTGCGTGAGTAGCCCGCACAGCCCGGAATCGCGATTGCCTTCACGATTCCGCCCGACTCGATTACATTGCGAAACGCCTGAAACTGGGTTTCGCGCAGGGCGTCGGTCAGGTCGCACAGTTCCATTCCGAAGCGCAGGTCGGGCTTATCAGTGCCGTAGCGGGCAATCGCTTCGTCATAGGTCAGGCGCGGGAAGGGCTTTATCACGCGCTTGGAGGAACACTGCTCCACAATCCCGATATAGAGCTCCTCAATCAGGTTGAGGATGTCGTCGCGCTCCACGAACGACATCTCGAGGTCTAACTGAGTGAATTCGGGCTGGCGGTCGGCGCGGGGGTCTTCGTCGCGGAAACAGCGCGCAATCTGGAAATAGCGCTCCACGCCCGCCACCATCAGCAACTGCTTGAGCTGCTGGGGCGACTGGGGAAGCGCGTAAAACTTGCCCGGGTAGAGTCGGCTGGGCACGAGGTAGTCGCGGGCGCCTTCGGGCGTGCTTTTGATAAGGATCGGCGTCTCCACCTCCAGAAAGCCGCGCTCGGAGAGAAAATCGCGAATGAACTTCACCACGCGATGGCGCAGTTCCAGACGGGCGTACATCGCAGGGCGCCGCAGGTCTAAATAACGATACTTGAGGCGCACCATTTCGTCCACCTGCAGGTTCTCCTCGTTGATGGGGAAAGGCGGCGTTTTGGAGGGGCTGAACACATGCAGGGCGTGGGCGAACACCTCAATTTCGCCGGTTGCCAGTTTGGGGTTTTCGGCGCCGGGGCGTCGGCGGCGTACTTCGCCTGCAATCGCCACACAATACTCCACGCGCAGGTCGCCCGCACGGCGATGCAACTCAGCATCAATCGCGGGGTCAAACACCACCTGCACCAGCCCTGTGCGGTCGCGCAAATCCACAAACACCAGCCCGCCCAGGTCCCGAATGCGATGCACCCAGCCGTTGAGGCGTACCGTCTGCCCAACATGCGCGGGGCGCAGCTCCCCGCAGGTGTGAGTCCGTTTCCATTCTTTCATAGCGCAGGGCTAATTGTACCCTGCTGAGGGCGAGCGAGGCAGGATGCCATGGCACTCCACGAAGCCGCGCCCCGTTTGCCGCTCCCGGAGTCCATTTTCTGCCCTATTTTGAACTCATTTTGCCCGATTCTTTGACTAACCCTTCGTTCGACGACAAACTGAGAAGCGATACACCACAGGTAGCGCGTTGACTGCACTATCACACACCACATCCTGTATCCCAAAAACCCACTTGTCGTCGATCGCCAGCTTTTGGGCACTTGAGTTCAAATCCGAGTCCGATCGACGCCAAAGCTTGACTTCGCCCACACCGATGGGGTATAATAAACCCGCCAACGGGCAACGCCCGAACCTTGACAATCGGAACCGTTTTGAACTCATTTTGGGGACCGACCCGCAAAAGGCGGGTTGGTTTGTAGCCTACCTGTGAGGGATTGAAAC
>LDYB01000023.1 GCA_001442985.1 Armatimonadetes bacterium DC
AGATTGCCCCAGCTGTCATAAGTGTAGCGGTCGGTAATGACGCCGTTCGGTGCAACCAGCGCCCGCACATGTCCCAAACCGTCTATCACATAGTAGCGCGTGTTCGCAGGGTTCTGCAGGTCAATCCGTGCAATCGGTCCCAGCAAGCCCCACACATACTCGGCAACAATCCGCCCCGAACCGTCCACCTCGGCAACAATCGTGTCGCCTTCATACACAGAGTAGGTGCGTGTGGCGCCTGTTTCGCGGATAATCTCCTGACCCACGCGCCGTCCCAGCGCGTCATACAGGGCGCGGTAGCGTCCTGCTGCGGGGGAATACGCCTCTACCAGATTGCCCCACACATCGTAGGTGTATTCCCAGCTCAGGGAGCCGCCCGCCGATTGCCCAAAGTTGAACAGCACAATCAGCATATCGGCGTCGTCGACTCGTCCATCCCCGCTGAGGTCTTCGGGGCAGGGGCAATCGGTGCGCCCAAGCGCGAACTGCACCGCCAGCAGGTCAGCGTCATCGACCTGTCCATCGCGGTTCACATCACCATGCAGGTACTCGCCGCGGTCAGTCGTCCACCAGCGCCAGCGTTCACCGTTGGGTGTGTACGCGTAATACCAGTTGTTGTTCTGCCCAGTGCGGGGCACATAGATGAGCTGATTGTAGAGATAGCGCCAGTCCGTGGGGGTGTTGCCTCCCCACAGATTGCCGCCCGCATCGTAGCGGAAATCGGTTCGCTGCCACTCGCCTGTCCCTCCGCGACGCTTCTCGTATGCCAGCTGCCCTAAAACATCATAGTCCCACTCCCATTCAGATGCAGGCTGCCCCGCCAGCTGATCCCGAGCACGCGCCAGCGTGCCATCAGGGTAGTAGCCGTAGTCAAAATATGCCAGAACACTCCCGTTCCAACGCCAGTCAACAGAACCCACGGCGTTCACCGATTGCTCGTCAGCAAATGTGAAGTCCGTGGTGAGCTCGGCGCTTGTGCCCAGCGGATAAACCTCCTGCTTCTTCAAACGCCCCGCACCATCATATTCATAGTAAGCAAGAAGTTGATTGTTATAGTAGATGTGTGTCAAACGCCCTGCGTCATCATACTCATACCGCAGCTGGCGCTGATACACCCCTTGAGGCGCGGAAAGGTTCAGCGTGCTGGTTTCCACCTCGCCGCTGGGGTAATAGGTATAGGTGTGGGTGTAGCTGATGCCTGCGCCATACAGCAGGTTACGCTCCTCACCGAGGCGCCCGGTATTGCGACGCCTCTCGTCGGGCAGTTCATATTCATACACCCACTGGTGCCAGGAAGTATTACTCTGGGCGAGTTTGAGCCGCCCTGCCAGGTCATAGTCGAAGGTATAAGCAGGGTTGGTGTTGGGGTTACCGAGCTGGATATGCGTGAGCAGTCCAGCCTTATAGTCGAAGTAGACGGTTCTTCCGTCGGGTTTCGTCCAGCTCTTCAGCTCACCGCAGCAAGAGTAGGTGAACTGCTCAGCGCGGCTATCGCCGTCATAACGCACGCTCAGAAGCTGATCGCGCAGACCATAGGTGTAGTTAACACCAACTCCATTCCCTCCTGCCACGCGAGTCAAGCGCCCCCGTAAATCATAGCTTAGTGAGGCAAACAGGTACCCGGCATTTAGATTTTCCACCATGTTCGGATACCAGACCTCGTCGGACACAGTCGAGGGCTGCGGTCCCAAGATCCGAATCTGGTTTAGCAAACCTGCTTTACCAAGCTCCGATTGCAGGTTGTAGTCAAAGACCACCCAGCGCCGCCGCGCATCACGCACGGCTCGCAAGCCTGAACCATGCCAGTAGAAGTCCACCTGAGTTCCATCGCTCCAGCGCACCGTGCGTGGCACACCCAGCATCGTCCAGTCAGTTTCTTGGTAGAGCAAGCGCCCTGCTTCTGGTCTCACCTCAACCCGTGTCGGACGCCCAAACAGGTCGTAGGCTGTCACATTGACTTCACGCTGTGTTGGGTCAACAATTTTCTCCAGTTTATTCTGGAAGGAGTGCTCTCGAGGATAGTACTCCAAAGTCCATGCAGGACGCTCAGGTTCTTTGAAACTCCGCAACAAGCCAGGACCTGTGTAAGCCATCTCCCATCGGTGCCCTGCTCCGTCTACCAGAGCCGAGGGCAGCACAGGGTAGTTCGGATCCTCGTACTCTACAGTAGCTGCAACTCCCGTGGGATCCTGAACTGACTGCAGCAGGGTTTCGCCGTTCCGCTCAGTGTATCCGTAGCTCCAGGAGCGTGTGACCCCATCTTGCGGATATTGCACCGTGATTCCCGTAATCGCCAGAGGATCCGAATCAAGCCCAAACTGATAGGTAGCCTCCTGCTTGAGAACCCCATCCAGCGAGAGGCGCCAGCGATCCACCTGCCCGTGTCGGTTGAAACGATACTCGTGCGTCTCCCATGATGCGTCGCGCAACCCAGGACGCCGATAGGTCGCCTCCAGAAACTTCCCTGTTTCGCGATCTATGCGGTAGATGAGCTCCGTCTGAAGATTACCACGACTTGTTTCAATCTTGAACCGCGTCTCGTCAAGCCATTCGTAGCTATAAGTAGTCGGTGTCAGATTGCCTACACGACGCAAGCTCAAGCGTCCCTCAGAACCCCCAAATCGCCCCACAGAGGCGTGATTCAGGATGTTCTGTTCACGCCACGAGAAGCTCGACCAGCCGTATCTTGCCACTACCTCAGGACTCCCCTCAGTCTGCAAGTACGCTCCTCCTATCCGCACCTCTTGCAGACCGTCCCTCCAATCCTCCTCGTATTTGAGAGGCTCGCGGTAATAGCGAGGGTCCAATTGGTTCTGCAAGTTAGAACGAATCACACCATACTGATCTACTATCGTCACATTATGGCTTCCCTTCCCATAGGTGACCCCCAGGCTCCCTATCGCCAAACTCGAACCCGATATTGGGTCTACCACCAGCCGATCCTCTCTGCGGTGTCCCGTGACCGTTATCGTGTTGCTCAGAGGGTCGCTCACCTGCACCAGTGGCGCATACGGCGTGGTCGACTCCTCTCGATCGCCTTCCACAACCGCGCCAAATGTGTATACCCATCCGCCTTTGGCGCGCATGTTCCCTGGCGCGCCCCCGCGCAAAGTGAACCTCTCCCCGTTTGAATCTACCGTTGACGACAGCTGAGAAAACACTCCCTGCGCAGGGCGATACACCCAGTTTCCATCCGCTGTACGGCGCCCAAGAAAACGCAGAGCTGTTCCATCCACATCGTAAACCAGTACTTCACGCGTGCGTGCTAGGAAGTTGCCCGCTTCCCCCAAATGCTCATCATACGGATCACCCAGCGTGTTGCCCCACGCCCACTGTACGGGACCGTCCCGCCAGAACTCACTCAACAGCTTCCCCTCGTTCGCAATCACAACCTGCACATTCTCCAGACCATACCTTCCACTATTCATCAAAAAGGTGCCAGGCGCAGGCGAGGTGGTTCTCACCCAGCCCGTATAGGCTGTATCCACTGCAGGGAAGGGCACGCCCCAGCTGATTTGTCCCGTGGCAGGGCGCATCCCACAAAACTCGGGCGCACACCCCAGCGCGTCGGCTCCATCCACCAGCGAGGTGCTGGACACCAGATAAATATCCTGCCCTGAGGTGAAGATGTCAAAGAGGCGCTGAATTGAGGCCCTTGCACTCGGTTCTATGCGTGGATGCAGCTCCTTCGCATCCCTATACTGTGGGTGTGACATCCCGCACAGAGTGCCGTTACAACTATACGACTCTATGTCCGAAGACTGGTCTGTGTCTGCCATCAACATTAACTGATAAGGAATATCAACATAGTAATCACTGCCGTCGTGTCGTACTGGTAAAATCCATACCTGCGAAATAGCTAATTTTCCCTGACTGTCCTCTGCCCCGCGCGCAGATACCTGCACAGACACAGAGTTACCCAGCCCATCTGCGCCATCCAAAAAGCCAGGTCCACCCGACACCTGTGCCGATGCAGAGGCAGTGGCAGATGCCTGCCTGGTTGTGCAGCCACGCTGTGTGGCAGAGAGGGACGCGCTCGCCAAGACACGGAACACAGTCACTACTCGCACTTCGGATGGCGGCGAACCATTCCCACACCACTTTAAGCGGAGCGTAGAACTACCGGTTGCTCTAACTGTGCCATCTGCATACCCTTCATTGTATGGATCACCAGCACGGCAGGAATGGTCCTCAGTAATTGCCACTACTGCTTCTCGAGCCCCTGTTGAATGATAAAGTGGGCAACACTGATTTGTTGTCCTAACTTGATCGTTAGCACAGTCGTTGGGATAACATATCCCAGGGTCCAGCGAGCCTGCCAGACATCCAGCAGTGAAAACTATCGGGGTATCAGTGCCACAACTGAAGGTGAAAATCGGTCGCCAGACCCGCTCTATGCTCAGGGTATCCAGATCCGAAGGAGGCTGAGGGTCAATACACCACTGGGCAAAACTCAGGAATGCAAAGAGACTCAGGACAGCAACCGCACTAACACGCCCCCCCCCCGCTAAAGCTGTGAGGGCGAAGCGCCAAACGGGTTTCCTCTCCGTTGCCTTGACTGCAACCACTCCCATCGCGAACCTCCAATGTCCTGATTATACATTATCCATCGCAGCAACCGTCCTCCCACACGCCCCCATGAGCAAAACTTCGTTTTGAGTTCAAATCAGGTTCAGACTGTTGACGACACGACAAACCCTGCCGCAGGAGCCACCCTTTTTTGACGCCCCTGCCTAAATGACACAACACCCAACCTCGCAGCAGCGCCGCTTCAGCCCCACAGCACACTCATCACAAAGCGCCACCCGCGCAAAAAGTCATCCCGTGCAGGCACCAGCAGCCTTCCGACTCAGCCCTGTCTGTACCCAAGACCGCTCAGTCTCACCTCCGTTTAGTAATCGATTTCGCAGGTTTCCGCTGATTTCCTGCTTCCATTGTGAAAAGCGCTTCCAGTTTGCAAACGGGTATCCTTTTCTACAGGAGGTTTGCAACGATGCAGGAGTTCCAGCTGCCGATTGCGTGGCGACCCGATGAGGGGGTCATTGCGCAAGCCAACATCACGGCGCAGATGCGACGCTACCAGATTCCCTCTTATGAGGCGTTCCTGCAACGCTCCATCGAAGACCCCGACTGGTTCTGGCAGGCGTTTTTTGACGACATCGGTTTTTACTGGCACACGCCCTACGAGCGCACAGTAGACCTGAGCGAGGGCAAGCCGTTCGCGAAGTGGTTCGTCGGCGGGAAGCTGAACTGGACTTATAACGCGCTGGAGCGCCATGTGCAGGCGGGGCGCGGCGAGGCGATTGCCCTGCGCTGGGAGGGCGAGGAAGGCACAATCCGCACCTACACCTACGCCCAGCTGCTTGCGGAGGTGAACGCGCTCGCGCGCGGGCTACAGGCGCTGGGTGTTCAGCCGGGCGACCGCGTGGGGCTGTTTCTGCCCTTCATCCCCGAAACGGCGATTGCGCTGCTGGCGGTCTCGCGAATCGGCGCGATTGCGCTCCCGCTGTTTTCAGGGTTTGGTCCTGAACCGATTATCTCGCGCATGCAGGACGCTGAGGCGGAGTGGCTCTTTATCGCCGATGGGTTCCCTCGCCGCGGCAAGACCGTGCCGATGAAGGAGACGGCTCTGACGGCGCTGGAGTCGCTGCCGCAGGTGAAGCGCGTGATTGTGGTGGAGCGCGCCCAGCGTGATATGCGCATAGACCCCGCCCGCGAAGTCCGCTACACCGACCTCCTTCAGGCTGGGGATTTTGAGGCGCCCGCGTTTGACAGCGAGACGCCCTGCATGATGATTTACACTTCGGGCACGACGGGCAAGCCGAAAGCCGCGCTCCATGTGCACGCGGGCTTTCCCATCAAGGCGGCGCAGGATATGTATCACCTGTTTGACCTCAAGCCGTCGGACACGATAAGCTGGCTCACCGACATCGGCTGGATGATGGGACCGTGGCTGATTATGGGTGGGCTGATTCTGGGCGCGACGGTGTTTATGTACGATGGCTCGCCCGACTACCCCGCCCCCGACCGCGTGTGGGACATGGTGGAGCGGCACGGCATCACGGTGCTGGGCATCACGCCGACGCTGATACGGGCGTTGATGCGCGAATCGGCGGAATACGCCGACCGCCACGCGATGCCCACCCTGCGCCTGCTCGGCTCCACCGGCGAGCCGTGGAACCCCGAACCGTGGCTCTGGACGCTGGAGCATGTGGGCAAAAACCGCGCACCCATCATCAACTACTCTGGCGGCACGGAGATTTCGGGCGGCATTCTGGGCTGCACGGTGCTACGCCCGCTCAAGCCGTGCAGTTTCAACACCGTCGTGCCGGGGATTGATGCGGATGTGCTGAACGAGCAGGGCGAACCCGTGCGCGGCGAGATTGGCTTGCTGGTCGTGCGGAATGTAAACCCTGGCATGACGCGGGGCTTCTGGCGCGACCGCGAGCGCTATCTGGAGACCTACTGGAGCCGCTTTGAGGACATCTGGTATCACGGCGACCTGAGCCTGATTGATGAGGAAGGCTTCTGGTACATTCTGGGGCGCGCGGACGACACGCTCAAAATCGCGGGCAAGCGCGTCGGTCCTGCCGAGATTGAAAGCGTGCTGGTGGAGCATCCTGCGGTGGTGGAGGCGGGCGTGATTGGCGTGCCCGACGAGCTGAAGGGTCAGGCGGCGGTGGCGTTCGTGGTGCTACGCCCCGGCACGGAGTTCAGCGAATCGCTGGCGGAGGCGTTGCGCAACCTTGTGGCGGAGCGGATGGGCAAGCCGCTGATGCCGAAAGCGGTCTATGCGGTGCCTGAATTGCCCAAAACGCGCAACGCGAAGATTATGCGCCGCGTGATCCGCGCGGCATATCTGGGCGAGCCGACGGGCGACCTCAGCGCGCTGGAGAACCCTCACAGCGTGGAGGCAATTCGCGCCCTTGCTACTCATTGACGCGCGCCCCCCACAGCAGGCGGTCGCGCAGTTTCTCAAAAAACTCGCCCTCGTGGAACGAGAGCAGCTTCGTGCGGAAGGGCGCTTCGGTGATAAACACCGTCTGCCCCAGCGCGACGGGCTGGTGGCGTCGCCCATCGGCAGACATGAGCGCCTCGCCCTGCCCGTCGGTCGCCTCACACTCCACCGTAATCGCGATTCGCGTGCTGGGCGGCAGCACCAGCGGGCGGGCGCCCAGCGTGTGGGGCGAAATCGGTGCGAGAATCAGCGCCTCCGTTTGCGGATGCACCACCGGGGCGCCCACCGAGAGCGCATACGCCGTGGACCCCGTGGGCGTGGACACCAGCGAGCCATCGGCGGGGTAGGTGGTCAGGAGCAGGTCGTTCAGGCGAATCGTGAAGTTCAGCATGGGGGCTAAGGAGTGGCGCACGAGCGCAATTTCATTCAGCGCGTACACGGTCTGCCCCGTGTCGCCGATTCGCGCCTGCACCATGAGGCGCTCCTGCACCACGAATTCGCCCGCACGCCAGCGCTCGATCGCGTCGCGCAGCTCGTGGGGTTCCACCTGCGCGATAAAGCCGAACCGCCCCAGATGCACCCCCAGCAGCGGCACGCCTGCGGGGGCGCTCAGCAGCGCGCCTGTTAGCAGCGTGCCGTCGCCTCCCAGCGTAATCACCAGCTGAATTTCAGGGTGAGGCAGTGCCTGCCAGCTGGTTGCTGTGAGCTGGTCGGCAACCTCTACATGGAACGACTCGCCCTGAAGCCATTGCGCCGTCTCTTTTGCAAGGCGCACTGCTTCAGGGCGTTTGGCGTTGTAAAGAATCAGAACTTGCGCCATCAGCGACGGGAGATGCGCTCCAGGTTCTGGCGTGCGTCCGCGAAGTTGGGGTCCTGGCGCAGCGCCTGCTCGTACATCGTGCGGGCTTTCTGGCGCTGTCCGGCGCGTTCATACGCGGCGCCGAGGTTATTCAGGTAGACAGGCGACTTCGGGTTGAGTGCCACGGCGCGCTCCAGCGCCCGAATGGCTTCGTTCACGCGATTCGTGCGCATCAGCACCAGACCGAGATTGTTCCATGCGACATCCGATTGCGGGTTTTGCTGAAGCACCGCGCGGTACTGGGCTTCGGCGCCCTGCAGGTCGCCCTTTTCCAGCAGCAGGTCGCCGACTGCAAGCCGCGCTTCGGTGCGTTTCGGGTCGCTGGCTAATACTTGCTGGTAGAGTTTAAGCGCTTCCTCTTTTTCGCCTTTAAGCCGTTTGGCGCTGGCGAGGTTGAGCCGCGCCTCAATCAGTTTCGGGTTTCGCTCCAGCGCGGTTTGCAGGGTGGCAATTGCGTCGTCCAGTTTGCGCTGGCGCAGGTAGACAAAGCCGAGTTGCGAGAGCGCCTCGGCGTCGTTAGGACGAAGGTTCAGCGCGTTCTGGAAACTGGTCGCCGCCGCTGCCAGATCGCCTTTTTGCAGGTACAGCACGCCGAGGTTGTAGTGCAGGTCGGGATTGTCGGGGTTGCTGGCGATGCCTTTCTGGAGCGCCTCTATCGCTTTCGCGGGGTTTTTGAGGCGCGTGTGGGCTTCTGCCAGCTTTAGCCAGCCCGCGTCCTCGTTGGGCATCTTGGGCATAACGGCTTCCAGTGTGCTGACAACCTCGCGCCAGTTGCCCAGTTCGGCGTTCACAAGGGCGTAGTTATAGCGGAAGGTGATATTGTTCGGTTCCAGTTCCACAGCGCGTTTGTAGGCGGGCAGGGCGCGGCTGGGCAGTTTCATCATCTGATAGGCATAGCCCAGATTATTGTGGGCGTTCGCGTCGCGCGGGTTGAGCTGAATCGCCTTCTGGAAGTGATTGACCGCCTGCTGATACTGCTTCAGCTTGGTGTAGAGGTTGCCGAGGTTGTAGTGGGCGTCGGCGTAGTCGGGCTTCATCGCAATAACCTGCTTGTAGGCGTCTATTGCTTTCTCAATCTGCCCTGTGTGCAGATAGGCGTTGCCAAGGTTGTTCCACGCTTCAGGGTTCTTGGGCGCGGCTTTCACCGCCTTCTCCAGCACGGGTACCGCCTCTTCATATTTGCCTGTCTTGAGATACAGATAGCCAAGCCAGTTCAGCACCGTTTTGTTTTCGGGATCGCGCTGGAGGAGCGTTTCAAACATCTCGATGGCTTCCTGCGTTTTACCCTGCTGGGCGAGTCGCACCGCCTCGCCAACGGTGGGTTGATTCTGCGCCATCGCCAGACTCCAGCCCAGTAAAAGCCCTATCAGCATCCGTCCAAGCATCATGATTTCCCTCCACGGCTTTAAGACGACTCCAGTATACTCGAAGTGCCTTGCTTCTCGGATGTGTGGTGGGGTATCCTTTCCTTTATGAAATGCCCGGTGTGTCAGGTGGAGCTGAAAATTGCCGACCGTGCAGGAATCGAGATAGACTACTGCCCGAACTGTCGGGGTGTGTGGCTGGATCGGGGCGAGCTGGATAAGATTATTGAGCGCCACATTCAGGAAACCTCGGGGCGCGCGAGCTATCCCTCTTCCCCGCCGCCTGATACGCCCCGCGAACCTTATCGGGAGCGCTACTCGCGCGAAGAGTACGACTACGACGAGCCTCATAAGCATCGCAAGCGCAAGAAGCGCGACTGGTTTGAAGAGCTGTTCGACATTTTTGACTGAGCGTGCCTACTCGGCGCGGGAGATTAGCACAAAACCGCCCAGCCCGAACAGCAGGTTCGGCATCCACGCGGCAATAAGGGGCGGCAGAAGCGCCTGATCGCCCAGCAACCGAAAGAGCAGAAAAGTGTTCCAGAACACGAACACCAGCACAATCGAGAGCAGCACGCCCACGAAGCTGCCTGCCCGTGCCAGCCAGAAGCTCAGCACGGGGCTACACAGCGCCAGCACAAAGCACGCCAGTGGCATCGCCACCTTCAGATGGTAGCTCACCTCAAGGCGGGGGTTATTCAGCCCCATCTGGCGGTTGCGCTCGATCTGCTCGCGGAGCTGGGCGCGGGTCTGCTCTTCGGGTTCGGGCGTGCTGAAAAAGTCCTGCAACGCCACCTGCAGGTTAATCACCAGCCGGGGCGCCTGTTTGACTTCAATCACCTCATCGTTTTCGGTGTAGTAGTGAAGCACGGGGGTCTGCAGTTCCCAAACGCCGTCCTGATAGGAGCCGCGCGGCGCTTTGATGACCAGCCATGCGCCCCGCTCGCGACGCTCCAAAATAATCACATCTTCCAGCTCCACGCGCTGACCGCGCTGTTCCGCCACACCAATCCCTATCAGATAGTTCTGCACCTTCAGCACGGCATTACTGGTGAGATTCGGCACAGGCGCCAGCAGGAACACCCGATTGCGCAGCCGATTGAACTCGCGCATCGCAGGGGGTACGACTCGCTCGTTGAGATAGTAGTTCAGAGCCGACATCGCCAGCCCCGCCAACAGCAGCGGCAAAAAGATTCGGCGCAGGCTCACCCCCGCCATGCGCAACACGGTGATTTCGCTATCGCGCGTGAGCCGATTCACGGTGAGTGCGGTGCCCACCGCCGTGCCCACGGGCAGGCTCAACACCAGCAGATAGGGCGTATAGTACATCACCATCTGCGCCACCGCCACCGCAGGCACGCCGTAGTTCAAAAACCATGGAGCATAGTTAAACAGCAGATTGCCGATCAACATCAACAGGATGGCGAGCGTACCGATCCCCAGCGGCACGAGCATCTCGCGCAGGATGTAGCGGTCTAACCGCGTAATGGGCAGGAGCGTCACGAGTCGGCTCATTTTCGGTGTAGAATCCAGAAAATCAGAAGCAGTGCCGTAAGCAAGGTCAACCCGATGGCACCGAGCGCTGACAATCCCATCAAATGCTCCAGCCAGAGCAGGCTCAGCACAATCGCTGAGACCGCAACCACCCAGATGTGCATAATTTTGTGCAGCAGCTGCTTGGGGAGAAGCCCACCCTGAATGTAAGCAGGTATCAGAAAATGATGACATCGCTGACACCGCAGGGGTCCGATTGGGTTCTCTTCGCCGCACACCATGCAGGGGAAGCTGCCGCGTTTGGGGATTTGCTGAAGCTCATCTTCCCATCGGCTGAGTGTTCGTTTTTCGTTGTAGGTGAACATCGGCGCCTGCTGGACCGCCTGACGCATATAATGCACAGCCAATTCCAGCAGGTCATGCTGATAGCACAGGTTCGCCAGTTGCACCAGCGCGCCGAAGTTTTTGGGGTCGTACTCCACGGCGAGGCAGGCGCGCTCTGCCAGCTCGGCGTCCATCTGCGCGTGGGCGTGGCGGTTCAGGTAGGCGCGCAGAAGGGGCAAGCCAATTGCGCTCCCACCCAGCGTCAGCAGCGAGACCCAGACGGCATGCGGAAACGCCTGACGCGCACTCGCAAACGCCAGCAGCAGCGCAATTAACGATCCCGCCAGCGCCTCGCCCGGATGCACATCCCCCGTGATGGCCATATTGACAAGCGCGAAAATCCACGCCGCGGCAACCGCCCACACCATCATCACCAGAAAAATCTGGGTGATAGCCTCCATATGTTTCGAGTGTACCTCAAACAATTCAGTCCCGTTTGTGCAGGCGTGCGAGGTCTGCTTGCAGGCTGTCGGGGTAGCGCTCCTGCAGTTCGCGGAGTGCCTGTTTTGCTTGCTGGGGTTGCCCCGCACGCTCCAGCAGGCGCGCATATTGCAAGAGAATTTCGGGGCGCTGGGGGTGGTCGGCGTGTTGAAGAAGCGTCTGCAGCCAGCGGAGGGCGGTTTCCCGGTCGTGCTGGCGCTCGGCGCGCTCTATCAGGCGGTCGCGCTCAGCGGAGCTGAGCAGGATTAATCCCCCCATCTCGGCGAGCAGGTTCGCCAGCTGGCGGAGGGTGGCGTAATCGGTTTCGGGGTGGTTCAGTGCATGGCGCAGGGCGCGTGTGAGAAGCGGGCGCGCCTCCTCATAGTCCCCCAGCAGCGCCCATGCCTCTCCCGCCAGCTGCAACGCCTCCAGAGGCGGGGCAGGTTGACTCAGCAGGGGCTGGAGCCAGCGCAGGGCGTCGCCGCCTGCACCCTGTTGCAAACTTGCCATCGCCTGCTGGAGGAGATATTCGCGCTCGCCCTCGCCTCCTGCGCCCCACAGCACCGCCAGAATCAGCCCCGTCGCAAACCCGCCCAGATGCGCCCAGTAGCCAATCTCGGTGGGGTTTTCGCTCCCCGCGTCCAGAATTGCCCCTATCCCCTGCCACAGCACCCACAGCAGCACCGCCACCCACATCGGGATGCCCCAGCCCCACTGATGCACCGCCGACCATGCGAGGCGTACCCGACGACGATAGTAGCGGAGCGCGAAGTAGCCTACCAGCCCCGAAATCGCCCCCGACGCGCCCACCAGCGAATCATCGTACAGTGTCGGCTGGAAGATGCCCACCATCGCCCAGTGAGTCAGCGCCGCCAGAACCCCGCTGATAAAGTAAAGCGCCAGAAACCGCCAGCCGTCCAGCGCACGCTCCACATACCAGCCAAAGAGCGTTAGAAACAGGGCGTTTTTGAGCCAGTGAATATAACTTGCGTGCGCAAAGAGGCTGGTGAGCAGGTTGATCCATTGCGGATTCGCAGGGGTAAAGCCCCACGCCTCCACCACTTCAGGATGGCGGATGCACCAGAAAGTTGCGAGGGTATGGGTCAGCAGTAGCCCCCCCGTCACGAAGGGCAGGCGTGTGCGCATAGGAGACCGCCTCAGCGATTAAGAGCGCCCCGCCAGCGCCTCGTCGGGGATATCGAAGTTGGCGTAGGTGTTCTGCACATCGTCATGCTCTTCGAGGGCTTCCAGCAGGCGCATGAGTTTCTCGGCGGTTTCGCCTTCCACGCGCACGGTGGTGGTCGGCGACATCTCCAGCTGCGCTTCGGTAATGGGCACGCCCCGCTCCTGAAGCGCCTCGCGCACGCGATGAAAATCTTCCACCGCCGTAATCACCCGATAAAACTCCTCTTCGGTCTGCACATCTTCGGCGCCTGCTTCCAGCGCAATCTCCAGCAAGGACTCCTCATCGATAGCGCTGGTGGGCACCACAATCACGCCCTGACGCTTGAACTGCCACGCGACGCTCCCGCTCTCGCCCAGATTGCCCCCATGCTTGGAAAACAGATGGCGCAGCTCCGCGACGGTACGGTTGCGGTTATCGGTCAGGCACTCTACCATGATGGCGACCCCGCCTGGACCGTAGCCCTCGTAGGTTACCTCTTCGTAGTTCACGCCTTCCAGTTCGCCCGTACCGCGCTGGATGGCGCGTTTGATGTTTTCTGCAGGCATATGGTGTTCGCGGGCTTTTTCGATGGCGAGTCGCAGGCGCGGGTTCGCGTCGGGGTTGCCGCCCCCCAGTCGCGCGGCGACGATAATCTCGCGCGCCAGCTTCGTGAACAGCTTGCTGCGCATCGCATCTTGCTTGGACTTGCGGATACGGATGTTATGCCACTTGGAATGTCCTGCCATCGTCGCTCACTCCTTGATTATAGGATACCCGATGGGCTATTCGTAGCCCCGAAGCATCTGTTCCGCCTCGTCGCGGGTAACCAGCACCTGTCGGGGCTTTGCGCCGTCCAGCGGTCCGACAATCCCGCGCCGTTCCATCAGGTCCAGCAGGCGCGCGGCACGCCCGTAGCCGATTTTGAATCGCCGCTGCAGCATGGAGGTGGACGCCTGCCCGTGCGAGACCACCAATCGCACCGCCGCGGGATACAGCTCGTCCTCTTCCTCATCATCTTCAAAGTCGCCACCCAGCGCGGTTTCAAATTCGGCAGGGTTCAGCAGGTACACAGGCGCCTCCTGCGCCCGCCAGAACTCGACGACCGCCTCAATCTCTGGCTCACTGATGTAGCAGCCCTGAATACGCACGGGTTTTGCGGCGTCTATCGGCAAAAAGAGCATATCGCCCCGCCCCAGCAAACGCTCCGCACCGTTCATGTCCAGAATCGTGCGGCTATCCACCTGACTGGAGACCGCAAACGCGATTCGGCTGGCAATGTTCGCCTTAATCGTGCCCGTAATCACATCCACGGAGGGGCGCTGGGTCGCCACCACGAGGTGGATGCCCGTTGCCCGCGCCAGCTGCGCCAGTCGGCAGATGGAGGTCTCAATCTCCGCCGCCGCCTGCATCATCAGGTCTGCCAGCTCGTCAATCACCACCACCACATAAGGCAGGCGCTCCGATTCGGGGGCGCGTTCGTTGTAGCCCTGAATGTTGCGCACGCCCGCGTTCGCGAACAGGTCGTAGCGCCGATCCATCTCTTTGAGAACCGCGCGCAGGGCGCCCGCCGCCTGCTTCACATCGCGCACCACAGGGCACATCAGGTGGGGAATGCCGTCAAACAGCGAGAGTTCCACGCGCTTTGGGTCTATCATCACGAAGCGCACCTCGCGCGGGGTCGCGCGAAACAGAATACAGGTAATCAGTGAGAGCAGGCACATGCTCTTTCCAGAGTTGGTGGCGCCGCCAATCAGCAGGTGAGGCAGGCGCGTGAGGTCGGTATACTTGGGCGTGCCTGCGACATCCTTACCGAGCGCGACGGTCAACAGGCTCGGCGCGTTCCAGAACTCGTCGCGCTCCATCACCTCGCGCAGGCTCACTACCTGCGGCTGGTCGTTGGGCACTTCCACGCCAATCGCGCTCTTGCCGGGGATGGGCGCTTCCACACGCACCGCAATCGCCGCAAGCGCCATCGCGAGGTTATCCGCCAGATTCACCACCTTGCTGACCTTGATGCCGGGGTCTAACTGAATCTCATAGCGCGTGACGGTAGGACCGTGCGCGACTTCCACCACATTCGCGCCGATGCCAAACTCTTCCAGCGTGCGCTCCAGAATCGCAATCTTTTCCTTAATTTCAGATTGGCTGCGTCGTGGTGGGGCAGGTGGCTCTTTGAGGAGCGAGAGCGGCGGGAGCGTGTAGTTGCCCTCGCTGGCGGGCGGCGGCGTGGGGATATTCGGCTTGGTGCGAGCAGGCAGGCTGGGACGACGCTTCTCGCTCGAATCGCCCTCTGCAGATGGCTCGGAGACGGCTGAAGTTTGGGCGGGAGCGCTGGCTTCCGCAGGCGTCGCGCCCGAAGGCTTCTGCACCACACGCGGTGTGGGGCGTTCGGGTTTGCGCTTGAGAACGGTTGTGGCTTTCTCTGCGGTGTGCGAGGCGACTTCAGCCACCGCGCGAGTGGCGGTCGCTGTGCCGCGCCAGCCCGTCCACAGCACGCGCCCTATCCCCCGAAAGAGGCTAACCAGCGGGATGTTGAACATCATCAGGGCGCCCACCAGCCCCAGCGCGCCCAGCACCACGCTCTTCGCTTGACCCAGCCCAATATGAAGGAGATAGCCAATCACTGCGCCGATGTAGCCCCCCGTGCTTTTGAGCGCGCCCGCGTGGAACCAGTTGCCCGACTGCGATTCGGGCTGCGCCATCCAGCCCAGCAGCACCACATAGAGCAAGACGCCCCCACCAATCACCTCAGGAAGCGCGAGCTTGCCTGTGCCGAACACCAGCGCGCCCGCCGCCAGCCATAGCACTATCGGCAACAAGTAGGCGCCGTTCCCGAACAGCAGGCGTAGCCCATCGCTCAAAAACGCCCCCACAACCCCCTTCTGGGGCATGGTCAGGCTCAACAGTACCAGTAAGCCCACCACACCCAGCGCAATCGCAATACGGTCATAAAAGAGGGGCGACCGCTCTTTAGGCGGTGGCGTGCGTTTCGCTGACGAGCGCCGTTTCTGCGTTTTCGTCGCCATGCTCTCACCCTGCAGATGTTGCGCTTGATTCGTGCGCCATCCCCACCGATTGTACCCCATAAAACTGACAGGATGCAACTTTGCTCAGTGTGCCAGTGCCGGGGGCTTGATATTTAGCCACGCTAAAGGGTATATTTATAGAGAATGGAGGACGAGGCTATGGAGAGCGAACTTTCGCAGAGGCGGACGGCGAACCTGCCGCTCCGCCATGGGTTCACTTTGATTGAGCTGTTGGTCGTGATTGCGATTGTTGCCATTCTGGCGGCAATCCTGTTCCCGGTGTTTGCGCAGGCGCGTGTCAAAGCCCGTCAGACCAGCTGTTCCAGCAACCTGCGCCAGCACGGCTTGGCGCTCGCGATGTATGTGCAGGACTGGGAGGCGTTTCCGCCTTTCTCGTATGTTACGCATGGGCAGCCCGTGCGCTGGTATGACCATGTGTTCACCTACACGCGCAACGCGGGGATTTTCGTGTGTCCGCAGGTTTCGCGCAAGTGGGATTTTGGCGCGGCGGGACGCAACGCCACCTATGGCTATAACTACCAGTACCTGGGTCTCTCGCGGGCGAACTGCTGGAATGTGCCTGTTCTGGAAAGCATGATTGAAACCCCCGCGCAGATGATTGCCGTCGGCGACAATCGCGGCACAGGCACACGCCCCTGCAAAAATGACGACCCCAGCGACCCCGACTTCCTCAACCCTGACTGCCTGTTCAATCACGGCTACGCGATGGACCCGCCTGTGTTGCCACCCTGTCGCTACGGTTCGGGACCCAACGCGCCCAGCAGTGCGGGACGCTGGTCGCCGCCCGACCCGCGCCACAACAACGGGGCGAACTTCGTCTTTGTGGATGGACACCTCCGCTGGAGCCGCGTGGAACCCCTCTATCAGGACAACCGCTGGTGGAACGGGCGGTATCCTGACCCCAATCCGTAATCGAGCGCGGGTCGTCCTGGTTCGCACAGGATTAGCCGTTCCGAGTAGGGGCGTGGTCACCACGCCCATGTACTCGTTTGCACGGGGGAGGGCATATCCATCAGCAATGAGTGTGAGGTATACTATTAGCAAAGACCTCTCTGGAATGTGGGAGACGGGCAATGAGTGGTGAGGAACTACTGCGGAGATTCAGGCACTACCCGTTTGCGCGGGAGGTTTACAACTCCTCCTGCGTTGTGTGGGCAAATACAGCATCTCGTTTCGATTTCGTTCGCATCCCCGAGCCTCACGATGCAGATTCAGAGCCAGAAGAAGTCGATGAGGTAACAGCAGAACTCATCCTTGTAAAATCATGGGCAAGATCACTCTCTCTAGAGCAAGCACTTTCTGCCCGCGCTGCAGAACGCGCTTGCAAACGGTTTTTTGAGGGACTGGGCTACCAGGTACAGGACATTTCCATCACACAGCCATTAGAGCTGTATAACCTCACTATTCCGGGAATCGAAATCGGCCCATGGCGAAAGTACGACATTAGAGCCACGAATACGGCAGGCGAGACCTTATGCATTGATGTCAAAAGCGCTCGTCAGAATCCGCATGGTGTCTACTCTAATTTCTTCATAAAACCTAAATATGAAAATTTAAAGCGGATTGGTTTTTTGAGGTATTATTTTGCCGTTCTGATGCCTCAATCTATAGCTGATCGTCCCAATCCTGGAGATAGTCAAGCAATCATTTTAGGAATGACATCAAGATCGTCTATACAAAGCTTGCAAGAATATCTTAGACATGGAGATGCCCCTCTCAGGGTTGATTTTAAAAGACCGGACAGAGATCTGGGGGATTACATGCCACCCTATCTTTTTGATTATCCCCATGAGTTTTACAGCTCCCAACATGAGGTTTGCACCTATATCCGTGATTTGTCGCCGGAGGGAATCTCCCAGCTAATCCACTTGCATGGTGATCCCATCCTGCCCCTCCTTGTAGCCAGCGGCGTCGAGTTTCCACCTGAATTCCTCAACGCCTTGAGCGATTGGGAGAGAGAATTTTTGGACGGGCTTCGCGAATTGGCTGCTTCAAACCGCCTCTCGCGCCCCTTCCTCTTCTTCTACCTGTTAAAGTTTTTTGTGCTTACCGTGGTGGGGAAGGTCCCGGAAAATCATCCCACTCGCTGGCTTCGCTGGATTTATGGCACGGAAAGCCCAACAGACATTCAGAAACACCCTCCTGGGCTGTACGACCCCCTGGAAACCGTGTGGGATTTAGTTCGGTCCTTAGGCGTGCTGTACAGCAACATCAGGAAAGGCTCCCTCTCCTATAGGTCATTCGAATTTTGTGGTCCGGGACTTTTGCGGGGTAGAACCGAGAATAGGCAAACCCATACTTTGCTTGCATATTGTGGAGGATGCGGTAAGTTCCCTCTGGTATGGGGTCGGGAGGAAACCTGTGCTGCTTGCGGGTATCTGGTATGCAACAAATCAGATTGCCACACCTGTAAACCGCAGAGTCCCCACCACTCCTTTCGGAATGGAACCAGTCCTGCGCATAGGGTACAGACGCTTCACGAAATAAAAAGCGAGGTGAACAAAGATGGTGTCTTGATGCGCCTGAACACGAAGGCGACAATCAGGAACCTCTCTTTGGAGCACAATGGGAAGATATGCAAGTTCACGATCAAATTCCCGAAGACGAGCTCCCAGCACACTCTGGAGATAGAAAGCGAGACTGAGAACCTTCCAAAGACCGAGTCCGCTAACTTCGCGGAGATGAACGCTCGCTATCGGTACTGGATAGAGCGCGACAGAGAGTACCCGATCATAGCCACTGTCTTCATTGAAGCTGATTTTCAGATTCAGGCGCTGCATGCCATTGATCTGCCAGGCATTGAGGTGGAGTGGTTTTGTTCCATTGGCAGCAAGATACATCAGGAAGTGGTTTGCGGAATGAGCCATATTCTACCCACTCGAATATCCCAGCCCATTGAGATCGTACAGGCCATCAGAAGCGCACAGCCAAACGAGATTATTCTGATTCCTGAAGGTGAGCATGTTATTGAACATACCGTAACCATAGATAAACCGCTCCTGCTGATAGGGGCAGGTGCAGGGAAAACCGTTCTCATCTGCAGGGACGCGGTGGGTATTCAGGTGAGTCTACCCTCGGATAGGGTACTGGCTATGCATGGACTGACGATTGACTGTCAGGGGCAATCCGAGTGCGCCCTCAGTGTAGAAAGCGGGACAGTCCGTCTGGCGTGCTGTCATATACGAGGGGCGAGCAGGTATGGCACCCAGGTCTCCGGAGAGGCTACGCTTATAGCAGAGGATTGTTGTTATGAGGATCACGGGGCTTGCGGGATTGCGCTTCAGGATTCCTCTTCTGGCTCGGTCAAGCAAAGCAACTTCCGAAACAACCATACAGGTATTTGCGCTCAGGATTGCTCGCGTCTTACTATGAGCAATAGCAGTTTCGTCGCGAATACAGAGTTGGGAATTGAGCTTGCGGGGAGCGCAAAGGGCGAAGTAGAAGAGAGCCTCTTCGCAGAAAACATCGGCAGTGGTATTCGTGCTGGGGAACAGTCCACCCTCACCGCCCGCAACAACACCTGCGAGGGGAACACATACTCAGGCATAGCGCTCTTTGGCAGTGCGCGGGGCATACTGGAAGGCAACACCTGCAAAGGAAACGGCTCTCACGGGATTTATGCTCAAGACCAAGCTCGCCTCACCGCCCGCAACAACACCTGCGAGGGGAACACATACTCAGGCATAGCGCTCTTTGGCAACGCGCGGGGCACGCTGGAAGCCAACACCTGCAAAGGAAACGGCTATCACGGGATTTACGCTCAAGACCAAGCTCACCTCACCGCCCGCAACAACACCTGCGAGGGGAACTCTCAAGCTGGCATAGCGCTCTTTGGCAGTGCGCAGGGCACGCTGGAAGGCAACACCTGCAAAGGAAACGGCTCTCACGGGATTGCAGGCAACGAGCAGTCCGCCCTCACTGCTCGCAACAACACCTGCGAAGGGAATAGGGATGGTGGGATTTCGCTCTTTGGCAGTGCGCAGGGCACACTGGAAGGCAACACCTGCAAGGAAAACGGCTCTCACGGGATTTACGCTCAAGACCAAGCTCACCTCACTGCTCGCAACAACACCTGCGAGGGGAACGAGGACTGTGGTATCTGGCTTTCTGACAATGTGCAGGGTGAGGTGAGCGGGAATCGGTGTGTAGGAAATCAATACGGCATCTATGTGCGAGACAAAACCGTGAAGGCTCGCCTGAATAGCAACTTTTGCAGTGGGAACACAGCCCAAGACATCTACGATGTGCGCTAATCCACCCCTTGCAACAACGCTGTGGGGTCGGGTATAATAACCCCCAGAGCCGACATAGCTCAGCGGTAGAGCGGCGCACTCGTAATGCGCAGGTCGTGGGTTCGAATCCCACTGTCGGCTCCAGTTAGCCCATCGCCCGCTTGAAAAGCCACAGCGCCACCACCGCCATCGCCAGCGCAATCCCGTACAATAGCAGCACGGTCTGACGCTGGGTCAAGCCGCGCGCCAGCAGCTGATGGTGGATGTGGCGCTTGTCGGGCTTGTGAATGGGCGCGCCGCTCAGCAGCCGCCGAACCACCACATTCACCGCGTCCAGCAACGGCAAGCCGAACACCAGCAGGGGCACGAAAATCGCGAACGCGGTCGCCGTTTTGAACGCGCCAATCACCGATAGCCCCGCCAGCACAAAGCCCAGAAACTGCGCGCCGCCCGTGCCCATAAAAATCCGCGCCGGGTTGAAGTTATAGCGCAAAAACCCGCCAGCCGCGCCCGCCACCGCCGCCGCCGTAATCGCAATCAGCCAGTTGGGATAGGGCTGGTCTAAAATATTCGCCGCCTGAAGCGCCATCAGCGCCAGCGTCAGCGCCGCAATCGCGCTCACGCCCGCCGCCAAGCCGTCCAGCCCGTCAATCGTGTCCATCGTTTTGCTGATGACGAACATCCACAGCGCAGTGAGCGGAATCGTCCACGCGCCCAGCGACACCCAGCGCGCGTCTCGGAAGTTACCCCCAATCGGCGCGGCGAAGCCCTCAATCTGCACGCCGAACAGCTGCACCAGCAACCCCGCCAGCAACAACACCCCCGCCTGAAGCACCGCCGAAAAACCCTTCAAATCGTCCAGCATGCCTGCCGCCAGCACCAGCGTGCCCACCAGCAACAGCCCCACGAACGGCACCACCCGCTCCCAGAACACGCCATCGTTGGGCGCCAGCAGGTACAGTCGGAACATCCCCGCCAGCGTCGCCACCACCACCCCCAGATAGATGGCTAACCCGCCCCAGCGCGGTATCGGCTCGGTGTGAACCCGCCGCGCGTCAGGAATGTCCAGCACCCCAAACCGTATCGCCAGCGCCCGCACCCAGGGCGTCAGCAGATAGGTCGTCGCCAGCGCAATCAGAAACACAACCGTAATCGTTTTCATCGCTTTGGCATATAGGGCGTCAGGTCAACAGGCTCAATCCGCCCGTCCACGAACCGATCCAGCGCAATCCCCGCTTCGGCGAACAGCTCCAGCGCGAACTCGTCGGGGTAATCGCCCTGAAACACCACGCGCTCGATGCCAGCGTTAATAATCATCTTCGCGCAGTGGTTGCACGGCTGGCAGGTGACATAGACCGTCGCCCCGCGCGTGGAGACCCCGTTCATCGCCGCCTGCAGGATGGCATTCTGCTCGGCGTGCAGAGCGCGAATGCAGTGCCCCGCCACGAGATGGCAGCCCACTTCGGTGCAGTGCGCCAGACCCCGCGGCGCGCCATTATAGCCCGTCGCCAGAATGCGCTTATCCAGCACAATCACGGCGCCCACACTCCGACGCGGGCAGGTGGCGCGAGTCGCCACCACAAACGCCACCTGCATAAAATACTCATCCCAGCTGGGGCGCGACATCGTTAAACCTTTGGTGGACGGAACGCCCGGAAAGTCTGCTCGTTGTACGGGGGCACGACTTTGCCCTGCACAATCAGCTGCTCCAGTTTGTTGATTTTTGCCATGATGGCGTCGCGCACGAGCTTTCGGGTAAAGCGCATCGGGCTGAGACCGACGCCCTTCTCCTTGACCCCGTACACAATCGTCCCGCTCTTGAAGCGTCCTTCGGCGACGCGCTTGCACACATCGAACACGGCGTTATCCACGCGCTTCATCATGCTGGTCAACACATGTCCGGGCGCGAGGTGGTCCTGGTCGCTGTCCACGCCAATTGCATAGTAGCCTTTGCCTTTTTGCTGGGCGGCGCGAATGACACCGATTCCGCAGCGCCCTGCGGCGTGATAGATGATGTCCGCGCCCTGATTGAACTGGGTGAGCGCCAGCTCGCGCCCCTTGCTGACATCATCCCAGTTGCCCGTGTAGCCGACCAGCACCTTCGCCTTCGGGTTGGTGGTCAGCACGCCTGCGCGATAGCCGTACTCAAACTTTTTGATGAGGGGCACATTCATACCGCCCACGAACCCCACCACATTCGTTTTGGTGAACGCGCCTGCGAGCGCCCCCACCAGGTAAGAGCCTTCCTGCTCGTTGAAAATGAGCGACACGCAGTTGGGCAAGTTCGGCGCTCTGCCGTCCACAATCCCGAAATAGACCTTCGGGAAGCGCGGCGCCACTTTGGCGAGCGAGTCTTCCATCAAAAACCCAATCGCGAAGACCACATTAAACCCCTGCCGCGCCAGTGCGGTCAGGTTGCGCACATAGTCCGCCGCCGTGCGCGACTCCAGATAGCGCACCTCCGCGCCGAGTTGATCGCGCGCACGCTCCAGCCCGCGCCACGCCGAAGCGTTGAACGACTCGTCGCCGATACCGCCCACATCGGTTACCATCGCGGCACGAATCCGTCGTTGCATACGATAAAACCTCCCTGTAGCAAGATTGTACCCGATGGAAACCTCACGGGAGGTATACTTCTGATGTTATGACCGTTGCTTCGCAGGAGTGGCTCACCGAATCGGAAGCGCGCGAGGTGGCGCACCAGGCACGAACCCTCATTCAAACCGTCGAGCGCGTGATTCTGGGCAAGACAGAAGCCGTGCGCCTGATGATTACGGGACTGCTGAGTGGGGGGCACCTGCTAATCGAAGATATCCCCGGCGTGGGCAAGACCACCCTGGCACGCGCCCTGGCGCGCGCGATTGGCGGACAGTTCCGACGCATCCAGTTCACGCCCGACCTGCTGCCCGCCGATGTAACGGGTTCCGTGATCTACAACCAGCGCACGGGGCAGTTCGAGTTCCACCCCGGACCGATTTTTGCGAACATTGTGCTGGCAGACGAGATTAACCGCGCCACGCCGAAGACCCAATCCGCTCTGCTGGAAGCGATGGAAGAGCGCACGGTCTCGGTGGAGGGTGCTTCGCATCCCCTGCCCCATCCATTTCTGGTAATTGCGACCCAGAACAATATCGAGATGGTGGGCACTTACCCGCTGCCCGAGGCGCAGATGGATCGGTTTTTCGCGCGGGTGTCGCTGGGTTACCCATCGCCTGAGGTGGAGGAGCAGATTCTGGCGAGCCGTCAGCTCCGCTCGCCGCTGGACACCCTTGAGCCAGTGCTGTCGCTGGAACAGCTGGAGCAGCTCCAGCAGCAGGTGCGGCGGGTCTACATCAGCCCCGCCGTGCGACGCTACCTGGTGGCGGTGGTGAACGCCACACGCCACCATCCCCAGATTGCGCTGGGCGCCAGCCCCCGCGCCTCGCTGGCGCTTATGCTCGCCGCGCAAGCCAACGCCATCCTCTCAGAACGCCACTTCGTTACCCCCGACGATGTGCAACGGATGGCGGTTCCCGTGCTGGCACACCGTCTGATTCTGCGAAGCGACTCGCAGGGCAAAATCCCACGCGCCGAACAGGTGATTCAGGAAATCCTGAAGCAAGTGCCCGTGCCGATGGGTGAGGAAACCTGATGCGAGAATACAAACTCACCGCGCTGATGGCGGCGACCTCGTTCCTGCTGGTCTCTGGCTTGATGACCAACAACCGCCAGATGTACTGGATGGCGAGCGTGCTGGGGTTCATTCTGGGCGCGACCTACCTGCTGGTGAACCGGCGCATGCAACACCTCGAGGCAGATTTCCACTGCCCGCCCGAAGTTCTGGAGGGCGAGTCGTTCGAGGTGACTATCGAAACGAACCTGCGCGTGTCGTGGGCAGTTGCCATCAGTGATTTTAAGATTGTCCACCCTCCCAGCTTTTCGATGGAGCATCAGCGTGTGGAGCCGCGCGCAGACGGGGTTCAGCGGATTGTCAGCGAGTTGACCGCAAATCGGATGGGGCGCTACACGCTGGGCGAAATCGCGATTGTGCTCTCGGATATTTTCGGCTTGTTTTATCGAGTTGCGTGGTTTGACCTCCTCGCGGAGGTGCGCGTGTTGCCGCGTCCTGTACCGCTTGCGGGCTGGTCGTGGTCCGGGGGCGGGCACGGGCGTTTTCTGATGGCATCCTCGCTGCGGGGTCAGCGCGGCGAGGGGGCGGACTGGCACGGCACACGCCCCTACATTCCGGGCGACCCCCTCCGACGCATCAACTGGCGCGCCACCGCCCGCCACCATGAGTGGCATGTAAAAGAGTTTGAAACCGACCAGCTCGCGCCCGTGCTGGTCGCTGTTGAGTATGCTCCGCGCTGGCGTATCGACGAAGACGAGGGCGCGCCCGACTTCGAACAGGCGCTCCGCCACCTGGCATGGCTTGCGACCGAAGCGCCCCGCCACGGCGTCGCACTCAGCGTGCTGGACGAAACGGGCACGGTAACGCCCGTCGCTTTCAGCCAGTCGCACGAGATGCGCCAGTTCCTCCGCTGGCTCACCGACCGTACCCCCACCGCCTCGCAGTCAGTGCTGGACCGGCTCCCCAGCCTGATACGGCAATATGGCAACCAGTACCGCATCGTGCTGCTGGTGCCAGCAAGCGAGCGGGCGGTCTACGAATCGGCTCTCAACCCCTATCGTCAACAGGGCTATGCCGTCGAGGTCTTCGGGGTCTCCGCCTGAACCCCCTGCACGCTGGGTTCTGTTTGGGGCGCCGGTTCGCCCGGGAATGGCAATCGGCGTTGGGGCGCCGCTCTATCTGCCCGCACCCACTGCCCCCGAATGGTTAGACCCGCGCCTCTTTGCACAGGACGAAGACGAATGGCTCGCGATTGAGTATCGCATGCGCACCGAGCCGCTGGAGGTGATCGCGCTGGCGCCCTCGCTGGAAGACGCACCCCCTATTCTCGCGCCCTATGTGCGCGTCGTGGGCTGGATAGTGGAGCGCGAACCCACACCGCCCCTGCCCTCCGTGCCTGTGCTGAAGGTGGAGCGCCTGCCCCGCGTGCTACCGCCCGACGCGATGGTGGTGCTGGACGCGAACGCAGGCGTCGCCTACATAGACCCCAGCGTCGCGACCCTCACGCGCTATCAGAGCCAGCTCCTGCGTGTCGCCACCCACACACGCTATCATATCGAGAGCCAGCACCTGCCCGTGCGTACATGGGACGGGCAAACCGTTGCGATTGGCGGCAGGATTGAGGAGTGGGCGGCGCTGGAATCAACGGCTCAAATTGGCGCGGAACTGGTGGTGAGCTTTGCGGTTAGCCCCCCTGAAAAGCCCGAAGTGCCCCATCTGGCGCACCAGCTGGGAGGCAAGCCGCTCTGGTGGGTTGTCCCCCGCGAAATTCTGGAGGAGCCTGAACTTCAGGAATCGCTCTGGCGCTGGAGCGTGGAAATGAATTTGACGCTGATTCCCCATCCGCCTGAACGGCTTGCCGAGTGGCTGCAGGCGATGGAAGCGGTCAAACTCAGCCTGCGCGAACAGCATACGCCCATCGGCAGGTGGCAACTCGGCTGGCTGGGCACACTGCCCGACAGAGAAGAGGACTCCCTGCCCCTCTCCGCGCACCTGAGCGAGGCGGCTTCGCTGGAGGCATTCTGGGAGGTGGAACAGAGCGCGCTGGAATGGGGCTTGTATCGGGCTGTGCTATTGCCCGATGCGGAACCCGCAACCCTCGCGACAGGGCTGGCGGCGGCGCCGCATGCACTCATCGTACCGCCCACTCAAGTTCCCCTCGCCAAAGAGCGTGTCGCGTTGCTTGCCACAGGCGAGTGTCGCGCATGGTTTCTGCAGCGCCTGAATCAGGGCGATACTGAAACCCTCCTGCGCCAGCCTGAAGCATGGATTCGGCAGAGGCGTTAGTCTTAACACCCATCCAGCAGGAAATCCCCTGCCCAAAGCGAAACCTCCTACGGAGGCGATACCCATGAGTTCACTGAGAGGCACCGGAGGACGCACATCGTGCTGGGTTCTGGGTGGCATCGGCTGTCTGGGGCTGCTGGTGGTGTTCGCTATCCTGCTCTTCTTTGGCGCACGCCAGCTGGGCAGCATGTTTGGCGACATCGTTCAGCAGTCGATGGTGATTGAACAGGAGGTCAAACCCCCGTTTCAGGTAATTGCCAACGCTATCAAGCAATATCACACCGACACGGGCAAGTTCCCCCCAAATCTGAACGCACTCACGCCCAAATATCTCAAACCCGACGCGCTGAAACCTATCACCCTTAAGGATGGAACCCAGATTAAGTGGGTCTACCGCCCCCCTAAACCCGACTCCACGGGCGACACGGTGATTCTGGAGCATACTCCGCCTGTCACGGCTGAAATGAAGTTCGGGCAAACCGTCAAGGCGAACCTCACCCTGCAGCTGACCAGAGATTTTTCCATGATGCTCCAGCAGGAGATGATAACGCCCGACGGCAAGCGCCAGATACAGAAGCAGTCGGTGAATTAATCAGGATCAGGTATCCATCTCCAGACGGGGCTGGAGACTAACGCCTGGGCAGGGGATTCCCAGATGGGCGTACGCCTGCGGGGTCGCCAGTCGCCCACGCGGCGTGCGCTGGATGAACCCCAGCTGCATCAGGAAGGGTTCGTACATGTCTTCAATCGTGCCCGCGTCTTCCTGAATCGAGGCTGCCAGCGTCTCCAGCCCCACAGGACCCCCGCCGAACTTCTCAATCAGCGTGCGCAGAATCTTAATGTCCATCTCGTCCAGTCCCAGCGGGTCTACGCCCAGCCGCTGAAGCGCGTCCTGCGTGATTTCCAGCGTGATTTTGCCCTCGCCCAGCACCTGCGCGAAGTCGCGGATGCGTCGCAGCAGGCGGTTCGCGATGCGCGGCGTGCCCCGCGAGCGCATCGCAATCTCCTGCACCGCTGGCTCTTCTATCGCCACCTGCAGAATCCGCGCCGAACGGCGGATAATCTGCGCCAGTTCCTCAGGCGTGTAGAACTGGAAGTAATGCACAATCCCGAATCGGTCGCGCAGGGGTGAAGTGAGCAAGCCTGCGCGTGTGGTCGCCCCCACCACCGTGAACGGCGGCAGGTCCAGCCGTAAAGAGCGCGCGCCCGCCCCCTTGCCCAGCACGATATCGATCTGAAAATCTTCCATCGCAGGGTACAGCACCTCTTCCACCGCGCGGCTGAGGCGGTGAATCTCGTCAATAAACAGCACCTGCCCCGCCTCCATGCTGGTCAGAATCGCTGCGAGGTCGCCCGGGCGCTCAATCGCGGGACCAGAGGTGATGTGAATGGGCACGCCCATCTCGTTGGCGATAATCGTGGCGATGGTGGTTTTACCCAGCCCCGGCGGACCGAACAACAACACATGGTCCAGTGATTCGCCCCGCGCCCGCGCCGCCTGAATGAAGATGCTCAGGTTCTCTTTGAGCTGCTGCTGCCCGATGAACTCGGTGAGTCGCTTCGGGCGCAGGGACGCCTCGCTCTCCACCTCTTCCCGATGGCGAGCAGGGTCTACAACGCGCGTTGGTGTCGTGTGATGGCTCATGCAGTATAAGTGTACCCGACGGGTACAACATGGTGTCGTGGAGCGCTACGAATACACGCAGATACGGATGGGCGTGGAGACGCGCATGGTGGTCTACGCGCCCAGCGAGTCGGTGGCGTTGCGGGCGTGTCGAGCCGCCTATAGCCGACTCAGCGCGCTGGAAGCCATGATGAGCGACTACCGCCCCGACAGTGAGCTGATGCGCCTCTGTCAAACCGCCGTCCGGCGCTGGGTGAAGGTCAGCCCCGAACTGTTTTATGTGCTGTGGCACGCCCAGAAGCTGGCGAAGCAGACCGACGGCGCGTTCGACATCACCGTTGGACCGCTCACCGCACTGTGGCGCGAGGCGCGCGCGAAGCAAAAACTGCCCGACGACGCCACGCTTCAGCAGGCACTAACACGCACAGGCTGGCAGAAGGTGGCGCTGAGCCTTCGCCGCCGCGCCGTGCGCCTCGCCGTAGAGGGGATGCGTCTGGATCTGGGCGGTATCGCCAAAGGCTATGCCTGCGACTGCGCCCTGCGGGTGCTACGCCAGCACGGGATTACGCGCGCGCTGGTGCAGATGGGCGGCGATCTGGCGGTCTCCGCACCTCCACCCAACCAAAAAGGCTGGCGGATTGAGATTCCGCCCCTTTCCTCGCGCGAGGAGCCTGTGTTTCTGACGCTGGCGAACTGTGCCCTCTCCACTTCAGGCAGCACGGAGCAGTTCGTGGTGATTGACGGCGTGCGCTACGCCCATATTGTAGACCCCCGCACCGGGCTGGGACTGCGCCACCTCGTGCAGGTGAGCGTCAAAGCGCCATCAGGAATCGTTTCGGATAGCCTTGCGACTGCCCTCTGTGTGATGGACGCCGAGGGCGTTGCACGAATCAAACACCTCTATCGGGGCGTGGAGGTGTGGTATAAGGTGGCTTAAAGCTCTGTCAGCAAATCTTTCTGGAGGAACGGTGTTGAGGTATACTGTTGCTGATGGAACCTGACGAGTTGCTCAGCCGCATCACGCGCGACCCGAATATCTGTCACGGGAAGCCCGTCATCCGGGGGCTGCGCTATCCTGTGGCAACGGTACTGGAGTGGCTTGCCAGCGGCATGACCCCCGAAGATATCCTGCGTGACTATCCCGACCTTGAGCGTGAGGATTTGCAGGCAGCACTCCTCTACGCGGCACGCCTGACTGAAGTTAAGCGGGTGGAACTGTTTTCCCGATGAGATGGCTCGTGGATGCGCAGCTACCAATGCGACTGGTGACTTACCTGAGACAACAAGGGGTGGAGGCGCTTCACACCACCGAGATGCCTCTGGGTAACCGCACACCTGACGACATGTATCAGTTCTCCAAGAGTATGTGGTGGTGACCAAAGATAGCGACTTTATAGACAACCTGCTCCTCCACGGGAATGTTTATAAACTACTCTTAGTTAGCACAGGCAATATCACAAATAATGAGTTGATACATCTGTTTAGCACTCATCTGCATATGATGATTGATGCTTTATCAGGAGCGAGGTTTGTGGAACTGACTCGCGTGGGTCTGGTGGTTCACTGGTAGAGCGTCTCACAAGGTATAATCTCCCGAACCATGAGCCTGTTTAAGGAGCGGCGGGCGAAGGGCGAAGCGCGCCTTCCTGAAACCGTGCGCGCCCTGTGGGTTGTGCGCACTTCCTTAGTTTCACCCCAATCTGTGGAACGCGCAGTGGAGATTGCCTATCGCTACGGCTTCAATACGCTGTTTGTGCAGGTTCGGGGACGTGGGGACGCCTATTATCGCTCCACCTTAGAGCCGCGTGCCGAGGCGTTGCGTTTCCAGCCCGATTCGTTTGACCCGCTGGGGCATCTGCTCCGCTGTACGCAGGGCACAGGCATTATGGTGCATGCGTGGCTGAATGTGTTCTATGTGTGGAGCCAGCCCCGACGCCCCCTCAGCCCCCAGCATGTGATAAACCGCTATCCCTATTGGATTGCCCGCGACCGCAATCAGCGCTATCAGATGACCACTGCAGGTAAGGTGGAGGGAGTGTATCTCTGCCCCAGCAACCCGAATGTGCGCACGCATACGCTCAAGGTGTTCGCCGAAGTCGCCCAGCGCTACCCCCAGCTGGACGGCTTGCATCTGGACTATGTGCGCTACCCCTACGAGGGCTACTGCTACTGTGCAGGGTGTCGAGCGCGGTTTCGGGAGGCGATGCAGGAGCGCGTTTCCGAGCGCGAGCGTCGGGCGCTGGAGCGCAAGCGCAATCCGTTTGCATGGATAGACGCCTTCCCCGCCGAATGGAGCGACTGGCGTCGGGAGCAGGTCAGCGCGTTCGTTTCCCAGTTTGCCCGTCAATCGCGCCGAATCAACCCGAACCTCATTCTCTCCGCTGCCGTCTGGCCCGACCCCGCGCTGGCATACCGACACAAGCTACAGGATTGGGTCTACTGGATTCGCGCCGGGTGGCTAGACACGCTGGCGCTGATGGCGTATGACAAAGACACCGCCCGCGTGCAAAAGCAGATAGAACACGCCCTGAAGCATGTGGAAGGGCGTCCGCTGATTGCCGGGATTGGCGCGTGGCACATCTCCCCTGAAAGCACGACGAACAAGATTCGCGCCTCGCTTCGGGCGGGCGCGCGGGGCTACAGTCTCTTCTCCTACGACGCCATCACCCAGAACGGCAGCAGCGAAGCCTACCTGCTCGCGATGCCGATTGGAGGGTAGTTTCCGCCCCCAACGCAGGGAGCGGAAACTTTATTCCATCACACGCACGGTGAGGGTAATCACAATCTCCGAGCGATCGCGCGTGGTGGACGACCTGCGGAAGAGATAGCCGAAGAACGGCAGGTCGCCCAGCAGGGGCACTTTCTGGATGGTCTTGATGTCCTGCTCGCGAATCAGCCCGCCGATGATGAGCGTCTCGCCGTTGTTGAGGCGAATGGTGGTCTCCGCGTTGCGTCGTGCCAGCTGCGGCAGTGAACCACCCCCCGGCACATTCAGGAACCCCGTAATCACGCTCACCTCAGGCTTAACCTGAAGCGTGATAGAGCCATCCTCATGCACGCGCGGCAGCACGCTCAGAATGATGCCCGCTTGCACCGAGTCGGTCTGCACATTCGCACCTTGAGGTGTCTGCTGGATGAGTTTGACATAGTTCACCTCATCGCCGATGAAGATGGTGGCAGGGCGTCCGTCCAGCGTGGCGACGCGCGGGTTTGCCAGCAGGCGGTTGCGCCGATCCTCTGCCAGCGCGTTCAGAGTCACGCTGAAATCGATCGGCTTCTTGACGATGCTGAAATCAATCCCCAGCGAACCGTCTTTGTTCACCTGAACTCCTTGCTGGTTCGGCACCGGTGTGCCCCCACTGGGGAAAGGTAATCTGCCTTCGGAGCGATCCAGCGTATCTACGGCGCTGGACTGAAGTGCGCTCCACGACAGCCCCAGCGACTTGAGGCTTCCCTCGGAGACATCCAGCACGCGCGCCTCAATCACGACCTGCGGCTGCTTGATGTCCACCTTTTTGAGGATCTCCAGCGCACGCAACACATCGCGTGCCGTGCCCATCAGCACCAGCAGGTTCGGCGGCTGGGCGCTGCTGGAACCCGAATCGCCGCCTGCAGGCATCGGCGCGCCCATCTGCTGGGCAGAAGGGCTGGGTGCATCGCCTCCAGAGGGCGACGCCATCGCTTGCGTTGTGCCCGAAACTGTGCCCCGACTCAACAGCGCGTCAGGACCCAGCGCGACCGAAACGGTTGGCACCATCTGCGCCAGAATTCGCACCAGATCACGCGAGTCGGCATACTTGACGCGGTAGACCTCGGTAACAATCTCGACGCCGCCAGTGATTTGCTGCTCAAAATACTCCGCTGCGGCGCGCGCTTCGGCAATCCGTTCGGGGTCGCCCTCCACCAGCAGGTAGCGCGGGTCTTTCTCGGAGGAGGGGGTGATGGTGAGGTCAGGGAAACGCGCGCGCAGATAAAGCGCTACCTCGTTCGCCTGGGCGACTTTGAAGGTGAACACCTCCACCGCTTTGGCGCGTTCCGACGGCGCGGGTTTGCCACGGAAGGCTTCTATGGAGGCAGGCGTGCCCACCACATAAGTGTTCTCGATGCGCTCGTAGTGATAGCCACTGAGCCGCGTAATCAGGTTCAGCGCCTCTTCTACTGACACACGGTTGAGGCTGACGGTGATGGTGCCCTTCACATCGGGCGCGGTTACGATGTTCGCCCCCGACTGGATGGCAAGCGCTTTCAGCACATCGCCGATGTCGGCTCCCACGAAATCGAGCGAAACCAGCACTGGGGGGCGCGTGGCTGTGGGAGGCGCGCTGGCAACCTCACGCCGTTCGGGTTCGGGCGCCGCCGTGCGCACCTGCACCGCCGATTCGGGCAGGATGGGTTTCACCTCACGCCACTCGCTTGCAGGTGGATTCGGCTCAGCCGACGCCACCTGAACCGACTTTGTGGATATGGGCTGAGTTTCTGGAGGCGTCGTTGTTTGTACTTGCCCTATCTGCACACGGAAGCCCGTCTCGGTTCTCTCCACGCGGTAGGGCGGTTTGCCCCGAAGCGTTACCACCACGCGCACACGCGGCGGGTTGCTGGTGTACCAGCCATAACGCAGCTTGATGGCGTGGGGGGTCGTCAGGCGCACTTCGCGCCCACGCCCCTCAAATCGTGCGCGAAACTCCAGAATCAGAAACTGATTGCGCCATAGGCTCACCGAGGGGCTGGGCAGTTTCTCACCCGTAATCTGAACTACAGTTTGCCCCTGTTCCACCGTCGCGCTAACCTGACGGACGGTTTGACCAAACATCGCCGACAACAGGAGCGTGCTGATCCCGCAAGACAACCATAGACCGTATCGCATTACTGGCTCCCTCCATGCTCTTGAGTGGATTGACCGACACGCACAGATATTTGCTCATTTGCTTTTTTGAAAACCACCTGACCCCGCTGAATCTGCTGCACCCGCCAACCTTCCTCCAGCGTATCGCCCGGACGCACAAAGCGGCGGTTGCCCTCGCTATCTTTGAGAATCGCAAGGGTGTTGGGTCCCTGCACGACTCCCACCACAGTCCACTGGGGCGTCTGGGGGGCTTGCGAATCTTCAGGTTCCGTTTTAGCGAGTTCCAGTTGCAGGTTGCCGGGCGCAGGCAGGGCTACGGGGGGCACGCCGCCAATCTCGCGTTTGGGCGCGCCCTCCGATTTTTTCGCGACGACCACTTTATTGTTGTTCTGCGTGGCTGCCTGGGCAACAACCTCCGGGGTGGGTTTGAACGGGTCGCGTGGCGAAAGGGCGGGCAGTACGATTCCTGTCGCGGGCTGGGCAGGAGCTTGCGCGGTCTGAGTAGCGCTGGAGTTGCTCGTCGCCTGCGCAGGTTTTGAAGGCGTATTCTGGGGCGCGGGTTGTGAGAGGTTCGTCCACTGCCAGACCCCAACCCCTATGAGCAGCAGGGTCAACACCGCAACCGCAACCAGCTGTTTTGGGTTTGCCTGTTTCTTCGCTTGCATACTCTGGAGTTTTTCCATATTCAGCCTCCGTTCTGGGAGTTTTGCGTCGTGGGCGGACTGTTGCGGAAGATAAAGGCTTTGACCGTGAACTTAGCTTCCAGCTCCGGGTTTGTATCGGCGGTTTGCTGGGTGGTGGACTTCGCCTGCAGGTTCATCGTTTGCACTGCCAGAATCTTGGGGTATTCGTCGAGTTGCTTCAGGAAGCTCATCAGGCTCCAGAAGTGTCCTTGCAGGCTGATCTCAATCATCTGCTCTTCGTAGGGCTTGGCTTGCTGTTTTTTGGCGTCGTTTTGCCCTCCGCCGGTGTTGTTTTGCGCAGGCTGTTGGGGGCGGATGGCGACGATTTTGAGATTCAGGGCGCGGGCGGTGTCCTCAATTTGTTTGAGCATCGTGGGGATGTAGGCGGCTTCCGAGACGCCGCGCTCCAGAAACGCAAGGTTGCGCTGGGTTTGCTCCAGCTGCGCCTGCAGAATGCGCAGTTGCCCCGGCGCCTGACGCGCCTGTTCCAGCGCTTTCTGGCGCTCCGCCAGGTGATTCTGGGCTTCGCTGATCATACTGTAGGGGAAGTAGGCGCTGCCAATCCCCAGCAGCAGCGTGACCAATATCGCCAGCCCAATTACCCGAACCGCGCTTTCAAGACGCTGGATTCTACTGTTGCCCGCCATCTTTCTTCTCCTCCTTCGTCTGGATTGCGGTGCCTTTGATTTCGGCGGTAATCTGGAAATCGAAGGCGGACTGGGTCTCGCCAAGGGTACGCTCCTGCGAGAAATCGAGTCGGACTTTTTCGAGGTCGGGGTGCTGATTGAGCCGAAGCATCAGTTCGCCGACGGTTTCCTGTTTATCGGCAGTACCGCGCAGCACGACTTCCATCGGCTTTTTGGGGTCGCTTCGTTTACCAAACTCGATGGCGCTGAGGTAGCATCCTGCAGGGGTATGCTGGCTGAGGTGCTGCAGGAGTTTGCGTGCGCGCCCCGTTTCAGTTCGGGCGTTCTGGAGGGTTGTGACGGTGGGCTGGAGCGCGTTAAGCTGCGCCTGCACCTGCTTGAGCGCCTGCACGGTGGGGTTCAGCCTGACCATCTCTTCCTCGATACGCGCGGTTTGCAGGCTGAGCGCGCCGACATAGAGAATCGCGCCGCCCCAGCCGACCGCCACCAGCACGACCACCCCGAACCACGCCAGCCCCGCCAGACGCGCCTTACGCGCCAGCTGCTGGCGCTTGAGACGATCCTGGGCAATTAAGTTGATAACCGACATAGGCTCCTCCTTATGCGGCGACCTCTTCAAGCGACTCGGTGGCGGCGTACCATATGTCGCGTTCCGCTTGCTCGATGGGGATCATCGTGGCGCCAAGTGCGTTCACCCACTGGCATCCCAGCATTTCGGGGTCGGGTACAAAGTTGCCGAAGTTAACCGCCTCGCTCTGGAACGGGTCAAACACCTGTGTGGGGATGCCCATCTTATGCTCGAAGTAGGTGGCGATGCCCTGCATGCGCGCTGTTCCCCCTGCCAGATAGAGGCGTTCCACGCGCCCCTCGCGCCCTTTCTGGGACTGGAACTGCGATTGGTAGTAGTTGAGCGAGCGGCGGATTTCGCGAATCAGCTCGTCCAGAATGGGCTGCACGAGGCGCAGCGGCGGATTCTCCTGCGGTATGTGTTCAATCAGATCGGCGAGGTTCAGACCGCGCTTAATCTGCTCCGCCTCTTCGTCGCTGTAATGGAAGTAGCCCTTGAGCGCGGCGCTGAAGGTTTCCCCTGCTATGGGAATGTGGCGCGTGAGCGCCAGCAGCGGTCCGCGCACCACGCTCACCTGGGTGTGCCCGCCTCCAATATCCACAAAAGCGTAAGCGGGGGGCGTGTGTCCTCGATACGCCGTCTGGATGGCACGCCAGAACGCGAACGGCTGGAGCTCCACGAGCTCCACCTCAATATTGTGCTTCTCAATCAGATCGATAAAGGCTTCTGTGGAGGCACGGGGCGCGGCGACCAGCAGGATTTCCAGATACTCCTCACCCTGCTCCACCACCTCGAAGCCGATGAAATGTTCCTCGGCGGCGGAGGGCAAATAACGCCCTGCCTCGAACTGGATGGATTTTTCAAGCACTTCTACAGGCATCGGCGGCAGGCGAACGGGGCGCGCCGTGGTGTGCGGTCCAGCAATGGTCAGAACGGCGGCTTTGGGATGCTTGCCTGCCTGCTGGAGCGTTTCACGCAAGGCTCTGGCGACCGTATCCGGTTCCAGCAGGGTACCCTCGCGCACCGCGTTGGGTGGGAGAGGTGTCTCCACAAGCCGCTCAATCGTGATGGAACGCCCATGCACCTGCGCGATGCAGAGCTTGATGCTCGTGCTGCCGATATCGAACGCCATGAAGGCTTCGCCTTTAGGCTGCCGATTCGTTTTCCGCACTTTTCTCATTGCGTTCTCCCTCTGTTGTTTCCGGTGTGGCATCGGTGGCGCGTTGCAGGATCATCCATTCGTCCAGCGCCGTCTTGAGAAATCGCCAGCGATGGTCCACTTTGAAAGCGGGGATAATCCCCTGCTCTGCCATCTGTTGCAGCTCTGCGGGTCGTAACCGGAGATAATGCGCCGCCTCTTTGAGGGTCATCACGGGGTGTAGCGAGCGTGCCAGCCAGCTGAGCAGATCATACAGTTGCTGGTTGGTCAGACGCACCTCAAAACGCACCGTTTGCATCTCTTCCCGTTCGCCGGATGCCCCTGGCTCCGCGTTCGGCGAAGAAGCGGGCGCGGGCGGATTCTCTGTGCCCTCGCGTTTCTGGGATGCCAATCGGATTGCCTCTACCAGGTTCATTGTTACCACTCCTTGCCTTCGGCTTCCATAATCACGCCGTGCATCAGAAAGCCGTCGATCTGGCGTACGCCCTGCGCCATGCCCACCAGCAGCGCGTTATCCGCTATCTGGCAGATAAGGCGCGGGTAGCCCCCGGTGTACTGGTACAGTTCATAAAGCGCGTCGGGCGTGAACGGAATGCGCTCGCCGGCGTAGCCTGCTGTGCGCATGCGGAACTCTATCATGCGGGCGGTCTCTTCCTGATCCAGCGGTTTGAGTTGATGGCGGATTGCCAGCCTTTGCTTGAGCGCAGGCACGCGCTCTATCTTTTTCCGTAACTCCAGCTGACCCAGCAGAATCAGGCTAATCAGGAACTGGTCGTTCATCTGACAGTTCAACAACAGGCGCAATTCTTCAAAAGTGCTGCTGGCACGAATCAGATGCGCCTCATCCACAATCAGCACCACACGCTGACCGTGTTCGTACAGGTGGATGAGATGTTCAAAGAGCATCTGCACCAGTTGCTGGCGGTTGCGCACGCTGGTCTGGATGTCCAGTTGGTATAAGATTTCCTGCAAAAGTTGTATTGGCGTCAGGATGGGGTTCACAATCAGCACGACTTTGAACTCCACAGGGTCCAGCAGTTCCAGCAGTTTTCGGCTGAGCGTGGTTTTGCCCAGCCCGATATCGCCGATGAGCATCCCCGCGCCCCGATTGCGGGTGATGGTGTAATGGAGCATTACCAGCGCATCCTCATGCTCTTTGCCCAGATAGAGGAAGCGCGGGTCGGGCGTCAGGGTGAACGGCGGCTCGTTTAAGCCCCAGTATGCCTCATACATAGTGCGTTTCGCCCTCCAGTTGAGAGAATCGGTTCCCTCATAGAGTCTTCCAGACCTCTGACGAAGATTATCGGTAAAACAGCGGGGTTTTGGAGAGGGGCGGGTATTTTCAGTGTTTTTTCAGTGGGCGAGGCATTTACATCGTAATCTCCAATCCTTTCCCTCCCAACAATCCTGCGAAAGTTTCTCTACGCACGCTTGATGGAGAGCCTGTGTGGGATGGCGAGGCGGTGAGCGACGAGCAAGGTCAAATGGAAATCTTCCCTGATGTTGCCCCCGGCACCTACATCCTCACCGTTCGCATGGGCGGGATGCTTCCCTACGAGACGCGGGTTAACATTCAGCCTGGGGTTCCCAACATTATCCGAAACCCCGCCATTACCCTAGGCGACCTGAACGGCGATGGCGTTGTTGATGATGCCGACCTGCTGGTTGTGCTGTTCAACTTCGGCGCCGGGCGCTAACCTTCCTGACCAGCGGGGCGGTGAACCGAAGCAGGTTCGCCGCCCCCATTCTCATCCCTTTGCTCGCTCCCACAGGATTCGCAAGCCGTCCAGTGTGAGCCAGGGTTCCACCGCCTCGATGGAGGGGCAGCGTTTGGCGAAACTGGGCGCCAGCCCGCCTGTCGCCACCACGCGCGTGTCCGTCCCCAGCGACTGCTTGAACAGCCCTATCAGATACTCTATCGCGCCGACGGAACCCAGCACGACTCCGCTGCGCAGGCTGGCGGGCGTGCTTTGACCAATCGCCTGCGGCTCCTCGTCCAGCGCAATGCGTGGCAGTCGCGCCGTGCGCCCCGCGAGCGCTTCCAGCATCAGCTCCACGCCGGGCAAAATCGCGCCGCCCACATAGACCCCCTCGCGTGAAACGGCGTCCAGCGTGGTTGCTGTGCCGAAGTCCACCACTATCAGCGGCTTGCCGAAACGCGCGACCCCAGCCACCGCGTTCGCCAGACGATCGGCGCCCACCGCCGTCGGGGGGTCATACGCCACGGTGATGCCTAAATCCATCTCCACCGACACAAAGAGGGGTTCACACTTCAGCCAGCGGTGCGCCAGCTGGCGTAGCACTGGCTCCAGCGCGGGTACGACGGAACTGATGGCAACCCCCGTAATCGTGCCGTGTAGCCCTTCCGCCTCCATGAGGGAGCGCAACAGCACATAATGTTCGTCTTCGGTGCGGGCAGGGTTCGTATGCACGCGCCATGCGTGCCAGCGTCCGTTCGCATACAGCCCCATCACTGTGTGCGTGTTGCCGACATCGATTGCCAGAAGCATCGCCACGATTATACCGCCTGCGTTCAGGCGCGTTCGCGGCGTGTGATGAGCCAGAGGGCGAGCGCCAGCCCAATCATGTTTGGCAGGCTGCTGGCAAGCAGGGGCGGCAGTGCGCTCCTGCCCAGAATAATCAGGTATCGTGCCAGCACCCAGTAGAGGAAGATAATCGCCACGCTCAGCGCGAACCCCGTCGCGGGGCTGGAGCGCTGGGGGCGAATGCCCAGCGGCGCGCCCAGTAATGCAAAAATCAGGCTGGCTAAGGGCACATTAATCTTATTGTAAAGCTCCACCGTGAGCTGGCGCACCACCTGCGGGTCGGCGCCTTCACGCTCATAGAACTCAATCTGTTCGCGCAGTTGCCGAAACGAGCGCTCGTCCACCTGTGTCAGCAGCGCTTCAATCTGTACAGGGGTTCGCTCGATGCGCACCTGCGCCCGCGGCTCGGCGCGAAACATGCGGAAAGTGAGCGTTTGCCCCTCCATCGTGCGCACCCAGCCGTCGTACAGCACCCACTCGTTCTCGCCCGTCCACTCGGCGCGCTGGGCGTAGGCAACCGCCTCTGGCGCCCTTTGGGAACCCGCCTGGTACTTCAAAATCGTGACCTGAAACAGGGTCTGGGTCTGGGGGTCGCGCCCGCCCGCCACAATGACATAGGAATCGAGTCGCCCCTCTTTATACTGCGGAAAGCCGAACGCCTGCTGCTCGCTCAATTCCAAACTTTTGAGAATCTCGGCGCGGATGGTGTTGGCGCGGGCGGTCGCCCACGGCACGAGCGTCTCGTTGAAGCCCATCGCGAACAGGCTCACCAGCAGGCTCATCACGAACACAGGCGCCATAATCCGTCGCAGGCTCACCCCCGCCGCACGGAGCGCGGTAATCTCCCAGTCCGAAGAGAGTCGTCCAAATCCCAGCAGGGTCGCCAGCAGCATGCCCATCGGCAGCGTTTTCACCGCAATCTGGGGCAAGTAAAGCAGCGCCAGCTCCACCACCAGCCGTAGCGGAACCCCCTTGACGGCGTACTCGGTAATCATAAACACATAGCCCCCCGCGAAAATCAGCGCGGTAAACAACGCCACGCCGAACAGCAACGGGGGGGTGAGCTCGCGCACAATCAGCCGATCCAGCAGCTGCATTGTGCAGAAGGATACCCGATGGCGTTCGGGCGTCGGAATTTGTCGCGTTTCCGAGAGAAAAGCACGCCTTCCGTTGAATATAATATGCTCGCGAGGTGATGTGCAAATGATGCAGAAAGGGTTTGTGCAGATTCGGAGCTTTATCGGGCTGATACTGTGGGGGCTTCTCTCCTATGCCCTTGCGCAGACGCCCGCGTTCTACGGCGCTGGCGATTTACCCGGAGGCAACCCCACCAGCAACCTGTTCGCGGTTTCGGCAAATGGGCGCGTCGCAGTGGGCTGGAGCAGCTCCGCCAACGGTACCGAAGCGTGCTACTGGACGCGGGAAACGGGCTTGGTTCCCCTGGGCGATCTGCCCGGAGGCACTTTCACCAGCATTGCATGGGGCGTCTCGTTTGATGGTGCCGTAATTGTGGGTCAGGGGCGCTCGGCAAGTGGCACGGAGGCGTTCCTCTGGCGGCGCGATACGAACACGATGACAGGGCTGGGCGATTTGCCCGGCGGTAACTTTCAGAGCTTCGCGCTGGGATGCTCGGCGAACGGCGCCGTGGTGGTGGGCTGGAGCGCCTCCAGCAACGGCTCGGAAGCCTTCCGCTGGACGCCTTCAGACGGGATGGGCGGACTGGGCGACCTGGAAGGCGGGAGCTTCGCCAGCTATGCCCAGAATGTGTCGGCAAACGGGCTGGTGATTGTGGGGCGCAGCGCCTCCTCCAACGGCGATAACGAAGCGTTCCGCTGGGAAAATGGCACCTTCCAGCCGCTGGGCAGTCTGGGCGGGTTTCCCTTCCTCAGCTACGCCTACGGGGTCAACGCCAACGGCTCGGTGGTAGTCGGCTGGAGCCGCGGTCCCAGTGGGATTGAAGCCTTCCGCTGGAGTGCAGAGACAGGCATGGTCGGGCTGGGCGAGCTGGAAGGTGGGCAATATGATAGCCGCGCCTACGCCGTGAGCGCCGATGGGCGACTGGTCGGCGGTTTCGGCACCTCCGACATCGGCAAAGAAGCGGTCATCTGGGATTATGAGGGCGTGATGTATCGTGTAAAAGACCTGCTGCTCGCGGCAGGTGTCAGCGAGGTCGCCGACTGGCGACTTGAAGAGGTTCGCGCCTTCAGCGCCGATGGCACGGTGCTGGTCGGCACAGGCAGGAACCCCAGCGGCAACAGCGAAGCATGGATTGCCATCCTGCCGCGCTTTGACCGACGGCTGGAAGACCTGAACTTTGACGGCTGCGTGGACGATGCGGATTTGCTTCAGGTGTTGTTTGCGTTCGGCAACACGGGTTATTTTGACCCCGCGGATGTCAACTACGATGGTGTGGTGGACGATGCAGACCTGCTTGCTGTGCTGTTCGCCTTCGGAGAGGGCTGCTGAATGAGCGTGCTGGAGCGCATTCTCGCCGATAAGCGTGCGGAGGTCGCCGCGCAACAGTCGGCGGTTCCGTTGCAGGAGCTGCAGGCGCGCTGTGCGGACGCACCTCCCACGCGCGGATTCACCGACGCACTCCGCAATACCGCCAATCCGATTGCGCTGATTGCGGAGGTGAAACGCGCCTCGCCCAGCAAGGGGGTCATCCGACACGATTTTGACCCCGTAGCGATTGCCGAAGCCTACTATCGGGGCGGCGCGGATGCGCTCAGCGTGCTGACCGACACACCCTACTTTCAGGGACGGCTGGAATATCTCGCGCAGGTACGGGCGCGCGTGCCTCTACCCCTGTTGCGCAAAGACTTTATTGTAGACCCCTATCAGATTTATCAGAGCCGTGTGGTGGGCGCCGACGCGATTTTGCTGATTGTTGCCAGCCTGCCTGACGCCGCCACCCTTCGGGAATGGCGCGAACTCGCCGAATCACTCCAGCTCAGCGTGCTGGTGGAGGTGCATACCGAGCCTGAACTGGAGATTGCTCTGCAGTCGGGCGCAACCCTGATTGGGGTGAACAATCGCGACCTGAAGACCTTCCACACCACGCTGGAGACCACCTTCCGCTTGTTGCCGCGCATGCCCGACGGCGTGCTGAAGGTAAGCGAAAGCGGGATTGAAAGCGCCGACCATGTGCGTGCGCTGTGGCAGGCGGGCGTGAACGCGCTGCTGGTGGGCGAGAGCCTGATGCGCGCGAGTAACCCTGAAACAACGATTCGCGAATGGATGCAGGCATGTCGCTCCAGTTGACCTTGATTCACACCAACGATGTGCATAACCGCTGGAGCGAGGTGTTTGTGGCGCAGCTGCGGGAGGCGAAAACGCGCTATAGCGCTCTGCTGCTGGATGCGGGCGATAGCATCCGTTCAGGGAATGTGGGCGTGCCCCTGAGCGTGGAGCCTGCGTGGGCGTTCATGGCGCAGGCAGGCTACGATGTGATGACGATTGGCAACCGCGAGTTTCACATCACTTCGTGGGGGTTTCTGGCGAAGACACGGGGTGCGCCCTGCCCCCTGCTGTGCGCCAACCTGCGCCCCAAACATCCCGACACGCCTGTGCCTGTCCAGCCTGTGTGGCGCACCGTACATCAGGGCGTGCGCGTGGCGGTACTGGGGCTGACCGTGCCGATGGTTACCCCTCGCATGAAGAGCGCCCTGCTCTCTGCCTACCTGTTTGACCCGCCGATAGAAGTGGCACGGGAGTGGGTTCTGCGCCTGCGCCCAGAAGCCGATTTGCTGATTGCACTCACCCATATCGGCTACAAGCAGGACTGCCTGCTGGCGGAGGCGTGCCCCCAGATTGATGTGATTCTGGGCGGGCACTCCCACACGCCCATTCAGCCGCCTCAGCAGGTGAATGGCGTCTGGATTGCGCAGGCGCCTCCCTTCGCCAGAGGGTTTGGCGTGATTCACCTGCAACGCATGGAATCTGGGAGGTGGGAGATAGGAGGAGGCGTTGCGAAACATTCGCACGGTGATACAGGAGCCTCTTGAACTCGCATGCCAGATAGGAGCAGACAAAGGGCGGGGTGAGGGACTTAGAGGGGGTACAATTCCCCCGATGCTGAAAAAGTCATCCGAAAACGGGCGCGAGGCGGCTCCTGTCGTGCGTCTCATCACCCTGGGGTGCGCCAAAAACGAGGTGGACTCCGAGGAGATCGCTGGAGTCCTGCAACAGGCGGGGTATCGGCTGGATGGGCACGCCGAAAACCCCGATGTGGTGATTATCAACACCTGCGGGTTTATCGAGCCAGCGAAACGCGAGGGGCTGCAGGTGATTCAGCACGCTCTGCAGGAGAAGCGTGCGGGGCGTGTGGGGCGCGTGATTGTCGCGGGCTGCCTCGTCCAGCGCGAGGGCGAGACCCTGCGCCAGATGTTTCCCGATGTGGATGCGTTCGTGGGCGTGGGGCAGATGGCGCGGTTCGCCGAAATCGTCGGCACGGTGCGCCGCAGCACACAACCCCTGACCGACATCCAGCCCCCACACCACCGCTGGGCGGAAGTTACGACCCGCCTGCGCTCGCGTACCCCATGGTCTGCCTACCTCAAAATCTCGGAAGGGTGCGACCACAAATGCACCTTCTGTACCATCCCCTCGTTTCGCGGTCCGCATGTGAGCAAGCCGCTGGAGCGTGTGCTTCAGGAAGCCGAGTGGCTCGCCCAGAACGGCGCGAAGGAGATTAATCTGATTGCACAGGACACCACCCAGTACGGCTACGACCTCTACAAACAGTTCATGCTCCCCACCCTGCTGAAGGAGCTGGCGCAAGTGGCGGGGATTGAGTGGATTCGCATTCACTACGCTTACCCCTCGCGCATTACCGACGCGCTGATTGAGACGATGGCGACCACGCCGAAAGTTGTGCCCTATCTGGATGTGCCCCTGCAGCACGCCGACCGTGAGGTTTTACGCGCGATGCGCCGCCCAGGCGACGGGCAGACCTATCTGAAGATGATTCGCAAACTGCGCGAAGCGATGCCCGATATTGCGATTCGCACCACCTTCATCGTGGGCTTTCCGGGCGAGAGCGAAGAGGCGTTTCAGAACCTTCTGCGCTTTCTGGAGGAGGCGGAGCTGGATCGGGTGGGCGCGTTTATCTATTCGCGAGAGAAGGGCACACCTGCGGCGGAGATGCCCGATCAAGTCCCGTTTCGGGTAAAGCGGGCGCGGTTTGACGCGCTGATGCGGGCGCAGCAGCCCATTTCCCTGCGGCGCAACCGTGCGTGGGTCGGTAAAACGATGCGCGTGCTGATCGAAGGCTACACCGACGACAGGCAGCTCGCGATTGGACGCAGCCACCGCGACGCGCCTGAAGTGGATGGGCTGGTCTATGTGCGCAACTGCATGGCGGCGCCGGGCGAGTTTGTTTCTGTGCGCATCGAACGCGCCGATGTATACGATGTGTATGGGGTCGCCGAGGGGTGAGCCTACTCCATCCGCTCTGGAGCGGAGACGCCCAGCAGGCTCAGCGTTTTCGCCAGCACGAGTCGGGTGGCTTTGACGAGCCACAATCGCGCCGCCTGAAGCGCCTCCGTTTCCGCGCCCAGCACGCGGCACTCGGTGTAAAAACTGTGGAAAGCGCGGGCGGTGTCCAGGGCATACGCCGTCAGCCGATGGGGCGCGAACTGCGTGCCCGCCAGCATCACCTCGTGCGGTAAGTCCGCCAGCTGCTTGATGAGCGCCACCTCCGCAGGATGGGTTAGCGCCTCCAGTGGCACCTCCTCAAAGGGCGGCAACGCAACGCCTCGCTCCTGCGCCGTGCGCTCGATACTGCAGATGCGCGCGTGCGCATATTGCACATAGTAGACGGGGTTTTTCTCGGATTGCTCCTTCGCGAGCTCCAGATCGATATCGAGCGTGCTGTCGTGCGAGCGCAGCATGTAGAAGAATCGAAGCGCGTCCACGCCGATTTCGTCCATCACCTCGCGCAGGGTGATGAGGTCGCCCGCGCGCTTGGACATGCGCACCACCTCGTCGCCCCGATAGAGGTTCACCAGCTGATAGATGAGGATGTGCAGTTTGCTGGGGTCGTAGCCAAGCGCTGCCATCGCGGCTTTCATCCGCGCCACATAGCCGTGGTGGTCGGCGCCCCAGAGGTCAATCATCATGTCGTAGCCGCGCTCGTACTTGTCGCGGTGATAGGCGACATCGGCGGCGAGGTAGGTCGGAACGCCGTTCGCCCGCACCAGCACGCGGTCTTTCTCGTCGCCAAACGCCGTAGAACGCAGCCAGAGCGCGCCCTCCGCCTCGTAGGCATAGCCGTTCGCTTTCAGCTGTTCCAGAGTCTTCTGCACCGCACTGCTCTCGTACAGGCTCTGTTCCGAGAACCAGCGGTCAAACACCACACGAAAATCCTGCAGGTCTTGCTTTTGCATCTCCAGCATCAGCTGGGTTGCGACCTGCTCGAAGCGTTTGAGCGTGGCTTCGGCGTCGTCTTGCACGAGGCTCTCGCCGTGATGTTCGGCAATCCAGCGGGCGATATCGATCACATATTCCCCGAAGTAGCCGTCTTCGGGCATTTCAGCCGGTTCGCCCTTCAGCTGGCGGTAGCGCGCCCACACGGAGAGCGCGAAGTTACGGATTTGCGTGGAGTTCTCGCCATCGTTGATGTAGAATTCGCGCTCCACTTTGTAGCCGTTCGCTTCGAGGACTCGTGCGAGGGTGTCGCCGACCGCCGCGTTGCGCCCGTGCCCCAGCGACAGGGGACCTGTGGGGTTCGCGCTCACGAACTCGATCAGCGCGCGCTTGCCCGCGCCAACTTGGGTTTCGCCATACCGCTGGTCTTCGGTAAGGATATGGCGCACGACCTTCCCTGCCCAACCGGGGCGCAGGTAGAAGTTCAGAAAGCCTGCGCCCGCAATCTCCACGCGCTCCATCCACTCTTCAGTTTGAGGGGGCAGGTGGGCACGGAGAAGTGCGGCAATCTCGCGGGGATTGCGCCGCAGCAGGCGCGTCAGTGCCATCGCCGCGTTGGTGGCGTAGTCGCCAAACTCCGGGTTGCGCGGCACCTCCACCTCAACGGCGGGGAGCTCGCTAATCTCCCACCCCTGTGCCGTTGCGGCGGCGTCAATCGCCTGACGAACCCACTGCGCAATCTGTTCGCGTATCACGATGTCCCTCCGAGAGGCTCAATTGTACCCGCTCTGAAGCATGCCCCTCGCGAGAGCAGGGGTTATTTTTCTTCAGCGCCCCATCGCGTTACGATTCGCAACACTGCCTCACCACAGCGGTAGAAGTTGGGCAGAATCAGGCTCTCCGTGTTGGAGTGGATATCCGCCGCGCCCGTGGGGAACACGAGGCACTCGATGCCGTATCCGCTGAACACATTCGCGTCGGAGCCGCCGCCTGTGCGCGTGAGTCTTGCCTCGATGCCCATCTCGCGCATCACCGCAAGCGCCAGCTTCGCAATCGGCGCATCGGGCGACACGCGCACTGCATCAAAGGTTTTATCAAATTTGAACTCCACCCTGCCCTCCATCTGCTCGGCGACCTGCTGGCAGACGGTACGCCATCGGTTTATCAGCGCCTCCACGCGGGCAGGGTCAAAACTGCGAAACTCGCCCACCAGCTTGACCTGATCGGGCACGATGTTCATCGCTTTGCCGCCCTCGATCACACCGATATTCGCCGTCGTTTCAGGGTCCAGGCGTCCCCACTCCATCTGGGCGATGGCTTTGCTCGCCATCCAGATGGCGTTGCGTCCTTTTTCGGGTTCCGCGCCTGCGTGTGCTGGCTTGCCGTAAAACACCACTTCAAATTTCCAGTGCGTGGGGGAGTGCGTGAAAATCTCTTCCGGGGTTTCGCGCCCATCCACGACCAGCCCCGCTTTCGCCGTGAGTTTGGAGGGGTCTAACGCCTTCGCGCCCAGCAACCCTTTCTCCTCACGGATGGTGAACACCACTTCCAGCGGCGGATGCGGAAGCTTGCGCTCTTTGAGAGTTTGCAGCACTTCCAGAATAATCGCGACTCCTGCCTTATTGTCGGCGCCCAGAATGGTGGAGCCGTCGGTGCGGATGCGGTCGCCGTCGCGCACAATCTTGATGCCTGCGGTAGAGGCAACCGTGTCCAGATGAGCGTTGAGAAATAGAGGGGGCGCGTTCCGTGTGCCTTTGAACTTCGCAATCACATTCCCGCCTGTGCCGCCGATTTTCTGGCTGGCGTTATCGATCTCCACGCTTTCTGCGCCCAGCTGGCGCAGGCGTTCTGCCACCCACTGGCAGGCTTCCGCCTCGTTTTCAGCGCCCGTGTCGATTGCCACCAGCTGCAGGAAGGTCTCGGTCATGCGCTCGCGGTTAATCTGGAACTCTGCCGCTTGCGCATACAGCCCGACCACAAGAACCCAGTAAAGATGCCACAGTGCCCGTCTCATCGCACGCTCCTCCTTGTGGGAGAGTATACCCGTGGCTCAGGGGTTTCGGGTATAACTTGACGCCTATGCGCGGGCGGGACTGGGCATGGTTGGGCTGGAGCGCTGCCTATCTGGGGCTTCAGATAGGCACGCCTCTGATACAGGTGCCGCTGGAGTGGGTGCGCCCTGCAACGCTGGTCAGCACGCTGTTCTGGATGGCGACCGTGCTGGGGCTTCTGTTCAGTCTGGCGCGGCTGCTGGAGAGCCGGCGCTGGCTGGCGCCCGTACTGCTGGTTGTGGGCGCGATGGCTTGGGCGCTGAGTCTCCAGATTCCCGCGTGGCTGGGCTGGTCGGCTCAGCACACACCGCCCATGTGGGCGCAGGCGGTGTGGCGCGGTGGGTCGGGCTACTTTTTGATGTTGGGCGCAGTCGGGCTTGGTGCAATTGTCTCATGGGTGATACGGGAGAAGAACCTGCTCGTGCCCGCGGTGCCGCTGGCAGCAGCGATTGATGTGTTGACCGTGCTGGCGCCTGAAGGCGCCGTGCGCCAGATTGTAGAGAAAGCCCCAGAAGTGGTGGAAAAAGCCTCCGTCGCGATTACAGCGGCGCCTTCTGTGGCGGGCGAAGTCGCGCGCGTGATGCCGATTGCACTCATTGGCGTGGGCGACTTCGTGTTCCTGACGCTTTATCTCACCTGCCTGTATCGGTTCGGGTTGCGCGTGCGGGCGACCGCTATCGGGCTGTTTCTGGTGCTGTGGCTCTATCTGATGGTGGTGGCGTTCGGCGTCGTGCCCGCCCTGCCAGGCTTGGTGCCGATGGCGCTGGTGGTGCTGGGCGTGAACTGGCGGGAGTTTCAGCTCTCCCGCCAGGAGAAAGTTGCCAGCCTGCTGACCGTGGGGATGGTGCTGGGGCTTATCGGATGGCTTTTCTGGCGGTAGCGTTGCGCCGCCGCGCCAGCGCGCAGAGTCCTCCCATCAGCACGGCAACGGAGGCAGGCTCCGGCACGGTATCCAGCAGCCACGCCTCGCCCCGATCTGTCAGTGAGTTGTAGCCAAACCCCACGATATAGCGTCCGTCGGGCGAAATGGCATACGCCGCAATCAGCAACGACTCGGGCGCCAGAAGGTTCTCGTAAACGAGGTTCAGTTTTTCCCAGCCGACGCCCTCGCGCCAGCGCACCGCCACATAGTCATTTGTTTCGGTGCTGGCTTGTCCCACGATAATGGAGCCATCGGCAGAGACCGCCCGCGCCTCCGAATAGGAGCCGCCCGGCAGGGTACCCAGCCGAACATGCCCGGTTTCGGGTGTCCAGCGAAACGCCTGCACCTGCGCACCTGTTCCTGAACGCCCCACGACCACCCTGCCGTCTGCAGAGACCGCGAAGGCGATACCGCTGTTACCGTCTGAAATATCTTCCACGCCGTCCGGCGTCCAGCGGACGGCGTAGGTGCGGTTCAGAGTACCTGCAGCCCCTACCACAACCTCTCCGTTCGCGGAAACAGCAGTCGCATCACTGATGGTCGCATCGGCAGGGAGCGGCAGAGAGACGGTGCCCCCGTCGGCGCTCCAGCGAAAAGCGCGCAGGCGCCCCTGCCCCAGCGAGAGCTGCCCCACCACCACGCTCCCATCTGCGGAGGTGCCGTAGGCGGTACTCCAGCGCACCTCCGAGGGCATGGACAGTGCTTCCATCACGCCGTTCGCCCAGCGGTAAGCGCGAAAACGGTTCGCCGCGTCGTAGGAATAGCCCACCACCACGCTCCCATCCGCAGACACGCCATGGGCATAGCTGCGGTTGCCTCCGAGCGTGCCCAGCGAGACCATGCCCGTCGCCGCGGTCCAGCGAAATGCTGTGGCAGAGGAGTCGCCTGTGTTCAGGGACACGCCCACCACCTGGCCATCCGCCGAGACAGCGTATGCCTCACTCATGTCGCCGCCCGGCAAAACGCCGAGCCATGTCAGGGTCTGGGAAAATGCCGAACAAAGCGTCGCAAACACCGACAGCGCCACGACCCATCCACGAAAAGATGACCACCGCATCTTTTTATCCTCCTTCCGTATGAGCGACAACCTCGCAAGATTGCCTGTATTTTTGACAGGGGGGAGGCGTGTCAGGTTCCCAAGTCTGCCTTCTCAGTCGCGGCGACCGCCATCCGCAACGAGTTCAAGCCGTTCTGCTCCGTGATTCGACGGGCGTGCTGGGGGTTCTCCAGATAGGCGAGCTGGTCGGTCAGCATCGCCCGCAACAGCTGCCCATAGAGATGCATCTTCTGATTTTCCAGCCCCCAGCGCATCTCAATCATCTGATAGAGGTCGCGCTCCTGAAAGCGTGAGCGTGCGAGGCGGTCTTTGCCTCCATACACCGCGCTCACATCCAGCAGGGCGTTCGGGAATATCTCGCACAGCTGGCGCGTTTGCGCTTCGTCCACCACCGCGTGAATGCGCACACGCGTCGGAATCCACTCATAGAGCGTGACATCGCCCAGTTCAAACACGAACCGCATCTCCTGCCGATCCATCCGCCCCACCTGATGGAAGCCGTGATAAAAGTTCACCAGCACATCGGAACGGTAGCGCACGGCGCACTGTACCTGCTCTTCCACTCCGCTGTTGGGGCGCAACCCGCGCTGGGCGCTCACCACCTCGCCCGCACCCAGCCAGCCCTCAAACAGGTCAAAGAAATGCACCCCATGCTCTATAAAGATGCCGCCGCTCTTCTCGCGGTCCCAGAACCAGTGGTCGGGCGGCAATCCCTCATCGGTGGCGTAGTTTTCAAAATAGGCGTGGAGCAGTTCCCCCAGCGGTTTGCGCTCAATCAGTTGCTGGATTTTGTCGAACACGGGATTGTAGCGTTGCATCAGGTTCGTGACCAGCAGGCGGTTCTGGGCGCGGGCGAGCGCAATCAGTTCTTCGGCGTGTTCGAGGCGCGTGGCGAGAGGCTTCTCCACAATCACATGCTTGCCCGCCTCCAGCGCCATCTTCGCCTGCGGATAGTGCAAAAACGGGGGCGTGGCGATGTAGACGATATCGATTTCAGGCATCTGCACCAGCGCTTCCACCTCTATCGGGTCGGGGATACCGAAGCGTCGTGCGCACGCAATCGCTTGCGGGCGGTGCGTGCCTGCCATCGCAATCAGGCGCACGCCCTCCACCTGCGTGAAATGTTGCAGAGCGAATAGCCCGAAACCGCCACAGCCAATAATACCCAGCCCGTAGGTTCGCATGGCGTCAAGAGGATACCTCACGACGACTCGCGGATAGCGCGGAGGGTGCGAACGGTTTCCTGCGCCAGCGCCATCCACTGCTCCAGCCCCAGCGTCTCGGCACGGGTGGAGGTGTGAATCCCCGTGCGCCGGAGAATCGCGGAGGCGCGGTCAGGATCGTTGAAGAGCGCGCTGAGCGCATTCCGAAGCGTCTTGCGCCGCTTGCCGAACCCCGCACGCACCAGCTTAAACAGCCACTTCTGCTCTTCAGGCGGGAGTCGGTCAGGCACGGGCGTCAGGCGCACAATTGCGGAATCGACCTCCGGCTTGGGATAGAAAGCATCCGCGGGCACGCGCCCCAGATACTCCGCTTCGGTGTGATATTGCACAAACACCGAGAGCGCGCCATACGCCGATGTGCCCGGACGCGCCGTAAGCCGCTCCGCCACCTCTTTTTGGACCGTCAGCACAATCAGGCTCAGATGCTCCTTCGCCTTCAGTAGATGCTCCAGCAGGGGCGAGGTAATGGAATAGGGAATGTTTGCCACCACCTTCGCCTGCGTTTCCCCACGCAACAGCTGGGGCACAGGCTGGCTCAGCGCGTTTGCCTGAATCAGGGTGATGTTCTCGTAGCCTCCTTCCTCAATCACGCTTTGCAGGATAGCGACCAGTCGAGCGTCCACTTCCACCGCAATCACGCGCCGCACGCGCGGCGCCATCAGCAGCGTGAGCGCGCCCAGCCCCGGACCAATCTCCAGCACCACATCCGTCTCCTGAAGCCGAGCCGCCTCCAGCACGCGCTCGGCAACGCGCCGATCCGTCAAAAAGTTCTGACCCCACCCTTTGGAAGGGCGCACGCCAAACTCGTCCAGCCACGCTCGAATCTGCCTTACTGAAAAAGGATTTACCGTGTTCATAGGGTACAATTCCATCCACCTATGAGCATACCCGAAAACGCGCGACTTCAGGCGGAAGTCCTGATTCAGGCACTGCCTTATATCCAGAAGTGGAGAGGCTCTATTTTTGTGATTAAGTACGGCGGCGCCGCGATGGTGGAGAACGGTCTCGCCGCGCAGGTGATGCAGGATATTGTGCTGATGCACTGCGTGGGCATCCGCCCGGTGATTGTGCATGGCGGCGGTCCTGAAATCTCCGAAGCGATGAAGCGCCTGGGCAAGCAGCCGACCTTCGTGCAGGGCTTGCGCGTCACCGACGCCGAAACGATGGAGATTGTGGAGATGGTGCTGACGGGCAAGACGAACCGTCGGTTGGTCAGCGCGATTCACCAGCAGGGCGGGCGCGCCGTCGGGCTTTCGGGAAAAGACGGCAATCTGCTGATTGCACGGAAGATAGAGAGCGAAGTGGACCTCGGCTTCGTGGGCGAGGTGGAGGAGGTACACCCCAGCATCCTCTACTCGCTGCTGGAGGCGGGCTACATCCCGGTGGTGGCGCCGATCGGCGCGGGACGCGAGGGCGAAAGCTACAACCTGAACGCCGACCATGTGGCGGGCGTGCTGTCCGCGAAGCTCGGCGCCGCCAAACTGATTTTGATGACCGATGTGCCCGGCGTCCTCAGCGACCCCGACGACCCCAGCTCGCTCATTTCGGAACTGACGCGCGAGCAGGCGCAGAAAATGATTGAGGCAGGGCGCGTCGGCGGAGGGATGATCCCCAAACTGCAGGCGTGCCTCACCGCACTGGAAGGCGGCGTGCCCCGCACCCACATCATCGATGGGCGCATTCCCCACGCCCTGCTGATTGAGGTCTTCACCGACACCGGTATCGGCACGATGGTGCGCTAAGGAGCCACGGAATGGCGCAGGCGCTCACACGCATACGGCTCAACGGCTTTAAAACCTTCGCCCAGCGGATGGAGGTGGAACTCCAGCACGCGCTCACCGCGATTGTTGGTCCCAACGGATGCGGCAAAAGCAATCTGGTGGACGCGATTCTGTGGGCGCTGGGCGAGCCGAATGTACGCGCCCTGCGTGCCGCCAACGCAACCGAAGTGCTTTTCAACGGCTCCGCCTCCGCCAAGCCGATGGGACTGGCAGAGGTCTCGCTCTGGTTCAATAACGAATCGCGCTGGCTCCCCCTCGATGTGGACGAGGTGCAGATTACGCGCCGCCTCTACCGCTCAGGCGAATGGGAGTGCTGGATTAACAAAACCCCTGCCCGTCTGCGCGATGTGGCAGACCTGTTCGCGGGCACGGGGCTGGGGCGCGGCGGCTACGCGATTGTGGGACAGGGCGATATTGAGGCGTTTCTGAACGCCGACCCCGAAAGCCGACGCCTCTGGCTGGAAGAGGTAGCAGGCGTGAGCCTCTACCGCCAGCGACGCAAGGAGGCTCTGCGCGACCTGGAGGCGGCGCAACTCCACCTCAAGCGCGTGGAAGATGTGATGCGCGAGTTAGACCGCCAGCGCGAGCCGATGCGCGAGCAAGCCGAACGCGCCCTGCTCTACCGCGAACTGCAAGCCCAGCTGCGCCAGCGCGAACGCCAGCGACTGCTCTACGACTGGCACAGCCTGCACACGCAACTGCACCGCCACCGCGAGGAGCGCGAGCAACTGCGCCTGCAAATCGCCCACACCGAACAGCAGATGACCGAAAGCGAAGCGCAGGCGGAGCAATATGGACAGCAGATCAGCGCCCTCGAAGCGGAGATGGACACCCTGCGCTCCCTGCTTCAGGCGCACCTCAGCGCGGAAGAGCGCACCACAGGGCAACTGAACACACTCGCCGAACGTGAACGCGCCCTCGAAGAGCTCGCGAACGCCCTGCACGACGAATCCAGCGCTTTAGACCAGCAGGAGGCGCAGAGCCTGCAACTGATGGGAGCGCTCCAGAGCGAACTGGAGCAGGCAACGCGCGAGGCTCACGCACTGAGCGCCCAGCTGCAAGAAGCCGAAGCCGAAACCCGCCAGCTCGCCGAGCAGAAGCAGGCGCTCGAAACACGCTACCGCACGGCGCTCAAAGCGCAGACCGAATACACCGAAAAACGCCAGAAACTCAGTCTGCTTGCCGAAGCCATCACCACACGGAGTCAACAGCGCGAGGCGCTCCAGCAGCGGCTCGCCCATGTCCAGCATGCCTGCGAGACCGCTCGCCAGCAGGAGCAGAGCGCCTCGGAAGCTGTAGAGCAGCTGGAAAGCGCTTACTGGCAAAGCGAGCGCACAGTGCAACAGCATCTTCGCGAAGTGCAGAACGCCCAGCGTCAGGTGGAAACCCTGCGTGCGCGCGCCCGGGCGCTCGAAGCCAGCCTGCTCTCAGGCGAAGGCGCCAGCCCTGCCGTACGCGCCCTGCTGCAGGCGGTCAAAAAAGGCGAACTGCCCCCACACTACACGCCTGTCGGCAGTGCGCTGTCTGTGCCTGAAGCCTATCTGAACGCGCTCAACGCCGCGTTGGGGAACGCGCTCAACGACATCATCACCCCCACCGAAGCGGATGCCAAGCATGCCATCAACTGGCTCAAACAGAACCGCGCAGGCAGGCTCACCTTCCTGCCGTTAGACCTGCTGGAACCCGCGCCCCTGCCTGAACCGCCCCGCCAGAAGGGCGTTCTCGGGCGCGCCTACGACCTTGTGAGCGCCGAGCCAGAGTTCGCGCCTGCCATCCAGCACCTGCTGGGGCGCGTGCTGATCGTGGAAACCCTCGACGACGCGATTGCCCTGCTCCGAACCCTGCGCCAGAATCGCGAGCGCAAAGGAGAACCGCGCTGGACGCGGATCGTAACCCTGGAAGGCGAAGTGCTGCAACTTTCGGGCGTGCTGAGCGGCGGCGCGGCGCCACAGGAACGCCATACCCTGCTCCACCTCAAGACCGAACGGGGCACAGTTCTGAAACAACTCCAGCATGCGGAGCAACACCTCACCGACGCCGAATCGGCGCTGGAAGCCGCGCGCGCTCAGCATCGCACGCTCCACGCCGAGCTGGAAACCGCACGCCAGCGCCTGCGCGAGCGCACGCAGGCACGCCTGCACGCCGAAAACGAACTCAAACTCGCCCAGCGCGAGCTGACCCAGCTGGAACGCGAACTCACGCAACTCACCCAGCAGCAACAAAGCCTGCAGGCGGAACTCCAGACCGAACCCGCCGATGCCGAGTCGCTCCACGCCGAGCGCGAGCGCCTCGAATCGCGCTATCAGCAGGCGCTCCAGCAACTGACCGCGCTCCGAACGCAACACACCCAGCGACAGGCGCAAATTCGCGAACTCCAGCAGCGCCTCGAAGCCGAGAAACGCCAGCAGGAGCGCATCCACCAACGCCGCCAGACGCTCGCCCAGCGACTCCAGCACTGGCAACACGAACGCGCCCAGATTCAAACCCAGCGCGCCCAGCTGGAATCGCAACTTCAGCACACACGCCAGCAAATTGACGCCCTCCAGACCCAGCTGGAAGCGATGCGCCACGAGCGCCAGCAACTGCTGGAGACCAGCTTCCACCTCACCCAGCAGGCGAAGGCGTATCGCCAGCAGCGGCAAGCCCTCGCCGAGCGCGATCGCGCCCTCGAAGTGCAAATCGCCCGCGCCGAAGTCCGACTGAACGAGATTCAGGAATCGTGGAGCCAGCTCTTCCCCGACGAGCCGTTGCCCGCACCCGAGACGATGGAGCCGCCCCCGCCTGTGAACCGCGCGGAGCTGGAACGCCTGCGACGCGCCCTGCAGGAGATGGGCGAGGTGAACCTCGGCGCGACCGAAGAGTACGCCCGACTCACCGAACGCTACCAGACCCTCGAACGCCAGCGCCACGACCTCGAAGCGACCTGCGAGCAGCTGAAACAGAACCTGCACGAGATTGACGCCGACGCCCGCACCCGATTCCTGCAAACCTATGAGCAGGTACGAAACGCCTTTCAGGAGCGATTCAAACGGCTGTTTGAAGGGGGCAACGCCGACCTGATTCTGACCGACGCCGCCGACCCGCTTTCGGCAGGGGTGATTGTGGAAGCCCAGCCGCCGAACAAGCGCCGTCAGCGGCTGGAACTGCTCTCTGGCGGCGAGCGCGCGCTCACCGCCCTCGCCATCCTCTTCGCGCTGAACGATGTGCGCCCCAGCCCGCTCTACATTCTGGACGAGGTGGACGCCGCCTTAGACGGACGCAATGTGCAACGCTTCGCCGACCACCTCAAAGAGATTGCCCAGACCACACAGGTGCTGATCGTTACGCACAACCCCATCACCACGGCGGTTGCCCAGCACTGGCTGGGCGTAACGATGACGGGCGGCGTGTCGCGAATCGTGCCCTACTCGCCACGGCTGGACGGACTCGATTCGGATGGGGTGGACACCCGCCGCGCCGTGATTTTGCACCAGAGCCAGCCCACGCCCCAGCCATAAAGCGCGCCCAGCAGCCAGCCCCCCAGCACATCCGAGGGGTAATGCACGCCCACATACACGCGCGATAGCCCCACCATCAGCGGCAGCCAGCCCCAGTAAAGCGCCTGGCGCCAGCCGCCAATTGCGCCTGCCAGCGCGACCACCGCCCCCATGTTCGCCGCGTGCGCCGACGGGAACGACCCCGAAGTGAGCCGCCCCGTGATCGGCTCGATCGGTAGCGCCACACACGGGCGCTCGCGCCCCACCCACGCTTTCAGCCAGTCGCTGGTCTCGTTGGTCAGAATCAAAACGGGCACTAAGAGGAGCGCAAACTGTCGCAGTTTACCCCCACGCCACACCATCCAGCCCCAGAAGAGCAGCACCCCCACCCTCGCAGGCAGGCTTTTCAGCGCATCCGAAAGAACCACCATCACGGGCGTGAGCCAGTCGGCACGCCAGCCCTCAAAAATCCAGAAAAACAGCTGCTCATCCCAGCGCAAAAGCGTCTCCATCGGCTATGTTGTACCCCATGGGTATAATTAAGCGCACGGAGGGGAGTAGCGCCTGCTCCGCAGGGATGAACCTCGTCAGGACGCTGGAAAAAACCAGCCGGGGTTCATCATAAAACGCGAGACCTCCATTGCTGTGCATCACGGCAATGGAGGTCTCGCATTTTTTATGGGCACAGCCATGCTAACGATAACAGCGGAGTTCTGGCTCGCGTTTGTGCTGATTGTGGGCGGTCTGATGGCGGTGGACCTTTTCGTGGTGCATCGCAACCCACACGAGGTAAAGCCGCGGGAAGCCCTTTTCTGGGCGGGTCTCTGGGTCGCTCTGGCGATTCTGTTCAACATCGGCATCGCGATATGGTACAGCCGACAGGGCGCTGTGGAGTTCTTCTCAGCGTACCTGATTGAGCTCTCCCTGAGCGTGGACAATCTTTTCGTCTTTCTGGTCATTTTCCGATACTTTCGGATCGCTCCTGACCTGCAACACCGTCTGCTGTTTGTGGGGGTGCTGAGCGCCCTGGTGATGCGCGCCCTTTTCATTATGGTAGGGCTTGCGCTTCTGGAGCGTTTTCACTGGATGACCTATGTTTTCGGGTTGATTCTTATCTTGACGGCTCTGCGCCTCCTGCTAAAGCCCTCCGAAGAGGTGGAGATTGAACGCAATCTCGTGATGCGCATCGCCCGCCGTTTTCTGCGCATCACGCCCGTCTATCATGGCGGGCACTTCTTCATACGCCAGCATGGACGACTGGTCGCCACTCCCCTGTTCATTGCGCTTATTTTGATTGAAAGCACCGACCTCCTGTTCGCGCTGGACTCCATTCCCGCCGCGTTAGCGATTTCCCGCGACCCGTTTATTGTGTATACTTCCAACGCCTTCGCCATTCTGGGCTTGCGTTCCTTCTTTTTTGTGCTGGCGGGGATGATGAACCGATTCGTTTACTTGCACTACGGACTGGCGGTGATTCTCTCGTTTGTGGGGGTAAAGATGCTCCTTGCGTCGGTGTACAAAATTCCTCCTGGGGCATCGTTGGGGTTTATCGCAAGCGTACTGCTCACAAGCGTGGTGTTCTCGCTGCTTGTGCGCCGGGAGACAAACGATGAAAGCAACGGGGACAGGTGAGGTTCCTGTCCCCGTGTGGATTATGTTAGCACCCCGTGCCGAAGTTGAACAGTACGGTCAGCAGGTCGGCATCGTCCACCGTACCATCGCCGTTCACATCTGCCAGCGGGTCGGTGCCGCCGAAGGCGAACAGCGTCGCCAGCAGGTCGGCATCGTCCACGCAGCCGTTGCCGTCCACATCGCCCTCGATGGGCACGAAGAGGCGGAGCGCGTCGATGCGAACGGGATTGATGAGCAAAGCGTTATTGCTCATCGCCTCGCGATAGCCGATGTAGAACGAACCGTACTGGTTCGGCGTGGCGGTTGCCGTAATCAGGGTTCCGTCGCTCAGCGAGCCGTAGGTGCCGCCAAACACGCCGATAATGCGGTTGCCGCGCACCTCCAGCCGCAGGCGATACCAGCCCGAACTCAGTCCGGAGAGGTCAATCTCGCCGTAGTTCTGCCAGGTGTTGTTGCCGTTCGGGTTGCTGTCGCCGCCCGTGCCTGCGTTCATCAAGCGCAGCTTAACCTCTGTGGGGTCGGCAGTGGTGTTATTCGCACGACGGAAATACCAGCCGATGCCTGTAGCTCCGCCGGCGTTAGCCCCTGTGGTCAAGGAGCGATAAGGAATGTTATAGTACGATTCGCAAGTACCCAGCACGCCAATCATCCACGATTCCAGCTGCCCCGCGATGGGGAGCGCCGTATCGATATAGATATACAGTTCGTATCCTGCACGCCCCTCGAAGATAGCGGTGGAGGTTCCCATGTTGCCGCCGCCTGCCCAGTCGTACACGATCATCGCGTTCCCGCCCTGAGGCGAGGCAGGAATACTATTCGGGTTGGCGCCGCTTGGCAGAGTGGGATCAATCGCTCGCGGCGCACGGAATGAACCGCTGAAGCCAGGCACGAAGTCGTCCACATTCAGGTTGTCAAAGTTCATCACCATCGAGCCGCTGAACACATTCGGGTTGTTGGGTGCGCCCGGCGTCCACGGCATATGCCCAAAGTCGCTGCCGTTGTTGTTGGTGTCGTAGCCATCGCGCCAGCGTCCGATGGAGAGCAGGGTGTTATCTACGGTGGTACTCGCCTGCAGAGTAATGTAGTTACCCCAGACCCCTGGACCCAACTGCGGAATCACATCCGCGGGCACCCATGTGGTGAGGTCAGGCGCTTTGTTGGTCTCATAAGCAATCGCGTCCACCACATTGCCGTTCGCGTCGCGCAACACGGTCCACTCGTTATCGTTCTCAAACAGGTTGTTCGCGCCCACCACCTGATCCACATTCGGCACATTGCCGGAGCCAATCACATAGTAGTCGCCGGGCTGAAGCACTGTGCCTGAGGGGATGGTGTAGTCCGCGTTGTTGTCGCCTGTCAGCTGGTCTCCACTCTGAAGTGTCCAGCCGCTGATGTCAACTGCGGTGCTGCCTGCGTTGTAGAGTTCAACGAACTCTACATCGTCGGTGCCGGTATCATCGTAGGCGAACTCGTTGATGACGACCTGCGCACTAACAAGTCCCGTCGCCCACAGCAGCGCTATTGTGCCACACAGTAATCGCTTCATCGCATCGTTCCTCCTTTCGAGTGTGTTTTGGGGTGCCAGAAACACCACTTACCAGATTATACCCCACTTGCGCCCTTTCGGGTATACTTTCGCCGTGTAAGGAGGCAAAAAATGGCAGAAATTCAGCGTACCCTTGTGTTTGTCAAACCTGACGGCGTAAAGAGAGGCTTGGTAGGCGAAATCATTCAGCGCTTCGAGCGGCGCGGCATCCGGATTGTGGGGCTGAAGATGGTTCACCCCACCCGCGAGCTGGCGGAGCGCCACTACGCCGTGCATCGCGACAAGCCTTTCTTCGAGGATGTGGTGCGTTTCATCACCTCAGGTCCTGTGGTGGCGATGGTGCTGGAGTGCCCGAACGCGATTGAAGTCACGCGCCAGATGATGGGCGCCACGAACCCGCTGAACGCCGCGCCAGGCACCATCCGCGGCGACTTCGGGCTGGATATTGAGCAGAATGTAATTCACGGCTCTTCCGACCCCGAGGCTGCCGCGTATGAGATTAACCTCTGGTTCTGCCCCGAAGAGCTGGTGGGCTGAGCATGAAATCTCTTGTGCAGGTGGGGATCGTCGGCGCGACGGGCTACACCGGAAGCGAGCTGGTGCGCCTGTTGAGCCAGCATCCGCGGGTGCAAATTACTGCGCTGACCTCGCGCTCGGAAGCGGGCAAGCCCCTCACCGCCGTGCTACCCCACCTGCATGGGCTGACGCTGCCCCCGCTGACTGCTTATGACCCCGATACGCTCGCCGAAAAATGCGAAGTGGTGTTTCTGGCGGGCGAAACGGGCTTCGCGATGGAGCATGCGCCCGAACTGCTGGAGCGCGGCGTTAAAGTGATTGACCTTTCCGCCGATTTTCGCCTCAAAGAACCGGGCGTGTTTCAGGAGTGGTATGGCAAAACCCATACAGCTCCCCACCTGCTGAACGAGGCGCTCTACGGCTTGCCTGAGCTAACCCCCCCAGCGGCATATGCTTCCGCGCGACTGATTGCGAACCCTGGCTGCTACCCCACCGCGAGCGCGCTCGCGCTTGCGCCCCTGCTACAGGCAGACCTCGTGGACAGCGAGCGGATTGTGGTAGACGCTAAGTCGGGCGTGTCGGGCGCAGGGCGCTCGCGCGTGAGCGTGGACTATCTGTTCACCGAACTGGACGAGAATTTCAAGGCTTACGCCGTGGAAAAGCACCGACACACGCCCGAAATGGAGCAGACCCTGCAGGGGATCGCGCGACGCACCGTGCGCATTCGCTTCACCCCTCACCTCGTGCCGATGACACGGGGAATTCTGGCAACCGCTTATGCGCCGCTAACCCAGCCCGTCGCCCTGCAGGATTTGCACGCGCTCTACAGCGCATTTTACGCGAACCAGCCCTTCGTGCAGGTACGCCCGCTGGGAGAGTTCCCCGCCACCCGCGATGTGTACGGCTCCAATCGTTGCGATATTGGGCTGACGATTGACGCCCGCACACGCATGGCGGTCGTAATCAGCGTTATCGACAACCTCGTCAAGGGCGCGGCAGGACAAGCCATCCAGAATCTGAACCTGCTGATGGGCTGGGAGCCAACTTCAGGACTACCTCTCGCAGGGATGGCGCCCTGAGCATGGCAGGAAAATGCCTCCGTGCTGGGTATATAACACTTGAGGAGGCAAACTGCGATGATTTTCAAAAGTCCATACGCAGAGGTATCCATACCCAGCGTGGGGTTAGTGCCGTTTGTCTATCAGCACGCGGAGTCTTTCGGTGAGAAGCCCGCGCTGATTGACGGTCCGTCGGGGCGAACCTTAACTTATGCTCAGTTGTGGGCGGGCGTGCGGCGCGTTGCGGGCAACCTGGCGAAGCGCGGGCTGAAAAAAGGCGAGGTGGTGGGGATTTACTGCCCTAACCTGCCTGAATACGCGCTGGCATTCCACGGAACCGCGCTGGCAGGGGGGGTCGTAACCACTGCGAACCCGCTCTACACTGCGGACGAACTGGCTTACCAGCTCAAAGACTCAGGTGCGAAGTTTCTCGTGACGGTGGGTCCACTGCTGGAGAAGGCGCTCCCTGCGGCGGAGAAGGCGGGTGTTCAGGAGGTGTTTGTGATTGGCGAGGGCGAAGGCGCGACACCCTTCACGGTGCTGCTCGCCGACGCCGAACCGCCCGAAGTCGCCATAGACCCCCAGAATGACCTCGTGGTCCTTCCCTACTCCAGCGGCACCACAGGGCTGCCAAAGGGCGTGATGCTCACCCACTATAACCTCGTGGCGAACATGTGTCAGGTGCTGGGGTCAGGCGTGAACCTGCGATCGGACGAGCGCGTGATCGGCGTGTTGCCCTTTTATCATATCTACGGCATGCTGGTGATTCTCAACCTTTGTCTGTATAAGGGCATCACGATTGTTACGATGCCGCGCTTTGATCTGGAGCAGTTCCTGAAACTGATGCAGGATTACCGCATCACCCGCGCCAATCTTGTACCGCCGATTATTCTGGCGCTCGCCAAGCATCCGATTGTGTCGCAGTACGACCTGTCGCACCTGCGTATTATCATGTCGGGCGCGGCGCCCCTGAGCGCGGAGCTGGCGCAGGAGGCGTCCCAGCGACTGGGGTGCATCGTCATGCAGGGCTACGGGCTGACCGAAACCAGCCCCGTAACGCATGTGAACCCCGAAGACCCTGCGAAGATCAAGCTTGGCTCGGTGGGTCCGCCAATAGCGAACACCGAGTGTATGGTGGTAGACCTCAACACGGGCAACCCGAAAGGCGTGCGCGAAGAGGGCGAAATCTGGATTCGCGGTCCGCAGGTGATGAAGGGGTACCTGAATGCTCCGGAAGCCACCGCGTTTACCCTCACGCCCGAAGGCTGGCTCCGCACAGGCGATGTCGGCTATGTGGACGAGGATGGCTATTTCTACATCGTGGACCGCGTGAAGGAGATGATCAAATATAAGGGCTTGCAGATAGCGCCTGCGGAGCTGGAGGCGGTGCTGTTGACCCACCCGGCAGTCGCCGACGCGGCGGTGATTCCCAGCCCCGACCCTGAGGCAGGCGAAGTGCCCAAAGCGTTCGTGGTGCTGAAGCCTGATATTCCCACGACCGCCGAAGACCTCATGGAGTATGTTGCCGAGCGCGTGGCGCCGTTCAAAAAGATTCGGCGCATCGAGTTCGTGCAGCAGATTCCCAAGTCGCCTTCGGGCAAGATTCTGCGGCGTGTGCTGGTTCAGCAAGAGCGCGAACGCCATCAAACATAAAGGTGTGCTGGGGTTATCCCCCAGCACCTCCAATTGTCGCAGGAAGGTATAATCCCTGTTGCGGGGAAAGGAGATGATCTATGCGATGGTGGACTGTTTTGGCAGGTGTAGGGACGCTCCTTGCCGTTGCGGGGGCGCAAATTCAGATGGCGCCCGTCCGGGAAAGTGAGCCGAACGATAGCTTCGGCGCGCCTCAGGTGATTGGGACTTCCCTGAATAGCCAGCGCGGTTGTGTCGTCTGGAACGCCCAGATTACGCCGCAGGGCGATCGGGACTTTTATCAGATTACGATTTCTCAGCAGGGTGTCTATTCGCTGCGGGTGGATTCTAACCGCGACCCCGTGATGACGCTTTACAACGCCAGCGGCGAGATTCTGGGAAGCGCCGCCTCAGGGGGCAACCCAAATGTCCCTAATGGAAACGCCCCCGGATTGACCCTTACCCTCTCTTCGGGAACCTATATTGTAGAAGTCGCTTATCGGTTCAACATCGGCTTGTGCCGGTATGCCCTGCGGGTGTTCCCGGGCACTCAGGCACCCGACACCGACCCCACGGAACCAAACAACTCGTTTGATGAAGCGTTTGGACTGGGTAGTTTCACCGGGGGCGAGCTGATTAGCCCCACTTTCGGCTTCCTGAGCTACGGTGGCGGTGATGTGGATATCTACCGATTTAAGGTTTCTGGCAGTGCCAGCTACCTGCGCATTCGCACGGAAACCTATGTGGACACCGCGATTGAGGTGCATACCTCCACAGGCGAAATTTTCTCCAACGACGATTCCGACTGGGATACTTTGAACGGGGGCGCCTCGGAAGTCGTCATTCCCAACGCCAGCGCCGGGACCTACTTTGTGGTGGTGCGCGGGTTTGGCACATGGGGTGGCTACTACCGCCTGCGCGTGCTGGCGGAGCTGCCCACCGAAGTGGTCCTCATCGACGGGGAGACCACCTTCCGCCTGCGCGATCTGCAGGGTAGCCCATTCCGTTCCCTGCTGAACAACACCGACTGGCTCGTCGCCGGGCGCGATCATCTCTACCAGCTGGGCTGGTGGTTCCGCCGTGAGGGTACCGATACTCAGGAGCAAGCCCTGGCTTCGCTTTACTCCTTTGAGCAGGAAGCCGCCAATCGGGCGACCCTGATCTATAACGAGGGCGGTCTCATCATTGCGACCACCTATTCGCTGCGCGGTGAGGGTGCAGAGCGCGCCACTCTGCGTATCGACGCGCTGGTACTGAACTTTAACTTCGAGCCGCAACGCGTGCATCTGTTTCACTACTTTGACCCCGACATCGGACAAAATCACACCAATACCGCCACTTCCGCAGGCGAACGGCTCCGATTCGAAGCGCCTAACAACGATTTTTGCTACCTCACACCCCTAAATCCGCCCACTTTCTGGGAGGTTCAGGGGTGGTCCGCTACTTTAGACCGCCTTCTGGACGGAGAACCCACCCAGCTGGTGAACGGTTCCCTGCCTTTCACGGGCGATGTGGCAGGCGCGTTCCAGTGGGTGCTTTTACTGGAACCCTTCACATGGCGTCGGATTACCCTTCATTATGCGGTCAACACGGAAACCCTCGCCCTTTTGGCGGATGTGAATCAGGACGGTTGCGTAGACGATGCGGACCTGCTGGAAGTGTTGTTCGCCTTCGGCAACGCCACCTTCGCCCCAGTGGATGTGAACGGCGACGGCATCGTGGATGATGCGGACCTGCTGGAGGTGCTGTTCGCTTTCGGGAGAGGTTGCGGGTAATCGGGTATCCTAATAGCGGAGGTAACGATGGCAGAGAAAGACATTATTCCGTATCGTCCTGGGCTCGAAGGCGTGACCGCAGGAATCAGCAAAATCTCGGATGTGATTGCCGCCGAGAACCGCCTGATTTATCGTGGGTATGACGTCCGTGACCTCGCGGCGAACTGCTCGTTCGAAGAGGTCGCCTATCTGATTCTGCTGGGCAAGCTGCCCAATCGGCGCGAGCTTTCCGAGTTTGAATCCCAGCTTAAGGCGCACCGCGAGTTGCCTGCGGAGGTCTACGCCACCCTGAAGGCGCTTCCCAAAGGCGGGAACCTGATGGCGGCGCTGCAGGTTGGGGTCGCCACGCTGGGTATGCTGGACCCGAAAGCCGACGATAACTCCCACGACGCGAACCTGAATAAGGCGATACGGCTCACCGCCTGTATGCCAACGCTGGTGGCAAACGCCTATCGCATCCTGCAGGGGCAGGAACCCGTGGCTCCGCGCAACGAGCTGGGGCATGCCGAGAACTTCCTGTATGTGCTGTTTGGGCGCGAGCCAGAACCGCTCCACGCCCGTGTGATGAACTTGACCTTCATCCTTTACGCCGAACATGGCTACAACGCCTCTACCTTCACCGCCCATGTGATTGCTTCTACGCTGGCGGATATGTACTCCGCTGTCGTAGGGGCGATCGGGGCACTGCGCGGACCGTTGCACGGCGGCGCGAACGAAGCGGCGATGGAAGCCATCCTTGAGATTGGCTCGCCCGAACGCGCCGAAAGCTGGGTCATGGAAAAACTCGCCCAGAAAGCACGCATCATGGGCTTCGGGCATCGCGAATACAAAACGGGCGACATCCGCGCCGTGATTCTCAAAGATTGGGTCCGCCAGCTGGCGGAGCAAACAGGACGCACCGACCTCTACGAAATCCAGAACATCATGGAGCGCGTGATGTTGCGCGAGAAGAACCTCCACCCGAATGTGGACTTCCCCGCCGCAACCGTCTACTACATGATGGGGATTCCCATTCCGCTCTACACGCCGATCTTCGCCGCGGCACGCATTGTGGGCTGGACAGCGCATGTGATCGAACAGCACGACGATAACCGCCTCATCCGCCCGCGAAGCGACTATGCAGGTCCGCGCGACCTGGTCTTCAAGCCGATAGACGAGCGCGAATAAATGCTTTGTAGCAGGCAGGAACTTCCCTGCCTACTACTCCTTCGTTTTCTGGACGGGCGCCATTTGCGGGAGCTGCCCCTGCCGCATCGCATGCAGGCGGAGCCATACGAGGTCACGGAGCATCCGCAAGCCATCCCGTAGAAGGCGTACCTTGGAACCCTCCTGATGCATCCAGCGCACGGGCACTTCGGCAATCGGGTAACCCATCCGCTGGGCATAGTAGAGCGCCTCAAAATCGAAGCTGAAGCCGTCCAGCTGGCAGCGTGGGAAGATGGCTTGCACCGCTTCGCGGGTGAAAAGTTTGAAACCGCACTGGGTGTCATGAATGCCGCGCACCGCCAGCAGTTGCACGACCTTATTGAAGGCGCGTCCCGCCCATTCGCGATAGAACGGCTGGCGCACAATCAGCTGCGACTCGCGCAGGGGACGCGAGCCAATCGCGATGGCGTAGCCCGATTCCAGCGCACGCGCCAGTTTCTCCAGCTCTTCAATCGGGGTGGCTAAATCGGCATCACTGAAAAGCACCCACTCCCCCTGTGCCCGCAGCATCCCGTAGCGCACGGCGTACCCTTTGCCGCGATTGGGCTGGTAGGCGAGCAGTTTCACCTGCGGATGGCGCGCGGCAAACGCCTGCACAATCGCCTCCGTGCGGTCGGTGCTGCCGTCGCTGACCACCAGAATCTCGTAGGGTTGCCAGCCTTCGTTCAGGTAGGCAATTACCCGCTCCAGCGTGCTTTCGAGGCGCGCCTCCTCGTTATAAGCGGGGATGACCACCGAGAGGCGCAGGTCAGGCTTCACCGAACACCTCCTGCAGAGCATGGGCGAACGCCTGGTACGCTTCCTGACCGAACAGGCAGAAGCGCACCGTCGCCAGCGCACTGCCCCCGTCCAGATGGGTTTTGAGCGTTTCCATCATCAGTTTTGCGCCCTCATGAAGCGGGAAGCCGCCAATCCCCATGCCGATTGCAGGGAAGGCGATGGAGCGCACGCCGTGTTCTTCGGCGAGGCGCAGGGTGTGCGCCACACTGGAGCGGATGCTCTCGGCGGTGGCGCGTCCTCCCAGCGCCATGCTGGCGGCGTGAATCACATATTTCGCAGGGAGATTGCCTGCGCCCGTGATCGCTGCCTCCCCGACTTTGATGGGTCCGTGCCGCAGGCACTCTTCTTGAATGCTCTCACCGCCCTTGCGCCGAATCGCCCCTGCCACGCCCGAACCCAGAATCAGTTCGTTATTGGCGGCGTTCACAATCGCGTCCACCGCCTGCTCGGTGATGTCCGCTTCCTGCACCTCTATCTGCACGCCCCGATAGGTAACGGCTTTCATCGCTTCCAAGATTGTACCCGAACGGGGGTACACTACCCACCATGCGCACAGCAGGGCTGGTGCTGGTTTCGGCGGTGCTGGCGGGGCTTGCCCATCCGCCGCTGGGCTTGTGGTGGACTTTGCTTTTCGCGCCTGCGGTTTTATTCGGCGTCCTGCATGGTAAACCCATGCGTGCGGGCTTTGGCTGGGCGTGGCTCTGGTGGACAGTCTATGCGCTGACGCTGGGCTACAGTCTGGGCTATCTGATTCACCTGCGCACAGGGAGTGTCGTCGCAAGCGTGGTGGGGCTTGTGCTGGTGGCGGCGCTCAGCGCGTGTTTCGCAGGGTTGGCGGGGGCACTGATAGGGCGCATGCCGCTGAACCTGTGGGGCGTATTAGGGGCGTCGGGGGTCTGGGTCTTTTTTCAATGGTTGCGAGGGCTGGGCGCGTTCGCGTTTGTGTGGGGTCAGATGGCGCCTGCGCTCTATCGGGTTCCCGTGCTGCTTCAGATAGCGGACACCATCGGCGCGTGGGGGCTGGAGTGGCTGATTCTGTTCTGGAACGCATTGCTGGCGTATGCGTGGTGCGCCCGACAGTGGCGGCTCGCGCTTGGCGTGGGTGCGGCTTTCTGGGCGGGCTGGCTGGGGTACGGGGTGGTCGCACTGCGCCAGAGCGAGCGCGAGCCACTCCCAGCGCGTGTGGCGATTGTGCAGCCGAATGTGAACCTCGCCCGTCCCTACACCCCTGCCGAATGGGAGCCGATTCGTGAGCAGATTGAAGCGCTGGTGCGTCAGGCAGGGCAGGCGCGCCCCGACCTGATCACCCTGCCCGAAGTGCTGGAGCCGTATCCGATGCCCGAAAGCCGCGCAGCGTTCGAACGCTGGCAACAACTGGCTCGGGAAACAGGCGCCGCGATTCTCGTGGGCGGTTATCGGCTGGTCAACCCTGTCGCCGATCAGTGGGCGAACACAGCGCATCTCTTTCTGCCTGACGGGGCATGGCGCTATCACGACAAAGTGCAGTTAGTGCCTCTGGGCGAGACCGTGCCCTTTCGGGAATACCTGCCGTTTCTGGCGTGGTTTGGGGTGGTGGAAGAAGACCTGCAGGCAGGGGCGCGGTTAGAACCGCTCGCCGCGGGCGAATTGCGGATTGGCGCGGTCATCTGTATGGAGTCCACCTACCCGTGGATTGCGCGGGGGCTGGCAGCGCGGGGGGCGAACCTGCTGTGGGTCGGTTCCAACGAGTCGTGGTTTGGGCGCACGCCCGCGCTGGAACAGCATCTGGCGTTTAGTGTGTTGCGTGCGGTGGAAACCCGTCGCTGGGTGGTGCGGTGCGCCCCCGAAGGCTACAGCGCGTTTATCGCGCCCACAGGCGAAATGGTTCGGGTGGAGCCGTTCACCCCGAAGGCGCAGGTGCAAACAGTGTCGCTGTCGTCTCGCGCCACGCTTTACGAGCGCTATGGCGACTGGATCGTCGTTTTCGGGGCGTGCTGGTCGCTGCTGGGGCTTATGAGCGCGCGGCGGCGCGTCTCTGGGGGCGTTTCCGCCCGCCCAAAAGCCACTTGAACACCTTCAACGCGCCCTGCTCCCACGCCACGCGGTGCGTCACACCCGTGCCCACCTCCAGTCCCGAAGCATGCTCCAGGTACCATTCGTAGGAGCGGATGAGCGCCTCGGCGTTGCTATAGCGCGGCTGCCAGCCCAGCTTCGCCTTCGCCCGCTCGATGGAGACAAACGAATCTTTATCAGCAGTCTCGTATACCCATTTGTAGAGGGGCGAAAGCTTGAGCGCCTCCAGAATGCGCAGGATGAACTTCACCAGCCCTGCGGGGGTCGCCATCGGGCGTGCGCCGCTGCCTGCAAAGTCGCAGAGCGCCTGAAGGTCTTCCCGCACCGTTTGGAACCGCTCCGCGCCGATGTTAAAAGTATCGTTTGCCATGCTGGGGTCTACCGTGCAGACTTTGTAGTAGGCTTCCGCGAGGTCGGTAACCTCCAGCAGCTGGTAGCGGTTGCGTCCGCTGCCAATCATTGGGATGCGGGCGCCCGACTCCACCCAGTCGTAGAGAATCTGGAACACGCCCAGTCGCGCCTGCCCGATGAATGTCTTCGGGCGAATAATCGGCACGATGTGCCCCTTCTCGCGGAACTCAAGGCAGACCTGCTCTGCCTGAATTTTGCTCTTACCATAAGGTCCCACGCCTACCAGGGGATCGGTCTCCTCGATGGGGTGCTTGAGGGGCACGCCGTACACAGCGGTTGAGGAGACATGCGCCACGCGCTCAACGCCCGCGCGGAACGACTCTTCCAGCACAATTCGCGTGCCTTCTACATTGGTGCTGAAGATGTCCTGCGGCTTCCACAGGGGGAGCGCCGCCGCGCCGTGAATCACCCAGCGCGGGCGTGCCTGCTCCAGCGCCGCGCGCACCTGCTCGCGATTGCGCACATCGCCATGATAAAACTCCGTGCCAGCGGGGTATTCCGATTCTTCGTAGGGCGCAATATCCAGCAGCGCCACAGCAACCCCTTTTTGCGCGAAATGGTGCGCCAGATGATAACCCAGAAATCCCGCTCCGCCGGTAATCAGCACCTTGACCATACGCAAGGATTGTACCTTACGGATTCGAAATTCGAACATCGGGTAAACTATGCGCAGAGGTGAACCCTATGCAAGAGGCATATATCGTATCGGCAGTTCGCACGCCGATTGGCAAGGCGCCGCGCGGAAGCCTGCGCAACACACGCCCCGATGACCTCGCGGCGTTCGCGATCAAAGCCGCCATCGAGCGCGTGCCCGGCTTAGACCCCAGCCAGATTGAAGATGTCGTGCTGGGCTGTGCCGTGCCCGAAGCAGAGCAGGGCATGAATGTCGCCCGAATCGCGGTGCTACGCGCGGGGCTTCCCGTAACCGTGCCCGCCGCGACGGTCAACCGCATGTGCGCTTCAGGGCTGGAAGCGATTGCCATTATCGCCCAGCGCATCCAGACAGGTCAGATTGATGTCGGAATCGCGGGCGGTACGGAAAGCATGTCGATGGTGCCGATGGAGGGGCATGTGTTCCGCCCCAACCCCTACCTGACGAAGCACTACCCCGACGCCTATCTGGGCATGGGCATGACCACCGAGAACCTGGTCGCCGAGTTCGGCATCACGCGCGAGGAGGCAGACCAGTTCGCCTACGAAAGCCACCAGAAGGCGCTGCGGGCGCAAGCCGAAGGCGCTTTTGAGGGCGAGATTGTGCCCGTAGAGGTGCATGAGCGCATCGTCAAAGACGGCACGGTGCATGAGAACCGTTTCGTGTTCGAGCGCGACGAGGGACCCCGCGCGGACACCAGCCTGGAAGCGCTGGCGAAGCTGAAACCCGTTTTCAAGGTAGATGGCACGGTAACAGCAGGCAACGCCTCCCAGCGGAGCGACGGCGCGGCGGCGGTCGTGCTGATGAGCGAGCGCAAGGTGAAAGAGCTGGGCATCCAGCCCATCGGGCGCTTTGTGAACTATGCGCTGGCAGGCGTGCCCCCCGAAACGATGGGCATCGGTCCCGCCTACGCCATCCCGAAACTGCTCCAGAAAACAGGTAAATCCCTACACGAGATTGACCTGTTTGAGATCAACGAGGCGTTTGCGGCACAGGTGCTGGCGGTGTTGCGCCAGCTGCCCGATTTGCCGCGCGAACGGCTGAATGTGAACGGCGGCGCGGTGGCGCTGGGGCATCCGCTGGGCGCAACAGGCGCCCGCATGACCGCGACGCTTTTGAACGCGCTTGGCAAACGCGGTGGGCGCTGGGGCATCGTGAGCATGTGCGTCGGCGGCGGCATGGGCGCCGCAGGGCTGTTTGAACGGTTCTGAAAGGCGCCCCGACGCTCTCGCTTTCAGGGTTCCTCCTGCTCAAAAGGGGGAACCCTCCTCTGCTCTGGGCTACCCCTGGCACCCACTCCCGAAAGCAAACAACACCGCCAATAAATCCGAATCGTCCACCACGCGGTCGGCGTTGGTGTCCGCCTCCAGAGCGCAGCCCGATTGCCCGAATGCGAACAGCACCGCGAGCAGGTCGGCGTCGTCCACGCAGCCGTCGGCATTTACATCCTGAGGCAGGGGTGTCTGCTCAATCTCCAGATAGTCAAACCGCGCTACAGGCGGGTTAACCCCGCTCCAGCCCGCTGTGTCGGTATATAACCCCACGAAACCGCCCTGCGTCAGGAACGCCTCTAAGGCAGGCACGGCGGAGGGGGCAATCGGCGAACCTGACGCCTCGCGCCAGCCCAGCCCATCTTCGAGGTCGTAGTAGAAATGGATTGCGCCCCCTGGCACGCGCTGGCGAATCAGCAGGCGCACGGTATCGCTCTGGCTGGGCGCCCACGAAGCCGACGCCACGCCCGGCGGCTGATACTGCCCTGCCCACTCCGCGCCCGTGCTGACAAACAGGCGGTTCGTGCCCGGCTCCAGCACCAGATGATAGTTCAGGTAGTGGTCGGCATCCCGAAACAACACCACGCCCGCCTGCACATAGGCGTTGCTGGCGCCGTTGCGAAGCAGTTGCACCCGCGTTTCAATGCGCCAGTCAGCACGCAGCGGCACCACAGGCAGATTGGGCACATTCCGAATCGAGTTGTAGCCCTGATAGAGCGTGCCAGAGCGCATCGTTATCACCAGCCGCTCGCCATCATACTGCACAAAAGCCGAATCGTAGGTGTTATGGGGTGTGTTGCCCGACACCTGCCACCCCCAGGGGAGCTGGGAGCTTAGCCCACCCAGAAAGTCGTCCCAGACTCTCTGGGCAGGCGTTGTTGCGATGAGGCACGCACCCAACAGGACCAGAATCGCACGCATCGTCTTCACAAAGGCAGGTATTCGAAGCGGGCGATCACCACTTCCACCTCGCGCCCGTTGGTGGGTGGCTCCCCGTTCAGCAGCCACAGGTTCATGCGGGGGTTTTCACCGCCGGGTACCGGGCGGTTCGGACCTGAATAGACCCATTCGCGATAGAGATATTTCGGGTCTGGCGGCGGCACGCGATGCCCCCGAATGCTCTGGAACAAAATGCGGCTCGGCTCCCAGCGGAACAGGTGAACCGAACGGGGAATGTGCGCCAGCCACTCAAAGGCATGCTGGCGCTGGGGGTCATACCCCAGATGGGGCACCAGCGTGTAGTAGGCGTTGGGTCCCGTGGGTCCCTGAAAACGCGCGAACTCGATATCGATTTCGCGGTGTCCGTAGGCGGGATCATCGCTCCATGTAAAAAGCCCCAGCACCACCTTCGGGTCCAGGTCATGCACTTCGCTCTCCAGGTAGAAGCGGTAGGTTCCGTAGCCCAGCGAGCGGGTGCAGATGACCTCGGCGCATTCCCAGCGATTGCCCACGCGTGTGATTTTCAGGTGCAGCCGCCCGCGCGAGTCCACCCACACATTGCAGTCCGAGTCCGAGAAGTAGTTCGGACCCGGACCGACAGGACTCGTATGACGCTTCACGCGCCATGTGTAGCCTGAAAACTGGAGGGTACGGGAGTATTGCATCGCCCTCACCGAATGTTGGGATTGTTCTCGTCGGGATTATCGCCTCCCAGCTGCCAGTTCCATGGGATTTTGATCGCGCCACGGCGGAGCGGTTTCACATGCCCATCTGCCCACACCAGCACGGCGACCTTGCCCCCGTGGCGGTAGCGCACCTGAAAGGCGGCGTTCAGGTTCGCGCCCAGCCCGTTGAAGTCGCGGTCAATGGTGTCCCATTCGGCTTCTGTGCGTGCAGGCTGACCGCCCCAGCCGTTGAGCAGTCCCGGTGTCCACCAGTAGAGCGCGCCGCAGTTGCCCGCCCACTGCTGGTTCTGCGTGCCGTCGCCGTAGGCAATCGTTTCCGCAGGATGCGTGAGGGTTGCCAGCGACGCGGGCAGACAGGGGTTCAGGTTATTCGAGCAGCGCCATGTGTCGTTTGCGCCCTGCGCGAAGCCGTTGCCCCCAATGCGCTCGTTCATAGAATAAGCCAACGCGCTCCGATAGGTCGCCGAGGGGCAGCTGCGCACCGCTGGCGCGGGTCGGGTCGGGTTCGCGCCGTCGCTATAGGTCTCGAAGCGTCCCTCCCCCATATAGGGCGAGATTAAAAAGTGCCAGATAATCTCGCGCCCAATTCGGGAGCGGGCGTCAAAATAGCCGATCGGGTAGACCTCGTTGTAGTCCTGCAGATACATCTGCGTGCCCAGCCCGACCTGACGGGCGTTGGAGGCACACTGGGTCTTACGGGCGCTCTCACGCGCCTGCGCGAACACAGGGAACAGAATCGCCGCCAGAATGGCAATAATGGCAATCACCACCAGCAGTTCAATCAGGGTAAAGCCGTTGCGCTTCATTGTCAGCACCTCCATCGGTTTCAGGGGCTGGCGCGGCAAGATTGCCGCGCCAGCATGGTTGCTTAGCCGCCCGAACCGAAGTTGAACAGCACGGCAAGCAGGTCGGCATCGTCCACCGTGCCGTCGCCGTTCACATCTTCGTCGAGGCAGTCGCCGCTGCTGCCGAAGGCGAACAGCACCGCCAGCAAGTCGGCGTCATCAACAAGGTTGTCGCTGTTCACATCGTCCACGGGCAGAACCGGCAGGTTGGTCTCGAAGTAATCAAACTCGAAGGGTTGCGCCAGCCCACACCCGCAGGCGTTATCGGTGTAGACCCCAATTCGGGCGCCCTGCGAGAGCATGTTCATAATATGCTGGTAAAACCCACTGTCGGGGTAGTAGCGCCCGCCGTTGAAGCCATCGTATTCCACCCAGCCGCCCGTGGCGGAGTTGCGGAACTTGACCACGATATGGGGGTCTTCACCACCCACGCGCTCGATGCGCACGCCCACCCAGTCGGTATCGGGCGTCCACGGGTTGGTAACGCGCTCGCCCCAGGCAAAGCCGTCTTCGATTTCCGAGTTCGTGGAACCGTTAATCGTGTCGGTCTGATCCGTCGCGTTGCGGGTAATCAGCACCTGGAAGTAGTTGCGGGCGCCCGTCGTAATCACAATTCCCGCCTGCGTGTAGTAATAGAAGGGCACGGTACTCCAGTCGGTGCGGAACACGGTCTCGATGTACCACTCTTCGGGCAGGTTCGGACCGACGCGCAGGGTGGGCACATTCTTGTGGGAGTTGAATGCCTGAAACATCGCGCCGTCGCGTGTCTGGATAATCATCGAGTTGCTCGTAAACGATACGGCGTTATCGAACAGGGTGCAGAACGGGTCGTTCTGCGGCAGTGTCCAGCGCCACTGCTGGCTGAAGCCGCCGTTGAAGTCATCACGCACCTGCACATACGCTGTGCTGATCAGCGACAGAGTTGTGAGCAAAGCCAGGATTCGCATCATCGTTGAACCTCCTTCGATGGAATTTGGGGAGCAACAAGCGCCTGCCCTGCGCTGGGGGGCGCCACCGTTTTGCGGATGACAAGTGTGGCGGGAAGAGCGATGGAATCGTCGCGAAGTGTGCCGGTCTCAATCTGCTCGTAGAGCAGCTGCGCCGCGAGGTAGCCGACGCGGTGTTTATCGTGGCGCACGGTGGTCAGGTTCGGACAGAGCGGATGCACGAGCGGTTCGTCGTCGAAGCCCGCCACCGAGAGGTCTTCGGGGATGCGCAGCCCGTGTGCCAGACACTCCTGAATGAATCCCGCAGCGGAGCCATCATCGGCGCAGATAACAGCAGTGGGGCGCTCACGCAGAGCGAGCAGCTCACGGGCGCACTGGCGCCCCGACTCAATCGTGTAGCGCCCCTGAAAAATCCACTCTTCGCGCGTGGGCAGCCCATAGTCCGCCATCGTCTTGCGGAACGCCCGCTCGCGCTGGAGCGCGCTCCAGTGCAACGGATGCCCCTTCACAAAGCCGATATGGCGATGCCCCTGCTGGATGACCCACTCGGTCAGCATGCGCATGCCGCCCTCGTTGTCCACATCCACACAGGGAATGCCCAGATTGGGCGGCAGCAGGCTCCCCACTGAGACCACAGGCAATCGCGAATGGCGACGCCACTCCAGCAGCGGTGAGTCGATTACGGGCGCCAGCAGCAGATGCCCATCCACCGTGCCGTTCTCCAGCCGACGCCAGATGGAGTCGGGGCGCCCTGCAGGCAAAGTGATGAGCTTCACATCATACTCCAGAGGGAGCAGGAACTCGATAACGCCGTCCAGCACATGCTGGGCGTAGTCGTTCTGGGTCAGCACGGCATGGGCGCGTTCGAAGACCAGCCCAATCGTGAAGGTGCGCTGTTTGGCTAACCCCCGCGCGAGCATATTGGGACGATAACCGAGACTCCGCGCTGCCGCGAGGACCCGCTCCACCGTTTCGGCACGGTACAGCTCGTGCCGCCCCTGCAGGATGTTCGAGGTCGTGGTGAGCGAACATCCCGCCGCCTGAGCCACTTCGCGCAGTGTCGGTTTGCGTGTCGCCATCGTTCTCCTCTCGTGGAAACGCTTCTATTGCGTGGGCTACTGCGCCCTTATGGAAACGCTTCCATAGCATATTATAGCACATTTTTCGCCGTTTGTCAAGTCCCACTATCTCTCTATCCCTCCGCCGCCCCAATCGCAATCACAAACTCGCCTTTGGGGGGCTTGTGTTGCCAGTGGGTGAGCGCCTCGCTGAGCGTGCCGCGAAAAATCTCCTCGTATTGCTTGGTCAGCTCGCGGCCCACCACTACTGTGCGGTCGCCCAGCACCTCGTAGGCGGTCTGGAGCGTTTTGAGCAGGCGGTGCGGGGATTCATAAAAGACCACCGTCATGTCGGCATCGCGAAGCGATTCGAAAAACTGGCGTCGGGCGCCCTCCTTGCGCGGGATGAACCCCTCAAAACGGAACCGATGGGCGGGCAAGCCCGAAACGGAGAGCAGGGCGGTCAGCGCGCTGGGACCAGGCACGGGCACGACAGGCACGCCCGCTTCGTGCGCCTCAGCGACCAGCACGCCGCCGGGGTCTGAGATGCCCGGCGTGCCCGCGTCGGTCACCAGCGCAATCGAATCGCCCTGCAACAGGCGCTCAATGAGCGCACGCCGCTTGCCCTCGCCTGTGTGCTGGTGGAACGAGGTCAGCGGCGTGTCAATCCCGTAGCGTTCCAGCAGTTTGCGCGTGTGGCGGGTATCCTCGGCGGCAATCAGCGCGACCTCTTTGAGAACCCGCAACGCGCGCAGTGTGATGTCTTCCAGATTCCCAATCGGCGTGGCGACCACATAGAGCGTGCCGACAGCTTTAGACGCCATAGGGGTATCCGTCTCGCATCAGCACGAACTGCGCCAGCTGATTGCGCGCCTCCACGGCGTTGAAGCGCGGCAGCGGCAGCATGCGCTCCATCAGGCGGTGGGATTCGGCAGGCGCGTTCAGCGCGTTCAGCACGAGGTCGGCGCGGTCGCGCATCACCTGGGTGGCGTAGCGGGCGAACAGCAGCCCTGCCAGCAACCCTGCGTCGCTCGCGGTGCCCTGCAGCTTGGGCAGTCGCGCCACGATGCTATCCAGCCCGTAGAGCATGGTGGTCATGTCGGCAATCGCGGCGGCGATCTCCTGACGCTGTTCACGCAAATGATCCCCATACGCCTCCCACGCCAGTCGGAACGCATAGAGCGTCGCCTGACGGAAACCCTCCACCAGCGTGACGAGCATCTCAAGGGGCTTATCGGGCAGGGTGTCAATTGGGCGCGGTTCGCGGGCACGCGACTCTTCAATCAGCGGCAAGCCCGCCCGTTGCATCTGCCGAATCAGATGCTGGGTCAGGTTCAGGCGGTTAATCTCGTTCGTGCCCTCATAAATGCGTGGCACGCGCGACTCGCGGAAAATCTTGGCAATCGGGAAGTCCTCGGTGTAGCCGTAGCCGCCGTGAATCTGCACGCCCTCGTCAGCGCAGAAATACTGCACCTCCGTGCCGAAGAACTTGAGCATGGCGCACTCGCCCGCATATTCGGAGGCTGCCTCGCGGTAGCGCAGGTGCAGCTCAGGATGGTCGGGCGGCAGGGCGTGAATAGGTTCAAACCACTCCTGCATCAGCGCGCCCGTGCGGTAGAGCATGCTCTCCAGCGCAAAGAGTTGCGTGGTCATCTCGGCGAGCTTCTGGCGAATCAACCCGAAGTTGGCAATCGGCTGCCCGAACTGATGGCGGTCTTTGGCGTAGCGCGTAGCGACCTCCAGCGCGTATTTGCCTGTGCCGAGCGCGCTGGCTGCCATCTTGTAGCGCCCCAGATTCAGCGTGTTGAGCGCGATATAGTGCGCTTTGCCCACCTCGCCCAGCAGGTTCTCCTTCGGCACGAACACATTCTCGAACACGACGCGGCGCGTGCTGGAACCGTGTAGCCCGATTTTGCGCTCCTCACGCCCCAGACTGACCCCAGGGAAGGTACGCTCCACCAGAAAAGCGGTGAACTGTTCCCCGTTCAGCTTGGCGAACACGGTGAACAAATCCGCGAAGCCTGCGTTCGTGACCCACATCTTCTCGCCGGTGAGGCGGTAGCCGTCGCCGTCAGGCACCGCGCGGGTCTTCATGGCGAGCGCGTCGGAGCCGCTGCCCGTCTCGCTCAGGCAGAACGAGCCGCACCACTCGCCCGACGCCAGTTTTGGCAGGTAGCGCGCCTTCTGCTCTGGCGTGCCCTCCAGCACCAGCGGCAGAATCGCCAGTCCCGCATGCGCCTGAAGCGTGAGGCATGTGGCAGGTTCGGGTCCCAGCTTCTCCACGATTAAAGCGACGGTGGTCTTGGGCAGGTCTAAGCCGCCATAATGAGTGGGCACTTCGGCGGCGGTGAAGCCGAGTTCGCCCATCTTGCGGTCTAACTCGCGCATCAAGCCCTCTTTGGCTTGCTCAATCTCTTCCAGGCGGGGCAATACCTCGTGGCGCACGAAATCTTCGGCGCTCTTGCCAATCATGCGGGTTTCGGCATCGAAATCCTCAGGGGTGAAGGTACTGCCCGCTGGCGTGCTTTGAACCAGAAACTGTCCGCTCCGTTGCATAGCCGTATTATACCTTCGGCGGAATAGGCGAAATATGCTATAATCTCTCTATGCGACGGCTTCTCTGGTGGGGTCTGCCTCTGGCGATGCTACTGATGATGGGGTTCTACCGTCCCGAAGGAGCCTCCAGCGCGCTGCCGCTGGCGATTGCCTTCACCTCCGAGACGAACGGCTACATTACGCCCTGCGGCTGTAGCAAGCCGATGGTGGGCGGCATCCCCCGACGCGCGACCTATCTCAAACAGCTTGCGAAAGAGTATCAGCTCATCAAGCTGGAAAACGGCGACCTCACCAAAGCGGGCGGGCGTCAGGACGAGCTGAAGGCGGAAACGCTGATTGACATGCTGAACGCGATGGGCTACGACGCCCTCAATCTCGGTTTGTACGACTTCAAACTCGGCATGGAGTACCTGCGCACGCTTCAGGTGCAGTTCAAAGGCGCAATGCTCTGCGGCAATGTGCTGGAGGGGGGCAACCCCGCGTTTGAGGCATACACCCTGCTGAAGCGTTCCCATCAGGGGCGCCCCCTTCAGGTGCTGGTGGTGGGCATGTTTTCTGAGCGGCACGCCGACGCCTTGCGTCAGGTCAACCCTGCCCTTCAGGTGGTTCCCGTTACCCAGCAGCTGGAGACGCTCCGCTCGCAGATTGAAACCATGGGCGACCTGCGCGTGTTGCTGCTGTACGGGAATCAGAACGATGCGGAGCGCGTGGCACAGGCGCATCCCTACTTCCATCTGATTGTGTACGCCAACAGTGGGGATGGTCCCACGCCTCCGAAGCGCGTCGGCAACACAACCCTTGTGTTCGCGGGCAACGATGCGAAGTATGTGGGCGTGGCGACCGTCGGCGGCGAACCCCCCGGCATCGAGCGCGCTTTCGCCACACGCCTCGTGGAAGAGTTCGCCGATGACCCCACCATCCTGCAAATCAAAATGGGCTACCTTGCGCGGGTAGAAGCTGAAAACCTGCTGGCGATGGTGCCCAAACGCCCCACGCCCAACGGCAGCGCGTTCGCAGGCAGCCGCGCCTGCATGCCCTGCCACGCAGAAGATTACAGAATCTGGGAGAAAACCGCCCACGCCAAAGCCATGCAGACCCTTGTGGAGGTGCATCACCACAACGACCCCGAATGCGTCGGCTGCCATGTGGTGGGGCTGGAATACGAAGGCGGCTTCGTGAGCCTTGAGAAGACCCCTACCCTCAAAGATGTCGGCTGCGAAAGCTGCCACGGACCAGGACGCAAGCACATTGAAGACCCCGAAAACAACAAAATGGGCAAGCTGGGCGAAGCCATCTGCATGAATTGCCATGTGCCCGCCCATAGCCCCAACTTCAACTTTGAGACCTACTGGAAAAAGATTGAACACGGCAAGAGGTGAGCCATTCTGCTCTGGGTTGTCGTGCAGGCGGTGTTGTTTGTCGTGTATGGCGCGGCGCTGTATGGGTCGCCTTCGGGAGAGTGGGGTTTCTGGCGCTGGCTGGGCGTGTCGATGTTAGCAGGGGCGGTAATTCTGCTTGCGCCCTCCGTGTGGGCGCACGGGCGGAAACTGACCCCCTTGCCCGAACCGAACCCACGGCTGGGGCTACTCCAGACGGGGGTCTATGCTTCCATCCGCCACCCGATGTATCTGGGGCTGATGTTGCTGACGCTGGGGCTGGCGATTTTCACCATGAAAAGCGGGGCACTGGGAGCCGCGCTGGCGCTGGTGGTCTTCTTTAACCTCAAAGCGCGTGAAGAGGAGCGACGCCTGCTCCGATGCTATCCCGAATATGCCGACTACATGCGCCGTACAGGGCGCTTCCTGCCCAGATGGCGTTGAAAGTCAGCATAGGCTGTCTCCCATTTTTCTGTTTCCTGCGGCGTATAGACCACCGGTGGGAACGAAAGCGCCACGCGCTCGCGGATCGCTTCCAGCGACTCGATGTGCCCCAGTCCGAGCGCCTGCATCATCAGGTTCCCTATCGCGGTGGCTTCTATTGGACCTGCCAGCACGGGGCGGGCGGTGGCGTCAGCAGTCATCTGGCAAAGGAGCGCGTTCTGGGCGCCGCCTCCGACAATATGAATCGTCTCGATGCGCCAGCCTGTGAGGGTCTCTATCTGCTCCAGCACCATGCGATACTTGAGCGCGAGGCTCTCCAGAATGGTGCGCACGATTCGCGCGGGCGTGTCGGGCACGCGCTGTCCCTGTTCGGCGCAGTATGCCTGAATGCGTTGGGGCATGTCGCCCGGCGCGAGGAACCGCCAGTCATCGGGGTCAATCAGCGATTCAAACGCGGGCGCCGTCTGCGCCATTGCGGTCAGTTCGGCGTAATCCCAGTTGCCGACGCCCTGCGCCTGCCATGTGCGCCGACACTCCTGCAGGAGCCATAGCCCCATCACATTTTTGAGCAGGCGAAACCGCCCCCCGGCGCCGCCTTCGTTGGTGAAGTTGAAGGCGAGGCTCTGCGCCGAAATCTGGGGTGCGTCCACCTCCACCCCCACCAGCGACCATGTGCCCGAACTGATGTAGGCAGCATGCCGACTCTGCAACGGCGTGCCCACCACCGCCGAAGCGGTATCATGGCTGGCTGGCAGCACCACCTGAATCGCGCTTCCCTGCACCGTGCCCAGCCGCGTACCCGGCATCTGCACGGGTTGGAACAGGCGCGTGGGGATGCCTAATTCCTCCAGAATGGGGTACGCCCAGTCGCTCGCGCGCGGGTCATAACACTGGCTGGTGGTGGCAATTGTGAACTCATTAACAGGCACGCCCGTCAGCCAGTAGTGGAACAGGTCGGGCATCATCAGCAGGCGAGCGGCATAGTCCAGCAGCGGGTCGTTCTGCACCACCATCGAGTAGAGCTGGTAGAGCGTGTTGATGGGCATGAACTGAATCCCTGTGCGCTCGTATAGGGTTTCGCGCGGGATTTGTGCCAGCACGCGCTCCATCATGCCCTCGGTGCGTCGGTCGCGGTAATGCACGGGCGCGCTGAGCAGGCGTCCCTGCGAATCGAGCAGGGCGAAATCCACGCCCCATGTGTCCACACCGACCGACTCCACTGGTTCGGGAGATTCCGCCTGCGCTTTCTGGAGGCTCTGCTGTATCTCGGCGAACAAGAAAAACACATCCCAGTAGAGCGTGCCACCGATTGAGACCGGGCGATTGGGGAAGCGGTGAATTTCGCGCAATTGCAAGCATGCGCCGTCCCACCAGCCCAGCACCGCACGCCCGCTTTCTGCGCCCAGGTCTATCGCCAGATACGCCATGCTTCGAGTGTACCCCTAAAGCGGCTCGAGCAAAGCCTGCCAGAGCTGTTCAAACAATCGGGAGCGCACAAAAATTAGCAGCGCATTCCCGCTGCCCAGTATCGCCAGCGGGAACGCCAACCCCCGCACGCCCGCGTGCCATGCCGCCAGCACGCCCACTCCGAAGGCGAACCCCGCGTAGAGCAGATAAAACAGCGCCAGCGCCCTGCCGAAGACCCCCGTGAGCGCAATCAGTGCCATCAGCGGCAGGAGCGCGAGTAGCGTGCTCAGCCATGCAATCCCGAAACCGCCCAGCGCGAACGCCACCCCGTAGCGCAGGCGCGAACGGCGCAGCCATCCACACGCCGAAAGCCACTGCGGCAGCCACCAGCGCACCCCCGGCAGGGGACGCTCCGCAATTTCGGGGCGAATCCCGCGACGACGCAACTCCGCCAGCACGCACAAATAATGCTCCCGATAGCGCACGGGGTGAATGTGAAAGTAGACATCCACCAGCTCTTCATCGGAATAATGCTCCAGCCGCTTGCGATACTGGCGCAGGTCAAACCACCACCGCGGCGCAATCATCCCGTCAAAATTATACGCGATGGAGGTAGAATTGCACTATGCTTGCGCGCCTGCAAAAAATAAAGGAATGGCTCACAGCCCTGCCCTGTAAGGCAACCCTCGACAAGGAGCAGAAGGTGCTGGTGGTGAGCCTCCACGAGGCGATTCTGATGATCGAAGCGCGCCAGTATGCCGACGAGTGGCTCTACCTGTTCACGGCGCCTGTAAGCTTTTACACACGGCTCACGCCCGAACTGATGCGGCTGCTGTTAAGCAACTCCCAGCATCTGCACATCGGCACGCCCCGCGTGGAAGAAGAGGGGCTTTACCTGCGCCATACGCTATTTGAGGACGAACTCAACGCACAGACCCTGCTCAAGGTCGTGGGCAACCTCGCGATTGCAAGCCAGAACCTGACCGCGCATATCATCAGCGCGTTTGGGGGCATCAGCCCGATAGAGTACTTCTCGCGCCAGCGTTGAACTCAGGGCATATAAGTTACGACCGCGGTCAGCACAAAGAAAGCGATTGCCAGAATCAGCGTCAATCGGGAAATCTGGTCTTCAAAGCCCGGTTTCGCGCGGGCGTACATGCTGTCGCCTCCGCCAGGGCTGAAAACGCCTTCCGAGCGCGAGGTCTGAATCGCGACCAGAAAGATAAACACAATCATTATGGCGATGTCTATCCATGTCAGCACTTGTTTCAGGATTTCCATGGCGGCTCCTCTTCGAACTGGTAGAGTTTTTCACGAACTTCCTCGACGGGTTCTTCCAGCGAGCGGGTGACTTCCTCGCCTGCCTTTTTGAATTCGCGCATGGCTTGCCCGATAGAGCGGGCAATCTCCGGGAGTTTGCGGGGCCCGAAGATAAGCAACGCCAGCACAAACAGCACCAGCAGCTCGCTGAAACCGATGCTTCCGAACATAATCTCGCCTCTGGGGGACAGCCCCCATCAGCCCTATTATACCCTATCACACGGGCAACGGGTACACTATAATCGGCATGAAGCGTGTGGAAGCCATCATCCGCCCCGTGCGGTTTGAAGCGGTCAAAGAGGCGCTGAACGATATCGGCGTTTACGGGATGACCGTGACCGATGTGCGCGGCTTCGGGCGCCAGCAGGGGCATACCGAAAAGTATCGCGGCAGCACCTACACCGTCAACCTGTTGCCCAAGATTAAAATCGAAGTGGTCGTGCCCGACAGTCAGGTGGAAGAGGTCGTATCCGCGATTCTGGAGGCGGCGCACACGGGAGAGATTGGCGACGGCAAGATTTTTATTGCCGAAGTGGAAGAAGCGGTGCGCATCCGCACAGGCGAGCGGGGCGAATCGGCGCTCTGAGGGGTAGTAAGCATGCCGACCTTCCGGTATGTGGCGCAGACTCAGGACGGGCGCGAGGTGCGTGGCACCGTACAGGCGAACTCGCGGCTGGAAGCCTCCGATACCCTGCGCAAGCAGGGCTACTGGCTGTTAGAACTTTACGCCGAACCTGAGCCAGCCACTCCCCTGAGCGCCGCGCATCAAAAAGCGTGGCAACCGCTGTTTGGGGGTATCCCCCTCAAGGCGCAGGCGGTGTTTTTCCGCCAGCTCGCGACGATGCTCTCTGCAGGCGTGCCCCTCTATCAGGCGCTGGACACCTTAGGCAATCAGCGCGTGCATCCTCGCCTGCGCCGTACCGTGCTGGAAATCAAAAACGCGGTGCTGGCAGGCGAACGCATCAGCGACGCCTTTGACCGCTACCCTGCGCTCTTTTCCCCAATTGTACGCGCGCTCATTCGGGTCGGCGAAACCGCAGGCGCGCTGGAGCGTACCCTCCGCCAGATCAGCGATTACCTCGAGAATGAGCTGGAACTCCGACGCCTGATTAGCCGAGTCACTTTCTACCCCAAGCTGGTGCTGTTTTTTGCTATCTTAATCCCCGGCATGGTGCCTGCGCTGATCACGATTCTGGGTGGGCAGGGCGGTCAGCCGGTGGGACAGGTGATTGGTGACATCCTCATGCGCTATCTGAAGATTCTGGGGTTCGTGTTTGGGGTGTGGGCGGTCTATCGTCTGGCGATGCAGAGCCACAGCCTGCGGGTGGCGTGGGGCGCATTACTGGTCTCGCTCCCGTGGATTGGGTTCACCTATCGGCAGCTGGCGTTGGCGCGGTTCGCGCGCGCATTGAGTGCGCTCTACGGGGCGGGCATTCCGCTTTCGCAGGCGATTCGCTACGCCGCCGATGCCTGCGGCAACGACTACCTCACCGAGCGCCTCAAACCCACTGCCTCTAAGCTGGAAGCAGGGCGCGGAATCGCGGAGAGCCTGCGCGAATCAGGCGTGCTACCCCAGATGGTGCTGGATATGGTCGCCACCGGCGAAAACACAGGCGAGATCGGCTTCATGATGGACAAAGTCGCGGAGTATTATGAAGAGGAAGGGAAACTGCGCTCCCATCAGGCGGGCTATGTGCTGGGAGTGGTCGTGTTTCTGGGCGTTGCGATTTATGTGGCGATTATTGTGATACAATTCTACGCGGGGTACTTCTCGGCTCTGCTGGGAGGGGCGAACGCGCCGTGAGAAATCACTACGAAACGCTGGGGTTGCCGTTTGGGGCGAGCGCAGAAGAGATTCGCAAGCGCTATCGCGAGCTGGTACGGCGCTATCACCCCGATGTGAACCCCTCGCCCGACGCGAAGGAACGGTTTCTGCGCATTCAGGAGGCGTATCAGGTGCTTTCGGACCCCGAGCGGCGTCGGCACTATGATGCACTCTTGCGGTTGCGCATGCAGGAGCAGGGGCGTGCGGGTTTCAGCGCCTCGCAGACCGCGCGCCCTGCCTCCGCTTCACCGCCCCCGTCCCGAAGCGCCTCGCAAACTGCGCTGGACGAGGCGCGCCGGGCGATTCTGCAAGCCGAACAAGCCTTCCTGCAGGGGCGCCTGCGCGACGCGCTCCACTGGGCGCGTCAGGCGACCAAACTCCAACCCCGCAACGCCAAAGGCTACGAGATTATGGGCGATGTCTACCGCGTGCAGGGACATTACGACGCCGCGCTGAACGCCTACACCTACGCGCTTCAGTTAGACCCGAACAACGCCAACCTGCGCCAGAAGTTCGAGCGGATGGCTCAGCGCGCTCCGAACCGCTCGGCGCCCGCGCCCACTGCCCCCTCGCTGCCCGTTCTCAAGCTGCCGCCAGAGTGGCGCATTTATGCGGCGCAGTCGCTGGGATGGGGTACGGTACTTTTTCTGCTGGGGCTGGCTTGGGGCGCGCCCGGCACGCCGCTGGGCTGGTTTGGGAGTGCGCCTTTTGCTCGATGGAGCGCGAACCTGATTATTTATCTCCTGTTGGCAGGCTTCCTGATGGGCTTTCTGATGCGCCTCAGTGAGTGGACGGTCGCGTTGCGGGATGCGCTTCCCTGGCATCGTCAGGGAGGGCGGCTTTCCGCAGGCAGTGTGCTGGTGGGATTGGGGATTCTCTGCTTCCCGCTCACGCTGTTGCTCTATGCGCTGCTCGCGCTCACCCAGGGAGGGCTAAGTCCCTCCGCCACACGCGCCTTCGGTGCGGTCGGCGTAGCCACCCTGCTGTTTGCGCTTCTTTACCCCTACGATACGCTGGGCGTGCTGCTGTTTGGGGGCAACCTGACCTTTCTTGGCACCCTGATGGGCTGGCAACTGGGGGATCAGCTCAGCGCATCGCCCTGAACCCCCTGAATATGCTATCATGATAGCGTTATGCCAGCCTATCGTTTAATTGAACTGGCGGAACGCATTCAGGGAGTCGTCAAGGGCGACGCCGAGCGCGAAATCCGTGCCGTTGGCGGGATAGACTCCGTTCCCCCTGGCGGCTTGACCTTCGCCGAGGATGAACGCCACCTGCGCCTGGCGCTGGAGTCGCCCGCGAGTGCGATTCTCACACGCCCGCAGTTCGCTCTGCCAGCCGAGAGCCAGAAAGCATTCCTGCTCCACCCCAACCCGCGCTGGGCGTGGGCACAAATCCTTGCGCTCTATGACCCCACGATCCATCCGCCCGTGGGGGTTCACCCAACGGTGGTGATGGGAGAGGGATGCGAGTGGGGCGACGAGGTGGCGATTGCCCCTTATGTGGTGCTGGGCAACCGTGTCAGGCTGGGGCATCGGGTCAAAATCTACCCCTTTTGCTATATTGGTGACGATGTGGAGATTGGCGACGACTGCATTCTATATCCCCATGTGTCGGTGATGGCGCGCTGTGTGCTGGGCTGTCGGGTCATTCTGCATCCGGGGGTGGTGATTGGGGCAGACGGCTACGGCTACTTTCAGCAGGAGGGCGCCCACCACAAGATTCCGCAGATTGGGCGTGTGGTGCTGGAAGACGATGTGGAGGTGGGCGCGAACACCACCATAGACCGCGCCACCACCGGCGAAACCCGTATCGGCAAAGGCACCAAGATTGACAACCTGGTGCAGATTGGGCACAATGTGCAGGTCGGTGAACACTGTCTGCTGGTCTCGCAGGTGGGGATTGCGGGCAGTACCCGATTGGGCAACTATGTGGTGCTGGCAGGTCAGGTGGGCGTGAAAGACCATGTGGAGATTGGCGATAATGTGGTGGTGGGCGCTCAGGGTGGGGTTTCCAAGAGCTTGCCCGCAGGGGGCGTCTACTGGGGCACGCCTGCCATCCCCCATCGGGAATGGCTTCAAATACTGGCGCACCTTTACCGCCTGCCCGAGCTGGTCAAGCGCGTGGAAGCGCTCGAACGCGCCACCAAAAAGCAGGAACGGTAAAACCCCTTGACGAAACCTAACATAGGGTATAATCCCCAGCACAACACTCACACAAGGAGGGTTTTGATGATGCACAAGGGAATGCTGTGGATCAGCGCGCTGGCGCTGGCGGGAACCCTGGCAATCGCCGCGCCTGTGAACGCGCAAGACAACGGCACGCAAGGCTACACCTTCTCCGCCGGGATCTTCTACCCCAGCAAGTCGGCTGTGCGCGACGCCACCAGCGACACATGGTTCTCCGTGAGCCTCGGCTACACTTTCCAGACCAGCGAGCCGACCGACACGGGCTACTACTACGACCTGGGTGTCTCGGTCGGCTACTACGGCTCGGATGACCTCTCTAATATCCCCGTCCAGCTGACCTACACGGGATACCTCAACGAGCAGTTCTTCTACCGCGCGGGCGTGGGAATCGGCTTCGCGAAGGAATTCCGCAACCTCGCCAATCCGGGCGCGGGAACCGAGAGCTCCACGGGGTTCGTGTATTCCATCGAGGTCGGCTACAACTTCAACGCGGGCACAACCCCCGTCGCGCTCACCGTCGGCTATGTCGGTCAGAGCGGCACGGGCGATCAGCACAACGGTTTCACCGCGATGCTGAGCTTCCGCTTCTGAACCGACCCCAACAACCCCAATTAAAAAATCCCCCTGCACACTGGCAGGGGGATTTTTCTTTGAAAGGAAGGAAGGTACTCTCCACCCCTATATGACTCAAAATGGGGCAAAAAGCGGACAAACTTTGCCTGTCAGAAATACGGATATTCCCATGAAGCTGGCTCCGTGCTCCCCTCTCTCACCTGAAAGGGCGTTATACCAATCTGCGCTTCAAACTTCGGGAATCCCAGACGATGCTGCTTTGAGAACCCGACGGCTGAAGCCGTTCCCAGTAGACAAAGCCAGCCTGCGCTGGCTATTTTAGCCGACGAAGGTCGGCTTCGTTTTATAGGAACGGCTTCAGCCGTCAGGGCGGAGGCGTTCCCTAACAGGCTTCAGGAGCGCATAAAACGGTACCCCTCAAAAAACCACCCTTTTGAGAACCTTGCGCAGGGGGGCAATTCACGAACTCTGACCGCCCAGTTGGTATTACGAAGGGGGCGTGGAACGGGTATACTCCGTCTTATGGCGGGACTGCTTCACAAAATTGGGTTAATCGGGTTTTCCCTTATGCTTGCAATCCCCCTGTTTGCCCAGTCGCCGCCTCGTTCCGTGGAGGCGATTCCGCGCAGTGTAGAGCGCATCACACTCTACTGGCTGCCGCCGCGCACTGAGACTCCTTCGGGCTATGTCGTCTATCGGGATGGGGAGCGTGTTGCCGAGCTGCCTGCCGAGGCGCGTTTTTACGACTTCACGGGGCTAACGCCGGGGCGTCCCTACACGCTGGGTGTGGAGGCAGTTTACGCGGATGGGCGCGTCTCGGAGCGCGTGGAGCGTGTGGAGCGCCCCTATCGCCTGCTGCCCCCAGAAGCGCGCTATCCGATTCTGATTGTGGGCGCGACCGCTTCGGGCGTGGGCGCCGCGATAACTGCCGCGCGAATGGGGGTCAAAGTCGCGCTGATGGAACCCACCAATCGCGTGGGCGGCATGATTACGAACGGCGTCGCCGTGACCGATGTGCGCCTGCCCAGCCGTATTAATGGGCTGTATGAGGAGTTCCGCCAGCGTGTGGAAGCCTACTACAAAGCGCAGGGCGCCGACACCAGCAACTATGTCTACCGCAACGGGCTGAACTTCGAGCCGTGGGTCGCGAACATGCTCCTCAAGGAGATGATTTACGCCGAGCCGAATATTGACCTCTACTTCGGCGTGCGCCCCACGCGCGTGTTCAAAGAGGGCAACCGCATTCGTGGGGTGGAGTTTGTAACGCTGGACGGCACGCGCAGAGGGCGGTTTATCGCCGATATTGTAATTGACGCCACCGCCGAGGGCGATATTGCGGCGTGGGCGGGCGTCCCCTATCGGCTGGGGCGCGAACCGCGCACTCCTGAAGAACCCCACGCGGGCGTGATTTACTACGACCGCCTCAACGACCGCTTCCTGCCTGGTAGCACGGGCGAAGGCGACCGCCGCCTGCCCGGCTACGCCATCCTGATGATTGTGCAAAACTATCCCACCCCGCAAGTGAAAAACCCGCCGCCCGGCTACAATCGGCGCGAGTATTTACTCTCACCGCCGTGGGAGCGCTCGTGGGCATACCTCTACGGGCGAATCCCGAACAACAAGTTTGAGGTGAACCAGCACCCACACGGCACGACCCTGCAGGAAGTGAACTACCGCTACCCGACCGCCAGCTGGGAGGAGCGCCAGCGCATCTATCAGATTTACAAAAACCATGTGCTGGGCTATCTCTATTACATTCAAACTGAGCTGGGGCAGCCCAATCTGGGTCTGGCAGAAGATGAATTTCGGGATACCGACAACCTGCCGCCGATTCTGTATGTGCGCAAGGCACGCCGAATCGTGGGCGAAGTAACGCTCAAGGAGATGGATATCATTCTGGCACGCGAGCGCATCCGCCCCGACGCAATTGCGATTGGCGACTACCCAATGGACTCGCACGCCGTGCGCAAGGTGGTCGTGCCTGAAGGGCAGGAGACGATGGAACTGCCCCACATGGGCGAGGGCGAGTTCTGGCTGTTCCAGTATACGCCCTGGTATCAGGTTCCTTACGGCGTGATGGTGCCGACGGGCGTGGAGGGGCTGCTGGTCTCGACCGCGGTCTCTTCAACGCATGTGACTCTGGGCACGCTACGGATGGAACCTGTGCGCATGAATATGGGTCAGGCGGCGGGTGCGGCGGCGGTGCTGAGTCTGCAGACGGGCATCCCGCTCCGCCAGCTCGATGTGGCGCAGATTCAGCGTGCCCTGCTCCGCTTCGGGGTCTACCTCTACTGGTTCCCCGATGTAACGCCCGCTACGGAACATTTCGAGGCGGTTCAGTTCATAGCGGCGCGTGGCTATTTCCCCGACGAGCGTTTCGAACCGCAGGCGCCCCTCACACGGGGCGAGGCGGTGCGCGTGCTGTGGAAACTGCTCCGCGAGTTCCGTCCCGACCTGCCCGAAGAGCGGTTTCAGGGGCTGGCGTTCACCGATGTGCTGTTCGGGCATAAATATGCCATCCCGATGCAGAATCTGTTCCTGCAGGGGGTGGTGGAACGCACGGAGAACCGCCGTTTTGAGCCAGAGCAGCCGATTCGGCGGCGCGACTGGGCGCGGTGGCTTGTGCGCACCCTGTCGCTGATAGACCCCCAGTCCTGGGCGCCCCTTCAGGACGCCCCATCGCCCTACGCCGATGTCGCCGCGAACGACCCCGACCTGCCTTATATCGCGCGGCTGGCGCAACGGCGGGTCAATGCGCTCTTGTGGGACGGGCTGGACGCCGCCACGCCCGACGGCATCCGCTTCCGCCCCGACGACCCCATCAGCCGCGCCGACGCCGCGCTCACCCTCTACCTCGTCTGGTGGAATGTGCGATGAATACTTTATAAAAGTGGGGTATAATGGGTGCAGGGCAAACGCCCTGAAAGGAGGCACAACGATGAGACGCTCTTTAATCGCACTATCGGCAGTGTGGCTTACGGTGAGCGCAATGGCGCAGTGCTTGATCACCGACTTCGAGGGGTACACGCTTGGACTGAACGGCGCAGTGCTGTTCCGTCAGCCCAGCTTCTCCGGGTCTACCTCCGGGTTTCTGGCATTCACGGGACTCTGCGACATTCCGAACGGGGTTTATAACTGCTCCGTCATCAGCGACGAGCAGGCGCACGGCGGAACCCAGTCGCTCAAAGTGGCGTGGCAGTGGAACGGCAATCCGAACGCCTGGCTCCGCCTGACCACCTTCAACGCGGCTTTCGTGCCCAACCCTGAGATTAACTTCTCCCACAAACTGGCGGTGTGGGTTTATGTGCCCTCTGGCACGCCCGACTTCTACCTGGCGCTCGGCGTCCGCGAAACGGGAAGCACTGCAGGCTGTGCAGGCAACGGGGGCGCTCCAGCAGTTGGTATCGAGTGGGTTGGCGCAACGAACCCCTCTGGTCCGCCAGGCGGCAAGCGGATTGACCAGAAAGACCAGTGGGTGCGCGTGGTGTTTGATATTCCCAACGAGCCGCTGCGTGGTTTCGCGGGCAGCAGCGCCAACGGCATGCTGGATACCACCACCGGCACGCTGGAGCATCTGGCGTTCACCCCGGTAGACCCCAATCAGGTGGGTCCTTATATTGTCTATCTGGACGATATTGAGACCTTTGTGGGCATACCGGGCGATGTGAACGGCGACGGCTGTGTGGACGACGCCGACCTGCTTGCCGTGTTGTTCGCCTTCGGGCAGACAGGCTCTGGCTTGCCTGAAGATGTGAACGGCGACGGCGTGGTAGACGACGCCGACCTGCTGACGGTGTTGTTCAACTTCGGGCAGGGGTGTTAGACAGCCCTCCTTTGAAGGTTTTCTGCCCCTCCTCGCCCAAAGGCGGGGAGGGGTTTTCATTTACCGATAATCTCCAATCAACACAAACGCCGACCAGTAATACGGGTCGCTATACTGCTTGCTCCGCAACAGTTGCACCTGTACCCGACGCACGATCGCTTCATAATAGGCTCTTGCCAGTACACTCGTGACAGAAATTCGTTCCGAATTGCTCAAAACCCCCGAAACCCAAACCTCTTTCTCCGTGTAGACTGTAATGGAGGTGTGCGATGAGACGGCGCTGGAGTGTGGTATGGCTCATCGGGGCGCTTGCTGGGCTCAACATGAGTGCGCAGGAGACGCCGCGCTCGGTGATAGACTTTGAGAAGGCAGACCACGGCTGGATGGTCTTCCCCGGCTTTGACGGCAGAATCGAACTGACCCGCAACCCGCTGGATGTGAAAGAGGGCACGCAGGCGCTCCAGTATACCTATGTCGCGCTGCAGGGCAAACTGAACGGCATCATTCGGCTGGAACCCGAAGACTGGGCGCAAGCGTTCCGCTTCTGGGTCAAGACCGACCGCCCAACCCTGCTCGCAATGGTGATTCAGGAAGAAGGCGGCGAGCGCTGGAACGCGCCGTTCTGGGTCAACGGCAACCGCTGGCAACAGGTAACCCTGACTCTCTCGGACTTCACCCTTGCCGAGGATGTGAAGCCCGAAAACAACCGACTCGACATGGACAAAGCGCAGGCGATTGGGCTGCTGGATGTCGGCGCGCTCTTTTTCACCGCGCCGGAAGCCAAAATCCTGTTCGGCGACTATTCGGGCACGCGCGTGTTCTGGATGGACCAGTTTGAGTTCCTCGCTCAAGCACCCCTTGTCAAGCGCAGTCCCAGCGCCATCGACGAGTTCGGGCGCGATTTCGTCGCATGGATTGCCACGCAGGGGGTCACCATCCAGCCCGAAGCGGGCGGGATGAGCGTCCAGTATGAGAGTTTGATTCCCATTTTTGGTGTCCTGCGCCCGCTGGAAAAAGGCGCGCTGAACGCGACACAGGGACTGGAAATCGTGATTCAGGTCAAAGCGCCCACCACGCTCGGCGTCTTTGTGGAAGAAGAGGGCGGCGAGCGCTGGCAAGCCACCCTGAGCGTCGGGGGCGAGAAGGCGCCAGAAGCAAAGCGCGTGCTGTGGAGCGCCTTCACCGTGACCGACGACACCAAAGAGAAAGGCAACGGCACGCTGGAGCCGAATCGAATCAAGATGATTGGACTGGCAGACCTCGGCGCGCTGATGGGCGAAGCCCCGCAGGCGAACCGATGGCTGATTCAAGCCGTGAGGAAGATCCCGAAATGAGCGACGCGCAGCTGGTGCAACGGTGTCTGCAGGGCGACACCACCGCCTTCGATACGCTGGTGGAGCGTTATCGGGATCGGGTCTTCTCGCTGGCGTTCCGAATTCTGGGCGATCCCACATGGGCGGAAGACCTGACTCAGGAGGCGTTCCTGCGTGCCTATACGCGCCTTGCCCTGTACGACGCCACAAAGCCGTTTTCCACATGGCTGCTGTGCCTTGCGGCGCGGCTCTGCCTGAACGCGCGACGCGACCGCCAGCAGGAGCAGGCGCAACTGGAACGCGCCTCCAAAGCGATGCCCAGCCCGCCCACTGTAGAGGAATACCTCTACGAGCGGGAGCGCCAGCGCACGCTCCAGCGCCTGCTGATGCGCCTGCCCAGAACCCAGCGCGTCGCGCTCCTGCTCTACTACTACGAGCAGATGCCCCTCAGCGCGATCGCCGAGGCGCTCCATGTGCCCGAAGGCACGGTCAAAACATGGCTCTATCGCGGGCGCGAAAGCCTGCGCCGCTGGATCGAGGAGGAACTGGGATGAACACCTGCCCCCATGAAGAGGTCTTGCACGCTTACACCGAGGGCTGGCTGGACGCGGAGAGCCAGCAGGCAATAGAAGCGCATCTGACAGTGTGTCATGAGTGCCAGCGCAGAGTTGCAGGCTGGCAGGCGGTGTCGGAAGCGATTCGTGGGCTGCCCCGCATCCCTGCCCCTGGGGGCACGCTCCAGCCGATGCCGACGCCCCATCACGAGTGGCGCTTGGTGCTGGCACTTTCGGCGTGCCTTGCAGGTATCGCCGCGTGGCTCTGGCTTGCGGGGGTTTCTCCGCCTGAACTCAATCACTTCGTGGGATGGACGCCCTACTCGACCCTCTCCGAGAGCGCCCAGCAAGCCGCAGAAAAGCTCCAGCCATTCTGGCACACGCTTCGGGAGGTGTTGAAATGGAAGGCTTAGCGGGAATTTTGCTCCTGTATCTGGCTCTGGTTGGCGTGGGCGTGCTGAGCGTGACGCTCTGGGGTGAGCTCACGCGAGGCTATGTGCAGAATCTGCGTCAGCGGGGCGCCAGCGTCTTCTGGCGGGGAATTATCGCCACGGCGCTGCTAACGCTGTTGATTGCCGTGCTGATTCAGGTCGTGAAACAGGTGGCGAACAAGCAGCCGATAGAGTTGCTGATGGGGCTACTATTGCTGGCATATGCGCTAACCGCGCTGGTGGGATTCGGGGCGACGCTGTGGCATCTGGGCGAGCGCACCGCGCTGGCGTTCGGCAAGGCGGAACTGGCGCCCGGCTGGGCAATAATGCTGGGCGTCGCGTTGGTGCTGTCGGTCGTATGGATTCCTGTGTTCGGCTGGGCGCTGGGCGTCTACTGGCTGGCGCAATCGGTGGGGAATGTGGTGGCAGGCGTCGGCTTGCCCGCGACTTCTGGCGAGGAGGGTTAAAGAGGTATACTAAAAGCATCTGATGTCAGCAACGAGTTTGAGCTTGGGGGAAGCCTTTCGGCGTTTGGAGGCGCAGGCAGGCTACGAGCCGCGCCCTGTGCAACGCCAGATGGCGCAGTTCGTCGCCGAGTGCATCGAGGCGGGAACACCGGGTGTGGTGGAAGCGCCGACAGGAGTGGGCAAAAGCCTGGCGGTGCTGCTGCCCGCCATTCTCGCCTGCGCCCGAAGCGACAAACGCATCGTTATCAGCACCCACACAAATGTGCTGGCGGAGCAATACTGGCTCAAAGACCTGCCGTTCGCCCTGAGCCTGTTTCCGGAGGTGCAGCTTTCCACCACGCTGGCGATGGGGCGCTCCCGGTATGCGTGCCTTTCGCGCATTCACGGACACGAGCTGGGCAGAACCACTCCCGAATTGCAGAGATTCTTGCTAGAGTGGGCATCCGTCGCGCAGGTGGGCACCGAAAGCGAGCTGAACGCCTTCCTGACCCGCAAGGCAATCCCCCAGCAAATGATGCGCGATCTGTTCGCTAACCTAACGGTACCCCCCTACTGCCGCGCCCGCGCCTGCACACACTATGACCAGTGCTTTTACTACAAGAGCCGCAACCGAGCCACAAAGGCGCAAATTGTGATTACCAACCACGCCGTGGTGCTGACCGATGCCCTGCTGAAAGAGGTTTCCGATGGCAAAGCCTCGCTGCTGGGCGAGTACGATTTTCTGGTGATAGACGAGGCGCACGACCTGATAGACGCCGCCCAGAACGCGCTGGCGAGCGAGCTCTGCCTTAAGACCGCGCAGGAGATTATCCGCACAGTGAGCATCGTGAGCAACGAGTTCACCTCCGCCCTGGAGAGCGCGAACCCACCCCAGGGCTTCCTGAATCAGGTACAGCTCGCGGTTCAGGACTTCTCCCGACTGGTGCAGGCGCCTATGAAGCGGGCGGACTTCGGCACGATCCCGCCGAATGGGGCGATTATTGCCGTCGCACCCCCTGAGATGGAACAGACCCACGCCATCAGCGTCAGCAGGGAATATTACCAGCAAGCCGAGTCGCTGGTGATGGCGATCCAGACGCTGCTGCTTCAGCTGCAACGCGATCTGCGACAGGCGTGGGAAGACCACAAATCGCAGTTCACCGAGCCACAGAAAGCGGCGGTGCAGGAAGTGCTGTTGCAGTTCAACCTCTGGGCAAAAAGCTTGTTTGGGCAGTTGAATCGGCTCATCCACCCACCCGAGGGGGTCAGCTGGGTGGAGCCTGCACCAGAGGGCTGGCGTCTTTGCTACCAGCCGCTGGAGGTGAGCGCGTGGCTCCGTGAGCGCCTGTTCAGCAATCAGCCGACCCTGCTTATGAGCGCCACGCTCACGATTGATAACGCTTTTGACTTCTATCTGCAACAGGTCGGGCTGGACAATCCGCGCACGCTCCAGCTACCCCCTGTGTTTGACTATCCGCGCCAGTGCGCGATTTACTTACCGCCGCTGGGCACGATTCCAACGCCGCCTGCCAACACGCGACAGGGCATCCAAACAGGCTACTACGACTGTGTGGCGCAGGAACTAACGCGCCTGCTCCACGCCTCGCGGGGGCGTGCGCTGGTGCTGTTCGCCTCCCGCGCAGAGATGATGGAAGTGTATCGGCGCATGCCCCGTCTGGACGGCATTCCCATCTATGTGCAGGGCGACGGCTCCAACGCGCACCTCTCGCAACAGTTTCGGGAGAACACCCACTCGGTGCTGTTCGGCTTGCGCTCCTTCTGGACGGGGTTTGACGCCCCTGGCGAAACGCTCACCAATCTGATCATCGTGCGCCTGCCGTTTGAAGTGCCGACTACCCCCTCCCAACAGGCGCGACAGGCGCTGCTGGAACTGCAGGGCAAAGACGGTTTCCGCGACTGGAGCCTGCCGATGGTCAAACAGCAGATGCGTCAGGGCTTCGGGCGACTGATACGCAAGTCTACCGATAAGGGTGTCGTGTGCATTCTGGACCCCCGAATCCAGAACCGCAGCTACGGGCGCGAGATTCTTGCCAATCTGCCCCGCGGTATCCCCATCTTCAACCGTATTGAGGACGCGCTCCGCCACATCGGGCAGGTATAATTCCCCTACAGGAGGCTCTACCCATGCCCTATGTCATCACGGAACCATGCATCGGTGTGAAGGACAAGTCGTGCGTCGCAGTCTGCCCCGTGGACTGCATCTATGAAGGCGAAGACCAGTTCTATATCAACCCGGATGAGTGTATCGATTGCGGGCTATGCGAACCGGAGTGCCCTGTGAACGCCATCTATCCCGACACTGAAGTGCCCCCCGAATGGCGCCATTACATTGAGAAAAACGCGAACTTCTTCAAGCAGCAGAAGTAGCGTTGTGTGGTGGGGTGTATCGGCGGTGTTGCTGATACACCTCTGGGCGCTGCCCCGCGTGTTTAATGCGCCGCCGTTGCGTCTTGACAGCGACACCGCCGCGATGCTGGACGCGATTCAGGCATCGGGCGGCTTGGCTGGGGTGGGGCGCTGGTTTCGGGGCGACTGGCTGCTGGAAAACGGCTTTTACCGCCCCATCAGCTCGGCTTCGCTGACGCTGGATTACGCGCTTTATGGCGAGGCGGCGTGGGGGTTCTGCTTCACAAACTGGCTGCTGCTGTTGACGATTGCGCTGGGCGTGGCGGTGCTGACCCCGCGCCTGCTAAATGTCGCGCCTGCGTGGGGCTGGGGCGTGGCGGTGGTTCTCAGCGCCCAGTATACGGGGCTGACCCGCCTGCTGACGCCCTACTCCACATGGGGGTGGGTGCTGATTGTACTGGTAGGGATATCGCTCTGGGCGTGGCGTTCCGGCGTGAGGCTGGACCCTGACCTCTGGGAGCAATTCGACACGCGGTGGCTCTGGATAGCGCTTGCTGTAGGCGCGCTTTTCTGGGGGTTTGACCGCCTGCTTGACGCCGATTATGTGCGCCTGATTGAGTGGGTTCCCTCGCGCACGGCGCTGCTGGGCGCGGCGTTCGGTGTCTGGGCAGCAGTCTGCTTTTTGCGAGCGGGCGAAGAAGGCTCATGGCGCTGGCTGGGGCTGGGCGGGCTGCTCTACCTGCTGGCGCTCGGCTCCTACGAGCAGCCAATCATGCTGGCGCCGTTTATAACAGCAACCGCCATCGCACGACGCACTCTGTGGAAAGAGAACGCATTCACAGTCGCAGGGACGGCGCTGGCGTGCGCCCTGTTGATTGTAATGTTGCGCTTGAGCTTCGTTACCACAGAGCCTACACGCTATCAGCAGCAGCAACTGCGCAGCAGCCTCTCAGGTCCCATGTTGACCTATTTTTCCGACCTCTTTCCCCCCGTGAGCCAGTGGGGCTACTGGCGCACTGTAGGGCTGGAGCCGACCGTCTGGCTTCTCAAAGACCCGTGGGACAGGCTGGTAGGGCTGTTGCTGTATGCAGGGGTTTTGGTAGCATTCTATCGCTGGCGCGGGAGATTCGGCTATGCGCTGGGCTGGCACGCGCTCACACTGCTGCCGATGGCGTTCCTGCACCCGTTTGAGCATTACTGGGTTCTCCCGCAGGTGGGCAAGACGCTCACCGACTGCCTGCTGATAGGCTGGGGCATCCATGCTTTTGTCGCCTGCTTGCAGGCTGAGTGGGGTAAGATTCTTCACGATGGCACTCGAGCTGACCCCGCAGGAGTTTGAAGCGCTGGTGGCGGAGGCGCTGGATAGCCTCCCCGACGAGATCGCCCAGTATATGGACAATGTGGAGGTGGTGGTCGCGTGGCGCCCTACAGGCACGCAGCTCCGTCGGGCAGGCGTGCGTGCGGGACATCTGCTATTAGGGCTTTATGAAGGCGTGCCGCTCACCCAGCGGAGCGCCTCTTATGGGTTCGTGCCGCCCGATAAGATTACCATCTTTCAGGAGCCGCTCCAACGCATCGCACGGAGCAAAGCAGACCTGAAAGAGCGCGTGCGACGCACGGTGATTCACGAGATTGCCCACCACTTCGGCATCAGCGACGAACGCTTGCGCGAGCTGGGCGCCTATTGAAGCAGGGCGGGGTGGAATGCCCCGTCCTGCTGAATGCCTACTTCGCTTCTTTGGTATAGACAGGCTGCTGGTCCTTGAGCGACTTGATGTAGGCAATCAGCTGATTGATCTGCTCTTCCTTGAGATAGCTGTACGACGCCATACTCGGAGTGTAGCCCGCCACAACCTTCTTATTGGGGTCTACGATGGACTCCTTGAGGTACGCTTCGTCGGCAACCACCTCAGAGCCATCGGCTAACTTCACTTTGGAGCCATACAAACCGCGCAGGTCGGGATAGTCCTTCCCGCTGGCAGGGTTCATGTGGCATGCGTTGCAACCCTGCTGGACGAACAGAATCATGCCCTTTTTGGCTTCGGGGTCATCGTTACCAGGAGCTGGCACGCCGCCCGAAGAGGGAGCGCTCGAAGTGCTGGAAGTGCTACTGGACGCCGTGCTGCTCTCGGTGGATTTGGTTTCCCCCGAACCCGTTGAGGTGGACTGATTCTGGGGAGGCGGCGCACAGGACGCCAGGAGCGCCGTGAGGCTCACAATACCTAACGCAAGACCCAATTGACGCAGTGTGTTGTTCATCGTCTCTCACCTACCTTGTTTTTGAGTCATTCACCTGACTTAGTAGAGTGGAGCAATTATACCCCAAATCAGAGGCGTTTGTCAAGGGGTAAGGGAGGGTGTTCGAAAAATCGCTGCCGAATAAGATGGGTGAACCTGCTCTTGTCGCAAAGAACACGGGTTTTGGGAAACAGGACGCGGGAACCGCGTCCCTACCGACAAGCGTAGGGGCGCGGTCGCCGCGCCCTGCGTGGCGAAACCCCCAGCGCCAGGAAAGCGATATGAGCATCCTTGCAACAGAGCAGCTTTAGCCGTCCGGTACAAAAGCGGATTTTTCGAACACCCTCAGGGATAAGGTAGGCAGGTTGGGTAGGGGATGCCTCATCTGTCTTGTTCAGGTGGTGCGGAGTCGCCGACATCTCCTCCCAGTCTCGCTTCAGCAAAGTTGAGATAAGCGTTCGCGATGAAGTTTGGGATGCGCATGCGTTCAATCTCCTGTAGCGCTCGCATCGCTAAATCCCAGCGCTGGTGGTGGGCGCAGGCGTGTGCGTAGCCCAGCAGCCCCGCGCCGCGCCAGAACGCGTGAGGGAGAAAGCGTATGATGTCCCATGCCTGCCGAAACTGCCCTGCCCACGCCAGCTGGCGTCCTATCTTGGCGAGCGCTTCCGCCCGTCCTGAGGCGCTGCCAATTCGTTTCGCCGAGCGCAACGCCTCAGCGTACATTTCCGCATCGTAAGCAGGCGCGAGGCAGAAAAGCACATCGATGAGGTTGAAGGTGCGATAAACAGGGTTCTGGGTTCTGAGGCATGCCTGATAGGATATCTGCAGCAGGCGCGCTTCCAGGGCGTATTCGGCAATCCTGTCCAGTGCCATGTCCTGTGCTTCGGAATCGGGTTCTGTCTCGCAGATGGCGAGCGCATCGCGAAAGAGCGTCTCTGCCTGTTCGGTCGCCCCAGCCAGCGCGTACTCGCGCGCCACCTGCGCCAGCGTCTGGGCGCGGAGCCATACGCTTTCTACCTCCAGCGCATGGGTTTGGGCGTTTGCCAGCGCCTGCTGGGCGCCTTCCGAGTTCCCTTGCTGGTGATACGCCTGCGCCAGCGCACACCATGCTTCGGCACAATGGTCAGGCTCCTCAATCAAGCCAGCCCAGAGAGCCGCTTGCTCCCAGCGTCCTCCTTTTGCCCAGGCTCGTGCGAGCGCGACTCGAATCTTGTCGTCGTGCCAAGGGGAAACGCCCAGATACCTGACCGCCTCCTGAAGAAGGGCTTCCGCCTGCTCGGCTTCCCCGTGCTGGAAATGCGCTTCCGCGACGGCACAAAACAGTTCCGCCCTATCCTTCGCCCATTCCTCCGAAAGCATTCGAGCGGCGCGGAGTGCCTCCCCCAGCAAATTCCACTCCAGAAACGATGTCGTGCAGAGTTTGATAGTAAGATAGTCTTCTGGGTCAGCCTCTATCGTCTCAAAAGCGAGCGCAAGAATTTGTTCACAACGCGATGCCTCTTCGAAAGACTTCGCGCTCTCGGCTATTCGAAAGACCTGACGCACCTCACGCTCGGAAGGGGGTTCGCTCAGGTATGATTCAAGAGCCTGCTGCAGGTGGGCGCGGGCGTTCTGCAAATTCTGCAGGCGCGCCCAGAGTTCCGCGAGGCGCGTATGCGTGCTGACGCGCCAGTAGACCGACGGGATCCGGGCAGCCGCCTTTTCCGCTCGGCTGAGGCACTCCTCTACAGTCGGCGGGTTCTGGCTGGGAACGCGCCGTTTCCACAACACCTGCCTAACACCCCTGTCCGAAGCTGAACAGCACCTCCAGCAGGTCGGCGTCGTCCACAACCCCGTCGCCGTTTACATCGGCAATCGGGTCGGTAGAGCCGAAGGCGAACAGCACAATCAGCAGGTCGGCATCGTCCACACAGCCGTCGCCGTTGAGGTCAGCGCCGGGCAGGGGCGCGCTGGAAGCCACCACGCGGAAGTTATCATAGTGTCCGAAGTCGTTGGCATTACCTGTGATATTGTTTACCCAGATGTCGGCGTCCGCAAAGATGGTGTCTGCCGCCGAATTGAGGTTCGCGCTCCCCAGCTCCCGATTGTTCATAATGAGCCGAAACCGCCCCGTGTTGTAGTTCAGCTCCAGCTTAAAACGCGCCCATGTGTTGCGCGGGTAAATCGTCCCTGTGTCGATGATGGTGGTGGTGAAGCCATTATCCTGCACCAGCTGCACACGGTTCAGGTTGTTCACGCGCATCGCCGCGATACGGAAGCCGTCGGGGTCGTAGCAGTCTATGCCATAGGCTGCCTGAATTGTGCCCGCGCCGAGATACATATCCCAGATGACCGTGATGTAGCCACTGCCGCCTGTGTTATAGCCAATCGGTTTCCACCACCAGCTGCTGGACGCGCCCGATACGGGAACCACGCGCACCGATTGCGCACCCGAAAAGGCAAGGGCGTCAGAAACAAGGGCGGTGTTGGGCGTAGAAAAGTGAAACGCCTGCCAGCCGCTTTGACCCGTCAGGTTCCCCAGCGAAAATTCGGGGGGTTCAAAGCCCGTTTCCAGAAGCGTCTGGGGAAACACAAGGCTCATACTGCAAGCCAGTCCGAGACTCCAGAACAGCGTTCGCATCATTTTTCCCTCCGTTTCGGCAACAGCCTTATTATACACCGATTCGGGGCGTGTAGCGTGCAGTATAATTTGGGGGTTGGAGGTCAGCGATGACGGAACGATGGGTCTATCATCTGACACAAGAGGAGATCCCGACGCACTGGTACAATCTGGTTGCCGATCTGCCCACCCCACCCCCACCACCGTTGAACCCTGCGACAGGTCAGCCGTTTGACGACCCGACGCCCCTGATGCGCATTTTTCCTGAAGCGCTGGTGATGCAAGAGGTCAGCACCGAACGCTGGATAGAGATTCCCGAACCTGTGCGCCAGATTTACGCGCTCTGGCGCCCCACGCCACTGTTTCGGGCGCGACGGCTGGAGCAGGCGCTGGATACCCCTGCCCACATCTATTTCAAGTTTGAGGGGGTCAGCCCTGCAGGGAGCCACAAACCCAACACCGCTGTGCCGCAGGCATATTACAACAAGCAACAGGGGATTCGGCGGCTGGCAACGGAGACAGGCGCAGGACAATGGGGCAGCGCGCTGGCGATGGCGTGCCAGCTGTTCGGGCTGGAGTGTACCGTCTATATGGTGCGGGTCAGCTATGAGCAGAAGCCTTTCCGCAAAATCCTGATGAACACATGGGGCGCAACCGTCTATCCCAGCCCCAGCGAGCAAACCGAATACGGACGCCAGATTCTGGCGCAGGACCCCGACTGCCCCGGCAGCCTGGGGATTGCCATCAGCGAGGCGCTGGAAGACACGCTCACCCACGAAGACACCCGCTACGCGCTGGGTAGCGTGCTGAACCATGTGCTGCTCCATCAGACGGTGATTGGACAGGAAGCCATCAAGCAAATGGAGATGGCAGGCGAGGAACCCGACATCCTGGTCGGTTGCACGGGCGGCGGCAGCAACTTCGCGGGGCTGGTGTTCCCGTTTCTGCGCAAAAAGATTACTGAAGGGAAGCCTTACCGCATTATTGCGGTGGAGCCAGCGTCGTGCCCTTCCCTGACCAAAGGCGAGTACCGTTATGATTTTGGCGACACGGCGGGCAAGACTCCTCTGCTGAAGATGCACACGCTGGGGCATGAGTTTATGCCGCCGCGCATTCATGCAGGAGGCTTGCGCTATCACGGGATGGCGCCGCTGGTCTCCCACGCGCTGGAGCTGGGGCTAATTGAGGCACGCGCCTACCACCAGACGCAGGTCTTCGAGGCAGGAGTGCTGTTCGCCCGCACGATGGGGATTGTGCCCGCTCCAGAGCCAACGCACGCCATCAAGGCGGTGATTGACCTCGCGCTGGAATGCAGGGAGCGCGGTGAGAAAAAGGTCATTCTGTTCAACCTCTGCGGGCACGGCTTGCTGGACCTGACCGCCTACGACCAGTATCTGTCGGGCGCGCTTCAGGATTAGGCGGGGCTTACTCGTTCAGGTGAATCTGCAGGGGTTTCTCACCGGGCATGAGCCAGCCGCGCTCGCGAGCCAGCGCCTCTTTGCCCAGCGGGGTGGAGAGGCGCTGGAGTTGCGCCCGCAGTGTCTGCTGCTCCTGCCGGAGCGCCGCCCGCTCCGCTTCCAACCAGCGCACCTCTTCGCGCGTCTGCGCCCACAAACTGTAGATATGCACACTCTGGGGCAGCAGCTTCCAGCCCAGAAGCAACACGCCCCCCCACAGGCAGAGGCGAGACGCCATTAAACCCAATCGCTTGTGTGTCATTGGTTGCGTTCTCCCTTGAAAGAGGATACCACACACTGTGGGGAATTCCTGCAATTTTGCGGAGAATTTCACTCGTCGTCCACAGGGTAGGCACCGAGGGTGGACTTGAGCGCTTCCACAAGCTCTTCCCCTACCAGATCAGGGGGGGCAGCCGTCGGGGGAGGCTCTACCGCTGGAGCGGGGGCGGCAGACTCATCCAGTTCAATCTCCACATGGGCGTTAAGACCCACGGCATCCTGCACTCTACGGATAATCGCCTGATGATTTTTGGGGTTTTTCGTGAAGAAGTTGTAGCCCAATCGGGTGCGCAGGGTGAGGTAAATCACTCCATTTTCCACCCGCACGGTGGAGCCAGCGAGGTAGCGCTCCAGGTTGGGGCTATTCTGGGTGATTGCCGCTTTGGCGTGCTGCCAGCGCGTGTTGGGGTCGTCGCCTGGGGCAGGCGTGGCAACTGCGGGGGCGGGCGCTGGCGTGCTGGGCGGCTGACCGGAGGGCGCCTCCAACGGCGCGGGAGTAGCGGGGCGAGGTGTGGAAGATGTCTCCGGGCGCGGCTCTGAGACCTGAAGAGGCGTGGCGCTCGAGGCGGGCGCCTGAGTGGGGATGGCGAACATCAAGAGGGTCAGCTCCAGAATAGCGCGGGGAGAGCCTGAGGTGCGCATCTCGGTGAGGGCGCCTGCCATCTTCTCCCACCAGCCGAGCAGTCGGGGAATCCCCGCGCGACGCGCCTGCTCAATCATTGCGCTCCACAGGGTGGGATCATAATAGCCCGCCTGATCCTGCCCGTGAACGCCCGCCTGAATGAGCGCACGCCAGTGCTGAATCAGCGATTCGGCGAACACGCGCGGCTCACGCCCCAGCAACAGCTGCGCGTCCAACAGCTCCAGCACCTTCGCGGCGTCGCCTTCAATCAGCGCGTCGGTCAGCTGGAACAGGGTTTCGTCTTCCAGCACCCCCAGCGCGTGGTAGACCGTCTCCACCTGAATCTTGCCCTCTTCACTGAAGGCAATCACCTGCTCCAGCGCGGTGAGCGCGTCGCGCCACGAGCCATCGGCAAAGCGCGCTATCAAATTCAGCGCGGCAGGCTCCGCTTCCAGCCCCTCCGCACGCACCACCTGCTCCAGACGGCGGGCAATATCGGCAATCGAACCACGATGGAAATCGAACCGCTGGCATCGTGAGCGAATCGTGGGCGGCACGCGATGGAACTCGGTGGTCGCCAGCACGAACACCACATGGGGCGGCGGCTCTTCAATCGTCTTGAGTAACGCATCAAACGCTTTCGCCGAGAGGTCATGCACCTCGTCAATAATATAGATTTTATAGCGCGCCTCCATCGGGGGGTATTTTGCGTTTTCAATAATCGAGGTGCGCACATCCTCAATACTGGTCTCGGAAGCGGCGTCCATCTCCACCACATCCACCAGCGTGCCTGCCTGAATGGCGGTGCAAAATCGGCACTGATTACATGGGTTCGGGGTAGGACCCCGTTCGCAGTTGAGCGCTTTGGCGAGCAGGCGCGCCGTGGAGGTCTTGCCCGTCCCGCGCGGACCGCAGAAAAGGTAGGCATGCGACCACTTGCCCTGCGCAATCGCGTTCCGCAGGGTCACGGTCACATGCTCCTGACCCAGCAGCTCGTCAAAATCCTGGGCGCGGTACTTGCGGTACAGGCTGATGTAGCTCATGGGTGATGGAATTGTACCTGACGGGGTTTAATCAGGGATATACTCCAGTTCAATCTCGCCGATGCGCACGGTGTCGCCTTCCTGAGCGCCCAGCTCTTTGAGTTTGCGAAACACGCCCAGTCCCTGAAGGCGGCGCTGCATGCGCTGGAGCGCCTCCTCGTTGTTCAAATCCGTCGTCAGCACAATTTCGCGCACCAGCGAGCCTTCCACCACATAGTGGTCGTCTTGCTTGTAGACGCGCACGGGTTCGTAGCGGCGTGGTGCGACTTCGGGTATCTCCTCACGCAGTGGCTCCGGCGGGGGCAGGTCCGCCACTTTTTGCGCCATCCGCGCCACCAACGCCTCAAGACCTTCGCCCGTATAGGCAGAAATCAGGAACACCTCGTAGCCCTGCGCCTCGAGCGCTTCCCGAAGGGGCGTTAGCGCTTCCCGATCCTGGAGGGTGTCTATCTTGTTCAGAGCGACGAGCGCAGGCTTTTCGAGCAGTTCTGGCTTGTAAAGCCGCAACTCGTTTTGCAGGATTTCGAAGGCGTGGAGGGGTTCATGCTCCGCGAACGGCGAGGCGTCCAGCAGGTAAAGCAGCAAGCGGGCGCGCTCCACATGGCGCAAAAACTGATGCCCCAGCCCTGCCCCAGCGTGCGCGCCTTCAATCAAGCCCGGAATGTCGGCAACCACGAAACTGAAGTCCTGATAGCGCACGACCCCCAGATTCGGCACGAGTGTCGTGAAGGGATAATCGGCGATTTTGGGGCGTGCGGCGGAGATACGACTGATGAGCGTGCTTTTGCCCGCGTTGGGCATGCCCACGATTCCGACATCAGCGAGCAGCTTGAGTTCCAGCCGGATGCGTCGCTTTTCGCCGGGCAGTCCCTTTTCGGCGAATCGGGGGGTCTGGCGCACGGCGTTGGCGAAGTGGGCGTTCCCGCGCCCGCCGCGCCCCCCGCGCGCCACCACGAATCGCTGATTGGGGCGTGCTAAATCCGCGAGCAGTTCCCCTGTGTCGGCGTCGTACACGAGGGTTCCGACGGGCACACGGAGCGTAATGGACTTCCCGTTGCGCCCCTTGCGATTGCTCCCCGACCCTGCACCGCCTCGCTCGGCTTTATAGCGGGTTTTGTAGTGATAATCCAGCAGCGTGTTCAGGTGGGGGTCGGCAACCAGAATCACATCGCCGCCTTTGCCCCCATCGCCGCCGTCGGGTCCGCCACGGGGCACATGCTTCTCGCGCCGAAAGGAAACGCACCCATCCCCACCTGCCCCCGCCTCGACCTCGATAACCGCCTCATCAATGAACATCGGTGGGGATTATACCCGTTCCTGAAGGTTCCCCATTGGCATCAATTTAAGCCCTTTTAGGCTACAATCTTAGCATGAGACCACAAGGACTTTCGCTCACGGAACAGATGGAGAATACCCTGCGCCAACTCTTGGACACCGAAGCCGATACACTCGCGCAACAAATAGGCTTCACCAAACGCCGACGCAAACTCACAGGGAGTGCGTTTGCCAAAAGCCTCCTCACCGCAGTCATAGACACTCCCCTCCCCACCTACGCCAATTGGCTCCCAAGCGCGGCACAACACGGTGTCTTCGTCTGCCCGCAAGCCCTCGCCCAACGCTGCACCCCCCAAGCCGCCCAACGGATGGAAGCCCTCCTCCAACGGGGCGTCGCCCAGAGCCTCGCCTGCAGTATGCCCGACAGGGCGCCCTTGTTAGAACGCTTTGAGGGGGTCTCCATCAAAGATAGCACGGTGATCACGCTCCCCGAAGCGTTAGCGTCGGTGTGGCAGGGACTGGGCGTCCCCGCGGGCAGCGCCGCCGCGCTCAAGGTGCAAGTCCGTTGGCACTCCAGCACAGGACAGTGAGACGAACCGACCCTCCAGCACGGGCGTCCGCACGACCGCCACACGCCCTATGGGATAGACGACCTGCCGGCAGGTAGCTTGGAGTTGGCGGACTTGGGGTATTTTTGCTTGGAGGAGTTGGCAGCCAAGCAGGCGCGGGGGCAATATTTTGTGCGTCGGCTCAAGGGCGGGGGCAGGGGTTCACGCCCGAAGGTGAGCCGCTGGACTTGGAGGCGTGGCTGTCTCAGGTGGGGGCGTGGGGCGAACGCGCGGTGTTGCGGGGGCACGCGGTGCGGGTGCCTGTGCGGGTGAGAGTGTTTCGGATTTCGGAGGCGTGTGCGGCGCGTCAGCGTCAACGGTTGTATCGGTATGCGCGCAAGCAAGGGGGGACGCCTTCGCGTCGGGCGTTCGCGTTAGCGGACTGGGTGTTGTGGGTAGCGAACAGCAGCGTTTCTGGAGCGCGATAGACCAGTCCTACTTGCCCCCGGTGATGCGCCAGTTAGAAGCGATTCTGGAGCGGTATCCCGTGCGAGGCAAACAACCGCGCTGAGAGCGGCTAATCCCACCTCGCGTTTGGTACGCAGTTGCCCCTCTGAAGCGAGCACCATGCTCTACAAGTTCCAGTAAAGCACAGGCGGTGGGGGCTGGAGGTTGCGGAAGGCGTCCAGATAGACGCCTTTCACATCGACAAACACGCCCTGCCCGCTGGGACGCAAGAGTCGCAAGTAATCCTCCAGGGGGCGCTCCCGAAAAACCCTGTGGGGCACTGTTAGCACGACCGCCTCATAGATCCCGTCGCGCGTCTCAAAGGGGTTCTCCACAAAGCGTGCCTTGAAACGGGCGCGGTCGCTGACCAGCACCAGCGGGTCGTGGGCTTCCACATCACACCCGAAACTTTGCAGCTCCTCAATCAACTCTTTGACGCGCGTATCCCGCACATCGGGCACATTCTCTTTGAACGCCACTCCCAGCACCAGCACCTTTGCGCCCTGCACACTACGCCCCGCGTGGATCAGCAACTTCACCGTTTCCGAAGCGACATAGATGCCCATCTGGTCGTTCACACGGCGTCCTGCCAGAATCACTTCAGGATGGAACCCAATCTCCTGCGCCTTGTGGGTGAGATAGTAGGGGTCTACGGGAATACAGTGCCCGCCCACCAGCCCCGGCTCAAAGGGCAGGAAGTTCCACTTGGTCCGCGCGGCGGAGAGCACATCGCGTGTGTTCAGCCCCAGCCGATGGAACAACAGCGCCAGCTCGTTCATCAGGGCAATATTCAGGTCGCGCTGGGTGTTCTCAATCACTTTGGCGGCTTCCGCAGTGCGGATATTCGGCGCTTTGTGAATCCCCGCCTTCACCACCAACCCATAAAGGTTCGCCAGCAGCTCCGTGGTGGCTTCATCCTGCCCGGCGACGACTTTGACAATCGTCTCCAGCGTGTGTTCGGAGTCGCCGGGATTAATGCGCTCAGGCGAATAGCCCACCTTGAAGTCCACGCCGCATTTCATGCCCGACACTTCTTCCAGCACGGGCACGCAGTCCTCTTCGGTGCAGCCGGGGTAGACGGTGGATTCGTACACCACGATGGCGCCTCGCTTCATGTGTTGCCCCACGGTGCGGCTGGCGCTCAGCAGAGGGCGCAAATCGGGGCGTTTGGCTTTGTCTACCGGGGTGGGCACGGTGATGATAATCACATCCGCCTCACGGAGCAGGCTGGGGTCGCTGGTGAAAATCAGGTTCGGCTGGCGCAGCTCATGTTCGGGGGTTTCGCCGTTGCGGTCGTACCCCTGCTGCAACTCCGCGACACGCTCGTGGCTCACATCGTAGCCAATCGTGCGCAGATGTTTCGCGAAACCGACTGCCAGCGGCAGCCCCACATAGCCCAGTCCCACAATCGCAACGGTTTCAGGCGCTTTCATGGCAGCACAATCTCCTTCGCCCAGCTGCGGTTTTCCAGATACCATTCTACAGAGCGTTTGAGACCTTCTTCCACGCTGATCTGGGGCTCCCAGCCGAGTAGCGTGCGGGCTTTGGTGATGTCTGCCCATGTGGCTTTGACATCGGCAGGGTGCATCGGTTGCTGGTTCCAGCGTGCGGGTTTGCCGAGATACTCCTCGAGTTTCTGGATAATCCACTGCAACGATACGGGGCGGTCGCCCCCCAGATTGATAATCTCATATCCCAGCGGTTTGAGCGCGGCAACGGTGCCCCGTGCGATATCGTCCACATAGGTAAAATCGCGCTCCTGCAAGCCATCGCCGAAGAGCTGAATCGGTTCTTCTTCCGCAATCCAGCGAATGAAGCGGAAAATGCTCATATCGGGTCTGCCTGCAGGACCGTACACCGTGAAGTAGCGTAGCACGGTAATATCCAGCCCGTAGAGGTGGTGGTAAGTGTAGCACAGCGCCTCCGCACCCTTTTTGGAAGCAGCATAGGGCGAGAGGGGGCGGTCGGTGGGCTGGTCCTCGCGGAAGGGGCGCTCGTTGTTGCCATAGAGGCTGGAAGTGGACGCCAGCACATATTTTTGTACGCCATGCTGACGGCACAGTTCCAGCAGGTTTAACGCGCCAGTGGTGTTGGTGGCGACATAGACCCACGGGTTCTCCACGCTCTGGCGCACGCCCGCCCGCGCCGCAAGGTTGATCACTGCATCGTAAGGCATATGGGCTGTAAACACCGCGCGGGTTGGCTCCCACTCGCTGATATCCAGCGGTTCAAAGTGGAAGTTCGGATAGGGAAGCAATTGCTGAAGACGCCACCGTTTCAGGGTTGGGTCATAGGCGTCGTTGAGGTTGTCCACCCCAATCACTTCATGCCCCTCTTTGAGTAACAACTCGGCGGTCTTCGCGCCGATAAACCCTGCACAGCCTGTGAGAAAGATTCGCATCGCAACCCTCGTTCATAGGGGATTATACCATACAGCGGGGGGACATATGCGAGGTATAATCTTCTACGATGGCTGGTGGGGAGATAGTCTTTTTTCTAAACAGCCTTGTGGGGGGCGGGGCAGAGCGCATAATGGTCACACTCGCGAATCACCTCGTAAAACGGGGGTGTTCGGTTTCGATAGCCCTGATCTTCCCCGTCCATACCCTCCTCAAGGAGCTAAACCCTGAGGTGCAGGTGGTTGACCTGCACGCCAGCCGCGTTTTAGTGGGAGGCATGCGCTTTGCCCAGTATCTGCGCCGAAGGAAGCCGGACGCCGTTCTCTCAACCGTCACCCGAATTAATGGCTGGGCAGTGATGGCACATCGGCTGGCGCGCAGTCGCGCCCGCCTGGTGCTACGCGAAGCGACCACGCCCACGGTGGTTCTCAAGCAGTTAGCGACCCGCAAAGAGAGACTGGACTACGAGATTATTCGCTATCTCTATCCGCTCGCGGATGCCATCGTGGTTCCCTCCCGCGGCGTTCGGCACGATGTGCTCCAGATAGCGCCCCACCTGCATTCTCAAGTAAAGGTGATTTACAATCCTGTGATTGATACCCAGCTCCCCCTCAAGAGCCTTGAGCCTGTAGACCATCCGTGGTTTGCTGGGGCGAGATTGCCTATCGTACTGGCAGTGGGGCGGTTGATAAAAGATAAGGGCTTTGATGTTTTAATCCGGGCGTTTGCCCGGGTACGGGAGGCTACGGAGGCATATCTGGTCATTTTGGGGGAAGGCGAAGAGCGTCCCATTCTGGAACACTTGATCGACCAGCTTGGCTTGCGCGAATGGGTCTGGATGCCCGGCTTTGAGCCGAACCCCTTCAAGTATATGCGTCGTGCCAGTGTGTTTGTGCTTTCTTCGCGTCGCGAGGGGTTACCAAATGCACTGATTGAAGCGATGGCATGCGGTTGCCCCGTGGTGAGTACGAACTGCCCCAGCGGACCCGAAGAGATTCTGGACGGTGGCAAGTATGGCGAGCTGGTTCCCGTAGATGATGTGGACGCCCTGGCTCAGGCGATTCTCAGGGTGCTTCGCGACGGGGGCAAGAAGGCATCCGATGAATGGCTCCAGCAGTTCACCGTCGATTGCGCAGGGGATCAGTATGCGAAGCTGCTTCTGGGTTGACTGGATGCGTTCGGGAGATACAGTGCCACACTTTTCATGCCGAGTATAATTCACCGTTGTGGAAACCCAGCGGGAGTCTTCCCTGAAGAAACAGGTTTCCCGGAGTGTGGTGTACCTCTCGCTCCGCCGTATTGTCTCCACGGTGCTGGCAACAGTCGGCACCCTGTTTATCGCGCGTATTCTGGGACCGGAAGTTCAGGGGCTGTTTGCTACCGCTTTGGGCATTCAGACCTACGCGATGATGGTCGGGCTGATAGGGGTGCGTCCGTACCTGATCCAGAGTCAATCCACCAGTCAGCCTTCTCAGCTCCATCTGGCGTTTTGTTTTGAGTTACTTTATAGCCTTGTGCTTGTGGGGGTTCTCGGGGTGGCTGGGGGTATATGGTATCTCGTGAGCCGCCACGAAGTGCCCCTGATGCTGCTTACTCTGGCACTGACGCTACCCGCTTCCATGACCCGCGAGGTGCCCCTTGCCGTTTTAGAGAATCGGTTCGAATATCAGAAAAGCGCCCTGATTGAGACGGTATCTCAGGGAGCCTACTATGCACTTGCGATTGCGCTGGTCTTGCTCGGTTGGGGGGCGTGGGCGCTGGTAATTGGTTATGTGGTCAGTGAGTACCTGACGGCGTTGGGTTTCTTCTGGGCGGCGCGGTATCGCCCGCGCTGGTACTGGGATCGCGTCGCGTTGCGCCCCATGCTTGCCTATGGAGTCACATTTGCGCTTTCTGATTGGGCGAAGGCGCTTCAAAAGCTGGTACCGCCCCTGATTGTATTTCCCACGCTGGGGGCAGCCGCAGTAGGATACATCGGGATGGCGGAAAAACTGGTGGCATCTTTATATTTTGTCGTTGGGGCGGTGGGGCGCGCCGTATTTCCCGCCTTCTCCCGCATCCAGAACGATAAGGCACGGCTGGTACGAGCAGTAGAACAGGGGGTTCCGTTGCAGATGCTCGGGTTGGGCGCGCTCTACGGGACTGCGGCGTTCCTGCTGCCGTATGTAGCCCCTGCCCTGCTGGGGGCGAAATGGGATGCGACCCTCATTAGTGGCTTATTTGCCTTTTTGAGTGTGAGCTCGTTCGTATCGGCACTCACCGCCCTTGAGGGCGCCGTCCTGTTCGCCACCGGGAAGAACATGCTCGTATTTTACTACTCTCTGGCAGGAAGCCTGATGTTCGGCTTGACGGCGTTCCTGCTGCTGAATTTTGCGCCCGAATTCTGGGGGGTCTATGCCTACGGAGTGGCGAGCGCTGCCTCAACAGCGACGATGGCTTTCTTCCGGCACTTCAATTTCCGGCGTTATGTGGGCAAGCCAGACTATACTCTTGCGCTCGTGTGGTTTGCGGCGGCTTGTAGCGTTGTTGCGGCGCCGGTGGTTAGCGAATGGCTATACGGGGTCAGTCTGATCCTGCTCCTGGCATTCCCGCAAAGCCGTCGCGCGCTCCGGGAAAATGCCCAAAAAGCGCGGGCTTTGTTGAAGCGCAAAGGGTCCTCCAGGGCGTCTACCCCCGAAACCGATACTTAATCAGCGTCCAGAGGGCTTCCACGCCGTCGGTCCAGCGGATTTTTTTGCCCTCGCGCTTGAGGCGCGGGCGGTAACCCTCCAGCTCCACCTCCAGAATCGGCACGCCGCGCTTCAAGGTTTTGGCGGTTACTTCAGGGCAAAACTCAAACCGCTGGCACTGGAGCGGAATGGAGCGCAAAAAGTCGGTGCGGAACGCCTTATAGCAGGTCGCCTCATCGGTGAGCGGGTAGCGGTACAGCAGGCGCACTGCCCATGCCAGGATAATATTCGCAATCTTGTTGGGCAGGGGCATGCCTCTGGGCATGCCGCGGCGAAAGCGCGTGCCATAGACCACCGTCGCCTCACCACGCAGAATCGGCGCCACCACCTTCGGAATCTCGTTGGGGTCATACTCAAGGTCGGCGTCCTGAATAATGATGACCTCTCCCGTGGCGTACTGAATACCCGTGCGAATCGCGGCGCCTTTGCCCTGATTGCGCTCGTGTCGAATCGCGATAATGTCGGGTTGTTCTGCCAGAATGTCGGGTGTTTTGTCGGTGGAGGCGTCGTCCACCACGATAATCTCCTTGCGGAAGGGCGCTCGCCTCAGCCGCTCCAGCAGCTCGCGCAGGGTGGCTTCCTCGTTGTAGACTGGCACAATCACGCTCACCAAAGGCTGGTTTTCCATCGACGCTTATCACCAGAAGTATACCTTGCCCTATGGGGTATCCTGATAGCGCATGGAAGGGGACAAGGCGCGGTTTGATCTGGCGCGAATCTGGCTCTATCATGAGCGGCTGAGCGCCATCCCCGAGGAGATGGGGATGGTGCTGGAGTACGCTGCTTGCTCGCCCAACATCAAGGAGCGGCGCGACTATTCGTGCGCCCTGTTTGATGAACGCGGGCGGCTGATTGCGCAGGCGGCGCATATCCCCGTGCATCTGGGCGCGATGCCGGCACTGATGGAGTGGCTACTGCCCCGAATCGAGTGGCGCGAGGGCGATATGGTGCTGACCAACGACCCCTACCAGGCGGGCACGCACCTGCCCGACTGGACGCTGATTGCGCCCGTGTTCGTGGCGGGCGAATGCGTGGGCTTCGTGGCGAACCGCGCGCACCATGCCGATACGGGCGGCGCAACCCCCGGCTCGATGCCGATGGCGAGCGAAATTTTTGAAGAAGGCTTGCGCATTCCGCCTGTGAAGATTGTGCGTGAAGGGCAGCTGGACGAATCGCTCTGTGCGCTGATACTGCAGAATGTGCGCACGCCCGACGAGCGCATGGGCGACCTGATGGCGCAAATCGGGGCGAACCGTATCGGCATCCTGCGCCTGCGCCAGCTGATGGAGCAGGATGGCGTGGAGGTGTGGCGCAACCGCTGGGAGCAGCTGATGCGCTATAGCGAAACCATCACCCGCGCCGTGCTTCGCGAGATCCCCCCTGGCGAATACAGTTTCACAGATTATCTGGACGACGACGGGCGCGGTCAGCAGAACCTGCCGATTTGCGTGCGGGTGATTGTGCCCGCCTCCAGCGCTGGCACAATACGGTTTGACTTCACCGGCAGTGCGCCACAAACCGCAGGCTCTTTGAACGCCCCCCTGCCCGTGACGCAATCGGCGTGCTACTATGTGGTGCGATGCCTGATTCCGATGGAAGTGCCCACCAACGCAGGCTGCTGGCTGCCTGTGGAAGTGTACGCGCCTGAAGGCACGATTGTGAACGCACGCTATCCTGCGGCGGTGGCAGGGGGCAATGTAGAGACCTCGCAGCGGATTGTGGACACAGTGCTGGGCGCACTGGCACAGGCGTTGCCCGACCGAATCCCCGCCGCCTCGCAGGGCACGATGAACAACCTGCTGTTCGGCGGCTACGACCCGTTCCGCCAGCGCGCATTTGTGTATTACGAAACGATCGCTGGCGGCGCTGGAGCGTGTCCGCATGCCGATGGCGCCAGCGGCATTCAGGTGCATATGACCAACACGCGCAACACGCCTGTGGAGGCGTTAGAGAGCGCGTACCCCGTGCGCGTGCTGGAATATCGCTATGCCGAGCGCACAGGAGGCGCAGGCAAACATCGCGGCGGGGATGGAATTATCAAGACCTTCACTTTTCTCACCGAGACCACCCTCACGCTGCTGACCGAGCGCCGCCGCCGCGCCCCCTACGGCTTGCATGGCGGCAAACCGGGCGCGAAAGGGGTGAACCTGTTGATGATCGAAGGCGAGATGGACGCGGAGATTCTCAAAGGGGTTGTGCGTGTACCCGCAGGCGCCACGCTCAGCATCCGCACGCCTGGCGGAGGCGGATGGGGGAAACCAGAAAACCCACGCAAAGGCTAATTGCTGGCTGCCGGGGGTGGATTCGAACCACCACTACCAGATCCAAAGTCTGGCGTCCTGCCCTTAGACGACCCGGCAAGGGCATCATGGTGAGCCGGGTGGGAATCGAACCCACGACCAATGGCTTAAAAGGCCACTGCTCTACCGCTGAGCTACCGGCTCACGCCCCAAAGTATACCCGATAGGCAGGAGAGAATGCAAGGGGAAAAGGCTACTTCACCTGCATCCAGTGTTCGAGCCGATCAATATCGGTGCCCACTTCGGCGTAGGGGGTGAGAATCGCTTTGACGGGCACGCTCAGAATGCGAGCGGCACGGCGTTCGATCTCTTCAATCCCCAGCCAGCGGGGAGAGAGCTTTTGCGCCAGCACAAAGCGCACGAGTAGTCCCAGCCCCAGCTGCCATGCCAGTTTCAGGGGGTGCTTGCGTGCCCGATGGAGCGCCTCCAGTCGCGGCAACTCCCTGAGCGCAACGGAGCGCTGTGCCCAGAAGAGGTTGCCCCCTGTAACTTCGCCTTCGCGCAGGCGAACCGTTGTGCGCGGGAGGTGGGGAAACTTCTCGCGACACACGGCAGCGGGCACAACGGCGTAGGTCAACACTGCGCCGCTCTGAAGGCTTGCTTCCAGAAAAAAGCGCACGCTTTCGGGCGTCAAAAAGGGGGTGTCGGCGGTAGCGAACAGCACCGACTCGTGATGGCTCTCTTCCAACCCGCGCCGCACATTCGCCAGCAGGCTCTCCTGCGGCGCGACCACGCGGTAGCCCTCGCCTTCAGGCACCGCACCCACCACGATAATCTCGGCGATTTCGGGCACCTGCCGCAGGGCGTCCACCACACGCTGATACATTGGCACCCCTGCCACAGAGACCAGCGCCCGCTGGCTGACGCCCGCCCGCTCGCTCCATTCGGGGTCTACCTCGCCGCCTGCCAGAACAATCGCTGTGGTCACCAGTATCTGATTCCACCCTGTCGGGTAGAATCCTGTTATGTGCTATCTGCCCCCCTATCAGGAGAGTGCGTTGAAACCGACAGAGTCGTTGCAAGACCCGCGCGAGCGCCATCTGCGCAACATCCGCCAGCTGACCTTCGGCGGCGAGAACGCGGAAGCCTACTTCTCGTTCGATGGCAAAAAGTTGATTTTTCAAAGCACACGCCCGCCCTACAAAGCCGACCAGATTTTTACGATGAACATCGACGGCTCCGATGTGCGCCTGGTCTCCACGGGCAAGGGGCGTTGTACCTGCGGATTCTGGTCGCCCGATGGCAAGCGCATCCTCTACAGCTCCACCGACTGGTACAGCGAGGAGCCGCCCCCGCCTCCTGACCGCTCGCAGGGCTATGTGTGGCCGCTCCTGCCCTATCGCCTCTATGTCGCCAACGCCGACGGCTCCCAGCGTGAAGCCATCACCGACGACGACGCCTATAATGCCGAAGGCTCGTTCCACCCAAAGGGCGACCGAATCCTGTTCACCACCACGCGCTGGGGGAATATTGACCTGTGTGAGTATAACCTCCGCACGCGCAAGTTCACCCGTCTGACCGACGAGCTGGGCTATAACGGCGGACCGTTTTACTCATGGGATGGCAAGTATATCGTCTATCGCGCTTATCACCCGAAAACGCGCGAGGAGATTGAAGAGTTCCAGCGGCTGCTGAAGCTGCGCCTCGTGCGCCCCAGCAAACTGGAGCTGTGGGTGATGACCGCCGACGGCAAGCGACGCTGGCAGGTCAGCAAACTGGGCGGCGCAAACTTCGCTCCCTTCATGCGCCCCGGCAACCGACAGATTATCTTCTCTTCCAACCACCACGACCCACGCGGACGCGAGTTTGACCTGTTTCTGATCAACCTCGACGGCACCGGACTGGAGCGAGTAACCTACACCGGGGAGTTTGACGGCTTTCCCATGTTCTCACGCGATGGGAAAAAGCTGGTGTGGGCATCCAACCGCAACGCCAGAACGCGCGGCGAAACGAATATCTTTATTGCCGATTGGGTGGATTAAAAGCAAAACGGCTCTCCCGAAGGAGAGCCGTTTCTGGCATAAAAAATCAGGAAGCGGCGCGTGCCTTCTTTCGGCGCTGACGCACATCCTTCAGACCGAAACGGTACTTCGCGAACGCTTCCTCGATTTTGCCCTCCATTACGAGCTTGGCGAACTCCTTCGCCCCTTCCACCTTAGCCTGATTCGGCTTGCGCTTCCGAATTGCTCTGATCGCTTCTGCCATATCAATCTCACCTGCCTTAAACGCCTTAAGGATACCCTCAATATAGGCGCTTCGTTGATCGGTCATAGGTTTCACCTCCGTCGGGTCTTCACGCCCTGCAGGCAAGACCAGGCACAAAAGCCCTGCTCGCCCTCAGGTCGCCAACGACCCTTGTGTAGTGGTAGAGTGGCATAATTATACCTGATGGGAATTGAGTTTGTCAAGGGGAAGCGGGCAATTTGGGAAAAGCCCGAAAGAATTGCTCGAAATAGGGAAGCCAGTTATGGCTTGGTGGGGGCAATGGGTTCCCTCGGCTCCATTTTCTGGGGTTCGAACTCCATCAGCAGGGTAAAGGCACCATCGGTACCCTCAATTTTGACCTGCGTGGTGACCTGGAAGACGCGCAGGCGGGCGGTGGCTTTGTCCAGCACGAGCCGCAGGTCATCGTCGCGGTTGCGCTCGTTGCGAATTTTGCCCGTAATCACAACCTGCTTCTCGTCTTCACTAACGATTTTGAGCTGGCTCACCTGCTTACGAAACTCCTCCTGCTTCGTTTTGCCCCCGAACACGAAGACCATATCGTAGGTGGGTACCACATCCTGCGCCACGAGCTGCTCCAGAAGCGCCAGCCCCGAATTGGCAATCAGCACTTCCTGCGGCTGACGGTTCGGCGCCTGCACGGTGAGGCGTTGCCCATCGGATTGCACGCGGGTTGTGGTGTTCATAAGTGTGTTCTGCACGGTCAGATTCAGCTTTGCGGGCGCTTCGAGGGTGTAGGTGTAGACAAAGCGCTGAATCACCTCGCCCTGCGGGTTGCGGGAGGTTGTCATCACCACCGAAACCGTGGCTTTTTGCTGGGCGGGTAGGGGTTGGCTGTAGGCATTAAACATCGCCGTGAGCCACTCATCCGCCGAGCGTGTTGTTTGCGCCCACAGCCCTGCTCCCAATGCGCAGGCGAGGAGTGTCAGCAAACGCCTCATACCTTTAGTGTACCCTATTTCCCGCGCTCTTTTGCCAGCTCACGATAGGTGTAAAGCTCCACGCCGCTCTGTTGCAATACCTCTTTGAAAGCAGGCTCCATCAGGATTCGGAACTCATCCACGCGATATTGCCAGTGGGGCGTGGTGGCATGCCCTTCGGGGTCATCCTCGCCCAGATGCACAATCAGCTCATGCACCCCTGGCTTGAGCTGGCGGATATACTGATGCAGGCGGGCGCGGTGCTTCTCGTATGGCTCGCCAATCTCGTACTGGGGGTTCAGCGAATCGATCGTGGGCAATCCTGCCTGCTGGATGCGCTGGTACGCCTGCTTGTAGTCCAGCCCGCGCGCGGCTGCCATCAGCATAATCTCAGGCGTGGGGCTGAACACCATCGGTGGAATCTTGTAGTCCATCGCGACTTTGAGAAACACTTCAAAAAACTGGGGCGAGGCGTAGAGCGTGCCCATGTGCGAATCCAGATGAGTCGGTTTCAGCCCCAGTTTGAGCGCCATTTCAATCTGGGCGCGGAGTTCGGTCTCCACCTCTTGCGGGCTGGCGTGGCGCACGACCTCTTCCACCGAGCGCCACATATAGCCGGTGGGGTCTATCAGCCCTTTGACTTTATCCACCGGCGCTACAGGACGCCAGCGCAGGGTACTCCACTCGCTGGTGAGGGTCAGGTGAAGCCCCAGATCGGCGTTGGGGTGTCTTTTCGCCCACTCTACCACCTCCATCACCCAGCCGCAGGGCATCATAATGCTGGCGCTGCTGACGACGCCCGCCTCCATCGCTTTGAGCGTGGCGCGGTTTTTAGAGTGGCTCAGTCCCAGATCGTCCGCGTGCAGAATCAGCCGCTTGCGCTCCGCCGTCGGTTGCTGCTCTTGCCGTCGCATAGGATTGTAGTTCGCGCTGGTGCGTACAACTCCTACAAAAAAGGTACAATACCCCCTATGCGAGCGGTGCCGATGAGTCAGGTGGAAATTCGCGACCAGTTCTGGGAGCCACGTCAGCAGACCAATCGGAGCATCACCGTGCCCCACCTGTTTTCGGAGCTGGAGCGGGCAGGCAACATTCCCAACCTGCGCCTTGCGGCAGAGCGCAAGCGCGAGGGCTATCAGGGACCTGTCTACATGGACTCCGACCTCTACAAAGCGATGGAGGCGGCGGCGTATGTGCTACAACTCTACCCCGACGACCCCATTCGCGAGAAACTGGACGAGGTGATTGGGATTCTGGAGCGTGCGCAGACGCCCGAAGGCTACCTGAACAGCTATTTTCAGGTGGTGGCGCCCGAACGCCGCTGGACGAACCTCCGCGACGACCACGAACTTTACTGCGCCGGGCACCTGATAGAGGCTGCCGTCGCGCATTATGAAGCCACCGGCAGCGACCGCCTGCTCAAAGTCGCCACACGCTACGCCGATTACATCGATTCGGTCTTCGGCGACGCGCCCGGCAAGCGGCTGGGCTATTGCGGACACCCCGAAATCGAGCTGGCGCTGTTCCGACTCTATCGCGCCACCGGCGAGAAGCGCTATCGCGACCTGGCGCGCTTTTTCCTGCTGAATCGGGGCAAAAAGATTTTCGCGCAGGAGCATAACATCCCGCTGGAGCAATACGACGGCACCATCTGGCAGGATAATGTTCCACTGACCGAGCATCGGGAGATTGTGGGGCATGCGGTGCGCGCGGCGTATCTGTTCGCGGGGGCGACCGACCTCGTTGACGAAACAGGCGACGAGCGCGTGCTTCAAATGCTTTTGCGCGTGTGGGAGAACACGATTTCGCGGCGCACCTATATCACTGGCGGCATCGGCAACGAGGCGCGCCACGAGGGCTTTACCAGAGATTACGAGCTGCCCAACCGCACTGCCTATCAGGAGACCTGTGCCTCAATCGCGCTGATTTTCTGGGCGCACCGGATGGGCTTGCTGCTGGAAGAAGCCCGCTTTTTCGACGCTCTGGAACGGGCGCTCTATAATGGCGCGCTCGCGGGAATCGCGCTGGACGGCAAAAACTTCTACTATGTGAACCCGCTGGAGAGCGACGGCACACACCACCGCCGACCCTGGTACGCCTGCGCCTGCTGTCCGCCGAATATCGCTCGCCTGATTGCCTCGCTGGGAGGCTATCTCTATGCCCAGACAGAAAGCGACCTGTGGGTGAACCTCTATGTGGAGAGCCGCGCGAAGCTCTCGCTCGCAGGGCGTGAGGCAGTGCTACAGGTACGCACGAACTACCCATGGGACGGCACGATAGAGGTTCAGGTGGTGGAGGGCGCGCCTCTGGAGTTTGGATTGCATCTGCGTATCCCCGACTGGTGCGCCCAGCCACGCCTGACGCTGAACGGGAAGCCGCTCCCGCTGGAGATTCAGAAAGGCTACGCAGTGGTGCGCCGCCTGTGGCAACCAGAAGACCGCCTGGCGCTGGAGTTGCCCATGACGCCTCTCTTCATGGAGGCGCACCCGCGTGTGGAGGCAGACCGCTGGCAGGTCGCGATTCAGCGCGGTCCGCTGGTCTACTGTCTGGAGGAGATAGACCAGTCCGCGCCGCTGGAACGGATGGCGGTGGACACCACCAGTCCGCTCCGCTATCGCTGGGAGCCAAATCTGTTGAACGGGATAGGCGTAATTGAAGGCGGAGCCGTGGTGTTAGACGACGACTCCGCCTGGGGCAATCGGCTCTATCGCCCTCTGGCGCGGCGCCAGCGGGCAACTTTCCGTGCTATCCCGTACTATGCATGGCACAACCGCCAGCCGTGCCCGATGCGCGTGTGGATGCCTGTGGGATAAGGGGCTATGGACCGCTGGCGCCCTGCCCTTGGGGACGCGCTGGCGCTCCCTGATTACCCCACGGATTCGACTCGTCGCCAAAGGTTTTAGGCACAACCACATCGTTGCTTTTGGAAGTGCCCTGCCAGAGCCATGCGGCTACCAGCGCTACCACAACGATAATCGCAACCACCACAAGCCAGGTAGGAACCTCTTTCTTCATCTCAAGCCTCCTGAGGTGGGGGGGAGCCTTTCTGGCTCCCCTGGGTGAGGAATCACATCGTCGAGCGGCACTGCTGGTCGATGGTCGGGTTGTCGCCGGGGTAGTAGACCATCGGGTTCCAGTGGACGCCTGCAGGATTGAAGTTCACGCAGGTGAAGTTCTGCGCCCCCGTCTGAACCCGCTCCAGCACCATGCCGCGGTGTTGGGTAGCAGAAACGCGCACATTCGGATCGCCCGCTGCCTGTGCAATCTGGGCATCCTGACGCACGGGGAACCACTTGCTGTGCCCATCAGCAAAGGTAACCACATGCCCTTCGTGGCGCCCCGAAATGCCGAAGAACCCGTTGACAGGCGTGGAAACATTGATCCAGTAGCCGCCGCCACCGTTACAGCTGGTCACGCCGTCTGTCAACACTACCATGCTGGCAGCCTCGCGGATGCGGGCGTATCGAATGTATTGCGCGGAACAGGTTCCATCACAATTGTTGGGGTTTGAAGCACATGGATCCCACACCGCTTGACAACCGGGATCAACTCCTTCCCGACACTGCCAGTAGGGGGCGAAGAATTTGTTCATCCCGATGGACTGGAGTCGACGATCGGTATGCCAGTTGCCGCAAGGGGGCGGGTTCACCTCCTGCTCTTCGGGCACAGGTACACTGGCGTTAAACCGGAACCCCGCACGCGACTGAGCCGCTGAAGGACAGTTATAAACGCCCTTGTTCTTGACATAGGGGTAAATCTGGCGTGTCCACAAGGAGTTCGCAATCGAAGCGCGCCCCCAGCACCCGCCGCTTGCTAACTCGGGGAAGGTCTCATCGTAGTCGTTGGCATACATGGTGATGGCGGTGCCCAACTGCTTCAAGTTGCTGAGACACTGGGTCTTTCGTGCGCTCTCTCGCGCACGCGCGAACACAGGGAACAGAATCGCCGCCAGAATCGCGATAATCGCAATCACGACCAGAAGCTCAATCAAAGTGAATCCACGCTGTCGCATTGCAGTACCTCCTGCAAAAGGGTAAGAATTATGTACCTTGTTGCCCGCAGAATTCCTACTCGATAAGAGGGGTTCTGGGGTGTTTTTTCGCGCGAAAACGAGTAAGCCACGCTATCAGAGGGCGTTTGTGCCAGACAGCCAGAACGGCATCGGGGGCGCCATGGGCATAGCGCCCCCTGCTCCGCTACCGCGTCGGCGTCGGCGGCATCTCCTGACCACCGCCCTGCTGCTGGCGTTGCATCTCGCCCGCCTTACCACCCGGAATCATATCGATGGTCTGAATCACTTTGCCCTCTTCCTGACGAAAGCTGCGATACGCCGAATAGCCTGCAAGCAAAATGGCGACAATCGCGAAGATGATAATCAGTGTCTTCTTCGTCTGCTCGTTCATAGCGCGCCTCCTCAGTTCTTGAACTCCTCGCTCCAGTGAATCAGATTACGCCGCTTCTGCTGGACGGCGGTCTGATCCCACGGCCATGCCATGATGGACTTGCGATCCATCGGTTTGGCGTGTCCGTCGGCGAAGCCGAAGGTGGTGAGTTTGGAGTGAGCGCCAATCGTCATGCGCGCGTCGCCCTGACCGCACCAGTTGAATGCGAAGGTGTTCGGCGCGTCGGGCCAGCTGGGGTCGGCAATATTGCGGTTGTCCCAGCGCCAGTAGCTCATGTAGCGCCCGTAGCTCACGGTGGTCCAGAGTTCATACATCACGATGGTCTCGGCAGGGCGTCCAATCACCGCCATTGGGCGCGAATCTGCCCAGGAGTAGTAGGCGCTGACCCCAAAAGTGGCGATGTTCTCCCAGGTGGGGTCGGGCTGATAGTGCGTCCACGAATAGCTGATGGGGAACCAGATACCGTTGGGTCCCGTGCAGTCGTCGCGCCGTACATTATCGCTGGGGCAGCTGAAAATGCCGCGGTTTTTCACATAGGGCATCAGCGCATCCTCGGCGCCGAACGCCTGGTCGGGTCCGTTGGGGTCGTTGTTAAAGTTGCGGCTGCCTACCAGAAGACGGTGAAACTTCTCATCCCAGTCCTGCTGGTACATCAGAGCGGAGAGCAAGAGCTGTTTTGTATTGGAAACACAGGTGGTCTGGCGTGCCTTCTCCCGTGCCTGGGCGAACACAGGGAACAGAATCGCTGCCAGAATTGCGATAATCGCAATCACCACCAGAAGCTCAATCAGGGTAAAGCCTCTTCGCATGAGTTTGACCTCCATATTTTCTTAATACGCCGCCAGGGCATCGATTCCTGCCGTCTGCGACGCCGAAAACCCCTCTTTTTTGAGGTTTTCAGCGGCTCGCGCAAAGCGGTATAATTTCGGGTGCTATGGCGTTGACCCTGGAGCAGATGCGTCATCTTGCGAAGCTGGCGCGGCTGGAGCTGGATGATGCCCAGTTAGAAGCACTCATGGCACCGATTAATGCGCTGATGGCGCACTTTGAGAAACTGCAGGCGCTCCCGCTGGACGATGTGGAGCCGACCTCGCATTCCATCCCCGTGTATAACGCCTTTCGGGAGGATATTGTGGGCACGCCGTTGCCCCGCGAAGAGGCGCTGGCAAATGCGCCCGAAGCCCGCGACGGGCTGTTCATCGTACCCCGCATTGTGGAGGAATAGATGGCGCTACATACCCTGAGCCTGAGCGTTTTGAGCGAAAAACTTCGTCGGCGCGAAATCTCGGCGACGGAGCTGACCGAAGCGGTGGTGAGCCACATTGAGCGCACCGAACCCCAGATTGGCGCGTTTATCACGCTCACACCCGAACTGGCGCGCCAGATGGCGAAGGAAGCCGACGCCCGGCTGGCAGAAGGCGAATGGAACCCCCTGCTGGGCATCCCGATGGCGATTAAAGACAACATCAGCACGCGCGGTGTGCGCACCACCTGCGCCTCGCGGATTCTGGAAAACTATGTGCCACCCTACGACGCCACGGTGGTCGCCCGCCTGAAGCAGGCAGGCGCGGTGATTGTGGGCAAGGCGAACATGGACGAGTTCGCCATGGGCGGTTCTACGGAGTATTCGGCATTTCATCCCACGCGCAACCCGCGCGATCTGGAGCGCGTGCCAGGGGGGTCTTCGGGCGGTTCGGCGGCGGCGGTCGCCAGCGATATGGCGGTCGCGGCGCTGGGTTCCGATACGGGCGGCTCCATCCGCCAGCCAGCGGCGTACTGCGGCGTGGTGGGGCTGAAACCCACCTACGGGCGCGTCAGCCGCTACGGGCTGATCGCCTATGCCTCCTCGCTGGACCAGATTGGACCCATCACGAAAACGGTGGAAGACTGTGCGCTGGTGCTTCAGGTGATTGCCGGCAAAGACCCCATGGACGCCACCAGCGTCGATGTGCCTGTACCCGACTATCGTGAGGCGTTGCGCCCCGATGTGAAGGGGCTGCGGCTGGGCGTGCCGAAAGAGTTTTTTGAGGGTGTTCATCCGGAGGTTGCCCAGCGCGTGCAAGAGGCAATCGCCGCCCTTGAGGAGGCAGGGGCGGAAGTGCGCGAGGTCTCCATTCCCATGGCGGAGCAAGGGCTGGCGATGTATTACATTCTCGCGCCAGCGGAGTGTTCTTCGAATCTGGCGCGCTATGACGGCGTGCGCTACGGGTTGCGTGTGGGCGCGGAGAAAGGGCATATCGGCATGATGGAAGCCACCCGCGCCCAGGGGTTCGGCAAGGAGGTCATCCAGCGGATTATCATCGGCACCTATGCGCTCTCTTCGGGCTACTACGACGCCTACTACCTCAAGGCGCAGAAAGGGCGCACGCTGCTGCGTCAGGAGTTTGAGCGCGTGTTTCAGGAAGTGGATGTGCTGGTGTGTCCCACCGCGCCGACGCCCCCCTTCAAACTCGGCGAGCTGGTGGATGACCCCGTGGCGATGAAACTGATGGATGTGCTGACCATCCCTGTGAATCTGGCAGGGTTGCCCGGCTTGTCGGTTCCGTGCGGTCTGGCGGAAGGGTTGCCGGTGGGGTTGCAGATTATCGGCAAGCCGTTTGACGAGCCGACCGTGTTGCGCGTGGGCTACACCTGGGAGCAGATTCGGGAAGCCCCCTCCCAGACTCCTTGAGAGGGGGCTAACAGATTAGCGCTTGCCGCCTGTTTCCAGAGGCAAAGAGGAGGCAGGAGCCGCTCGATTGTCCGGGGGCTGAACCCCGAACGCTTCCACGCCGGGCTGGTCGGTCTGGGCTTTCGGGTAGGCATGGGCGGCAGGCTCACTTGCGGCACCGCCTCCTGAAGAGAAGTACCATGCCACTGCGATGGCAATCACAGCGATGAGCGCAATCAGCGCAATCGCAACGGGTTTTGGAATTTGCATCCTGCTCACCTCGCTTAGTAGTAGTCATCCAGATCCCACAGGTACTGCTGGGGATCCAGGATGAAGCCACCGCACTGGGGACGCGCGTCGCACCCCTGGGTGAGCTGAGCCGGTGTGTAGGGTTTGACATGCCCGTCGACGAACGCGACCATCATGCGCTCGCGTCGGTGCCAGGGCCATGCACCACCAAATTCCATCCAGGTGTACCAGCCCGTTGCGGTCTGCAGACGCCAGCACGCGGGGCGCGCGCCCATGCCGCAGCTGAGACCAGCATAGTCATACCACCGACTGGCAGCCCCACTGTCGCACTGCTGACGGACGATCGTGAAGCTATCCACGACCCCACCCGAAGCGTTGCGCCAGTAACGGCATGGCGGCATCACAATCCAGTTCCCGCCGCAGAGCGGCTGACGCGAGACAGGGTCGCGCCACCAGAGGCTATCCACAAACAGCACTGTGGAAGCATGGTTGCGAATCCGGGCATCGGTGGCAGGAGCGTTATACCAGCGCCCTGTATTCGCTTGCTCCATGATGGGCGAGAGATACACATAGTTGTAGCCCAGGTCCGTTTTGAGTGCCCAACGGTACTCCCGAATGCACTGCTGGGTCGGCGGGGTCTCGCCGTCTGCCGCACAGGCATCCAGCCCTGAATCGGTGGCATGCGGGTCGGAAGGACAACGGAACATGAGCCAGTTCTTCACATAGGGCCAGAGCAGCTGCGCCAGGATGCGATCGTTGCAGTTCTCCTGTCCCGCAAACGAGGCAAACCACTGGGTTAGAGGCTGGGTTGTGTCGTAATCGCTGGTATACATCGCGACTCCGCGTGCCACCTGGTGATAACGACTGGCACAGGTAATCTGACGGGCACTTTCACGCGCCTGCGCAAACACGGGGAAAAGGATTGCCGCCAGAATGGCGATAATCGCAATCACGACCAGAAGCTCAATCAGCGTAAAGCCACGCTTACGCATCGGTTTAGCACCTCCTGAGGAGAATTACGCTATAAAACCCCCAAATTCCTGCAACTTCTTGTAAAAAGGAGCTGGGGCGCAACGCCGCCAGCTCCCTGAGAAAGGTGTTACTCTTCGTCGCCGTCTTCGCCCTGAACGCCGAAGTTGAAGAGCACAATCAGCAGGTCGGCGTCGTCCACTGTGCCATCGCCGTTCAGGTCGGCGGCGGTATCATTCGTGCCGAACGCGAACAGGACGGTCAGCAGATCAGCGTCATCCACACGCAGGTCGGCGTTCGTGTCGCCGTTCGGCAGAACGACCGTGCCCAGGTCCACCGTGCCCGACACATTCACATTCGGGATGCGCACGCCCAGCCAGTGGGTCTCCGTGCTGAAGCTCACGCCCGTAACGCAGAAGTTAGTCGGGCAGTTAAGCGTGAGGATGCTGGGCGAATAGATGGGACGCACCACGATGTCGTAAGTGCCTGCCTCCACTTCGGGCGTGTCGATGGGGAAGTCGGGCCCAGCCGCTGTGGGCATGCTGAAGCGCGCGACGCGCTGCTTCGTGCCCGGGCGGTAGAAAATCACCTCCACATTGGTGGGCGGTGTGGGAGAAGGCGCATCCGCGCACTGGGCTGTGCCGACCACCTTGCCCGAAGCCGCCGCTGAATTCCGGAAGCCCAGCACGCCATTATAGAGGGCAGGGGCATGGTAGCGGTTCCAGTCGGGCTGCGTGTTCCAAGGAGGTGAGTTGGCAAAAGGATCGTCCGCGCGGAAAGGCAGGTCGGTGTTCAGGATGCGCTCGCAGGTGAAAGGCGCCACGGAAGTGTTGTAGCGGAAGCGCTGCCAACTGGCAGGCTGAATGGGGTTGCTCCCTGCGCTGCCCAGACCGCGCGGCGAGTAGTAGAGATTCGGACCGCCCGGGGCGCCCATCGCCAGCGCTACATAAGAGTCCAGCCCTGCTGTGCTGTAGTCCTCATCGCCCACGATAATTGCAAAGTAGAGACCGGGTGGTAGCGTTACGCTCTGGTTCAGCGGGCTGGTGCGCAGGTAGAGAAAGGTGGTCGTGCCGCCATAATAGGTCAGAATGAGGGTGTCGGAGGGATCGTTCGGCGGGTCGCCCGGATAATACCCAAGACTTGTGTGGAACAGAACATTATTCAAGTCCGGAATAGGATATCCGGCAGAATCGGTGGTCGCGCCTGTAATCCAGACACGGATCTCAGGCAGTCCTGTGGACAGGCTGGGTGCGTAACTGATCGAGTCAAAGGTAATCGTATTGTGGATACGGAAGGGAAAGGCGGTCCAGCGCGCAGGCAGCCCTGCACTGGCAACATCACCCGAAATAAAATAGAGGTAGTCAGCAGTAAGGGTGGGGCTGGCGCATGTACCGCCTACTGTATACCACGAGTTCGCGGGGTTCCCTGCAAAGTAAACGAAGGGACCCTGAGCAGAGAGCCTGCCCGTCATCAACAGCGCCGTAAGTGCCAACCCAACTACTGTCGCATGTCGCATCATATCGCACCTCCTTTTCAGGGTATCGATATTATAGCAAATTTCGGGGCGTTTGTCAAGGGGGTGGTAGACAATTCAGGGCAATTTCAGGTGATTTTCCCTCTAAAATGCCCTCTCACGCTGCTTGCCCACACAGGTATAATCCTTGCCGATGGAAGCAACACTTCGAGTGGGCTTGATCGGCGCAGGCGGGATAGGACGCTATCTCGCCTATCAGGCAAAAGGGGTTTCGGAAATTACGCTCACAGGCGTGTACGATGCAAACCCGGAGTTGACCCAATCGGCGGCGCAGGAGCTGGAAATCCCCGCCTATCCGACGCTTTCCGCTCTTCTGGAAGATGAAGGCGTTCAGGCGGTCATCGTGGCGACTCCGCCCTACACGCATCGGGAGTTATGTGAGCAGGCGCTACAGGCGGGCAAGCATGTGTTTCTGGAGAAGCCGATGGCGCTCTCGGTTGCCGACTGCGACGCGATTCTGCAGGCGGCGGAGCGAACTCAGCGGCGCGTGATGGTCGGACATGTGCTACGCCTGTTCCCCCTGTTCTATCAGGCGAAGCAGTGGCTGGATGCGGGCGTAATTGGCAAGCCGCTGGCGGTCGCCATCCGGCGCACGGGCAACGAACGCGAACTGTTCGCCAAAGGCTGGCGCGCCGATGTGCGCCAGAGCGGCGGACTGCTGATGGAAATGAATGTGCATGAGCTCGACTACCTGCGCTGGCTGCTGGGCACCGTGCGAGTAGTCGCCGCGCAGGGAATCCAGCCCTTCGCCGAGCCGAGCTTCATTCAACACTGGCACGCGCTGTTTGTCAGCGAAACAGGCGCCGTTGCCCAGATAGAAGCTGGCATGATAGACCCGCTTGGCACCTATCGCGTGTCCATTATCGGCGAGCAGGGCACGATTGAGCATACAGGCTTCGGGGGAACCGTGCGCTACAAAACCCACTCTGGCGAGGAGCAGACCATGACCCCTGAAGAGATTAATACCCCCGAACCCTATCAGTGGGAGCTACGGCTGTTTGCACGCGGTGTGCTGTTCGGGGAACCACTGCCCTACGACGGCACGGATGGACGCGAGGCAGTCGCCCTCGCCGAAGCCTGCTTGCAAAAAATGAACACCCGGCAGGAATTTTGACCGAACAGTCGTATTAAGCCCCCGACGAGGAGGTCTGAGACAATGAAAACGCACAGCGAGTTTCTCACGACCAGCGCACGGGGGCTAAACCACAATCACCCCATGCTCAAAATGTTCCAGAAAGCCAAGAGATTGGGGGTTTGGGACCCCGCCGCGATTGACCTGTCTCAGGACCGCGAACACTGGCAAACCTTTACCGAACCGCAGAAAGACGCGACTTTGCGACTCATCTCGCTCTTTCAAGCAGGCGAGGAGAGCGTGACGCTGGACTTGCTTCCGCTCATTCAGGTGATTGCCGAAGAGGGGCGCCTTGAGGAGGAGATGTACCTCACCTCGTTCCTGTTTGAAGAAGCCAAGCATGTGGAGTTTATGAACCGCTTCCTGACCGAGGTGGCGGAGGTGCGCGGGGAAGACCTCTCGCGCTACCACACACCGTCCTATCGCGCCATTTTTTACGAGGCGTTGCCGCAGGCGATGCATCGGCTCACCTACGACCGCTCCCCCGTCGCGCAGGCAGAAGCCAGCGTGGTCTACAATATGATTGTGGAGGGCGTGCTGGCGGAAACGGGCTACTACGGCTTTTTCCAGGCGTATAAGCGTCAGCAGGTGATGCCGGGGCTGGTGCAGGGCATCGGTAAGATGATGCAGGACGAGTCGCGCCATATCGCTTTTGGCGTCTACTTCCTCTCGCGCCTGATTGCCGAACATGGCGACCCCGTGTGGGAAGCGATTCAGAACAAGATGAACGAGCTGCTGCCTTACGCTGTGGGCGTGGTGCAGGAGGTCTTTCAGGCATACGAGCCTGAGATGCCGTTCGGACTGGAGATGGACGAGTTCATGAACTATGCCATGACCCAGTTTATGCGTCGGGAGAATCGGCTGGCACGCGCCCGCACGCTGACGCTGGAACAGCTCTATCAGGAAACCGAACAAGCTGAAGCGGAGGCAGCCGAACTCACTCGCGGAATCGTGGAGGGATAGGCGATGCACGCCCAAACTCCTGTGCGCCGCGTGTGGGTGTCGGTTGTGGGCTGGAGTCCGATGGCGGTCATCAACACCCTGTGGGGCGCGTGCGAGCAGGGAATTGTGCCCACGCACCTGATTCTGCTGGCTTCGGAAGACAAGCCCGAAGTGCAGAAAAGCATCCGAATCGTAGAGAAGTACGCACGCGCCCTCTTAGCCCAGTTCGGCGTGCCAGACCCCAAGATGGAGACTCGTAGCATCGACGAAGACGACCTCAAGGGGTTCTGGGAGACCCTGAAGCAGGTGATGGCGCAGCTCAAAAACAGCGGCGACCGTATAGTGCTGGACATCACGGCGGGCAGGAAGTATATGTCCGCACTCGGAATGGCGCTTGGACGCTGGGGGAATATTGGGCTGGAAAAGTTGTACTATACCCATCTCTATGACCAGCGGTATACCGATGTTCCCTACCCCCTCATCCCTCGCCACCAGCACCGCCTGTACGACCTGCTGGAGACTTTCCAATGATTCGGATTGCCGAACGCCATCTGATGGCGCTGCTGAATCGGCTGGGCGACCGCGTGGAGGTTCGGGCGCCCCTGCTTCAGGACGCCAGGCTGTTCACGCTGGATCTCTCGCAGGCGCAGGCAATAATTGAGCAGGTAATTTCGGACTCGGAGTACGGCTCGAAAGTCCCCCGAATCCGCAAGGAAGAGACCTATTCTCAGGAGATTGCCTCAGAAATCCCCCTCTACACGCGCCTGCGGGACTGCTTCGTGGCGTCGGGAGTGATTCGCCCCAACAATTGGGAGGAGATTAACCAATTGCTAACTGATGCGCGTCGTTCTAACCCTGCCCGCGGCGGCGATATTTACTATTTCGCCTTTGACAATAACGCCGTTCGCAATCGCGTTTACTCGCTGTATCTCAAGCCTCGTCACCGAGGGCATCCAGAGCCGAACCTGGTTCTATCGGAAATCGTGCGACAGGAGCTGGATTTGCGTGAGGGCAAAATAGGGGGCAAGTTCCTGAAGGCTTTCAGCAGCGCGTTTCCGGGCGTTGGGATTGAGGACATGTTCAGTAATCAAAACCGTCTGCAAGACCGCTTGCGCCTGCTGGCGCTGGCAGAATGGAGCGCGATGCAACGCGCAGGCAACTTTCAGTCCGTAGGCTCCAAAGTGCGGCGACGCCTGGAGGATTGGGATGGGCGTATTCTGGATTCCTGCGAGCGCTTTGCCAAGCATGCAGGGCGCAAGGTGGTCCTGCTCAGCAGCGACAATGAGCTGATTCAGCGGAGCTGCGGACTGCGGAATCTGATCCCCTGCCTGATATCCTATCCCCCTTTGCAAGCGACGGAATACGAGGCAGAGTGGGAGTGCGTCCGCCGTCTGCTCTATCATCTCGCGGTGGTGTACGGGCGAATTGATTTGAGGCTGAACAACGGCACCTGCGTGCGCCTCTACGGCGTCTGGAAACAAAAAGGCTCGCCCGATTGGGACAAGGAGCGAGTCAAGGTTAGGGTGGAACCTTCCGGTACGCTGCTGGAAACGGCTCTGAAACGCACGCTGGCGGTTCTGGAAGCAGTGGGTGAAGCGTGAGAATCTCTGCAATTCGCGTGTGAGTTTAGACGGGTGAACCTGCTCTGTCGCAAAGATACCTTCTGGAACCCACGATGCCCCAAAAGAGCGACGGCTAAAGCCGTTCCTATGAAACGAAGCCGACCTGCGTCGGCTGAGAAAGCCAGCGGAGGCTGGCTTTGTTTAGTAGGAACGGCTTTAGCCGTCAGGGCACAGGTTCCAGGACGACACGCCCGTCAAAAAGCCTCTCCCTAAGACCTGAAGGAAGGGGTCTCGGAGCGCTCACGCCCCTATCCTTGCAACAGAACAGCTTCAACCGTCTGGCACAAAGGCTTTACGAGAGTTAAGTAGCCCATAAGGCACGCCTTCTCGACACCGCCTGCCGTGTGCGCCCTCCGAACCGTGTGGAGCAATCAGCAGGGATTTCGCACCGCAGCACGAAGCGATAGGCAGGAGGTCAACGATGAAAGTTGTGGCGGTCTTACCCCCTTCGGAGCAGGTTCAGGCGCAGATAGCGATGGTGCGGGCGCTATTTCCCGGACACACCGTAGAGTTAGCCACCAGCGCCGACGAGCTGGAACCCCACCTTGCGGACTGCGAAGCGCTGATTTCCACCGCGTTCACCCCGATTACCCGCGCGATGCTGGAAAAAGCGCCGCGCCTGCGCTTCATTCAGGTAGCGGGCGTGGGCGTGGATCACATTGACCTGGACGCCGCGCGGGAGCTGGGCATCACCGTCGCCGCCGTTACGGGCGCGAACACGGTCAGCGTCGCCGAGCATGTGGTGATGGTCGCGCTGGCGATGATGCGCGGTCTCATCCCCGCCCACAACATGCTGGCGCGAGGCGAATGGTCGCTCCCCTACTGGATTGCGCACGCTCGCGATTTGCAAGGTAAAACCGTGGGGATTATCGGCATGGGACGCATCGGGCGCGAGGTGGCAGCGCGGTTGCTTCCCTTCGGCGTCACCACATTTTATTACGATGTGAACCCGCTCCCGCCAGAGCAAGAAGAGGCGCTGGGGGCAACCTATCTGGAGCTGGATGCCCTCTTGCCCGAATGCGATGTCATCACGCTCCATATGCCCCTGACCCCCGAAACCCGCGGGATGTTCAACAAAGAGCGCCTCCAGCGGATGAAACACGGCGCGTTTTTGATTAACACCGCGCGCGCCGAGCTGGTGGACACCGACGCGCTGGTGGAAGCGCTTCAGGGGCATCTGGGCGGCGCCGCCATCGATGTGTTCCACCCCGAACCGCCGCCGCCTGACCATCCCCTGCTGAAACTGCCGAATGTGATTCTCACCCCCCATGGCGCGGGCGTAACGCAGGAAGCGCAACAGCGCATCGCGCAGGGCGTGATTCAGAACATGCTCCGCTTTCTGGAGGGGCGCCCGCTGGCGGATGTGGTGGTGGAAGGCAGCCGCTAAGAGGAGGTGAAGCCTGTGCGCCGTGAAGCGATTCTGGTGCTTTTAATCGTTGCGCTCCTCGCTATCGCCATCGGGATGTGGCAGGGATACTCGTCCCCCAGACAAAGGGTGCGCGAGCTGGTGCCGATGGAATCGGGCGCGCTCTCCTTACTGACCCCTCAACTGGTCGCAGACGGCACCATCACCGCATACGCATGGCATCCAGACGGGCGCTACTTGCTCTGCGCTTCGCTGAACATGAAAAGGTTCGACGCACAGTCGCGTCAGGCGGTCATGGAGAGCGCACTCTGGCTCTGGGACCAGAAAGAGCTGCGTCGCACGCGCATGTGGCATCAAACCTGGCGCGTGCAGGGCGACCGCATCGACTTCGAAATTTTGCGAACGATAGCGTGGAGCGCCACCACGCCCGAAGCGCTGATTCTGATACAGTCTCGTGAAGAGGAGGGGTGGGTTTCGCGAGTGTACTATCTGAATGCCGCAACACGCAACTGGCGCGCAATTGCCCATGGCGACTTCAGGGAAGTGGACGCCCACCCGAAACTGCCCTACTGGCTGGTCTCTGGGGGCGTGCAAACACCGCCGCTGGTGGTGGCGCGTAATGGGCAGGTGGCGCCCCTGCTTGTGCCCCCTCCGCATGCCGCCTTCCGGCTATCAGGCTGGGAGCCAGAGCAGCCGATTGCGTACTGTACCCACACGATTCAGGTTTCCCCTGGCGAAGACGAAGCGGGGGAGATCGTGCGCAATTTAGCGGTAGACCTGCACCAGAAAACCATCACTGAAATCCCGCAACTCCCCAAGCGCATGGTGAATCGCTATGACACCCTGTGGAGGCGTACCATATTACCCACGGAGGCAGATACGCTCTCTATTGTACAGGAACCCATCCCTGCCAAACCGCCTGAAGTGTTACGAAAGCCGCGCCTGACATGGCTGGTGAGCAAAGCGGGCGAGCGGCACTACCGCTACCTGCTGGGCGAGAATCTTCTGCATGCCTCCTTCACGCCTAAAAAAGAGGCGCTCTTTTATATCCGTCGCGAAGGTGCGTTCGTGGTTCCGCTGGTGAAGGTCTCTACCAGCATCCCCGACGAGCAATTGCGGGAGCAACTGATGAGTCAGGCGAAACAGATCGGGCTTGCGCTCCTGATGTATGTTCAGGACTACGATGAGATTTTTCCTCCCGCTGATCAGGACTTCGCTTCTTTGCTGACGCCGTACACACGCGACGCGTCCATCTTCCAGAACCCTGAAACAGGAGTGTCTTTCGTGTACCTGCTGGACACCACGCCGCTTTCCCAGATTGAGAACCCTGCTGCAACACTTGTCGGCTATTTCGAAGCGCCGGGCGGGCGTGTGGTGGTCTATGCTGACGGACATGTGAAGTGGGTGCCCGATAGGAAGTAGCATGGAGGCAAGGAGCACGCTGGACTTTGTGCCGCTGGTACGCTACCCGAAAGAGCGGTTGCGCCAGATTGTGATGCCCATTGGCGGGATAGGCACGGGCAGTTTCGCGCTGTCGGGAATGGGCGCGCTGACCGACTGGCAGCTGATGAGCCGCCCTCATCGGGGCTGGCGCCCACCGCTGGCGCATCTGCTGCTGTGGGTGCGCACCACTGAAGGCGACGCCTATCTGCGCGTGCTGGAAGGGATTTTGCACACCCAGCTGGACGCCGATTCGGGCGCGCCGCAGGCGCTGGCAGGCATTCCGCGCATGCGGGCAACAGGCTTTGAGGCGGCGTACCCCTTCGGGCGCGCGCGGCTGGAAGACCCTCTTCTCCCCCTGCGGGTGAGCCTGACCGGGTTCAACCCCCTCATCCCCGAATCGCTGGATGATTCCAGCCTGCCGATGGGGCTGTTGCAGGTGCAGGTGGAATGGCTGGGCAGCGAGCCAGCGGAAGCCGCGCTCACTTTCGTGCTGACCAACTTCATCGGAAGCGACGGCGTAAAAACAGACCTGAGGAGCAACCTCAGCGAAGTCATCACAGCGCACGGTTGGAAAGGTGTTCTGTTTCGCAAGGCAGACCCTCCGCCTGACCCGCGCGTGGGCACGCTCTGCCTGCTCTGCGACGATTCGGCAGCGCATGTGGCGCGACGCTGGGCGTTTCAGCATAGCTGGGGCGGCAAGGTTCTGGGGATTATTGATCACCTGCTTCGGGAGGGCGTTTTGCCTGACGCCGCGCCTGAGGCTCCCTGCCCGCCCTCCGACGAGCGTGGCTGGGATAGCTCCGTAAGCACACGCTTTACCCTGCACCCACACCAGCCCCATACAGCCCGGTTTTTGCTCACATGGCACTTTCCGTATCGTGATTTGCGCGAGCTGGGCTGGTTTGAGGAAAGCGCTGGCAAAAGCCCCCTCGTGCAGAATGCTTACGCCCAGCGCTTTCGCGACGCGGTGGAGGTCGCCGAAAAGGTGATTCCCCGCCTCGAATCGCTCTGGGAGGAAACACATCGCTGGGTATCTCAGGTGTGCCGTCGGAAACTCCCACTGGCGTTCAAAGAGTCCGCGCTGAACACGCTCACGGTGTTGCGCTCGCCCACGCTGTTTGCCATCAGCGACTCAGGGCGCGTGCATTTTCTGGGTTTTGAGGGATGCAACGCCACTACAGGCTGCTGCCACGGTTCCTGCACGCATGTGTGGAACTATGAGCAAGCTACGGTCAGCCTGTTCCCCCAGATTCACGGCTCGATGCTGGAGAGCCATCTGGAGTACGGTATCACAGAGGAGGGAGCGCACCGATTTCGGCTGGATTTGCCGCTGGGCGCGAATCGCTACTCGCACGCCGCCGCCGACGGTCAGATGGGCACGCTGGTGCGAATCTATCAGCACTATCGGCGCACGCGCGATAAGGCGTGGCTGAAGCGCGTCTACCCCAAAGCCCAGCAGATGCTCGCTTTCGCATGGGTGGAGGGCGGCTGGGACGCCGATCAGGACGGCGTGATGGAAGGCGCCCAGCACAATACCCACGATGTGGAGTTTTTCGGACCGAACCCGTTATGTGGCGTGTGGTATCTTGCAGCGTTGCGGGCGTGTGAAGAGATGGCGCGGGTTCTGGGCGATATCGGGTTTCAGCGGCGCTGCCGAAACCTGTTTGAGCAGGGTAGCGACTGGATAGATACCCACCTGTTCAACGGGGAATACTACATCCAGCAAATACGCCGCCCCCAGCAAACGCCCCACCCGATGACCTGCAAACATGTGCCCCCCGACCCATTGCCGTATCAGATTGGGAACGGCTGCCAGATAGACCAGCTGGCGGGGCAATACAAAGCGAACCGCGCCGGGTTGGGCGACCTGCTCAAGCGCGAGCATATCATAAGCGCACTGCGATCCATCATGCGCTACAACTGGCGTCAGGGGTTTCATGCGCACTACAATCACATGCGTACCTACGCGCTGGGCGACGAGGCAGGGGTAATTATCTGCTCCTATCCCTACGGGCGCCCTGAGGTACCACTGCCCTACGCATTTGAGTGCTGGACGGGGCTGGAGTATCTGCTGGCGCGGCTTCTGCGAGATTATGGGTTACATGCCGAAGCCGAGCGCGTGGTGCGTGCCGTGCGTGCGCGACACGATGGTAGGCGGCGCAACCCCTTCAACGAGCCGGAGTGCGGCAGCTTCTACGCACGGGCGATGGCTGCCTGGGCGCTTGTCGAATAGAAAAGGGCTGGGAGTGCCCCAGCCCTTGAGAAGCCCGGAAAAGTAAGGCGGTTAGCGTTTGCGTCGGCGGAGCGCCAGTCCACCCAGACCCACCGCGAGCGCCAGCAGGCTGGCAGGCTCAGGAACCCAGTCCTGCTCCACCAGCTGCAGCGAGGCAGTGGAAGTGCCGGGTGCCTGTGCGCCATCAATGTGCAGGATGAACACTTCGAACACCATCAGGCTATTGGACGGGCTGGACAGCGTTACCGGGATGTTAACGGTGAACGCGCCATCGGTACCGCCCCAGGAGCTCCCGCTGAACACGCCCGAACCCGTGTACAGCACCTCGCTGGTGTTCATGTCCACGACCTTCTTGAACCAGATGATTTGCCCGAACTCCCACACAAAACCGCTGACGACAAAGTTGAACCCTGTCAGCATGCCCTTCGTGTTGGTGGGGTCGGTAATGGTGTAAATGCCAGTGAAGGTGCCGTTGGTGAACGAGGTGCCGTTCCCAACAAGGATTGGGTTAGGCGCCCCTGCTGCTGTGTTGAAAGTAATCTGGGGCAGCGGGTTGGTAATTACTGTTGCCGGAACAGTAGAAACCACAGAGCCGGGGTTAAGGACACCGGTGCTGGTTGTAATATTCACTTGCCAGCCAGACGCAAGCGCGCTCGCCGCCAAGGCGACGGCTACAAGCGAGCCAATCAGTTTCGTTATGCGCATCATCACATCCTCCTTTCTGAGGTTTTCTCAGCGCGGGGCGAACCGCGCTGGCTATCATATTATAGCATATTTTTCAGGGTTTGTCAAGGGGTTCAGAAGCAATTTCGGGTGAATTGGGCGGCAAATTGGGGCAATTTCTCCGATAGGGTATCATGAGGGCAATGGCGATCGCGGAATCCTTACCCATTCAGGGTTTGCCTCCCGGTGCGCGCCTGCTGTGCGAGACGGAGGCGTTTCTGGTGTTCGAGCGGCGTTTCTACTCCGATGACCCGCTCCGAGCGCAGGAGTTCGCCCGCGAACACGGCTGGGTGGAGTTCGTGCTGAGTCTGCGTCCACCCGACCCCGAACATTTGACATGTCCTCGCACGCTTCGCTCCGATGTGCGCTATCTGCATCACCATCTGGTGGTGCGGGTGGCGCCTGACTACCTGCGTGCCTTGTTGAAGCCTGAAGAATCGCGCGTGCTGGAGGCGCTTCAGCCCTTTGTGCGCGGCGAGCAGGCGCTTCCTGAGAATTTTTACCTGATGACGAGCCACCCGCTTTTGACGGGGGTGGTGGAATCGATGCTCACTCCCCCACCTGTGGGCAGTTTGCGCCTGTTTTACGAGGCGAAGGTGCGCGAGCTGATCGCCTATCTCTGTTTTCGGGAGCCAGAGGTGGTTCCCGCCCACGATGACGCGCGCTTGCGCGAGGCGCTGATGTATTTGCAGGCGCACCTGAGCGACCCCCATGTGTTGCGCAAGGCTTTTGAGCAGATGCCGCTGAGCCAGCGCCACTGCCAGCGGCTGTTCCGTGTTGCGCTGGGATGCTCCCCCTCCGAGTATCTCACCGAACTGCGCATGCGTAAAGCGGCGCAGCTGCTGCTCAACTCTGATCTCACGATTTCGGAGATTGCGCTGGAGGTGGGCTACCTCAGTCTGAGCCACTTCTCCAGTGTGTTCCGTCAGCGGTTTGGGGTCAGCCCCCGCGAGTTTCGGCGTAATCCCAGAGCCGTCGGCGCGACGCTGGAAGAGTAAAAAATCCCCCTGCGCACGGGGTCGCAGGGGGTGAGCGAGGTCTCACTGTGAGAGTTGCTGGTCAATCGGTTGGATGAGAGCGGAGCTCCACACAGAGGTCGCCGTGAACCGTCTCCATAATCAGGGAACCTTTGCCCTCACCGCAAACTCCCTGAAGGCTTCGGGAGTTGCGCTCTAAAGAGCGACACTCTAGATCACACTCAATGTCGCCTGCGACGGTGCGCATGGTGACGGTGCAATCGTTATCATCGGGCACGCGGAGCGTGATGTCGCCGCTGACGGCGTTGAGGTGAACCGTGTCCCGTATCGGCTCAGTGAGGTCTATTTCCATATCGCCCTTCACCGTTTCTGCCTTGAGGGCGGCAATGGCGGCGTCCTCTATCAGAATGTCGCCGTGGGTGAGGTTCACCTGCAGCTGCTCGATGCGTGCGTGGCTGAGGTGGAGGTCGCCGTGCAGGGCGCGCAGCTGGGCGCGTGGCGCCTGCACATCGGCCAGTGTCAAATCGCCGTGCAGGGTTTCTGCCTCGATGGCTCCTGTAGCGTGGCGAACAGTAATATCCCCTCGTCGTGTCCTGAGCTGAACAGTGCCGTCAATCTTCTCGACGGTGATGTCGCCATGTTGCTGTTGAACGCTAAGATTGATTTCACGGGGCACGCGCAGGGTGAGGTCTACCTGCTGCCCGATGTGCTGTCCCAGGTCGGGCACGCTCAGGCGGACGCCTTCCGGCGTCTGTTCCACCAGCAGGCTGTAGGCGCGCAGTGCCTCCTGAAGCGCGTCGGGGTCGGCTCCCCGCAGGTGAATAACGGCTTCGACCCGTCCCCCATCGAAACCGCCCGTGATACGGGTATCCCCTGCAGGGAGCGTGATGGTCAGAGTCTGCCCTGCGGTCAGAGGCAGGCTCATCTCCTGATGTGTTTCGGCGTCATGTTTCCCCCATTTCCCCAAGGACCAGTCGGTGCGCTCCAGCTCGGCGAGCGCTTTGCGCATCTCTTCGAGTCCGCGCTGGGTCTGGTGGCGAATGGTGTCGCCAATCGCGCGCCAGTCGATTTTGCGCACGGCTTCGGTCGCGCTCTGAGCAGCCTCTTCTACCGCGCGGGCGATTTTGTCGAACAGGCTCCGCGCCGTTTCGGTTTGCCCGTTTTCAGGTGGCTCCTGAGCGGGTTTTTCCTCAGAGGTGTAGCCGCCCGTATCGTAGAGCGCGTCAATAAGGTCCGCCGCCTCTTCCGCGGTGATCACGCCCTGCTCCATCAGATGCAGAATTCGCTTCAGTGTTTCGTTTTTCATCGTGTCGCCTCCGTTCAGCGCAGGTTGCGCAGTTTGCGCGCCGCCTCTTCGGCGGTAATCAGCCCCTGCTCCAGCATATCCAGAATCTCCTGCTGCTGGGCAGAGATTCTGCCGTTCTCTTGCTGGATGGTGGCGGGCATAATGCCCAGCGCCAGCAGGAGCGCGTCCAGCTTATTGCGCGCCGTGGGGTAGCTGATACCCAGCTCCCGCTCCACACCCGACAGCATCCCCCGATGGCGCAGAAACACCTCCAGAAACTGGAGATGCTCTGGCTCCAGTTGACAAAATCGGCAGGCGGTAAAATGCCCCGTCAGGCTGGTGCCGCACTCGGTGCATTCCAGCGTTCTCACAGAGAGCGTCCCGCTACACACAGGGCACCGCGTCGGTTGTGGATAGCGCTTTTGCATAACGTCCCCAGTATACCCCATCGGATTCAAAAAAGTCAAGCTCTTGGCTGTCAAAAGGTGAAAATTTCTGAGCTCCGAGTGCAATTTTTTGATTGGCGAGTAAGTAGCAAACAAACTCCCCCTCCGCCGCAGGAGAGCGGCGGAGGGGGCAGCATAGCGAAATCAGGGATTTTCAGCACCCGCTGCCGAAGTGGAACAGCACGGTCAGCAGGTCGGCATCATCCACAACCCCGTCGGTGTTCACATCCGCCTGTAGTCCTGAACCCGACTGCCCGAAGGCGAACAGCACGGCGATCAGGTCAGCGTCGTCCACGCAGCCGTCGCCGTTCAGGTCGCCGTTCGGGGCATACTTGATGGCGCCGAGGCGCTCGTAGGTTCGCCAGTAGCCCCATTCGTTCCGCTCCTCAATTCGCAGGATGCCCGCCGTGAGGACGCTGCCGTCCGTTTCGGGGAAGAGCGCCTCGAGAGTCATCGGCACTGATTGCCGCCACAGCGGCTGCCCGCTGGGGTTGAGTCGCGCGAAGAAGGAGGGCGCAGACACGCCCACATAGCGCTCCCCTGCGTCGTTCAGGCGTAGCAGCCCAGAGAGGATAGGCGCTCCGTCGGGCACGAGTTCTGTATCTGTAAGCAGGGCGCCCTGAGGCGAGAAAGTTGCCAGACGCAGGGTGTGCCGTTCGAACGGCTCGCCGCGCCACAGCACCGTCTTGACCAGCAGGTGCAGGTTTTCACGGCGGTCCAGAACCATGTCCTCGGCGTAGTCGTCGTGGAGCTGGTAGGAATACCGATAGCCCCAGCGCATGGCGGCAGGCGCGTTATAGGCAAGCACCACGACATCCTCGCCTGTGATGCCCCCTTCGGACTGGATGCCCACCCAATAGTGTTCCATGCCGTTGCTGGTGGCGAGCATTGGTATATCCACGCCGCGCGCTGGTCCTGAGTAGCGCAGGAAGGCTACATCGTAGAAATAGCTGAACGCATCCACCGAGTGGCTTGCAGATGCCCTTGTGCCCAGCATGAGAATAAAGTGGGGGTTCGGGTCAGCGACGCCCCATGGGCGCATGCCGACTGGCAGAAACACATAGCCAAAGCTATCGGCTTCGTAGAGCGCCAGCAGGCTCTCGCTGTTCTGCACGAGTTCTGCAACAACCGCAGGTTGCCAGCTTTCGCCAAAAGTCAGCCGTATGGGACGCAGGTGGGCGTTGGAGGCTCGGCTAAGCGCATAGATTTGAACAGGCTGCCCGCTCTGATTGAGGCGATGAACCTCGGCATAGCGGTAGCCCTCAGCGTCGGTGAACTGCGCCAGCAGCCACAGGTCGCCCCCCGCCTCTACGGCGTCCACAAAGGCGTCGTCGAGGCTCGCGCCGTCCCGCTGGTAGACCCATGCTTCAGTGCCGTCGGGGTTCACGCGAATCGCCAGCGCGTCGTGTCCGTTCGTGGGCGTTTCCACCCAGCCCACCAGAAGCAAACTGCCATCGGCAAGGCGCACGGCGCGATTGAGGTGGGCGTACAGTTCGCTTTGTGGGGGCATATATACATAGCGCCACACTTCGCGCATCTGCGCCGTCGCCAGCGCGGTGAAGCTGAATGCCAGAGCAGTGATTGTCAGCATTCTCATAGCGCTCCCTCCTTACTGTGGCGTGAAGAGCGGCAGGTGTCCGCAGGCGTTCGTGCGGGCGAGGCTGGGCACACCCTGCGCGTTGTAGCCGTCAAACGGGTCTATCTGTGGGTTCGTGTTGCTGGGAGCAATCCGTGCGCCCAGTCGGCGGGTGACCAGCTTGCCGTCGAGCATCACAAAATGCACGCCGCTGCGATGAATCCAAACCGACTGGCGCGGCAGGCGCACTTCGCCGAGGGGGTAGGTGGTTGCGGGGTCTGTGCAGGGCACGAATTCGCATTTCCCACTGGCGCGGTCGCATCGCAGCAGCGGGTTCACAGGCGCGAAACCCAGCCAGTGTTCGCGTCCCAGCCCCTCCCAGATAGTGGGCAGCGTGCTGGGGTCTGCCACCAGCGCCAGCCGATAGCTGTGCAGATAGCCATTATAGGTGTAGCTGACGGGCATGGGCGAGCGAACACGCTGGCTGTAATCTACATTCGGCAGTTTCGCGGGCAGGGTGGCGGGGCAGTAGAACGACTTATAAACCTGTCCCGCGTTGCTCGTGTAGAAGGAGAGTGCGTTCACCCATGTCCAGCCGCCAGAGGGGCTGCCGTCCTGCCAGTTGCGGGGAACCGCCACAGGGGTATCCCACTGCCACGGCTCACTGGGCGAGAAGCGTTGATACGCCAGCGGGAAGTGATCGTCGTAATCGTTCAGGTACATCGCAAGCGCCTGTCCGAGTCGCTTCAGGTTCTGGGCGCAGTGTTTCTCAGCGGGGTCAAAGTTGTCCGCAACCGCGCGCATCAGCGAAGCTACTCCCAGCGCGGTCGCCATCAACACCCCAAACAGGAGCCATCTCCTTCGCATAAGGCACCTCCGCAGGCATTATACCTCAGATGGGAACGGGATGAGGAGGTATAATTTTCCTATGCGTCCCTTACGATGGTGGATGCTCTGGTTGGCGCTGGGGGTCGCGGCGCTGGCAGTTATCGCATGGATGATGCATTTCGCCAGCCAGAACAGAATCTATCGGTACACCTTCCCCGACGGCAGTTATGTGCGCATTCTCAGACTGGATTACGCCAAGCAGAGCCGCTTCGTGCGCTGGCGGTTCGACAAGACTTTCCCCTTTATCCACCGCGATATGCATGAAACCCCGCTTTCGTTTCAACCGCGGTATATCCTCTGGGCGGAGTGCGCATTCGGAGACTACCCTCCCCAAGGGTGGGTGCGCGACTCGCACGGGTGTGAGTATCCTGTAACGAGCCAGCCTTTGAGTCTCTCCAGTTTTTACTGTGAGGAGCTTTATAACCTGCCTACCGACGGGCAGAAGGTAACGCTCCAGCTGCGCCCCAGTTACGAACAGCCTCCCGGGCTGGAATACCCCGTGCAGTGTGTTAAGGAGCCAGTAGCCTACCCTGCGCCCGAGCGTCTACCCATTACCCGAGAGCAAGGTGGCGTGCGCTTGACCTTGCGTTCCATACGCTGGAAAGGAGTACTCCAGAAGTGGTACAGGCAAAATCACAAGGCGTCCGAAGAGCCGACCCTATACTGGCAGTTTATTGTCAAACCCGATTTACAAGTAGCGCCTAAAACCTGGAAAGTCGTCGGGATGGGGGTGATGACGCTGTATAACCGCTCGCCAGATCGCCCTGCAAACGGTATGGAAGTGGCTCTTCTACAGGACTGCTGGCGGCAACCGGTCTACCGGCTCTATGTGGTAGTGCAGGAACTAACCACGCGTCGTCGCGAGGTTTTTGAGTTTCTGATTCCACCGCCTCCAGCAGAGCAAATCGAGCATCCTGAGGAACATATATTGTATTACACTGGCAGTCCGCTAATTCCGCCTCGGGGTTTCGTCTACTTTCCCTAAGAGGCTGTCCAGGAATTTCGCGTTTGAATTCAGACGGGTGAACCCATTCGTATGAAACGAAGTCAGCCTCCGCTGACTATAGCCCCCTGTTTACGAGGGTTGGGGGGCTGAGCCGACGCAGGTCGGCTTCGTCTCATAGGAACGGCTTCAGCCGTCAGGGCACAGGTTCCAAGACGGCACGCCTGTCAAAAAGCCTCCCCCTAAGACCTGAAGGAGGGAGTCTCGGAACGCTCACGCCCCATCCTTGCAACAGAGCAGCTGAAGCCGTCTGGCGCAAACGCAATGCGATCCCGTTGCTTACTCGCTTTCCTGAAGCGCCCCTGAAAACCCTCACCGCAAGCGGGTATGCTTATAAACATGGAAACACCGCTGCGCGTTGAGGTTTCGGAGGGGATTGCCCAGGTGGTGTTGAACCGCCCGGAGGTGCATAACGCCTTCAACGAATCGCTGATTCAGGCGCTCACGCAGACCTTTGAGGCGTTCCGCGAGGACGACTCGGTGCGGGTCATCGTGGTGCGGGGCGAGGGGAAATCATTCTGCGCAGGGGCGGATTTGAACTGGATGGGTAAGATGGTGAACTACAGTTTTCAGGAGAACTTAGAAGACGCCCGTGCGCTGGCGCGCATGTTTGAAACGATCGACCACTGCCCCAAGCCCGTGATTGGGCGTGTGCATGGCGCGGCGATGGGCGGCGGGGCAGGCTTGGTGGCGGTGTGTGATGTCGCCATCGCCAGCACGGAGGCGCGTTTTGCCTTCAGCGAGGTGAAACTGGGGCTAATTCCATCGGTGATAGCGCCGTATGTGGTGCGCAAAATCGGCTACGGGCACGCGCGCCATCTCTTTATTACAGGCGAGCGGTTTGACGCCGAGACCGCGCTCCGAATCGGGCTGGTGCATCGCGTGGTGGCGCCCGACGCGCTCGACGAGGCGGTGGACAGCGTGATACGGGAGTGCCTTGCAAACGGTCCGAACGCGATGGCGGCGGCGAAGATGCTCCTGCACGCGACGCAGGTGCTGCCCCCTGACGAGTTGCGCTCCCTGACGATTGCCCGTATCGCCGAGCTGCGGGTCAGTCCCGAAGGGCAGGAAGGAATCCGCGCCTTTTTAGAGAAGCGCAAACCCAACTTCGGAGGGTCGGCATGAAACCCATCCAGCGGATTGCAGTAATGACCAGCGGCGGCGACGCGCCCGGCATGAACGCCTGCATTCGCGCCGTCGTGCGGAGCGCGCTCTATCACGGGCTGGAGGTGTACGGCATCCGTCGCGGCTTTGCGGGGCTGCTTCGCGAGGAAATCGAGCCGATGACCAGCCTCTCCGTGGGAGGCATCATCAATCGCGGGGGCACGATTTTGCGCACAGCCCGCAGTGAAGAATTCAAAACCCCCGAAGGCGTGCGCAAAGGCGCGGAGATACTGAGCCGCTATGGCATCGAGGGGCTGGTAATTATCGGGGGCGACGGCTCCATGCGCGGCGGCGTGGAACTGAGCCGTATCAGCAATGTGCGCATTATGGGCGTACCCGGCACGATAGACAACGACATCCCCGGCACCGACTACGCGATTGGATTCGACACCGCCATCAACACCGCGCTGGAAGCGATAGACAGGGTTCGGGATACAGCGTACTCGCACGAGCGCGTGTTCGTGATTGAGGTGATGGGGCGCCATAAGGGGTTTATTGCGCTGGAGGTGGGGCTGGCAGGCGGCGCGGAGGCGATTCTGATCCCCGAAGTGCCTTACGACTTAGCCGCGCTGTTGGACATGCTCCATCGCAGCTACGAGCGGGGCAAGCATTCCAGCATTATTGTGGTGGCGGAAGGGGCGTGCCGCGCCGAAGATGTGAAAAAGTTCCTGCAGGAGCATACGCCCTACCATGTGCGGGCGCTGGTGCTGGGGCACATGCAGCGTGGCGGCTCACCGACTGCCTTTGACAGGGTGCTGGCGACCCAGCTGGGCGCTTACGCTGTGGAACGCCTGCTCAAAGGGCACACGAACGAAATGGTCGGGATGGAGGGCGGGCGGCTGGTCGCCGTGCCAATTGAATACATCCAGACCACCACGAAAACGGTGGATGTCCGCAAGCTGGAACTGGCAGCGATGATGGCGATTTAGCGGCTGTCCAGAAATTCAGCCCCTTGACAGGACTTCATGAACGCCTCCACTTCAAATCAACTCGTCTACAAGTATCACTCGCGGTTGACTAATCCGCTTCAGCGTTGTGTCGTTCGTCAAGATAGCGTCGCACTCCAAAATAGAGGCAGCTGCGACCTGAAGCGCATCGGGCGTGCGTAAGTTATGTTGAGCGCGCAGTGTCGCCGCCAACTCGGCTGTTGCGGCATCGATAGGAGAAAGCGTAAAGTTGCGAGCCTCCAACAGGATACGGCGATACTTCTCTACAAGCTCCGTCCGTCCAAGGCGCACCGGATGAGTGAGAACCTCAGTCAGGGTGATGACTGAGCTGTACGCCATGAGAATACCCTCATCAACGCGACGCACTATTTCCTGCACAATCGGGGAATAGAGGGGGTGCTGCTCAATCAGGTATATGAGCGGAGCAGTGTCAATAAACAGGCGGTTTACTCCACTCAGAACCTTCGCTACTGAGGTCATTGTGGATGGTGCCATTCATCACGTAGCGCATTCACATACTGCTGGGCGTCCATCGTTTGCCAGATTTCGGCGCCCAGCCCGACGAGATGAAGCAGACTGCAGCCAGTCTCTCCTGCAGGCTCGCCTTGAAGGGCTAAGTCGTGCGCCAGTTTTTCCATCAGCTGACGCTTCTGTTGAGGGGTCAGCCTACGGATGTATTGTTCATACAGCTCGTCCACTTTTGCGGCAGATTCCATATCTGGATGCCTCCTGTCGAATGATACCTCGTTGTGCGTCTGATTTTGCTGTAGTCCCCTGTCTACCTGAATCTCACAACCGTAACTCCCTCTCCACCCTCGTTGGGGCTGGCAAAATGGAAGGAGCGCACCTGCGGATGCTGGCTCAGGTAGGCATGCACCATCTTGCGGAGCGCGCCCGTGCCGCGCCCGTGCATAATCCGCACGCTGTCGTAGCCAGCGAGAATTGCGTCGTCTATATACTTTTCCAGGATGGGTTGCGCCTCTTCCACGCGCATGCCGTGCAGGTCTAACTCCAGCGGCACGGGCGCAGGGGGGCGCGGTGTTTTGACAGTGATTACAACAGGCTTGGGCGCTTCCTGTAGCGGCTCAATATCGCTGAGGGGGAACTCAGTGCGCAGTTTACCCAGATAGACCTGCGCTTTGCCCCCTTCGGGCAGAGCAGCCAGCGTGCCGCGCTGATTGAGGCTTCGAATCCGCACGGGCATGCCGACCTGCCACTCCTGAGAGGGGGCTTCCGCAGGCGCGGTTCGGGCAGGCGGCTGGGTTGCCTGTGTCGCCTGCTGAAAGAGGTGCTGAAGCTGTTCGCGCAGCTGGGCAGTTTGCTTGCTCTCGCGCCCTGCCTGACGCAGTTGCTGAAAGATGGCGTTCGCTTCCTGCTGGAGCGCCCGAATCACCTGCTCCAGCTCCTGCTGGGCGCGCTGGTAGGCGGTGCGACGCGCCTCTTCCAGCGCCTGACGCTCCTGCTCCAGCTGTTTCTGGAGCTGGGCGAGCTGCTGGTTGCGGGCGCGCCATTCGGCTTCCGCCTCTTCCGCCAGCCGACGCTGGCGCTCCAGCTCCTGAATCATGCGCATCAGGTCCACTTCGCGCACGCCCAGCGCCTCCAGCGCGCGCTGAATAATCGTGCGCGGCATGCCGAGCCGCTCCGCGATCTCTATTGCGTGGCTGGCGCCCGGAATGCCCATATGCAGGCGGTAGGTGGGCTGGAGCGTGTCGGCGTCAAACTCCATCGCGGCGTTCTGGAACTGGGGATGCTCATACGCCAGCGCTTTCAGGTCGCCGTAGTGGGTGGTGGCGACCACGCGCGCCCCGCGCTCCACGAGACTGGTCAAAATCGCCCGCGCCAGCGCGGAGCCTTCCGTGGGGTCGGTGCCCGCGCCGATTTCGTCCAGTAGCACGAGGCTGTGGCGCCCCGCCTCGTTCAGAAAGCGCACGATGTGCCGGATATGCCCCGAAAAAGTGGAAAGCGACTGCTGGAGACTCTGCTCGTCGCCAATATCGGCGAACACACCGTAGGGGATAGCAATCTGCGTGCCCTCGTCGGCAGGGGGGTGCAAGCCGAGCAGGGTCATAAGCGTCAGCAAGCCGAGGGTCTTGAGCGTTACGGTCTTCCCGCCTGTGTTGGGTCCGGTAATCAGCACGCAGAGCCAGTCGCGCCCGATTTCGAAATCAATCGGCACGACGCGCTCTCTGGGAATCATCGGGTGTCGCGCCTTGCGTAGTTTCCAGTAGCCGTCGGTGTTCACTTCGGGCAGGCTCGCCTGCCAGTCGAGCGCGAGCCGTCCTGCCGCCAGAATCGCGTCCAGTTCGCTCAACGCTTCGGTGGTCTTTTCCAGTTCCGAGCCGTGAGATTCGACAGCGCGGGAGAGGGCGTAGAGGATGGCTTCAATCTCCTCCCGTTCGGCGGCTTGCAGCTCGCGCAGGCGATTGCCCAGCTCCACCAGTTCAAACGGCTCCACGAACACCGTGGCGCCGCTCATGCTGGTGTCGTGGACAATACCGGGCGCTTTGCCCTTATGCTCAATCCGAACGGGCAGGCAGTAGCGTCCTGCACGGAGGGTGTAGGTCGGCTCCTGCAGCCAGTCGCGCCATGCGTGAATGAGTTGCTGAAGCCGTTCGGTGATGCGCTTTTGCAGGCGTCGCTGGTCGTTGCGGATACGGGCGAGGTTTTCGCTGGCACTGTCGCGCACCTCGCCGTTGGGGTCGATGCAGTCGTGAATCTGGCGTTCCAGCGGCTGGAGGGGATGCAGTTGATGGGCGTAGTGGGCAAGCTGGGGGTAATGCGCCGCGCGAGCCAGGAGATGGGCCTTGTAAAGGCGTGCGCAGGCGAGCAGTTCCGCCAGGCTCAGCAGCTCGGTGGGCGCGAGCGTACCCCCTTTGAGCGCTTTGGTGAGCGCGGGGCGCACCTCGCGCACCTTCATCGGGGGCGGCGGCTCACGAAGCAATAGTCGGGCGGCGGCATCGGTCTCCTGCAAACGCAGGCGCACCGTCGCCACATCACGGCTCAGGGGGCGCTGAAGCGCGCGCTCCTGACCCATCGGCGTATCGGCGCGACGCGCCCACTCCTGACGCACCCACGCCAGATCCAGAACCTCAAGACTGTGGGAATCCCACTCCATGCAGAGCAAAGTGTACCTCAAGCGGGTTCAATCCCCGTAATCCTGCTGACGACTGTTGCCAGCGGTTGTGGCAAAACGCCAGTAAGGCGGTGAGTGCCGATGATAACCGAGCTGAACGCGCTTCGACAGGATGCCCTTCGTGAGCTGGGCAACATCGGGCTGGGGAGCGCTGTAACTGCGCTCTCGGATATGACGGGCGTGCTGTTCGCGCTGGAGGTGCCCGAAGTGTACGAGCTGGGCACGGGGCGCTTCTCCAGGGTGTGCCACAGCCCCGAATGTCTTGTGGTGGGCACGGTGGCGCGTGTAGAGGGCGACTGGACTGGCGAAGGCGCGTTTATTTTCCCCTGGGAGAGTGCCGTTACGCTCTGGCAAATTCTGGCAGGCAGTGCGCCCAGCGACCTCTCGGAGCTGAACGAGCTGTACGAGTCGGTGATTCGGGAAGTTTCCAACATCATGCTGGGCAGCTTCCTGAATGGACTCTCGCAAATGACGGGGTTCACACTTCATATGGAGCCGCCCGTTTTCGCCGCCGACATGGCAGCGGCGCTGATGAGCTCCCTGATGGTGGAAGCCCTTTACGGTCAACGCGAGCTGCTGGCAATCCAGACCACTTTTCGCGTGCCGGAGCGCGAGTTTCAGGGATTCTTCCTGTATCTGCCTGAAGTGGGCAGCCTTGAGAAACTGTTCCAGACGCTGGGAATTTAGGCAGGAGGTCAACCAATGGCGGTGGCGGGTAAGACGGAGGTGCTTCTCGCGGGCATGGGCGAGATTAAGGTGGCGCGCGGCGCGGGCGTGCTGGGCTGTATCGGGCTGGGGTCATGTGTGGGAACGCTGCTGTACGACCCACACGCAGGCGCTCTGGCGCATGTGATGCTCCCCGAACCCCACGACGATGACGCGCTCCGGATGCCCGGCAAGTACGCCGTCTCGGCGGTTCCCGCCCTCCTGAAAGAACTGGGATTGACGCCCGCCACCGCCTCACGACTCAGAGCGATTCTGATTGGCGGCGCGGAAGTGTTTCAAAACCGCGAATCCACGCTACGAATTGGGGAACGAAATGTGGAAACACTTTCACGGCTCCTGAAAGAGCTGCGTATCAGCATCGCGTTCAGCGACACCGGCGGACATAGGGGACGCTCTTTTGAGTTTGACCTGACTACAGCCGAGCTGGTGATTCGTGTGGTGGGGCAGCCCCCACAGGTTCACTCGCTGAGCCGTGCGCTGGGACGAATGCCAATCGCGGTGTAGCGGAGAGCAAACATGAGCAAGATTCGTGTGCTGGTGGTGGACGACTCGCTGTTTATGCGGCGGATGATAACCGACATCCTCGCCGAAGACCCGGAGATTGAGGTGGTGGGCAGCGCCCGCAACGGTCAGGAAGGGCTGGAGATGGCGCGCCAGCTTCAGCCTGATGTGATCACCCTCGATGTGGAGATGCCCATGATGGACGGCATCACCATGCTGGAGCGCCTGATGAAAGAACAGCCCACGGCGGTGGTGATGGTCAGCAGCCTCACAAAAGAGGGCGCCGAGGTGACCCTGCGCAGTCTGGAGCTGGGCGCGGTGGATTTCGTCACGAAACCGTCAGGTTCCATCTCGCTGGATTTGTATAAGGTTTCCTCGCAGATTCTGGAGAAGGTGAAGGCGGCGGCGCGTGTGCCACGGTTCCGCTTGCGCGCGCTCACTCAGCCTTTCGCTTCGCGCCCTGTGCCCACAACGCCAGCGCCTGTGCCACCCGCGCCACCGAAGGCGCCTTCCCAGTTCCAGAATGTGCTGGTGGTGGTGGGCTGCTCCACAGGCGGTCCGCGCGCGCTGACCACCCTGATGAGCCAGCTCCCGCCCGATTTTCACGCGCCGATGCTGATTGTGCAACATATGCCCGAAGGCTTCACGCGCAGTCTGGCGGAGCGGCTGGACCGCCAGTCGCCCATGAGCGTGCGCGAGGCGAACGCAGGCGACCGCCTGCAACCGGGCGTGGCATATTTAGCACCGGGCGGACGCCATCTGAAACTGGCTCAAGACCGCACGCTCCAGCTTTCTCAGGACCCGCCCGTGCATGGCGTGCGCCCCTCCGTGGATGTGACCCTGCTCTCTGTTGCCCAGCACTTCACGGGCAAGGTGGTTATTGCCATCCTGACGGGGATGGGCTCCGATGGCGCGATGGGCGCCCGCACGCTCCATGCGAAAGGGGCGCGCGTGCTGGCAGAAGACGAATCGACCTGTGTGGTGTTCGGTATGCCCCGTGCGGTGATTCAGGCAGGCTGCGCCGACCGCGTGGTGCCCTTAGACCAGATGGCGCAAGCACTCTATGAGGAGGTTCAGGCATTATGCAAAACCCAGGCGGCGTAAATATCCCGAAAACACCCGAACTGTTGCGCGACTTTGAACAGTTCAAGCGCGAACTGAAACAGCGCACCGGCTTGGACCTGGAGCAATATAAGTTTGACCAGACCTATCGGCGCATCTGGACGATGGCGGAGCGCGCAGGGTTCTCTCGCTTCACCGACTACCTGCGCTACCTGTCTCAGGACGAATCGCGTATGCGAGCGTTTATCGACAGGCTCGCCATCAATGTGTCGGAAATGTTTCGCAACCCGGAGCAGTTCGAAATCCTGCACAAAGAGGTGTTGCCGCACCTGCTCCAGCGGCGACATAGCCTGAAGGTGTGGAGCGCGGGTTGCTCTTACGGCGCAGAAGCGTACAGTATCGCAATTCTGTTGCACGAGCTGGCGCCCAACCGCGGGCATCAGATTCTCGGCACCGACATCGATACGGATGTGCTGGAGCGCGCCCAGCGGGGAGTCTTCGCGCCCAGCGATGTGCGCAATGTGCCCCCGCTCTATCTCCAGCGCTACTTCCGGGTGTTCGAAGAGAACGGACGCACGCTTTACGAGGCAGACCCCATTCTCAAGCGCTACCTGCGGTTCCAGAAGCATAACCTGCTTTCAGACCCCTATCCGCAGGGGTTTGACCTGATTGCGTGCCGCAATGTGATTATCTATTTCTCGGAAGAGGCGAAGGAGCGCATCTTCCGGGAGTTCTACCGTGCGCTCACGCCAGGGGGCTATCTGTTCCTCGGCAACACCGAGCGCATCTTCCATTACCAGCAAATCGGGTACGAAAACCCGTTTGCCTTCTACTACCGCAAGCCAGAACAGGAGGTGCAACGATGGCGAAACGCATCTTAGTGACGGACGACGCGCTGTTTATGCGCGTAACGCTCAAAAATATTCTCACGCAGAATGGCTTCGAGGTCGTCGGGGAAGCCTCCAACGGACGCGAGGCTGTGGAGTTGTACGAAAAGCTCAAGCCCGACCTCGTGTTTATGGACATCACCATGCCCGAAATGGACGGTCTGGAAGCGCTCAAAGCCATCCGCGCCAAAGACCCCAACGCCAAGGTGGTGATGTGTACCGCGATGGGGCAAAAACAGATCGTGCTGGAAGCCATTCAGGCGGGCGCTAAGGACTTCATCGTCAAGCCCTTCCAGCCTGACCGTATCGTCGAGGCAATTAACAAAGTCGCCTGAGGAGGGAGACGCCATGAAAGCCGAATACATCAACCCGTTCGTGATTGCGGCGATTAATGTGTTCCAGATGATGCTGGGTATCACGCCGCAGAAAGGGCAGTTGAGCGCCCGTAAGGGGATTTTCACCTCCCAGCAGTGCAATATCGTGCTGGGCGTGACGGGCAAACTGGAAGGGCAACTCATTTACGGGATGTCTATCTTCACCGCCGATAAGATTGCCTCCAAAATGCTGGGCACGACGATTCGCACTTTTGACGAGCTGGCGGCGAGCGCGATTGCCGAGTTAGGCAACATGATTTCGGGCGCCGCGCTGACCGAGCTGGCGGCACGCGGGATTCAGTGCAACCTCTCGCCGCCCAGCCTGATCCGGGGCACCAATGTGAAAATCAGCACCCTTGAGATTCCTGCACTGGTGATTCCGCTCCTCACCGAGCTGGGCGAGCTGGAAATCAATGTGGGGTTGCAGGAGCGTGTCAAGTAAGCGGAGTACCCTTCTCTCCAGGGGGACAGAGGTCGGCTTCCAAGGACGGAAGCCGACCTATTCACGCCAAATCTTCTCAAAAATCCACGCCGCGCCGGCGCTCAGCGTCAAGCCGTAGCCCAGAATCCCCTGAAGGCTCTGCCACATGGGGCGCGCCTGCAGAATCTGCTCCGTCGCGGCAATCAGCATCAGCACCATCGGCAGCAGCAGGGGGAAAGTTACGACCGCCAGCAGCGCCCCACGCGACGCCGTGCCCGCCACCAGCGCACCACACAGGGTCAACACTGTTACCAGCCCGACTCCGCCCAGCCCCCACAGCACCAGCCACGCCCACCACGCGCCCGCCAGCGGCGCAATCATCAGCATATAAAGCGGCACCAGCACCGCGCTCAACACGATATACAGCGTCAGGTGAAACAGCCACTTGCCCCAGAAAACACATGAAGGACGCGCCCCCAGTCGCAACAAATCGGCAGTGCCCAGCTCCTCCTCGCTGATGAAGCCGCGTGCCAGCGCCGGAAACATCCCGAACAGCACCGCCAGCCACAACACCCCTGCCTGCAGCCGTACCGAGAGACTCACCCCCAGACTGGCAAAGCTGAGCGCCGCCACGGTAACCACCCCCATCAGCAGCGAAGTCATCAGCCCATGCCGCAGGCGCCACTCCTGCAGCATGTCCTTGCGCCAGATGGCGAGCGTTTCACGCCCCCATCTCCAGAACGAGGTCGCCCCAGCGTGCGTGTTCGGCGCGATTGGTGGCGAACAGAGCCAATCCGAAGGTTCGTTGCTCATAAAGAACTCGCTCCAGCAAAGCCAGTCCCGAAGAGTCCATCCCTGCGTCGGGTTCATCCAGCAGCAGCAGGGGCGGTTGCCCCCATGTGGCTAACGCGAGCCGCAGGCGCTGGCGCATGCCCGTGGAAAACGCCCGCACGCGCTCGTGGGCGCGCTCTGCCAGCTCAAACCGCGCCAGCCACTCCAGCAAAGCCTCGCGCGAGGGCGTCCCGCCGCGCACCGTCGCCCACCAGGCAAGATGCTCATAAGCAGTCAGCTCCCGATAGAGCGCGCCATCGGTAGCGCACCAGCCCAGATAGTCCATCCGCGTCGCGACCGCCTGCGCCCCGTAGCGTAAAATCACCCGCCCCTCGGTCGGCGCGGTCAAACCTGCCACAATCCGCAACAGCGTGCTTTTGCCTGAGCCGTTGCCCCCCTGCACCACCACCACATTCCCCGTTTCGGCTCGCAGGCTGAGACCCCGAAACACCCAGCGCACACCGAACCGCTTGCCCAGCGTGTCGCACTCCAGCACCCAGCGCACACGCCGAGTATACCTCACCGACGGCGCACCCGCCAGATGTAGGTTAGCAAAATCGCCAGCGACGCCGTGCCCCACAGGAACTTCAGCCAGCCCGGAAACGCATAAAACGAGAAGAACGCCTCCACCAGCCCCGCAATCAGAATCAGCACCACCGAGCCAGCCACCAGATAGAACACATCGTGCCCCACGCGCCGAATCGCCTCGATGCGCGAATAGTCGCCCGGCATAATCACCGCGCGCCCCAGCAGCAGCCCTGCGCCCGCGCAGAAGAAAATCGCGCCCAGCTCCGGCACGCCGTGCGGATAGATGGAGACCAGGAAGAAGCCGAGCTTGCCCACCCGCGCCAGCTCCGCCCCGAAAACGCCCAGAATCACCCCGTTCGTCCAGAGCAAATAAACCGTCGGGATGCCCGCGAAAATGCCCAGCCCGAACGAGAGCAGCGCCACCCGCGAGTTGTTCAGAAAGTAAAACATCGACATGCCCGGCGCGTGGCTCACATCGCCCGGCGTGTATTGTTTCCCTGTTTTCCACTGCTCCAGCACCTGACGAAACTGCCCGTCCACCAGCCGTTTGCCCCATTCGGGGTCTGTCAGCACCAGCAGGAAGGCGGTCAGGCTGGCGACGAGCGTGATGGCAATCGCCAGCAGAATCACTTTCCAGTGGCGTCGTGCCGCATCAGGGAAGCCGTAGTAAAGATTACGAAGCCCTTCTGTCCACTGCCCGCGCTTTGTGCGATACAGCACCCCGTGCGCCTGTGCCAGCAGGCTGTTGAGATAGTCCTGTACACTGGCATCAGCTCCCTGCTGGCGGGCGTAGGCTAAGTCGGCAGCGACCTGTCGGTAGAGGCGCCCCAGCTCGTTCAGCTCGTCGGCGTTCAGCTGTTTAGCGCCCGACCAGCGCACGGCTTCCACCATCTGGGCGAACCGCTCCCAGCGCGCCCGACGCCTTTCCACGAACTGGCGGACATTCATGGCAACAGAATTGTACCTGTTGCCTCACGCCGCTTGCTGGAAAGGCTCCTCGTGCTGGAGCAGGCGTAGTTTGTTGCTCCCGTTCAGCGCGGCAACCTTGTAGCACTCCGCCAGTGTGGGATAGTTGAAAATCGCCTGCAGGAACTCGCAACAATTCGGGTACAATTAGCCCATCCGCTCCCGCGCCGAAGACGATGGGGAGCTAATACAGATAAAGAGGAGTTCTGTATGGCAACGATACGAGCCTTTCGTGCAACACGCTATGCAAGAGTGATCCCGGAAGTGGTCGCTCCGCCCTATGATGTAATTAGCCCCGAACAGCGGGCAGAGTTGGTAAACCAGTCGCCTTACAATATCGTTCAGTTGACCCTGCCTGAAGACGGCGAGTCGCGCTATCAGCGCGCGAACCAGATTCTGAAGCACTGGCTTGACGAGGGCATTCTGCGCACCGACACCGAACCCGCCCTCTACCGCTACACCCAGAAATTCATAGACCCCCTGACCCAGCAGGAACGCACCCGAACGGGCTACTTTGTGCTGCTTCACACGGAACCCTACGAATCGGGCACGGTACTCCCTCACGAGCATACCTTCCCCGGCGTCAAGGAAGACCGCTTCCGATTGCTGGAAGCCACCCGCACCCATCTGGAAGCCATCTTCGGGCTGTTCGAGCCGACCTCTGAGTTTCAGGAGGCGGTTCAGGGCACGCTCTGGGAGCCGCTTGCCCAGCTGGAAGGGACGAACCTGCCCGAAGGGCATTTCCACCTGCTGGAGCGCCTGACCGACCCCGTCGCTGTAAGCCGTATCGAGCGCGCCTTCGAGCCGATGCGCATCTGGATTGCCGATGGGCATCACCGCTACGAGACCGCCCTCCGCTTCGGGCTGCAGTACGGGCGCCCCAACTCGCCTGAGCGGTTCCTGCCCATCCTGCTCGTGCCAATAGACGACCCCGGGCTGGTGATTCTGCCCACGCATCGGCTGCTGAATGTTTTGCCTCCCGGTAGCCCCGAAGACTGGCGTGCGCGCCTCGCGGAGGCGTTTGAGGTGGCTCCGTTTGAGCCGACCGAGGTAGCCTCGCTTCAGGGCGCGATTGGCTTCGTGTGGCAGGACGGCGCATGGCGCATCACCCCGAAACACTATGCCCCTGTGGACGACCTGCCCGATGCGCTGGTGCGCTTCGATGCGTGGCAGCTCCACCATCGGGTGATGCCCACGATGGGATTAGTGGACCCTGAGGCGCGCTATACTCGTTCTTTTAGCGAAGCGCTCAGCGCGGTGCGCGACGGGCAAGCCGCCTGCGCCTTTCTGCTGAACCCGCCCCCGCTAACAACCCTGCAGGCGATTGCCGCCGCAGGCGGCAAAATGCCCCACAAGTCCACCTACTTCTATCCGAAGGTGCTGTCGGGGTTGATTACCTGGAGGCTGGACTCATGAGCAAAGTGATTGGGGTCATCCCCGCGCGGATGGCAGCCACGCGCCTGCCAGGCAAGCCCTTGCTGCCGATAGCGGGCAAGCCGATGGTGCAATGGGTCTGGGAGCGTGCTTCGCAGGCGCGCTCCCTGCACGAGCTCTACATCGCCACGCCCGACCCGGAGATTATTCAAGCCGCGCAGGCGTTCGGGGCGCAGGCAATCCTCACCAGCCACGCCCACCGCACAGGCACCGACCGCCTCGCCGAAGTCGCACGCCTCACCCAGGGCGAGATTTATGTGAACATTCAGGGCGACGAACCCCTGCTGCGCCCCGAAGCGATTGACCGCGCCGTTGCCCCCCTGCTAAAAGACCCCACCGTGATGATGAGTAGCCTCTACACCGAAGCCCAGCCCCACGAATACGACCAGCCCAGCGTCGTGAAAGTGGTGCTGGACCAGCAGGGAAACGCGCTCTACTTCTCGCGCTCCCGCATCCCCTACCCCCGCGAAAGCACCGAACTGCCCGTCTGGAAACATATCGGACTCTATGTGTTCCGTCGTGAGCTGCTGCTCCAGTTCGCTGAATGGGCGCCCACGCCCCTGGAACGCACCGAATCGTTAGAGCAACTGCGCGTGCTGGAACACGGATACCGCATCCGCATGGTCTATTTCGAACACGCCCCGATTGCAGTAGACACCGAAACCGATTTAGCCCGTGTGCGCGCCATTCTGGAAAATTCACCCAATCCCTCTGCAGAGAATCGAACCAGCCCATAAAGAAATCCGTCAATAAGCCGATAATCTCCCTCGAACCGTGTTTCTTATGGGCACGGCACACCATTCTGATGGAGGGATACGATGGCACGACGGAGTAAAAAGACGAAAGTACCGGTACAGCAGCGACCTGTGCCTATCAGCGTCGCCAGCTATCTCACAGGCGTGGAGACCCACACCATCCGCTACTGGGAGCGGGAGTTCTCCGAGTTCCTGCAGCCCGTGCGCACAGCGGGCGGACAGCGCCGCTACCGCCCTGAAGACATCGAGGTGCTGAAGGAAATCAAACGCCTGCTCAAAGACGAGATGTACACAATTGCAGGCGCGAAACGCAAGCTGCAGGAGCGATTCGGCACACCCCAAAAAACCGAGACGAATAACGGGCACCACGACACACCCAAGCGCGCACGCGCCGCTAAGCGCTAACCCAACCCGCGAAAGGGGGGAGCCAGTCTATGCACGAGTCCGCCATCCACAGCCTGCGCCAGCTGATCCAGCAGGACCGCTGGGAAGAAGCGCAAAAACAGCTCAACGAGGCGCTCCAGCAAAACCCCAACCCCACGCCCGAACTTCGGGCTTGCCAGACATGGATCCTGCTCTACCACACGCAGGAACTGGACGCCTACCCGATTGTGCTGGAGCTCCTTAAGACAGGCTATCGCGACCCCGACTGGCTCCGCGAGGTGGTGCTTCCCCTGCGCAACTATTTCCTCTGCATCGCCAGCGACCCCACCCTGAAGATTGTCTCAACCCGCAAAGGCGACCCCAGAGCGCAGGTGCTGGCGTTCGCCCGCTCGCTCGAAGAGTGGCTGCAGCAATATGAGTTTCCCATCCCCGACGAGCCGGTGGGCACGCGAATCAGCCTCTGCATGATTGCCCGCGACGACGCCGACATGCTCGAAGAGTGCCTCAAGAGCGTGCAGGGCGTCGTGGACGAAATTGTGCTGGTGGACACGGGTTCGCAAGACGCCACACCCCAGATTGCGGAACAGTTTGGCGCGAAGGTGATTCACACCGAATGGCGCAACGACTTCGCCTGGGCGCGCAACTTCGCCCTGCAACACGCCACAGGCGACTGGGTGCTGGTGCTGGACGCCGATGAACGCCTGAACGGTCCGCAGACCCGACAGGCACTGCTGGAAGCCGCACGCCACCCCCAGTTTGCAGGCTATCAGATTGAAATTGTTAACCTCACCGACTTCGAGCAACCCGACCAGGTGTTTCTCCACAGGGCGGTGCGCCTGTTCCGACGACTGCCTTATGCCCGCTGGGAAGGCGCCATTCACGAGCAGATTACCCCCAGCCTCGCCCAGCACGGGGGACGAATCGCAATTCTGACCAACGCCCAGATTATCCACCTCGGCTACGAGAAGAGCGTGATTGCGCGTAAAAACAAGGCGCAACGCAATATCCAGATTCTGGAGGCTACCCTCGCCCAGAACCCGGACGACCTGTTCCAGATTTTCAACTTAGCCAACACCTACTATACGGACGGCGATTATGCGCGGGCGCTCCCGTTGCTGGAGCGCGTCTGCAAAGAAACCGACCCACGCCAGGACCATATGCCCCACGCATGGTCGCTCTGGATTGCGGCGTTGCGCCACACGGGACGCCCGGAAGAGGCAATTACCGCTGCCCAGCAAGCGCTCCAGAAGGGCGTGGATCATCCTGCGGTCTATTTTGAAATGGCGCAGGCGTATCGGGCACTCCACCAGGATGAGCAAGCACGCGAGGCATTGTTGCAGGTTCCCGCGAGCGCCCAGCGGCTCGGCTTGCTTGCGGACGATGGAGAAACCCTCAAAGCCAGTGGCAACTTCGTCGGCGACCTCACGATAGTCACCTACAAGTGGCGCCATCTGCTCGCCGACACGCTGATGGCACTTGGACGCCACGACGAGGCGGAGCCTTACCTGCGCTACCTCGCCCAGCATCATAGCCACAACCCGACTTTTTTGCTGCTCTACGCCGACTGGCTCCGCAACAAGGGCAGGCTGGAAGAAGCCAGCCAGTTTTTCGAGCAACTGACACAGAGCCACGCCCATGCGGAACTCGCCAACCGCGCGCTTGCCGAACTCTGGTGGAATCAGGGGCATTATGCCCGCGCACTCCCTGCCCTCAAGCGCCTCTGCGAGCTGCTCCCCGAAGACGAGAGCCTCTGGCATCGCTGGGTCTATGCGTGTGAGCAGGCAAACAATCCTGAGGCGCTGATTGAGGCGTTCGAGTGGCGCGCCCGACAGCGCAAGCCCCTCTCCAGCGGCATCCATATCAACTGGGGACGCGCCCTGTGGCAACTCCAGCGTTATGAGGAGGCACTCCACCACTTCGCGCTCGCGATTCAGATGGAACCCACCAACCCGAACGCCCTGTTGAACGCGGGCGACGCACTCTATCAACTGGGCGCTTACGCCGAAGCCGCCGACGCCTACAGCGTCGCGCTGGAGTTAGACCCCTACAACCCCCAGGCATGGTTCACCCTCGGCAACTGCTACGCCCGCATGGGAATCTATGATGCCGCCCGAATCGCTTACCAGCAAACCCTCCAGTTAGACCCCAAACACCCCCAGGCACAGCACAATCTGGCGGTGATTCAGGAGAAAATCCGTCACACCGCCGCCTGAGAACCCCTATTACCTCCCCAAAATTGGGACTTAAGTCCCTACCGCGTGGTGGGCTTTATGATGTATGCTATAGTCAAACAAATCCCACCACGCTGTGGGAACTAAGTTTGCCTCAGAAGGGGCAAAATCAGGACTTAAGTCCTATAGAAAACGGCGCTTTCGTAGCGTATAATAAGCTGTGTATCCGATATCTGCCGTGCCGCAGATAAGGGTAAGTTGAGTCGCTTACCTCCTAAGAAGGGGATTCGTCCCTGCCGTGCCTGCCACCCCGGGCGGCAACGCCCGGGGTTTTTTTTTTACGCACGGCTCCAATCGGTATGCACTTCGAACTGGATTTGCTCGCTGAGGGAGTTCGACACGAGACAGAAGGTCTTGGCGTCTTTCGCCAGTTTGAGGATGCTCTCTATCTGAGCGTCGGTGGCGTCGGGCGCGACGGTGAAATGGAGGTTAATCTCAAATCGGGTGAAGCGCAGGCGTCGCGTTTGCGGATCGCGCTCCACCACGCCCTGAACCTGAATCGTCTGCTTCTGAAGCGGAAGCTTTTTGAGTTCCGCCATGTAGGCAATTGTAATCACATAGCACGATGCCAGCGCCGCCAGCAACATCTCTTCGGGGCTGGGACACCCCCCTGGACCGCCAAAGTCGGTGGGCACGGCAAAGTGGCAGTGCAGTCCACCGGGCGACTGGAGCGAGCCAACGCTGTTGCTATCACCTGTCCATTCTGCAGAGACTGAGAAAGTGTGCATAGGTTCCCTCCTTCGTGGCGAGATTATACCGCGTGAGGGTCTATCGCCGATCTATCAGCCGCCACAACTCCATCCAGGCGGAAAAGGGGTCCAGCGGGTTGCGCTCCATCTCGTCGCGCACCTCCTCAATTCGCTGGTTGAGCAGGCGAACGCGCACCGCAATCCGCCACGCCAGCACCGCAATCACCACCATGCAGATTGCCACAAACGCCCAGTTCATCGCGTGCCTCCCGACAGGCGCAGGAGCGACTCGTGCTGGGCGTGGCAGATGCAGAGCGCAAGCGCGTCGGCGGCGTCATCCGGGTGGGGGATAGTGTCCAGCCCCAGCAGCTTCTGCACCATGCGCTGAACCTGCGCTTTGTCCGCACCGCCGTAGCCCGTTACGGCTTGCTTCACCTGAAGGGGTGTGTATTCGTACCAGGGCACGCCCGCCTGCGCAATCGCCAGCAGAGCAACGCCCGCCGCCCGCGCCACCTGCATCGCCGTGCGCCGATTGGTGCTGAACAGCAGCTGTTCCATAACCGCCACATCGGGTTGGTAGTGCGCTATCAGCTCGGATAGTCCCTGGTGCAGGCGCAGCAAGCGTTCAGGCAGCCCCAGCGATTTGGGGGTCTCCAGCACGCCGTAATCCAGCGCCCGATAGCGATTGCCAACCTTCTCCAGCACGCCATAGCCCATCGTGGCAGTGCCGGGGTCTATGCCCAAAATAATCATTCTGAGGTATTGTACCATGAGGTATATTATAGCCACTGCCAGGAGGTTCGCCATGCGTAACGGTTTCTGTTTGTGGGGATGGTTCGCATTGACTGCCCTGCTGTGGGCAGACCCTTCGGTGGCGCGAGAACGCTTTGAGGCTGCGATTCAGAATCACGGTGGCGAAGCCTATCGGAAGCTGTTCCTGAACGGCTTCAAAGCCCAGCACGACATCACCCGCGAACATGGAGGCAAAAGCGAATCGAAACGGGTGGAGTACCGCAAAGGCAACAAACAGCGTGTGGAGATCATGCGCGGCGAGGAGCGTTTCGTCATCACCTTTGACGGTAACGGCGGCTGGCGCAAAGACGGTTACCTCGTGACTGGACTGGCGCAGGAAGAAATCTGGGCGCAACGCGACTCGGCGCACGGCGACTTTGTGGTCGTTCCCCACTGGCTGGAACAGGCAACCCTTGTTGGGGGCGAAGACGCCAAAATGCCCGACGGGCGCTCCGCTTTCCGCATCGAGTTTCAGTTCCCCCTCTCGGAAGAGCAGAAGAAACTGCCCACCAAGCCCACAGGCAAAGCCTACTGCTACCTGGACGAGAAAAACCAGATTCTCGGCATCCAGTATGAGCTGATAGACTACGAAACGGATGAGGTGAATCAGGCGGCTGAAATTTTCCACAACTATCGGGAGATGCCCACGCCTGCGGGCATGGTGCGGATGCCGCTGGAGACGCGCTACTACATTGGCAATCGGCATGTGGGTACTTACTTCCTGACCGCGCTCGACGCGCAAAGCGAGATTGCCGACAGCCTCTTTGAGCGTCCGCCCTCCGAAGCGCCGCCGATTGTGCGCGAGACGCTCCCGACCAAAGTGCCCTTCCGCATGAAGGGCTTCTCGCTCTATGTGGAGGTCAAACTCAACGGCAAGGGACCGTACTGGATTATTCTGGACACAGGCGCCGCCAGCACATGGATAGACGCCCAGATTGCTAAAGAAGCGGGGCTGGAGAAAATCCCCAACAGCGACTATTACGGCGTGATGGTCTACGGCGCGTTTCCCTCCTATCGGGCGCGGGTGAAGAGCCTGCAGATTGGCAACGCCGAGGTGCGCGACCTCACAATCGGCGTGGGGGAGCTGCAATACACCCCACTCGGCGACGATACGCTGGATGGCAAAAAGGTGATTGGGCTACTGGGGCGCGAGACCCTCTCGGCGTTCCAGATGACGGTCAACTTCGCGGAGCGCACCATTACGCTGGAGCCACCCGATGCCGAGCTGCCTCAGGGCACTGTAATCCCTTACGAAATGTTCGGCGACCATATTCTCGTCACGATGGGCGTCGGCAATAAGAACCAGATTCGGATGATTGTGGACACCGGCGCATCGGTGAACCTGCTCCCGCCCAGTTATAAGCCCGACAAAGCCGACGGCGTGTGGATGACGCTGGAAGAGTGGACCAAGCGGCTCGGCGAGATTCATGAGGATGACGAATATAGCTTTATGACGGGCGATATGCGCGTCTATCGTCTGCACAAGATGACGCTGGGTCCGCTTCTCTTTGAATCGGTCTACGCTTTTCAGAAGCTGGCGGAGGGGGCGCGTTCCGACTCGATTATCGCGTCCAAGACCAAGCACGGCTTGCTGGGGATTCCGGTAATGCGCCACTATAAAATCACCTTCAACTACTACCGGCAGCTCATGGTGTGGCAGCCGAACACCGAGCAGGAACGCACTGCCGATAACGCCGGCTACGGCATCTGGTGGCGTAAGCAGGGCAAAGACCTCTTCGTGCGCTGGGTGATGCCCCTCTCCGACGCCGACCTGCAGGGGGTCAAAAAGGGCGACAAGATTGTGCTGATCGACGGACAATCGCCCGCGAACTGGACCGAAAAACAGCTGGTGGATCGGCTCTCCTACACCAAGCCGTACCGCCCCCTCAAACTGACCGTAGAACGCAACGGCAAACGGCTGGAGTTTGAACTGATTGCCCGCAACTACGAGCTGTAATACAAACCAGGGGGCGTGAACCCACAACGCCCCCATTTTCCCCCTGAATTTCCCTGTTTTTCCCACTGCTACCCGACTCGTGAGTCAAAAATCGATGTATAATTCCATCAGTGAGGAGGGCTTGGATCTGAAAGGAAGGACAGGTACTCTCCACCCCCGCCTTACCTTTCTGCCACCTCCTCCCCCAATCCGGGGACAAAAAACGGCAAAATTGCCCCTTTTTTGCCTGCAGGGCTGTCCGGTTTTTGCCGTTTTTTGAGTCTTTAAGGACAGAGCGCGAGAGGGCGCTCCGCGAAAGGAAGGAAGGTGGCTACCATGCAATATGCGGAAAGGGCTTACTATACGGAACAGGCAGAGCATCAGTTTTTGCTGGCTCTGCGTGAGCGAATTGAGCGGATCGTGCGCTGGTATGTCCGCACAGGCGACGACGATGTAGCCGATTTGACCCAGGAGTGTCTGTTGCGCGTCTACAACAAGCTGGACTCCATCCGCGATTTAGACAAGATGGAGCCGTGGCTGAAGTCGGTGGTGCGCAACACCGTTTTCACCTGGCTTCGGGAACGCAAGCGGGAGCAGGAGGTCTGTTCCGTTGGGCTGGACGCCGAAAACGAAACGGATACCTACTGTCTGCCCGAAGACGATTTGTTGCTCTATTTTATTTTGCAGGAAGCGATGCAGACACTGTCGGAAGCAGACCAGCAGATGCTGGAGTTGCGCTATGGCGCGGGCATGAGCTACCGCGAGATTGCCCATGAGATCGGGCTGAACGAGGAAACCGTCCGAAAGCGCATTAGCCGTGCCGTGGCGCGACTGCGTGCCCACCCGATTATCAAATCTATCATCACGGAAGGTGGATAGCCAATGAATTGCAGGCGAGCCAGAGAACATATCGAAGCGTATGTGTTTGGAGATCTGGATTCTGCGCTCGCCGAGGCACTGGAAGAGCATTTGAAGCGATGTGGCGATTGTCAACGCCTTGTGGAAGAGCAGCGCAAGCTGATGCAGGCGCTCCGACGGCTCTTCGCCTTGCAGGGGCACCGCTCGGCTTAGGCGGCGCGCTCGGCTTGCTGCGATAAACTCGCCTGGCGAATCATCCGGAGCTCGTCTTCGGGGATTTCCAGGAACACCTTCACAAGGTCGGGATCAAACTGCGTGCCCGCATGGCGCGCAATCTCTTCACGCGCCTGAGCGAAGCTGAGCGCCTTGCGATAGGGGCGATCGGAGGTCATCGCGTCCAGTGTATCGGCGATTGCGAAAATCCGCGCACCAAGGGGGATTTCCTCCCCCGCAAGCCCATAGGGGTAGCCCTTGCCGTCCCAGCGCTCATGATGATGCAACACGATCGGGGCGGCAGGGCGCAACATCTCTATTTTCATGCACATCCGATAGCCAATCTCAGGGTGCTTTTTCATAATCTCCCACTCTTCGGGGGTGAGCGGACCGGGCTTGTAGAGAATCGCGTCGGGCACGCCGATTTTGCCGATGTCGTGCAGCAGTGCGCCGCGTTCAATATGGGGGAGTTCGCTTTCGTCTATCTTGAGGCGGTGGGCGATTGCCATCGTGTAAGCCGCAACGCGCTCGGAGTGCCCTTCGGTCTCGGTGTCGCGCGTGTCCAGCGCCGCCAGCAACGCCTCCATCGTGGCGCGATAGGCAGACTGCACCTCCTTCTCCAGGTGGTGCGTCTGCGAGTGCTGAATCGAATGACGCGCGAGGTTCCGCTCTATCAGAATCGGGATTTCCGAAATGTTGTACGGCTTGGTGATGAAATCGCTCGCGCCCTCTTTGACCGCCTGCTTTGCCATCTCCACATTGCCATAGCCGGTAATCAATATCACGGGCACATCGGGCGCACGCTGGCGAATCTGTTTCAGCAGGTCAAACCCATTCATGCCGGGCATAAAAATATCGCTCAGCACAATGTCTATCGGCTGGCGTTCCAGAACCGCCAGGGCGTCCAGCGCGTGCGAGACCGACCAGACCTGATAGCCCCCCTCCTCCAGCACAAAGCGCAGGGTTTCACGCACCAGATCGTCGTCGTCGACAATCAGCACATGGCGCTGATGGGTGTTCGTCCCTGACTCCACAGGCGGTGCTGGCTCAAACAGTCGGTAGACCTCCATATTTCCTCCCTCCGCGCGTCCATAGCGCATTATAGGCAGTCGGTTCGGTTCCCTTAAGAGTGTTTTCCAAAAACTGGCAATTTTCGGGGCTATCCGACGACAATCTGCCGCATGGCACGAGCCTGTTCGGCGATGCGCTGGACGAGCGCCGCGCGCTCCGACTCGGGCAAAGCAAACTGCTGGCTCGCCTCGACGGGGGGCGGGGTAATCATGAAGCCAAATTCGGTTTCTCCATGCTGCTGGTGGCTCCAGAAGTCGCCCATCATCACGCTGGCAAGCACAGGCGCATGTTCGTTGTCGGGCAGAGCGGGCGCATGGTGCGAGGCAATCACCTCCACCAGCTCGTCGGGGAGTTCCCAGCGTTCTGCCAGCAAGCCGCCCACCTGCGCGTGGTCGGTTCCCAGCAGCTGGCGCTCCGCCTCTATCAGCGAAAAGGCTTCGCTTTGAGGCTTGCGGGCATACTCCAGCACCTTCTGGTAGTCTCTGGGGAATCGGGTCATCAGCACCACAATCCCGATTTCGTGGAGTAGCCCTCCCATAAACGCCTCTTCGGCTTTGCGAGCGCCGCGCTTGAGGCGAAGCATCAGCTCGCGGGCAATCCCCGCGCAGAGAAACGAATGCTCCCAGAGTTCCAGCTCGTGGGGTGTGGGCGTGCGCCCGTTTTTGAGGACGGTTATCGCGGCAATCCCCAGCGCCAGATTCTTGACGGCGTGAAACCCCAGCACCAGCAACGCCTGCTTGATGGTGCTGATGGAACGCGACAGCCCGTAGTATGCCGAGTTCGCGAGGTGCAGCACCTTCGCGGTCAGCACGGGGTCGGCAACAATCAGCGACTCCACCTGCTCTGCGGTGGCGTTCTCGCTATCTACCAGCTCGATCAGTCGTATCACCGCGCCTGGCAAGGGCGGTATCTGATGAATGACTTGCTTGACCTCTCGCTCTATCAGATGTAATGTCGTCATGGTCTACCCTCGCAAGGGATTATCGGCAACATGAGAGGTTTGCTTTAGCAGGAGATGCCCTGCGGTACAATTGCGCTCGCGAGATGATTCCGATTGGCGACTGGGCTTTACTGACGCAGCTCACCGAGTGGGGCGTCCGCCTTGACTCAGAGCAGGAGCAACGCTTGCGGGCGTACCTCACACAGCTCTATGAGGCGAACCAGCGGTTCAACCTCACGCGCGTGCCGCCGGAACAGGCGGTCGGGCGCCACCTGCTCGATTCGCTATGCCTTTTGAAAGTCGCCCAGCCGCCAGCAGGCGCGCGCGTGCTGGACCTTGGCACGGGCGCAGGACTGCCCGGCATTCCCCTCAAAATCGTGCGCCCCGATATTCGGCTGACCATGCTCGATTCGCATGGCAAGACGGTACAGTTTCTGCGTGCGGTTTGCGAGTCGCTGGGGCTTGAGGCGCAGGTGGTACAGGCGCGTGCGGAAGAGTACGCCCATCAGCCTGAAGCACGCGAGGGGTACGACTGGGTGGTGGCGCGCGCGGTGGCGAAGATGCCTATTCTTGCCGAGCTGATGCTCCCTTTCGTCAAAGTTGCGCCCGAAGCCCGCGCGCTGGCGCTCAAAAGCCAGCAGGAACTTGAGGAGGTGCGTGAAGCCGCGTATGCCGTGCGCCTGCTGGGCGGCGCGATGCAGGTGCAAACAGTTCCGTTTCAGACGGAGCAGGGGATGATTACGCGCCTGATTGTGTGTCTGCAAAAGCATGCGCCGACGCCCGCGCTCTACCCCCGCCGGTGGAACCAGATTCTCAAACACCCTCTGCGAGGTGGGGGATGCGAGTCGCCATAGACGCGCGCCTGCTCACGGGCGCCTACACAGGCGACCGCACCTACTGGCGCGGGCTGCTGAAGGCACTGATTCGCCAGTTAGAGGGGAGCGCGCATCGGCTGGTGCTGTTCAGCGCGCGCCCCCTGCCCCCAGAGGCGTTGCCCCCCTCGCCCGTGTGGGAGTCGGTTGTAATCCCCGCGCGCTCGGAGCGATGGTGGAGCCTGTGGCATTTTCCACGCGCGGCGCAATGCTACGGTTGCCATGTGGCGCATATGCAGTATACGGTCTCGCCCCTGTTTCGCATTCCCGCCATCACCACGGTGCATGACATCTCGTTTCTGATTGCGCCGGAATGGTTCGGCTGGAAAGACCGCTGGCTGTTGCGCTTGACCGTGCCCCCCTCGTGTCGGCGTGCGGCGCGGGTGCTGACCGTTTCGGAAACCTCGCGTGAGGATATGATTCGCTATCTGCATCTGCCGCCCGACAAGGTGGTGGCAACGCCGAACGGCGTTCCCGAAGGGTTTTATCCCATCCCGAAAGACGAAGCGCAGGCGTGGGTGCGCCAGCAGTATGGCATCGAGCCGCCCTTTGCGCTCGCCGTGGGTGTGCTACAACCCCGCAAAAACTGGGGGCTGGCAATCCGTGCAGTGGCTTACTATCGGGAGCAGAGCGGCAACCCCCTAAAGCTGGTGCTGACGGGCAAGCCCGGCTGGGCAGAGGCGTCGGTGAGGGCGCTCTGTGCGGAACTGGAAGCCGAGTCGTGGGTTCACTTCACGGGGTATGTGCCCGATGAACATCTGGTCTGGCTTTATAACGCCAGCGAGATGTTGCTCTATCCCTCGTTTTATGAGGGGTTCGGCTTGCCGCCGCTGGAGGCGATGGCGTGCGGCGTGCCCGTGATTGCGTCCAACGGGGGCGCGCTTCCCGAAGTGGTCGGCTCTGGGGGCATCCTGCTGCCCCCAACCGAGTACGGCATGTGGGCATACGCCATCCAGACCCTCATGGAAAATGAGGCGGTGCGTGCGCAGATTCGGGAACGCGCCCTCCAGCAAGCGCAACGCTTCCGCTGGGAGACCACCGCCGAGCGCACCTGGGCTGTTTATGAGCAAGCCGCCTGCGCCAGCGGGTGAATTGGTATAATAACCGCAACGATGGCGCGCTACCGCTGGAAAATCCGACAAACGGACGACTCAAAAGTAGAGCTGCTGACGCGCGAGCTGAGCCTTCACCCAATTGTGGCGCGGATTCTCGTGGCGCGGGGCTATGAAGACCCCGAAACCGCCTATAAGTTCCTGAAGCCCTCGCTGGACGATCTTGCCGACCCCCGCTTGTTGCCCGACGCTTCGCCTGCGGTGGCGCGGCTGGCACGGGCGATTGAGCAGCGCGAGCGCGTGTTGATTTACGGCGACTACGATGTGGATGGCGTCTCTTCCGCAGCGCTGTGGCACACGACGCTTTCCCGATTGGGCGTGCCAGTGAAGGTCAAACTGCCGCACCGCGACCGAGAGGGCTACGACCTGCACCCCGTGGCGATTGAGGAGGCGCAGGCGTTCGGCGCAAAGCTCGTGCTGACCTGCGACTGCGGGACACGCGCCCACGATGTGGTGAACGCCCTGAATGCGCACGGCATCGAGGTGGTTATCACCGACCACCACGAACCCGACCTGCGCTTGCCGAATGCTGTCGCGGTGGTAAATCCCAAACGCTTCGATTCGCAATATCCTTACGCTGACCTGAGTGGGGTGGGGGTCTCCTTTCGGCTGGCGGAGGCGCTATTGCGAGAGCGCAACATCCCTCTGCGTCGGTTTCGTGAGCGGATGCTGGACCTGGTAGCGCTGGGCACGGTGGCGGATGTGGCGCCGCTCACGGGCGAGAACCGTATTCTGGTGCGCGAGGGGCTGGACGCGCTCTACACCACACGACGCAAAGGGCTGATTGCGCTGAAACAGGTGGCAGGAATCGCCAACCGCCGCCCCACCGCCACAGATATTGGCTTTCGGCTGGGACCGCGCCTCAACGCCGCGGGGCGTCTGGACGACGCGATTGCCGCGCTGGAGCTGCTGCTCACCGAAGACGACGCACTGGCAGAACAGTTAGCCAGCGAGCTGAACAGGCAGAATGCCCAGCGTCAACAAATGGAGCAGGAAGCGATGGAGGAAGCCATCCGAATGGTGCAGGAAGAAGAACAGCTCCGACATCGCGCTCTGGTGGTGGCGTCGCCGAACTGGCATCATGGCATCGTGGGGCTGGTGGCGGGCAAGCTGCGCGAACGCTTCGGACGCCCCACCTTTGCGATTAGCCTTGAAGAAGAGCTGGGACGCGCCCGCGGCTCCATCCGTAGCATCCCCGCGATGGATCTGGTGCCCCTGCTCCAGAAAATGAAGCCCCTTTGCACCAAGTGCGGCGGGCACGCCATCGCAGGGGGCTTTTCCGCACGGATTGACCAGCTGGACGCCCTGCGCCAGCTCATCTGGGAGTACGCCGATAGCCTGCTGACCGATGAAGATTTAATCCCCGCGCTGGAAGTGGACGCCGAAGTGTCGCCTGAGGAAGTTGACTGGAGGCTCTACCGCGACCTCGCGCATCTGGAGCCGTTCGGGCAGGGCAACGAGGTGCCCGTCTTGCTCTGCCGTGATCTGACCGTGATAAGCCGCCGCACCTGTCGGAACAACAAACACCTGTTTCTGGAGCTGAAGCCTCCAGAGCGAGCCATGTATGTCCCTGCAGTGATGTGGAACGGCGCCGAATACGCCATAGACCCTCAGACCAGTCTGGATGTCGTCTTCTCTATAGAATGGGACGATTACACGGGCGGCTTGCGCTGGGAGCTCAAAGATTTTGAAGAGCGTCTGTAGCAGGTATAATTGCCCCATCGGCAACGACGCCGAGGCACTGCAACGATGGAGGTGACACGCATGGATATTATGCCGATTCGACGGATTGACCATGTGCGGTTCTTCGTGAGTAATGCGAAGCAGGCAGCCTACTTTTACCGCACGATGTTCGGCTTCAATGTGGTGGCATACGCTGGGCTGGAGACGGGCGTGCGCCACGAAGCCAGTTATGTACTCCAGCAGAACGACATCCGCTTTGTGCTGACCGCCCCTTATAAAGCAGACCACCCCAAGATAGACTGGCTGGTGAAGCACGGGGACGGCGTTTGCGATATCGCGTTTGAGGTGGACGATGTGGTGCGCGCTTATAGCGAGGCGGTGCGGCGCGGCGCACGCGGCGCCCAGGAGCCAACCGTCCTCAAAGACGACGACGGCGAAGTGCATATCGCCTCGATCCACACCTATGGCGATGTGGTGCATACTTTCATCAACCGCGACCGCTATCGCGGGGTGTTCATGCCCGGCTTCAAGGAGATGTTCATCCCCGGCGAGCCGATTGGGGTCTACGAAATTGACCACATCGTCGGCAATGTGGAGCTGGGTAAGATGAACTACTGGGTGGACTTCTATCGCTCCATCATGGGCTTTGAGCTGCTGGTTCACTTCTCGGACGATGACATCAGCACCGAATACTCGGCGCTGATGTCGAAGGTGGTGCAGGACGGGCGCGGCAAGATTAAGCTGCCCATCAACGAGCCAGCCGAAGGGCGACGCAAATCGCAGATTGAGGAGTATCTGGAGTATAACTCTGGTCCTGGCGTGCAGCACATTGCGCTGCTGACCGATGATATCATCTCCACGATGCGCCATCTGCGGGCGCGCGGGATGCAGTTCATCTATGTGCCCCAGACCTACTATGAGGAAGTGCCGCGCCGTGTGGGCACCATAGAGGAGGACCTGCGCGCGATTGCGGAGCTGGGTATTCTGGTAGACCGCGACGAGGAAGGCTACCTGCTGCAGACCTTCACCAAGACGGTTCAGGATCGCCCGACGCTGTTCTTTGAGATTATCCAGCGCAAGGGTTCGCGCGGCTTCGGCAAGGGCAACTTCAAGGCGCTCTTTGAGGCGATTGAGCGCGAGCAAGCCATGCGCGGGAACCTGTAAACGCGAAATCGTGCCTGGCGGAGCCAGCCTGCACCCCGTTGGGGCAGGCTGGCTTTTTGCGTCAGGGCTTGTTGCACTCTCAGGTACAATTCCCGCATGCAGTTTCTGGAGCCAGGCTATTTATGGCTTCTGCCTCCACTGCTGTTTGGGGTTTGGTGGAGTGGGCGGCGCATTCTTGGCATGAGCCGTGCCCGCAAGCGGCTCGTGCTGGCGTTGCGCATGCTGATGGTGGCGCTGCTGGTGCTGGCGCTGGCAGGACCGCAGGCGATACAGCCCAATCGGGGCACCTGCGTGGTGTTCGCGCTGGATATGTCCGATAGTGTGTCGGATCAGGGGCGCAAGGCGAGCCGCGAGTTCATCCGACAGGCGTTGCGCCACCTCGGTCCCGACGATCAGGCGGCGATTGTGGCGTTCGGGCGCGATGCGCTGGTGGACACCACTCCCAGCCCCCTCAAAGAGTTGCCCCCTATCTATTCCAAGCCCGACGCGCGGGGCACGAACCTCGCCGCGGCGATGCGCTTAGCCAGCGCCCTGTTCCCCGATGGCAAACACCGCCGTATCGTGTTGCTCACCGACGGCAACGAAACCGAAGGTAACGCCATAGACACCGCGATGGTCGCCAGCACGGAAAATATTGAAGTGGATGTGGTGCCGCTCCCCTCGGCAGTTTCGGACAAAGAGGCGCTGGTGCTGGAGGTGCAGACGCCCAGCACGGTCAAGATTGGCGAGCCGTTCCAGATGCGGATTGTGATTGAGGCGCGCACCCACGCGGAAGGCACGCTCCATATTGACCACGACGGCAAGCCTATCAAGAGCATGCGGGTGGCGCTCTCGCCGGGCAAGAATGTGGTGGTGGCGCCCATTCGCACGGAGAAAGAGGGCTTCCATCGCTATCGGGTGCTGCTGGAGGTCAGCCCCGATGCCGACCCACGCAACAATCAGGGGCGCGCGTTCGTCAAGGTGCAGGGCAAGCCGAAGGTGTTGCTGGCTGAAGGGGGCGCCCCCGACCCCACCCGCGCCCTGGAACGCGCCCTGAAAGCCAACAATCTGGAGGTGGTGCGCGCCACCGAGACCACCTTCCCCGCACGCCCCGACGAACTGCAGGGCTACGACGCGATTATTCTCCACGATTTCCCCGCCACCGCGCTCACCCCCCAGCAGATGCTCATGATTCAGGCGGCGGTACGCGATACAGGAATCGGCTTCGCGATGATTGGGGGCGAAAACTCGTTCCTGCCAGGAGGCTATTATGAGACCCCTATCGCCGAGATTCTGCCAGTGGACTTAGATGTACGCCAGCGCAGGGTTTTCCCGCCTGCCACCGTGGTGATTATCGTGGACATTTCGGGTAGCATGGAAGTGCCAGAAGATGGTATCCCGAAAATCCAGCTGGCGGCGAAGGCGGCAGTGGAATCGCTGAAACTGCTTCGCCCCAACGATCGGTTCGGCGTGATTGTGAGTGGCACGGGGGTGGACTGGCTCGCCCCGATTCAGCCTGCGGACAACAAGGAGCGCACCATTGCACAGGTCATGCGGATGGAGGCAGGGGGCGGCGGGATTTATGTGCGCCCCTCGCTGGAGTTTGCCCTGAAGGCGCTGACCACCGAAACCACCCATGTGCGCCATGTGATTCTGCTGGCGGACGGCGACGACTGCGACGAGCAGGAGGGATGTTTTGAGCTGGGCGCGACGATGCGCAAAATGGGCATCACGATGTCGGTGGTCTCGCTGGGGCGCGGCAGGGATGTGGAGTTTCTCAAGCAGCTCGCGAAGGTATCGGGCGGGAACTTTTACCTCACCGAGCGCGCTCGCGACCTACCCCGCCTCTTCACCGCCGATGTGAGCCTGATGACCCGCTCCGCGATTGAAGAGGGCGCGTTCATCCCCAAAATCGCGGCGAGCGACGAAATGCTTCAGGGGATTGACTGGAACCGCACTCCGCCCCTGCTGGCGTATGATCTGACCTCCGACCGCCCGCTGGCGCGCACGCTGATGCGCACCCACAAGGATGATCCCCTGCTGGCGGTGTGGCAGTATGGGCTGGGAACCTCGCTGGCGTTCACTTCTGATGCGAAACCGCGCTGGGCACAGCGCTGGGTCGGCTGGAACGAGTTCGCCCCGTTCTGGACCCAGCTCACGCGCTCTATCTTGCGCAAAGGAAGTCGCCAGGACTACCAGCTCACCGTGCGCCAGGAAGGCGGGCAGGCGGTGGTGGAGATGCAGGCGTTTACCCCCGAAGGTGAACCCATCAACTTTCTCCAGCCCGAGCTGCGCGTCAGCACGCCTTCAGGGGAGAACCTCACGCTGACTCTGAATCAGGAAGCGCCCGGTCGCTATCAAGGGCGTTTCCCCCTGCGCGAGATAGGCGACTACCTGCTCACAACCGTAGAGAAACAGCCCGACGGAACCGTGCGCACCTTCACGACAGGGTTTGCGGTGCCATACCCTTCAGAATATCGCTTCACCCGCACGAACACGCCGCTGCTGAACCGTATCGCGGAGCTGACGGGTGGCAAGGTGAACCCCCAGCCGACAGAAGTGTTCCGCTTGCCCACGCGGCAGGGGCGCTCGGTGCGTGATTTGTGGCAGAGTTTCCTGTGGCTGGCGCTGGTGCTTCTGCTAACAGACATCACCCTTCGGCGTGTGATGATTCCTGTGGAAGCGATATGGGGCTGGATACGGGCGTTGCCGCGTCGGGTGACGCAAGTAGGTCGTGGCGTGCGCCCCGCCCCGCAGGCGCAGGCATCCGCGCGCCTGCTGAGCGTCAAGGGGCGTGTGCGTCAGGAAACGGCGTCCAGTTCCACAGCGCCCATGTCTTCCCCGACTCGTCCAGAGCCAGCGTCCCCTGTTGCTCCCAGTGCGCCCGCCCCGAAACCGCCGCCCGCCACCACACCGCAGGAGACCACCAGCCGCCTGCTGGAAATCAAAAAGCGCCGGGGTGGGCAGGGCTAATAACCCAGTTCAAAAAAGGTGCGGAGCCATTCGCCTGCGATTGGCGCCGCCACCGCGCCACCGCCCCCCGACTCTTCTGCCATCACGCATACCACCACGCGCGGCTGGTCGGCAGGCGCAAACGCCACAAACCATGCGTGCGTCTTGCCTCCCTTGCGAAACTCGGCGGAGCCTGTTTTGCCCGCGACACGCACGCCGGGCACGCGCGCCGCGCCCGCCGTACCCTGCTCTACCACCCGCACCATGCCCTCTATCACCGCTTCCCAGTGCGCCGGGTTCGCCTGCACCCGATGAATCACCTCAGGCTCAAAAGTCCGAATCACCTGCCCCGCTTCCGACACAATCTGTTTCACCAGGTGGGGGCGATACATCACGCCGCGATTCGCAATCCCCATCGTGGCGACCGCCATCTGGAGGGGGGTTACATGCAGATAGCCCTGCCCGATGCTGTAGTTGAGCGTCTCGCCGCCGTACCAGGGTTCTTTCAGCACGCGCCGTTTCCAGTCGGGGTCGGGAACCAAGCCCTTGCGCTCATGGGGCAGGTCAATTCCTGTGGGTTGCCCCAGTCCAAAGGCGCGCGCCGTTTCTGCAATCTTTTCGGGACCCAGTTTCTGCCCCAGCAGGTAGTAAAACACATCGCACGACATGGCGATGGACTTATAGAAGTCCACATAGCCGTGATGTCTCCAGCAGCGGAAAGTGCGCGTGCCCAGCCGATAGCCCCCCTGACAGGTAATGGCAGTGCGCGTGGAGATAAGCCCCTGCTCCAGCCCTTCGAGCGCCAGCAACGGCTTGAAGATGGAGCCGGGCGCATAGCTGGACTGGATGGCGCGGTTGTTGAGGGGCGCATCGGGGTTATTGAGAAGGGGGCGCCATACCTCGCGCGGGATTCGGGGCACGAACAGGTTCGGGTCAAACGCAGGCTGGCTGACCATCGTTAGTACCTCGCCCGTGCGGGGGTCTAACGCCACCAGTGCGCCCTTGTGCCCCTGCAACAGTTCAAAAGCCTTCTGCTGGAGGCGCGTGTCGATGCTGATAATCAGCCGCGCCCCCGGCTTGGGTTCAAACTCCTGAAGTACCCGATGAATCTTGCCCAGGGGCGTAACCTCCACCTGCTGACCGCCCGGTTTGCCGTGCAGGTAAAGTTCGTACTCTTTCTCCAGTCCGTTTTTGCCCACGAAGTCGGTTCCGTCGTAAAGGCGTGCGGTGAGCCAGTCGGTCGGCTCCTCGTGGCGGGTCTTCTCGGTGTATTCCTTGAGTTCGTCTTCGGAGATCTGCCCGACATAGCCCACGATATGGGCGTAGAGTTTCCCGTAGGGGTAGCGGCGCATCGCCTGCATGGTGACTTCCACTTCGGGGAGGTTATACTGGCTTTCCAGCAGGTTGACCGCCTGCTCGTGCGAAACGCCCTTTTGCACCACCAGCGGCACATAGGGGTTAATGCGCGGGTTGGAGACCATCTCCTGAAGGTCTTCGGGCGCCATGCCGAGCCGTTGCGCCACAAGCGGGATGCGCTCTGGATTCTGACGCAGCAGGTAGGGCATCACGCTGACCACCAGCTGCGCCTTGTTCACGGCAATCGGGGTGTTGTTGCGGTCTACAATCAGCCCACGCGGAGGCGGGATTCGGATGAGCCGCGTGCGCACCAGCTCCGCACGGGTCGCCAGCTCCGCGCCGTGCAGAATCTGCAGGTACCACAAGCGCACCCCCAGAATCAGCAACACGACGCCCACCATCCCCAGCATGATGTATTCGCGGGGGCGAGCAATGCGCTGCGCCTCCGCCTGAACCCCCAGGTAGCGTTTTGGACGCCGAATCATCGCACACGCACCCCGTGTTTACGGCACTTCTGCTTCGGCTGGGCGCCTGCCGGGAACTGGCGTGTGATGACCTCAGGGCAGTAGTCGGTTGCGAGCTGCCCCGTGTCGACGCAAACCGCCACACTGATGGTTTCGGGGGGCGCGGGCGCCCTGGGAGGCGGAGGGGGGGCTTGCGTTCTGGGCGCTCCTCCTGAAACGCTGGGGGTACTGGGAGTCTCGCGCAGGCTTGGGGTAGCCCCCAGGTCGGCTGGCTCACCTGAATACGGCTGGGAAGTTACGGGCGCATCGGCAGGGGTCTCGTCGCTGGGCAGGGTGGTCGTTCCGTCAGAACTTACCGGCGTGTCAGGCGGTACGCTTCCATCTGGGGGCGGGCTTACAGCAGGTTCGTTGCTGACAGGCGTCTCTGGCTCCGATTCGGCAGGCGGCGTCGTGCGGTTCGGAACCTGCAGTTTCGCGTCGATTGCCAGTACCTGTTCCATCAGGTTTGCCCAGATGCGGGCGCACACCGTGCCGCCGAACACGCGCTTCATCGGGCGGTACTCCCACCGGTGAGTCTGCGGGTTATAATGCTCGCTGGCGACCCACACCACAGCGAGATAGTGATCGGTGTAGCCCACGAACCATGCGTCGCGATGGTCACTGGTGGTGCCTGTTTTACCGCGCGCGTTCGGGATTCGCGCCGCCGCTTTCCCTGTGCCGCGCACCACCGCCTCCCGAAGAATCTGGTCTATCCACTCCGCGCTTTGCTCGGACAATACCTGAGGCACTACCTGTGCCTGCTGCTCCAGCAGCACCGCCTGATTACGGTCCGCCACGCGCCTGATCAGGATGGGTTCGATGCGATTGCCCCTGGTGGCGAACACGGTGTAGGCTTTCGCCAGCTCAATAGGGCGCACTGCCGACGCGCCCAGCGCAAGTGGCAACACCGGTTCCAGAGGCGACTCGATGCCGAATCGCTCGTGGGCGAACTCGGCGAGGGTTTTCGCACCGACCAGCTGCGCCGCCCGTACCGCAGGGATGTTAATGGAGTATGCCAGCGCGCGCGTTACCGTCACGGCGCCCCGAAACTTGCCGTCGGCGTTTTGGGGACGCCAGTATTTACCACGCACACCGCTGGGCAGGCTGAGCGGGCTATCCTGTAAGACGCTATTGGGGGTCAGCTTGCCCAGCTCAAACGCCGTGGCGTACACAATTGGCTTGAACGCCGAGCCGGGCTGGCGCCGCCCCTGCGTGATGGTGTTGAACTGTGAGCGGCGGAAGTCCACCCCTCCCACCATCGCGCGGATGTAGCCCGTGCGCAGGTCTATCAGCAAAATCGCGCCCTGCGTCACGCCCTGAGCCGAAAAAGCTTTGATCCCATTTTGCAGGGCGCGCTCCGCCGCCTGTTGCATGCCCATGTGAATCGTGGTCTGGACCTGCAACCCCCCTTGCAGAATCAGCTCCTTGCCGTAGAGCCGTTCCAGCTCGCGCATAGCGTCCATCACGGCGTAGGGGGCGAGAAAGCGCGTGCGGGGACGGTTGCGCGTCAGGCGCAGGGGTTCGGCTCTGGCGGCGTCGCGCTGTTCGGGCGTGATGTAGCCCTCCCGTGCCATCAGCGCCAGCACCAGATTGCGCTGTTCAATCGCCTCATCCGGGTTCCCGAACGGCTCATAGGCTGAAGGGCGCTGCGGGAGCGCGGCGAGCAAAGCGCACTCCGCCAGAGTCAGTTTGTCTAAGGGCTTGTTAAAATAAACCTTCGCGGCGGCTTTGACCCCATAGGCGCCGTTGCCATAATAAACCTGATTGAGATAGAGCTCCAGAATGCGCTCCTTGCTCAGGCGACGCTCCATCTCCTGCGCCAGAATAATCTCCTGAATCTTGCGCGAGAAGGTGCGCTGCTGGGTGAGAAACGCATTGCGCGCCAGCTGCTGGGTAATGGTACTTCCCCCCTGACGAATGTCGCCCTCCGTAAGATTAACCCACAGCGCCCGCAACACCCCCCTCCAGTCCACCCCACGATGCTGCCAGAATCGGCGGTCCTCTTTGGCAATCGTGGCGTTAATCAGATGTTTGGGAATCTGCTCCAGCGGCACAGGTTCGCGGTACTCCTCCGCAATCCGCGCCAGTTGCACCCCGTCCGCCGAGAGAATGAAGCTGGCATCGCGCGGCTGGTAGTTCTCAATCACACTCACGGAGGGCATCATCTGCACGACCTGATAATACAGCACCACCACAAAGGTGATTCCCCCCAGCATCATTAACAGAAACAGCAGGGTCAGGTACGCAAGGAACCGTTTCCACCAGCGGCGTCGCTTGCGTTTTGAAACCTGTTTCACCGAATGAGACTGCGTTCGCATGGATACATTAGTATACCCTTCTGGAGGGTATCCTCTGTCCTGCGGCTGAAGCCGTTCCTATGAGACAAAGCCGACCTTCGTCGGCTAAAGTAGCAAGCGCATCTCTGCGCTTTGATGTTGGGCAGGATGCCCCTGCTACGGGAGCCAGCGGAGTTTGATAGATTCTCAGCCCCTAGCTCGTGTCGGCAGGAAACGATTGCTTCGCGCTGTAAATGAATTACGCGGTATACTAAACAGTCGGTAGAGAGGTGAAGGCGATGGCGGCGAACTATCTCAAGGGCGAGCCTCTGGTGCTGAGCTGGAAGAGCGCGTGGTGCGAACACGAGGCAAAGACAATCCCCCAACTGTTTCGGGCGCAAGTAGAACAGTTAGGCGATTCGACCCTGTACCATGTCAAGCGCGAGGGGGTCTATCAGCCTGTTGCGTGGCGGCAGGTGCATCAGGCAGTGCAGTCGCTGGCGGCGGGTTTGATTGCGCGGGGAATCCAGCCGGGCGACAGGGTGGCGATTCTGGCGGAGAACTCCTACAACTGGGTGATAACCGATCTGGCGATTCTGCACGCGGGCGCGATTTCGGTCACGCTTCACTTTCCGCTCACGCCCACGCAGGTGGAAGAGCAGTTGCGCGATTCCGAATCGGTCGCCATCTTCGTTTCCAACGCCACGCAGGCGCAAAAAGTGGAGCAGGTACGCGAGCGGCTGCCCGCGCTGAAGCATTTCTTCAGCTTTGAGCCGCTTTCGGGCTGGGTCGCGCTGGGAGAATTGCAGGAGGAAGGAAGGCGACTTCTCCGTGAGAAGCCCCGTCTCGTGGACGAGACCGCCGAAAGCCTGAACTGGGATAGCCTCGCAACCATTATCTACACATCCGGCACGACGGGCGAAAGCAAGGGCGTGATGCTCTCGCATGGCAACCTGCTCGCCAGCGTCTACGCCGCGATGCGGGTCTTCCCACCCCCTGACCGCAACTATGTGATGCTGAACTTCCTGCCGCTCAGCCATATCTATGCCCGCACATGCGACTATCTGGCGAGCATGGCGCTGGGCGTGGAGCTGGCGTTCGCGGAGAGCATCGACACCCTGCGCGAGGATTTGCAGGCGATTCGCCCCCACGCGATTAACGGCGTGCCCCGCTTCTACGAGAAAGTGCGCGAGCGCGTGCTGGAGGTGACCCAGAGCAAGCCCCTGTTGCGCCTGCTGGGCAAATTCGCCCGCAAGAAGGGACTCCAGCGTGCGTTTGGCGGGCGGCTCATCTGGGCGATCAGCGGCGGCGCGGCGTTAGACCCTCAAGTCGCCGAATTCTACTGGGAGCATGGCGTGGAGCTCTATCAGGGCTACGGGCTGACCGAAGCCTCGCCTGTGATTGCTTCCAACGCGCCAGGGCACAATCGCATCGGCACGGTGGGACGCCCCTTCCCCGGCGTGGAGGTGCGCATCGCAGAAGACGGCGAGATTCTGGCGCGCGGACCCAACATCATGAAGGGCTACTGGCGCAAGCCCGAAGCCACCGCCGAGGCGATTGACCCCGACGGCTGGCTCCACACGGGTGATGTGGGCACCATCGTGGACGGGCAGTACCTGCAAATCACCGACCGCAAAAAAGACATCTTTGTGCTGGCGGGGGGCAAAAACATCGCGCCCGTCGCGATTGAGACCGCGCTGGTGCGCAACCCCTATATTGAGCAGGCGGTGGTGTATGGCGATAAGAAGAAGTTCGTCTCCGCACTGATAGTGCCCGACTTTTATGCGCTGGAGAACTGGGCGAAGCAGAAAGGCATCGCCTACGCCAGCCGCGAGGAGCTGGTGAACCATCCCGAAGTCTACGCCTGGATGGAGAAGCAGGTGCAGGAAGCGCTTCAGGGGTTCGCGCCCTACGAGCAGGTCAAGCGCTTTATTCTGCTGCCCGAAGCGTTCACCTTTGAGGCGGGCGATGTGACGATTACGCTCAAGATGCGCCGGGCGCGGATTATTGAGCGCTACCGCGCGCGGCTGGACGCGCTGTATGAGCCGTAGCCGCTATGCGTAGCGGCAAGCGTAAAATAGCGAAACGCGCTGGGCGTTAGACCCAGCGCGTTGTCGCTTCACACCGCCGGACGCGCCTGCGGCTGATTTCGTGAAGTTACGCGGTGCGAGCCTTGCGGCGGCGCAGCCCCACCAGCCCCGCCAGACCCGCGCTCAGCGCAACCATGCTCGCTGGCTCAGGCACATAGGTCTCTATCGCGAAGTTCGCAACAGGGTTGCCGCCGAAGTTCCAGTAGTCGTTGTTGTCAATCACCCCGTTCCCGTCGTCGTCCCACGCAAACACATTTGCGCTGGAACCAGGGTTGGGATAGGGATTGGGTGAAATAACCATACCCGCTTGTGCTGCATTGGTCGACAGACCAATCCACAAATTCTGGTAGCCCGCGGCGAAGCCAGGACCAGTCGCTATCTGGAGCGGCGTCAGCCCATTAGGAATCCCCGTAACAGTGAATGTTCCAAGCAAGGTGCCTACGCCGCCCGAGACGGGGTCTGCCGCATAAACATACACGGTGGCGTCAACAGCAGACGTGTTCGCGTTGAAGAACGCGATGTTGATCTGTTTGATAGCCAGATCGGTAGCGCGTCCAACATCGTCCAGTACCTGCTTGTTGGCACCGCCTGGGAAATAGTACTGGTAGCCGCTTCCTGGGTCGTTGTCGAAGTCGACGGTATTCGCGTATGCGCTAAGGGCAATTGCACTCAAGGCGCCCAGCAAAAGCATCGCTCGTTTCATCAGCATAGACCTCCTGCGAAAGTATGATTTTGTGAATGCCCGCTCTTGGGCACCCGTTAAGCCATGACTCCAAAGGAGCTAGAAACCGGACAGCCTGAAGGGCTAATTCATCCGAGTTCAGGGGCAAATTCGCCCCGAACTGGCTCCTTTCAGTCTGACGGCGCTATTATACATCGAGAGAGGCGCTTTGCGGAATAGTAAAAATACCAGTTTTTGGGTTGTAAGCGCTCAATTATGGTCAGGGTGAACCGATAATATCTCAATTGCCTCCTGTGCGGCGCGTTCGCCCGATTCAATCGCGCCGTCGATGTAGCCCATCCAGCGCGTGGCGGTCTCTGTGCCTGCCCAGAGGATGCGCCCGACGGGCGCGCGCAGGGCGTGCCCGTACTGGCTCCATGCGCCGGGCGGAAAATGCGCGCCATAGCAGCCGCGCGTCCACACCTCGGCGCTCCAGTCGTGGTCTAAATAGTGTTCGGGCTGGCGCGCCTTTTCCCCAAAGTAGCGGGCAAGCACCTGCAGCACCACCTCGCGCCGCCTTTCGGGGTCAACCCCGCTCAGCTGTCGCGCCGAGCGCCCCTCAATAAACCCCAGCAGGATGCCCACCGAGCCGTCGGGCGGCGAGTTATCAAACACCAGATGCACCGGCTCCACATCGCTGGTTACGAAACCGTTCAGCCCCTGCTCGCGCCAGAAGGGACGGTCGTACACGGCAAAGCACTTAATCACAGAACCCTGCGGCAGACGCTGGGTGAGCTGGTCGCGGGCAGGCGGCAGAGGCGGGTCGTACTCGATTCGCGCGGCTAAGGCGGGCGGGATGGCGACAATCGCCACCTTCGCCTCGTAAACGCTGGTCGGCGCGTCGGGGTGGGGCTGGCAGTAGACGCGCACGCGGTCGCGCTCCTGACGAATGGCGCGCACGGGGCTGTTGAGTTTGAGGCGCTCTGCACCAAGCCGTTGCGCCAAGCCTTCCGCAAGCGCCTGTGCCCCATGCACGAACCGATCCTGCTGCGCACCGCCGCGAGTCGCCGTGAGCCGCTCAAAGCCGCCCCCCGAATGCAGATAAAACAGCGCGTGCAACAGCGAGAAATCGCCCGGCTCCGCCGCGAACACCGCCTCCGCAAAGAGCCGCATGCCCCAGCGCCCCACCCGCGTGCGGAGCGTCTGCTGAATCCATGTCGCAAAGGTCATCGAGTCCCACGCTTCGGCATTCGGGGCGCGCCACGGCGCCTCCAGCGGTACCTGCTGCGCCATTTTATCCAGCAGGCTCACCCCGCGCCCGAAATCGAGCAGGTTCCACAACCCCAGGTTCGGCACAATCCCGGTGTAGCGTTTCTGCTGACCGCCGAAGTCCACAAGGCTCTCGCCCTCCGTGTAGGTGGGAAATAGTGCCGCGCCCACCGTCTGCGCCAGCCGATAGGCGCGCTCTTGCGTGGGACCCAGCCACTGCGCTCCCAGGTCAATCACCACGCCCGGCGCGAGCATGTGGCTGTAAATCCGTCCCCCCACGCGCGAGCGTGCTTCCAACACCAGCACCTCTTTGCCTGCCTGCGCCAGCGCATGAGCGCAGGTCAAGCCCGCAATTCCCGCGCCGACCACAATCGCGTCCATAGCACCCTGATTCCTGCAACTGGCTCGCGACTCCTGCTTCCCAGCAGGAATGCTTGCCTGCAAAGCGAATCAATATTCTTACTGGAGGGATGAAAACGATGCGACCAACGGCAATTGATGCGCTGTTGCAGGAGACCCGTGTCTTTCCGCCTTCGGAGGAATTCAAAAAGCAAGCGAATGTAAACGACCCGAAAATCTACGAGGAGGCGGCGCAGGACTACCTCGCCTTCTGGGCGCGATGCGCCGAAATGCTGGACTGGTTTGAGAAGTGGCACACGGTGCTGGAGTGGAACCCGCCCTATGCGAAGTGGTTCATTGGGGGCAAGCTGAACGCCTGCTACAACTGTGTGGATCGGCATGTGAAAACATGGCGGCGCAACAAAGCCGCGCTCATCTGGGAGGGCGAGCCGGGCGGGGAGCGCGTGCTGACCTACAGCGACCTGCACCGCGAAGTGCAAAAGTTCGCGAATGTGCTGAAGTCGCTGGGCGTGCGCAAGGGCGACCGCGTATGCATCTATATGCCCCTGATCCCCGAAGTGGTGATTGCGATGCTGGCGTGCGCGCGGATTGGGGCGCCCCACTCGGTGGTGTTCGGCGGTTTCAGCGCGGAGGCGCTCGCCGACCGCATCAACGACGCGCAGGCGAAAGTGCTGATTACTGCCGATGGAGGCTACCGCCGCGGCAGTATCGTGCCCCTCAAGCGCAACGCCGACGAGGCGCTCAAAAACGCGCCCTCCATCGAGAAGGTGGTGGTCTATCAGCGGCTGGGCACGGACTATAACGCACCGATGACCCCCGGACGCGACCTCTGGTGGCACGAACTGATGGCAAACGCGCCGCTCGTCTGCGAACCCGAACCGATGGACAGTGAAGACCTCCTCTACCTGCTCTACACCTCCGGCTCCACCGGCAAGCCGAAAGGTATCATGCACACCACAGGCGGCTATATGACGGGCGTAACCGTCACCACGAAATGGGTGTTTGACCTCAAGGACGAGGATGTCTACTGGTGTACCGCCGATGTGGGCTGGGTTACGGGACACAGTTATATTGTGTACGGACCGCTTGCCAACGGGGCGACCTGCGTGATTTACGAAGGCGCGCCCGACTATCCCGACCGCGACCGCTTCTGGGCGATTGTGGAGAAGTATCGCGTCAACATTCTCTACACCGCGCCGACCGCCATTCGCGCCTTCATGAAGTGGGGCGAGCAGTACCCTAAAAAGCATGACCTCTCCAGCCTGCGGTTGCTCGGTACTGTGGGCGAGCCGATTAACCCCGAAGCGTGGATGTGGTATCACGAGCATATCGGCGGCGGGCGCTGCCCGATTGTGGACACATGGTGGCAGACCGAGACGGGCGCGATTATGATTACGCCCTTGCCCGGCATCGTCGCCACCAAGCCCGGCTCCGCGACGCGCCCGTTTCCTGGAATCTTCCCCGAGATTCTGGACGATGCGGGCAATCCTGTCGGCATCGATCGCGGCGGCTACCTCGTGATTACCAAGCCATGGCCCGCCATGACGCGCGGGCTGTGGGGCGACCCCGAACGCTTCAAGCAGACCTACTGGAGCAAGTACGAGGGCATCTACTTCACAGGCGACGGCGCACGACGCGACAGCGACGGCTACTTCTGGCTGCTGGGGCGCGTGGACGATGTGATTAATGTATCAGGGCACCGCCTCAGCACGATGGAAGTGGAAAGCGCGCTGGTGGATCACCCTGCTGTCGCTGAAGCCGCGGTGATTGGCGTCCACCACGAGATCAAGGGACAGGGCATCGCCGCGTTTGTGATTATCAAAGAGGGCTATACTGCCAATGAGAGCCTCAAAGACGCCCTCAAGCAGCATGTGGTGCAGAAAATCGGCGCGATTGCCCGACCCGATCAAATCTTCTTCACGGCAGACCTGCCCAAGACGCGCAGTGGCAAAATCATGCGCCGTCTGCTCCGCGATATTGCCGAAGGGCGTGCGCTGGGCGACACTACCACCCTCGCCGACCCTGCCGTGGTGCAGGCGCTCAAGGAGAAATACGAGGGGCAGGAGGAGTAGGCTTGGGTATACTCCCCCGCATGCGACGCTTGCAGGTTGTGTACGGGCTACTGATGCTCTGTCTGGTGGGCGTGGGCGGGCTGACCCTGCGCGCGCAACAAACGCCCCCCGCGCCCTCGGAAGTGGATCAACTGCTCCTCGCGCTCGCCGACATCACATGGTTCAACAACATCCGCCCTCTCAACCTCACCCGCGAGCAAATTGACCGCCTGCTCAAGGCACACGAACGCGCCTACAAACAACTGGAAGACCTCATCCGTCAGGAAGCCACCGAACTGCGCAACCGCAAAGATGAGATTATGCGCGTGCGTGAGGAAGTCTCGCGCGGCAAAAGCCTGCCCAAAGAGTTTCAGGAAACCATCCGCCGACTGGAGCAGGACGCCGCGCAAAAACGACGCCAGCTCCGCAATCAAGTGATTACCACTATTGCCACTGAACTCAAGCCCCACTTCACCGACGAACAGATGGACTACATGGTCAAACGCAGTAAGGAGGTGCTGGACGCCGCGCGCGTGGACACTTCCAAACTGGAGAAAGACCAGCTCTATATGTTTTTCGTGGAGAATGTGTTTCTGGTGGATCGCGCGCCCGTGCTGCTTAAAGAGTGGCAGGAGAAGAACCTGCCCAGACCTGGCTCTTGACGCCTATCGCAACAGGGGCGAGTCCCAGTAGTATTGGGTCGTACACTGGCTCGGCTGTTCGCATGCCTGCGGGGCGGAAGTGTAACGCTTGCTGACCGCCGCCCACAGGCTCAATACTGCCAGTATCCACAAAACCCATGTCAGCACCTTTCGCATGCTCTCGCTCCTTACACGCTTCTGGTTGATTAGAGGCGGCAACGGGGCACTGCGATTCATGCCCTACGGCAACGCCACTGCGACCTCCAGACCGCCATATGCCTGCACCTGCTGGGAGCGCATGCGCCATTCGGTCTCCCCAAAACGCCCCCTGCCCCACACCAGCGCGACCCAGCCCCCCGGCAGGGCACGCGACTCGCCTGCGGGAATCGTCATCGCGAGGGGAACCCACAGGTCAGGGTGCTGGCGCCCCTGCTCGTCTTTGAAGAAGGAGCAACGCCACGCCAGCGGGTTCAGTGGGATGGCTCCGTAAAAGCGGTTCGCGGCGCGGTCTTCCCACACGCCTGCGTTCAGGTAGTAGTTCGGCACGCCGCCTGCCTCGTCGTCAGCGTCGCTGCCGCCCAGCAGGCTCAGAGGGTAGTGGTAGATGCCTCTCACCTCCATCGGCTGCTTACCCCGGTTCTGGAGCGTGAAATAGCGCACGAGCATCAAGCCGTTCACCAGCATAAATTCCCACTCAACGGCGAAGGGAATATCCGGCGCATCGGGTTCGGGCTGGTGAAAGAGCCAGCCGCGCCCATACTCGATATCTTCAACCTGAACAAAACCGAGTGCGTGCTGGTTGGGCGCGAGCCAGCGGTTCTCGCTGCGCACCTGCCAGAGCACCACCGTGTAGCGTCCATACGGCTCGCCCTGCCAGCGCAGTTCGCCAATCGGCGCACGCTCGGCACTGAAACGCAACTGCAGGGGCAGGTGTTGGGAGCCTATCTGCGCGTCGGGCGCCAGCCGATAGTACTGCTGGGGGCGCGCCGTGCGTGGACGCTCCGCCGCAAAACTCAGCGTATACTCCCGCTGTTCGCCCGGTCTGAGGTTCTGCAGATAGACCCACGCACGCTCGCGATACAACGGCTCCACTGTGAATCGCACGGGCTTGCCCTCGCGCGTGCGACAGGCGAAAGCGCCCTTCCAGCGCGAGGCAGGGTTGTTCGGCGGCAAATCCACACACACCCAGCCTGTGAACGCCTGCTCGCCGCGATTGCGTACAACAAACGGCAGGCGCATCGAGTCGGCGCCTATCTGGGCTTTCGCCGTTAGCACAGGGCGCGTCTCCGTCGGCTGGGGACTGCGCTCCCAGAAGCGTCGGGAAGCCGCGTGAATCTCATACGCACGGCGGTGAACCTCTGTTGCGGTGGCAACCAGTTCCCTGTAGGGTACACCCTGCTCGTTGACCAGCCCATAGTTGCTATCTTCAGGGAAGGTGCGGCTGACGCCCTGCGCAGGCTCATCCACCCACATAAAGAAGTTGGAGCCGACCACGAAGGGCAGCGACAGGGCGGTCTCCTGAAAGATTCGGAAGCATCGGGCACGCTGGGATTGGGTATCTACCCGCATGCCTGCGCCATGCTTGCAAGGTAGCCCGCTGTCCAGCGCAGGGAAGCTCCACTCGGTTATCATCAGCGGGCGTTTGCTTTCTTTGTGCCACTGGCGCAGGCGCTCCTCCCAGTCCAGCACGCGCCCCTGACGGAGGTCTATGCGCGGGTAGGTATTGACGCTGATCACATCGCAGTATTCGCCTGCGATATCCCAGAGAGGCGGGGCATCGCCTGCGAAGCGGCAGCCCAGAATCAAATGGTTCGGGTCGTGTTTGCGGATGGCGCGGGTGGCAGTTTCAAAATAGCGTCGCGCCGCCAGCCGCACGAAGGCGATTCCGTCCTGCTGGGCGCGTGGGGTGCGGATAGCAGGTGGGGTATCGCTCTCCGCAATCTCCCGAAAGTCGCGCAGGTTCGCCTCCCAAGCGCGATTGAAAGCCGCGATATCTCCCTTGTAGCGCTGGCGGAGCAGGTCAGCAAGCGCGACTCGCGCCGTGTGCCCCGCAGGACGACGCAACGCCTCCACCGCCAGCCCCCACGGCAGGTAATCTTTGCCGAACCATTCCAGCTCGTTATCCAGCATGTAGCCCAGCAGCCACGGATCGTCGCGGTTGGGGCGACAGCGCTCGTAGGCAATCCAATCGCACCACGACTCCCATTCGGGCGAAAACACATTCGGGAAACCCGTCCAGTGGACGGGTTTCACCAGGTCGTCATGATACGCGAAGCCCTGCCCCATGCCCAGAATCTGCTCGGGGTGGGGCAGTCCTTTGTGGCGCAGGTAGACGGAATGGTTGACTCCCAGCGCGGTGAAGCCCCATGCTTTGAGCCGTTGCAGGGTCTCTTCCGCCCAGCGCGCTTCGGAGCCGTGCCGGCGCTCCATATTGCGGTGATAGGGCGCGTAGCCCAGCGCTTCGCACCAGTGGACGAAGTAGCTGGCGTGGTCAGTGCCCAGCGCGAGAAACAGGTTGCCGCTGGGGTCTATGAACCACCAGACGCCCTCCACCTGTTCCACGCGGAAAAAGCCTGTGGCACGCTGGCGGGCAGGCTTAACACGGGCGCGCACAGGCGGCGGTTTAAGTATCACCCCAGAGGGCGTGAAGGGCTTCATGCGCTCGATGCGGGCATCGCGAATTGTTGCCTGAAAGCCGTTCACCACGATGCCCATCTCGCCCCAGTAGATGCCCTCTCGGAACCGCCACCCCCCTCGCCAGCAGAGCGTGTCGCCTTCCCACACTTCGCCCACAATCTTCTGGTTGTCCCACTCGATTCGGAGGCGGTAGGGGGTTTCGTAGTTCCACTGCCAGCCTTCGCGCGTGTAGGCGAGGCTTTCGTCGGGCACGACGCCTTCCTGCGAGAGCCACTGCCCGCCATACATCTGTTGCAGTTCCACGAAGTGGCGTCGGTCGGCATCGTCGGGCGCTTCCACGAGGTTCAGGCGCCAGTGATTACGCTCGTTGCGCCAGAGGGTCAGCCCTGCAGTCTTCCACTGACTGGTGGTCGCGCGATGCAGGGTGAACACTGCGGAGAACGCGCCCGCCTCCGAAGAGGAATCACGCCATAGGAGCGGCGCTCCAATCCCCCGCACGGCAATACTGCCATCGGGCTGCTCCCGATAACCGAACGGGAGTCTTTTCCACGGTTGCATGTCTCACATGCTTGTTTTGAGGGGATGGGCGAATCTCCTGCTGCCCTCGGGGCGACTGATGAGCGCCTATGAGCGCCAGCGTTTCGTTGCGAGAGGCAGGTCTCACTGGACAAAGCCCGCTTTCGGGGGCAACTTTTCCCACTGAATCAGATTCCTCCGCCAGCGTGAGTTTGGAAACGCCCACAAGGGGCAGGGTTGCGTCTCAGCACCCCTGCCCGAACTGGAATAGAACGGTCAGCAGGTCAGCGTCATCTACAATCCCGTCGCAGTTGGTGTCTTCCGCCAGTCCAGAGCCAGTGTTGCCGAAGGCGAACAGCACTGCCAGCAGGTCGGCGTCATCCACGCAGCCGTTGCCGTCCACATCGGCGGAGGTCACGATAGCGTCCGCTTCAGTCGCTGCGCCCCTCACCTTCATGTAGAACGAGGCGCGCGGATTACCATTGAACCAGTAGTAACCCGCTCCGTAAGAGCCGTTGCATCTCGTGTCGCCTTCCCAGTAGAAGGTGTCGCCCTCATAGCCGGGTCCTGAAGCAAGCCACCAGCCAGGTCCGCCGCCCTCATACAGGGGAGCGCAATACTGCGGGAACTTGACGCCTATCCAGAAGCGATCGTACTGGTTGCCGTCGGTACCTGTGAACTCGAAAGTCGACACAGAGTGGGGGGCGCAGCGTGGGAAAGTCAGGCTGACGACATAAGTTCCTGGGTCGAGATTACCCAGCGAGATGTCCTCTACTGCCAGCATTACGCCTGTGTCAACACCGCCAGAAGCGTCTGAGGGCGCCAGATAGAGCGAGATAACCACCGGCTGCTGTGCCGTAGCGGGCACATAGAACGAGACATCTACCTGAGTGATAAAGTAGGTGTTGTCTCCATCCGTGTCGAGGCTGTTGGGGATGTTCGCGTCGTCAAAGGTGATGTTGGATACTGGGAAGTAATAGCCTGCGTAGGTCGTGTTGTCGACGAGGGTTGTCGGCGCGGCAGGGAAGAAATCGCCCCCGTTCGGAGCAGAACCGCCGAATGGGGCAGGCAACAGGGAGACTGGCACTGCAGGCACCGGTAAGCCATGAACCGGTCGTACCCGAATCTGAGGCGCGAGTTCAGCCTGCGCGTATGCGCTTAGTAAGGTCGCACCCATCACTGCTGTAAGCCATCCTATCCTGTTCATCATACCGCACGCTCCTTTTCGGTTGGTAACGGTATTATACCCCCATTTTTTTGGGAACCATTAATTTAGGAGACTGTCTCGGAATTTCGCGTTTGAATCCAGACGGGTGAACCCGTTCCTATCAAACAAAGCCAGCCTCCGCTGGCTATAGCCCCCTGTTTACGGGGATTGGGGGGCTGAGCCGACGCAGGTCGGCTTCGTCTCATGGGAACGGAACCTCAGCCGTCTGGCGTCAGCGCGGTGCAATTCTGTTGCTTGCTCGCTTTCCGAGACAGCCTCTTGGACCCCTTTTTTGGCTCTGGAACCACTCTGCTCGCATGTGTGGACTTGCGCAGGAACGGGATTGGATACGAGATTAACCCGGAGATTGCTCTCGAGGCTGTGCGCCGACTGCGAAGCTATCAGGTCCCCCTCATAGAAAACTCTGGAGGTTAGAACTCATGGCACGCTCATGGGAGAGTGTTCGCCAGAAAATTTCCCTGACACAAGGACTACTTCAAGAGGTCGGTCTCAGCTTAGAGGCAATCATTGGAAGAATCTGTCGTGTAGAGATGCACTGGCCCTTCGGAGGCAAGCCTGCTATCAGGCTTAACCTCAACCTGTTAAGGGTGCAATTCCTCCCCATTAGAGAGTTCCCCAAAGGCTTGCCCTTCGTGGAATCCACTTAAGGGTATACTACTCTCATCACTCTGGGGGTTTTGCCATGGCGATAACGGCGTATGAATGGTCTGGACGCTTGCGTCCCTATCGGTGGCGCGTGCGCATGTTGCTGGCGTGGAAGCTGGGGGCGATCGGGGGGACGGCAGGTGCGCTCACCTCGGCGCTACTGAGCCTTCTCGACTGGCGCGCTGTGCTGTTTGTGCCCACTCACTGGCTGCCTCTGATTGTGCTGGCAGGGGTATTGCTGGGCGTTGTGTATGCGATGCTGATTCGCCTGCCCGACTCGGCAATCGCCCAGCTGATTGACCGCCGCGCAGGCCTCAAGGACCGCCTGCAGACCGCCCTGGAGCATTCCGAGGCGAGCCATCTGTTTGACCAGCCGCTGATTGAGGACGCCCAGCGCGCCCTGCAAAGCACGCACCCCGCGCAGATTTTCAAGCCGCGCTTCACCCGCTGGCAGGGGCTGTTTCTGGGAGCCGTCGCGCTCGCGCTGCTGATGCACTTTCTGCCCCAGATTCTGGCGCTCGCACTCCCCGAACGGCGCGAGGAGCAAAAAGAGATTGTCAAATCGGCAAAACAGATTGAAGAAGTGGTCAAGCCGATTGTGGAGGAAGCCAAAAAGCCCGACGCCGACGAGATTGCCAAACGCATCGCGCAGAACGCCGAGCTGTATAACAAACGCGCCCGCGAAGCGAAAATGAGTAAGCAGGAAGCGCTCCTGCGCTACAACCAGCTCCTCGAAGACGCCCGCAAACTGGAGCAGAAAAACACCCAGAAAATGAGCGAATCTGCCCAGAAGGCGCTCACCGCGGGCGAACAACTCGAAAAACTGGCGCAAAAGAAACAGCAGGAGCTCAACAACGCCTTCAAAGACCTGCAAGCGCAGCTCCAGCAAATCCAGCAACAGCTGGAAAGCGGCAAAGACCTGCAGGGTAACCCCCTCTCGGCGGAACAGCGTGCCAGCCTCATGAACCAGATGCGCCAGCTGCAGGCAACTATGCGCGCCATGCAGAACCCTGCAAACGCCCAGAACCTGCAGAGCCAGCTGAACGACCTCCAGAAACAGCTGGAGCAACTCCAGAAACAGCTCCAGTCGGGCAAAGACGCGAACGGCAACCCCCTCAGCAAGGAGCAGATAGAAGCGCTCCGCAAACAGATGGAGCGTCTCCAGCAGCAGATTCGCGCCCTCAGGCTCTCGCAAGAGGCACAGGAGTTCCTGCGTAAACTCTTCAACGATCCCGCCTTCAAAGAGGCGATGGAACACCTGCGCAAACTCGCCGAAGAGATGCGCAAAAACATGCAACAGCAGCAAAACCCCAATAACGCCGAAAAGCCCCAGCTCAGCCCCGAAGAGATTGAGAAACGCCTGCAGGAACTGGAAAAGCGCCTTGAAGAGCTGGCGAAGAAGTATAAAACGGACGAGCAAATCCACCAGCTCGCCCAGCAGATTCTGGAGCAGGTCAAGCAGATGAAAAAGCTCAATCAGTGCAACGGCGCGTGTTTCGGGCTGGGGATGTGCTTCGGCCCGGGCGGGCTGATGCCAAGCTTCGGAGGCGGTGGCATCCGTCAGGGACCCGCCTGGGATAAGGGCGAGTTCTTTGGGCAACCGGAGCTGTTCAATCAGGGCGACAAGCAGCCTGAGCTGAAAATCCCCATGAAAGACACCGCCGTTTCGGGTCAGCAGCCGTTGCTGCCCGGACCTGCGGAGTATCAGGACTTCGAGGCGCCGCCCGTGCCGGGGGGCAGCTCCATCCCGCTGAATCAGGCACTGCCAACCTATCAGAAGAAAGCCGAGCAGGCGCTGAGCCAGCAGAACATCCCGCCTGCCGAGCGCAAGCGCGTCAAACGCTACTTCGAATCGCTCCAGAAGGGCGGTAATTAGCAGGGCAAAACCCGCCTGAGCCGAACCGGAGAAGGGGAACGGGCAATGGAAGACGGCAAGCAGCTGGCGGAATGGTTTCGCAACACTTTTGAGACGATTCGGGCGCAGGTCGCGCGAGTCGTCGTCGGTCAGGAAGAGGTTGTGGAGAATGTGCTGGTGGCGGTGTGCGCGGGCGGACACGCCCTGCTGGAAGGCGTGCCCGGGCTCGGCAAAACCCTGCTCGTGCGCACCTTAGCCCAGACCTTCAACCTGCAGTTTTCGCGAATCCAGTTCACACCCGACCTGATGCCCGCCGATATTACAGGCACGAACATTCTGGCGGAGAGCGAGACGGGCGCCCGCACCTTCGTGTTCCGCCCCGGACCCGTATTCGCCAATATCGTGCTGGCGGACGAGATTAACCGCGCCACGCCCAAAACCCAGTCGGCGCTGCTGGAGGCGATGCAGGAGCAGGCAGTCACCGTCGCGGGCAAACGCTACCCGCTGGAACCGCCCTTCTGGGTGCTGGCAACCCAGAACCCGATTGAGCAGGAAGGAACCTATCCTCTGCCCGAAGCGCAATTAGACCGCTTCTTCTTCAAGATTCTGGTGGGCTACCCGACGCTGGACGAGCTGCGCGAGATTGTGAACCGCACAACGGGCGCCGAGACCCCCCAGGCAGAAAGCGTCGCGGACAAAGAGACCCTGCTGAAAATGCAACGCCTCGTGCGCGAAGTGCCGATTGCACGCCCCGTGCAGGACTTTGCGCTGAAACTGATTGTGGCGACGCATCCCGGTTCGGAGTACGCGCCGCCTGAGGTGAACAAGTATGTGCGCTACGGCTCCAGCCCGCGCGGCGCCCAGACGCTGATTTTAGCCAGCAAGGTGTACGGGCTGCTGGACGGGCGCTACAATGTGGCGCGGGAGGATGTGGAGCGTGCGCTCAAACCTGCCCTGCGCCACCGCGTGCTACTCAACTTCGAAGCCGAGGCTGACGGCATCACGCCCGACCAGCTGCTGGAGACGGTACTCACGCATGTGAAACGCACCGAGACCGAGCCGATACGGGTTTAGACCAGCGGCGTCTTGCCCGGCTGGGGCACGGGGTCTACCGCCATCGGACCAAAGGCGAACCGCTCGGCGCGCTCTAGGTAGTTCTCTTTGGAGTTGAGCGCCTGCTCCCAGGTTACCTCTTTCCCCGTGTACGCCGCCATGCGCCCCATAATCGCGCTCAGCGTGCTTTCAGTCACGGCGCGGGTCTCGTTAATCGGCTTGCCGTCCCGAATGCTCTGAATCAGATGCACATGCTCCTGCAGGTAGGGGTTCGTGCGTGTGCCGCTGTAGCGCCATTCGGTCTCGCCGAAAATCGCGCCGCTGGGGTCGGCAGTGCCTTTTGTGCCCACAACCCATTCGCCAATCCGGTTGGCGCAGCCGTCAATCTGGCGGCACATGCTCAGCACGCGCACGCCACCGGGGTACTCAAACTCGATGGCGAAGTGGTCGTAGATGTGTCCATACACGGGGTCGGTGCGCACCTGACGCCCGCCAACGCCCATCGCCTTGACGGGATGCGCCTGAAGCACCCAGTTAATCACATCGATGTTATGGATGTGCTGTTCCACGATATGGTCGCCCGAGAGCCATGTGAAATAGAGCCAGTTGCGCAGTTGCCACTCGGTATCCGTCCAGTCGGGCTGGCGGTCGACATGCCACAGCCCGCCCTGATTCCAGTAGCAGTAGCCCGCCACAATCTTGCCGATGGCGCCCTCCTGCAGGCGTTTGATGGTCTCGCGATAGGCAAAGTCGTGGCGACGCTGTGTGCCCGCGACCACCGAAAGCCCTTTCTGGGACGCCACCTCGCCCATCTCGAGCATCAGGCGCACGCCCGTCGGGCACACCGCCACGGGCTTCTCCATAAATACATGCTTGCCAGCCTCCACCGCGGCTTTGAAGTGGATTGGACGGAACGCAGGCGGAGTCGCCAGAATCACGATGTCCACCCCGCTGGCGATAACCCCCTTGTAAGCGTCCACCCCTGTGAAGCAACGGTCGTTGGAGACATTGAACATCTCGTTGCCCAGCGGCTCCAGGAGCTTTTTGCTGGCTTCGAGGCGGTCGGGGAAGATGTCGCCCATCGCGTAGATTTCCACACCTTTGGCGGCGAACACGGCGTCGCGCGCCGCGCCCGTGCCGCGCCCGCCGCAGCCAATCAACCCCACCCGCAAGCGGTCCGAACCCTGCGCGTGGGCATATGCATGCACAGGCAGCCCTGTCGCCAGTCCACCAATTACCACACCTGCGGACGCTTTGATAAACTCGCGTCGGCTCATCCGAATCGGCTCGTTCATAGGGATAACCTCCGCGATTCTATTTTACATCTTCCTGCACGAATCCTGCTACAGGGGCACGGAAGTCCACAGAAGCACCTGCTCGCGGGGTATACTTCAACTGCCTATGTTTGACACGCAGGCGACGGAATCCACCAAAGTCGGCTACAAGTCGGTTATTGATCTGGGGCGGGAAGCAAGCGTGCCCTTTCCACACAATCTTGCCGAGTATCCTACCAAAATCCTGCCGCAGGTGATGGGCGCCTTCGTCGAGCGCCTCAGCGAACCGAACGAGTTGGTGGTAGACCCCTTCGCAGGGGGCGGTACCGTTGCGGTGGAGTGTGCCTTGCGGGGGCGGCGCTCAATCAACATCGACATCAATCCGCAGGCGTTGGCGGTCGCCCAGAAGAAGCTCAAGGCGCTGGTCGGTTCCCTCTTTGCGGAGCCACCCCGAATTGCGGATCAGCTCCTGATTCTGGGGGACGCGCGTGCCCTGCCGCTTGCTTCCGAAACCGCCGATGCGGTTGTTACGGATATTCCCTACGCTGACATGATTCGCTATTCCAGCCTGCCGAATGACCTCAGCACCATTGAGGACTACGACACCTTCCTTATGGAACTTGGGCACGCCTTTGAAGAGGTAAAGCGTATCCTCAAGCCAAACCGTTATGTCGCCATCTTCGTGGCAGATTACCGTATCGCGCGATCGCGCCTGATTTTGCCCCTGCATGCCGATGTAATTGGGCTGATGCAGGAACGCGGGTTTGAGTTGTTCGACCTCTATGTGTGGCGCTATTATCGTTCTGGCGGGTTCCGCCCGTTCGGTGCGAAGCCGTATCAGGCAATGAATGTGCATTCGTATGTGCTGGTCTTCTTCAAACCTGCAACACCCCGTGAGCGACTCATCAAAAACCGACCTGTGCGGTATCGTCCCAAGCTGGTGGAAAAACTGCAGAAGGTAAATGGAACCCCTTCTATATCACGCCGATTCTGATTGGCTACAAAACCGCCCGCGGTGTTTCGAGCGTTGCAGGGTCTCGTTTCACGCTCCCTCTTCCTCCTGGTGCTGCTGATGCGACCTTGGAGGTTATTGTTGAGCCGTTGAAAATTCTGCGATATCGCTACGATTTTTCGGTCGGGAACATCATCCTCTTTTAAGAGGGCTGGCCAGCCACTGCTACAGGGGCACGGAAGTCCACAACGGCAACAGCGCCAGCGCCACAGGCACCGACACCACCACCAGCGACGCCGCCAACTCCGCGTCGGTCTGGTAATACGCAGCATAGACCGCGCTGACCATCACGGTCGGCATCGCGCTCTGGAGCAACACGGAACGCGCCAGCCCTTCAGGCAGCCCGCTCAGCAGCAGCCAGCCCAGCGTGAAAAGCGGCGCCGCCACGCATTTGTACGCCACAATCAGCAACAGGGCGCGCCAGCGGTTGCCCAGCGCCCGCCAGCGGATCATCGCGCCAATCGCAATCAGCGCCAGCGGTACAGTAATCTGACCCAGAGTCTCCAGCGTAAACAGAACAGGTTGGGGGATAGGTATCGAGAGAAGCGCTGTGAGATAGCCCAGCAAAGTCGCCCAGAACACAGGCATCGAAGCCACCCGTTTCAGCCCTTCGGTGAGGCTTGTGCGCTCGCCCTTTGCGCCTGCCGCCGCCAGCAAACTCAACCCCAGCGTATGCACCAGCAACGCCGTGACGCCCATATCGAAGGTCACCGCACTGGCGATGCGCTGGGGGTCGCCCTCATAGAGCGCCGCGATCAGGGGCGTGCCCAGAAACCCCGTATTGCCCAGCGTGCCGCCCACCATCAGAATCGCGCGTGTGCTGGGGCGCAGGCGGAGCAGATGCCCCAGCAGCCACGCCAGCCCCAGCGCCCCCAGCGTGCTGACAAGTCCCACACCCCAAACGCCCAGCAAGCTCGGGGACACGGAAGATTTCGCTAATGCGCTGAACACCAGTGCAGAAAGCGGCACCCGCACAATCCACGGCACCAGCCAGTGAATATGGGCATCAGCAATCCAGCCCACACGGCGAATCACGGCGCCCAGCCCCAACAGGGCGAAAAACATCGTCAGGTACTGGGCAAGCGCGCCGTTCACTGCAGGCTATTGGGCAACCCAGGCGGGTGTCGTGACCAGATAACGGGTGCGACTCAGCGGCTCTTTGAGGGTTTCGGCGATCGAGCGCCCGGTAGCGTTCACAATCTGGTCTTTGCTCCAGATACGGAAATAGCCGAGCGCGCCCCGTGCCAGCGGCGCGGTGGTCGCCACACGGTAGGTACGGCTCGGCTCCAGCTTGCCCCCCATAATCGAGACCGACACCACCCGCTTGCCTACAGGCGCTTTGGGGTCAAAGCGCACTTCTGCCCCTGCGAGCTGCAGAAAAGCGTTGTTTTTCTGCGGGTAGAGTTCCAGCGAGCGCTCCAGCGCCTGCAGAATCTGCTCGCCGCGCAGTTCCAGCACCACCACCTCGTCGTCGGGGTAGACCAGCGCCTTCAGCAGCTCCTGTGGGGCGACTGCACCCTGCGGCAGCTTGTAGGTTTCATCAAAAAAGGCGGCGCCCAGCATCGCCATGTCGGCGCCTGTGGCAGTGCGCAGGGCGTCCACAAGTGTTTGGGCAATCGGGTTCGCCCGCTCGCCCACATCGCCCATGTCCACCGCCTCAGGAACCGTTATCTGACCCCAGAGGCTCACCCAGAGTAAGCCCAGCACTCCAATCCAGACCCTTCGCATCGTATCTCACTATCCTTGCGTTTCGACGGGTGTCCGCTTCGATGCGCTCCACCTTAAATACGCTTCAATAAAGCCATCTATCTCACCATCGAGAACCGCCTGCACATTCCCCGTCTCGTAGTCGGTGCGGTGGTCTTTGACGAGCGTGTAGGGCTGTAAGACATAAGATCGGATTTGATGCCCCCATTCTGCAGGGGCGACTTCGCCCTTGAGGGCGCGCATCTTTTGCTCCTCGAGGCGTCGGTAATATTCGGCAACGCGCGACGCCAGCACGCGCATCGCGACCTCTTTGTTCTGGTGCTGCGAGCGCTCATTCTGGCAGCTGGCGGTGATGCCTGTGGGCAGGTGTGTGATGCGGACTGCCGATTCGGTTTTGTTCACATGCTGTCCGCCGTGCCCGCCCGCGCGGAAGGTCTCAATTTTGAGCTCTTCGGGCTTCAGCACATATTCGGTCTGCTCCACCTGGGGCATCACTTCCACCAGCACGAAAGAGGTGTGGCGTCGCTTGTTAGCGTCGAAAGGCGAGATGCGCACGAGCCGATGCACCCCGTGTTCGGATTTGAGTTTGCCGTAAGCGTATTCCCCCTCAATCAGCACGCCCACGCTGGAGTAGCCCGTTACGGTGCCGGGGCTTTCGTCCACGATTTCGGTGCGATAGCCGTGCCGTTGCGCCCAGCGCAGGTACATGCGCAGGAGCATTTCTGCCCAGTCGCACGCTTCGGTGCCGCCCGCGCCGGAGTTGATCTCCAGAATCGCGTTATTGCGGTCGTATTCGCCGTTGAGCAGGGTCAGCAGCTCCAGCTGTTCCACCTCGTGCTGGAGCTGGGCGATGCGTGCGGCGATTTCGCCCGCCATCGCCTCGTCATACTCCATCTGGAGCAGGCTCAGCCACTCACTGTATTCCTGCGCCTGAGCCTGCAGGCGCTCAACAGGTTCAATCTGATTGCGCAGGCGTGCGATTTGCTGCATTGTCGCCTGCGCGCGTGCCGGCTCCGCCCAGAATTCGGGGCTTTCCGATTCGCGCTGCAGGCGCTCTAACTCGGCTTTGAGGCGGGCGAGGTCAAAGATGCTCCCCGATCGCATCCAAGCGTCGGCGAGCCTCCTGAAGCGTTTCGTTCATGGTGCGCAGATCGTGCATAGCATGAGTATACCCGATTCAGGTATACTTTGCGCAGGCATGTGGCACAAGGCGATACCCGACACCCTCCAGCCGAACGAATTTCGCGTGGTAGAACTGGAAAACCAGCGCATTCTGATTGGGCGAACCCAGAAAGGCTACTTTGCCGTGCGCGATGTCTGTTCGCACCAGAAGCTACCCCTCTCCGAAGCGGACGGGGTACCCGGGCGTATTGAGCGCGACCTGCTGGTGTGCCCCCACCACGGCGCGCGCTTTGACCCACACACCGGTCAGGCGCGCGGACTGCCTGCTGTCCGCCCCATCCAGACCTACCCTGTGAAGGTGGAAGAGGGCTTCGTTTGGGTACAATTAACTTAGTCAGGCAAAATGTCCTGCAGGAGGCAACCGATGGCAACGACGCAACGGGTTTTAGACGCCAGCGAGATACGCAAGCAGTTCCCGTTCTTCCAGCCGCACCCCGAAATGCGGAGCCTGATTTATCTCGATAACGCCGCCACCACCCACAAACCCTACAGCGTGATTGAGGCGGTGAGCCATTTCTGGGCGCACTATAACGCCAATGTGCATCGCGGGGCGTATGGGGTGGGCGCGAAGGCGTCCGAACTCTATGAGGGTGCGCGCGCTCGCGTGGCGCAGTTCCTTAACGCCCGCGAAATGGCAGAAATCATTTTCACACGCGGCACCACTGAAAGCATTAATCTCGTTGCCTACGCATGGGGCAGAAGCCAGCTCAAACCGGGCGACGAGATTATTCTCACCGAGATGGAACACCATGCGAACCTGATTCCGTGGCTCCGCGTGGCGCAGGAAACGGGCGCAAAGGTGGTCGTATGGAGCATCACCGACGAGGGGCGGCTGGAACTGGAAACCCTCAAAAGCCTGTTGAGCGAACGCACGCGCATGGTCGCCGTGACCCATGTGTCCAATGTGCTGGGCACGGTGAACCCTGTGGCGGAAATCTGTCGTCTGGCGCATGAGGCGGGCGCGCTGTGTCTGGTGGACGGGGCGCAGAGCGTGGCGCATATGCCTGTGGATGTGCAAGCCATCGGGTGCGACTTCTTCGCCTTCTCAGGGCACAAAGCCTACGGTCCGACAGGGATTGGCGTGCTGTACGGGCGGCGCGAAGTGCTGGAGAACCTGCCCCCCTTCATGACAGGCGGTGGCATGATTCGCTCGGTGAACTGGGATCGAATCGATTGGGCGGAAATCCCGATGCGGTTTGAGGCGGGCACGCCACCGATTGCCGAAGCTGTCGGACTGCACGCCGCGCTGGATTTCATCGACTCGCTGGGGCGTGAACAGATTGAGGCTTACGAACACGAACTCACCCAATATGCTCTTGAGCGCCTGCAGGAGGTGCCGGGGCTGAAACTCTACGGTCCCCAGCCTGACCGTGCGGGCATTTTCGCCTTCACGCTGGAAGATATCCACCCCCACGACATTGCGACGATTCTGGACTCGCGCGATATTGCGATTCGTTCGGGCATGCACTGCGCCCATCCGCTGGGCGACCGTTTAGGACAAAAATCCACCGCACGCGCCAGCCTCGCGGTCTATAACGATACCGAACATATCGACAGGCTCGTTGAAGGACTCCACTATGTAAGGCAGGTTTTCGGCTATGCTGGATAGATTCTATCAGGAAGTGATACTGGACCACTACCGCAACCCGCGGGGGCGTGGTCATCTGGAACCGCCCAAAATTGTGCAGGAGGGGATGAATCCCCTCTGTGGCGATGAAATCACGCTGGAGTTGCGCGTGCGCGATGGGGTGATCGAAGACATCGCTTTCGACGGGCACGGGTGCGCCATCAGTCAGGCGTCGGCGTCGATGCTGGTGGAAGCCGTCAAAGGCAAATCGGTTGCGGAAGCCGAAGAGTTCCTCCAGCAGGTGCTGGCGATGTTTCGCGGTGATGTGGAACCTGATGAATCGCGCTTTGGCGAACTCGCTTACCTTGCAGGCGTGCGCTTCATCCCCCAGCGTACCAAGTGCGCCACCTTAGCATGGCACACCCTCGAGGAGGCGCTCCAGCACACCAACGGGCAGACGCCCTGAAAAAATTGCGTCCGCAAGCCGATAATTCGGGGCAGCGGAACCCCGCGCCCCGATAGGGTACACTAATTAAGCGCGGAGGAGAACGCATGAAGAAGATACTGGTTGTAGACGACGAACGACACATCGTGCGCCTGATTCAGGTCAATCTGGAGCGGCAGGGCTATCATGTGGTCACCGCACATGATGGCAAAGAGGCTCTTGAGAAAGTCGCCTCCGAGAAGCCCGACCTGGTGGTGCTGGATGTGATGATGCCCTACATGGACGGGTTCGAAGTGTTGCGCACCCTGCGTCGCAACCCCGAAACCGCCGAACTGCCGGTGATTATGCTCACCGCCAAAGCGCAGGATCAGGATGTGTTTCGTGGGTGGCAGGAGGGCGTGGATATGTATCTCACCAAGCCCTTCAACCCGCAGGAGTTGATTACCTTTGTGAAGCGCATCTTTCGTTCCCGCGAGACGGGCGAAGATGGAGAGAGTCGCTATGAACTCTAACAGCGGACAGTCGCGGTGCTACTATGGCTGGTTGATCGGGGCGGCGGTCGTCACGGCTGCCGTCACCGCTTTCGCCATTTATCGTCGTTTTCAGGAGCGCCAGGCGCAACCCGAATATCGGGCGGAACGCGCCTACCAGCGGGGCATCAAGCAGGTGCAGGCAGTGGAAGAGCGCATCCCGCGCTGGCTCACCGAGCAACACTGAGCGATTGCACCGTGCAGGTACACACCTGCACAAAGCCTATTTTCACGGGGAGGGTCGCGCGTGGCGGTGCGGGTTGTTGTGGGCGCTCAATGGGGCGACGAAGCCAAAGGCAAAGTCGTTGACTTGCTTTCACAAAACTCGCGCTATGTCGTGCGCTATGCGGGGGGAAGCAACGCAGGGCATACTGTTTGCACCAACGGCAAAACCTACAAATTTCACCTCATCCCCTCCGGGATTCTGCATCCCCATGTAACGGCGGTGATTGCCGACGGCGTGGTGGTGGATTTACGCGCCCTCAAGGCGGAAATGGAGGCACTGGCGGAGCAAGGGGTAGAGTTCTCGCGCCTGCGCGTGGGGTTGGGGGCGCACCTGACCCTGCCCTATCACCGCCAGCTGGACGAGCTGAACGAGGCGCGCCTTGAGGGACGAATCGGCACCACCCGCCGCGGCATCGGTCCCACCTACGCCGATAAAGCGGCGCGAATCGGGCTGCGCGTCGCCGACCTGTTAGACCCCGAACGGTTCGCGATGCTGCTTCACCGGGTGCTGGAAGTGCGCAATCGCGTGCTGACCCGCGTTTATAACGCGCCCCCGATAGACGAAGCCGCGCTCCGCGACGAATTTCTGGCGCACGCCGAATGGCTGCGCCCTATAGTCGCCGATGTGCCCGCGATGCTGATGGACGCCGTTGCCCGCGGCGAACCCATTCTGTTGGAGGGCGCGCAGGGCACGCTGCTGGACCTGGATTACGGAACCTACCCGTATGTAACCTCCTCACACCCCGTCTCGGCGGGCGCGTGTCTGGGCACAGGAATTGCGCCCAATCAGCTCACCGAAATCTGGGGCGTCGCCAAAGCCTACACCACCCGCGTGGGCGAAGGTCCCTTCCCCACCGAACTGAACAACGAGATCGGGGATTATATTCGCAATCGGGGTCGGGAATACGGCACAACCACAGGGCGTGCGCGCCGGGTGGGGTGGCTCGATCTTGTCGCGCTCCGCTATTCCGCACGGTTGAACGGTTTTACGGCGCTGGCGGTCACGCTACTGGATGTGCTTTCAGGACTGCCCACGCTCAAAGTCTGCACCGCCTACCGCTATCGGGGCGAGCTGCGCGAACAGTTCCTCGCCGATGGCTTCGCGCTCGCGGAGTGCGAACCTATCTACACCGAGCTGCCCGGCTGGGACGCCGACCTCAGCGCCTGTCGCCGACGCGCGGACTTGCCTCGCAACGCACAGGCGTACCTCGATTTCATCGAGGACTATGTGCAGACCCCTATCAAACTGATTTCCGTTGGACCGAACCGCGAGCAGACGATTCTGGATTAGTCGTCCACGCCCAGAATCTGGGTATACACCACCTGATCGGGATGCACCGCCACTACCCCCCGCGCACCCAGCTCCGTCGAGCCAGAGTGGCGCACAAAGCAGATTCCGGGCAGGCGGGTCAGCTCCGTCGCCTGGCGCAGCGATTCGATCACCTGCTCCGCTTCCTCGCGCGAATTAATCGGGCAATCCACTTCCATCCCGTTCGTTAGCCCAACCAGCAAAGTAACGCGTGCCATAATGTGCCTCCTGTCTCTGGAGATTCGCAGGGAAGTGCGGGATTCCTGCTATTCGATGCGCTCAATCCGATACTGGATGGTTCCCTTTGGTGTCTGCACCGTGATGGTATCGCCCACCACCTTGCCGATCAGTGCCTCTCCTAACGGCGATACGATGGAGATACGGTCTTGCAGGGGGTCGGCTTCAAACGAGCCGACGAGCGTAATTGTGCGCGTGTTGCCTTCCTCATCGCGGAGCGTGACGGTGCTGCCGAGATGCACCACCTCGCCGGCGTTATCGGGGCGCGACACGACGCGCGCGCGTCCCAGCACAGTTTCCAGGTCTTTAATCCGCCCTTCCAGCATCGCCTGCTGGCGTTTCGCGTCCTGATAGTCGAAGTTCTCGCTGAGGTCGCCCAGCGCACGCGCTTGACGAATGCGCTCGGCAATCTCCCGGCGCTTGACGGTCTTCAGCTCCTCCAGCTCTTTTTTCAGGCGCTCATAGCCCTCAGGCGTCATCAGAATGTCGGACATGGCAATTGAATATACCCTATCGGGGAGAGGGAAGCGAATCAGGGCAGGCGCTACCCATGCTCACACGCTGGCTTTAATCGGCATTCCCTTTTTCCAGCAGCAGGATGGTCTCGTAGTAAGCATCCAGAGAGCGGGGGCGAGCAACTGTGTTCTGTTTTTGCAGCTCTACATGAACCAGCTCAAGCACCCGTAGACCCGCTTGCACGGCTAACTGGGCTGTAATATCGGCACTTTCGACAACACGCACGACCTCGCGCGATTGATAGCGGTAAAATACATGCCGTCGTGCCACGACATAGGCACATCTGCCTCCCGGCACCAGCACGCGACGAATTTCCCGTAGCGACGCGCGTAAATCGGCAAAATAACTGGCAGTTGCCGACGCCTTGACGCAACGAGTCGGGTCGTTGTGCATCCACTCGACAACAGCGCGGGCGTCTTCAGGCAGGTCTTCCGATTCGCCAACACGCTGTACGGAGCCTATTTGCTTGGCTTCGAGGGCGTCTACCTCATCAGGCTTGATCAGCCCTAACGCCGTCATCGCGTAGGCTTTGCTTTTAAGATAGTTTTCGCGCCCCGATGAGGCAGGCATATAAGGAGGACTTGTCACGACGCAGTCCACGCTCTCATTTGCCAAAGGCAGCCGACGCGCATCGCCGTGTAGCACGCGCACTGGTGCTGGACGCACCCCCGTCTGCGCCCGTAGCCATTGCCAAACCCCCAGCGAACGCGAAAGATAGTTCAGGTTGTCAACAAACATCGTTCGTACTCGCCGCGGCTGAATCGAGAGCGAAAATCGCCCATAGCCCAGTCCCAGAAATCGGAACTTGAACTTGCGCGAGAGGGCATCGCTCAGAGCAATATGGAGAGGACTACACGCAGGCAGATGACGCAGGGCGTGGAGTATTTGCGCAACATCGGTCTCGACTTCGCGCAGCTCAGGTTCGGGGACGCGATGGCGCAAAAAGTGGGGCGTGATACTGTACGCCGCAGGTGCCTCGGCAATCTCAAACAGGCTCACCTGCCCTTTCGCCGAAGCGTCCAGTCGTGCCAGGACCCCCTGAACCGCATCAGCCAGCGTCCCGTCATCGTGAAGCAGCTGGATCTTCGCTTGCGCAATTGCCACAGAGAGAGGGTCAATATCCACTCCTATCGCAGGAACGCCCATGACGGCAGATTCCACCAGCGCCGTCCCACTGCCCACAAAGGGGTCAAGTACGGTCGTGCCGCCGCACAGGTTGACAAATGCTCGCGCCATTCGGGGGAAGAATTTCGCCTTGTAGACATGCAGTCCGTGAAACAGGTGTCCTGTTGTTTGTTTCGCACAGACGATTGGGCGCACATTCTGACTCAACTCTGCTGGAGCCGGTGCAATGAGGGCATCGGTTAGAAAGTCCAGCAGGGCGATGGCATCTCTGGACGATTTCGCGCGACGCGCCACAACATCGGACCACTCAGCAATGGTGTTGAAGGGGAGAAACACTGCCCATGCACGCCCATTCGCCACTCGTATCCGCCTCAGGCGCGCAGGTAACGCCTGAAACGCCGAGGTATCCTCATCGGGCGCAATTGCCAGCACCTGCTCACAAAACGATAGACGCCAGAAAAGACGCTCTAAATCGGGGGCCTCGACGGTGCAACGGAATCCCACCACCCCCCCGCCCCGATGAATTGCTACATCTTTGGGAAGCAGCCAGCCCTGCTTGCAAAGCGCGTGAAGCATCTCTTCGTCTACAGGTTCCACAGGCGCCCCTGTCAGAGCGCACAACTCGCGTTGTGCTAACGCCACATCATCTTCCAACGCGATGTTATTCCTGAGCTTAAAAATCAAGGTCCAGCGCGAGTCCGTCATCAGCTCCCTCCAAGCGCATGGTAAAGTGTTTGCAGTGAAAAAGCTCGCTCCAATCGTTCCCCACGAAACCAGGACCTTGTGAGCGTGAGCAACATATCATAGAAGGGTAATAGGTTATCACTGTCGATGGATACGATTCTACCGCGTTGCTCTTGAACATCCGCTTCGTGTGTCCAGAGAGCATCTTCAAAGCCTTTCAGGTACTCTTCATAATGCACCACAGGATGGATATTCGACAGCAACGCAACACGCACGCGCTTCTCCTTGCAGCCTCTTCGATACTTCTCGGCGATTTTGAGCATCTGATAGATGCCCTTTTTTATATCATCTGTTCGGTCAAGTCCGGGCGCGTTTTTTGAATCGTCTACACCACCTCCACAGCCACAAGTAAACCAGCGTAGTTGCTCGTTCTGACTCCAGCGGCTGGTATAACCTTCGTACATCTTCGCCCAAGCGTCTATCACAGCCTTCAGAATTTCACATAACTCGCGGTTTTTCCTACCACTTCTCAATGCGAAGCGTCGTGAACCGCCGTCGCGGACTCGACGCAGAGGGATGCGGAGTTCTCCAACAAGGTGCAGATACAGCGATGTGTTATCGAGGTCAGGAACATCTGTTATTTTATGGGTCGGCACGGGACCGTTTTCATCCTCCAGAGGCTTTTTATGTAGAACACAGACAGGGAGCAAATACAAGGGCGATGCCTTGACTTCGCAAAGAACGAGTGTCTCGTTGTTGAAAATGATCATGTCTACATCCCCCTGTGAGGAGCTAAGAAATTGCACCCTGAACCCATTGCGAGAAACCCTGCATGTTTCGGAAAGAATCGCTCCCAGACATGCAGTTGTATACCTGCCTATTGTATCTGATGATGGTTTATGCGAAGGAGAATCTTTTGTATCATTATATTTACCGCATCTGGGACAACTTCTGAGGTAGGGGTAGAAGCTCGTCGCAGGGCTACTTGGGCAGTACAGCCATCCAGTATTCGCCACCCGTTCGGCGTAAAGTAGACTAAGACACAAGTCGAAGACCGCCCCGAGCGCCACACCGAGCGACTCAGCATCCTTTATCTGTCTGTCACCTACCATCTGCCGAAGACATGCGAATAATTGGCTCACCAGACTGCTCAGGTAGGGTCTAACTTCGCTGACTTCCCTTGCCGCGTGATAGAAGCTCTGAAGGTCGCCCTTGATAGGGCAGTCCTGTGAGCAGTCAAGGCACGGAGCGAGGCTGGTAGACAATCGGCTCATTGCGCAGAATTGTACCTGACTGGGGGAGGTTGGGAAGTTTCCTGGTAGCTCCTTTGTTGGGGCTCGGTGCCACCTGCAGGGGTTGCATAAAAGAGACACCGTCGGGTATAATTACGCCCGGTGCCGGGTCGTCTAACGGCAGGACGCCAGACTCTGGATCTGGTAGTGGTGGTTCGAATCCACCCCCGGCAGCCAAACCCCTTTCTGGAGCCGCTATCATGAAACTCTTCGTGGACACAGGGCAGGTCGAAGAAGTGCGTCAAGCCGCCGAGTGGGGCATTATCGATGGCGTTACCACCAACCCTTCCCTGATTGCGAAAGCGGGGCGTGGTTTCAAAGAAACCGTTCTTGCGATGTGCGAGATTTTGCCGCACGGCTCCATCAGTGCGGAAGTGGTGGGCACCACGGTTCCCGATATTCTCAAGGAGGCGCGTGAGATTGCCTCTTGGGCGCCCAATATCGTGGTGAAGGTCCCCATGACGCCTGCGGGCATTCAGGCGACACGCCAGCTGCGTCAGGAAGGTATTCGCGTCAATATGACCCTTGTGTTTTCCCCGGCGCAGGCGCTGCTCGCTGCCAAAGCGGGAGCGACCTACATCAGCGTGTTTGTGGGGCGCGTGGATGACATCGCCAGCGAAGGCATGCGCACGATTGAAGAGGTCGTGCAGATGGTGGACGCCTACGGCTTTGAAAGCGAAGTGCTGGTTGCCAGCATCCGCCATCCGATGCATGTGGTGGAGGCGATGCGGATGGGCGCCCATATCGCCACGATGCCGTTTAAAGTGCTGGAGCAGCTGTTCCACCATCCGCTGACCGATATCGGGCTTCAGCGCTTCCTGGAGGACTGGAACAAAGCAGGGTTGCGCATTTTCGACAACCCTGCCTGAGATTCAGATTTTCAGCACAATCTTGCCGAAGAAGTCACGGCTTTCCAGCTTTTCGTGCGCTTTGCGCGCTTCGGCGAGGGGGAACACGCTATCCACCACGGGTTTGAGGCGTCCCCGCTCCACATGGGGCAGTAATTGTGCCAGCTCCGCGCGCGTGCCAATGTAGGCGCCGTGAATCTCAATCTCGCGGCTGAACACATAGCGAATATCGAACTGCGCGGTCTGCCCCGTGGTCGCACCGCAGGTCACCAGACGCCCGCCCTTATTGAGCAGGCGCACGCACGAATCGAACACCGCCTGCCCGATATGCTCGAACACGACATCAATTCCTTCGCCTTCGGTCAGCTCCTTGACTTTTTTCCACCATTCGGGATCGTTGTGGTTAACAACGGCATCGGCGCCCAGTTCCAGACATTTTTGCATTTTGGTCTCGTTGCCTGCGGTGGCAATCACCAGCGCGCCGCGCAGTTTGGCAATCTGAATGCCTGCACTCCCGACGCCGCTGCTGCCGCCCATAATCAGCACCCACTCACCTGGCTGCAGACGCCCCAGCGTCATGAGCATATGCCACGCCGTAAGGAACACCAGCGGCACGGCGCTCGCCTCTTCATAGCTGAGAATGGTGGGTTTGGGGAGCAGATTGCGGGCGGGCACAACAATATATTCCGCATAGCCTCCTGCCCGATGCGCCCCAATCACCTGAACCTGCACACACAAATTCTCGCGCCCTGTGCGACAAAACCGACACTGACCGCAGCTAATCACGGGGTAGATCACCACCAGGTCGCCGGGGCGCCAATCCGTCACGCCCGGTCCCACCTCCGCCACTTCGCCCGCAATATCGCTCCCCAGAATGTGGGGCAGGGGCGTCTGATAGGCGGGGATTCCGTTGCGCACCCAGATGTCCAGATGGTTCAGCGCACAGGCATGCACGCGCACCTTCACTTCGCCGTGCTGGGGGGTCGGTTCCGGCACATCGTCCTCGTAAATCAGGTTCTCCGCTGTGCCAAACTGATGAATTCGGACGGCTCGCATAGGCTATATAGTACCCCAAAGCAGGCTAAAATCCCACCCAGTCCAGATACGCCCGCACTCCTGCCGCAAACCCCTCACCCCACAGAAGCGTCGCCATCGTACCCAGCCCCAGAAAGGGACCGAAGGGGAGCATGCCCGGTTGCTCGTGTGCCTCCTCCACCCAGCTTTCCAGCTCAGGCTCTTCGTAGACCTGCCCCAGCCTGCGATAGAGGGCATCCTGAACGCGATAGGGGAGGAAGGTCAGCAGCACATCCACCCAGAGCAGGTACAGCACGCAGGCAATCAGCAGGTTCGGGATTGGCTCTGGCGGTAGCGGCGGCGGTTCAGGCTGGGTGGAAGTGCTGGGAAGCGGCTGGCGTCGGCGTTGGATCAGCGCCCATGCGCCCCCGATGACGGCGCCTGACGCAATCGCCAGCCCAAACGCCACCGCCATGCCCGGCAGCAGCAACAGCGCGCCCATCGCCCGCGCCAGCTTGATGTCGCCATGCCCCATCGCATCCCGGCGGAACACGAGCCGCCCAATCAGAGCAATCGCACAAAACAGAAACGCCCCCACCTCCGCCGCCAGCAGCGCGTTGGACAGATTCAGCCGCCCCCATTCTGCCCAATCCCACGGCGTCGGCTGCCCTGCGAGCAAGCCTGCATGCAGTAGCCCCAGCAGCAACAGCGCCACATTCAACTCGTCAGGGATCAGATAATGCTCCAGATCGGTAAAAAAGAGCGCAATCAACGCCGAGCCGGCAAGCGCGTAAAACAGAAACCGTAGCGGCAGCTCGCCCACCACCAGCCACTCCCACCAGAGCCAGCCCCAGAGCGCCGCGTTCCATAACTCCACAAAAAAATAGCGCGCCGCAATCCGCGCCCGGCAGTACCGACACCGCCCCCGCTGCAACACATAGCTCAGCAGGGGGATTAAATCCAGCACGCCCAGCCGATGTTTACACGCAGGACAGTGCGAGGGCGGAAACACAATAGAAAGCCTTCGGGGCAGCCGGTAGATCAGCACATTCAGAAAGCTGCCTACCGCCGCCCCGAAGGCGACGCCGAACACCACGCTCCACGCAGGGAACATCAGGTGCCCTGGTTCTGGCTCAGGTTCGAGATGACCTCAATCATCGGCAGGAACATCGAGATGACGATAAACCCGACGATGAAGCCCAGCAGCACAATCATCACAGGCTCAATCGCGGCGGTGAGACTGGCAATCGTCATCTCGACCTCGTTCTCGTAGAAGTCCGCAATCTTGTTGAGCATGTGGTCCAGCGAACCCGATTCCTCACCGACGCTGACCATATGCACCACCATCGGCGGGAACATTTTGCTCTTCTGGAGGGGGTCCGCAATCTTTTCCCCTTCGCGGATGCGGGCGCGCGATTCCAGCACCGCATCGGACACGACCGAATTCCCCACGACGCCGGCGACCGTCTCCATCGCCTGCAGAATCGGCACGCCCGAAGCCAGCAGCGTGCCCATCGTGCGGCTGAAACGCGCCATCACGATTTTATGGTGGAGCGGTCCGAACACGGGCACGCGCAGCTTGACCCGATCCGCCACGCGCCGCCCCACGCGCGTGCTGACAAAGAGCCGGTACGCAATAAACACCACCACTACCGCGATAATCATGATGTACCATTTCTGGGTGAGGAACGCGCTGAGGTCAATCAGGAACTGGGTGGGGGCAGGCATTTCTTTGATGCCCAGCTCCTTGAAGAGGTTCGCGAACTGGGGGACCAGCCACGAGACCAGGAAAATCACGATTCCGATCGCGGCGAGCAACACGATTACGGGATAGGTCAAGGCGGAGCGGATTTTGCGTCGCAGCTCCACATCCTTCTCAAGGAACGCCGCGATACGCTGGAGCGACTCTTCCAGCACGCCGCCGACCTCCCCAGCGCGGATCAGACCGATAATCAGCTGGCTGAACGCTTTGGGGTGGCGTGCCATCGCGCGGGAGAGGCTCTCACCCGACTCGACGCGCGTGGAAAGGTCTATCAGGATTTTGCGCAGGCGGGCGTTGTTCGTCTGCTGTTGTAGCACATCGAGGCATCGCACCAGCGACACGCCCGCGTCCAGCATGGTGGAGAACTGGCGGGCGAAGATGGCAAGGTCGCTGAGTTTTACGCGCCCATAGCCGCCTGCCGGCACGCGCGGCGCCTTGCGGTCCTCGCTGATTTCAATCACCTGCAAGCCTTCTTCCTGCAGGCGCTTGCGCAACTCCTCCGCGTTCGGCGCCTCTACCTTGCCCGTTCGGGTCTGCCCTGTCGCGTCTCGAATGGTATAGTTGAAGTACGGCATCGTTCTCGCCTCCTCCGATTAGCGTCCGCGCGTGGGTGCGGGCTGTCCGCCCGGCATGCCCGTCGGCGCAATCATCTTGCGCAGCTCATCCGGATTAATCGCGCGCGACATCGCCTCTTCGTAAGTGACCCAGCCTTTGATGTAGAGGTCGCGCAGCGCCTGATCCATCGTCTGCATGCCCAGCTGACCGCTGGTCTGAATCATGGTGTGAATCTGGTGGGTCTTGTTCTCGCGGATCAGGTTTCGGATGGCTGGGGTCGCAATCATCACTTCGACGGCAGGCACGCGCCCCGGTTGCCCCGCCCGCGGCAGCAACTGCTGACTGATGATGGCTTGCAGGTTGTTCGCCAGCTGGATTCGAATCTGCTCCTGTTGCCCGGGCGGGAACACATCGACGATACGGTCAATCGATTCGGCGGCGTTGTTGGTGTGCAAAGTCGCAAACACCAGGTGCCCCGTTTCGGCAGCGGTGATGGCAAGCTGGATGGTCTCCAGGTCGCGCATCTCGCCGACCAGAATCACATCGGGGTCTTCGCGCAGTGCGGAGCGGAGCGCCGCCGCGAACGATTTGGTGTCCTGCCCCAGCTCGCGCTGGTTGATAATGCTGAACTTATGGGTGTGCAGGTACTCAATCGGGTCCTCAATCGTGATGATATGCACGCTCCGCTCGGAGTTAATCTGGTTAATCATCGCGGCGAGCGTGGTGGATTTACCTGACCCCGTGGGACCCGTCACCAGAATCAATCCGCGCGGGCGTCGGGTCAGTTCCTCCAGTACCGGGGGCAGGTTCAACTCGCGAATGGTGGGCACGCGCGCCGGGATCAGACGGAACGCCGCCGCGACCGCGCCCTTATCTTTATAGACATTCACGCGGAAGCGCGCGACCTTATGCAGGCTGTAGGAAAAGTCCAGCTCGAAAGTGGTTTCGAATCGCTGGATTTGTTCGTCGGTAAGGATATCGTACATGAGGCGCTGGGTGTGCTGCGGGGTGGCTTTTTCGAAGTTGAGCCGCAGCAGCTGCCCGTCCACCCGGATGACCGGCTCCACAAAGGGGCACAGGTGCAGGTCCGAGGCGCCTTTTTCCACCACGATATAGAGCAGCTCGTCGATATGGATATCTTCGAGACTGCGTGCCTGCCCGGCAGCGGTGGGTTGCGCGGTGGGCATCGCCCCACTGCCGACAGGCGTCGCCCCACCATTTGCAGGGGCAGCTCCAGAACCAAAATTGTTCATGCTCATCGTTTGTGAGACCTCCTCCAGGGTATCAATAGAATCCTGCGGTGAAGACCACGCGCCGTACCTCATCGGGTGTGGTGATGCCTTCCAGCACTTTGATAAGACCGTCTTCGCGGAGTTCTTTCATGCCGTTCGCTTTGGCTGCCTCCTTGATGTCGGACAGCGGCGCCCGGCGTACAATCATCTCCGCGATTTCGGCGTTCACCACCATCAGCTCGTAGATTCCGACACGCCCTGCATACCCGCGCCCGCGGCAGTGGTCGCACCCCACGCCTTCCCAGATGGTTACAATCTGGTCGGGGTCTTCCACCTGGAATCCGAAGGCACGCAGGTCGGACGCCGGGATTTCGCGCGGCTCCTTGCAATGCTGGCAGACGCGACGCGCAAGGCGCTGTGCCAGCACGCCCGTTACGGTTGCCGCAATCAGGTATGGCTCCACGCCCATGTCCACCATACGAATCACGGCGGACGGCGCGTCGTTGGTGTGGAGCGTTGAGAGGACCAGGTGTCCCGTCAGCGCTGCCTCGATAGCAATCTCCGCCGTCTCCAGGTCACGCATCTCTCCGACCATGATGATGTCCGGGTCCTGACGCAAGAACGCGCGCAGGGCGGTCGCAAAGGTCAAGCCCGCCTTGCGGTTCACCTGAACCTGGGCAATGCCTGGCAACTGGTACTCAATCGGGTCTTCAATCGTCAGGATGTTCTTTTCGACGGAGTTCAGCTTGTGAAGTATTGAATACTGGGTGGTGGTTTTCCCGGAGCCAGTGGGACCGGTGGACAGTACCATACCCTGCGGCTGCATGACCAGCTCTTCGAGGCGCGCCTGCGTTTCAGGGGTGAAGCCCAGTTTGTTGAGACCGATCAGCACGCTCGTCTTATCGAGAATACGCATGACGATTTTCTCGCCGTGCGGTGTGGGGATAGACGAGACGCGCAGGTCGTACTCTTTGCCCTGATAGCGGATGGGGATACGCCCGTCCTGTGGGAGGCGCTTTTCGGCGATGTTCATCTCCGCCATGATTTTATAGCGGGAGATGAGCGGCGCCTGAACATATTTGGGCAAAGTGAGCGCCTCGTGCAGGACGCCGTCGATGCGGTATCGGATTCGCACATTGCGCGCCTGGGGTTCCACATGGATATCGCTGGCGCGCTCTGCGATTGCCTGCTGAATGATGGTGTTCGCAACGCGGACGATGGGACCCTCTTCCGCTTCGCGAAGCACCGCTTTTTCGTCCTCTTCCGTGTCTCCGCGTGCGCTATAAGCGGCGACATCGGTCATGACGCTGGCGCGGAGGTCGGTGGGGCGTGGCGCGATTGCGCCGCCTTCGCCACCGCCTGCAGGCGCGCCGTCCGTTGCCGCTACCGCCGAGCCGCCATAAGCTTTGGCGATGGCGTCCTGAATGGCGCCCGGCGCTGCCAGCACAGGACGCACCACACAGCGCGAGTTCACACGCACATCATCAATCGCCATCACATTGTTCGGGTCCGCCATCGCCAAATATAGAATGTTGCCTTCCTTCTTGACGGGCATCACATTGTAGCGCTTGGCGATATGCTCTTTGACTACATTCACCGCTGACGGCTCCGGCGTAACGCGGTCCAGGTCTACAAACGGCATGCCCATCTCGTAGGCTTTCGCCTCGTAGGCATCCCGTTCGCTCACTATCGTTTGGTCTATCAGAATCTGTTCAAGGGGCTTCCCTGTGGCTTGCTGGATTTTTAGCGCGTCTTCCAGTTGTTCGCGCGTGATTAAGCCTTTTTCGAGGAGGTATTCCCCCATCGTTTTGCGTGTCATCGCCATCGTTTTCCACTCCCGATTGGTCTACCGTCCACTGCCATACAATTATAGCATGTCCGTCAAGGCAGTGTGGTACAATAGTGTTCGACGGCAGGAGCTGGTTTCCTGTCGCTGATGATTCGGAGGAGGCAAAAAAATGCGCAACATGGTGCTGGCGCTTTGCAGTTTGAGTTTTGCGTTCGTGGTGGGGCAGCCCACAGAGGGTTCCAGGGGCGATAAGAAGACGCCTGAGGATGGGCGTGTGCCAATCAGTCAAGCGATTACAGAGATTGCCCAGAAGTTTTCCGTGCGAATTGTGGTGGACCCTGCGCTGACCGCGCGTGTCAAACCCGCGACAGCGGAGACTCTGGAGCGCGCGCTGGACGAGATTACCGCGCAGGTTTCAGGAGTCGTGTGGCGTAAGGTGTTTACAGGCAAAGTGCTGGGGCAGGAAGTGCCCGACGATCAGGTGCTGTCTGCCACCCGCGCCCTGCTGAACATCCAGCTCACGGGGCTGATGGTGGTGGACCCGCGCAACAACACACTCAACTCGTTTGTGGCGAACTACCCTGCCCCGCCCGGCTTCGAACAAACGCTGGAACAGATGCAGCCGCCTTTCAGCGCCAAACCCATCTATGTGGTGCTGAACCCACGCCCTGCGCCCACAGGGCAGAATCTGCGTGGCAGCCGCGCCGAGCAGTATCAACAACTCCAGCAGCAACTGATGGACCTGCTGGCGAAGATGAGTCCCGAAGAGCGACGCCAGGCGATTCAACAGGGATTCTATGCCTGGATGAACGCCGACCCCGAGATTCGCAATCAGATGCTATTTGAGGGAATGCGCCTGTCGTTTGAATACTGGCAGTCGCTCAGCCCCGACCAGCAGCGCGAGATGATGGAAATGGGGCGACGCTGGTTCGAGCAGTATTTTGGGGGCGGCGGTAATCCGTAGAAACTTCGCAGCAAGGGGGCACGGCAGTTGCCGTGCCCCCGACAGAAGGAGGTTAGCACCCCGTACCGAAGTTGAACAGCACGACCAGCAGGTCGGCGTCGTCAACGACTCCGTCGCCGTTGAGATCCTCCGCGCCGCCCTGACCACCGAACGCGAACAGCACGGCAAGCAGGTCGGAATCATCCACACAGCCATCGCCGTTCACATCGCCCGGAGGTGGCGGCGTGTCGCCAGACTCCCCGCTACCGCCAATCTGAACTGATTCCAGCTCCCAACCCCTCGGTACACGGAACGACAGGTCAAACTCATGGGGAACCTCAATACTGGACGGCATCCGTTCACCCACATTCGGCAGCTGGACGCCATCAAAGATGCCGCTCTTGAACGACTCTGTGACGATGCCGCTCCGGACGCTGAGGCGCAGTTCGCCGCCTTGCCCGGTCAACGAATCACCGCCGACCCGCGCAGTAATCCCGCCGTCCATGATGATATCAGGGAGGCAGCAGTAGTTCAACCTCGCGGTATCGCCCCAACCGTCGCCGTCTAAATCCTGGGTCTCCCATGTGAACGCCCCCTGAGTGCGCAGGTCAAACAGCACATCGTCGCGTTCCTCGCCTGTTAGCGGGTTGCGCAGACGGAGAATGACCGGATCGCGCATTCGTTCACACTGACCTCTCACCTCGTCCTTCAAGACAGGCTGCCATGTGATGGTTCCCGTGGCGTTTGGTGTGCCGCAGCGAATCACGATGCCGGAAGCGCTGATCGCCTGGGCGCCATACCCACGACAACGCGCGCATGACCGCCCAAATGCTTCATGGAATCCTTGAATGCACTGTGTGCCGGGAATCCAGTCCACCTGAAAACGGGCGCATGCACTGGCAAAGGCGCATTCCTGGGCAGCAAACGCGCTTACACATTTGACATCGGAGCTGGGAATAGGATAGGTTTGGGAACCGCTGTTCGTGTTGGTGGTCAAGGGATGCCAGGCAGACGCTTGCGTGTTCCAGAACCACTTCACGGACTGAAAAGTACACTGGTTGAGACACAGCTTGAAGTTGTGGCGTACCTGGTAGCTGCAACACTGGTCATTTTGCGCAGACACAGGCGCGCTGAGAGTCAGAAAGAGCGCGCTCGCAATTAACCCGAAACTCCAGAGACTCCGTTTCATTGAGTTATCCTCCTATCCCATATCATGCGCGAAAGGGGCAAATGTACCCGGGGCGCCTCAAACTCACTCCTTTTTGACTCAGGAAGCGAATCCCGTGAGCGCGGCTTTCACGCTAATCTTTTTAACAACTCAAGCTGCAGAAAAGTTCCTGATGGAAGCGGCTCATGCTGACAGGAACTTGTCCCTCGATGTCAAAACTGGCAATTTCAGGAGGTTGCAACGATGGCACGACCAGTAACGCTTTTCACCGGGCAATGGGCAGATTTGCCGCTGGAGACGATGGCGCAAAAAGCCAGCGAGTTCGGCTATGACGGGCTGGAGCTGGCTTGCTGGGGCGACCATTTCGATGTGGAAAAGGCGCTGACCGACGAGCGCTATTGCGAATCGCGCTGGGAGATTTTAGGACGCTATAACCTCAAGTGCTTCGCGATTAGCAACCATCTGGTAGGTCAGGCGGTCTGCGACCCGATTGATGAGCGGCACAGGGCGATTCTGCCGCCGCGCGTGTGGGGCGATGGCAACCCCGAAGGGGTGCGCCAGCGCGCCGCCGAGGAGATGAAAAACACTGCCCGCGCCGCGCGCAAACTTTTCAACTGTGCGCCGCCCGAAGTCAAGAGCCAACTCACCCGCGTGGTGGTGAACGGCTTCACGGGCAGCTCCATCTGGCAATATCTCTACTCGTTCCCGCCGAACCCGCCCGACCTCGTGCAAAAAGGGTTCGAGGACTTCGCTACGCGCTGGAAACCGATTCTGGATGTGTTCGAGCAGGAAGATGTCTACTTCGCGCTGGAGGTTCACCCCACCGAGATTGCGTTCGATATCGTAACCGCCGAGCGCGCGCTGGAAGCGATTAACCACCACCCACGCTTCGGTTTCAACTATGACCCCAGCCACCTCGGTTATCAGGGCGTGGACTATGTGGCGTTCATTCGGCGGTTCCGCGACCGAATCTTCCACATGCATGTCAAGGATGTGTGGTGGGCAGACACCCCCCGCCTGTCGGGCGTGTTTGGCGGACACCTGAACTTCGGCGATTCGCGCCGCTACTGGGACTTCCGCTCGCCGGGGCGCGGCTCGATCGATTTTGAGGAGATTATCCGCGCCCTGAACGAGATTGGCTATCGCGGTCCGCTCTCGGTGGAATGGGAGGACAGCGGCATGGATCGCGAGCATGGGGCGCGCGAGGCGTGCGCCTTTGTGCGTAGTCTGGACTTCGAGCCGTCGCGAATCGCGTTTGATGCCGCGTTTGAGCGGTAAGACATAAAAGCCCCCCGATTTTCGGGGGGCTTTGTTTACTTATCCACCGCGACCTTGACGCGCTGGCGCAACGCCGCCTGCGCTGCCGAGAGACGGGCAATCGGCACACGGAACGGCGAGCAGCTCACATAGTCCAGCCCGACATCGTGGCAGAACTCAATCGAAGCGGGGTCGCCTCCATGCTCGCCGCAGATGCCAACCTTGAGGTCGGGGCGTGTGGCGCGTCCCAGGTCAAACGCCATCCGAATCAGCTTGCCCACGCCATCGCGATCCAGCGTCACGAACGGGTTTTCGGGCAGGATTTTGTGTTCCACATAGTAAGCGAGGAACTTGCCCTCGGCGTCGTCGCGGCTGAAGCCGAAGGTGGTCTGGGTGAGGTCGTTCGTGCCGAACGAGAAGAATTGCGCGTACTGGGCAATCTCGTCGGCGGTGAGCGCCGCGCGGGGAATCTCAATCATCGTGCCGAACTTGTAGTCCACGCGCACGCCCTCGCGTGCCATCACCGCTTTTGCCACCTGATCCAGATGCTCGCGCACCACCTTCAGCTCGTTTACATGCCCCACCAGCGGGATCATAATCTCCACATGGGGGTCATAGCCGCGGCGCTGGGCTTCGGCGGCTGCCTCCAGAATCGCCGTCACCTGCATCTCCACGATTTCGGGGTAGAGAATGGAGAGGCGCACGCCGCGGAATCCCAGCATCGGGTTCGCTTCGTGCAGCTCTTCCACGCGCTGGAGCAGGCGTCGTTTCTCCGCCAGTTCGGGCGAGTCGGGCGCGGTGAGCTCCAGTCGCGTCACCTCCCGAATCAGCTCATCGCGGTCGGGCAGGAACTCGTGCAAAGGTGGGTCAATCAGCCGAATCGTGACGGGCAAGCCGCGCATCACCTCAAAGATTTCGAAGAAGTCCTGTCGCTGGAACGGGAGCAGGCGTGCGAGAGCATCGCGGCGCGCTTCGGGGGTCTTTGCCATAATCATCTCCTGCACAATCGGCAGGCGCTGTTCGCCGAAGAACATATGCTCGGTACGCGCCAGTCCAATCCCCTCTGCGCCGAACTCCAGTGCTTTCTGGGCGTCGTGGGGGTTGTCGGCGTTGGCGCGCACGCGCAGTCGACGGAACTGGTCTGCCCAGCTCAACAGGGTCTCCAGCTCGCCGCCCAGGGTCGGCTCCACCGTGGGCACTGCGCCCTGATAGACCTTGCCCGAAGAGCCGTCTATCGTAATCCAGTCGCCCTCTTTGACCGTAACCAGCCCGCTTTCGGTTTGCACAGTGAACAGGTGTTGGGTTTCGTCCACGCTGATGGCTTCGCAGCCCGCCACGCATGGGATTCCGAAGCCGCGCGCCACGACGGCGGCGTGGCTGGTCATTCCCCCACGCGCGGTGAGAATCCCCCTGGATGCCAGCATGCCGCCCACATCGTCGGGGTTCGTTTCGGGGCGCACCAGAATCACGGGCTGGGTTTTGCCCAGTTCCATCGCGCGGCGCGAATCGAACACGGCAATCCCGCTCGCGGCGCCTGGGGAAGCGCCCAGCCCCTGCGCCAGCAGCGGATACTCGCCTGTTGCCAGTGCCTGTTCGTCCAGATAGGGGTGCAGCAACTGATCCAGCTGGCTGGGGTTGACTCGCAGAACCGCCTCGTCGCGCCCGATCAGCCCTTCCTGCGCCATGTCCACGGCGATTTTTACCGCCGCGCGCCCTGTGCGCTTGCCCACGCGACACTGCAACATCCAGAGCCGACCTCGCTCGATGGTGAACTCGAGGTCCATCATGTCGCGGTAGTGGCGCTCCAGGCGGTCGGCAATCTCAATAAATTGCTGGTAGACATCGGGCATCATGTCCTTGAGCGCATCGAGGTGGAGCGGTGTGCGCACGCCTGCGACCACATCCTCGCCCTGCGCGTTCGGCAGAAACTCGCCGTAGATTTTGCGCTCGCCGGTAGAGGGGTCGCGCGTGAACGCCACGCCCGTGCCCGAATCGTCGCCCATGTTGCCGAACACCATCGCCTGCACATTGCACGCCGTGCCCAGATCGTGCGGAATCTTCTCCCGCTCGCGATAGATGATGGCACGCTCGTTGTTCCAGCTGCGGAACACCGCCTCAATCGCCATCTCCAGCTGCTGCCACGGGTCCTGGGGGAACTCTTTGCCGTGTTCGCACACGATACCCTTGAAAGTCTCCACCAGCGACTTGAGCGCTTCGGCAGGCACCTGGGTGTCTTCTTTCACGCCCAGCTCGCGCTTGAGCGCCTCAAACCGCTCCTCGAAGTGCTTTTTGGGGATGTCCATCACCACATCGCTGAACATCATAATGAAGCGGCGGTAGGCGTCGTACACGAAGCGCGGGTTCTGGGTCAGCCGAATCATCCCCTCGGCGGTCTGGTCGTTCAAGCCGAGGTTCAGGATGGTGTCCATCATGCCCGGCATCGAGAATTTCGCGCCGGAGCGCACCGAGACGAGCAAGGGGTTGGCAGGATCGCCGAACCGCTTGCCCACGCGCGCCTCCACCACCTCCATCTTCTGGCGCACCTCGTCCATCAGTCCGTCGGGCAGGCGCATCCGCTTCAGATAGTCGCGGCAGACATCGGTTGTTATTGTGAAGCCTGGGGGCACAGGAAGCCCGATATTGGTCATTTCCGCCAGATTGGCGCCTTTACCGCCCAGTAAATCGCGCATGTCGGCGCTACCTTCGTCAAACAAATAGACTCGCTTCATCATAGACCTCCTTATTTTTCTGATGTTGGGATGAGATTGCCCCCCGATGGGCTGGATGGCAGCGCCACTGCTACCGACTGTGTATTATGACACAAACCGCGTGTGAGAGTGCTGATTTTTCAGCGTCCGCTGACAGGTTCGGTACCTGTCAAGCCTTCGAACGATTCGCCCGCGTGCGGGTGGGTCAGGTCTTCTATTGCGGGTCCCATCGTGTTCTGGGCGAAGGGGATTTCTTCGCCGCCCAGCGGGAAGTCCTTGCGCAAGGGATGTCCCACCCAGTCGTCGGGCATCAGGATGCGCTTCAGGTTCGGATGCCCCTCAAAGGGGATGCCGAACATATCGTACACCTCGCGTTCGGGGTAGTTCGCGCCCTCCCAGATGGGAGTTACGGAAGGCACGCTTTCGCCTTCATTCACGCGCACCTTCAGGAAGATTCGCTGGAAGGTCACGGGCGAGTAGAGGTTATACACCACCTCAAAGCGTTTGGGGCGCTCGCCTGCCTGCCATTTCGGGAGCCAGTCGATGCCCATCACATCGGAGATGTAGAGGTAGCTCAGGTCAGGGTCATCGCGGAGCAGGCGGCACACCTCCAGCAGGCGTTCGGGACGGATGTAAATCCATGTGTCGCCCCGAAACTCGTAAATCTCTTCGATCGCGTCGGGGTATTGCGCCTGAATTTTTTCGATTTCCATTCGGCTCATGGCTGTTCTCCTGCGGGCGCGGGCTGGGGTTCAGGCTTGAGGCGGCGATGCTCCACAGGGTCTTCCCACTCCAGCGCGCCCTTCTTCCACTCGTACACGAAGCCAATCACCAGCAGGAAGGTGAACACGCCGACCACGCCCAGCGCGAACGCGCGGGTCTCTGGTGGCAGCTCACGCAGTACCACAAAGAACGGGTACAAAAACGCCACCTCTACATCGAAGATGATAAAGAGCATCGCGGTGAGGTAAAAATGGATGGGGAACCGTTCGCGCGCGGAACCGACAGGCGTCATCCCACACTCGTAGGGTGATTGCTTCGCGGGGGTTGGGCGCCGCGGTCCCAGCAGCCACGAGCCGCCCACCATCACCGCCGCAATCACCAGCGCAATCCCCATCAACAGCGCAATCGGCACATAGTCGTAGACCATCGGAGTTGATTATACCCGTTGCACCCTGCGCCGCCATCGTGTATAATCTTACTATGCAGGGAACGATTCGTTACTGGGGCATCTTGACCAGCCTTGCTGTCCTTTTGCTTCCCACCACGATAGCGGTTGCCGACACGGGGCGCACGCCGCCGCCCATTCACTCGGTACGACAGCTGAAACGCTGGATTGAACAGGAAAAAGCCCGCGCCCGGCAGCACCTCCAGAAACTGGAAGCGCAGGGCAAGCAACTCCCTGAGACCGTGAAGCACAGGCTGGAAGAAGGTCCCGAATATCTGGAAGCGTTGCTCCACTATCTGGAGATTCGTGCCTATCCCTACGATTCGGTAGACTGGAGCGCGTATCTGCGTGCGGCGGAACACCGCGACCAGATGAGCGGCGTCTTTTTCCCTGCTTCAGGCGCACGCTGGGAGTTTGTCGGTCCGCGCAACTTCATGCCCCCCTATCGCACCTACTTCGGCACTCAGCCGATTAGTGGGCGCGTGAACGCTGTCGCCTACGACCCTGTGAACGAAGGCGTCTACTATATCGGTGCGCCGCAGGGGGGAGTGTGGAAAAGCACCGACTACGGCACCACATGGCAGCCGCTGGGCGACAGCTGGCAGTTTTTGCAGGTGGCATGTATTGCCATCCACCCGACGGACCCGAACATTATTTATGTTGGCACGGGCGACTTTCAGGGCTGGATGCGCCCCTTCTCGATGGGGATTATGAAGTCCACTGATGGGGGACAAACATGGGTCAGCCTCGGCGCCCAGCAGTTCGGCAACAAGTGCGTCTCCGATATCCTGATTGACCCCGAAAACCCGAACCTTATTGTTGCCTGCACAGGCTGGGGACCCTATCAGGGCATCGCGGGCGACATCTGGCGTAGCACCGACGGCGGGCAAACATGGACACGCGTGAACCCCGTCAGCGCTATCTGGAGCGATATGGCAATCAGCGCACGCAACCCCAGCACAGGCGTGCGCTATTATTATGCGGTGGGGCACGGGAACCCGGGACGCCTGCTGCGCTCCACCAATCGCGGGCAGACATGGACCGTGCTGACACCCCCCTTCCCATCAGGCAACAAATCTTCCCTGCGTGTGGCGACCTCGCCCACCGTGCCAGAGCGCGTCTACCTGCTCTCAGGCGATGACTCGCAGGTCTGGGTCAGCAACGACGCAGGCAACACATGGACGGCGCTCAACCCCAGCGTGGATGGGGGCTTCTATCAGGCGTGGTACGACGCCCACCTGCATGTCGCGCGCGATCATCAGAATCAGGATGTGGTGTACCTGGGGCTGGTAGACCTGGTACAGCGCACGGGCGCAGGCACATGGCGCAGTATCGGTCTCAGCCTGACGAATAACGCGCTGGTGCATGTGGATCAGCACAGTTTTGCGGTTAATCCCCGTAACCCCAACGAAGCGCTGGTGGGCAACGATGGGGGCGTCTATCGGATGGTGTATAACCCCAGCACGGGCACGGTGAACTTTACTTCGCTGAACGCGAATCTGGGCATCACGCAGTTCTACGCGGCGGCGTTCCATCCGACGAACCCGGCAGTGATGCTGGGTGGCGCGCAGGATAACAGCACCGCCTTCGCGAACGGCGATCTGAACAGCTGGCGCGGCGTGGTGGGTGGTGACGGCGGCTTCTGCGCCATCCATCCGAACAACCCCAGTATTCAGTACGCCTCGTGGCAGTATCTCGGCATCGTGCGCACGACCAACAGCTGGGCGTCAGGCACGAATATCTCGCCGAACTATGGCAACGACTCCGTGGCGTTTATTGCACCGCTCACGCTCCACCCTGCGAACCCCAACTGGCTTCTGGCGGGCACGAACTACCTGTACCGTTGGGACGCCACGACAGGCACATGGACGGCGCGGCTGGGCAATCAGGCGCTGACAGGGCGCGTGTTGTTGACGATTGCGGGCGCGCCCAGTAACCCGAATGTGATTTACACAGGCGGGAGCGATGGACAGGTGTGGATGACCACGAACGGCGGCACCACATGGCGTGCCATTCACACGGGAGCTCCTTCCCTGCCCAATCGCGCCATCACGGAGATTGCAGTGCATCCCACCAATCCCTACAAAGTCTATGTCGTGGTGGGGGGTACGGGCACGCCCCATGTGTTCCGCTGCGATAACACGCTGGCGAACCCCGTGCAGTGGGTCAACATCAGCGGTTCGGGTAGCACAGGCTTGCCCGATGTGCATTTCAACTCTATTGCTCTGGACCCCACCGCGCCCGACACGGTGATTTATGTCGGCACCGATATCGGGGTCTTCTTCACACTGGATGGCGGCGCCACATGGCGCAACGCGACACAACCCTACGGCTTGCCGAATGTGCAGGTCAACACCGTGCGTGTGATTCCGGGCACGGGCTACCTGATGGCAGCCACCTACGGGCGCGGCATCTGGCGAATTGCCCTGCCCCTGACTCCCACAGGCGATGTGAACGGCGACGGCTGTGTGGAGGATTCCGACCTGCTGATGGTGCTGTTTGCGTTCGGTAGCACAGGCAGCCAGCCCGCCGACCTGAACCGCGACGGCGTGGTGGATGACGCAGACCTGCTCATAGTGCTGTTGAACTTTGGGGCGGGTTGTTAGAGGCTGTATAGGAAAGCGAGCAAGCAACAGAACTGTACCGCGCGGACGCCAGACGGCTAAAGCCGTTCCTATGAGACGAAGCCGACCTCCGTCGGCTGCAGTAGCACGCGTATCCTGCGCGTGGACGGGGGCAGGAGAGCCAGCGGAGGCTGGCTTTGTTTTATAGGAACGGGTTCACCCGTCGGGATTCACGAGGGGGCTACTTCCCAGAGAGCTACCGCCGCGTCACCAGATAGATAATACTCAGCAGGAGCCACACAACGCGCAGGGGTTCTTCGGGGGAAGAACGCCGCTCGCGGATGACGGGCACTTCCACCGTGTCGCCGCCCTGAAGCGGCTCGTCGGGGCGCGAACCCTGCGCCACCTCCAGCAGGTTGACGGTAATCCTTTGCGTGCGCCCGCCTGCAACAGGGCGCGAAATCACGATTTTCTCCAGTATCGCCCTGTCGGTGGGTCCCCCGGCGGCGTCCAGCGCCTGGGTGAGCGTCATGCCTTCGGTGTAGTTGATGATGCCGGGCTGGCGCACGCCGCCCCGCACCACGATAAACTGCCTCACCCGGCGGAAGGGTACCAGAATCTGGTCGCCCGCCTGCAGCTCCACATCGCCCGCGAGCGTGCGCAGGTTCACGATAATCGGCTCCGCCAGCCCCGCGCGTTTGATGGAAACCTGCGTGAGGTCGGCTTCGGTTTGGGTGCCTCCCGCCAGGCTGATGGCTTGCAAAAGGGTTTTCGCCTCCGCAAAGTCGTAGGTGCCGGGGCGATTCACGGCGCCCAGCACGATAATGTTGCGGTCGGAGGGCATAAGGGGCACGAAGATTCGGTCGCCTGCCTGCAGGAGGGGGTTCTCGCTCTCCTCGCCCGACTGGCGATAGCGCAGGATGTTGAGCGTGAGTTTCGTGCCGTCGGCGCGCTCGAGCCGCACGGCGGTCAGGTCAGCGACATTGGTGGGGCTGGCTGCCTCCAGCGCGTCGTTCACGCGCCAGCCGGGCTTGAGTTCCAGCTCCCCCGCGCGGCGCACCGCCCCCGCCACCGTTACCACAGGGCGCGCAGGCTGCACAATCTCCACCTGCACCTTCGGGTCGCGATAAAATCGCCCCTCAATCAGCCGCTGGCGAATCTCCTCTGCCAGCGCGCTTGGGGTCTTCCCGCTCGCCTTGAGCGTGCCAATCAGGGGCATGAGAATCTCGCCCCGCGAGTCCACCTCGTAGACGCGCGAGAGCGACTCGTCGCCCTCTACGGTGATTCGAATCTTGTCTCCGGGCTGAATGGTCGGCTCCTGTGCCTCCGCCCAGCCGAGTGCCCAGACCCACAATGCCAGAATCAGCAGCCAGCGCATTCTTATTCCCTCCGCGTAAAGTGTACCATGCGCCTCCTACAGGCTTTCCCAGAGCGCTTGCACAATCGCGTCCTGCAGGGCGCGCGCCTCGCTTGCCGACACCGTATAGAAGTTCATCACGATGGAAAACGCCACCGTGCGCCCCGAACGACAGACGAGATACCCCGACAGGCTGCTGACCCGATAGAGACTGCCTGTCTTGGCGAAGCCTTTGCCCTGCACGGGGGTATTGCGCAGGCGGTTGCGGAGCGTGCCGTCTTCGCCGTAGATGGGGAGCGAACGGCGATAGGCTTCGGCATACGGGGAGCGCGCCATGTAGACCAGCAGGCGCACCAGATTTTCGGGGCTGATAGCGTTCATACGCGACAGCCCGGAGCCGTCCACCATCTGCACCGCGCCCATCTCCAGCCCGGCGGAGCGCAAAAACTCCATCAGCACGCGAATGCCCGCCGCGGTCGTGCCCTCGCCTGCTCGCTCCTTGCCGATGACCTTAAGCACCATCTCGGTGAGCAGGTTATCGCTGGGCTTGTTGATGAGGGCAACGATTTCGCTCATGGGTGGTGAGAGATGGGTGGCAATCCGTGTCGCGTTGGGGTGTAGCGCCAGCACCGTGGGCGCCAGTTCCGCTGGGACGCTGACCCCCGCTTCCTGAAGCGCCTGCCGAAACAGCCACGCCGCGTAGCGTGAGGGGTTCTCCACTGCATAGCGTCCCACCAGCACCTCCTGAGCGTCTTCAGCGATTGTGCCCGTGAGGATAATCTGATTGCGGGCGCGGAGTCGGGTGGCGCTCAAAGCGGTATTCGGCGTACCTTTAGGCACGGTACGCGCGAGATTGATAACCTGCACATAGTCCGTGGGGGGGTCCAGCCGCACTTGTGGGGGTTCACCCCCTTTTTCGGCGGGGCGGGCGTACAGTCGGACAGCGTTGCGCTCGGCGCAGAGCGCACTCATCTGCGCCTGATAGCCGAACGGCTCATCGTCAATATTCCAGCCGAAGCCGTAGCGCTCGGCGTCCAGCCAGGTGTCGTCGTACAGCAGGCGCCCCTCCACGCGCCGAATGCCTGCCTCGCGCACCTGTTGCGCCAGTTTTTGCAGGTCGCTGTAGATCAGACTCGCGTCGCCCTTGCCCACCAGAATCAAATCGCCTTTCAGCACGCCATCGGCGTCCACCGTGCCGTGGCGCCAGACCTCCGTGCGCAGGCGATAATCGGCTCCCAGCAGTGCCAGCGCGCCCGCCGTAACAAGCAGTTTGTTGTTGGATGCGGGAATCAGCACCCGCTCGGCATCGCGCTGATAGAGCGTTTCGCCCGTTTGCAGGTCGCGCACCACAATCCCGCAGTAGCCGAAGCGGAGCCAGTCGGCAGTGAGGAGTTTGTTGAGCGAGTCGGCGAGTGTGCTGGGCTGGGCGGCGAGCGCACTCCACACTAAAAGCCAGCCAAGCCAGAGGGCGCGTCGGGTCATGGGGAACAGTTTTCTGCCCGTGGGGGCAAGCTCCTGCTATGCTTTATCGCTTCTACCTGCGCCCTTCTCAAGCTTCCAATCCTGGAACCCTGCCCGCATTTTTGCAGTCATATGAGTGCCAGTTCTTTTCGGAGATTATCGCATTCAGCACAGGAGGAGGAACGATGAAGATGCGGGGAATACGCACTTTTTTCAGAGTGTTTCTGAGGGCATCGGCTCTGCTGCTCATCACAGCCACAAGCTGGTCGCAGACTCTAATCTGGCTGGGCGTGCTTCCTGGCTACCAACGCGGCACGGCTACTGATGTTTCCGCAGACGGCACGGTTATCATTGGCTTCTCGTACGATCCCACCATCAGTGGGAATCGTCGTGCTTTTCGCTGGACACGAGCGGAAGGCATACAAGACCTCGGCACCCTTGGAGGGACGCAGAGCGCAGCGTATAATATTTCACTGGATGGCACGGTGGTCGTCGGTTGGGCCCACAACGCCGACGGATACCTCCGCGCCTTCCGCTGGACGCCAACGCAGGGCATGCAAGACCTTGGCACCCTCGGCGGTAACGAAAGCGCGGCGTTTGGGATCTCTGCCGATAGCACGGTTATCGTTGGCTATGCCCACAACGCCGACGGATACCTCCGCGCCTTCCGCTGGACGCCAACGCAGGGCATGCAAGACCTTGGCACCCTCGGCGGTAACGAAAGCGCGGCGTTTGGGGTCTCTGCCGATGGCACGGTTATCGTTGGCTATGCCCACAACACCAACGGACACCGCCGCGCCTTCCGCTGGACGCAAGAGACGGGGCTGCAGGAAATCCCTAATGCGTTCGGCGGCAGGGAGAGCATATGTTATAGTGCTTCGGCGAACGGCACAGTGGTCGTCGGTCAGGCGCGCAATGCCAGTGGGGACTGGCGTGCATTTCGCTGGACGCCGGAAGAAGGAGTGCAAGATCTCGGTACACCCGGACTCACATGGAGCTGGGGGCAGGATGTTTCAGCAGACGGTACAGTGGTCGTCGGCTATGTCTACGATCGAAATGAGCCCCTCAACCGATATATTGCCTTTCGCTGGACGCAAGGGATGGGAGCGGATAATTTGAGTCTCAGCTACGGTAGTCTGCTTACAGATGGCTCGCTGCTGATTATAGCCAACGCTCTCAGCCCCGATGGGCGCTACATCGTGGGGGAGGGCTACAACGCGACGGCGCAGCGGTACATGCCATTTTTGCTGGACACCTGGCGCACGGGCGATACCAACGGCGACGGCTGTATTGACGACACCGACCTGCTAAAGGTGCTCTTTGCGTTCGGCACCCCAGGCACTGGCTACACCCGCCACGAGGACATCAATAAAGATGGCATCGTGGACGACGCCGACTTGCTGATAGTGCTGTTCCACTTCGACAGTGGATGTTAGATTGCTTACGGACTTCTCTGCCTGAACCAGCAGGGTGGGCTAAGAAGTACTCCTGGCAGGGGCACATCACAGGGCGCTCCTGCCAAGCTTTTACTGTTGGGAACCCTGCCCGCATTTTTGCAGTCATATGAGTGCCAGTTCTTTTCGGAGATTATCGCATTCAGCACAGGAGGAGGAACGATGAAGATGCGGGGAATGCGCACTTTTTTCAGAGCGTTTCTGAGGGCATCGGCTCTGCTGCTCATCACAGCCACAAGCTGGTCGCAGTCCATCACCTGGCTTGGCACGCTCGATGGCGTTGCCAGCTGGGCAAGTAGCGTTTCGGCAGATGGCACAGTGGTCGTTGGTGGGATACTCAGCTCCAGTAATCGGTTGCATGCCTTTCGCTGGACCGCGGCAAGGGGGATGCGATACATGGGCGATTTCGGAGGTGGCGAGAGCTGGGCTAGCGATGTTTCGGCAGACGGTTCCGTGGTTGTTGGCGAAGCCCTTGCCCCCAATGGTCGGCGGCATGCCTTCCGCTGGACACAGGCGGGGGGAATGCGAAGCATCCTTGCGCTCGGCAGTACCGAAAGCTATGCTGAAGCCACTTCAGCGGATGGCTCCGTTATTGTTGGCGCCGCGTATATCCGCCATTACATCGCCTTTCGTTGGACCACAGCGGGAGTTCTGCAGGACCTTGGCAGACTTCCTGGAGGTGGCATCAGCTGGGCTTTTGGAGTTTCTGAGGATGGCTCCGTAGTCGTCGGTGCCGCACGCAACGCCAGCGATCTGTGGCGTGCCTTCCGCTGGACAGCGACAACCGGAATGCAGGAACTCGGTACGCTCGGCGGCGATGAAAGCTGGGCTGAAGCCGTTTCGGCAGACGGCTCTGTGGTGGTGGGCAGGGCACGCAACGCCAGCGGTCAGTGGCGTGCCTTCCGCTGGACAGCGACAACCGGAATGCAGGAACTCGGTACGCTCGGCGGCGACGAAAGCTGGGCTGAAGCCGTTTCGGCAGACGGCTCTGTGGTGGTGGGTAGGGCACGCAACGCCAGCGGCCAGTGGCGTGCCTTCCGCTGGACGCAGGCTGGGGAGATGGAAGACCTGAACCAGACCTACGCCAGTCTGCTCACCAGCAACTCGTATCTCAAGGTAGCCTCTGCGCTTAGCCCCGACGGACGATACATCGTGGGTTGGGGCTTCAACGCAGCAACTGGACACGAAGAAACATTCCTGTTAGACACCTGGCGCACGGGCGATACCAACGGCGACGGCTGTATTGACGACTCGGACTTGCTTGCCGTGTTGTTCGCCTTCGGCACCCCAGGCACTGGCTACACCCGCCACGAGGACATCAATAAAGACGGCATCGTGGACGACGCCGACTTGCTGATAGTGCTGTCCAACTTCGGTAGTGGGTGTTAGCGCCTTCCCTCTTTTGCTCCCTCTCCTGCCTGGTACGGGAGAGGGAGCTTCTCAGTTTTGCTCTCTTAGCACGCTTTTGAGCGCCTCGATCTCCTCTTGCGTGAGCCAGCGCCATTTGCCCGGAGGCAGGTCGCGGGGCAGGCGCAACGGACCGAACGCAATCCGCACCAGTTTACGCACAGGATGCCCCACCGCCTGACACATGCGCCGAATCTGGCGCTTGCGCCCTTCACGCAGGGTAATTTCCAGCAGGCTCTCGTGGGGCGCGGCTTTTAACAGGCGCACTTTTGCAGGAGCCGTGCGCCCCTCTTCCAGCATGACGCCCTCGCGCAGAGCTTTCAGCGCCGCTTCGCTGGGCATCCCTTTCACCCACACGCGATAGGTCTTGGGCATCTTATAGCGTGGGTGGAGCAGGCGATTCGCCAGTGCGCCGTCGTTGGTCAGAAGCAACAGCCCTTCCGAGTCGGCGTCCAGCCTGCCCACGGGGAACACAGGCACAGGCACATCAGCAATCAGCTCCATGATGGTGCGCTTCGCGTGGGGGTCAGAGCGGGTCGTGACAAATCCGCGCGGCTTGTGCAACATCAAATACACCGTTTTGGGCGGCTCACGCACGGGCTTGCCGTCCACCAGAATGGTGTCCCGTTCGGGGTCTACCTTCATGCCGAGCGTGGCTGTTTGCCCGTTGACCAGCACGCGCCCCTGCTCGATGAGTTGCTCACACGCCCGTCGTGAACCCAGCCCACACCGCGCCAGCCACTTCTGCAGACGAATCGGCTCCATCTCAGTTCTCGGAAGTGGTGAGCGATTCGTAGACCGCGCTGGCGACCGCCACATCTTCCAGCGCAATCCCCAGCGATTTGAAGAGCGTAATCTCTTCGGGTGCCTGGCGCCCTAAAGCCAGCCCGCCCACGAGGTAAGACAGCGGCAGCACGCGCTCCCATGTGAGGCGTCGCACCTCTATCGGGATGACCAGCTCCGCCGCTTCGATTCGCGCCTGTTGCACATCGTCCACGAAGATGCGGTCGCATCGCGCGACGGCGTGGGTGTCCAGCTCGCGGCGCGCCAGCGAGTTCGCGCCCACGGCGTTCAGGTGCATGCCGGGCTTGAGCATCGCGCCCGACACAATCGGCTCGCGGGCGGTGGTCACGGTAATTACGATATCGGCGCTATCCAGCGCCCCCTCCACGCTTTCGGCGGGTTCGAGGGGCACGCCTAACAGGGGCGCGTTCGCCTCGCAGAAGGCTTTCGCACGCTCTGGAGTACGGCTATAGACGCGCACGCGCGTGATCGAGCGCACGGCGCACACCGCCTGCAGCTGGGTCAGCGCCTGCCCGCCCGCGCCAATCAAAGCCACCGTCTGGGCGTCGGGGCGCGCGAGCCAGCGAGTCGCCACGCCCGTCGCCGCGCCCGTGCGGATTCTGCCGAGCCAGTCCGCCTCTATGAGGGCTAAAATCTCGCCCGTCTGCGCCGATGCCAGCACGACCACAAAGCGCGTCCCACCAGGGAAGGAAAAATAGCTTTTGTAGCCGATATACTGCCGCCACGCCGCGCCCATCAGGTGCAGGGTTCCCTGGGCGGTATGCACGCGCTGGCGGGGCTGGTTCGTCGCGCGCCCGTGCGCCCAATCGCGAAACGCCGCCTCAACCACTTCAATCGCGCGCGCCATCGGCAGATGCGCCTGCACCTCCGCCTCGCGTATCAACAGGGGCGTACTATCGCCCAGAAGAAGGGTTTCTGCCATATCAGGACCCCTTTACGCCTGTTTCAGAAGCTCCTCTCCTTGAACCTTCGAGTCGGTTATCAGAACGACCCCTTCGCGTCCTGCCAGCGTCCTGGCTTTCGGTGTTGCCGCTCTGCCGATGGCGACAGGCACAGCAAGGTATCCACACTCACGCAGAATGGCGGCGCGCTCGCGCGCTCGAGAGATATCTTTGACGCCCACGCCCCACGAGACCTCCACCGCCAGAACAATCTCTTTCCCGTCGGAGCGCCTTACGCCCTGTATCACATAGTCCAGTTCCAGCAGCTGGTCGCGCTTGGAGCTTTCGAGCGCCACCCGCTTCTCAATCTCCCTGTCATAGAACTCGCCTGGCGCGTAGACTCTCACATGACGCAACAATCTGCCAAAGAACGACTTAGCGCGCCGTTCCCAATCTATTTCCAGCACAATCCCCTTCACACTGGCGAGGTCGTCTTTGACCTCTTTCATATCTTTTTTGAGCGTCTCTATATCCTGCTCTACGCGCTCAAAGCGTGCGGTGAACTCGGTGCGCGTCTGGTGCATCTCCAGTTCAATCTGCTCAAAGCGTGCGGTGAACTCGGTGCGCATCTGGTGCATCTCCAGTTCAATCTGCTCAAAGCGCGCGGTGAACTCAGCACGCATTGCCTGCATCTGTTGCTGGAACTCTAAACGCAGTTGCTGGAGTTGCTGCTGAAACTCGAGGCGCATCTGCTGCATCTGCTGTTCAAACTCCGCACGCTGGCGGGCAATCTGTTCTTCGATGGCTTCCATGCGCCGCTCGTGCGCTTCTATGCGCTTCTCATAGGCTTCCATCCGCTCGCGCATCTCGGCGCGAAAGGCGCGGAACTCCTGCGGCAGGAGCAAAAGGTCCTGAGGCAGCAGCGCGCTCAAAAGCGCCTCGCGCCACTCAGGATGCTGGCGAATAATCTGAATGAGTTCCTCTACCGAACGGATTTGCGGCACGCTCTGATTATACCACAGGGACATGGTATAATCCCCGCAGGAGGTTTCCGACGATGGCAACCTTAGCACGCACCGTTCGCGCTCCACGCGGCGCCCAGCGCACCGCCAAAGGCTGGATTCAGGAAGCCGCCAAGCGCATGCTGATGAACAACTTAGACCCCGAAGTCGCCGAAAAGCCCGAAGAGCTGATTGTCTACGGCGGACGCGGCAAAGCCGCCCGCAGCTGGGAAGATTTTGAACGCATCCTTCGCGTGCTGGATCGCCTCGAAAACGACGAGACCCTGCTGGTGCAGTCGGGTCGGGCAGTTGGCGTATTCCGCACCCATGAGCGCGCTCCGCGCGTGATTCTCGCCAACTCCAACCTCGTGCCCAAATGGGCGACATGGGAAGTGTTCGATGAGCTGGAACGCGCCGGGCTGATTATGTTCGGGCAGATGACCGCAGGCAGCTGGATCTACATCGGCACGCAAGGCATCCTGCAGGGCACTTACGAGACCTTCCTCTCGGCTGCCAAAAAACACTTCAACGGCTCGCTGAAAGGCACGATTACCGTAACGGCGGGCTTGGGCGGTATGGGCGGCGCGCAGCCGCTTGCGGTTACGCTCAACGGGGGCGTGATTATCGCCGTTGAGGTAGACCCCCACCGCATCCAGCGCCGCATCGAGACGAACTATCTGGACACCTGGACGGATAGCCTCGAACAGGCGATTCAGATGGCGGAAGAGGCGAAGCGCAAGGGGCAGGCGCTCTCAATTGGGCTGCTGGGCAACGCGAGCGAAGTACTGCCCGAAATGGTGCGACGCGGCTTCATTCCCGACTTAGTGACGGACCAGACCAGCGCCCATGACCCCCTGTACGGCTATGTGCCGCGCAGAATGTCGCTCCGCGAGGTGGAAGAGGCACGGCGCACGCGCCCCGAAGAAGTCCGCCAGCGCGCGATTGAATCGATGGCGATCCACTGCGAAGCAATCGTTGCTATGCAAAAAGCGGGCGCGATTGCGTTTGACTACGGCAACAACCTGCGCGCCTTCGCGAAAGAGGGCGGCTTTGCCGATGCCTTCAGCTACCCCGGCTTCGTGCCCGCGTTTATTCGCGACCAGTTCTGCGAGGGGCGCGGTCCGTTCCGCTGGGTGGCGCTGTCGGGCGAGCCGTCCGACATTTACAAAACCGACGCCGCCCTGCTCAAGCTCTTCCCCGAAGACGAGGGGCTACACCGCTGGCTCACCGAGGGTGTCAAGCGGTTCAAGTTTCAGGGCTTGCCTGCCCGAATCTGCTGGCTCGGCTACGGCGAGCGCGATAAAGCAGGGCTTCTGTTCAACGAGATGGTGCGCAAGGGCGAACTGCAGGCGCCAATTGTAATTGGGCGCGACCATCTGGACGCAGGGAGCGTCGCCAGCCCCTACCGCGAGACGGAAGCCATGCTGGACGGCTCCGACGCGATTGCCGACTGGCCGTTGCTGAACTTCGCTTTGAACGCGGTCTCTGGCGCGGCGTGGGTCAGTTTCCATCACGGTGGGGGCGTCGGAATGGGCTACTCGCTCCACGCGGGGCAGGTCTGCGTCGCCGACGGCTCCGACGAAGCGGCATGGCGACTGGAGCGTGTGCTGACCAACGACCCCGGCACGGGCGTCATGCGCCATGCCCACGCAGGCTACGAGAAAGCCCGCCAGATTGCACGCGAGCGCGGGATTGATCTCGCTGAAGACTAAGGGCGCGGGAACACCACCCGCGCCACCGTGCGCGAGTCGGCGCTGCTGATTTCAAAGCGCCCGCGAAGCGTGCCGCGCACCAGATTGTCAATAATCTTCACGCCGAGCGTGTTGGAGCGTGCCGCGTCAAAATCGGGCGGGAGCGGTTCGCCATCGTTGGCGACTTCCAGCAACACATGCCCGTTCGTGAACTCCACCCGCACGCTGATTTCTCCTTCCGTGCGATCTTTGAACCCATGCTCGATTGCGTTCTGAATCAGCTCGTTCAAAATCAGTGCCACGGCAGTCGCCTGTTGCAACGGCAGGAGCACATCTTCCCCCTCCACGCGCGAGTGAATCTGTTTCCCCGGAGGCACAAGCGCCTGCTTCGTGTTATGCAGAATGCTGGAGGCAATCTTGCGCAGGCTCACCATGTCCAGGTCTTCACGCGAGAGCAACTCATGCACCTGTGCAATTGCCAGAATGCGGCTGAGGCTGTCCTGAATCACCTCTTCCACCGTTTTGTAGCGCGAGTAGTGCATCTGCAGGCGCATCAGGCTCGCAATCTGCTGGAGGTTGTTTTTGACGCGATGGTGCATCTCCTGCAGAATGGCACTGCGCACCATGAGTTTGGCGTGGTCAATCGCGAGCGCGGCTTGACTGGCGACCGCCTCCAGCGTGCGCAACTCCTCATCGGTGAACAGATGCGGGCGATCCGTGTAGCAGTTCAGCACGCCAATCACCTGCTCGCGCACGCGCAGGGGCACGGAGACCATCGAGTGCAACCCCTCGCGCGCCGCAATATCGGGGAATCGGTAGTTCGGGTGGGCGCGTACATCAGGCACGACAATCACGCGGTTCTCCGCCACGGCGCGCCCTGCAATACTCTCTCCAACCCGTAGCGGGGGTTTCTTGCGATACTCTTCGCTTTCTGCCTGAGTGGCTTTCAGCACCAGTTCGCCCTTCTCCTCGTCCAACAGCATGACCGTAACAATCTTATAGCCCAGTGTCTGGGCGGTGATATGCACCAGTAGCTGCAATACCTCTTCCAGATAGAGGTTGCCCGTGAGCGTGCGGCTGATTTCCGAAAGCGTGGCGACCTGGGTGGCGGTGCGCTCCAGCTGTTCGATACGGCTCAGCTGATTGAGCGCGCCCGCCAGATGACTCGCAATCCCCGACAGCAGGCGAATCTGGTCTTGCTGATACTCTTTGGGCTTGCGCGTGCGCACGCTGATGACCCCAATCACCTCGTTATTGACCACCAGCGGTACAGCGAGCATGCTCTCGTACTGTTGCTCGTTCAGGGCGGGGTAGAGTTTGAAGCGGGGGTCTTTGTAGGCAGCGCGTGCGACAGCGACGGGACGGCGCTCTTTGGCGACCCAGCCTGTGATGCCCTCGCCCGGTTTGAGCCGAATCTCGTTGATGAATCGGGCATCGTCGCCTGTGGCAGCGCGCAGCACCAGTTCCTCGCGGGTTTCATCAAACAGAAAGATGTGGCAGATTTCGGTTTCGGTGATGCGCATCGCGATTTCGGCGATAGACTGGAGCATGGCTTCGGAGGCGAAAGCGCTGCCGGTGGCTTCGCTGATTTTACGGAGCGCCTCAATCTCTGCTTCGCGGTCGGCGAGTTTATGCTCCAGCTGGCGCAGGGCGCGACGCGCCTCTTGAAGCTCGCGCTCTTTGCGCTCCAGCTCGGCGCGGAGTTCCGCAGGGTCGTCGCTCTGCCAGCGGCGCTGACGCTGGCGCCACAACTTCAACACGCGCATGGGTTAAAGTATACCGAGCGCGAATCAGCCGAACCGAACCCCAACTGCCTTGAGCCACTCCTGCGCAATCAGCATGTGCCCTGCCATAGTGGGATGGACGCCATCGGCTGCCCAGAAGGCGGGATCACGCCGCATGGCGACTTCGCGAAACCGCCGATCCAGCGGCACCAGCGTGGCTTTGAACTCGCGCGCCAGCTGGCGCACCACCTGAATCTTCGGGTCCAGGTCCTCGCGCCATGTCTCGCGGTCAGGCGGCGTGTGCAACACAAACGGTTCCATCAGAATAATCTGCGCTTCGGTGCGCTCGCGCGTCAGGCGCAGGAGGGCGCGATAATCACGCTCAAATTCCTGCACGCTGGTGGGGTCGTTGCTGTCGTAGCGGCGCCATGTGTCGTTGATGCCAATCAGGATGGAAACCCAGTCGGGTTTGAGAGCGATGCAATCGGCTTCCCAGCGTGCCAGCAGGTCGCGCACACGGTTCCCGCTGATGCCCCGATTCAAAAACCGAATCTGGCGTTCGGGATACATCGCCGCAATCCAGGAAGCAATCAGCAAGGGGTAGCCCCAGCCCAGATCGGTGGCGACTTCGCGCTTGCGCCCGCCGTCGGTAATACTATCACCCTGAAACAGGACCAGACTGTTCTCGGCAATCCGCAGAGGCATGGGTATGGGGTTCGCGCCAGCCCCCGTGTTTCCTTCAAGAATCAAAAAGCCCCTCCAGCAGGAGGGGCTTTTTCGCCAAGCCGCTCTGATTGGCTCAGTTCTTCTTGCGTCGGCGCAGCGCCAGCAGGCTGACCAAGCCAGTGCCCAGCGCAACCATGCTGGCAGGCTCAGGCACCACGCTCACGGTCAGGATGTAGTCGCCAGCCTCGCCGTGAGTGGCGCCCTCATAGTAGGACAGGCTGGACTGCACCCCGCCGTGATACCCCGTAATCGCAATGTAGTAGTCGCCCGTAGCGGTCGCCTGCCAGCGGATGGCAGAGCCGAAACCGCTACCAGCATCGTCGTTCCACACAATCGCCGTTGTGCCAGTGGCGTCAAACAGCGCCATCACAGTGTCCGGAACATTGTAAAGCGTGCTGATAGGGAAAGTAATCGCCGTCAGGTAGTCCCCTGCATTCAGGCGGATTTTGAAGAAGTCGGAGTCGTTTGCCGTGAGGCTAATCACGCCCACATCCGCCCATGGGGCACTATTGCCGTAGAGAACCATATCTGCGGTCGCGCGTGTGTCGTTCGGCTCAGTTTCACCAAACAACGCGAAAGCGTTGACGGTCAATAAGGCACCCAAAGCCAGTGTTGCCAATCGTTTCATACAGCATCCTCCTTTCCGGGCTTCCCGGAGATATTGCACGGGGCGAACCGTGCGACTATATTATAGCACACTCTGGGCGCAATTGTCAAGAGGAAAACAGGCAATTCAGGGAGAATTCAGGACGAAAACCCGCAAAATTGCGGGGCGAGGCGCGGAGTCCCGGCATATGGGGTACTATTATGGCATATGGAGATACCCTCTCTGGTGCGCATGGTTTTGGAAGGCGAGGATTTGAACGAGGCGCAAGCTTACGCCCTGATGCACGCGCTGATGGAAGGGCAGCTCACCCCTGTGCAGGTGGCGGGCGTGCTGATGACGATGCGCACGCGCGGCGAAACGCTGGACGAAATTGTCGGCTTCGCACGCGCGATGCGCGAACACTCCGTGAAGGTTTCGGTCAACCGCCCCGACCTGCTGGATACCTGCGGCACGGGGGGCGACCGCATTAAGACATGGAACCTCTCCACTGCGACGGCGTTTGTGGTGGCAGGTGCAGGCGTGCCCGTGGCGAAGCACGGCAACCGCGCCGTCAGCAGCCGCTGTGGGAGCGCCGATGTGCTGGAAGCGCTCGGCGCGAACATTCAGCTCACTCCAGAGCAGGTCGCCAGATGTATCGAAACCGTTGGCGTGGGGTTTCTTTTTGCGCCGTTGCATCACCCTGCGATGAAGCATGTCGCCCCCGTGCGTCGCGAGCTGGGGGTGCGCACTGTGTTCAATCTGCTGGGACCGCTGACCAATCCCGCAGGCGCGAAGCGCCAGATGGTAGGCGTGTTCCACTGGGAGTGGCTCACGATGCTCGCGGAGGCGCTGGCGCGACTGGGCGCCGAACGCGCCTGCGTGGTGCATGGGATGGACGGGCTGGATGAGGTCTCCCCTATCGGCGTCACGGTGCTGACCCATCTTAGAAGCGACGGCACGCTGGAGTCGTTCGAGTTCAGCCCGCAGGATTTAGGTTTAACGCCGCTTCCGATGACAGCGATTGCGCCCGGTGAAACCCCCGAAGAGAACGCGCAAATTCTCCGCGCCGCGCTCGCCGGTGACGACGAGCAGCGGATGCAGGCGCTGCTACCTAACGCGGGCGTCGCCCTCTGGATTGCAGGACGTGCCAGCGACATCCGCGAGGGGGTTCACATGGCGCTCCGCGTGATTGAAACGGGACGCGCGATAGAGACTTTAGAAGACTACATCGCCTTCACGCGCTCTTTGGCATCGGAAGGCTGATGCGAGGCACGGGTGGGGTCGTAGGGGTCCACATGAATCACCACCTGCGCGGGCGCCAGCGCCTGCGCGATTCGCTTTTCCAGTCGGTCGGCAACGGCATGCGCCTGCTGTAAACTCCAGTCGCTGGGCACCACGATATGGAGGTCTATATAACGCATTGCGCCCGAACGGCGCGTGCGCAGGCGGTGATAACTGATGACATCGGGTTCGCTCCGCACCAGCGCATCAATCAGAGCAATCTCGTCAGGAGGCAGGCTCTGGTCTATCAGGTCATGGAACGCATGGGTGGCTAAGCGCCACGCGCCCCGCATGAGCCACAGCGCAATCCCAATCGCCAGCAGGGGGTCAATCGCCGTCCAGCCCGTCAGCTCGATAATGCCCAGCGCGACGAGAACGCCCAGACTGGTCCAGAAGTCCACCATCAGGTGCTGCCCGTTGGAAAGCAGTGCGAGCGAGCCTGTGCGCTTGCCCACGCGCAACACATAACGCCCCACAAAGAAACTGGTGATTGCGGAGAGCGCCATCACCCCGATCCCGACCTCCAGGCTCTCCAGCTCACTGCCCACGAACAGCCGGTGAACGCCTTCCCCTATCAGGTACAGCACCATCAGGAACAACAGAATAGCTTCTCCGAAGCCTGTGAGGGTCTCCACCTTGCCGTGCCCATAAGGGTGGCGTTCGTCGGGCGGGGCGGACGCCACCCGCACGCCCACATATGCCAGTGTGGAGGCGACAATATCGGTCGCCGAATGGAGCGCCTCCGAGAGCAGGCTCATCGAACCTGTGAGCAACGCCGCCACCAGCTTGCCCGCCGTGAACAGCACATTATACGCCAGCGAGATGGTGGTCGCGCGCCGCTTGGCACGCTCGTGATGGCTCCACTCTGCAGGATAGTTTGCCATGGGGTTTTCCCCCTCAGGTTTGTACGGGCGTTTCCGAAACAGGCGCTTCCGCCTCTTCTGTCAGGCGCAGGAACACCTCCTCGAGGGTGCTGCCCTCCATCTGGGCGCGTTCCTGCAACTCCGAGAGGGTGCCTTCGGTCAGCAGCTTGCCCCGATGCATAATAATCACGCGGTCGCACAGGCGCTCGGCGGTGTCCAGCTGGTGCGTGCTGACGAGGATGGCGCAGCCTTCGTCGCGCAGGCGCATCAGGTCGTTTTTGAGCGTATACTGCCCGCGCGGGTCAATCCCCATCAACGGCTCATCGCAGAGAAACACCTTCGCGTCATGCACGAGGGCGCAGACCACCGCCAGCTTCTGTTTCATGCCTTTAGAGAGCGTGCCTGCCAGCGCGTCCGCCTTGTCTTTCAGTTCGTAGCGTTCCAGCAGGGCATCAGCGCGCGCCTCATAAAGCGGCACGGTCTGATAGCACATCGCCACCAGGCGCATATGCTCTCGCACGGTAAGCAGCTCATAGGGGTTGGGCATTTCGGGAATGAACGCCAGCAGGCTTTTCGCTTCACGCTCGGCTTGCGCCAGGTCGTACTCCCCTATCTGGATGCGCCCCGAATCGGGTTTGAGGATGCCCGCAATACAGCGCAAAGTGGTGGTCTTGCCCGCGCCGTTGGGACCCAGCAGCCCCACGATTTCACCCGGCTCCACGCGAAAACTGACCCCATCCACCGCGCGCAGCCCCTTGAACGACTTCACCAGATTCTCAACGACCAACATGTTTACTGTTTCGGCTTGCGGAAAAGCGAGTCGTTTATCGGAACATTGTGGCGCACTTGCTGGAGATAAATGACGCTCTCCATTCCCGACACCTGTTGACGCACGCGAAACGGGTACATTATTCCGTCCACACGGCGGTAGTCTTCCAGCAGGCTGGTGGCGACGATACTACCCTGCGGGGTCACCACTTCGCTATCGTCGCGGCGAACAAGAAATTCGCGCGTATCGATATACAGGGTCGCTTTCGTGCCATGTGTTGTGGTGAGGTCAATCACATAGACCTCGTGGTTGCCAAGCTTCTGCACCCCGCGCAGCCTGGGATTGCGATACTGCTTGCGCCAGTTGCCCACACTGGTGAAATTCGCCGCCGATTTGAGCTGCTCCAGTTCCTTGCCCTTAATCTCGCGCAGACCCGTCATGTTGCTCTTTTCCCAGCCCACCTTGCCGTCAAAGCCGCTGGTCTGCTCCAGCACGCCGGGGATCGTCTGACGAACCAGCACTTTGTTTGGCGCTTTGAAGTAGATTTCTATCGTGCCGCTCAGTTTCTGAGCAGGCGCCTGGAAAGTCCCTTTGACATGGATACTTTTGAGTGTGCGGATTTTCGCGCCGCCTGCAGCGGCTTCGGCTTTGTCCAGAACCTGCTCGGCGGTCAGTCGCTGCGCCACAACCGATGCGCCCAGTAGCACTGCGGTAAGACCTGCTATTCCGAGTATGCGAGTTTTCATCGTTGTTCCCCTCGCCGAGAAGTATACCCTGCCCTCAACGCATCGTGAACGCCGACCAGATTGCCAGCGCGGTCATCACCGCCAGAGGAATGACCACACCGACCACAAATCCAATCACCATCGGGGTTCCACCCTGCACCACTCCATAGACCACCGCCATCATCAGGGGGTATTTCGCGAGGTTGAACAGAGGCAGGAGTCGCTGGACGCCTTTGCCCCGCAGCAGCCAGACCAGAAAGCCATAGTATCCCATAATCCAGCCCAGCATGGCGGCACCAATCAGAACCCCCAGTGCGCCATGGGGGAAGCCCAGCCCCCACGCGATGCCCGCAACGCCCAGCGAAAGGATGAGGCTGCCGAGAGCCACAGCCCGCCACAGGCGCGATGGTTCGTCCATAAGCGAGTGTGCCGAACGCATCCCCCATGAGGATACTCGAAAAGAGTTCGCAGGCGGTGAACCGACTCCATTGTCTTATTTACTTGCCTGAAAAACGCGATTCGCAAAAAACAGGTATTGCCATATAACCCCTCCAGCAAACACATGCCCATTCCGAGTATAATTAGAGTTGTATCACGATGGCTCTGGAGTCGCGCTGGTATTTTCAGCTGTTTGGGGGGTTCGAAGCGCGCTGTGGCACTCGGCGCGTGAACCGGTTGCGCACGGCAAAAACCGTCTCGCTACTGGGATACTTGATTACACACCCCCCGCATCGCTTTCCGCGTGAGGCGCTGGCGGAACTGTTCTGGCAGGATATGGAACCAGGGCGCGCCCGCAACAACCTGAGCGTTGCGCTGAACGCCATCCGATACGCCTTTGAGGCTCCTGAACCTGCGCCACCCCTGCTGATTGCCGAACCCCAGAGTGTGGGGCTGAACCGCGCCGCGTTTGACGCCGATGTGCTGGACTTCGCCGACGCGATTGCCCTCGCGCAACAAGCCAGCGACCCCAGTGCCCAGTATCAGTACTATCTTCAGGCAGTGCGTCTTTACACAGGCGAGTTTCTGGCAGGCTACTACGACCTGTGGATCGTGGACGCGGGCGTTCAGTTTCAGCTGCAGTATAGCGAAGCGCTAAAACGCCTCACAGAGATAGACCTTCAGCAGGGCAACCGTGTGCAGGCAATCGAGTGGCTCCATCGGCTGGTGGCGCTGCACCCCACCGATGCAGAACCGCTCTGCACCCTCGTTGGTTTGTATCTGGACGAAGGGCGCCCCGAACCAGCGTATCAGGTCTGCAGTGCTTGGATCGAGCAATATCAGCGCGAACAGCGGCGTCGCGCCCCCATGGCTGTCCAGCGGCTGTTGCTCCAGTGCCAGCAGCTGGGGAGTCGGCGCGCCGTGCTGGCACGCAGGTCCAAACGCGCCCGCTCCGATAAGCCCGACCTCACAGCGCCAGCCCTGCCCACAACCCCGCGCGTGGAGACCGGAGCGCCCGAGCTCCCACAGCCAACTACACCGCTGTTTGGCAGGCAAACCGAGCTCCAGTCGCTGCTTAACTTGCTCCAGCGCCCCGAAACGCGCTGTGTCAGCATTCTGGGGCTGGGAGGGGTTGGCAAAACGCGCCTCGCAATAGCCGTCGCACAGCAGCTGGCAGGATCGCCTGAACGCACGGTGCTGTGGGTTCCGCTGGCGGGCATCCTGAATCCCGAACAGATGGGCGAAGCGATTCTCGCGGCGCTGGGCGTATCTGTTGCGTATGACCCCCTGGAGCAAGCGATTCACTGCCTGCGCCAGCTTGAGCGTGTGGTGCTGGTGCTGGATAATATGGAGCAACTCCTGCCCGAAGCATCAGCGATAATTGCGCGCCTTCTGGAATCGGTTCCTTATTGTCAGATGTTGATTACCTCGCGCGTGCCGCTCACAATTGACGCCGAGATTCGTTTCCATCTGGAGCCGCTCGCCTGCTCTGACGCGCCCGAATGCCCCGCCCTGCAGCTGTTTGTGCATCGGGCACAGCAGGTGGCGCAGGACTTCCGCCTGACCGAGCAGAATCGGAACCTCATCACCGCGCTCTGTCAAAGTCTGGACGGCATTCCGCTCGCGCTGGAGCTGGCAGCCTCGCGCGTGAATGTGTTGAGTCCCCGCCAGATGCTGGAGCAGGTGTCTCATCGCCTGAGCTGGCTTAAAACCCATCGTGTGGACATCCCTGCCCGCCACCGTGAAATGCGCACGGTGCTGGAGATTACCTGTGCCTCGCTGCCCGCCGATGCCCAGAAGCTCCTGCGCCAGATGGCGGTAGTGCCCGCCGCGTGGTCGGCAGACACGCTTCGGGAGATTTTTTACACCGAAGCGCCAGCCGACTCTCTTCTCGAATCGCTGGAGAGTTTGTTGGGGGCAGGTCTGATTCAGCGTGTCGCCGCCAACGGCGCGGTTCTGTTTCGGATGCTGGAAGTTGTGCGCGAGCACGCTCTGGAGCAGATGACGCCCGATGAGCAGCGCGCCTGCAGAAGCCAGATTGCGGCGTGGGTGTGCGCCCAGGCAGACGCCCGCCGCGCCCAGAGCCGCACCGAACAGCTCCCTCAGTGGCTCGCTTTCTGGGACGCGCACCGCGAATGCCTGCAGGACGCGCTCCAGCTCCTGCTGGAACAGGGGTAGACCGAAACGCTTTTCGAAGTGATTGTGTCGCTGGATCGGTATTTTCTTGCGCGCTGTGTCCTGCCCTGGGTGGAGGTGTTCCTGACACAGGCGATTCAGTTGCCCAACGGCACGTCCCTTATGCGATGTCGCCTACTCCGTTTGCTGACGGGCGTCTACTTCAAACGCGAGAGCTTTGAAACCAGCCGTGCGCTGGCGCACGAAATGCTCGCGCTGGCTGAAACGCTTCCCGAAAGCCCGGAAACGCTTGGCTGGGCGCTCTACTGGGTGGTACAGCACGCACTTACCGAGCGCGACTGGGCAACGGTTCACCATTATTGGGAGCGCCTGTGGTCGATGTACCCCTGCCATGAGGATTTTGAGCTCCACATCCAGATTCACTACCTGGCGGGCTACATCCCCTGGGAGCGTCAGCCGCCTGATTGGCGCGAGCGAGCCGTGCGAGAGGCGTTTCAGCAGCCCGATTTGCTGGTGCGTCAATCGCCCCTGAGTGCGTACAGCGAAGAGCTGACCCTGAGAGGCGATTACGAGAAGGCGCGACTGGTCTGCCTTGAGGAAGTGCAGCTCGCCCGCCAGCTGGATGACCCTATTCGCGTGGGTTCCGCGCTGGTAACCCAGCTCTTTATTGCCATTCAGCAGGGCGAACTGGAGAGCGCTGAGGCGCTTTTGCATGAGCTGCGCCAGTTAGACTTGCAGGTGGGTCGGTTCGCCGATACGCTCCTGTGGCTGGAAGGGCACTGGCGCCTGCGTCGCGGCGAGCCAGAACAGGCGCTGCAGGCGGCGCTGGAGCTGGTCGCCCGCCATCTGCCTTATGACCGCCCCCACGAGCTGGGAGGCGCATGGGACCTCGCCGCGCTCGCCGCTATTGCACAGGGCGACCTGCCCACCGCTTTGCGCTACGCCGAAAACGCGCTTGACGCCCGCCGCCAGCAAGAAGACGCTTACCGCCTGCACTTCAGCAAAACGCACTACTACGGCATTCGCGCCATGCTCCAGCCAGACCCTGAAGCGGCGCAGGCGCTGGAAGCGTGCCTTGTGTTCTGGCAAGAGCGCGAGGCGCGCCCCTGGCAGGCGAACACCCTTTATTACCTTGCCCACGCCTACAAAGCGCTGGGCGACCTGCCCCGCGCAAAAAGTGCCCTCGAAGAAGCCATCCAGCTGAACCAGGCGATGGGACGCCAGATCGCCCTCCAGCAGTGCCGCGCCCTCGCCGACGAAATGGCGACTTTTTAAGGGAATTTGCCCTTAAAAAACCCCAAATTTAGGACTTAAGTCCCAGAAACCCCCCGATTTTTTAAGACTCTCGTAAGACCCCCTGTGGATAATAGAGGCAGGATATATTCCCGTAAGGAGGTGTATGCGATGAAACGATGGCTTACAATCTCGGTGATGAGCGCACTGGTTGCGCTTTCGGCGCTTGCAGGCGCGTTCGCTCAGGGCGTAACGCAAGCGTTCACTTATCAGGGCTATCTGCGCCAGGGCGGCGCGCCCCTGAATAACCCCTCGCAATCGATGCGATTCCGCATCTTCGCCACCGCCACAGACACTACCGTGCTCTGGGATTCGGGCACGCTGACCGTGAATGTGTCCAACGGGCTGTTTACCGTGCAGCTAAACCCGCCTGCGTCCATCTGGACAGGCGCGGATCGCTACCTTGAGATTGGGATTGTTAGTGGCAGTTCAACCACTTGGCTCACCCCGCGCGTGCTGATTCGCGCGACCCCCTATGCGAACACGGCAACCCAGCTGAACATGTTCCAGTCGGGCACGTCCAACGCCGACCGCATGGTGATTACCCATTCGCCTGCGTTCCCGAACTGGGGTTTGCAGTATCAGGACAGCACCGACAAGTTCAACTTCTTAGCGGGCGGCGCTTCTGTAATGACAGTGGATCTGGGCGTGGGTCGCGTCGGGATTGGCACTTCAACGCCTGCACACGCGCTGGATGTGTCGGGCGATGTGCGCTGGAGCGGCGTTTTGCAGGGTGGTTCGGTGCCGTGGGCGCGTATCACGGGCGCGCCGAGCTTTCTGAGCGGGTCGGGCACAGCGAACCGCGTCGCGTTGTTCACCGCCGCGAACACGCTGGGCGACTCCGTAATTTTCCAGAGCGGCTCCAATATCGGTATCGGGACGACCACTCCCACCTATCCTCTGGAAGTCAGCGGTGGAATGCTGGTCAATAGTTCTACGGGGACTCTGCGAATAGGATTTCCATCTTCTGCCAACCAGTGGTACTTCGGTACCATCGGCGGAGGCGCCAACCTGCAGCTATGGGAGAATGCCGCGAGTGCCGTCCGAATGTATTTTCAGGCGGGTGGCAATGTCGGCATCGGCACGACCAGCCCTGCCGCAAGGCTGGACATCGCAGGTGGCGCGTGGAACACCGAGACCAGTGAAGGCGACCTGCGCATCGGCAACGCAACCTATCGCCTGAAGATGGGAGTCGCGACAGGTGGCGGCGGTGCAGGGCACGCCACGATTGCCGCGCAGGGTGGCGCGAACCTGCTCTCACTGGGCGCGGGCACCACGCTTGCCACCCAGCGCACGCTCACCATCACAGGCAGTGGGAATGTGGGTGTTGGCACAATTAATCCCACATATCTGGTGGATGTGCAAGGCAACCGCAACACGCAACTGGTCAACATCAGCAACGCCAACACTGGCACTACCGCGAATGGCATCTGGGTGACTGTGGTGGGCAGCAGCGCTTACGGTATCTACTCAACCGCTGCTGGAACCACTGGCACGGGCGTGTATGGCTTTGCAACCGCCACCACCGGCGCCCCCTGGGGCGTGTGGGGACGCACCGCCGGCTCCACCTCCGACTCCTACGGCGTGGTCGCCCAGGAACCCGCTGGCGGCGCAGGACACGCCTTCTTTACCACGGGCAGCGTCGCCGCCGCCATCAAGTCGTTCCAGATTGACCACCCCCTCAGCCCCGAAACCCACTACCTGAACCACTTCTGCGCCGAAGGTCCCGAACCCTACACCCTCTATCGGGGTATGGTGGTGCTGGATGCACGCGGCGAAGCGTGGGTGCAACTGCCCGATTACTTTGAAGCCATCAACCGCGACGCCACCTACCACCTGACCCCTGTTGGTGCGCCGATGCCGAACCTGCATGTCGCCGTGGAAATCCAGAATAATCGCTTCAAAATCGCGGGCGGCGTACCGGGCAGAAAGGTCAGCTGGGAAGTGAAAGCCATCCGCAACGACCGCTGGGTACAGCAGTACGGCTACCAGACCGAGCAGGAGAAGGAGGACGAAATCAAGGGCAAGTACCTGCATCCTGAGCTGTACGGGCAACCAACGGAGCGCGGGATTCTCTATCGCCCTGAACCCGATTCCACGCCGAGCGGAACGAGCAAGCCGTGAGGCGCTTATCCCCTACCCCCTCTTCTCTCCGAGCAGGAGAGAGGGGGCACAACGAAACGATGGAGGTGAACAACAATGAGAACGCTGATAGTGTGTGTGGTTCTTGCGACACTGATGGGTGTCGCCTGCGCCCAGTCGGGCGGCGGCTACGACCTTAGCTGGTGGACCATCGACGGCGGCGGGGTCACCTTCGCCACAGGAGGCACTTTCAACCTCGGCGGCACAGTCGGTCAGCCCGACGCCAGCAACGCCCTCACAGGGGGCACTTACAGCCTCACGGGGGGCTTCTGGTTCACGCCCGCCTGCATTCCCACAAACGGCGATGTGGACGGCAGCGGTTGCGTGGATGATGCCGACCTCTTGATGGTACTGTTCGCCTTCGGCGCGACAGGCACAAACCCCGCCGATGTGAACTGCGACGCGAATGTAGATGACGCTGACCTGCTGATCGTGCTGTTCAACTTCGGTAGCGGGTGTTGAACCGTGCCCCCTCTCTCGCGAAGGGGAGGGGGCTTCACGCTGCCTGCAGCTGGTTTTTGCCCGCGCGCTTGGCGGCATAGAGGAGCTGGTCAGTGCGCTCCAGCCACGCCCGCGCCTCTTCCATCTCCTGCAGCACGCTCACGCCTGCGGAGACCGTAATCGTGAGCAGGTTGCCATCGGGCAGCTGGAATACCTCGCGACGCACCGCGTCCAGAATCTTTTGTGTGATGGCTTTCGCCTCTTTGAGTGTGGTCTCACGCAACACAATCGCGAACTCTTCGCCCCCATAACGCGCCACAAAGTCGCCCTTGCGCTTGCACACCCGCACCAGCACCTCCGCAACAGCCTTCAGCACCTCGTCGCCTGTGGTGTGCCCCCATGTGTCGTTGAGCCGCTTGAAGTCGTCAATATCAATCAGGATGAGCGCCGCGCTGTAGCCAAAAAGCCGATTCAGCTCCACCGTACTCTGCAGGTGGTGTTCCAATGCGCGGCGGTTGTAGAGTCCTGTGAGGGGGTCTATATGGCTTTCTTTCCGCGCCTGCTCCAGTTCCTGCAGGAGCTGCCCCATCTGGCTCTGCATCTGCTGGAGGGTCTGCTTATGGCGGCGTTCGCGTTCTTCCAGCATCTGGGTGAGGGCAGTAAGCGCCTGCTTGAGAACCTGCACCTCTGTCGGGGGCGATTCGGCAATTTTCTGAATCTGCTGACGCACGGCACGGTCGCCCTCGCCGTCCTCCTGCAGGATGCGCGCCATCCCGCTGATGAGCTGCCATGTGAGCTCGCGCAGGTCGTTCAGGCTCTGCGCCACGAACGCCTGTTCCGCCCTGCGGTGTTCGCATACGCGCTCTGGGATCCCCTGCACCTGCCCATCCCGCGCCTGTTGCGCCAGCTTCTGGAAACGGCTTTGAATCTCGCGGGCGCGCTGGTCGGGCAAGTCAAACGCATAGCGTCCGAAGCATTCCAGCGTTGCCGCGAGCGCTTCGGTGGCAGGCGAATCAGGCTCTACCTCGCCCTCGCAAAACCATCGCCAGAACCGCCATCTCACATGAGCCGATTATCGGCACAGTTTGCCTGAAAAGTCAGGGGGTGATGGAGGCTTTGGGTTCCTGCACGATTGCCCGCGCCTGCGGCTGGTTCGCCAGAAGAGAAGCTGACAGCACCACCAGCATAATCCAGAGGATGTCGGTGATGAGCAGGTGAACCAGCTGCATCCACACAGGCGCCTTGAGCCACACATTCAGCGCGCCCAGCCCCAGCTGCGCCAGATACAGCCCATTGAAGCCCAGCGCCAGCCGGAGGATGGTGGGCGAAGGACGCGCCAGGGCAAGATTGGTCAGCACCAGAATCATATAGACGGCAATTCCTATCGCCAGCGTGGGGTGATAAATTCGCAACGCGAGCAGGGTTTCGCCCACAAGTGGGTTTTTCTCGATGGCGCCGAGATGGAGCAGTGTGTCGCCGAGCGCCGTGACCGCGCCGCTCATGCCAATCAAGGTCATCAAAAACAGCGCACCGAACACGCCCCAGCCTGCGCTCCCCTGACCCCGCAGCGCAAAGCGGCTCCCCCCCGAAGCCCACCATGCGGTCAGCGTGATCCAGCCCAGCAGAATGAAGGTGTTCAGCAAATGCGCCGCCATCCACACCGCCCGCGCCATCGTCACATTATCGGCAACCTGCTCGAACAGCACCAGCCCTGCGCCTACCAGCGCCTCAAGCACCATAAACACCATGCTCATCAACGCGCCGAACCGAACAATGTGCTTGCGTGGGAACGCCCGAAATGCCCAGATAAGCATCGCCAGCACCAGCAGCGCCGCCAGCCCGCTGGTCAAACGGTGGCTATACTCTATCAGCGTTTCCACAGTAGGGGAACGGGGAATAATCTCGCCGTTGCAGAGCGGCCAGTGGCTTCCACAGCCTGCTCCTGAGCCGGTGGCACGCACATAGGCACCCCACAGAATCACCAGCACATTATAGCCCAGCACGAGCCAGGCAAACTTGGCGAAACGGCTCATGGTGGAAAAATTATACCCCGATAAACCCCTCTAAAGATTACGGGCAGGGCTGCCGATAATTACCAACAGCGACAGGGTACAGGTTGACCAGAGAACCTCCTGCTAAACTTGGTCGCACCTCCCCTACCCCTGGAGAGGCGGGTTCCTCCCCACCCGCCTCTCGCTCTTGCTCACTCACCCCCAAACTTTTCGGAAAAAGCCCCCTGCGGAACACTGCGCCGCAGGGGGGTGTGGCGGTGGCGCTGGACGGTGCTGATGAGAGAAGCCTCGCAACCACCGATCTGCCATCCGCCTTGGGGTTTCCCCCGCGCCTGAAGAAGTTTTGCCATACCCCTTCTCAGTGCATATCAAAAGGAATACGGGGATTCGCCAAAACGGGGGATTCTACGGGGTATAATCCCCCATATGGGAGAACTGCGCCTGTATAATACGCTCACCCGAAAAGAAGAGCCGTTTGTGCCCCGCGAGCCGGGCAAAGTGGCGATGTATGCCTGCGGTCTCACCCCCCAAGCGCCTGCCCATGTGGGGCATATGCGCGGCGTGGTCGTGATGGATGTCGTGCGCCGATGGCTGGAACAACACGGCTATGAAGTCCACTTCGTGCAGAATTTTACCGATATTGATGACAAAATCATCCGCCGCGCGCAGGAAGAGGGAATCTCCACGCAACAGGTCGCCGAAAAGTATAGCCAGATGTATATTGAGGACGCGCTGGCGCTCGGCGTGAAACTCCCCCACTTCGTGAAGGTCACGGAGAATATGCAGGACATTATCGCGATGGTCAAAAAACTGGTGGACGACGGCTACGCCTATGTGGTGGATGGCGATGTCTACTTTGAGGTGAGCAAGTTCCCCGAATACGGCAAGCTGTCAGGACGCACGGTGGAAGAGCTGAAAGCAGGGGCGCGGATTGAAGTGGACGAACGCAAGCGCCACCCCGAAGATTTCGCGCTCTGGAAATCTGCCAAGCCCGGCGAGCCTGCATGGGACAGCCCATGGGGACCCGGACGCCCCGGCTGGCATATCGAATGCTCCGCACTCAGCCTCAAGTACCTCCAGCCTGCGTTCGATATCCACGCGGGCGGGATGGATCTCATCTTCCCCCACCACGAAAACGAGATTGCCCAATCGGAGGCGTACCTGAACTGCCAGCAGCCCTTTGCACGCTACTGGCTCCACTGGGGACCCGTGCGCCTGCGCCAGGAGAAGATGTCCAAGTCCACAGGCGTGGTGGTGCCCATTCGCGAGCTGCGCCAGCAATATGAGCCTGCCGTGATTCGCTTCTTCCTGCTGACGGTGCATTATCGCACGCCGCTGGAGTTCTCTTATGAGCGTCTGGACGAGGCGAAAGCGGGTCTGGAGCGGATTCGCACGGCTGCCCAGCGTGCGGAGGCGTTCCTGCGGGCGCTCCCCCAGCCCCCTGCGCCCGACGACTCGGTAGCGCAACCCTACCGCGAGCAGTTCACCGAAGCGATGGATAACGACTTTAACACCGCGCAGGCGATTGCGGTGGTATTCGAAGTGGTGCGCGAGATTAATCACCGCCTCAACACCCCCGAGCTGGCACAGCGCCCCGAAACTGCCGCCGAGCTGCAGGGACTCCTGAACGCTCTCCGCTGGATGATGGAGACCGTGCTGGGCGTGCCCCTGCAAGCCACAACACCGATGCAGAGCGAGCGTTTTGAGCAACTGATGGGGGCGGTGATTGCGTGGCGAGCCGAACTGCGCGCCCGAAAACTCTACGATCTCGCCGACCGCATCCGCGACGACCTCAAAGCGATGGGGATTGTGCTGGAAGATAGCCCGCAGGGCACCACATGGCGCCTCGCCGAGTAGCAGAGGGGTATAATCCTGCCTGCTATGAAAACCTTTGTTCTTGGCGGGGGTCTTGTGTTTCTGGGCGTTTTGATGCTCAGCCTGTGGTGGTTCTTCCGCCCCACGCCGCCCCTGCCTCCGGAGGGTCAAACGATGGAAGGTCAACTCACCGCGCCCGATTTCCCCGATGGACTGGAATGGCTCAACACGGAGCGCCCGCTCAGCCTGCGCGAACTGCGTGGCAAAGTTGTGCTACTCGATTTCTGGACCTACTGCTGTATCAACTGTATGCACATTTTGCCCGACCTGAAGCGGCTGGAGCGCAAGTATGCTAACGAACTGGTGGTGATCGGCGTCCACTCCGCCAAGTTTTTCACAGAGCAAGAAACCGAAAACGTCCGTCAGGCGATCCTGCGCTACGAGATTGAACACCCCGTGGTGAACGATAACCAGATGGTCATCTGGAGCCAGTACGCCGTGCGCGCCTGGCCCACCCTCGTGCTAATTGACCCGCAGGGCAAAATTGTGGGCTATCATTCGGGCGAGGGCATTTACGAGATTTTTGATAAGGCGATTCAGCAGGTTATTCAGACCTTCGAAGCGCGTGGACAGCTGGACCGTACTCCGTTACGCTTCAAGCTGGAACGCGAGCGCACACCGCGAACCGTACTCCACTTCCCCGGCAAGGTGCTGGCAGACGAAACGAGCCAGCGACTGTTTATTGCGGATTCTAATCATCACCGCATTCTGGTGGTGTCGCTCAAAGACAACACGATTCAGAAGGTGATTGGCTCTGGCGAGGCAGGTTTCGCCGACGGCGCGTTCGACAAAGCCCGGTTCCGCAATCCACAGGGCATGGCATATGACCCCAAAACCGAGACGCTCTACATCGCCGACACGGACAATCACGCCATTCGCAAGGCGGACTTACGACGCGAGCAGGTGGAAACGCTCGCGGGCACGGGCGAGCAGAGTCGCGTCTACCCGCCACGCCCTGGCAAGGGCAAAGAAGTCGCGCTGAACTCCCCATGGGATGTGGTGCTGCTTGGCGATACGCTTTATATCGCGATGGCAGGCTCCCACCAGCTGTGGCGCTTGGATTTGCAAACGCTTCAAGCAGAGCCACACGCAGGCACCGGGCGTGAGGCATGCATCGACGGTCCTCTGCCCGCCAGCGCGCTGGCTCAGCCTTCAGGCATCACCACCGACGGCACGAAACTCTATTTCGCCGACAGCGAGGTTTCCTGCATCCGGATGGCGGATGTGAACCCTAACGGGCAGCTGGAAACGCTGGTGGGAGGCGACCTGTTTGAATTTGGCGACCGCGACGGCACAGGACGCGCCGCGCGACTCCAGCACCCGCTCGGCGTGGTCTATGTGGAGGGTATGCTCTATGTTGCCGATACCTATAACAACAAAATCAAGCGGTTAGACCCCAAAACCCGCCGCATCGAGACCTTCGTTGGCACTGGCGAGGCGGGCGCGACCGACGGCACACAGGCACGCTTCGATGAGCCGGGCGGAATCTCCTATGCGAACGGCAAACTCTATGTCGCCGACACCAATAACCACCTCATCCGCGTGGTGGATATCAAGACGCGCCAGGTGTCCACGCTCACACTCAAAGGGTTAGAGCGCATCCGTCCGCCGATGCAGGGACAAACCGCGCTTGTTGAAACGCGCCCCGTTGCCAAAGTGAGAGGCGACTCTTTTACCCTGCGGATTGAGTTTCGCTTGCCTGAAGGACACAAGCTCAACCCCCACGCCCGCTCGCAGGTTTTCCTCAAAGCAGAGGGCGCCACACTTAACGGCAAGTCCGAAGTGAGCCTTCTCTTAGACCAGCCCACGCTGGAGATTGCGGGAACGCTCACTCAGCCCGAAGCGGTTATCGAGATTCACGGGACGCTTTACCACTGCGAGTCGCACAACGAGGGACTGTGCTACTTTGCAGAGCGCAGGCTACGCCAGCCGATTCAGCGGGGTGGGGCAGAAAACCAGATTCTCGTTTCGGTGCCGTTATAAAAACTGGCAGGGGCGGCCGGATTCGAACCGACGACCTTCGGTTTTGGAGACCGACGCTCTGCCAGCTGAGCTACGCCCCTGCTTCGGTGCTACTTCGCCTCGCGATGAAGCACATGCTTGCGACATCGCGGGCAGTATTTTCGCAACTCCAGTCGGTCGCGCTGGCGCTCACGATGTTTGGTGGTCGTGTAGTTTCGGCTCTTACACTCGGTGCAAGCCAGCACGATGATCACGCGTTTGCTTACGGTAGCCATTTAATATACCTCCTCTGGCGGGGCGGAGTTCCCGCCCCGCGCTTTAGTCTAACACCTCGGTGACGACGCCGGCGCCCACCGTGCGACCGCCTTCGCGAATCGCAAAACGCAACCCCTTCTCT
>LDYB01000024.1 GCA_001442985.1 Armatimonadetes bacterium DC
TTGGGACATGTGCGGGCGCTGGTTGCACCGAACGGCGTCATTACCGACCGCTACACTTATGACAGCTGGGGCAATCTGCTCGAGCAGGCAGGCGACACGCCGAACCCCTTCACTTGGAACGGGGCGTATGGGTATGAGTTTATTCCGTTCACAGGGTTGTATCATGTCGGCGCCCGCGCGTATGACCCCCGCACCGCCCGCTGGCTGCAGCGCGACCCGATAGATGTCGCAGGCGGGCATCCGAATGTGTATGCGTATTGTGCTAACGACCCCCTCAACTGCGCCGACCCGAGTGGACTGGACTGGGACTGGGGGCGATACTTCCGCGATGTGGGGAATGTCTTTGTGGGCTATGGGCAAGTAATCTGGGGAATACTCACCTCGCCGTTTACGATAGGGCAGCATTTTTGGGAGAACGGGGTCAGCTTGCAATCGGCGGGTGCGCTGTTTGAGGGGATGTGGCAAAGTTTTTGTGCGGATTGGTCGGCGGCAGCGCAGGGGGATGCGCAGGCGTTTGGTCGGGCATTTGGGACGGTGCTATCCGTAGCAACGCCTGCAGCGGCGGCGCGTGCTGCAAGGGTGGCGCCCCGTGCGCCGAGACCGCCGCAAGGGCAGCGTGGCGGTGCAGCTCCAGTACGAGTAGGACAGGCAGGGGAACGTGCTGCGGGGATACCCCCAGGACCAAAGCAGCGGATTACAGTAAATGGGCGCACACGAATCCCAGACAGGCTGACAAATAAGGAGCTCATAGAGGTAAAAAATGTAGCAGAGCTTTCATTTACGAAACAGCTTCAAGATTTCTACGACTACTGTAAGGCAAACAATCTAGACTTCGTTCTGGTTGTACGCCGGAACACACGGTTATCCAAGCGTTTGCAGGAGCTGGAAAAATCAGGCGAAATTATTATACGGAGGACTCTGCGATGAACACCATCCCAGACAATCGGTTGCAAGAGACAGAAGATGCTCACGTCGTTAACGCTTTACGAAAGCAGGCAGGCATGAAAGTCACCAGTGTATGGGATTTGGTCAACATGAAGGTGCCTTATCCAGAAGCAATCCCTGTGCTGCTGGAGTGGCTCCCCAAAGTACGCCATCCCAAAGTAAAGGAAGGGATTGTGCGAGCGCTCACCGTAAAAGAGGCGCGAGGGGTCGCTGGGAAGTTCCTTGTTGAGGAGTTCCTGCGAGTAGACGCCCCCTCCCAAGAACCCCGATTCGCTCACATCCCTCGCGGGCGATACGGCGAATGGCTCCAAGAGCCGACTCTTGAGGAAAGGTACCTGGTGTGGCTCTGGCACCTGAAATGGGCGATAGGGAACGCGCTGGGATATGTTGCCGATGCGAGCGTTATCCACGATGTGATAGCGCTCCTCCGCGACAGGCGTCATGGAGGGACACGCAGTCAGCTGGTCTGGGCGTTAGTGCGCCTGTGTCCCCCTGAAACCGAAGCGGTGGTGCTGGAACTGCTGGACGATGAAGACGATGGGGTAGCCATTCAGGCGGCGCTGGCAGCAGGGCGGTTGGGGTTGCAATCGGCTCGTGAGAAGATAGCACAGCGTTTTCTAAACCATCGGGATTCGTGGATGCGGCAGCAGGCGAAGCGGGCGCTGGCGAAGTTAGACAGAGCGCGCAGCCAAGCGAAGAGGGAATGAGATTTTTAGTAGAGTTAGGTGTTCGGCAGGATGGGTTGAGCGCTTGAGCAAACTGCGTGGCGGTTAGCCATCTTGAGGAAATGGGCTAAGGCTACGAGTTTATTCCCTTCATGGGTTTATATCATGTCGGCACCCGCGCCTATGACCCCCGCACCGCCCGCTGGCTGCAGCGAGACCCGATAGACGCCGCTTCGGGCGACCCGAACCTCTATCGGTATTGCGGGAATGACCCTATCAATCACGCCGACCCGTCGGGGCTGTGGGCAACAGGCTCTTATATAGGCGATGTGGGACAGGTGTTCGCAGGCTATGGATACTGCCTCTGGGGTCTCTTGACTTCACCTATCAATCTCTACAGCTATTTTCAGCAACACGGTTTATCGTTAGACAGCCCATGGAATCTGCTAAAGCAAGGCGTTTCTTCGTGGTGGCGATGACTGACAGGAACGGATCCACGAGAGTTTGGGAACTCCTTCTGTGGGCTGTTACTGGCGGCAGCGCTTGCGATTGGAAAGATACCTTCGCCCAGGTGGCGGTCTGGCGGAGTCGCCTCGACAACAGTCAGCACCTCTCGTCCTGCTGTAGCAGGTGGGAGAATTACTGGGTATACTCCTCATGGGCTAGAGAGCGCAATGGGTCGGGATGGCGTAGGCGTGCATCCACAGGCGATTCTGGGTAGTGTGAGAAGCCCAAAAGCGATCATTTTCCAGCGCGATAGGGGCACCATCAGATACGAAGGGGCGAGTGCGGTCGTTGTTACTAACCTTCGTGGGGAGATTGTAACAACCTGGCCTCGGAGTAGCAGCGCGCACCGCATCCGTCCATAAGGAGAAGCGGCATGGGACACCAGCAGCTTTCCCTATCTGAATCTGACATAGAGACTATTCGGCAGGTGATTGCACGCCGAGCGCCCGATTTGCTTCCTCTGGTGGAACGGCTTGCCAGTTTTCCCTTGCCCTCACTGGCGCTATCGGATGAAGAGGCACACGAGCTTTCTTTGGTTTTGTATGACGAATTTGTTGAGAACGGATTAGAAGAGAACTATGAGCCTAATGAATATGGCAGAAAGTTGGATACCATAATCGGAAGGGTCGTTTTCCGCGGGTAGATGAATGGATAAGAGGGAGCGCACAGGCGGCAATTGTTGCGTCAACAACAAGAGCTGTTCTACGAGATTGTGAGCCAACGGGCGTCTGAATGGTTGGCGCGGTGGGACGATATCCTGATGGGGAGGCTCTCGTCGGAAGAGATTCTGGACCTTAGGAATACCTGTTCTGGTGGATGAGCTCATGGAGACGGGCTTCTTACTTGGTGGCGAACCAACACAGCATGGGTTGAAAATTGAAGGATTTATTGATTGGCTTGGGCGTCAACTCCCTTAGGGCGACCCGAACCTCTATCGGTAGTGCGGGAACGACCCGATTAATCA
>LDYB01000025.1 GCA_001442985.1 Armatimonadetes bacterium DC
ATTGATTGGCTTGGGCGTCAACTCCCTTAGGGCGACCCGAACCTCTATCGGTAGTGCGGGAACGACCCGATTAATCATGCCGACCCGTCGGGGCTGGATTTTATCGACAACGCCGCGCACTTTGCAGCTGGCTGGGGCGATCGGCTCACAGGCGGGCTGACGAAAGACATTCGGGATTGGCTGTGCGACCTGTTGGACCTGCCGCGCTGGGAGCCGCGCGATCCATGTGATGAATGATATCTGGCGGGTCATGTGGTTGGGGCGGTTCACGATCGGTTGCTCACGCGCGGGGCTGGTGGGGGAGTGGGGTTTGCTAAGAAGAGACATCGCATACCCAACCCTGGAGGAAGGCACGGTGGAACTCGCCATCGTGCTAAAGTACAGCAACGGGCACAGGAACTTGAAAATGAGGGGTATACTATTGTGACTGGAGGCAGAAAACACCCGGAGCAAGCTGTTCATGACCCAAACAACGGGGGCGATATCGCTATCCTGACATTATCGCTGAAAAGAATGGGCAGAGGCACTATGAAAACATTGGGCGCAGGAACAAGCGTGGCGATCCTGTCAAACGCGAGCGCGATGCTTTGGATGACTTAGGGAAGTGGTTGCCTCCGGGTACTCCAGTGATTTTTACACCCTACAATTAGGGGCTAACATGGCGACACTTCGCTTCTTCGCTACACCAGAGGAGCAGTATGAGTGGCTGAAACATTACTTTCAGCCGGAAGTGATGTGGTGCGTGGTGCGCGACAAAACACGCGATCCCTATCGCTGGTGGACGGTACAGTCCCCAGAAGAGCTGACCCTCTTCGCTCACCACGCTCCTCATTCACTTGCTGTGTGCGTGGTGTTAGGGTGGTATGACTTGGGCGAACCTCGGTGGAGAAGGGTATCGCTCGATACAGGAGGCGAATACGAGGATATTGACTTTTTCTCATCACATGGAATTGAGATATATCTTTCGCTTTATTCGTTTGAGGATCAACATCTGCTCTTTGAAGGTTGGATGGCAGTCGGGCGACCGAGCGATTATCAATCCCTGGGCTATAATCCTGAGCAGTTGTATCGTCGCTTCCGTCAGTTAGAACGCCAGTGGCGAAAACTGATGGATTGTAGCTATACCCCCGTGTATCGGGGTATTGCCGTGATGCGTGCCGTGCCGGTTCCCTACTCCGCAGGTGTGTCATACGGAGCAGTGCAGTGGTGTCTCTCAGGGGGACGCCTCAAGTCGGCACTGACCTATGCTGTTTATGATGTGGTTCCAATTCATCAGGCAAAGCAATACGAGCGGGCGCTTCGTCAGTTTCAGTGTCCTGAAGGCACTCAGCGTTGCCGCCGTTGCAAGGGCGGCGGAGAAATAGTTTTAGAGGGTAAAGTCCAGCGATGTGCGGCGTGTGATGGGCGTGGGTGTGCCTCTATAAGCACTAAGTGGTGCCCGCACTGTGAGGGAAGCGGTTCTGTTTTGGTTCCACTCTATTCAGATAGGCTGATGGTTCAGGATTGTCCCTTCTGTGGGGGGAGAGGCATAATCGCTTAGAATAAAGAGATCGTCTGAAGCTACATTCGTTCGGAAATTGCGATTCAGTGGGGGTAATATTATGGAGAAAGTATGTCTCCCAGCGAGCGACTGCAGGAAGCCTTACGCGCGTTTCATTTTCGGCGATGGGAGCCACAAATCCGTCAGGCACTGGCGGCTTTGCTGGAGTGGCGCCTGACATGATTGCTTTTGTGGATTGGGAAGAGCATGACCAGCTCCTTTCACAGTGAAGCCATCTCTGTACGCTGGCGGAAGCAGGTCGCTGTCCTCGAGTCGTGCCTCTGTTCGGTTAGAGTTATACACTGTTGTGGGCATAGGTTCCCTCGCAGCAAGCTGGCTCTCTTGTCTATGAGTTGCACTATGACAGAGACCTTGCCCCTTGCAGATGGTCCAGTATCATACTGCCGCCCGTGCGTATGACCCCCGCACTGCCCGTTGGCTGTGGAAAAAAAACCGATAGATGCAACCTTCGGCGACCTGAATCCGTAGCATGAGGTGGCGATGCACCGAGACTTTTGGAGCTATCTAAGACAGCAGTGGGAACGCTTCAGAAAACATTCCCTGAAAAGGCGTCCCAAAATCACTGCGGAAAGCTATTGGCAGGGTTATCGAATTGAGGCACCCCTATCTTACGAAGAAGAACAGCTTCCATACCAGCTACTGTCGACAAACTTCGTATGGTACTGGTCAAGCCGATGGCTTCGAGAAGTCACGGAGGTGGAACTCGCTACAGGTTTACCTGTAGTTCGTCCTTTTACGCGCTTGGGTGAGGGTACGGTTACAGAGATGGTTGCTGACTTGCGGGCGCGGGACGCTTCTGGGGACATGCGAACGATTGAGTGGGTTGGGGTTGAGTGGGAGGCTGCGCGGGGCTGGGTTGATGAGCAGCCGCTTTTGGAGAGCCTTCGGATGTTTGCGCGAGAGGGACAGGGACCTGTTCAGATCGTGGTGAGCGAACTTGGTGATGCGGTATATGCTGAGATTTTTCTGCCGAAGCATGTGCCCCTGCCAGTCCAGCAGGTTCTGAGCCTGTTTGGATTAGAGTTTAGTTTAGAAAAAGCAAATGTCATTCGCCACAATAAAAACTGGGATTTGACATTTGAGTTCCCGTCAAGCGCGCACTGACTCCGCCTTCGGCGCCCCGAACCTCTATCGGTTTCCGACCGCAGACTTGCCCCCAAAGATTCACAGCGGCCGCTGGAACCTGCAGGTGCTGGACAACGAAGCCCACAAGCGTGCCCATCGTCGCCTGAGGCGTATGGAAAACGCGCTCCGAACCAACACCAATCGGTATACTATCACCGCGCGCTTTTTGAACAACCTGCGCAGAGACCTGGAACAGCCGTGTGAGGAGTGAGCGAGATGTTCGGCTGGATCAAATGGCTATGGAAACAGCTCCAGATGGAGAAAGTGAAGTCGCAGCGGTGGGAAGCACAGAGGCAGCGAATTGCGCGTTTGAGTGTAGAGCAGGCGCGGGAAGAAGCACTGCAGGTGTTGCAGGATGAGCGCGTGTTTCGGCTGGTGCCGGCTTCGGGGGTACGGGATGCGCAGATTTTAGCGCAACTCCCTGCAGATGTGCAGGAGCTGGCGGTTCAGTACGACCGGATTGAACTGGTGGGGACAGAGGACGAGTGGCGTGGAGCGGACGGGCTGGATTTTTCCCAGATTACCCCTGCGGAGTTACGGGAGGGGTTTTTACGAATCGGGCGGCTGGCGCCGGACATGGATGTGTATACAGAGGTGTGCATCCGCCCTGGAGAAAAAGGGGTATATGAGTTGTACTTAGACGCAGCAGAAGTTCGCGAGTATGCGAGTGTGTACCACTGGATATTGAACGAATATTGGGTTGACCGTGTTCTGCGTGAGGTGGAGGAGGAGTTTGGGGAGGGGTGAGTTGCTGGTCGATCAAACTGAAGGTAGCCAGCGCACTCTGGATTGGCGGTTGGCAGCAGAGTTGCTTGTCAACGCGGCGTTCTATGAGTAAAAGGGATGGGATGCTGAGACACATGGCACAGGCAGCCATAAAAACATCCCCCGCACCCCAGCGGGAAAATCGAAGTCAGCAATTTACCCCCAATTTTGCCCAATTTGCCCTCTTTGTGCGCCAAAAATGCAGGAATTCGCGAAAGGGTAGGGTATAATGCTCCTGTATCACATCGGGGGGTATGGTCTACCCGTCCATATTCACCCGGAAGGAGGTTAGCAATGCAAACGGGTAAAGTTAAGTGGTTCAACGACCAGAAGGGCTACGGGTTTATCGTAGCCGACGACGGTCGTGAAGTCTTTGTGCACCACTCCGCCATCAACATGTCGGGGCACAGGACGCTGTACGAAGGGCAGTCTGTGGAGTTTGAGGTCGTTCAGGGACCGAAGGGCTTGCAGGCACGCAATGTTGTCCCGAAGTAGAGCAGTCTCTAAAGACGGAAACGACCGCGAAGGGGGCTTTTATGCCCCCTTCTTTAGTTCGTAGAAAGCTCCCGCTCGCGCACGCTCCGCAGGAGCCACGCTCCCAGCAGCAGGTAAACCGGGATCGTCATAAACCCCCAGCGCCAGCCGACGCCCATGCCGTAAGCCTGATTGATCCAGTCGCCCAGCGCGCCCGCAATCAGCGGCGCAATCACCTGCGGCACGGTCATCGAGATGTGCCAGATGGCCATATAGCGCCCCGACTCATGGTTGGGCACAAGGTTGCTGGCAAGCGCCCAGTCCACCGCCGAAAACGCGCCCCACGCGAAGCCGAACACCCCCGCCAGCAGGTAGACCCACCCCATCGCATTCGCGAACAGAAAGAGCAAAGTCGCAAGCCCCATCATCCAGACCGTCTGGAAAATCACCCATTTTTTGCTGGTGCGGTCGCTCAGAACCCCCGCCCACCAGTTGCCCAGCACGCCCGTGAGCGTGGCGATGGTCATCACGAGAAACGCGAAAAAGGGCGCCTGAGTGCCCAACCCCATCGTATCGCGCAGGTAATACTCCAGAAAGAAGAGAACCGTGTAAAAGCCCAGATTGAACGCAAAGCGCGACAGCACCACCAGCCGGAAGTTGGGGTAATCGTTCATCAAAATATCCACGAAATGGCGCCAGTGGAGCCGTGCTTCGTCAGGGTGATTCGGGAGCCACGCGGGTTCGCGCAAACCCAGTACCGTCCACAGCATCGTGAGCAGAAGACAGGCGACCAGAATCGCGCCCACAATCAGTAAGCGTGTAGCATAAGGTAAGCCTGCGAACAGAATCGGCGGCTCGTTCAGCGTCAGCCCTGCCAGCGCCAGCCCTATCAGATTCCCGACCAGAGTCATCATGCCCATATACGCCGACGCCAGCCCGTGCCGTTCAGGAGGCACATAATCGGGGATCACCGCCTGATAGGGACCGTTCGCCCAGTTCAGAAAGAGCTGAATCGCCACGAAGCAAGCAACCAGCAGGGGGAAACTCGGCGCGACCATAAAGAGCAGGATGAAGGGCAGGCTCAACAGCGTGCCCCAGAAGATAAACGGACGCCTGCGCCCCCAGCGCGAGGTACTGCGGTCGCTGATGGGACCCGCAATCAGCTCAATCACCGTGGAGATAAAAGCGCCCGCCGCCGAGAGGACCCCCAGCATCGTGCCCTTGATTTCGGGGGCAACCAGCTCCGCCGTGCGCACCTGCATCACAATCGTCAAAAACGCCGCCCAGTGGACGCTAACCCCAAACCAGAAGATGCTGATTGCCCAGTAGTTGATACGCCCTATCATCGTTGTGAGATATTTATACCTGACATCACTAACAGAGGGTGTTCGAGAAGCGCCGCCTCGTGCCTGACGGCTTCAGCTGCTCTGTTGCCAGGATGGGCGCGAGTGTTCCGAGAACCCCCTCCGTGAGGTCTTAAAGGGGTAGGTTTTTTGGGGGGGTAGCCCGACACACAAAAAAAGAGAGCCGCCGACCGATGGGATACAATCCCTACTATGCACACAACGACGGCTCCCGAACAACTGGAACAACTATACCTCACCATCCGCACCCATCTGCCACACCTCACAAAACCCCAAGCCTACACCCTCGCCCTCTACAGCTTCGGTATCGCCGCGACCAGTCCCTGCGGACTGACCACCCTCGCGACTTGCCTCGCCCTGCTCCTCCACCAACCCTTCAACACCGTCCGCCAACGCCTGCGCGAATACTACAAAGACGCTCCCCACAAAAAAGGAACCCACCGACGCGACCTTGACCCCGCCACCTGCTTCGCGCCCCTGATGCGCTGGATGACCCGCCTCTGGAGCGATACACGCCTGATACTTGCTTTAGACGCCACCACCCTCGGACACCGCTTCACCGCCCTCACGGTCCGTGTGCTGTATCGCGGACGCGCTCTGCCTGTTGCGTGGAAGATACTGCCTGCCACGCAACAGGGTAGTTGGCGTCCGCACTGGGAAGCCCTGCTGCGCGCGCTGCAGGGGAGCATCCCTGCCCACTGGACGGTGTTGGTCTGCGCGGATAGAGGGCTGTACGCCCCGTGGCTGTTTGAGTGGATTACGGCGCTGGGGTGGCATCCGTTTTTGCGCATCCACGCACAAGGGCAGTATCCTCTGGAGAACGACCCGACCGTGCGCGAGTTGGCGACGGTGGCGCCGTGCGCAGGCACGCACTGGTGCGGGCGTGTGGTGTGTTTCAAAGCGAACCCGTTGCCGTGTACGCTGCTGGCGTGCTGGGATACGGGGCACAAAGAAGCGTGGCTGATTGTGACCGACCTGCCGCCCGATGAGGTGTGCGCGGAATGGTATGCGAAGCGTGCGTGGATAGAGAGCGGGTTTTCGGACTTGAAGCGTCGGGGCTGGCAGTGGCACAGGACGCCGAGGCAGGATGGCGCGCGTGCGGCGCGTGTGTGGTTGGCGCTGGCGATCGCGACGCTGTGGGTAATGAGTGTTGGGGGTTCTGTGGACGAGGCGCGGTTGGGGGTTCGGGGCAAGGTGAGTTGTTTTCGGTTGGGGCGGCTGGCGTTGTGGGCGCAGTGGCTTTCGGGGGATGCTGGGGCGTGGGGTGTGTTGTCGGATTGGGAGCGTTCATCGCGTGCGCCGCCGCGTCGGGGCAAGTCGGTTGGGGGTGTGCGTTGTGTGTGAGGCGCGTCTGTGTGCGGTGTGGGGCAGGCGTGCGCGGTTGTTGGCGCGTGGCAGGTGTGTGTATGGGTGTTGGGGGGTGGGGTATGGCTGATGTGTGGCTTAGCTGGGCGCGTGTTTGGGGGAGACGGCTGGGGTGACGAGGCGTTTTTCAGGGTTTTTGGCGGTGTTGGGGAGGTTGGTTTGTGCCCCTGCGAAAAAACCTACCCCTTTAAGCTCCGTGAGGTTCCCCCTGCTGCGCAGGGGGAACCGAAACCTGCCACGCACGCGGGCATCCACCCTCACGGCGACCCCGTTCTCGGTTCCCCTCGCTTGCGGGGGGAACCTGAAGGAGGGGGGCATCGGTGTTCCAGCAGGCGTCTTTGCAACAGAGCAGGTTCACCCGTCCCGCCCAAAAGCGATTTTTCGAACATCCTCGCCAAACCCCTTGACAAAACTCCCTGACTCATGATATTCTTAAACAGCGGAGGTGGCTGGAATGAAACGAGAGTTGGTGTTGAGTGGAATGACGCAGATTACACGCGTCGGTTTGCTGTTGTCGATTGCTCTGTTGCCCATTCTGATGTGGGCGCAGGGTCGCCCCGACATCCTGTGGACAAGAGAGAATGCAGAATTCCGCTCCGCGTCCTTCTCGCCTGATGGTCAAACCCTTGCCCTGAGAAGCGGATTCGGAATACACCTGTACCAACTGCCTGACTACTCTCTGAAACGCACATTGACGGTTTCCCTCTTCGATACTGCCTATAGAATCCCGCCAGTCTTTTCGCCCGATGGGCAGTATGTAGCAGCTGCAGGTTATTGGAGCGATGGCTGGGTCGTCCGCGTGTGGCGCACTTCAGGGGGGCAGCCCGTTCATAGTTTTCCTTATCCGGGGTCTCCCGACACTTCTCTTAGCGTACGAGCCATAGCGTTTACTCCTGACGGACGCCACCTGCTGGTTTATGTAGTTCAGAGGTCAGGCTCGGGGAGCACCGGTAACATTGACACTTGGCGTCTCTCGGACGGGGTCCGGGTTCGGAGCCTTTCGTCCCTACCATACTCTGAACTTGCTGCTTTCTCATCCGATAGTCAATACCTGGGCGTTGCGGGGTATGGTGGAGCCAGCGTGCGGCGCGTTTCTGACGGCACTCTTGTCCGTTCGTGGGACTTCGAGAGTAGATTTACAGCTCTTTGCATTACACTCTCGCCTGACGGACGAGAGATGGCAGTAGGTGGTTACATAACGCCTTCGAGTTACTCACAACCACAACGGGGTATTATTTACGTTTTTCGAATACCCACAGGGGGGGTTCTGCAGTTCGACCACACCTCCGACCACCCCTACGCAGGGGTCACTTCTGTCGCTTACTCGCCGAGCGGGGTGCTTGCGTCCGCGGGATATTATGCATCCTCGTATGATAACCCCACAATAACCGTGCGCATTTGGGACACAGGAAGAACCCTCAACCTCGGCTCTGCTTCTGGGTCTACTGTTGCGTTCGTAAGCTTCGCACACGACGGTCAGAGTCTGGTAACCTGTTCTAGATATGGCGCCCAGATATGGCGATTGTCTGACCTCACGCTTGTGCACACTATCGAGAGAGAAGGTTTCAACAATCGCGTCGCTTTTTCTCGTAATGGCGAGCTGATCGTATCATCCAGCAGCAACGAGTCTGTTGTTCGGTTGTGGGATGTTGAGAGCGGCGCGCTCCGTTTCGTTCTGGAACACGAAGGGGTTCAGGATGCGGTTCTATCCCCCAACGGTCAGTATTTGGCTTCTGCTTCGAGTTCACCAGGATTTATCAAGCTCTGGCGCACAGCGGACGGCGCGCTGATTCGCACAATCTTTCCTGGAGGATACCGTATTGCCTTCTCTCCCAACAACCTCTACATAGCGGCAGCCAGCGGCTCGCTGGTCCGATTATGGCGCATCGACGGTCTGCTGGTACGGGCGATGGATATCTCCCCTTTGGTAGAGACTAGTATCGCTTTTTCGCCCGACGGTCAGCTCCTGCTCGTAGCAGGACGGAGTAGTTCGAGCCCGGCGCAGTACCAAGCACAGATATGGCGCTTGATGGATGGCACGCGAATCCGCACCATTCCGCTGGACGCTCACCCGCTTTGCGTCGCCTTCTCGCCTGATGGTCAGTATATGGCTATCGGAGATGATGTTTCGAGGTTCGGGCGCGTGCATGTGTGGCGGGTGTCAGACGGCGCCCTGTTCCGAACCTTCAGCGCCCATCTGGGCGGAGTTCGGGGGATAGCCTTTTCAGCCGATGGGCGCTACCTGATTTCAGGAAGCGCTGACGCCACCATCAGCATCTCGCAGCTTGCTGACGGCGCGCTGATGCAAATCTACGATCAGGACACCGCCTCAGGCATCGCCTCACTGGCGGCTGCCGCCACCCACGATAGGCTCTTTGCTTATACCCGCGACGACGGCACTCTCGTGGTAGCGCGCTATCGGATATGGGGCGATGTGGACGGCGACGGCTGTGTGAGCGATAGCGACCTTGCACAAATCCTGTTCGCCTTTGGGCAGACAGTGGAGGACGCCCCTGAAGACATCAGTCGGGATGGAGTGGTTGATGACTTGGACCTGATTCTCGTGCTGGTGTATTTCGGCAGCGGGTGTTAACGCCTTTGCGCTGAGATGACAGCGTAGCCCCTGCTCCCGCATGCGGGAGCAGGGGCTTGAAAGGGTAGGTTTTTTTGAGAGGGGCGCCGTCTCATGCGTTCCTGAAGTGTGTTGGGGCACGCCTCCGCCCTGACGGCTGAAGCCGTTCCTATAATACCAATCTGCTGGTCATAGTTCGTAAAACGGCGGTTTAGGGAGTGCGGAAGCTCCGCTTCCGCGCTTGCTGAAGCTGCGCTTCAGCACTCCATAATAGCAGACCGCAGGCAACAACACGCATCTGCAGGGGTGCGCGAGTCATTTGCGAAGTCTGACCCGCCGATTGGTATAAGACGAAGCCGACCTGCGTCGGCTCAGCCCCCAAACCCCCGTAAACGGGGGTTGATAGCCAGCGCAGGCTGGCTTTGTTTGTTAGGAACGGCTTCAGCTGCTCTGTTGCAAAGATGCCCGATGGAACCCACGATGCCCCCCTCCTTCAGGTTCCCCCCGCAAGCGAGGGGAACCGGGGCGAGGGCTTCCGTGTGTCTGTATCGGTCAGCACGAGGCAGGGTTCGGTTCCCCCTGCTTCGCAAGGGGAACCTCACGGAGGGGGTCTGGGAAGGCTTACGCTCCTATCCTTGCAACAGAGCAGCTTCAGCCGTCGCTCTTTCAGGGGGCATCGTGGGTTCCAGAAGGTATCTTTGCAACAGAGCGGCTTCACCCGTCCTGCTCAGAGGTGATTTTCTGAACATCCTCGCCCTGCCCTGACTTCTCTGTTTTGGGTATAATCTCGCACGAGGGGGACGGAAATGGCGGTTGTGTCGCTGGTGCTGGGAATTGTGGCGCTCATATCGCTGCTGACGGGCTACTTTGCTCCGTTCTGCATTCCGCTGCCGCTGGTGCTGGGGGTGGTGGCGTGGGTGCTGGGCAAAAACGCGCTCACCGAGATTGAGGCAGGTCAGGGCAACCCGAGCGAGAAAGGGATTGCCCAGGCGGGGATGATTATGGGGATTATCTCCGTCGTTCTGAGCGTGCTGGGGTTCTGTTGCCTCACGGCGGGCATACTCGGTTTTCTGGGCTTGAGCGCCTACTTCGGGAACGGGGCGCCCTGGTGGTAAAATTATCCCCGTGAACGAGGCACTGTACGACATCACGATTATCGGTGGCGGACCCGTGGGGCTGTTCGGCGCGTTTTATGCGGGTCTGCGCGGCATGAAGACCAAAATCATCGACAGCCTGCCCCAGCTGGGCGGGCAGCTGACCGCGCTCTATCCCGAAAAATATATTTACGATATGCCGGGCTTTCCCGAAGTGTTAGCCAAAGACCTCGCCGAGCAAATGATTCGGCAGGCGATGCGCTTCAAGCCCACCGTTTGCCTTGAAGAGCGCGCCGAGCATCTCACCCGGCGGGATGATTACTGGATCATCACCACCAATAAGGGGGTAGAGCATGCCACGCGCACGGTGGTTATCTGTGCAGGCGCGGGCGCCTTCACACCGCGCAAGCTGAACGCCGAGGGAGTGGAAGCGTTTGAGGGTAAAGGGGTGTATTACGGCGTGCGCGACAAAGCCCAGTTTGAGGGCAAGCGCCTGCTGATTGTGGGCGGTGGCGACTCGGCGGTAGACTGGGCGCTGAATCTCTACCCGATTGCCCGCGAGGTGGTACTGATTCACCGCCGTGACGAGTTCCGGGCGCACGAGCAGAGCGTCGCCCAGTTGCGCCAGTCGCCTGTGCGGATTCTAACCCCCTACGAACTGCGTCGTGTGGAAGGCAACGGCAGGCTGGAACGCGCCGTTATCTTCCACAACAAAACGCAGGAAGAAGTAGAGCTGCCCGTGGACGCCGTAATTCTCAATCTGGGCTTTGTGGCGAGCCTGGGACCCATCAAAACCTGGGGGCTGGAGCTGGAGGGCAACGCCATCAGGGTAGACCACCTGATGCGCACGAACCTGCCGGGCGTCTACGCAGCGGGTGATGTGTGTACCTACGAGGGCAAACTCAAGCTGATTGCCACGGGCGTCGGCGAGGTGTGTATCGCGGTGAACCACGCGAAGCACACCATAGACCCCAGCGCGAAGATGTTCCCCGGCCACAGCAGCGACATGACTTTACCTGCGCTGGAGTAGGAAGTACCCTTGCAATTCCAAAGGGGGTTTAGGGTATAATAACCCCTGCGTGGGGCGGTAGCTCAGCTGGGAGAGCGCTTGCATGGCATGCAAGAGGTCGGCGGTTCGAATCCGCTCCGCTCCACCAAATTTTTTTATGCCCCGATCAGCCGCTTGAGGATGTGATGCCCCTCTTCTGCCAGGTGGCGCGCCGCGTCGGGCGTTTGCGCTTCGGCGTAGATGCGCACCACAGGCTCCGTGCCCGACGCCCGCAACAGCAGCCATGTGCCGTCTTCCAGAATGTGCTTGATGCCGTCCAGCGTATCGCGTTTGGCAACGGGCACATCCAGCACGCGCTCCAGCGTCAGGTCTTTGAGCCGCTCGCGCAGTTCAGGCATCTGCGAACGCTCGAAGTGGGCGTCGATGCGGTGATAGAAGTAGGGTCCCGTGATTTCAAACACCGATTCCACCAGCTCGGAGAGCGATTTGCCTGAGGTCGCCATCGCCTCCAGCAGGAGCATGCCCATCATCACGCCGTCGCGCTCCACCATGTAGCGCGTGATGCCGATGCCGCCGCTCTCTTCGCCGCCCATCAGGATATCTTCCTGAAGCATCTTCTCCACGATGAACTTGAAGCCAATTGGCGTGACGGACAGGGGCAGCCCGTAATGCTCGCAGAGGCGGTCAATCATCTGGCTGACGGAGAAAGTTTTCACCACGCCGCCCCGCCAGCCGCGGCGTTCCACAAGGTGGCGGAGCGTGATGGCGAAAATGCGATGGCTGTCCACGAAATTGCCGTGTTCGTCCACTGCGCCCACGCGGTCGCCGTCGCCGTCGATCGCGATTCCGATATGCGCTTTCAGGTGGCGCACGGCGTGAATCAGTTCTTTGAGGTTATCGGCAATCGGTTCGGGGTTCACGCCCCCAAAATAGGGGTTGCGCTCTTCGCGCAGAGCGTGGACCTCAATCCCCAATCGGGAGATGAGCGACTTGAGGTAGCCAGCGCCGGAGCCGTGCATCGCATCGGTCACCACGCGGAATGGCGCTTCATGCAGTTCGTCGATACGGATGAATTGATGCACATGCTCCAGATAATCGGGCACAGGGTCCATGGTTCGGATGAACGTTCGCGTTTCAACGGGTTCGGTATAGCGGGTGTAATCTGCCATCAGGTCGTTGAGGTGCTTTTCGATATTGGCGGTAATATCGGTCAGCGCCGCGCCGCCGTAGTGGGGTTTGAACTTGATGCCGTGAAAGATGGGCGGGTTGTGGCTGGCGGTGAACATCACCGCGCCCTGAAGGTGGTTTTTAATCACGCCATATGCCGCGGCGGGCGAGGAAACGGGCTTTGGCGTCAGCCACACGGGGAAGCCGTGATGGCTCAGCACTTCTGCCGCCGCCTGCGCAAATACCTCCGATTGCGCCCGACAGTCGTAGGCGACCAGCACGCCCTCGCCGGGCGGACGCGCGTCCAGCAGGTGTCGGGCAATCGCATGGGTTACAAGACGCACATTCGCAACGGTGAAATCGTCGGCAATTACGCCACGCCAGCCTTCCGTACCGAACTTAATCTGTGGAACGCCCATAGCCCTAAGAGTTTACCTCATGCGCGGCGCGCTCAAGGCGGTCGCGTAGCGCCCGCGCCAGTCCCTCGGCGGGGGGCAGGGGACAGAGGATCGCATGCACCTGCTTCGATTCGAGCCAGCGCAGTCCCTCAAAGAGCCGCCGCGCCAGCGTGTCCCAGTCGCCCCAGGGACCCCAGTTGAAGCGCACCACGCGCGGGTCGTCGGGCGTGAGCCAGCCTTCGGGAATCATCACGCCGACAATCGCATACTGGGTCAGGGCGTCTTTCACGGCGCCGAACAGCGTGTTGGGGTCGGGCGCGGTCAGCAACACGGGCACGCGAGGCGCGTAGTGGCGTGGCGCCGTGCCCGGCGAGGGCAACGGCGTGCCCTCGGCAGGGCGCTCGCCGAAGACACGCACCGTCCCAATCACCGACTCAATCGCCTCCAGCGGGATGCCTCCGGGGCGCAACAGCGTGGGCGGCTGGGTGGTCAGGTCTACAATCGTCGATTCCACGCCGACAGGGGTCTCGCCGCCGTCCAGCACCATCTCAATCTCGCCAGCGAGGTCGTCCAGCACATGGTCGGCATTCGTGGGGCTGGGGCGCCCGAAGCGGTTCGCGCTGGGCGCGGCAATCGGCGTCTGGCTATACTCGATCAACGCGCGGGCTACCGGGTGAACAGGCATCCGCACCGCCACCGTGTCGCGCCCTGCCGTGATAATATCGGAAACCCATTCCGAGCGCGGCAAAATCAGCGTCAGTGGACCGGGCATGAAGGCGTCTATCAGCGCTTCGGCGAGGGGCGGAATCTCGCGCACCAGCAGGCGCATCTGATTACGGTTGATCACATGCACAATCAGGGGGTCCCACGCAGGACGGCGCTTTACCTCATAGATGCGTCGCACAGCGAGGGGGTTCAGCGCGTCCGCGCCCAAGCCGTACACGGTCTCGGTGGGGAACGCCACCAGCCCGCCCGCGCGGATGACCGCCGCCGCCTGCCGAATGAGCGGCTCATCGTGTGCTGGGTCGCCCGTCAAAATCAGCCGCTGTGTGAGCATCTCACCGCTCCCGTGCAATTCGGACTCCGGCATTTTCCATCACGGTTCCCGCGGGGGGCAGGCGTTTGCGCAGGGTTAACTCCACGCGCTGCACCGGGGGAAAGGTTTCCAGAATCTCCCGACATAGCCGTTCGGCAAGCGCCTCCATCAGGCGGTATCGCGTGCCCGTGCCAATCGCAACGATGCGCTGGGCGACTTCGGCGTAGTTCACCGTATGCTCCAGCTGGTCAGTGCGCCCCGCCTGGCTCAAATCCAGCTCCAGCACCACATCCACGCGATAGCGATGTCCTATTGCCTGCTCCTCGTCGGGGACGCCGTGATAACCATAGAACTCGATTCCTTCCAGCAGAATCTGGTCGGGCATCGAGAGGGAAGTATACCTCACGCTTGTGGGCGCTGTTGTATCGCCGACGCCAGCACCCCAAAGCCGGGCGCATAGAACACGATTGGCTCTGTATCGGGTAAGGCAATTCCTGCGGCAGAGACCATCGTCTGCTCCAGCTCCAGCAGGTGAGCGGGCTGAATGCGGTAGGGGATATGTGCCACATGCCCTGTGTAGAGTTGCCCGCGATGGACGGTGAACAGCGTGTAGCGCTCCACCAGAAAATGCTCCAGAGAGCCTTCAGGCGGAATTGCTGGCTCGCCTTCAATCCGATACCGTACTCTGCCGTAGACTTCGGGGGTTCGGTGGCATTCGTAGTGTATCTCCTGCGGCGCGGGCTGGTTCCAGCGGATGCGCGCATAGTAATAGGGCAGCCGCCATCGTTGACGCGCCACCCACACCGCCAGCCGATGCGCCGCATCCAGACTGAAAAACCACACGCCGCGCTGTGTGCCATAGCGCACATAGGTGCGCACATTCGTCTCGCCGAAATCAAACAGGCGGGGGACTGGAGGCAGCCATGTGGGGCGCACCGACTCCATCACAAAGGGAACCCAGCCGACCCACGCGCTGCCGTCATAGGTGTCTATCTCCAGCGCGTGCGGAATGAGAGGGCGTAAAACAGCGGGGTTCACGCGCCAGTGAACGAAGAGCAGGTGTCGCCAGCGCATCGTGAGGGCTGGACGCCATGCGGGGGTCTCTATCGGGGGCAGTGCGTTTCGCCCAGTCGTAGCCATCGGCTCAGCCTCCTGCGGTTGCGGGCTACTATGGCATAGCCCAGTTCCACCAGCCATACAAAGGGAGGGAGGCTCAGTATCCGTGCCACCCAGCGATAGCCCAGCTGCTCCAGAATGAACAGCGCGGCGCGCCCCGCACGCAACACGCGCCCGTCGGCGGTGATGACATGCGCGCCCCGTGAAAACGAATCCGGGTCTACCTGCGCCTGCAGTTCAGGGGGCAGACTCTGAAACGGCACGGCTTGAAAGGCAGCATATCTGTCGTGCTTGCGAACCCACGCGATGCTCCAGGCGCACAGGTCGCAGGCGCCGTCCCATATCAGCCAGTGGCGGGCACTCGTTGGCGTCATCTCCACCTTATCCTACGAAGGAGCGCAGGGATTGGTTGCAAGGAGGGATTCATCGCACAATCCCCTGCGGGTAGAGCCGTTTGAGAATCACCTCTACGGGGTCGTCGCGGTTGGTGAGCTGAAAGTAGAATGCCCCGATTCGGCGGCAGGCTTGCTGAATGGCTTGCAGGTGGGCGTTCAGGCGACGCTGGTATTCAGCAAGCACGCCGCTGGTGGCAGTAATCTCCACCGCCTCGCCCGTTTCGGCGTCTATCAGCTTGAGGTCGCCCTCTAAGTCAGGGTCTAACTCGGCTTCTGAGAGAATCTGCAGGCAGACCACCTCGTGGCGCCGTCCGCCGAGAGCGCGAAGCGCTTGGGGCAGGTTTTCGTCCAGCCCATCGGTCAGCAGCAGCACCATGCCTGTGGGCAGGTTGGCGTGGGCGAATCGCTGGAGGCTCTGGCTGAGGGCGCGCCCGTCGGGTGTGCGCGTGCGGAGCCATTCCACAAGGCGCGAATAGGCGACGCGCCCCCGCAACGCCCGCGTCTCGCTCGCCTGTGAGTGGAGCGCCACCGGGTAGAGCGCGTCCCCGCTGACAAGCGCGATATAGCCCAGACACGCCGCCAGCGTCCGCGCGAAATCAAACTTGCTCGGCTCGCCAAACGCCATCGAGGCCGAGCAGTCCAGAAGCAGGTGAATGGGCAGCTCTTGCTCGTCCTGATAGGTGCGCAGGTAGGCGCGATCCAGTCGGGCAAGGATATTCCAGTCCAGATGGCGCAGGTCGTCACCGGGCGCGTAGTGGCGATAATCGGCGAACTCGATGGAGATGCCTTTGCGTGGCGAGAGCCGCTCGCCCCGAATCGCGCCTGCATGGGTTTTCTGGGGCTGGAACCGATACCGCTCCAGCCGCGCCAGCGTCGCCGTCGGCACACCAGACCACTCCGCCATCGCCGTTATTTTACCCCGACTCCCACAGGCTCTTGCCCCGATAGAACGGGGTCAACACGAACTCGTACTCGCCAGGCAACACGCCGAGAGCAACAGGAGGGAAGTGCCTCCAGTGAACCACCGTATCGGCAAACCAGTCTGGCTCTTCCACGAAATGCTCGCCGTCATGAATCAGGTGGCTGCCTTCGTAAAGACGCGCGGGCTGTTTCACATAAATGAAAATATTGCCCTGCACGCCGTAGGGGATTTTGAGTTGACACACGAGTCGGTTGTCGCTCCGCTCCCAGCGGATGGACGCCTCGCCGATGCGCAGCCGAACCGACGCCTCCGCCCACTGGAGGTCGCCAATCGGGTTGACAAGGTAGCGAATCAGCCCCTCGTGCAGGCGGGGTTCAATCCCCGCCACGAACTGATAGAGCCAGCCGTCGATGCACCCGAACGCCGGGTGATTGTGGGAGTTCATGCCCGGTCCCGTTTCGTACTTCCAGAGCTCCCAGATGGTGGTGGCGCCGTTTTCCAGCATGTAGCCCCAGCTGGGGTAGGTCGTTTGCGTGGCGATTTTATAGGCTAAATCGCCATAGCCGTTGAGAGTGAGCATATCCAGCAGGTAGCGCGTGCCCACAAAGCCTGTCGCCAGATGCTCGTTATAGCGCGTTTTGATGGACTCTGCCAGGGCTGCCAGAGCGCGCTGTTCTCCTTCCTGATTTTCACGGAACACACCGAGATAAATCGGCAGCAGGTTCGCGGTCTGGGTGTTGCCGTCAAAGTAGCCCCCTTCGGGATGATAGAAATGCTCCCGAATCTGATGCGCCATGTTGCGCCAGAGAGGCTGCTCACCGAGATGGCGGCGCAGCCCCCAGTTAAAGCCGATAGGTCCTGGATCAAACCGCCTCAAGGTTTCCGCCTTGCGTCGGCTCATGACGCGCTCCTGAATCATTAACATGAGTGCGCACGAGGCAACCAGCGACTTGGGCGTGCCCTCCTCAACGGCAACCCAGTCGCCATAGTGGCAGAGGTGGAGCAATCCGTCTTCGCCAATCTGGTTCGCGAGGAACTGGATGTGCTTATCGATTCCGCGGTTGTGTTTATTCTTTTCGGGGTAGTCGCCCACGAATCGCAACAGTGCGTGTTGTATCACGGGGTACGCCGCAGTCCACATCGGGTCGCCAGGGCGCGAACCCCACACATGGGGCACGGTATCGGGCAGGGAGCCGTCCTCGCCCATCTCGTCGGCAATATCGCGCAGGAACTTGCGATAGGCGCGCTCGGCGGCGAAGTTATATAGCCCCGTGAGCGAGGCAATCTGCGCATCGCCCATCCAGCCCTGACGCTCATCGCGCTGGGGGCAATCGGTCGGAATCGAATGGAAGTTTGTGCGGAAGCCCCACACCGACGCCTCGTGAATGCGGTTCAGCAGGGGATTGGAGCAGGCGAAATGCCCCCGCTGCTCAAAAGCGGTATGCACCAGCCGCCCCTCCAGCGTCTCCAGCTGGAGCGCGCCGTTCTCCATCGCATCAGGGGGATCGGTCTCCACCTGCACATAGCGGAAGCCGTGATAGGTGAAACGCGGCTCGTAAGTTTCCAGCCCCTCGCCCTTGAGAATGTAGATATCGGTCGCCTCGGCGGAGCGCAGGTTTTCAGGGTTAATCGTGCCGTCGGGATAGAGCAGCTCCGCATGGCGCAGAATCACCTTCATCCCCGCCTGACCCCGCACCTGAATGCGACACCAGCCGCTGATGTTCTGCCCCAGATCAAACACGCGCGCGCCCGGCTTTGGCGTCGTTATGCTCACGGGCTGGAGCGTGGCGATCACTTCTATTGGCTCAATAAACGCCGCCGAGAGCTGCATTGTTTTGGGCATGCTAACGAGGCGCACAGGCTCCCACCCCTCCAGCGAGGCGTGGGGGTGATTCCAGTCAGGCTGCTCCATGCGGGCGTCGTACACCTCGCCTTTATAAATGGAGTTGGAGCGGATGGGCGAGGGCTTCCAGCGCCAGTCGGGGTTAGTGGTGATGGTCAGTCGCTCGCCGTTGGGGTAGGTAATCTCCAGCTGTGCCAGAAAGCAGAGGGGACCTTCCCACCAGCTTTGCCCCAGAATCGCGCCGATGCAATTCGCCCCCGGATGAAGGTAGTCCGCCACATCATAGGTACGGTACTCCACACGCTTGTCAAAACGGGTAAACGAGGGTTCCAGCACGGCATTCCCCACCTTGCGCCCGTTGAGGTACGCCTCGTAGTAGCCCAGCCCCGTTACATAGAGCCGTGCCCTCTGGAACGGTTTGTCGGGCAGGATGAACTCATAGCGCATCAGCGAGCCAAGCGTCTCGGGCGGGCGCTTCACGGGGTCTTTGCACACGCCAACAGGCTCGCGCGTATCGGCGGAGGGGGCAATCCACTTCGCTTTCCAGTCGGACGCCTTCAGCAGCCCCATCTCGAAAAAGGCAATCTCCGAAACGGCGGGCGCAGGCAGGTCGGGATGTGAAAAACGCACACGCCAGTAGACGCGCTGGCGACTCCCCAGTTTGGGACCCTCGTAAAACGCCTCGCGCATGGTGTCCAGATCGGTGTCAAAATACTGGCGGAACTGGCGCGAACCGCGTTCCAGCGTGTGGGCGTCCTCTGCATACTCAATGACACAGCGCCCATCCGTCAGGTCCAGACCGCGCGTGGCGCTCTCGTAGCGCCATGTGAGCATCGGCTTGGGGTTGTCCAGCCCGATGGGGTTCCTCCAGCCATCCACTTGAAGGTCTACGATCCGCAGCTCAGGTTTTGGCTTCCGCATGAGAGGCGCAATTTCGCTTCCCATGCTTTGCTCCCTGCAGAGGGTACAATAAAGGCGATGCATTTTCGGGTCTTCTGCGGCACGCTGGTTACGGACGGACAGCGCTACACGAATGTCGCGATTCGAATCGAAAAGGGGCGGATTGTGAGCTGGGAGCGTTTCGACCCACACACGGTGCGCATCACGCCTCCTGATGTGGACGCCCGCGAGCGTGTGGTCGCGCCGGGTATGATAGACATCCACATTCACGGGGGTGGCGGGCGCGACCTGATGGAGGGCACCCCAGACGCCGTGCAGGCAGTGGCGAAGCATCTGTTGAAATATGGGGTTACGGGCTTTCTGGTGACGCCACTGACCGCCCCGTGGGACGCCATTCGCGCCGCTTTCGCTGCTGCCCGCGAGGTACGCCAGCACGGCTCCGAAGGGGCACAGGTGCTGGGATGCCATCTGGAGGGACCCTTTATCAACCCCAAGCGCGCGGGCGCGCAACCCCCCGAATACATCGTGCCGCCCAGCCTGCAGGTGCTGGAAGAGGCGCTGGGAAGCCTGATAGACGAGCTGCGCATCATCACGCTGGCGCCCGAGCTGGAGGGCAGCGAACCGCTGGTACGGGCGCTGGTGCAGGCTGGCGTGATTGTGTCTATCGGGCACACCGACGCCGACTACGACGCCGTAACCCGCGCGATTGATTGGGGCGCACGACACGCCACCCACTGCTTCAACGCCATGCGCCCCTTGCATCACCGTGAGCCGGGCACGGTGGGGGCGGTGTTGACTCACCCCGAACTCAAGGCAGAACTCATCTGGGACAATGTGCATACCCATCCCGCAGTCGCCCAGATGCTGGTGCAAGCCAAAGGAGTGGGAGGAGTGATTTGCATCTCCGATGGGGTGGCTGGGGCAGGCATGCCCGACGGCTACGAGTTCGAACTCTGGGGGCATCGGGCAGTTGTCGCTGAAGGGAAGGCAACGCTCGTGGAAAACGGCTCGCTGGCAGGTAGTGTGATTGGGATGGACACCTGCTGGCGCCATGCAACCCAGCGTTTCAACTGGGAGACCGCCTCGATGCTCTGCGCCTATAACCCAGCCCGCGCACTGGGGCTGGAGGGGCGTAAAGGCACCCTGCGCCCCGGCGCCGATGCGGACCTCGCCATCTGGAACCCTGCCTGTCAGCAAGTGGAATCCACATGGATTGCAGGAATCTGCAAATATACAGCGAATCCATAGCAGGAACTTTCCGCAGAGGGTAGAATCCTTGAGTCTCTGCGAAACGAAGGAGGTCGAAGAGCGATGTGGCAAGACGATACGATGCAGACGAGCGCCGAGCAACAACCCGTTAACGACGAGACCACCGCGGGATTTGCCGAAACGCAACCCGTCGAAGCGACCGCGACACCCGCTGAGGACGCGCAACCTGTCGAGACCCCGGCGGCGTCCGCTGAGCAGACACAGCCTGAGGAGGCGACCGCGCCCAGCGCGGAAACACCGCCTGCAGCAGCAAGCGCCCAGCCTGAAACCGCACCAACCGCCGAATCGGCGACCCCCGAAGAGCCAATTACGATGGACGAAGCCATCGAGCAGAGCTTCCGATCCTTCGAAAAAGGCGAGATTATTCGCGCTACCGTCGTGCAGGTAGACCGTGAGGGCGCGCTGGTGGATGTCGGCACGAAGACCGAAGTCCGCATCCCCCTGTCTGAGCTCTCTGCCGAGCAGGTCAGCTCCGCCGAAGAGGTGGTTAAGGTCGGCGACGAGATCGAGGTGAAGGTTCTCAAGGCGCGGGGCGAAGCGGGCACCCCGGTGCTTTCCAAACGCGAGGCAGATTTTGAGCGCCTCTGGGAGGAGCTGCGTGAAGCCTACCAGCAGAAGCGCACGCTGGAAGCCCCCGTTGTGGAGCGCGTCAAGGGGGGCGTGGTGGTGGATATCGGCGTGCGGTGCTTCGTGCCCGCCAGCCAGATTGCCCGACGCATCCCGCCGCACCAGCTGGATAAACTGATTGGCGAGACCCTGCCCATCAAGATTATTGATCTGGACGAGGAGAAGCGCAAGGCGGTAGCATCGCATAAACTGGCAGAGGAAGAGATTCGCCAGCAGCGCGAGCGCGAAGAGCGTGAACGCCGCGAGCGCATCTTCAGCCAGCTTCAGGTGGGGCAGCGCTTGCAGGGCAAGGTCAAACGGCTCACAGGATATGGCGCCTTTGTGGATATTGGCGGCTACGAAGGGCTGCTGCATGTGAGCGAAATCGCCTGGACCCGTGTGGACGACCCCGCTCAGGTTCTCAAAGAGGGCGATGAGATTGAGGTGGTTGTCATCCGTCTGGAGCCAGAAAACGGCAAGGTGGCGCTGAGCCGTCGCCAGCTGTTGCCCGACCCGTGGGCGCTGGCAGCCCAGCACTATCGCGAGGGCGATGTGATTGAAGCGCCCGTCTCGCGTGTGGTGCGCACAGGCGCGTTCGTCAAGCTGGAAGAGGGGATTGAAGGCTTCATTCCGATGTCGGAGCTCACCTCGCGCAAGGTGCGCAACCCCGAAGAGGTGGTCAAGCCGGGCGATACCGTCAAAGCGAAAGTGATTGAAATCACGCCGCGCCGACGCTGGATGGTGCTGAGCGTGCGCGCTCTGGAAGAGCAACGCGCCGTTCAGGAACATCAGCGCCAGCGCGCCCAGAGCCGCTCCAGCGGATTCACCATCGGCGACCGCCTGTCAGCGCAACTGCAGGAACTCCAACAGCTCACTCAGCGCGAAGAAGGGAGCGAATCGGCAGGAGATTCGGGAACCCCTGACGAAATAGAAACGCCAAACGCATAAATGCGTCGCATCGCACTCACAGGAGGCATCGCCGAGGGCAAAACCACCGTTTTGCGCATGTTTGAAGCCCTCGGCGCGACCACTTTGAGTAGCGATGCACTGGTGGCGGAGTTAATGCGTCCAGGGACGGACCTATGGAACCGATTGGTCACGGAGTTTGGGCAGGCGATTGTGCAGAGCGACGGCTCGCTGGCGCGCGAGCGCCTGGCGCAGATTGCGTTTGGCGAGGCGCAGGCGCGTCGGCGGCTCAATCGTCTGGTGCATCCCGTGGTGATGCAGGCGATTGCCGAACGGATTCGGAGCGCCGAGACACCCCTGATGCTCATCGAAGTGCCCCTGCTGATCGAAGTCGCCTTTCAGGGGCTGTTCGATGGGATCGTGGTGGTGCAGGCAACGCCGGCGCTGCAGTATCACCGATTGCGGGAGCGTGGCGTGCCGGCGTCGCTGGCACGGCAGATTTTGCGCTCGCAGCTCCCCACACGCGCCAAAATCCCCTTCGCCGACTGGGTGATTCGAACCCATCGCTCTCTCGACCACACCTTTGCTCAGGTTCAGCGCGTGTGGCACGACCTCACTGCATAGGATGGGGTATACTGCAGGGCGCAACGAATTTGGCGGTACGGCGTCAAAAAAGCATGCAGGGTTCTGGCTCTGTATGTCGAATGCAAGCAAAGTACGAAGAGGAGGTTCGAACGCAGTGAACAAACGATGGTGGTTAGCAATCGCGGGGCTTTTGATTGGCGCGGCGGGCTTTGCCCAGAACACCAGCCAGCCGCCTTATCGTCCGATTCCACCGCAAAACTATCGAGTGGCGCCGCAACGCCCTCCGATGGAAGGCGCACGCTGGCACAAAAACGGGCTGTTCAACCCCCAGCAGTTTTTTGAACAGCTGCGCAATCAGGTGCGCCCGACGCGCGCCCCAAACTGGGATCGCGACCTGACCGTCGCTCCCACGGATGATATCCATCCCGTTTATTTCCCCGGTCAGGCGCGCGCCTTCTTCGCCAGCAACGCCACCGCGGTCGTGAACGGGCGACTCGCCAACCCCGGACCGCGCTACCGCATCTGGCGCGGAGACATGGACGATGGCAGCACCCCCAATCAGGGGCTGTTCACGAACCTCACCCAAATCACAGGCGACACCCCCGATGAGCAGTTCGGCAGCCAGATCCAGCCCTCGCTGAACCAGCAGGGCAACATTCTGGCATATGCGAACCTCACCGCATCGGGCAACTACAATATTGTGGTGCGCAACCTCTCCACAGGACAGCGCATCGTGCTAACCACCGATACCGATGGCGTAACCCAGAACCTCCGTCCCACCCTCAGCCCGGGAGGCAACCTTGTCGCCTTCGCTTCGAACCGCCTTGAACCGGGCGAAACTGAAGCTGACCGCCGGTTCCGCATCTATGTGATGCGCACCGATGGGCGCCCCTTCGATGACGGCACCATCTACCGACGCTACACCTTCCCTGACCCAGGCGAAAACGACCTGGAACCCGCGTGGTCGCCCGATGGGCGGCTGATTGCGTTCGCGCGCACCTTTCCGGATGGCAGCAGCTATATCCATGTGGTAGACGCCGATACCCGTATTGTAACGCAGTGGACCTCCTTCGTGGACGGCTCGGGCAACCGCCCGCAGGACCGTCAGCCCGCCTGGGACCGCACGGAAGACGGCACGCTGGTGCTGGTGTTCGCCAGCACGCGCAAGTCGCTGGACAATCAGGGACGCCATCAGCGCGGACAACCCAGCAACAGTGTCAGTACGGACAACATTTTCGATATCTATGCCGTCGCTGCCGACCTGCCCGAAGATTCGGGCATCCGCACCCCTGTCTCCTACACGGTAGACCCCAGTACCCCGGCGATGGCACGCCCGAACTATCCGGGCGACCCCGGCACCTTCGCAGGAGCGCAATACCCCTCCAGTGCGGTGGTGGCGCGCGACCGGGTTCTCTATCAATCCACACGACCAAACGCGGAAAACAACGAGGGTCCCCACGATATCTGGGAAACCGCCACACGCGACACCACACCGCCGGTTATCGAAACCCTGCCGGAGATTGTGTCGGGCAAGGAACTTTTCCCTGGCGATGAAGTGGTTATCCGCGTCAAAGTGGTAGACCTGCAGAGTGGCGTCAACTTCGTGCGGGTGCAGTTCAAAGACCCCGACAGCGCCGAGCAGGATGCCGAGGGGCTGGAACATAAACTCTACTGGCTCTTCCAGTTCGATATCTTCTTCCCGAACCGTATTCTGGCAGACCAGAACCAGGCGTATGTGCCCCTGTTTGTGGAGATCGGTTGCCAGGCGATTCATCCCGAAACCTACGAATACAAAGACCCCTACTCGCTGGCGTCGCTGGGCTTCGATGGGCGCCTGGAGGATACGCTTTTGCTGACCCCTGTGCCCAACGAACCCGATGTGTACGAGGCACGATGGCGCACGCCGGATGTGCCCAGCGACTTCTACTTTGACATCATCGTTCGCGATAACGCAGGCAACGAATTCATCTACGATAACATCTCAGGGTTCACCACGCGCCGCTTCACAGGCGCCAATAACATTCTGCTGGTTTCCGACTATATGGGCGGGCAGATTTTCGTGCAGAACCGCATCGGGGAGATTGGCACCAACGTCACCCGCCCCACATGGCAGCCTGTGGAGAGCTACTGGACAGACAACCCCACAGGCAAGCCACCGTTCCACTTCACGCAGCCGCCTTCGGGCACACCGCTGCCCATTATTGGGGACGGCGCCATCACGCACCCTGACTTCGGGTTCCCGGTGTGGATTCGCGCCGATACGCTCGGTTCGAACACCCCCTATGGCAACACCTATGACATCTGGCGCGTGCAGTGCCGCAACCCGATTACGCCCTCCGTGCTGGCAGGCTACCTGCCGCGCACCGAGCAGGAACCCGTGGACCTGGAGGGCAACTACCGCACCAAGCTGCACGCCGAGCGAATCGTTATCTGGGGCAGCCCCTACACGGGCAATGTGTGGGCAGGACCGGGTCATCTTCTGGACCCCGAGGTGCAGACCCTGCTGCAGTCGTATCTGGCAGGTGGGGGGCGCCTGATTGTGAGCGGTCAGGATGTGGCGTGGGCGCTTTCGCTCGCAGGAGGGTTGTCCAGCCAGTTCCTGGCGAACACGCTTCGCGCAGGCTTTGATAGCGACACGGCGATAGACACTTTCCTGCAGGCATATCAGGGGCTGCGCCACATTATCGCCAGCGATGGCTTGCTGGGCGATACAACGCAAGGCGAAGACCCCAACCCCTTCCCGGAGAACCCGGCAGGGCTGGGTATCTGGCCGCCGCCACTGCGTGCAGGCGCGCCCGGCGCAGATGCGCCCGCGACCTTCCGCCTGTCGCACCCTGGATTTTTCGCCGATGGAGGGTTTGATGTCATTCCGCCCGTGGGCGCTGGCACAACCACACCGCTCTACACCGATGCGGCGTGGAACCAGGTGTGGCTGGACACTGTAACCGTTAGCCCCGACAAAGCGGCGCCCTATCGCTATCAGAACCGTGGTCCGGGCGGCGCGCTGGGGTTGGGCACTTCCGATCGCGCCGGCTCCTACTACTATGACCCAAACACCAAAGCGAAGGTCGCCTTCTTCGCCTTCGGGATTGAAGGTGTCAACACCCACTACACGCCCAGCCAGCTGGGAACGATTCAGGTTCTCTGGGCGCACTCGTATCGCAATAAGATTTTGCACAACGGCTATGTCTGGATGACGCACAGCATTGTGGAGGGTGTGGTGCGCGAATACGACCCCGACACGCGCGAGTATCGCCCGCTGCCACGCGCGCTGGTGCGCATCACAGGGCTGTTCCCGCCCAGCGTGGCGAACCAGACAACGGGCTACGCCGTCACCGACTCCGCAGGGTTCTATCGCATCGTTGGGCTGGAAGCGGGGATCTATCTCATCGACGCTGTTCGCCCCGGCTATCGCATCCAGCATCCGGAATCGGTAACACTGGCAGGAGGCACGCAGACCATCAATCTGGTCATGCTCAAAAGCCCGCCGGGTCAGATTGCGGGGCGCGTGGTCGATATCAACGGGCAACCCGTGCGCTATGCAAAAGTGGTCGCCACCAACACCACCGACCCGCTCCTGACCGTGGAGGCTCTGACCGATGCCGACGGCAGCTTCCTGCTGACGCGCGTGCCGGCAGGAACTTATAATGTAGCCGTTACCGAAGTGCCTGCCGCCTATACGCTGCCGCCGGTGCGCCCCACGCCCGATGGAGTGTTCCGCGATGTGCAGGTCGCCGCGCTCCAGACCACGAACCTGCCCGAAGATTTCGTGATCGCCCCACGCCCGGGCACGGTAACAGGCACTGTTGTGGATAACACCACGAATCAGCCTATTGCCAACGCCCGCGTTATTGCGACGGCAAGCAACCAGAGCCGCGGCGAGACCTTCACAGACGCCAATGGGCAATACACGCTCTCCGTGCCTGCAGGGCAATACACACTCACGGCGTCCGCGCCCGGCTATCAGCCCGATGGGGAAGTGGTCACGGTCGTCTCCGACCAGACCGTAACCGTCAACTTCCGCCTGAACCCGCTGCCACCGGGGAGCATCAGCGGACGCATCACCCGCAAGATTGGCGGCGCCGGCGAGCCGAATGTTACGGTGGAAGTGGTGTTTGGCTCCAGCACGATCACTTCAGGCACCACCGATTCAGATGGCAACTACACCATCCCGAATGTGCCGCCCGCGGACTATGTGGTGCGCCCGCGCAAGGCCGGGTTCACCTTCGAACCCGCCCAGCGCACCGTTACGGTAACCTCTGGGCAGACCACCGTGAATGTGAACTTCCAGTCCTCACCGCTGCGCACCTTCGTGCGCGGTCGGTTCCTGGTGTCCGCACCGTATGACTACGCCCAGGATGTGAAGAGCCTGCTGGAAGTGCCACAAAACGCGGTGTTCAAGTTCTTCACCTGGGATCCGCAGGCGATGCGCTATGTGTTCTATCCGAACGCGCCTGCCAATCGCTTCGAACTGGGACGCGGGTACTTTATCGAGAGCTCCGTGGACCTGCCGCTGGCGACGGAAGGCACGCCTGCTGACGAGAATGCGCCCTTCTCCATCCAGCTCCGACGCGGCTGGAACCTGATTGGCACGCCGTTCCGCAACACCGTGGCGTGGGAGCGCACGCAGGTGCTGGATCCTGATACGAATCAGGTGATTTCCAACTCGACGGCTGTCGGGCGCCAGCTGATTGGCAACGCGCTGTGGGGCTACTCGTTTGGCACCTACAATGTCACGCGCCAGATGAAGCCATGGGAGGGCTACTGGGTGTACGCTTATCGCGACATCACCCTGATTATCCCGCCCGATGCGATTACGCGCAGTGTTACAGGGCGCGCGGCGCTCAACAGTGTGGGCGGTTGGACGCTGACCCTCGAGGCGCAGTCGGGTGAGGCGCGCGATCGTGCCTACATCGGTGTCTCCCGCGCGGCGACGCCCGGCTACGACAGCGAATACGATGTGCTGAAGCCGCCGCCTGTCGACGCGAACTATGTCTACATCAGCGTGCCGCGCCTGGAGTGGGGCGCCCACAGCGGACTCTACGGCGTGGATATCCAGCCTGTGAGCCGCTCGGCACGCTGGGAGTTCACTGTGGAAACCGCACGCCCCGGTCAGGAGGTGACCCTCCGCTGGCCCGATATGGCGCAGCTGCCGCGCGCGGCGAACCTCGTGCTGGTCAACCTGCAGACGGGCGAGCGACGCTACCTGCGCACCACGCCCAGCTACACCTTCCGAACCGATGCGAACGGTGTCGGGCGCTTCCGCATCGAAATGGCGTCCAGCGGCGGCTTGCTGCGCGTCACGAACCTGCAGGTGGCGTCCGGACGCGGCAACCAGCACACCATCACCTTCAACCTGACAGGAGAAGCCACCGTTCAGGTGAATATCATGGCAGGCGGTAAGCCGGTGCGCACGCTGATGCACCAGGCTTCCCGCAGTGCCGGGTTGCAACAGGTTTCCTGGGACGGGCGCGACCAGAACGGTGTTGCGCTACCGCCCGGCTCGTACACGGTGGAAATCCGCGCCACCAGTGAGGACGGTCAGATTGCTCGCGCGGTCACGACCCTGATCCTCACACGCTAAACACGAAACTGTGAAGGAGGAGCTATTAGAGTGAAAACACGGATGAAACGGATCTGGGCTACGCGAACCGTTACGGTCGGCGTCATCAGCATGATGGCGTTCGGGGTGCTCTATCCGCTGGGCGCGGCGCGCGCCTATGCCCAGCAGATTACCCTGCCCCGCATCGCAGTGATTGATTTCCAGAACAAGAGCGGGGTCGGGGGGCAGAGCATCGCCCGCGCCGCCACCGACGCGATTGCCAGCGAGTTCCAGAAAACAGGCAAATACGAGGTGCTGGCGCGCGGCGAGGTCGAGCAACAGCTCAAAGACCTCGAACTCGCGCCACCACTGGACCGAATCGGCTTTCTGCGACTGGGACGCGCCCTGCAGACCGAGTCTCTTATCGCGGGCGAGGTCAACGCCATCACCTTCGTGGGCAGCCCCAAACAGGCGCAGGTCACCCTCTCCGTGCGCGTGATTGATATCGCCTCCGGGGAACCGGTGAACGGCGCGGTCGCCACAGGGCGCAGCAACCCACGACCCGGCTACGCGGGCGACGACGACACGCTCATTCAGGAAGCCATCCGCAACGCGGCGTTCGAAGCTGTGCGCATCATCCAGACAGCCACCATCCCCGAAGCCACCGTGCTGACCACCCGCGGGGGCCAAGAGGTCATCCTCAACCGCGGCATTCGTGGCGGGCTCAAGGTCGGCATGGAGATGGTGGTCATCCGCCGCGGCGAAGAGGTGGGGCGCATCCGCGTGACGCAGGTCTCCGACAGCGATGCGGTGGCGGAAATTATTGCCGTCACGAAAGGCATCCAGTCGGAAGATAAAGCGCGCGCGATTTTTGAGGTGCCCACGGTTCAGGTGCGAGGCGGCAAGGTTGTGGAGCAGCGTCCGCAACCGCGAGGCGCCGCGAGTCGCAGTCTGCGTGCGCTGGGCGCCGTGCTGGTGCTGGGACTGATCGCCTTTGGGGTGGCACGCGGCGCTTCGGGCGGCAACACCCCCGTGCAGGATGTGATTGCCGAAGCGGGCGTCGACGGGAACTTCGAACCGATCGTGCGCATCTCGTGGAAAACAACCCTGTTCGCCAAGAATAACCGCGCCCAAATCCAGTGGCAAATCTATCGCTCCGACTTCATCGGTGTAGACGGCAACGGCAACCTGCGCCCTGTCGGTGTGGTGCCTGGCAACCAGCATTTCTTCATCGACACCACCCTACCGCGTAATGTGACGTATGCCAGCCTGCCTCGCGAAGGCTCCGAAGACCTCGAACTGGAAGAGCTTACCGACGACGACGCGCCGCCAGGGGTCTCGCCCGGACGCTCCTACACCTACCAGCTGGCGCTGGTCTATAGCGAGGAGCGCACCGGCAGTCAGGGCGAGATCGTCACCTTCTTCTTGCTCTCCGATCGCGTGCGCTCGGGGCAAGCCACTGTGCTGAACCCCGTGCAGCTACTGGAGCCTGTCCAGCGCAGTGAGGATGTGAACCCCGCCGATGTGCGGTTCTCCTGGCTGGCAACCGAAGGGGCAAACGCCTATCGCATCGAGGTCTCCACAGACCCGACCTTCCGCGACCGCAACCGCACCTTCGTTTCGAACGAGATTCTCTCCACTGCCCAGGGCGGTACGCCCGTGTCGTCGGAGCGAATCAACCTCGAGGCGGCGCTGCTGAACCGACTGGGGCTTACAGGACAGCGTGTAACCCTCTACTGGCGCGTGGGCGCCCGTAACCTCAGCGATAACCCCGGTCCAATTCCGGGTCCAGGCGGTCTGCGCTATGTCTGGAGCCGACCGTTTGAATTCACAACCCAAGAACTCCCGCCGAGTCCCTAACAATCTCACGGGGGTGTTTCGGCGCGTAGCCTGAAACACCCCCACAAATGAATCGTCTATACCCATACGGGAGGGCAAAAGCATGAAGAGCATCTGGCGATGGCTGATTGGAATGGTGCTGATTATCGGCGTTCTGTGGGCGCAAAACTACACGCCTAACGATTTTGTGCCGGGGCAGATGGTTCTGCGTCTGCGCCCGGGCGAGACGATCGAGCGCGCCCGTGCAATCGCAAACGCCTACAACGCCGACCTGCGCCCAATTGAAGTGCCTGATACTTATGTGCTAACCCTGCGCGAGAACCTGCCCGCGCAGGCGCTGGTGGATAAAACCGTGCAGGTGGTGGAGCAAATCAAAAACGAGCCGGGCGTTCTCTACATCGAACCAAACTGGATTATGCAACCACACGAAATTCCCAACGACCCCCTCTTCTCCCAGCAGTGGGCGCTCACGATGATTAAAGCGCCTGGTGCATGGGACACCGAGAAGGGGCAGGCAGGAATTCGGATTGCCTTTATCGATGACAACTTCCAGACCAGCCATCCCGACCTTGCAGGACGCTTTGATCCGCTCTCCCGTAACTTTGCTACCGACGACGAAGGCGGCAACACCAATATCGATCCCGAGGCTCCCGGCTTCTCGCACGGCACCTCCACGATGGGAGTTGCCGCCGCGAACACCAACAATGGGCAAGGAATCGCCGGACTGTGCTGGGAAGGTGTCACTGTGGTGGCGATTAAAGTGTCGGAAATGCCACTCGGTCCTATTCTTCTGGATCGTGTTCTCAGAGCCTACCAATATGTGCTGGATAATGCGGCGCAGATTCATGTCCTGAACATGAGCTACGGTTTTTTTGTGCCCTCGCCGCAGCAAAACGATTATATGCAACGCCTGTATCAGGCAGGGGTTATCCCGGTGGCTTCCGCAGGAAACCATGGAAGCTCGGTGCCCTCCTATCCCGCCTCATTCCCGAATGTCGTGAAGGTCTCCGCGGTGGGACCCGACTACCTGCTGGCATCGTACTCGGCATATGGGGGCGTTACGATTACCGCACCAGGGGGCGACCAGGAAGCACGCTATGAAGACGGGGTCTTGACCACTGCCAGCACAAGCCAGCGCTACGATTATGTGCAGGGTACCTCTTATTCGGCGCCCTATGTCTCCGCGGCGCTGGCGCTGGTGCTTTCGGCAGGCGTACGCCGCCACACAGCCGCGGACACCACACCCCCGGCGCTGGAGATTCTGATGGAGACCGCCGACCCGCGCGGGCGGCAGGTGCCCGACCCCGAATTCGGGGCAGGCATTATTGATGTAGAAGCCGCTCTGCGCGGTCTGGGTGGCGCTTCGATCGCGTTTGTAGAACCGACGACAGGCGCTACTTTCGACACCCGCCGTGTGAAAGTGAAAGTTACAGTGCGCCGTGTGCTGGATAACGCCACCGATAACATTACGATCAAGGTCAACGACGATGTGGTTCCGCGCAGCGAGTGGGAGCCGAACGCGGTGGTGGATGTGGCTCGCAAGACAATTTCTATAGAATTTATCGCCACTTTCCCGGGCGAGGGGCGCCATACGGTGGAAGTCAGCGCGGTGGGGCAGGATGGGCTGACCAAAACTGCCTCCATTCAGGTGATTATCAAAGCCCATGTCCAGCAGAAAGGGCTGACCATGTTCGCCGTGCCCTATCGGGTTTCCCAGCGCCCCGAGGAGATTTTTGGTCCCGATGTGGTGCTGGCGCGCTATCTGCCCGAGCAGGGCACTTATGCACGCTACACTCTCAACAACCCCGATGAGAACGCCAGTTTCAATCCGCCGAATGTGGATGTGCGCCCGGTGAATAGTTCCACGCCGACGCCGCCGCGCGGGCTGGGCTACTTCCTGCGCACCCCTGCGCCCGGCTTCATTCTGGGCGATGAACCGGTGGATACCAACACCGCTTACCGCATCCCCTTGCAGCCGGGCTGGAACATGATTGGCAACCCGTTCCCCTTCAATGTGCCGTGGAACGCATGCGAGGTTGAAATCACGGGCGCGGAAGGGATTACGGAGCGCATCACGCTACAGGAGGCGGCAGACCGCGATTATATTCGCCTGCAGATTTACCGCTATCTGCCTCTCACGGGGTCTTATACATGGCGTACTGCGCCGCTGGGCGAACTGCGTGCTTGGGAAGCCCACTGGGTGCGGGCGTTGAAGCCATGCGTGCTGATTGTGCCGCCTGTGGGGAGCCTGCGCAGCACCCCTGATGATTCCCAGCGCATCACGCCGAACGCGGGCAGTGGCTGGCTGGTGCGGCTCGCGGCACGCTCAGGCGACCGTGAAGATGCCAACAACTTCATCGGCGCGGGCGTGCGCCCCGAGAGCGTGGAGAAGCCGCCCCTGTTCCAGTCTTATGTGAACCTGACCATTCGCGAGCCGCGTTCACGCGCCGCGCTGGCGCAGGATGTGCGCCCGGGCGCCCGACGCGCCCAGCGATGGGAAGTGGAGGTCACCACCGATCAGCCCAACGCGGAGGTGACGCTCACATGGAATCAGGAAATGCCCGTGCCGAAAGGCGCACGGCTGGTGCTGACCGACACCGTAACCGGTGCGAAAATCTCGATGCTGCAGCAGAGCGCCTACACCTTCCGCACGGATGAGACCAGCCGACGCCGGTTCGTGATCGAGTTCCAGCCCTCGCGTATCGGGCAACTGCGCATCACCAACATCGGCGTGACCCGTACACGCGGCAACCAGTTCTCCATCCAGTATGCGCTGAGCGGCAACGCGAATGTGCAGGTGCAGATTCAGGACGCTTCGGGCAAGCCGGTGGCGCGCCTGCAGTCGGGGAGCCGTGCCGCAGGTCTCAATAGCGTCACCTGGAACGGGCGCACCGACGACGGCATCGCCGTGCCACCCGGAGCCTATCAGGTACAGATTATCGCAACCACCGAAGAGGGCGAGACAGCGCGTGTCGTGCGCCCCATCGTGATTACCCGCTAAGGAGGCTATCGAAATGATGAGAAGCAAACAACTGATCACTCTGGTGTTGGGTTTGGCATGGGGCTTCGCCAGTGGGCAAAGCTATAGCCCCTTCACCCCCCCTTGCAACTGCCCGGATAACCAGGACCCTGTGAGTGACGACTACAGGCATATCAACATCACCAACGGGGTTCTGGGCGCCACGCTGGGCTTAGGCGGAACCGTTACATGGATTACAGGCTGCTTCCCCATAGAAAACGCGGAATGTACCACACGCCCTGCGGAGGGAAGCATCCAGCTGGGTACCGACCGGGGTTCCGCTCTTGTGGGGGACGGCGGCTATGCCCTCACTTCAGGCTACCCCTGGGGAGTCTATCCTGGCGGGATTTTCATCACGATGCGCCCCGACAACCGTGACCCCTTCGTGTGGGGACAGGGAGACGCCCGTTTTTCGCAGGCGTGGCCCGGCGCCAGCGGCTACTATATCCGCCGTATCTGGAATGTGGAAGACTGGGATACCGATCTAAGAATTGACCTCATCCAGTCGGTGGCGCGCATTAGCCTCAAAGTGCGCAACACCAGCACCGAGACCCGACGCCTCTCCCTGCGCCTCGCCTCCGATGTGGAGACAGGAGTGGAAACGGGACCGCCCTACATTTACGCGCAGGGCATCCGCCCTATCACGGTGGACACCGTTCTGGGCAACCTGCCGCTGGAAATCGAGCAGAATCTGCCTGCCGAGTTCAGTCGCGTGCGCGGGCGCCAGCCCGTGCCGAACGCGATTGAATTCTATCAGTCGCGTGGCGACCTGCGCGGCGCCTCCCGCTATATCCTGAAACCCATCAAAGGGTTTGAAGATGCGACCCCAATTGATGGACTGGTGGTGGCAAAGTGGTTCTTCATTCAGGGAACCACCAACTGGGCGCCAACCCTGTTCCCTGATTCCACGATAGGAGATTCTGCCATCAACCTGTTTGTGAACGACCGTGTGTTCGCTCCCGGTCAGGAGCGCGAATTTGTGTTCTATGTGTCCCTGACGCCGGTGGACACCGATGTGCAGCCCCCCCTGGCGCTGGGCGTGGAGGCACTGCCTGTTGTGGAACCGGACCGCAGCGATCTTACGAAGCTCCAGAACAACGGGGTCTTTACAGTAATCGCCAATGTGACGAACCAGTTCTTCGTCGTGGGGCGCGAGGTAGACCTGAGTAATGTCACAGTGGACATCGCCCTGCCCAACAATTTGAGCCTGGCGTCAGGTGAGACCCGCACCAAGACCATCCCACGCCTTGCCCCCGGCGAGACCCGCGCCGTTAGCTGGAGCGTCGTGGCAGACCCGCGCTTCGCCGGCTTTGCGACCATCCGCGTTTCGGCGCAGGCGCCTCCCGCACCCAATAAGAGCGTCTCGCGCACCATCCTGATTTCGGCAACCGCCAACCGTCAGGCGTATAAGGGATTCCAGCTGGCTTCCATCCCATTCACCACCACCACGACCCTGGATCAGGTGCTGAACCTGACCCCGGGCTCCTATCAGGTGAAACGCTGGAACCCTGAAATTGAAGCGTATGAAGAGATTGATTCCATCCGCCCGGGCGAGGCGTTCTGGCTCTACCTGCCCAACGACGCGGCAGTGGTGCAATATGCAACGGGTACGGTTCAGTTCCCCTCCGGGGTGTTTACCGATAGCGTGCCGTTGCGCCTTGCCCAGGGCTGGAACCAGATTGGCAACCCGTACCCCTATCCGCTGGTGCTGGGGCAGATTGTGATTGTCAGCGCCAGCAATCCGCGCGAGAGCATCACCTTCTTCGAAGCAGCCCAGCGCGGGGTGATTCGGGGCGTTCTTTACTACTGGGATGAGTTCACCCAGCAATACAAGTTCACCTCCGACCCGAACACGCCCCTGATTCCGCATCGGGGCTACTGGATTAAGGCGAACGACGATATTGAGCTGGTCTTCCCGCCGGTGTTCCTGCCGGGCACAGGGTTCGGCGGGATTATCAACCGCTCGGCTTCGGAGACGCCGAACCAGCCAAACAACTGGCGCCTGCAGATTATCGCGCGAACCGCCCGCGGCGAAGACAGCGAGAACTACATCGGTCTGGCCTCGGGACGCGCCGCTGGCGAGGTGGAGGAGCCACCTATCCCTCTTGTGGAAGTGCCTGTACGCCTGACAATCCTCAAACAGGGCACAGGCGCGCCGCTCATGCAGGATGTACGCCCTGTTAGCGGCACGCGCCACCAGTTTGAGTTCGTCGTGGAGGCGCAACCCGGCGAGGAGGTGAGCCTCCGGTTCCCGAACCTGCGCACGATCCCCACAGGCTATCGACTGCGCCTGACGGATCAGAGTACGGGGCGCACAATAGACCTGCGCACCACGCCGGAGTACCGCTTCGTCTCCACGGGACGCGCGCGATTTACCCTCACGGTGGAGCGTGCGTCGCGAGGCGGCGCCCTCATCACCAGCATGACGGTCACCTCCGCAGGGCGCGGCGTGCAAAGCGTCTCCATCTCGTATGTGCTGGCAGACGACGCGCAAACCGAGGTGCGCATTCTGGGCACGAATGGGGCGCCCGTCGCCACGCTCCAGCAGGGACGCGCCGCCACGCGCGGAGCCAATACCGTCGTGTGGAACCTGCGCGACCAGCAGGGACGCGCGGTGCCGCCCGGCACCTATCAGGTGCAGATCGAAGCACGCACTGAGGACGGGCAGGTCGCGCGCATGGTACGACCGCTGATTCTCACACGCTAACGGAACGATGGGGGAGGGAACCCCTCCCCCGCACTCAAGGAGGAATCTATCGTGAGGAAAGTCTGGCTTCTTGGGATATGGCTGACCCTGTGTGCGCCACTGTTTGCCAGCGACACGCGGGAACTGGTGCTGTTCCCCTTCGGCACGACCAGCACGGTGCAGCAGCCCGAAGACTTCAACCTGAATGCGGAGCTGATGGGCGCACTCTACGCCCAGCTGAAAGACATCCCTAACCTCTATGTATGGCGGTTTCGGGAGAATAGTCCTTCGGTGCGCCGAGCGCTGGACGAAAACCGCCTGCGCCGCGATCGCCTCAATCCGCCTTTTAACGAGCGCGAAGCCGACGGCACCTTCCGCTCGGCGCGGATTGGCGCGATTGTGGGCGCGCAATATGCGCTCGCAGGCACAATTGCCGAGTTCCGTTACGACCCCAATACCCGCGAGGCGACGATTACTGTGAGTGTGGACCTTGTGCAGGTCGGCACAAACGAGCTGCTGGTCTCCATCGGGGAGACGGGACGCGGACGGCTGGCGCGCGACGAGTCGGACCCCAACTTAGCCTACATTCGGGCAATCGCAGATGTGGCGCAAAAGATTGCTCCTGCTATCAAAGAGCGTCTGGCGCCTGCGCCCCAGACCGCGCCCCAGCAAACCGAGAAAAAAGCCGACCGTCGTCGGGAACGCACCGCGCTCGGACTCTTCCTGCTCCTTCTGGGTGTCGGATTCGAGTTGGCCGATTTCTGAGATGATTCGGCGACGGCTCCTGCGCTTTGCCCTCACAGAGGGTCTGATGACCCTCTGTGTTGCTGTTTCTCTGGCGCAGGGCACGCTCCGCCTCACGGTCTACCCGAACGCGCTGGTTGCCGACGGCATTTCCACCGCGCTGGTTACCGCAGAGGTTCGCACGCCTCAGGGGAAACCCGTGCCCGATGGCACGCAGGTAGCGTTCAGCACCACGCTGGGCGCCTTTCGCGAGGCGCTGGTGGCGACCGAGGGCGGTGTGGCGCGTGCCACCTTTGTGGCGGCGTCTGTGCCCGGCGTCGCCGTGATTACCGCCAGCGCGCTGGGACAGTCCGCCGTCGGCGAGGCGCAGGTGGTGATGGTGCGCTCGCCTGAAGACCTGCGCGCCGCCACCGACTATGTGCAGGTGTTCGGAACCGAATATCTCGCGTTCGCCAACGAGCAGCGCATCATCGCCGCCTCTGGAGCCAACTTCGGCGCCTCGGTGCGCTTCGGGCTGACCACCCTCGAAGCAGACGATTTGCAACTGGAGACCGATAGCCTGCGAGTCAAGGCACGCCACGCCCGTCTGCGCTTCGGCTCGGAAACCGCCACCTACAACGAGCTGGTGTACGACCTGCGCACCAGTGAAGGCTACGGCGTCACGGAACACGAGGGGCGCTGGCAGGTGTTCCGTATCCGCTCTGGGCTGCGCACGCCGTTCCCTGAGCCGCTCCCGCCCGACTGGTTCCAGTTCGCCGACCTCTCCTACTCGGAGATGGTGATCAGGGCACGGCAAATCTGGTTCTACCCGGGTGAGCGCCTCCAGTTCCGTCAGGCGGAGTTCTATGTGGGCGATGTGCGCGTGCTGAGCCTGCCCCTCTATTCGCACAGCGTGTGGGGCAGTGGGGTAGGCGCGGACACCTTCTTCGGCGTGCAAAACGGACAGGTCTATCTGGACATTCCGTACTATTATGCGCTTGCGCCCGGTCAGGTCGGGGCGCTACGCCTGCGCACAGCACAACGCGCCTCACGCGGCACAGGCATCTCGCGAGGACTGTTTCTGGATTTGGAGCATGAATATCGCTGGGGGCAGGGGCAGGGCGCGTTTACCTTCACGGGACTGGGGCGCGACGATTGGGGCGTCCTCTGGCGACACAGCCAGCCGCTGGGAACGCGCACGCGCATGCACCTGTGGCTCGATTCGCCTGCCCATCAGGGGCTTTACAGCTCTGCTCAGGTAAGCCATCAGGGCAGAGGGTTCTCGCTGGGGGCTACTGTTGCGGGTAGCACTTTCTGGGAAGGGTCTGACGCCCGTTCCCTGCGTACCGATCTCTTTGCGGAAAGCACGCCCCGCAAGATTGCGAACCTCCCCCTGCGCCAGAGTCTCGCTCTCACTTTCAGCAGCGCCACGACCCGCACCACCCAGTTTCAACAGCGGCGTGAAGGGTTCGGCATCCGCGCCCGATGGAACCTCATTCCCCAATCGTTAGACCGCCAGACCACCTTAACTGGCGGCTTTGTCGCAGGGCGCTACCTTGGCAACCTGCCGAACGCAGGCTGGAGCTTTACAGGCACGCTGGGAATTACCCGCGCGCTGGGGCGCACGGGCGCCTTCACCCTCACCTATGACTATAACGAAGATGCGCTCGGCGTCAGTCTGCTGGGGCGCCACCGCCTCAGCGGCAGCCTTTCGTGGAACCCTTCCGAACACCTGACGCTTGCCGGTTACTTCAGCCGCGCGCTGGACACCGACACTTTCAGCTATCTTGCCGACGCCTCATGGCGAATCAGCGGTCTCTGGCGCATCGGCTCAGGAATCACATGGCAGGCGTTTCAGGGCAATACCTTCCGCGACCATACCTTTACAATAGCCTACCGAATCGGCTTCCGCGAAGTCGCGCTCACATGGTCTTCCAACACGAAACGATGGAGTTTCGATATCCTGACCGCTTTCTATTGAGGAGGAACTGCCATGCAGGAACCGATGCTCCATTTGCAGGGTTTGCCGCTGAAGATAACGCCCCGCTACTTTACCACAGGGGCAGGCGCCGGTGTTTCCGCGTTTGAGCTGGTCTCGTTTGACCGCGCCTTGCGGGAAGCAGGGTTTGCCGACTACAACCTGCTTCGGGTTTCCAGCATTCTGCCGCCCTCGGCAGAACACCGCAGCCATGTGGAGTTGCCTAAAGGGAGCCTTTTGCCAATCGCCTACGGCGTATTTACCTCGAACGAAGAGGGCGCCCGAATCGCCGCGGCGGTCTCCTACGCCCAGCCCACCGACCCTGACGCCGTGGGCGTCATTATGGAGACAGAAGGTTATATGACCGAACGCGAGGCGCATGACCTCGTGGTGGCGATGGCGGAGGAGGCGATGGAAGACCGCAACCTCAAAATCGCCCGCCTCGAAGTGGTCGCTGTGGAAGCGACGGTGGAACTCTACACCACTGTGTTCGCAGGTGTGGCGCTCTGGGGATAAGTCAGCACCTTGACTTTCGCCCCTCGAATGTGCCATAATTTAGCCACGCTAAGCATTTGAGGAGGCGAACCAATGACGACCGAAATGAAGCAAGTACCCGCAGGTTTATCCAGAGAGACCATAGAGCGCCTCGCCCGCGAACGCGGCGAGCCAGAATGGCATATTCAGAGACGATTAGAAGCGTTTGAGCGATTTTTACAGCTCCCCATGCCCAGCCCCAAACAGGAGGACTGGCGCTACACCGATATCACCACGCTGCACCTTGAGGATTACCCCGCTGTAGCGTGGGGTGGCACGGAGCTGGGCGTTCCCCCGCAGACGATGCCCGCGTTCCTGACCGACCACCCCACCATTCGCGTGGTGCATCGGGTCGGCTTCGGCTTTGAGGCAGAAATTCCTGATGCGCTCCAGCAGAAAGGCGTGCAGGTGCGCGACCTGCGCGAGGTTCTTATTCAGAATCCCGAACAGCTGCAGGAAGATTTGGGGCGGCTTGCCCCGCTGCCGGGCGACAAATTCTCGTTCCTGCACACGGCGTGCTGGGATACGGGGCTCTATGTTTACCTCCCCCCGAATGTGGAGGTGGAGGGAGTTATTGAGATTATCCACTGGTTTGAGACCCCTGGGGCGCACTTTCCGCACACTGTGATTGTGGCGGAGCCGAACAGCCGCGCGAATATCGTGCAGTCTTTCTTCTCACCAGAGGAGGCGCCTGTGCTGGCGGTTGGCGCTGTGGAAGTGTTCAACCGCGCCAACAGCGACCTGCGCCATGCGATTGTGCAGCGCATGGGGCGTGCCAGTGTGTTCCTGACCAGCGTGGATTATGAACAGAAGCGCGATAGCCGCGTGCTGTCGCTTGCGGTGGGGCTGGGCGCGAAACTGGCGCGTACCGTACTCCAGCATCTGATGACCGAGCCGGGCGCCGAAGCACGCCCGCTGGGAGTCTTCTTCGGCGACGACGACCAGCACCTCGATTTCCGCACCCTGCAGGATCACCGCGTGGGGCACACCACCAGCGACCTGCTCTACAAGGGCGTGCTGGACGACTCGGCAGTCTCGGTCTTTTCGGGCATGATTCGCGTGCATCCGCGTGCCCAGCACACCGACGCTTATCAGGCGAACCGCAACCTCATCCTCAGCGGTGAGGCGCAGGCTTATTCCATCCCGAATCTGGAGATTGGCGCCAACGAGGTGCGCTGTACCCACGGGGCGACGGTCGGTCCCGTCCAGCCCGATGAGGTGTTCTACCTGCGCTCGCGCGGGTTAGACCCCGAAACCGCCGAAGCACTGCTGGTGATGGGATTCTTTGAGGTTGTGCTACGCGAAATCAAACCCGCCGACCTGAGGCTCTCCATCCAGCGGCTGCTCGCCAGCAAGCTCAAGGGCAACGCCGCGCAATACTTCATGGATCTGGCAGAGCTGGACGAATCGATTCTGGTGGAGGCATAAGCGCTCCAGTCGCCCTCTCCTGCCTATGGGAGAGGGCGACTTTCTGCTCAGAGGATTACGGCTGATCCAGACTCCACTGGTTGTCGTCTATCGCGCGGAAAGTTTGGGCGAAGCGCGCGTGCCTTGCGTGCCCATCAGCATAGAGAACCGCAGTGCCTCCCTGATAGCGAACTTTTGCAATCTGCGCATCCCAGTCGCCACAGGAGGGCGCGTTGGGGAACAGGCTACAGGGCGGCACAGCACGCCGCTTGGACCAGTGGTAAGGATGATTCACATCCGTCGTCTCCACCCACGGGTCCAGGCACATATCAAAAAACTCCGATACCCAGAACGGGTCGTTGGGATTGTTGACAGGGAGTGGATTAGGAGGGGTGATGCCCGTGATTTGCACCCACGGGTCTCCGCGCAGGATGGAGTAGATGGTGGACGCGGGTCGCGAGACCTCCGCCAGCCGACGGGGCATCGCCGTGAAAAATCCATTACTGCTGAAGGAACCCCACATCGCGGGCAACGAGCGGTCAGGGTCCGAAGGGTCCCACCAGATGTTCTGCTTGTTGCGCAGCCCGCGATCCATCTTAATGTATGGCTCCAGCGATGCCTGATAGTTGTGAACTGCCCAGTAATTGACCGTGCTGGGCAGCCCATTAACAACCGCCATCGTAAAGGGGTAGCCCTCATCGTAGTCGTGCAGATACAGGTTCACAGCAACCCCAATCTGACGCAGGTTACTCAGGCACTGGGTTTGGCGCGCTTTCGCACGCGCCTGTGCAAACACAGGGAACAGAATCGCCGCCAGAATTGCGATAATGGCGATTACCACCAGCAGTTCAATCAGTGTGAAACCATTGCGTTTCATCGTTGCTCCTCCCTCGTGTTATCAAAGCGCCCCCCAAAGATGGCTGGGCAGCCGCGGCAGGGTTTATCTGCCTGCGCCTGAAAACCGCGTGAGACGCATGCTGCGCCCCCCAACGGTCATCATCACGCGCAGACAGGAGGAGCGCGAGGGTCCTGATGAAACGCTTCGCAGAGTCGGGGGAAAACCGGTAGCAGGGCAGGCAAAGGCGGAACCTCTGCCAGAATCACCTTCAAGACAGGCTGCAGAACCAGCTCAGGTTGGGGTACATGCCCGTGAGTCTTGTGGAAAAGACATACGGGGCACTGGCGTCGCGCCGCGAGGCTCTCGTCCTCAATCTGGGCGTGCAACAGCTCGGCTGACAGAATCATCAGCAGCCAGAGTATCGCCAGACCTGTCGCAAGCCGCCGCAGCGTCTCTCTGCGCATCGCGAAGGAGTATACCCCAAACGGAAACGACCGAGCGGTTGACACCCACCATGCTCACTGGGCAGTCTGCAGGAGTATTCCGGAATTTGTTGAATGGATTGTCTGAATGCGCTATAATTAGTGCAGGGCAGTGAGGAGGCTCCGTTTCAGGGAGACCCTCACGAAGGAGTGAGCTGTTATGCGAGAGCAGAAGCTGGATCAGGAAACTTTGAAGTTGATCACGCGCCGCCATTTCTTCCGCATGTGCGGCTACGGGATAGGGGCGCTGGCGCTGAACGCGCTGATGAATGAGAAACTGTTCGCTGCCTCAGACCCGCTCGCGCCCAAGCCGCCCCACTTCAAGCCTCGCGCGAAACGGGTGATTTTTCTGTTTATGGCGGGGGCGCCCTCGCAGATTGACCTGTTCGATTATAAACCGACTCTACAGCGCTACGACGGTCAACCCTGCCCCGAAAGCCTGCTACAGGGGGAGCGATTCGCCTTCATCAAGGGGCGCCCGACGCTGCTTGGCTCGCCATACAAATTCAGCAAGCACGGGCAATCGGGTCAGGAAATCTCCGAGCTGCTACCCCACATCGCTCAGATTGCCGATGATATCTGCATCATTCGCTCCATGCAGACCGACCAGTTCAACCATGCACCGGCGCAGATTTATATGAACACGGGACACCAGCTGCCCGGACGCCCCAGCATGGGGTCGTGGCTCACCTACGGCTTGGGCACGGAGAATCGCGACCTGCCCGGCTTTGTGGTGCTGATTTCGGGTGCGAACCGTCCCGACGGCGGGCACGCCTGCTGGAGCAGCGGCTTCCTGCCGACCGTCTATCAGGGCGTGGAACTCCGCAGCAAGGGCGATCCCGTACTCTATGTGTCCAACCCCGAAGGGATTGACTCCGAAACGCGCCGTGAAACGGTGGAAGCCATCAGCGATCTCAATCGGATGCACTTGGAGGCAGTAGGCGACCCCGAGATCGAGACGCGCATCAACGCCTACGAGCTGGCGTATCGTATGCAAACCAGCGTGCCCGAGCTGATGGACATCAGCAAGGAGCCAGAGCATATCCACCAGCTGTATGGCACGACGCCGGGCAAACCCTCCTTCGCGAACAACTGCCTGCTGGCGCGGCGACTGGTGGAGCGGGGCGTGCGCTTTGTGCAACTCTACCATCGCGGCTGGGACCATCACGGCACGGGAGAGGGCGACAGTATTTCCAAGGCGCTCCCACGCCTGTGCAGTGAGGTGGACCGGGCATCGGCAGCCTTGATTATTGACCTCAAACAGCGCGGGCTACTGGAGGATACCCTGGTCATCTGGGGCGGCGAGTTCGGGCGCACACCGATGAAAGAGGGGCGCGGCGGCTCCACCTATCTGGGGCGCGACCATCACCCGCGCGCCTTCACCATCTGGATGGCAGGCGGTGGAATCAAACCCGGCATCACCTATGGCGCGACCGACGAACTCGGCTATCAGGTGGTGGAAAACCCTGTGCATGTGCATGACCTGCACGCCACCATCCTGCACCTGCTGGGAATCGATCACACGCGCCTGACCTACTGGTATCAGGGGCGCAACTTCCGCCTCACCGATGTCGCCGGGCGCGTGATTGAGGGGATTATTGGCTAAGGGGCAGACGCGGGGCAGGTATCAGGAAGGCTTTGGCTGCGCTGCTTGCGAAAGCGGGCTACAAACCCTCCAGCGCAAGGCTCGACTCGGGCAGTACCTGCCCCCCATCAACCACCAGAGTCTGTCCCGTGATGTACGACGCCTCGTCGGAGGCGAAAAAGAGCGCGGCATACGCCACCTCTTCGGGTTTGCCCAGCCGCTTGAAGGGAATCATCGCCTCCATCTTGCGCCGATACTCCTCGCCAATCTCGCCCAGCCCCTCGGTCTCAATATTGCCCGGCAGGATGGCGTTAATCGTAATCCCATACTTCGCCAGCTCAATCGCTGCCGAGTGCATGAACCCAATCATTCCCGCTTTGGTGGCACCGTAGTGCGCCCAGCCAGGAAAACCCGTAATCGGACCCGTGATAGAGGAGGTCAGAATAATCCGTCCATGAGGCGACTGCTTGAGCATAGGCAAAAACGCTTTGATGGTCAGAAACATCCCGCGAAGGTTGACCGCATGCACCCTGTCCCAGTCCGCTTCGCTCATCGTTTCGAGGAACGCCTGCGGATAGATGCCTGCGTTGCAGCAGAGGATGTCCGTTTTGCCGTAAGCCTTCTGCACCTCGCTGGCTGCTTGCTGGAGCGTGGTCATGTCGCTCACATCGGCAAAAAGCGCGAGTGCCTCGCCACCGCGCTGGCGAATCGCGTCCGCAGCCTGCAGGCTCGCGTGAGTGTCTACATCCAGAAGCGCCACCTTAGCCCCTCGCTGGGCAAACTGTTCCGCCATCGCGCGCCCAATCCCCTTTGCGGCGCCTGTAATCACCGCCACACGCCCAGAAAAGTTTGTCATCGGACTGACCTCCTGCAGGGGAATTTTACCTGAGCGCAGAGGAATCCGCCGTCTTCAGGGGGATAAAAAAAAATTGGTTGCGGGGGTGGGATTTGAACCCACGACCTTCGGGTTATGAGCCCGACGAGCTACCGGACTGCTCCACCCCGCGTTGGCGCCTTAATTATACCATGCGCAATACGGCTCTGTCAAGGGGTGGGGGGTGAGTGTGCTACAATTAAGCCGCCATGTGGGGACGCCATCCGCTCTCGCCGCTGTTGTTTCTGGTGCGCAATCCGGGGCGCTCGCTGCCGCTCACGCTCGTGCTGGCGCTGGCGGTGCTGACCGTCGCCAGCGTGGTCGCATTGCTGAACTCCATAGACCGCACGATTCTGAAGATTTACGACTACAACCGCTACTTCGCCGCCATCAGCCCGCGTGGGAGCGACCGCCTGAAACCCGAACTCATCGCCCGAATCCAGCAGGCGCCGTACTACGCCACGCACTTCGAGACGGTGGTGTGCTTCATGAACGCCGAGACGATTGTGGGCAAAATGCCCTTTGTGGTCTTCGGCTTGAAGCAGGAGCATATTGAGCCGCTGGTCTCACGCTGTCGGCTGAAGCTCAAGGAGGGGCGCTACCCCCAGCCCAATCAGCCCGAAGTCGCGCTGTCGGAACCCCTGATGCGCAACAAAAAGCTCAAACTCGGCGATGTGGTGCTGTCGCCCTTCATCCCCGACCAGTATGCGCCCGTGCCCGTGCGCGTGGTGGGTGTGCTGGAAGGCGACACATGGCTGGCAATTTCTTCCTATGAGTTTATCCGCAATCACTTCTTTGCGCCTGTGCGGAACCTGATTATCTTCGCGACCGATGTGCGCTCCCAGCCACGGCTGGATAAGTGGCTGCGCGAGACCCTGCGCGGCGAGCAGGCGCGCGTCTGGACCTACGCCGAACTGCAGGAAGAGACCCACAAGGCGTTTCAGAATCTCTACTTCATCACGGGGGTTGTGGTGGTGGTCGTGGCGTTTATGCTGGCGACGATGACGGGCTTGCTGGCGAACATCTATTTCCAGCAGCGTCTGGTGGAGTTCGGGCTGTTGCAGGCGATTGGCTATACACGGCGCGAGCTCCTGTTCCGTGTCTCCACCGAAACGATTGTGGTGGTGGTACTGGGCTGGGTGGTGGGCGTGCTGGTGGCGCTGGGCGTGCTGTTCTGGGCGAAGACGGCGGTGATGGAGCCGCGCGGGCTTTATATGGAACCGTTAGACCCGATTGCCTATCGCTACACCCTGCCTGTGCCCCTGATGGTGCTGACCTTCGCGCTGGCAACCATCGGCTGGCGCCTGCGCACCTTTGACCCCGTAGCGATTGTGGAACGCCGAATCGTGTAGTGCGGTATAATTTCCGTAGCGCGCGACGGGGACGGGTTCCGCACGGAACGCGCCGCAGGCTGGAGGGGAATGGAAAGATGGGCGATCTGATTGGACTGGTTGCGGTGGTGTTGATTTTCGGTCCCGCGCTGGTGATTCCACTGGTGGCGATGACCCAGAAGCACCGCAAAGAGATGCTGATGCTGGAGCTGGAGAAGCGCCGCCAGAGCAATGAGGAAGTGCTGAAACAGATTGAGGCGTTGCGCAGAGAGATTGCTGAACTCCGCGAGACCACCACGCAATACGACATGAGCCTGCAGGCGAATCTGGAGAACCTTCAGGCGCGCGTGCGCGCCCTCGAAGAGAGCCAGAATCAGGTGGTGCGGTACTGAGTCGTCTTCATGCCCTGAATCGCTTCGCGCATCATCATCCCCGCGCATGCGCCGAGGGATGCCATCACAATAGACAGCACAATCACCACCAGCCCGCGCTTCACAGCGCCCTGAAGCATGGCGATAATGCCGCACGCAATCCCGCCTACCAGTCCCAGCCAGGGCGCGCACAGCCCGGAGAGGGCGAACAGGATGCCCATCATGACCCACCCTGAAGCAGGCGCGGACTTTTTCACGGACAGGGGCGCGCCCGGCATCGGCGCACCGCGAATCCCCAGCGCCTGACGCAATCCCGTCGCCGCCTGCAGAGCCGCCACCAGCGTCGGGTCTAACTGATAGGCGCGCTCATAAGCGCGCAACGCCTCCTGCAAACGCCCCTGACGATGGAGAAAGATTCCCCAGTTATAGAACACAAAGGCGTCGTTGGGGTCTAAGGCAATCGCGTGGGTGAAATGTTTTTCGGCGCGGGCGGTCTCGTTCAGCTGATCCAGGGTCATCGCCAGATAGAGGTGGGCGCGCGCCTCCTTCGGGAACTCCGAGACCGCCCGCTCCAGCATCGTGCGCGCTTCCTGCAAGCGCCCCTGAGAAAGCAACTCGTAACCCAGCTCTATTGAGGTGCGCGCCATCTACAGCAGCTCGGCGAACAGCGGCACCGAGTCGCGCTGCTCCCAGCGGAACGAGGGGTTGCCGAAGTGCCCGTTTTTCGCCGTGGGCAGGTACTGGGGCTTCTGCAGGTCTAAAAACTGGATAATCCCACGCGGGCTGAGGTCAAACCGATCGCGAATACGCTGGATAATCTTTTCGGGATCTACACGGTGCGTGCCGAAGGTCTCCAGCAGCAGCGACACGGGTTGCGCCACGCCAATCGCGTAGGAGATTTGAATCTCCACGCGGTCGCACAGTCCCGCCGCGACGATGTTTTTTGCCAGGTAGCGCGCCATATAGGTCGCCGAGCGGTCTACTTTGGTGGGGTCTTTGCCAGAAAACGCGCCGCCCCCGTGGCGGCAGTAGCCGCCGTAGGTGTCCACGATAATCTTGCGCCCGGTGACGCCCGTGTCGGCTTGCGGACCGCCAATCACGAACACGCCCGTCGGGTTCACATAATAGTGCTTCACATTAATGTCCACGAACGGGGCAAAGCGCTCCAGCACAGGCTTGACCACGAACTCCAGCACGCGCTCGCGCACCTCGCTCTGGGTGAGGTCGGGGTCATGCTGGGCGGAAATCACGACGGTATCGAGCGCTTTGGGCACGCCATTCTCGTAAAGCACTGTAACTTGCGATTTGCCGTCGGGGCGGAACCCCAGTTCGGGCTGGGCTTTGCGCACTTCGGCGAGCTGGCGTGTGAGCGCATGGGCAATCGTGATGGGCAGGGGCATCAGTTCAGGGGTCTCGTTGCAGGCGAAGCCGAACATCATGCCCTGGTCGCCCGCGCCCCCTACATCCACACCCTGACTGATGTCGGGCGACTGTTCCTGAATTGCTACGATGACCCCGCAGGTGTCGCCTTCAAAGCCGTACTCCGTGCGGGTGTAGCCCACCTGATTGATCGTGCGACGCACCACATCGGGGATTTCCACATAGGCGTGGGTGGTGATTTCGCCTGCAATTACCGCCAGCCCGCGAGTCAGCAGGGTCTCAACTGCCACGCGCGACTGCGAATCCTGCGCCAGGCACTCGTCCAAAATCGCGTCGCTAATCTGGTCCGCCAGCTTGTCGGGATGCCCTTCGGTAACGCTCTCCGATGTAAACGGCTGCAGCATGTCTTACCTCCTTCTTTTTTGATAACGGGGGGATTATACCCGTTTTGGGGACGCCATCGGGTACACTTGAATCGGGTGGAACCTATGGAAAAGCGCGTTCAAGAGATTGTGTTGCGCGATTCGGCGACGCCCGCCATCCCGAATCTGGAAATGGGCGGCAATGTGTTGCTGACCCGCCTGGACGAGATTGTGAACTGGGCGCGGCGCAACAGCATCTTTCCGCTCACTTTCGGGCTGGCGTGCTGTGCAATTGAGATGATGTCCACCGCCGCAGCGCGCTTCGATATCGCGCGTTTTGGGATGGAGGTGTTTCGTGCCTCGCCGCGTCAAGCCGATTTGATGATTGTGGCAGGGCGCGTCAGCAAGAAGATGGCGCCCGTGCTACGCCAGATTTACGACCAGATGCCCTCGCCCAAGTGGGTGGTCTCGATGGGCGCATGCGCCTCATGCGGCGGAATCTTCAACAACTACGCGATTGTGCAGGGCGTGGATCAGATTGTGCCGGTGGATGTATATGTGCCCGGTTGCCCCCCTTCGCCTGACGCGCTGATTTACGCGCTGATCAAGCTCCAGCAGAAGATTCGCACCCAGCGGCTGGGGATGTTGCTGGAGTTGCCCACGCGCCCGTCGCCCGCGATTGAGCAGGGCGACAAGACGCCCGCCCTCGAAAGCCATGCGAGCGGATAGCGAGAGCTGGATGGCGCAAGCCCGGCGCGACCTGGAAAGCGCAGAATGGGCAGCGCAAGGGGGCTACTATGAGTGGGCGTGCTTTATGTGCCAGCAAGCTGCCGAGAAGGCGCTCAAGGCGGTCTATGTGGATCGCGGAGCGGAAGTCTGGGGACACGCAATACGGCACATGTTACGTGGGCTCCGAGCAGAGATTGATCCTGCTGAGTGGGCACAACTCGATGCTTGCGCCCGTGAACTGGACTCTTACTATGTTCCAACACGCTATCCCGACACGCAAAACGGAGGCATCCCTTATGAAACCTATCAGTCAGCCGACGCGGATCGCGCCCTCGCTTGTGCGCAAAGAATCTTACGGCTCTGTGACGATTTACTGGCTGGATCGTGAGGCGGCGCGCCAGCAGATCCAAGCCGCCGCGCAACAGCTGGTCGCGGAGCGCCCAGAGGTCGTGGCGGTCTATCTCTTCGGCTCGCTCGCCCGCAACAAAGCAACGCCGCGTAGCGACGCCGACATCCTGATTGTGCTACGCGAAAGCAATCAGCCCGTCTGGTTCAAACGCGCCATCGACTATTTCCCCTACTTCGATTCGGTGGAGATGCCCACGGAGCTTTTCTGCTACACGCTGGACGAACTACCCCACAAAGCGGTCGCCCGAAACGCTCTGCAATATGCCGTTCTGATGGCAGGAACCGACATTCGGAATGAGGTGCGGTTATGAATATCCTACGCGATGTGCTGAAGCCGATCGGCAAAGGCTTGCGAATCACGCTCCGTCATTTTCTGGAGCCGAAGGATACGGTTTTCTACCCGGAGGAGCGCAAGGAGCAGTTTCCGCGCACGCGCTGGCGCCATGTGCTGCTCCGCTACGAGAACGGGCTGGAGCGGTGCATCGGTTGCTCGCTCTGTGCAGGGGCGTGTCCCGTGCGCTGTATCTATGTGGAGGCGGCGGAGAACACCGACACGGAACGCTACTCGCCCGGCGAACGCTATGCCAAGCGCTATGAGATTAACCTGTTGCGCTGTATCTATTGTGGCTACTGTCAGGACGCCTGCCCGACGGGCGCGATTGTGTTGCGCGAAGATTATGAGCTAGCCGACTACACGCGCGACGCCTTTATTGCCACCAAAGAGATGCTGCTGGAGCCGCTGCCCGTGCGCGATGAGGTGGCAGAGGTGGCGCGTTAGGCGTTTTTGCGCAACACGCGCCCCGCACGCACGCCCGTATACTGCCCGTCGCGCAGCGTCCAGCGCCCGTTAATCAGCAGGTGAACCACCCCTTCCGAAAGGCGGTGGGGGTCTTGAAAGGTGGCGTGGTCTCTAATGCGCCCGAAATCGAACACCACAATATCGGCGTAGGCGCCTGGTTTCAGCACGCCTCTATCGGTCAGTCCCAGCCGCGCCGCGGGCAACCCCGTCATCTTGAGAATCGCTGTCTCCAGCGGCATCAGTCCCTGTTCGCGGACATAGCGCCCCAGCACGCGGGGGAAAGTGCCGTAACTGCGCGGATGGGGGCGCTCCTCTTTGTGGCGTTCCGGGTCGTACCCCAAGCCATCGGAGCCGACCATCGTCAGAGGATACTGAAGCACCGTGAGCATATCCTCTTCCGACATATTGAACCATGCGACGCCCACATGCCCGCCGCCCTCCACCAGCAGATCCAGCACCGTCTCTTCCGGGGACTTACCCAGTTGACGCGCGGCTTCGGCGAGGGTTCGCCCCTGCAGTTCGCGTCGCGGCGGGAAGGAGCCTATCACCGCGCGTTCCCAATCAAAAGTGCGCGAACGCATTGCCTGCAAAATGTGTTCACGGCTGTCGGGCGCTTGCAGCCGCTGAAGAATCTCGCTCGGTTCCCCCTCCAGCGCCCAGTCGGGCAGGCACACCGTTGCCAGCGAGGTTTGATACGCCGTGTAGGGGTACACATCCAGCATCACATCCAGCCCGCCTTTGACCGCTTCCGAGACGCGCTGGAGCGTCTGATGGACTTTGCCCCAGTTCGCCTCGCCTTCCGCCTTATGATGTGAGAGTTGAAGCGGAATTTCTGCCTGCTCCGCAATCTGGATGGCTTCCTCTACACACTCCACCAGAAAGTCGCCCTCACTGCGCAGGTGGGTCGCGTAGAACCCGCCGTATTCGCTGGCAATGCGCGCCAGCGCCACGATTTCAGGCGGCTCGGCGTAAGCGTTTGGCACATATTCCAGCCCCGTGGTGAAGCCAAACGCCCCCGCCTCCATACAGGCGCGCACCTCCTCCTGCATCTGGCGCAGTTCCGAGTCGGTAGGGGCGCGTTTGGCAAAGCCCATCACCTTTTTGCGAAGCGTGCCGTGCCCACACAGCGGTACATAGTTCGTGCCCAATCCCAGGTCATCCAGAATCTGGAGATATTCACGCATGGAGCGCCATGTAATCTCCACGCCATAGGGCTTGAGCCAGCGCTGCTCCTGACGGAACCGCTCGGAGTTGTCAATTTGCCCTATGCAAAGCCCGCAGTTGCCGCCGACCTGTGTGCCGACGCCCTGATACAGCATGCTGATCTGTTCAGGGTGGTGATTGAGCGAGAAGTCGGCGTGCGTGTGGATATCGATAAACGCAGGCGCGACGCATAGCCCTTCAACCGAAACCTCCTGAGCGCCGTGCCACTCTTCCAGCTCACCGATGGCTACAATGCGCTCATCGGTGATGGCGACATCGGCGCAAAAGCCAGGATTGCCCAATCCGTCATAAACGACGCCGCCGCGCAAGAGAATATCGCAATGCATGCCGATAAGGATACCCGTTTACTTCACATCGCCGTTTGGGGGCAGTCCACAGAAGAGGCGGTCATACGCTGTGAGCAGCACCTGCTCGCTCCGCTCCCAGCTGAGGCACTCCAGAAAGCGTTTGCGCCCGTATTCGCTCATCGCCTTGCGCCGCGCCTCGTCATGGAGCAGCTCCAGAATCGTATCCCCAAACGACTCGGGGCGGTCATCGGGCGGGGAAATCAGCGCCTCCTGAGCCGACCACTTGTTCTCGATGCTTTTTGTGGCGACAATCGGCAATCCCACCGCCATGAACTCGATAATCTTATTCATCGTGGAGCGGGCGGTGTAAGAGTTGTCGGGGTCGCTGGCGACGCCCACATCGGCGGTAGAGAGGTAGCGCAGGAGCAGCTCACGCTCGCGGATGAAGCCTGTGAAGGTGATATATTCGTCCATCCCCAGGTCATGGCTCAGCCGCTTCACCTCCTCGAGGCAGTCGCCTGAGCCAATCGCGACGAAATGCACATCGGTATAGCCGCGTGTATGCACAATATGGTGCGCCGCGCGCACGAAGATGTCTGTGCCGTCCTGCGGTCCCATAATCCCCAGATAGCACACCAGATGCTTTTTGCCCTTTTTGAAGGCGGGTTCGGGTTCCACAGGATAAAACTCGGAGGCGCGTGGACCGCTGCGAACAATCACAATCTTTTCGGGGCGCGCCCGACCCCGCTGCAGCGCGTTCTGGCGGTACGACTCGTTCATCTCGATAATCATATCCGCCAGCTGATAGGAGCGCCGTTCAAACAGCACCTGCAGGTGATAGAATAGCCCCCGCTTTTTGAAGCGCACCTCATAGAGTTCGGGGCAGAGGTCGCGATGCTCGTAGACGAACTTTTTGCCGCGCAGCTTGTAATACAGCCCCAGCGGCCAGAAAATATCGAGCGGGTTGCCCACATGGAACACATCGAAGCCCTGCTCTTTTTCGACGCGGCGGCTGAGGCGGAAGGTATGCCACAGACAGTAGAACGCCTCCCGAATAAAGTTGCCGACACTGTGGGTTGGGGGCAGCATCGGGTAGCGATAGAGGTGAATCCCTTCCAGTTCACAGTATTCGGGGTCTTCAGGGGGGCGTGGTGAGATGACCGAGACATGGTAGCCTGCCCGCCTGAGCGAGGTGGCGACCTGCCACATGCGACGATCGTGGGGCACGGGCAGATTCTCCAGCACAAGCAACACGCGCCGTGCCTGCCCTGTCTCCCCTACCTGCGGCGTTGAATGACCTGTTAACATGCCTGCTCCCGCACCTTTGCTGTGGGCGCGTCCTCCACCAGACCCATCTGCTGGCACACCTGATAAGCATGCTGGCGAATGGAGTACCGCTCGGCGGTGCGTCGGGCTTCTGTGCCCAGACGCTCGCGCTCGTGGTATGCCCGCTCCAGCAGCTGTGCCAGCTGGGCAGGATCGCGCTCCAAAAGGACATAACCGTTCTGGTCGTCTTTGACCACGCTGGGCATGCCACCCACAGCGGTAACCACTGCCGGAAGCCCACATGCCATTGCTTCCAGCAGCGCCGTCGGTAGCCCTTCCCAGTGAGAGGTCAGTGTGAACACATGCGCTTTGTGATAGTAGGCTATAATCGCCTCGCGTGGGATTAAACCCGTCATCTCCACACCCTCATGAACACCGTACTGCTCAATCCATGCTTTCACCTGCGCCTCCATCGGGTTGTAATCCTGTGAACCGCCGACCAGAATCAGTCGCGCCGTCGGCATGCGCTTGCGCAACTCGGCAAAACCTGCAATCAACAGATCCAGCCCTTTAGAGGCGTCTAATCTTCCTACGAACAAAATCGTGGGCGGTTCCCCAGCGCGCTCTCCTGGCGGCAGGTACTCTTCGGTCTCGATCCCCAGCGGGATGAAGTGGATTTTCTCGCGCTGTTCGGGGAAGCGGTTTGCGTAATACTCATAGTCTGCCGGGCTAATCACAAACACGCCCTGCGCACGCCGAATCACGCGCGCTTCGGTACGGTAAAACCACGCGCGGAACCAGCGCCAGCGGAACAGCGGGTGGGTGGTCCACTTTTCAAAAAAGGCGGATTGCCCGTGGGTGTTGAAATAAAGCGGGTTCGGGAGGCGGAGAAACGCCAGCCCGTGTTCGGCACGCTGGATGTAAAACACCGTGTCTGGCTCCCAGTAGCGGGCACGATACGCTTTGAGCGCGCGCACGAAGCGATAGTTCAGCGGGATACGCGAGCGCTGCTGGCGTGCTTCGTCTACATACAGAATCGGCAGGAAGGGGCGCTCCACATCCTTGAGGCGCACCGTCGTCCACTCACCCAGCGGTGTCGCAGGGTTCAGGGTCAGCCCCACGATACGCAGTTCCACAGGGGCGTAGCGGGCGAAGTTCTTCACATACTCCAGCACGCCCCCCATCGGGTAGCCCTGAAAATCCCCACTATACACCAGAGTGAGTCGCGCCATTGGAGCCTCCTCTACTTAACCTTCTCAGAGCGGCTTTGTGTCGCAGGCAGATGCCCCAGCAAGCGGTCATAAAATTCTATTAGTTTCTGCTTACTGTGTTCCCAGCTGAGGCACTCCAGAAACCGCTTCCGCCCAAACTCGCCCATGCGCTGGCGTCGTTCCGGGTCGTTCAGCAGCTCAAGAATCGCCTGCGCAAACGCGCGCTCATCGTTGTTGGCGACATACACCGCCGCCTCCTGCGCGGAATAGCGTGACTCTTTCAGGTCAAATGAGACAATCGGCAGCCCCACCGCCATATACTCAATCACCTTGTTCATGGTGGAGATATCGTTCAGCGGATTGAGCGGGTCAGGCGCCAGCGCAATGTCGGCGGTGCTGAAGTAGCGTAGCAACTCGTCGTCGGGGATGCGCCCTGTAAACTTCACATGGTCAGTGAGCTTCAGCGCTTCGCTCATCCTTACCAGGTCAGGATACATGTCGCCGCCGCCAATCAACACAAACAGGGTGTCATGGTGCCCGAAAGTGTAGACCACATGGTGGATGGCACGCAACAGGTAGTCCACCCCGTCCTGCGCGCCCATCACGCCCAGATAGACCCCCATATATTTGTGTCCGCATTTGAGGGAAGGGTCAGGTTCCACGCGCTGGAAGCGGCTGGCAAGCGGACCGCTCCGCACCACCGCAATCTTTTCGGGTGGGATGCCGCCGCGCTCCATCGCCACGCGCCGATACGACTCGTTGGGGGCAATCACGCCATCCGCCGTGCGGTAGGTCTGTTTTTCCAGCCACAGCAAGCCCCTGTGCAGGATGCCACGCCGCCCGAAGCGCGACTCGTACAACTCGGGGCAAAGGTCGTGCTGGTCAAACACGAACTTTACCCCTTTCCGTTTGTACCAGCGCCCGATGGTCCAGAAGGTATCGGGCGGATTGCAGGTATGAATCACATCGATGCCGCGCTCCTTCCAGACACGGCGCGTCAAACGCCATGTCTGCAGCCAGCAGTAGATGAACTCATAAAAGAAGCTCACCACGCTTTTGGTGGGTGGGGGCATCGGGTAGCGGTAGAGGTGAACTCCTTCTAACTCTAAATACTCTGGCTCCCCGTCAGGGCGTGGGGAGATGACCGAAACCTCATAGCCTGCCTCCGTCAGCGCCAGCGATTCCAACCATACCCGCCGATCCATCGGCACAGGCAGGTTCTCCACCAGGATCAGGATTCTCCCTTTGCACTTACCAGTAGAGTCCAATGTACTCACCTCTTATTTGGTCAGGATGGAAGGCGCGGGCTAAGTCTACTACGACCTGCCCTTCCCGCACCTTTGCCGGAAGGCTTTCGCGCAAGTCGGCGGAGAGATGCCCGATAATCAGCAACTCCGCGTGCTGGACCACTTCATCCGCGTTTTCGCGCAGAATTTCGCGAATATGCGGGATTTCGCGCTCAATATAGGCTTTATTGGAGCCATGCAGCGCGGCATAGCACACATTCGGGTCATGAATCAGCAGCTTGTAGCCTTTGCCGATGAGCTGTTCTGCCAGTTCCACCAGCGGGCTTTCACGCAGGTCGTCGGTACCTGGTTTAAACGAAAGCCCAAAAAGCCCGATTCGGCGCTTGCGCTGGCGTGCCACCAGCTTGACCGTCTGTTCGATCTGCAGGCGGTTGCTGGGCAGCACGCTTTCCAGCATCGGCAGAGCGACATCGTTGGAACGAGCGCGATAGGTGAGCGCCCGCAAATCTTTCGGCAAGCATGAACCGCCAAACGCGAAGCCAGGAGTCAGGTAGCGTGCCGAGATGTTCAACTTGGTATCAGCGCAAAAGATGCGCATCACCTCGTGGCTGTCCACGCCTTCCGCTTTACACAGCATGCCAATTTCGTTTGCAAAGGTGATTTTAACCGCGTGGAAGGCGTTGCAGGCATACTTAATCATCTCCGCCGTGCGGATGTTGGTCAGAAAGAGCTGCGCTTTGACGCTCTCATAGAGTTGGGCAATCGTCTCAGCGTCTTCAGGGCGGTGTGCGCCCACAATCGTGAAGGGAGGATCGTAAAAGTCGGCAATCGCGCTCCCCTCGCGCAGAAACTCCGGGTTGACGCCCAGACCGAACCCCTCGTTCACACGCTTGCCTGATGCCTCTTCCAGAATAGGTAGCACAATCTCTTCGGTGGTGCCGGGGAGAACGGTACTGCGCACTACGACAATATGATAGGCATCCTTCTGGCGCAGTGCCTGCCCGATTTGTTCCGCAACGCGCTCCAGATAGGTGGTCGTCAGGTCGCCGTTTTCTTTGCTGGGCGTGCCGACACAAATCAGCGAGAGGTCCGACTCGCGAACCGCTTCCTCTGTCGAGTCGGTAACGCGCAGGCGTCCTGAGCGGATTCCCTCCTGTAAGAAAGGCTCCAGATTGGCTTCCACAATCGGGGCACGTCCTTCCTGAATCAGCCTCAGTTTATAGGGGTCCACATCCACCCCTATCACGGAGTGCCCCTCTCTGGCGAAGCACGCAGAAGTGACCGCGCCCACATAGCCCAGCCCAAAGACGCTTACTCTCATCAGCCTGTCCCTCTAACGGGGTTGTTCCACATCTCGATCATATTATAGCCCATTTCTATGCCAGGTGGGATACTACCCCCATCGCCCGACGCGGCGATGTAAAACGATTCGGTTACGCTGACGCGCCGTGTGCCGTCGCCATGCCAGGATTCCCAGCACGCCCATCGGTACCAGCGCCGCCCACACTGAGGCATAGGTGGCAGAGCGTACTTCCACCGCACTGAGCGTCCGCAAGGGAACCCGATAAACAATCCGCTCGCCCTGCTTAAGCACGAGCCACCCTGCAGGTTGGTTTTGAGCCACAGGCGCCTGCAAGGGTGAAAAGGTGAGCGCCCATTGATAGTGATGGCGCTGTGAAGCGGGCACAACCCAGTAGGCAGGCTGGGCTAATCCCACAGGCGCGTTTGCCTGTCGTCCATGCGCTACAGGCGCGTGCCCAACAACCATGTCAACCGTGCCGTATTCCAGCGGTACCCATGCGTTGAAGCCGTATTCCATCAGTGCAATCGTGTCCTGCTCGCGCTGGGGGCTGTTCAGCACGATAGCAATCAGCCGGCGCCCCTCCTTGCTGGCAGAGCCTGCGAAGCAGAACCCTGCAGGGCGTGTGTAGCCCGTCTTGATGCCCTCAGCGTAGGGGTACATCTGCAGGAATCTGGCTTTGTTCACCATCCAGAGGTCTTCCTGATTCAACGAGCGCTGGACGATATGATAGCGCTGCTGCACGATGGTGCGCAGGGTTTCGTTCTCCATAAAGGCACGCGCGATCAGGGCGAGATCATAGGCAGTGGAGTAGTGATTTGGCTCGTGCAAGCCGTGGGGATTGGTGAAATGCGTGTTTTTTGCGCCCAGCGCCTGTGCTTTTTCGTTCATCATGCGGGCAAACTGCTCCACCGAGCCCCCTACATGCTCGGCTAACGCCACCGCTGCGTCGTTGGCAGAGCGGAGTAAAAGCGCATAGAGCAAATCCCGTACAGAAACCTGTTCGCCCTCCTTGAGGTGCATCGAACTGGCAGGCGTCTCCACCGCGCGTTTGGAGGCGGTCACGATGTCGTCCAGCGCGGCATGCTCCATCACTACCAGCGCCGTCATCATTTTGGTGAGGCTGGCAGGGGGTAGACGCAGATGCGCGTTTTTTGCGTAAAGCACCTGACCCGTGCGGGCTTCCAGCAGTACCGCGCTTTTTGCCTGTATTGGGAGGTTCTGGCTCCACGCCGCCAGAGCCAGCAGCCAGAGCCACGCTCCGCTCAGCCATCGCATAAGGTTGGGGTTTAACACAACGAAGCAATCTCCTGCTATCAGGTACACTATGGGTACAGAGTTGGCTTGCCTCTAACCGATAATTGTCCGAGAGGAGATGCCATGAAAATCGCGGTCGCTGGAGCAGGCTATGTGGGGTTAGTAACGGGGGTCGTGTTTGCGGACCTCGGCAACGAAGTCATCTGTGTTGACATAGACCCCGCCAAAGTGGACGCCATTAACAAGGGGCGTGCGCCGATTTATGAGCCAGGGCTGGACGAAATGCTCCAGCGTAATCTGGAAGAGGGGCGCCTTCGCGCCACAACGGATCTGGCAGCTGCTGTGCGCGAATCAGAGGTGATTTTCATCACCGTTGGCACTCCTCCTACCGAAAATGGTGAACCCGACCTGAAGTATGTGGACGAAGTGGCGCGGGTGATTGGCGAATCGCTGAATGGCTATAAGATTATCGTCAACAAGTCCACCGTGCCGGTGGGCACAGGCGACCGGGTGCGGCGCATTATTGAGCAGTATCGCCGCGAGCCACACGAGTTTGATGTCGTATCGAATCCTGAATTTTTACGCGAGGGCTCCGCTGTCCACGACACGCTTTATCCGGAGCGTATCGTGATTGGCACGGATAACCCCCGCGCGGCGATGAAGATTGTGGAACTCTATGCCCCCCTGGAGCGCCCGATGCTGATTACGAACCTGCCCACTGCCGAGGTGATTAAGTATGCCTCTAACACCTTCCTTGCGCTCAAGATTTCGTACATTAATGCAATTGCAGACCTGTGTGAGCGTGTGGGTGCGGATGTGGTGCAGGTCGCCAAGGCGATGGGCTACGACTCGCGCATTGGTCCGCACTTTTTGCAGGCGGGTCTGGGATTTGGCGGCTCTTGTTTCCCCAAAGATGTGAAGGCGTTCGCACACAGCGTGGAGCGTTATGGGCTGGATCCAACCCTGTATCAGACGATTCTGGCGATTAATGATGCCCGCCCGCGCCAGTTTGTGCAGCGCATCAGCGAGCGTTTGGGCGGACTGCAAGGAAAGACCATCGGGTTGCTGGGGCTGGCATTCAAACCAAACACCGACGATATACGCGAGGCGCGCTCCATCGAGATTATTCGATACCTCCTGCAGGAAGGAGCCGCCGTGCGGGCTTACGACCCCGTGGCGATGCCGAACATGCAGGCGCTTTATCCGCACATCACTTATTGTCGCAACGCTTACGAGGTTGCCGAAGGCGCCGACGCCCTGGCGCTGGTTACCGAGTGGAACGAGTTCAAGCAGCTTAACTTTGAGCGCATCAAAAGCCTGATGCGCCAGCCCAATCTGTTTGATGGGCGCAACCTGTACGACCCTCAGCGCATGCGCAAACTGGGATTTTACTACTACGGCGTTGGGCGTGGGGAAGCAAACCAGCACGAAAATGGGCTATAATTGCTCTGGAGAGACGCAATGGCTCGAAAACGGGTTGCGCTGATTATCCCGACGAACAACACGAGCAGTTCGCTCTACGCGAACAACCTGCGCGCGGCAAAGGCATGGCAATCGGCACTGCGTTTATGGGGCGTTTCGGCAGATATTCTCGTGGCTGGCAATGTCAGCAAAAGCTTTTTCAACAGTCGGTATGACCTGGGAATCGTGCCGTTGCTTTCAGGCGTGGTGTCCAGCCAGCCTGTGCTGGGGTGGGTGAACTATGCCTCTGGCGACAAACCCCTCTATTTCTGTGGTTATCAGGTGCCTCAGGGTACGGCGGGGACTCCTGCAACAGGAGTTTTAGGACTGACGCCGATAGACGGCGCTCCAACACAGGCGAAGCGGATAGGGCGTCGCGCTGTCTGGAGCTCATCTGGCATCAAGGTGCATGTTGCCAGCTATATCGCCACCGTCAATGGGGTGATTCACGCCCTTCGGGTTGATGAAAGCAACCCGAACCTGCAGGTGCTGTTGCGCCCCGACCCTGAACTGCATCCGACTGCCCAGCATGTCTATATTGCGCGCTGGCATAATCGGTACTTTCTGCCGCACACAGGGACTGTTCTCGATCGGTCTGTATGGGTTCTGCCGTGGATTATGGTTAACGAAGGGGCAACTCCCGAATGGAGCCGCCCGTGGAGCGCGGATATCGATCATCCATGCAGCCGATTGCCTGCGGGGATCGATACCGAGAGCGACTATAGCATTTATTTGCAGAGTTTCCAGTGGCTGCGCAACTTTTGCCACGCTACGGGGTTGGTGGTGCAAAACGGCTGTACGACCCACGCACTCAACAATATCACCTATGACCAGTATTTTCTCCAGCGGTTCGCCCGTACACGCAACACTTATCTGGCACAGATTCATCAAATGCTTGTGGACGAGCAGGGAGGGTGCTTTCCATGTGCGTGGCATGACCATCGCTGGGTGATTGAAGACACCCTTGGGGGCGGCAGCGCAACAACCTGGACCAATCCCTATGGCACTTTTCGCGACCTTGCCTCTCCCGCGGCGTTCCGGGCGCACTGGAAGGGCACGCTGGATGAGATGCGGGGTATGGGGTTTGCTGATAGCTGGTGTGGGCGCCACCGGTATATCAACTTCGCGAACAATCAGTATACAGATCGCTATCTCCGTTTCCTGCGCGAGGAAACCCCTGTGCGAGCGGTTCGGTTTCTGGAAGGAGGGTGTATTGGAGGACGCTCTACCCGAATCATGAGTCCGGACCCCTATTCCAAAAACCCCTTGGGGCGGCGTTATGGAATTGAGATATTGGCATCCTATGATCCGCTGTTCAGCAACAGTTTTGACTACACGCAACGCGTGACGCGCGAGTCGCTGGCGATTGTGGAAGGCTACGGCACTGCAGGCGAGGACCCTGACCTTCTGTTTGCCCGCTATTTGGGCGATCAGTTCGGCAACATCCTCTGGCTCCTGTGGATGCGTGCGGGGGCACTGATGTACCATCACAACTATGAGATGGCTTACGAGTGGCCGTCGCTCGCTGTTCGGTGCTATCAGGAATTAGGGGCATGGCGCCAGATACTCGCAGGCTGGGTTCATCTGGGAAGCGTGAGCGATGTGATTACATGGCGCAATCGGGTGCGCTCCCTCTAAAGAGGTTCATGCCAGAGGGGAGCAGGAATACGCCACGCCTCATAAACGCGCGGTGTCAGAGTCGCGGAGTCTGGCGTGTTGCGGTCAAACCGGCAGGTTTGTGCGTTATAATGGCGTTTCACCTGCTCCCGAACCCACCAGAGCGATTCGGTTCGAAGCGCCTCTGCAGATAAGGCGCCAAAAGCTTCGAGAATGAACGGTACTTCAAAGCCTGAAGGATTGTAGCCCATCGCGAAGGGATTGTGCCGAAGCGCTTTCTTGTGGGCTTCGGAAAAAGTGTATCGCACCGCTGACTGAATAAGAGGGTGGTTCCACACGGCGTGGGAGGGGTACCCCTGCTTGAGCATCGCCATGCCGTACATGGCGAAGGCATGGTAGCCGACGGAGGTCTCGTAGTAGCCGAAGAAGGGCTTAACCCGGTCGGGGTTCAGTTTGGCACGCACGCGCTGTTTCCATTCGCGCCACAGGCGACGCGCGCGTTCTGTAAAACGGACTTCGCGGTCGCTACGGATGCGCATGCCTAATAGTCCGTTGGGAAGCAAGTGGATATGCCCCGGCAACTGCTCCAGAAAACGCTCTACTTTGGCACGCGCTTCGGGTTCGTGAAGCTGCGCGCCCATCGCCGCCAGCCAGACCTGCTGATTGAGGGTTTGATGCACCCTCCCAATCGAGCCGTCGGGGTTCAGGACATGCCATAATCCCTGTTCAGCGCAAAATCGGTGTTGATGAAAGATTTCCGTCGCCACAGCGTGATAGTGCGGTTCGTTGAGAACTTTGGAGGCGGTGAGGAGGGCTTCCAGCGCCCAAGCCTGACCAATCAGTCCGTTGCCGGGCATCGGATGGTTCGGAAGCATCCATATCGCATAGCCGTGAGGGCGCGCCTCAGCACTGATTAATTGAGACGCCAGTTCGGCAACGCGCTCCAGAAAACGTGAGTCGCCCGTCAGCTGATGCGCCCAGGCGAAGGCGTTAATCCAGTGCGCCATATTGCGATAGGGCGTATCGGGGACGCGACGCGGACCGTTCCATCCCGATTCAACCCCTTGAAAATGCTCGCAGACAGCCACCACAATCTCTGCCAGGGTCATGCTCGCTTTAGAATACCCGTTTGTTCTATGTCCCTGACCCCTCAGAAGGCATTCTGGGGAGGCAGTGCCGTGTTTGATTTCAAATAACGACGGAAGTACGCGATAGTGCGTTCCAGCCCATCGCGAAGCGAAACCTGGGGCTCCCACCCCAGCAGTTCGCGGGCACGAGTAATGTCGGGGCAGCGCCGGCGCGGGTCGTCGGGTGTCAGGAACTCTCGAAACACAATCGGGCTGGGGCTTTGAGTGATTTCCTTAATCAACTGGGCGAACTCCAGAATCGTGTTTTCCTGGGGATTGCCCAGATTCACAGGCAGGTGATAGTCCGTCTGCGCCAGACGCCAGATTCCTTCCACGAGGTCTGCCACATAGCAGAAGCTGCGTGTCTGGCTTCCATCCCCATAGACGGTGATCGGTTCGCCCCGGAGCGCCTGACACACAAAATTCGGCACAACGCGCCCGTCATTGAGGCGCATGCGCTCGCCGTAGGTATTGAAAATCCGCACGATGCGGGTGTCGGCGCCCTTGTAGCGATGATATGCCATCACCAGCGATTCGGCGTAGCGCTTCGCCTCGTCATAAACCCCACGCACGCCGATGGGGTTCACATTCCCCCAGTAGTCTTCCGACTGCGGATGCACCAGCGGGTCGCCGTAGACCTCCGAAGTAGAGGCGAACAGGAACTTGGCGCCTTTTTCCAGGGCAAGGTTCAGCGCGTTTTCTGTGCCGTAAGCCCCAACGGTGAGAGTCTCGAAAGGGCGCTGGATAAAGTCCACCGGGCTGGCAGGGGAGGCGAAATGAAAGACATAGTCCACGCGCCCCTCCACCTGCAGGGGAACACGAATATCGTGGTGGATGAATTGCACAGGATAATCGCGCTCCAGCGCCTCAATATTGCGACGCTGACCCGTAATGAGGTTGTCCACCACGACGACCTCCCATCCTTCGTGAACCAGTCTCTCGGTGAGATGGGAGCCGATAAATCCTGCACCACCTGTAACAACTGCTCTTGGCATAGGCAAGCTCCTGTTACTCTGCAGACTTGTAGTAACATACCAGACGATCTCGCGCGAACCAGCGCCGATAAATGGCTCCGGGAATGCTTTTCAAAAAGTGCCACCACACGCCTGGCGCCTCGCGGCTAACCGCGAACGCCTCGCGCCACCGACGCGCCTTGAGGTGGTCCGCGAATTCGGGATAAAGGGAGAGCATCACTTTCCTGTGAAATACTGCTTCCAGCAGGCGTAAAATGCGCGGGTCCCGCTGGGCTTCAGGCAGACTTTTAAGATACTCCAGCGACAAGCGGTTTTGCTCAATCGCCTTGCGCCGTGAATAGGTGCTGGTAATGGAGCCAGGGCGCACCCGGTAGTAATACATCGGCTCAGGCAGCACTGCAAAACGCGCTCCCTTAATCAGAATCTCCATGTAAAAGGCGTAGTCCTGCGATTTTCGTATCTGGGGCACGAAACGAATGCCGTGTTGCTGCACGAAAGCATGCCGAATCACCGGTTGCCCACCTGCATGGTAGCGAATTGCTTCATAGAGGGTGTAGTATCGAGGGCGGGAGGGGTTTTTCCCAAAAGTCGACCAGAAGACTTGTAACAACTTTCCGTTTGGGGCAACTTCCTGAAGCAAATCCACCACCATATCGGCGTGGAACTCTTCTGCGAACTGCACCAATCGTTCCAACCGCTGGGGGGCGATCCAGTCATCGGAGTCGACCATCGCGAGCCACTCGCCTGTGGCGTTTTCCAGCGCCCGGTTGCGGGTGTAGCCTGCTCCCATGTTTTGTTCGTTGCAGAACAGGCGAATGCGCGGGTCGTCCAGATACCGCTCGATCACGGCGACGGTGCCGTCGGTGGAAGCGTCGTCGACCAGAATCAGCTCCCAATCCTCAAGAGTCTGCGCCAGCACCGATTCGATGCACTGGGCAATATAAGGCTCCACATTGTAGGTTGGCGTAATGATGGAGACCTTAGGCATGCTCATGACCCTCCTCGTGGGGGTGGGGCACGACTTCCACCAGAATTGTACCTTCCTGAACGATTTCTCCTTCGCGGGCGTTGAGTTGTTGCACCACGCCGTCGAAGGGGGCGCGGAGCGCCTGCTCGGTCTTCATCGCTTCCAGAATCAGCAGGCGGTCGCCTGCCCGAACAGTCTGCCCAACCTGCACAAAAACGCGCGTAATCAGCCCTGGCATTGGCGCGGTGAGGGAGCCTTCCGCCGCTGTGTGAGCGGGCACAGACGCCGCGCGGGGGCGGGGAAAGCGGTACAGGCTTCCACGCCACATCAACTGAACCTCGTCCGCCGTAATCCAGCAAGGGATTCGCCACACCGTGCTGGAAGGGCGCAGAATCAGTATGGAGCCTTCGGCGCGTGCCTCTTCAACCTCCAGGATGGAACCCTCAGGCAGGGTCAGTTTCCAGCCCTTGCCGAGCGGCTGGAGTGTGAACTCCAGCGGCTGCCCACGCCATTCATAGTGCCGCTTATGCATGCCGCTTGCCTCCTCGCTCTGCCAGCACACAAAAGGCGTGGCGGTACTCTTCGGGCGTGCCGAAATCGAGGCACTCGCCTTCCACATGAAGCAGGTAGGCGGGCATCTGTGTCGTCAACCGCTGCTGGGCATCCACGAGGTACCATTCGCGTCCCCACTGGCGGTACTCTTCCGCGAGCTGTGCTTGAACTTCCCAGAACAGACTCGGAAACGCATAGAGACCATAGTGGGCAAAAAACTGGTCAGCAGGCAGACCGGGCGTGTGAAGCGACTGCTGAGCGACTTCCGGAGAGGGCTTTTCCACTACGGTTTCCAGCTCGTACAGGCGTGGGTGTTCCGTGGGGCGTCCCTTGAGAATGCCGTACAGGGAAACCTTGGGCAGGGGAACGGTATGGACAGCGTAGAGAGGGCACTGCAGCTGGGTATACGCTTCTATGAGCTGTGCCGCAGGCAACGCTTCGCCGTTCTGGAGTGGGATATGGTCGCCCAGCGCCACCAGCACAGGCTCACCCCCTGCAAACTCGCGGGCGCACCAGATGGCGTGCCCTAATCCGTGCAGCTCCGCCTGCGGGATCAGGGTGATACGCTCTGCAACGCGCCGAACCGCCTCAAACGCTTGCTGCATAGCGGGGCGTCGTTCGCGTGCGGCTGCGTATAAAGCGCCCCCACCCTCTAAAAACTGTTCATAGAGCGGATGCGTTTCGGGCGAGACCACCACCCCGATTTGCTCGATGCCTGCGCTGAGCAACGACTCGGCAATCAGTTGAAGCCCCGTGACGAGCCTGCCGTCCGCCAGCACGAACGGCATCAACCCCTTTGGCAACACCACACTCACAGGGTACAGGCGCGTGCCTAACCCCGCCATCGGCACGATGGCTTTCGTCAGAGCCATATTTCAAGCAAGCAAGGGGGTAAGCGCCGCTCACCCCCCAGCGACCTCAGTGCCCGTCGCAGCACGATTTGCCAGAACTTTTGACTACCGCCGCAGAAGCGCTGGAAGAAGAGCTCGCGCCCACCAAAATTGCGGCGGCGCCCGCGCCAATCAGTGCTGCCAGAGCCAGAATCAACCCAATCTTGCTCATTGTTGACCTCCAATAAGGATTATACCCCAAAGCCCGGTTGATTCAGCGCTTCAATTACTGCCTCTACAAAGGGCGCAATTGCGTTCGCCCAGTCGGCAGGGGCGCGCCCGATCACGGTGATAGGTTTGATATCCAGCGCCGTCGCGGTGAAGATGTAGGCATCGGGCTGTTCGGCGGCGCGGATGGTCAACAGTGGCATGCCAATCTCCTGAGCGAACTGGGTAATCAGCCGATCTTTCTCGGCGGTCTGCTCGTTGGCGACATGGGCATTATGCAGGTTCAGGTTAATCGGCAGCAGCACCACGCCGTCGCTGTTAAAATCGTACCGGAAGAGCAGCACCGCATCCACGGCGGAACGGGCAATCTGGGGTAGCATGTTGGCGCGGTAGCCCGTAACAAAGCCGAACGGAACCTGATGGTGGCACTCGATGGGGTAGCGCTCGGCGAGCAGGTCCAGCGCTTCGCGGAGTAAGCGCTCATGAAAGCTCTGGATCAGGCGCCCCTGCGCGATATAGTTGCGCTGGCGTCGCTCGGCAACCCATGCCAGGGGTGCCCGGATGGCAACATTCAGATAAGCAATCGGCGTGCTGAGCTCCAGCCGAATGCCCATGTTTTCACCCTGCATGTGGATGCCAGCGGGTCCTTCAAACACCTCCAGCCAGAGGATTTCGCACTCGCGATAGCACTGGCGCAGGGCTTCACTGAGCTGCGGCTCGGTTTCAATCACCATCAGCGGGCGCTTCTCCATGTCGCTTCGCAGGCTCAGCACCCCGAAACACGGCTTGTTAAACTCTGGCACGAACATACTCGGACGATACAGGTTGTGAAACAGAAAGCGACGCGCTGGGCGTAAGAGCAACTCCATATCTTCTTCCACTTTTAACACTTCTACAAGACACTTATGAATCGGCGCAGTCAATAATCGGTTCGGCTGATACATTCATGACCTCCTCTATAGCGAATTGTGTTTTCAAGCGCATCCCAAGCCACTGATTAGATTCGCCATCCATGCCGATAATTCCTGCCAGGAGGCACTATGTACGGCACGAAGCGATTGGGCGAATGGTTGGTACAGATGGGGTTGATTACCCCCCAGCAGCTGCAGGAAGCGCTGGAGATTCAGCGCACCACAGGCAAGCGACTGGGCGAGACACTGATCGAGCTGGGCTACCTGACCCGCGAGGATTATTATAAAGCGCAGGCGGCGCAGTATGATGCGCCCTATGAGCCGCTGGACGACGCAACAATAGAGCAGGCGCGCGCGCTCCGCCACCTGATTGGCGTGGAGCTCGCCTCGCGCCACTTCGTGATCCCCCTGCGCAAACAGGGCAACACGCTGGTCGTCGCGATGGCGGACCCTAACAACATTGAGGCGATAGACCTGCTGCGCCAGACCACAGGCATGAATCTGGAGATTCACTATGCCCCTCCAGAGCGCATTTTGCACGCAATCGCCCAGATTTACGGCGTTCAGGAAGAAATTTTCCATACCGAGACCGCAACGGAGGAACTCTGGGAGGCGGACATAGGGGACCTCTCCCAGATTCAGGAGACGATTCACCAGCCGCCCATTATTCGTCTGGTGAACACGATTCTGTTTGAGGCGGTGGAGAAGGGCGCCAGCGATGTCCATTTTGAGCCGATGGAGAACCGCCTGCAGGTGCGGTATCGGATTGATGGCGTGCTGTATCCTGTGCGCACGATTCCGCGCAGTTTACAGGCGTCGGTGCTGGCGCGTGTGAAGCTGATGGGCGAGATGGATATTGCTGACCGTCGACGCCCGCAGGATGGACGCTTCACCGTGCGCTTTGGCGAGAGCAAAATTGATGCGCGCGTTTCCTCACTTCCCACCGTGTTTGGCGAGCGGATTGTGGTGCGCCTGCTGGATCGCTCCAAATCGTTGATGACGCTGGAGCAGCTCGGCATGCCCACTGAAGTGCAACAGAACCTGACAGCGCTCGCCGCGCGCCCGTGGGGGATGATTTTAGTAACGGGTCCCACAGGCGCAGGCAAAAGCACGACACTCTATGCGCTGTTGCAACACCTGCGTTCCGATAGGCGAAACATCTTGACCTGCGAAGACCCTGTGGAATACACGCTGGAAGGCATCGGGCAGTCGCAGGTCAACGAGCGAGCGGGGCTGACCTTTGCGAATCAGCTGCGGGCGATTCTGCGTCAGGACCCCGATGTGGTGCTGGTGGGCGAGATTCGCGACACGGAAACCGCCGAGATTGCCTGCCGCGCGGCGATGACGGGGCATCTGGTGCTGGCAACCCTGCACACCAACGACGCCACCAGCGCACCCGCCCGCCTGATGGATATGGGCATCCCACCATTTCTGATTAACTCCGCGCTGACAGGCGTGCTGGCACAACGACTGGTGCGCCGACTTTGCCCCCACTGCAAGCAGAGCATGACGGTGGAAACAGGCGCTTTCTGCTCGCGCTGGGGCCATCAGCGGCTTCAGGTGTGGGAACCCAGAGGGTGCCCGGAGTGCAATCAGATTGGCTATCGGGGGCGTGTGGGGCTTTATGAACTCTTCGTGGTGAACGATGAGGCTCGCCGATTAATCGCCCAGCACGCGGATAGCGAGCGGCTTCGCGCTGCCTGTGCCGAGACCCTCTTCCCGATGGAAGAAGACGCCCGTCAGAAAGTGCTGGCAGGGATTACCAGCCTCGAAGAGGTGCTGGCGCAGCTGCCTCATCCCCCTGGAATCCAGCAGCCTGCGGCGTAAACCACGAAACGGGGACAGCGCGATCATGCCCTGTCCCCGCCGACTCCCTTTCCCATAAAGGCAGTTTTCTCTAACTCCTTTCCGTTTGCAACCGTTCCGCTCCGCTCTATTCTAAGGCTGAAAAGGCTCTCCCTTCATGTCATCACTGCCACATGGGAACTACAGCAACTTTTGTGCCAAACGGGTGAGGAGCAGCGAGGAACTGGGATGTTCGTGGGCTTCTGACTCGGGGACTTCTGAAACGCGAATATCCCCAAATCCCTTGTCTCCTGGGATGAAAAAGTAGCTCTTCTATTGGGCAGCTTGCCAGAGCGGTCCGTTTATAGGGGCTCTTCAGGAAAACGAGCGGGCAAGTTGCACTAATGCTTACGCCAGATGACTGAAGCCGTTCCTGTAAAACAAAGCCGGCTCGCCTCGGCTACAACTCGCGCGCTCCAGCGGACCTTTTGTACCTGTGCAATTATGCCCTTGCCGCGATGACCGAGAGTCACAACGATGCATATCTGCCCTAAGCGACAGACGCCCCCGATGCGCCGATAGGGTATAATCTCCGCCGAGCGTTTTTCGCATTCATAACGAGGAGGTCTTTTGATGAGCGAGTACGCGATCAAAATAAACAATCTGACCAAACGGTATTCGGGGCTGTGGAGCCAGCAGCCTGTGGATGCCGTGAAGAATCTGAACTTAGAGGTCCATCGAGGCGAGATTTTCGGCTTTCTGGGACCGAACGGCGCAGGGAAGACGACCACCATCAAGGTGCTGCTGGGCATCATCTACCCCACCAGCGGCGAGGCGTATGTGCTGGGACGCCCCGCGGGCGACCCCCAGAACCACTATAAAATCAGCTACCTGCCCGAAAACCCCTACTTTTATGACTATATGACAGGGCGCGAGATTTTGCACTTCTACGCGCGCCTGTTCGGAATTCCGGAGCCTGAGCGCTCCAGGCGCGTGGACGCGCTGCTGGATCGGGTGGGGCTGTCTCGCGCGGCGAACCAGCCGTTGCGCACCTACTCCAAAGGCATGCTCCAGCGAATCGGCTTGGCGCAGTGCTTAATCAACGACCCCGAACTGCTGATTCTGGACGAGCCAACCGCGGGGCTGGACCCGATTGCGCACATCGATATCCGCGACCTGATTCTGGAGCTGCGCTCGCAGGGCAAGACGCTGTTTATCAGCTCGCACCAGCTCTCGGATGTAGAGATTGTGTGCGACCGCGTGGCAATTCTCAACAAGGGCGAACTGGTGCGCATGGGCAAGCTGGAAGACCTGCTGTCGGGCGGGCATGTGGAGATGATTGCCGAGAAGGTTCCCGAAACCGTGCTGGAACCGATTCGCCAGCTGGGCGGGCGCCCCAGCCTGCATGACGGGCGCCTGATCGTGGAGCAACCCGACGACGGCAGTATTGACCGCGTGATTGACCTCGTGCGGGCGCACGGCGGGCACATTATCAGCGTGAAGCCGTACCGCCGCACGCTGGAAGACCTCTTCGTAGAGACCATTCAGGGAGGGCGACGATGAACGCAACGCTGGCAATCGCAGGCGCGACTTTTGGGGAAGCCATCCGCAAACGAATTTTGATGGTGATTCTGCTGGCGGCGCTGGTGATTATTCTCATCAGCCCCGCCTTTGAGCCGTTCGCAGGGCGCGGACAGCGCACGCTGATTCTGAGCTTCGGCTTCGGGATTATCCAGCTCGCAGGCACTTTTATTGCGATTATTATGTGTACCGGGCTGATTCCCACCGAGATTGAGCGGCGTACCATCTACACGATACTCTCCAAACCCGTTCAGCGCTGGAATTTCGTGGTGGGCAAGTATCTGGGCGCGGTGAGCACGCTCGCCTTCGTCTATGTGATGATGGGCATGGTGTTCATGATTGTGTCCCGCATCTCGCTCGGCGAGTTTGACCCCAAAATCGCGCAAGGGCTGATTATGTTCTTCTTCCAGAGCTCTCTGCTGGCGGCGGTAACGCTCTTCTTCTCCACCTTCGTCTCGCCGCTGGTGAACTACTTCCTATCGGGCGGCGTGTTTCTGATGGGCAACCTGATGAGCTCGTTTCTGGAGACCATCCAGCGCAACCCCGAAGTAACGCCCCTGACCCGAATCCCCATCCAGATTCTCACGGTCATCCTGCCTAACTTCGCGAACTTCAACATTCAGAACCCCATTATCAATCCCGAACAGGTGCTGACCGATGAGTTTGCTTATCTGGTTCAAACGGTGCTGTATGCGATTGTGTATATCGTGCTGCTGCTGGTCGCCAGCGTACTGGTTTTCAATCAGCGCGAGATGTAGGAGGCAAGCCCTATGCGACGCAAAAGTTCTGGACTCTGGCTGGCTTTGCTGGTGATTTTTCTGATTCAGGCGGGGCTGCAGTGGCGGATTCATCCCCTGTGGGCAAAGAATTACGCGCCGAAACAGACCACGCCCGTCGGGCTATCGCCGGAGCAGCTGCTGGTGGCAATCGCGGGGTTCCGCGAGTTTATGGCGGGCATCCTCTGGGTGCGCGCCGACGGCTTCTTCCACTCTGGCAACTACGATGCGGTGCTGCCCGTACTCCGACTGGTGACATGGTTAGACCCCCACAATCTGGATGTGTACGCCACCGGCGCGTGGCATATGGGCTATAACTTCACCGACGAAGCCCAGCGCTCCGACCGACGCTATATCCCCCTCGCGCTCAAGTTCCTTGAGGAGGGCATCGAGAACAACCCGAATGTGTGGGACCTCTACTTTGAGATGGGCTGGATGTATTATCACAAAATCCAGGACCCTGTGAGCGCGGTCTACTGGCTCAAAAAGGCGGACGAATTCCCCGACATGATTCCTGCCCGACGCCACATCCTGGCGCATGCGCAATTCAAAGCGGGGATGTTCAACGATGCCGTGCAGACCTGGGGCAGGCTGCTGGCGGATGCGGAGAAAACCCGCAATCAGGACTGGGAGTCGCGCAATCTCTACGATGTGCGTCAAAACAACTTCCACGACACGATGCTCGATATCTTCCGGCGCTACGGTCCTGAGCCGACCACCCAGCCGCCGCTGGATATGAAGTTTGACGCGACGGTCAAGGTGGTGCGCCCGCGCGTGATTCTGGTGGAGGGCACGCTGAACATCCCCACCATCGGGGCGCGCGTGACGGTCATCCTGCGCGACAAAGGCAGGAAACTGGACTACACCCCCAAAGCGCTCAAGACCTTCACTTTTGAGGTAGATCCAACCCTGACCTATATGCAGGACTCGATCGCGGTGCGTGAGACGCGCTTCCGCCGCGAGATCGACATGAGCAAAGACCCGAAGATGTATCCGTTTAAAGCGCAAGAGTATGAGGTGGAGTTCATCTTTGACCCGCGCTATGCCTCTCCGCACATTCAGGATCGCATCGGGAGCGACGGCTACGGGATGACCGACGCCCGCTATCTGGACACGAGCGACCCCTCCGTGCGGATGCTTCGCAAGGTCGTTACCCTCACGCGCGACGAGATTCTGATGCTGGGCAAGCGAGACCGATGAACTTTCCGCTGCTGGGGCAGGAGGCGTTGACCGACCCGGGCGCCCGCTTGCGACGCCTGTGGGAGGTGCGCAATATCGTGGTGATGCCGGGGGTGTTTAATGCCCTGCTGGCGCGGCTGGTGCAGTTTGAAGGCTTTGAGGCGCTCTACATTTCAGGCGCGGGCGTGACCAATACCCTGATGGGGCTGCCTGACCATGCGTTTATCAGCCTGCCTGAGATGGCGCAGGTGTGTGGCTATATCACACGCGCGGTGAGCATCCCTGCTGTCGCCGACGCCGACACGGGCTACGGCGAGGCGCTGCAGGTCGCCTATGCGGTGCGCACGCTGGAGCGCGCCGGGCTGGCAGGCATTCATCTGGAGGATCAGGTCAGCCCCAAGCGATGTGGTCATCTGGAGGGGAAAGAGGTCATCCCCAAAGAGGCGATGGTCGCCAAGATTCGGGCGGCGGTGAACGCACGGGAGAACCCCAACTTTGTGATTATTGCCCGCACCGACGCGCGTGCTGTGGAGGGGCTGCAGGCGGCGATAGACCGCGCAAAAGCCTATCTGGAAGCGGGCGCGGACGCCATCTTCCCCGAAGCGCTCCAGACCCCCGACGAGTTTGAAGCGTTCGCACGCGCCATCCCCGCCCCCCTGATGGCGAACATGACCGAGTTCGGCAAGACGCCCTATCTCACCGTGAACGAGTTCGCACAGCTCGGCTATAAGATGGTGATTTTCCCCATGACCTGCCTTCGGGTCATGATGAAAGCCGCGGAGCGCACGCTGGAGACGCTCAAACAGTGTGGCACCCAAACGCCCCTGTTAGACCAGATGCAGACCCGTGCGGAACTCTACGAACTGCTGGAGTATGACCGCTACCTGAGCTATGATAAGGAACTGGGGGAGTGAGAGCATCGCCAAGTTCTATGTGGCAGAGAAACTGCATCGCGTAACACCTGCCTATCCCGATGACAGCCTGTTGCGCGGCGCGGAGCTGCTCGCACAGAGCGGCATCGGGGTGCTGCCTGTCCTGCAGGAGGGGGTCCCGATAGGGGTTCTCACCGAAGCGGGTTTGCGCGAGGCGTTGCAGGCAGGGGCGCAGTGGAGCGACCCGCTGGGGGAATGGGCGTCTGATGCTTTTGTGCGCGTGCCGATTGACGCGAGCGTGGAAGAGGCGCTGCCGCACCTGCTGGAGACCGATTTGCCCGCAATTGGCGTGGACGAGTGGGGACGCTATGTGGGAGTGGTCAGCGCAGCAGGGCTGATGGCGCGCCCCGTCAGCATGCCGCAGGTGGGCATGATTGGAGGGATGGCAACCCCGCTGGGCGTGTACCTCACGAACGGGGTTGTCTCCGCAGGTTCCAGCAATCTGGGGCTGGCGCTCACGGGCGCGTTACTGTTCCTGCTCTACGCCGCCGCGACATGGATTGTGATTGGCGGTGCGCAACTGGCACAGGCACGGTACGGTATCCCCCTGTATAGCTACTACAACTCGCCCTTCGCAGGCGTGTGGACTCTGACTTCCGATGTGCTGGGGCTGGTGCTGCGGGGTTCTATTTTCGTGGTGTTCCTGCTCCTGATGCGGGCGTTGCCAATCGCGGGCACGCACGCGGCAGAGCATATGGTGGTGCATGCGATTGAGCGGGGCGAGCCGCTGGTGCTGGAGGTGGTACGCCGTATGCCGCGCGTGCATCCCCGCTGTGGCACGAACCTGGTCGCGGGCGTGGTGTTGTTTCTGGGGTTGAGCAAGGTCTTCACATGGGGTTCACCCCCCGATTCGGAAGCGCGCGATCTGGCGCTGCTGATGGCGCTGCTGTTCACACTGATGTTCTGGCGCACTTTTGGCGCGTTTCTGCAGTGGGCGGCGACCACCAAGCCCCCTACCGACAAACAGATTCTGGGCGCGATTCGCTCGGCGGAGATGCTTCTCCAAAAGGCGCGCCCCTATAGTGGCATGACGCCCTCGCCGATTATGCGCCTGTGGAACAGTGGACTGATTCAGATTCTGGCGGGCGCCTGGGGGGCGACTTTGCTGTTTCTGTTGCTGGAACGCTGGCTGGGCATTACACTCCTGCTGGGATAAAGGTGTGCGAGAGGAGGCGCCTCCCCTCGCACAGAGGGAGACTTTTTTACGGTTGCGCGCCAATAATGCGCAGCTGGGTGGTGAGGGTATAGGTTTGCCCGTCCTGTTCGAACACGAGCTCTGCGTAGCCGACGGCGTGTCCCTGTCGTGGGCGCGCCAGAAAACCCCGCCAGCCGTCGGGTGTGCGCTCCATCGGGCGCCATGTCCATTTCGAGTCGCGGAAGTCATGATTCAGGCTGGTGGTGAACCAGAGTCGCGCCTCTTTTGCAGGCGGAGTGCTGAAGGCGGTGATTTCCAGCCCCTCAGGGGTTTCTTTCAGTTCCCAGCGCATGGTGGGGAGGCGCTTGCCCTGCGCCAGCGTCCGAATAAAAGCGGACATGGTGGCGTACACGCGCGGGCGGTCTTCCAGCCCGTGTCCACTGTTGGGCACATAAAGCACCCATTTGGGTTCGGGCAAGCCATCCCAGTAGAGGTTCAGCGCGTCCTGTGCCCAGTAGCGGTCGTTCGTGCCGTTGATGATGAGTTTGGGCATGGTGTAGCGCTCGCGATAGCTGTAAGGGTCTTCCAGTTCCACCAGTTTGCGTCCTGCGGGGGTGTTCAACTGCTGCAGCATGCCCCCCGCCACATAGTCGCCAATCTCTTCGCTGGGCACGCCTTTGTAAAACTCCAGATGATGGGGCACCTGCGCGGGCAAGTTCAGCACATCGATCACCATGGGGGCGATTCCTGCCACACGCTTATCGCGGCTCGCGCCGACCAGCCATGCGGTCCAGCCGCGCTTGGAGGCGCCCGTCACCATGAACTGCTGGGGAACCTTTTTCCCTTCCTGGCGCAGAAACGCCTGCACGGTGTCCATACACTTCAGCACCGCCTTCGCCATCGGGAAATGGAGCGGCCAGGTGGGGTCGTTCGTCTGCAGGAACTTCTGCCATGTGTAGACAATCAGGGCGTCTTCTGTCAAGCCGCCGAAAAGGGGCTGTTTGGGAATGTTATAGAGGATGACGAAGGGAACCCCGGTCTGGGTTGCGAGCAGCGCGCCCAGCGCCTCGTTGCCCGCGCTGGGGTTGCCTCCCGTGTTCAAAAGCGCCGCGAAGTGGGGAAAACGCGGGTTGTCGGGGTAGAAAATCTGTACCGAGTGATCCCAGTCGATACCCTGCCATGTTTGCGAGATCATGAAGAGGGTATAAACGGTGGTGTTGCCGACGCGTTTGGCGTCGCGCTTTTCCCAGCGGTAAGCGGGTTCAGGGCGTTGAAAGTAGTCGTCCAGCGGGGTCTGCGCCAGTGCAGTGGTGCCCCACAGCAAAACCCCTATCAGCACTGTCCAGAAACCGTATCGGCTTCGCATACAATTGTTGTACCTGATGGGGTATAATAGGATTCCTGCCGTGCGCGTGATGCCCGCGGTGGATCGAACCGTCGACTCTATGAGCTGGAGGGACGGGGTGTGGCTGAGTGGCAGCGTCGGGCAACCGACGAATCGCGAGGCAGCCTCTGACCTCCAAAAAGATACCGAGGGGTTCGCAACCCCAACGGCACACGGCACGGCGGGGTTTCTGGCAGGAATCCCGCGTGCGCCTTCGAATCTATCCCCCTGAGGAGGCTTGAAGATGCTGAAACTGGCAAGTGCCGACGAGCTTTTGAACATCTGCTATGAGCGGGATGCGTCGGACATTCATATTGTGCCCAACGAACCCCCCACCCTGCGCCTGCACGGGCGACTGGTACGACTCGAAGAGTTTGGTGAACTCAGCCCTGCTGATACCGAGCGCCTGTTCCGTGAAGTGGCTCCGCCCCGTGCCATCCATGAACTGGAGCGTGTGCGTACCGCCGACTTCGCCTACGCTCACCCAAAAGCCCGATTCCGCGTCGCCGCTTACTACGAGAAAGGAAGCATCGCCATCAACTTCCGTCTCATCCCCTACCGATTGCGCTCCTTTGAAGAGATTGGGTTGCCAGACCATATCAAACGCCTACTCCATCTACCGCGCGGGCTGATTCTGGTAACGGGTCCCACTGGCTCGGGAAAAACGACCACCCTCGCAACGATGCTGGACTACATCAACACCCATCGCGAGACGCACATCGTGACCATCGAAGACCCGATTGAGTATTACCATGAGCCGAAAAAATCGGTGGTCAGCCAGCGTGAGGTGGGCGTCGATGTGCCCAGTTTCGAAGAGGGCGTGGTGCGCGCCCTGCGCATGGACCCCGATGTGATTCTGGTGGGCGAAATGCGCGATCTGAAGACCATTCAGGCAGCCATCACAGCCGCCGAAACGGGGCACCTGGTCTTCTCAACAGTTCACACCACGGGCGCCGCGCGAACGGTGGAGCGTATCGTCGATGTGTTCCCCACTGACCAGCAGGAGCAGATTCGCGTCCAGCTCAGCACGAACCTCGTGGCGGTGATTTCCCAGTTGCTGCTGCCGCGTGCGGATCGCCCAGGGCGCGTCGCCGCGTTTGAGATTATGATTGTAACGCCCGCGATTGGACACATGATTCGCGACCGCAAGATTCATAGCATCGAGTCTGCCATCCAGACAGGGCAGCAGCTGGGCATGATCTCGCTGGACAACCACCTGCTGTTTCTGTATCAGCACAAGATTATCTCGCGCGAGGAGATGTATCGCGTGGCGCAAAACCCCGAAGAGATTGCGGCGCGCCTCGGCGAACAACTGCCCGAAACCGCGCTGGCGCGACAGATTATCTGAGCCATGCGTTTCAAAGAGAAGGTGGTCTGGATTACGGGCGCCTCGTCGGGGATTGGCGAGGCGCTGGCGTATGCTTTCAGCCGCGAGGGCGCTCACCTCGTGCTGACCGCCCGCCGCACCGACCGCCTGGAACAGGTCAAAAACGCCTGTCAGGGACCGGGCAAAATCCTGCTCCTGCCCTTCGATGTGACTCAGTTAGACCTGCACCCGACGATGGTGGGCGCGGTGATTGAGCATTTCGGGCAGATTGATATTCTGGTGAATAACGCGGGCGTCTCCCAGCGCTCCAAAGTGATAGAGACCGACTTCAGCGTGGATCGCCGCATTATGGAGCTGAACTACTTCAGCGTCATCTCGCTCACCAGGCATGTGTTGCCGTATATGCTCCAGCGGGGGCAGGGGCATATTGTGGTCATCAGCAGCCTGCTGGGCAAATTCAGCACGCCGTTGCGCTCGGCGTACTGCGCCTCCAAGCACGCCCTGCACGGCTACTTTGACGCCCTGCGTGCCGAGGTTGCCGACCAGGGGATTTTCGTCACGCTCATCTGTCCGGGCTGGGTGCGCACGGAGGTCTCCCAGCACGCTCTGCGCGGCGACGGCAGCGAGCATGGGCAGATAGACCCCTCTATCGCGAAGGGGATGGACCCCCATCGGTGCGCCGAGCGAATCCTGAAGGCAGTTCACAAGCGCAAGGAAGAGGTCGCGATTGCAGGACCCGAAGGGATCGCACTGTGGCTCAAGCGCTTTGCCCCTGGATTGCTTTCCAAACTGGTTCGGCGGGTGCGGGTAACATAGGTTTTGGAAAATGCGTTCGTGCAAGAAACGATCTGTTGCGAAATTCGTCATATTTTGCAGGAATTTCAGGAGACGAGGCGAATAACCTCTGCGAAGGAGGGCATTATGCCTGATGTATTGTTTGCGGTACGAGCGCACTGCGTCCCTGCAAGCGTGAGTGCATGCCGTTTGATTGGGGGGGGGGCGTAATGCGTGATTTGTCTAACCCGCGAACATACCAGGCGTATAGACTGCGAACGGAACAGAGGAGGTAAGACCCATGAGAGGGCTGCTGGTTTTCCTGATAGTAGGCGTGTGCGGATTGTACGCACAGCAAGCCGAGCGCCTCTTTGGGCTGCCGTATGGCGAATGCAACGACTGCATCGCAATGAACCTGCATGAAGGCGCGGGCGTGGGATGGTTTGCGGTGAACCCCAGCGGAACGCGCTTTTACCTGCGCGATGGAGAAGGTAGAATCCACATCCTTGACCGGACGGGAAAGCCGATTGCCCGGTTCACTTCTCCTGTTCCTGTCGGGATTGCGGGGGTTGCTGACGACGGCTCTATTGTGGTCGTGGGAGAGTGCCAACCCATTTCGCGCCGTGACAAAGAAAGCATCCCGCGCCCAATCTGGGTCATCGAGCCGAATGGCAGCATAGATGAAAAACGCACCGAGGGCTTCAACCGCGCTCTGGAACGATTTCGTACAGAGCAAAATCGGGGCGCAGATTGCTTCCCGATGATTGCTTTCCTGACCCAGAACCGTTTGGGGCTTCTTGTTTCGGCTCCTGTATCGTTTTCAGCAGACGGGGAGGCACGCCTCGATCAGCAGACGGGTTTGCTGATTCTCAAGGCAGATGGAAGCTGGGAAGGGTTGTATCCGGCAATTGCCGCCTCCAAAAGAGGAAGCATCCTTGAAGACCCCCGCTTACGAAGCCTTGAAGCGCAACAGGAGTGGATTCGACGCACGCTCAACCCTCAGACACAAGCGTCTTACAAGATAGTGGATGAGACAGGTGATGAATACAAACGCGACAGAGCGCCTGTCTATCCAGCCGAAATGCAGGCTCAGCATGTGTCATTAGGAGGCACTCGGCTGGCTTCGTACACCCTCCAGATTGGCAAGGCAGGCGTTCTGCTAATAGAGCCGGGCGCACGGATGGATGAGAGGGGGCGGTTGTATCTCCCGGGCGCGAAAACCGAGCGTGCCCTGCGCCCGCTTCGCCTGAACCAGTCTGATGAGCTGGAACTGCTGGACGGCTATGTCGTCGCCCGTTTCCTCCCGGATGGTCGGTTCGAAGGGATTGTTGCCGAAATCGCTATCCCCACTTACCACTGTCACCCACGACAGTTGTGGGATATCGATAGCGTGGGCAATCTTTACTTCCTCAAGTTCACCGAAACGGGCGTAGAGGTGTGGATGGTTCCCGCTCCTGCCTCTAAGTAGAGTGGAGGCGTTCCATATGCGACCACCACTTTCTCAATCAGGGGGTTGTGATTGTGAGAAGCGTACGCCTTAGAGGCATAACACTTCTTGAGGTGTTAATTGTCATCGCCATTCTGGCTCTTCTTGCTGGGATTGTATGGGCGGTGATCCAGCCGGCGCGTGATAGAGCGTTACAGGCGACTTGCGCCAGCAAAATGCGCCAGATATGGGTTGCCCTTGAGAACTATCGGCAAGACTACCGCGGCATAGATCCCCCTGCTGCTTCTAATCCTATGGAAGCAGGGCTTCCTGCCACCTCTGATTCAAGGCGCTGGTTTCAAGCCTCCTACACTCGGCGCTTTCCAGGGGGGTTCCACTGCCCAACGCACAAGGTTCCACCTGAAATCCTTACCCTGCGTGAGCACGGGCTGCAATATGAGTGTTATTTCCCGTGCCTCGACGAGTCTGGAAGAGTTTGGGCCTGCCCTTCGGATAACTGTGCCCAATACTATTTCGGCTATTCATCGCGCGATGACATCGTAGATGAGGCGGAGTATCGCCATCTACAACGCGAAGACGCACTGTTTCGTGTGTTAGGTCCGAACTTTGAACTGCTCTACGACGAACATCACAATCCGCATACAGACCGCATGCCGCATCATCGCCTGTTGCACCTGTTTGTGCATCTGGATGGGCACCTGTCGCGGAAGGTTATACCGCCGTTCGTGGATTACCGTGCCAATCTTTACTCAGAGCTGATAGGGGATTAGAGGATGCACAGGAAGCGGTGGGCAGGCGTGGCAGCTTTAGTGGGATTGTTGGCGTTAGGGCTGGCGTGGTGGATCAGGCAGCCACCGCCCCCTGAAGTGGTCGCTCAGCGCGTTATGGAGGCAATTCATAAGGGGGACTATCAGACGCTTCATGCCTTCACCTGTGTTGAAGAGCGAGAGCGCGTCTCCGAGCAACAGCTCCAGGCGGTGCTGGATGCCATGCATCGCCACTTTCCTATGCTCAAGCAAGTTTCAGGGAATCCTGTACCGTACCGTCCAAAGCTGAAAGCGCCCACGCCGATGGTGCCGGTACAGTACTGCTACTCATTTTTCTACAAGCGTGCGCAGGGAGACACGCAACTGGTGGCATGTTCTTTTGAAGAGAGCGAGTTGCTGTGGGAAAAGGCTTACCGTGGCGGATTGCCTGAGCCGTATGTGGAGCTGCATGTTTGTGTCGCCACCAGCGCGCAGGGACGCCACCGATGCGCTCTGGTCGTTCAGGCGCTGGTGATATGTATGCTTCAGCTCAGTGTGTACCAGCAGCGTTCCGAGCCAGAAATCCGCGCCCTGCTCGACGAAATCTTCATACGCAACGGGGTTCGAGTGGCTCAGTTCGACACGGCTTCTGGGCAGATGCGACGACTGGATGCGATTCGGATTTTTCGTAAACCTGACGGTAAGATAGGGTATACATGGTAAGGCTGAACCATAGCGGAACAGGGCGAGGCGTGTCTGATGAATAGACAAGTCTTGAGGCTGAAGTGGCTTGTTGGTGTGCTGGCAGCGAGCGTTGCGCTCCTTGCAGGGTGGCTATTCAGCGCTGAATCGCCCCAAACACCCCCCGCAGACTTCCAGAAGCTGTCCCAGCACAATGTGCTGTTCGTGATTCCCTACGGCAACGCGGAGAACCAGATATACCTTTCCAGCGGCGCGATAGATGCGGCGTTGAGCGAAACATTCCGCAGGCAGCTCTATTCCCTGCTGGAAGAACGCGATGATATTGAGCTGTTCGGAACCAAGGTAGAAGTAGACGCGCAGGGCACGGTCTATCTGCCGATGCTCTTGCGCCTGCGCGAAGGCGAGGACTACGAAAGAACCCTGCTTGCTAAACTCTCCCCGCGCGGCACGATGGAACTGGTGGATGATCCTCCGGGGCGCGCTGTGCGTTCCCACGATGGGAGCGTGGTCTATGTGAAGTTCCAGCCGCTGGAGGACGCCGATCCGCGCGACTACTCGTGGCTGTCGGCGTATATTTTCATGCGTGCTGATGGAACCGAAGTCGCGCGTTTTCGGGTGCCGCCGTGTGCGAACGAGAACTCGTTGATTACGCGGGAGCCTGTGCTGGTGCGTCCTGACCGTCTGGCGATAGTCTCGTTTGAGAAGGTCGCGCCTGATAAACCGAACCGTGCCAGGAGCTTGCCGCATTTCTGTCATGGGTACAAGCGTTTGATGGTGGTGACGCCCGAAGGGAAGATTGTGTACGAGGATTGGGTGCAGGGTCCGCCGATGACAGAGGCGTGGTGCGTCACGGACGGTCGCGGGAACCTGTATTATTTGAACTTTACGGATGCGGGGGTGGAGGTGAAGAAGGTCAGAGTGCCGTAAGAGCAGTCATGCTGAGACTACGACCGCTACCCAATCTCGCTGATAGTGAGGAGGATCAGGATATCAGCAGAAGCAGGTACAATATTCAAGAGGTCTTTGGAATGAAGGATCTTCCGTTTGCGATAGACAGGAGACGGCTTCAAGCTTTCTGCCGAAAAAATCGCATTCGACGGCTGGCGGTGTTCGGTTCCGCACTTCGCGACGATTTTCGCCCAGAAAGCGATATTGATTTGCTGGTAGAGTTCGAGCAAGGCTATGTGCCTAGCTTGCTTCAGATGGCTCGGCTTGAGCGTGAGCTATCCGCTATTTTCGGCGGGCGCAAAATAGACTTGCGCACTGCTGAAGACTTGAGCCGCTATTTTCGTGATGCAGTACGCCGGATGGCGAAGGTGATTTACCATGCGCGCAGGTAAACCACGAGATAAAATACGCCTCTACCATATGCTGGAGGCAGCTGAAGATGCGCTTACCTTCGTTGCAGGGCGTACCCGAAAGGATTTAGATACTGACCGAATGCTTACATTTGCACTCGTCAGATGTATCGAGATTATCGGTGAGGCAGCAAGTCGGATCACGAACGAGTTTCGTGAAAAGCACCCAGAATTGCCTTGGCGTGATATTATCGGCATGAGGAACCGACTAATTCATGCGTATTACGATGTTAACTTGGACATCCTGTGGCAAACGGTTGAGCAAGATCTGCCTCTTCTTGTTAATCAGTTGAGAAATCTTATTGAGGCAACAGAAGAGTAGAACTCCCACATTAGTGCCTGAAGTGCCGAATCCCCGTAAACACCATCGCAATTCCCAGCTCGTTGGCGGCGGCGATTACTTCGGGGTCGCGTTTGGAGCCGCCGGGCTGGATGATGGCGCGGATGCCCGCTCGCCCTGCCAGCTCCACGCTGTCGGGGAAGGGGAAGAAGGCGTCGGATGCCAGCACCGCGCCCTGCGCATGGGAGTGCGCCTGCTCCAGCGCAATCCGCACCGCGCCCACGCGATTCATCTGCCCCGCGCCCACGCCCCACACCTGCTTCTTGTGGGCAACCACAATCGCGTTGGACTTCACATGCTTGACCACGCGCCACGCGAAGTGTAAATCCGCCCACTCCTCTTCGGAGGGGATGCGCTCGGTAACCACCTGCAGCTGGTCGGGGTTCCAGTCAATTGCATCGCGTTCGGTGTAGAGCAGTCCCCCCGCTAAGCTGCGCACGGTAAAGGTCCCCTGAAACGCCTGAGTCGGCAACAGGTCGCCGGTTTCCAGCAGGCGCACGCTCTGCCCCCAGCCTTTGCGTTCCTGAAACTGTTGCACCGCTTCAGGGTCAAACGCGGGCGCAATCACCACCTCGAAGAAGTTGCCAGGGGTGGTGATGGCTTCGGCAGCCTCGCGGTCAATCGGGCGGTTGGCGGCGACGATTCCGCCGTAGGCGGAAACAGGGTCTGCCTCGCGGGCACGCAGGAAGGCTTCCGTGATATGCGAGCCTATCGCGACGCCGCAGGGGTTCGTGTGCTTGATAATCGCGCAGGCAGGCTCTTCAAACTCGCGCACCAGCTCCAGCGCGGCTTCGGCGTCCAGCAGGTTGTTGTAGGAAAGCTCCTTGCCCCAAATCTGGCGTGCGGTCGCAATCGTGCTGGGGGGCGCGAAGGGTTCAGTGTAAAACGCCGCGCGCTGGTGGGGGTTCTCCCCGTAGCGCAGGGTCTGCAGGCGCCGATAGGTGAGGGTCAGCGTTTCGGGCAGGTCGCCTTCGGGGTCGTACTGGCGGAACCAGTTCGCAATCAGCGCGTCGTATTCGGCGACATGGGCGAACGCGCGGCTGGCTAACAGGGCGCGCTCTTCGCGGCTCAGCCCCCCAGACTGGAGCCGCTGTAGCACCCATTCGTAATCGTGGGGACGCACCACCACCGCCACATGCTCAAAATTCTTCGCCGCGGCGCGAATCAGAGTCGGTCCGCCGATATCGATCTGCTCAATCAGTTCCGCCTCGCTGGCGCCTGCGCGTAATGCCTGCTCGAACGGGTAGAGATTCACCACCACCAGCGCAATCGGGCTAATCTGAAGTTGCTCCAGCGTCTGGCGGTGGGTTTCGAGGCTCAGGTTCGCCAGCAAGCCTGCGTGGATACGGGGGTGCAGGGTTTTGACGCGCCCCTCTAAGATTTCAGGGAAGCCTGTGTAGTCGGAGACTTCGCGCACGGGCAGTCCCCACTCGCGCAGGGCGCGTGCGGTGCCGCCAGTGGAGAGGAGTTCAAAGCCAAGCGCGTGCAGTCCACGAGCGAAAGGCTCCAGTCCGCTTTTGTCGGAGACGCTCATCAGGGCGATGCGTGTGTCCACGCCCGAATTGTACCCGTTTCTGTGCCCTTATTTACCGGTTGTGGTGTGGAAGTGGGGCGGGAGGTGTTCGGGCAGCAGGGTGTCGGCGTCGGGCGGGGCGAGCGCGACAGCCGCTTCAATCGTGTTCTCCAGCTCGCGCACATTGCCTTTCCAGCAATGGCGCTGCAGGAGCGCAATTGTTTCGGGGCTGAGCCGTTCGAGGGCGCGCCCGTTCTCGGCGGCATACTTTTTCATGAAGTATTCCGCCAGCAGGGGGATGTCTTCGGGGCGCTCGCGCAACGGGGGCAGGTGGATATGCACCACATTGAGGCGGTAGTAGAGGTCTTCACGGAAGTTGCGTGCGGCGACCTCCTGCTCCAGATCGCGGTTGGTGGCAGTAATCAGGCGCACATCGATCGGGATGCTCTCGTTGCTGCCCAGTCGCTGGATTTCGCGTTCCTGAATTACGCGCAGTAGTTTTGCCTGCACCATGAGGGGCACTTCGCCGATTTCGTCCAGAAAGAGCGTCCCGCCGTTCGCCGCTTCAAACTTGCCGATGCGGTCGGTTTCGGCGCCCGTGTACGCGCCTTTGACCGCCCCGAACAGTTCCACCTCGATCAGCGTTTCGGGGATGGCGGCGCAGGAAACGGGCACGAACGGACCGCTGGCGCGGTCGCTCTTTTCGTGGAGCATACGGGCAATCAGCTCCTTGCCTGTGCCGCTTTCGCCCGTAATCAGCACCGTAGCGCGGGTTTTCGCCACGCGCTCCACAATTTCCAGCACCGCTTTGACCGCAGGGCTTTGCCCGATAAAAACGGTTTTGGCGGTGGGGGCTGTTTTCGGCTTCGCGCGGGGTTGGGGTTTCCTGGACTCCTCCAGCGCGTGGCGCACCACCTTGAAGAGCGAGTCCATATCCAGCGGCTTGGTGAGGAACTCAAACGCGCCGCTGCGGATTGCTTCCACTGCCATCGGGATGGTGCCGAAGGCGGTCATCATCACCACTGGCAGATCGGGGTACTTGGCGCGCAGCTTTTTGAGCAGTTCCAACCCCGTTGGACCGGGCATCACCACATCGCTCAGCACGAGGTCAGGCTGAAACTCATCCACAAGGCGCAGCGCTTGATGCGCATTCTCCGCCACGCTCACTTCGTAGCCGTTTTTCTCGAAGGCGCGCGCCAGCACACGCCGAATATTCTGCTCGTCGTCCACAATCAAAATTTTTGCCATCGTTTCGCTTCACCTGCCCGTCCGGTAGCAAGTGCTTTTCACTCCTCTGAAGCAAGTATATCTATTTTCGGCAACCAAAGGGTGAAGATGGAGCCTCCTTCGGGGGGGCACTCCACCGTTACACGCCCATGGTGTCCTTCCACAATCTTTTGGACGATGCTTAACCCCAGTCCGGTTCCCCGCGTACGGGTGGTAAAAAAGGGTGTGAAGATGCGTTCTCTCTGTTCGAGTGGGATTCCAGGACCCGTATCTTTCACCTGAATGCCCACTTCGTACTCGGTTTCGACGGTGCGAATGGTGATAGTGCCGCCGTCGGGCATCGCCTGAATGGCGTTCTGGATCAGGTTGCGGAGTGCTTGCTCGATGCGGGCGGGGTCAATATCGAGGGTCAACTCCGGAGGTACTTCGCTGATGAACTGATAGGCGCCCTCTTTTTGCATAGGGGCGAAAGCGCGCAGGGAGCGTTCCACAATCGGGCGTAGTGCCGCATGCTGGCGCTCGATACGAAACGGGCGCGCGAACTCCAGAAACTCGTCTGCCAGCACGGCAAGGCGCTGCACCTCTTCCTGAATGACCTCCACATACATGCTGAGGTGGTCGGGCAGGCTCTCGCGTGCGAGCAAATCCACGGCGCCCTTGAGCGCGGTGAGGGGGTTGCGAATCTCATGCGCAATCGTGGCGGTCAGCTGCCCGACAGTAGCGAGGCGTTCCATCTCGCTCAGGCGCGCCTCCATGCGCACATAATCGGTGATGTCTTCAAACACGCACACCGCGCCCTGAATCGTCTGCTTGCCGACCACCAGCGGCGTAATCGTGAAATTGAGAATGCGCAGTCCGTGCGCGTTGTGCATCCGCACCTTGTAAAGCGAGCGCGCTCCTGCGCCTTGAAGCACCTGTTCAATCGCTTCTGCCACCAGCGTCCGCTTTTCCGATTCGATCCCCATCTCTTCCAGCGCTTTTCTGTAGGGCGTGTTCTGAATGTTTCGGGCGAGAAGCCCCGTAATCTCCTCCGCCTTACGGTTCCATGTGGAGATGCGCCCTTCGATATCGAGCGTGAACATGCCCGACCCCAGGCTACTCAGGATGTTATTCCGAAACGCGGCGAGGCTCTGGTTCTCGCGATAGCGGTTCTCCATCTCGCGGTAGAGTCGCGCGTTCTCTATCGCAATCCCGACCTGATTGACAAACGCTTCCAGCAGTTCCACCTGCTCCGGGGTGAAGGGCTGACCTTTATCTTCGTTATCCACCAGCAGCACGCCGATGCACTTCCCATGCACAATAATAGGGAGGACGCAGTAGCGGTTTGCGCCGATGGCGCGTCCGAAGCCGCGCAGGAGCGCGTTTTCCTGGCGGGCATCCTGCACAATCAGCGCGACGCGCTTTTTCGCCACTGTGCCCACCACCCCGTGCCCCTTGGTGAACCCGCGGCGCGGAAACATCTCGGCGTGATAACCAATCAGCAGGCGCGGCTCGTAAGTGTGGGAGTCCCCTTTGCGCAAAAAGAGCGCGATTCTCGAAAAGCCCACCACCTCCGTAATCTGGCGGGCGACAATCTCGAAAAGTGTATCCAGGTTCAGCTCCGCGGTGATGACCTGAGTGAGGTTCACCAGCGTGGTGAGCCGCTGAATGTTGCGGTGGAGTTGCTCATACAGGCGGGCGTTTTCGATAGCCAGCGCGACCTGATACGCGAAGATAGTAAACATGCGCAGGTCTTCGATTTCAAACGGGGGATTGGGATGCAGGCGACGCAGGGTCATCACGCCGAAGACCTGATTTTCGCGATTGCGCAGGGGCACGCAGATAGAGGCGCTGATTTCAGGGCGTGTGGGGACCCCCTTCAGGCTGGGTTCCCGACTGGGGTCTGTAATCAGCACAGGCTCGCCGCTTTGCGCCACTTTGCCCGCAATCCCTTCGCCCAGAGGCACAGACACTTCCTGGGCGAGATGGTCGGGCAAGCCGTAGTGGGCGGCGATGCGGAGCGTTTGCGTCTCGGGGTCTAACAGCATCAGGGAGCATGCCTGGGCTTCCATCGCCTGCGCGGCGCGGCGGGTGGCGTTCCACAGGAACCACTCCAGCTGCCCCTCGCCGAGCGTGAGCGCGTTCTCATAGAGGCTCGCCACTGCCGCCAGTCGGCGCTCCGAGAGCCGGCGCAGGTTGCCAATTTCCCGGTGGAATCGCTCATGTTGACCCAGCAAGCGCGTCAGGTGGCAGACCACCTCCCAGACGGCTTCGCTCTGACGCTCTGGTGAGACTTGAAGCACATAATACAGTTCCGGGACAGGCAAATCCACAACACGCCAAGCCTGCCCGTCAATTAGCTGCCAGTCAGTCGCGTCATACTGGAGCGCTGACGGGAGTGGAGCCGGGCGTGGGGAGGAGGGTGCATGCGTTAGCGTTACGGGCGCCCCCTGGGGGCGTTTGACAACCAGCGCGTTCCACGCGCCCGTCTGCGCCGCAACCGCGCGGATTAACTGAGTCAGCGCCTCGGTTCCTACGCCCCCCGATGCACTCTGCAAAATTGCTGCCACCCAATCCATCAGCAGGGAATTATTCCGCACTCCGCGCGCACTTCCTGCAGGAATCGGAAGTGCCCCTGCGAATGGGATAGAGCATTTTGACGCAGGAGGCGAACCGATGAGTCAGGTACGATTGGGCTTGATTGGGAGTGGTGGTATGGCACGCCACCATATTAATGTGCTTCAAGGAGTTTCCGAAGCGGCGTTAGTGGCAATTACCGAGCCGAGCGAAGAGCAGCGCCAGCGCACCCTCGAGCGGTTCCCCCAGCTGCAGGGCGTGCCGTTCTACAGCGATCACCGCGAAATGCTGGAGAAAGAGTCGCTGGACGGGGTGCTGATTGTCTCCCCGCACACGCTCCACTTCCAGCAGGCGATGGATGCGCTGGATAAAGGACTGCATGTGATGATTGAGAAGCCGATGGTCTGCACCGTGGAGCATGCCCGCACGCTGGTGCGCCGGTTCCGCGAGACGGGCAAAATCGGGCTGGTCGCCTATCAGCGCCACTACATTCCCATCTATCGGTATGTGTATGAGGGCATCCGGCGTGGTGAGATAGGGCAGCCCTACTTCGTGCAAGCCATCAACTTGCAGAACTGGATGCGAGCAACGGCTGGCTCGTGGCGTCAGGACCCGGCGCTTTCGGGCGGTGGTCAGCTGAACGACACAGGCTCCCACCTGGTGGACTTCCTGATGTGGATTATGGAGGCGCCCGCCGTGCGCGTCAGCGCGTACATCAACTACTATGACCGCCCTGTGGATATTGATTCCGCGCTGGCGTTCCAGTATGCCAACGGCGCCATTGGCAATTTGTCTATCGTCGGCAGCACGACCGTCGGCTGGCACGAGGAGATTACCGTTGTGGGTTCGGAGGGCACTTATCTGATTCGCCATGACCGACTGGAACTCTGTGATGCGCAGGGGCATCGCTACCCTGTGGAGAACCTGCCCCCCAGCTCCCAGCCTGTGATTAACTTTGTGAACGCGATATTGGGGCGCGAAGAAGTGCAGTCGCGTCCTGAAGATGGCTTGCGCGTGATTGCGTTCACGGAGGCAGCGTGGGAGTCGGCGCGGCGGGGCGGCGCGCCTGTGGAGATTGCACAGCTGGAGGGGTAGACTCGGCGTTCATACCGCGTGCCCACACGCAAACGCCCCCTGTCCCAGGCAAAACTCTGGCTTGGCTCCCCCGCGCCTGCAGGGGGAGCCAAAGGCTCAAAGGAGACGGTACAATATTTATATGCACGCCCCAACCCCGCAGGAGACGCTGGCACTGTACGAGCAGATGGCGCAAACCTATCGCGCTGAAGAACGATGGGAAGCGCTCTACCAGACGATTCCGTCCATCATCGATCTCCTGCGCTGGTTCCCGGAGATTGCCGAGGACGCGCCACAGAAGGCGAATGAGTACGAAGCGGAACTCACCGAGGTGGAGCAAAGAATACTCAGTCAGCTATTCGAGAAGGAACCGCTAATCGAGACCAAGCTATCTCTTCTGGACTCTCAGGTCTCTGTCCTGTTCGAACACGATTCCAGCGCTGAAGCGATAAAGTCCGCCATACGCAAGCACCTGATAATGGGGCGGTCTCTCTCTGAACGCCTGAATGACCTGAGCTATGTGGTGCGCTTTGAGGATGCGGACATGGCGCTCCAGCTCTGGGAAGCGCATCTCAGGGCGGCATGGTGTTACGCCGCTGTGTTCCATTCTGGTGTGTATCGCCCGCCTTTTTCGGTGGTAACCTGTCGCGTTCCCGAATGGCTGATTGAGTTCTGGTATGAGGCGCGCCCTGCACAACGCGAGCGAATTGTGGAGGGACTGCTGCTGATTAGCAACCTGGTGGAACGCTTCGACAGGTGGATTGCTCTGGAGGACTGCACAGAATGGCTGGCTGATGTGCGGCGATGGCTGCTCTGGCGCGGGCAGTGGCGCGCTGCCAGGCGCCTGAGCCGCCTCGCAGGGCATATCCAGAAGCGTCAGGAGTGGTGGAGTCAGCAGGCGGAGGGCGAAAGCACACTGTGGCTTCTGCCCGTGATAGAGTCTCCTTCGGACGACCGCGAGCCGACGCCGTCGCCTGATGTGTCGGTCCGCAGAGAGGAGTGAAGCAGGGCGTTTTGGGATGGAGAAAGACGCCTAATCGGGAGAAGAACGATTATTCTCCACCCACTCCACCAGCGCCTCCGCAAAGTCGCGGAAGAGGGCGGGCGCACGGCGGGTGTACTGTGCAACGCGATTCAGGTCTACTTGAAGGTACTCATGCACCAGCACATTGCGGAACCCCCCCATACCCCGCAGCCGCCTGTAGAGCGCGGCGGAAATCACCGCGCGCTCCCGAAGCGCCGCCAGCGAGTCCTCATAGGTCTCTGGAACCTCGCCGAAATGGCGTGTGAGGATATGCTGCGCCGCCTGCAGGATAAGCGAAATCCCCGCCAGCAGCCCGCCTCCCACTGTCCAGCGCAGGCTCAGGTTGGTCGCCAGCGCGTCGCCTGAGACATGCGCGTACTTGTCCAGCTCCTCCGCAACACGCCGCAGGGTCAGCGCCGTCTGCAAAAGAAACTCGCGGTCAACAGCCATGGGTTTTCGCAGCGCTTCCAGCGCATATTGGCGCAGCTGTGTTCTCATTTCGACGCAAAGGTTCAAGACTCCTGCCTCGTACTGCGCGGCGGCGCGCGGCTCGCGGGCGAAAATGCACCTGCCCGTGCGCAGGATTGCTTCCTGCAGCCAGTACGGCGCCGCGGGAAGCTCCACGATATCGAGGCGGTCTGTGCCCAGCAGCGACGACAGGTCTGCGTAAAGCGCGGTGAAAGAGTAGCCCCTGCCAGGCAACACCGCGAGGTCTACATCGTTCGCTTTGTCAGTGTTCTGCAGAGCGGAGCCAAACAGATACGCCAGCTGAATAGGATGGCGTGCAAGCACCTCAGGCAGTCGCGCCAGACGCTGGCGTACATCCGCCCTGAGCGGCGGCAGGTGGGCGTATTTCTCACGCACTGCCATAGCCGAAGTATACCTTAGCCACGAAAGCGGGTTTTGCTATGCACCCTGCACCAGCGCCTCGAACCGCTCCACATCCTGCCGAATCACTTCGAGGCTGTTGCGCCAGAAGTCGGGTTTGCGGATGTCGAAACCGAACTGTTCGGCGAGGGTGGGCGCGTCCGCCATGCCTGTGGAGCTGAGCAGGTCGTCGTAGCGGGCACGGAAGCCGTCAGGGTCGTCCAGGTAGAGCGCGTACAGCCCCAGCCCGAACAGCAACCCGAACATGTAGGGATAGTTGTAAAACGCGCTTCCGTAGTAGTGCGGCTTGGCGCACCACATGTAAGGATGCAGAGATTGCGGGTCTAACCCGTCGCCATAGGTTTGCTCCTGCGCCTCGCGCATGAGGGCGCAGAGCTCGGAGACGCTCAGTTCGCGCTCGTTGCGGCGCTCGAACACCGCTTTTTCAAACAGGAAGCGGCTGGTGATGTCCACCACCACCTGACAGTTGCCCTGCAGCGAGGCTTCAAGGATGGCAATCTGCTCCTCAGGGGTGGCGTTTTGCAGGGCGGCGTTGCGCACAATCGTCTCGCAGAAGATGCTGGCGGTCTCCGCGAGCGTCATCGGGGTGAATCGCTGGAGATAGGTGCGATTGGCGAGGCAGAGGTTGTGATAGGCGTGCCCCAGCTCGTGCGCGAGCGTGCTGAGACCGTTGAACGAGGGCTTGTAGTTGGTGAGGATGCGCGATTCGTCCTTGCGCAGGCGCATGCAGAAGGCGCCGTCGCGCTTGCCGGGCATCGGCGGCGCATCAATCCAGTTTTCCTCGAAGGCGCGGCGGGCGAAGTCGCTCATCTTCTGCGAATAGGTGGCGAACTGCTCGATGATAAACTGCTTCGCCTCGTCGTATTCCCAGCGTTTGGCGTCTTTGCCGACGGGGGCGAACAGGTCGTACCATGCACAGCGCTCGATGCCGAGGGCGCGGGCTTTCGCGTGCAGATAGCGTCGGAAATGAGGGAACGATTCGTGGGCGGCGGTCATCATGGCGTCCAGCACCGCCTCGTCGATGGCGTTGCGGAAGAGCGAGGCTTCCAGCGGGTCGCGCCACTTGCGGCGGCGGGTGAGCAGGTTGGTCTCGCCCTTGATGCTGTTGAGTGCGCTGGCGATGGGCATTGCGTGGCGCTCCCATGCCTGCAGCTCGGCGTGGTAGGCGGCGGCGCGCACGGAGCGGTCGGGGTCTACCGCCAGGTTGCGCACCATGCTCATCGGGAGCGTCTGCCGTTCGCCTTTGAGTTCCAGCTCCACCATAATTTGTGAGCTGAGGTTGCCGTAAAACTTGCTCCAGGCGTTGCTGCCGGTGAGGCTCATCTCGGTGGCGAGCGACTCTTCGGCAGGCGACATCATGTGTTCGGCATAGACTTTCGCGCGGCGGAGCCAGTAGGCGTGCTGGCGTGCCATCTCCGAGCGCTCGATGAGCGCCTCCACATCCTGCGAGCCAGCCCATGCGGTCAGGCGTGTGCTGAGCTTGGCAAGGCGCACCTCCTCGCGCTCCATCTCGCTCATGCGCATCTGGGCGTACTCATCGCGCGAGTCGGTGGCAATAAAACTGTAAATATACGCCTCGATCGTGTGCCCGAACTCCATCAAAGCGTTATACTGCGGGATGACCGCCTCAAAAATCGCAACGGCTGTGTTCACATCAAGGGGCTGGTCGGTGCGGTCGATGCGGGCGTTTTCGAACAGTCCTTCCAGCTCATCGATGGCACGCACAAAGCTGCGGAAATCGCGCTCAAATTCTGGTGAGTCTAAACTCGGATAGACAACGCTCATATCCCAACGCGGCAGGTTCTTTGTTTCCATAGTTGCCTCCTCGCAGGGGCAATTGTACCTGAAGGCTCAGGTATACTTCTTGCGTGATGAGACGGCTGTGGCTGTGGATGCTGGCGTGGGGCTTGATGCTTGGCTTCGTGTGGGCGCAGAACACCCTGACTCCTGATCTCCAGAAACAGTTTGACCGTGCGGTGCAGCTGGCGCGCGCGGGCAAGTTGAAAGAGGCGGAGCCGATTCTCCGCTCGATTTTGCACAAGCGCCCGCAGTTTGTGCCGGCGCACATCAATCTGGGGCTGGTCTACCGCCTGCAGAACCAGTACGACAAGGCGGCGTATCACTTCCGCACGGCAGCGAAACTGAACCCCAAAGACCCCCTGCCGCTGCTGGAGCTGACGCGCATGGCGCTGGACAGGGGCAAGCTGGACGATGCGGAGGGTTATCTGCGCACACTTCGCCAGCGCCATCCGAATCACCCGGAGGTTGCGGTGCTGTCGGGTTCACTGGCGATGTTGCGTGGGCAGTGGAAAGAGGCGCAAGCCGAGTTCCAGAAAGCGTTTCGCACACGCCCCAACGATTTCCGAATCGTTTACAATCTGGGGGTGATTGCCTATCAACTGGAGAACTTCCCGGAGGCACAACGCTACATGGAGCGCACGGTGCAGCTCAAGCCCGACTACACCACCGCATGGAAATCGCTGGGGATGGTGTACGAGGCGTTAAACCGCCCTGCCGACGCCATTCGTGCCTACACGGAAGCCCTGAAGCGCGAACCCGATGACCTGCCCACACGCCTCAAACGCGCCATGCTCTATCAGCGCGAAAACCGCACCGACGAGGCGCTTCAGGACTACCTGCACCTAACAAAGGTCTACCCGCGCAACCCTGAGGCGCTGATGGGCGCAGGCATGCTGCTGATGCGTCAGGAAAAATGGGAGTCGGCAAAGCACTATCTCGGCAGAGCCATTCAGCTGTTCCGGAGCAACGAGCCTATCTACTGGGATATTCTGACCGAGATTGCCATTTGCGAGCTGCGCCTCAAGAACTACGGCAAGGCACGCGAGTATTTCGGCGAGATTTTGAAACTCTTCCCCAAGAATCAGCGGGCGTATGAGGGGCAGTATGAGGTGCTTCAGGCGCAGGGCGAAAACGATCAGGAGATTCTGCCTTTTCTGCGCCGCTGGGAAGAGAACCTTCCCGATGACTACCGCCCGACGATGCTGATTGCCGCCATTTACGAGCGCGGTCAGCAGTTTGAGCTGGCGAATGCTGAGTATCAGAAACTGCTTCAGAAGCACCCGAAGAACTCCGACCTGCGCCGCGAGTATGCACGGTTCCTGAGTCGAAATGGGCGCGAGACCGAAGCGCTTCAGATTTACGACGCGCTGCTGAGCGAATCGCCCAGCGAGGTCTCCGCGCTGCTGGGCAAAGCACGAATCATGGAGCGCCAGCAGAAGTTTCAGGAGGCGCTCGCGCTCTATCAGCAGGTGTTGAGTCGCGACCCCACCAACGAGATTGCGCTGCTGGGCGCCGCCGCGATGCACCGCAAGCTGAACCAGATTGACGAGGCGGCACAAATCTATCGCCAGATGGCGCTGGGCGAGACTCTCAACATGCTGGCGCTCTCCAACATGATAGAAATGCTCCGCGCGGCGAACCGCCCTGACGACCTGATTGCGTTCCTCAAAGAGGTGGTCGCCAAACATGGGGTGGAGCATCTGCCGCTGCTGGCGACCGAGCTGGCACGGTTGCATCGCGTCGAGGAGGCGGTTCAGGCGTACCGCGAGGCGATTGCGAAAGACCCCCATGACCCCCGTCTCTATCGCGGACTGGGCGCCCTGCTGGAGCAACTCCAGCGTTACGACGAGGCGCTTCAGGCATATCAGCACGCGCTCCAGCTTGACCCCAAAAACGCATGGACCGTCGGGCATCTGGCACAGGTGTTGATCAATCAGGAGAAATACGCCGAGGCGTGGGAGGTGTTGCGCAACGGGTTGCTTGCCAACCCCGACGAGATTACGCTGTACGGGATGATAGAACGCCTCACCGAAAAGCTGGGGCGTCAGGCGGAATATGAGTCGCTATTGCAGGGGCTGGCAAGCAAGTCAACGCCTGCACAGGAACCCGTGAAAGCCTATGCCGAGTGGATGCGCCGACAGGGACGCCTGAATGAAGCCATCGCCTTTGTGGAGACGCGCCACAAAGCAGAGCCTGAGAATGCGCCCCTCCTGCAAACGCTCGTTAACCTTTACACCGCCGCCAAACGCTACCCTGAGGCGCTGGAGGCGTATGCCAGACTGGCGCAGGTGCAGCCGAAGGATGTGTTCAGCCTGCGCAGCTGGGCAACGCTGGCGGATCAGCACGGCACGCTGGAACAGCGCATCCGTGCCTATGAAGCACTCTACAAAGCCGTGCCCGACGAAATCACGACAGGGCTGAAACTGGCGCGGCTCTATCAGCAGAACGGACAGCGCCAGAAGGCGATTGACCTGCTCTCGGAAATGCAATCGGACTTTCCCAAAAACGAAGATATTCAGCGCCTGCTGAACGAGATAATCGCAAGCCGATGAAGCGCGAGTGGGTGGCGGTGGTCGCAATCCTGCTGACGCTGGGGCGTGGCGCCCTGCGCGAGATTGAAAAAACCGCCGCCCGCGAAATTCAGCAACGCATCGGGGGCAAAATCTCCGTGCGGATTGAGCTGGATGGCGCACGCGGGCTGACCGAAGGCAAAATCAAACGGCTCACTGTGCGGGCGCAGGGGTTCACCCTGGATGGCTTCCCGTTCACGCTGGAGCCAGAACGCCCGAAGTCGGGACATATCAGGCGGTTTGTGATGTACCTGCAGGACGCGCGCCTGCGCGGGCTACGCGCCGAAACCGCCTGGGCGGAGATTCCCGATATCTACTACGACCGCCAGCTGGCTCTCAGCCGCCGAATCTTTCGGCTCAGCGATACAGGCGTCGGTCCCGCCGAGATTGTGGTTACTCAGAACGATTTAGCCGACTATATCCGTCGCAAGTATGCCCCCTACATCCGTGAGGTGAGGGTGAACATCACGCCGACACAAACGCTGGTGGAGGGGGTAACAGTTCTGCTCACGAGCGAGGTGCGTTTTCGGGCGACGGGTGTTCTCAAACCCCGCGAGGGGCGCTACTTAGACTTAGCCGAGGCGCAAATTGAGATTGAAGGCGCCGAACTGCCCCCGCAGGCGGTAGAGCTTCTGCGTCAGTGGTTGAACCCGATTATTGACCTGGAACGCGACCTGGGCATTTACGACGGGCTGTATGTGGACTCTGTCGTGAGCGAAGCGGGACGCATGCGCGCCGTGGGCAAAGCGTGGATTCCTGCGCCGAAGCGGGGCGAGTAGCCATGCGCTGGGCATTCTGGTTCTGGGTGGCGGTGGCAGCCTTACGAATCGGCTATGCGCTGATTGCCCCCTCGGTAGACCCCTTTTTGCGCCGCGACCCCCTGCACGGCGACGCGGCGGTGCATGACCAGATGGCGTGGACTTTAGTGCAGGAAGGGCGCCTGGTGTTTGTGAAAGGGTTGCAAACCGCGCCTGCCTATATCTGGCTGATGGCAGGAGTGTACGCTGTGGTGGGACATGCGCCGCAGGCAGTGCGCCTCGTGAACGGCGTTCTGGCGCTGGTGATGTTGTGGGGGCTATGGCGACTGGCGCATCGCTGGCTGGGCGAACGCGGCGCCTGCTGGGCGACGGGGCTGGCGGCACTCCATCCGCACCTGCTGATGATTTCAGGCTGGCTCTACACGGAGAATCTGGCATTACCGTTGCTGGTGTGGGCGCTGGAGCGGGCGAGCGCGGAGCGCACCCTGCGGAACGGGCTAATCGCGGGTGTGCTGCTGGGGTTGCTTGCGCTGACGCGGGCGAACTTTTTGCCGTTTCTGGGGCTGGTGGCGTTGTGGTGGGCGATGGCAGCGCCGCGGGCGGGTCAAAAGTGGAATCGCCTGCCTGCGCTGGGGATGGCGCTCAGCGGGATGCTGGTGGTCGCGCCCTATGTGGGCTATCTCTACGGGCGCTATGGGCACATTATTCCCGTGGGGTTGGGCGGCTACACTTTCCTGTGGGCGAATAACCCTGAGGCGGATGGGGGCTTCCGCGCCGATTTTCTGGAGTTGCGCATGCAGGTGGGTGGACGCGAGGTGGTGGTGCGCGAGTGGATTGCCTCGCCCGACCCTGTGGAGCGCGACCGCAAAGCGCTCCAGCTGGCGCTGCAATGGATTCGGGAGAACCCGATGGACTTTCTGCGCCTGCTGTGGCTGAAGACGCGCCTGAGCCTCTCGGCGTTCGGGCTTCAGGAGTCAGGGAATCGGGCGCTGCTGCGGGCGCTTGCGCTGGCGGACGGGGTTTACTGGCTCTATCTGGCGCTGGCGCATCTGGGGCTATTCTGGGGCTGGCGCTCGCGCTGGCGTGAATGGGGACTTGTCGTCGTGCTGGAAGCGTGGGTATGGCTCACCATATGGCTCTATGCAGGGGGCAGCCGCCCGCTGCTGCCCATCCAGCCGTTCTGGCTCATCTTTTTCGTAAGAGCCGTTCAGGAGATAAGAAAGCGACTCCTTGCGGTTTGAGCGAAGGGTGGCGGCTCCACTGCGGTTTTTTCAGAGATCGCCTCTCAAAAGGCTGAGATACTGCTCCACCACATGTGACTCTTCGAACTGTTTCAGCCAATCGGGGGGCACAGGCTTGCCGCCACTCGATAGCACTTCCAGAATCGCGTTCGCCAGCGCGTCCACATCGCCGACGGGAACGAGATGCCCGTAGCGCCCGTTGCCCAGAATTTCGCGCGGTCCGCTGGGGCAATCGGTGCTAACGACGGGGCAGCCGCACGCAAGCGCTTCTATCAACACCGTGGGCAGCCCTTCCCAGCGTGAAGACAACACAAACACGGACGCCCGACGCATGAAGGCATAGGGGTTCTGCACAAAGCCGGGCATCTGCACCACACTTTGAAGCCCCAGTCGCACTATTTTGGCTTCCAGAAGCGGGAGGTCTTCCCCCTCGCCGAGGATGAGCAGGCGCGCGGGGCGAACCTGTGCTACCCTGTGAAAAGCATCCAGCAAAATATCAAACCCTTTCTGGCGTGTCAGCCTGCCGACTGCCAGCACAACGGGAACGCTGAGGTCTTCCAGCCAGGGGTGTGCTGTCGGCTCTTCGCGCAGGCGATAGAGCAGGGGTGTAATGACGGGGTTATAGACCACACGAATCTGCTCGATTGGAATGCCGGTGTAGCGGGCGAGGTCCTGTGCCACCCCGTGTGAGACGGCGACAATCGCGTCCGACATGGGATAGAACCAGCGCATCAGCGTCGGCATCCATCGGGCGATGGGGTTGGGGTCGTCTTGCTGGGAGAGGGTGAGCGTGTTATGCTCGGTCAGCACGACTCGTACAGGCGCGCGCGTCAGCCATCGCGCCAGCAGCGCGCCGAGGTTGTGATAGAGCATAAATGCCAGAATCGCGTCGGGTCGCTCCTGACGCAGGTGGAGCGCGAAACGGGGGATTGCGCTTAGCGTGCGGGGCGCACGGAGATCTATCACGCGCACGCTGGGGGGCAAATCTTTCAGGTAGGGACCTTCTGCCTGCGAGAGCGCCATCTGCACCCTATGTCCGCGCTCGGTGAAGGCGCGGGCGAGGTTCACTGCCACACGCTCTACGCCACCGCCACGCAGGTGGGGCATAAAAAACACAATCCGCATCGCTGGGAGTATACCCTTGCAGGCAGGAGCCTGCGCACATACGGCGAACAAATCCCCCCGATGCGACCGCCCCTCAGCGACTGGATTGTGTTTCTGCCTGCGCCCGCGTGGCAGGAGACCTGCCACTTCTACGAGGCGATTTTGGGGCTGTCCTGCGTGCTGGATCAGGGGGACTGCCGAATCTATCGGGTGGCAGGTTCAGGCTATGTGGGCTTCTGTCAGCGCGGGGAGGCACCCCAACCCACCGAGCGCGTGATTCTGACGCTGGTCACGGAAGCCGTGGACGAATGGCATGCGCATCTGCAGGCGCATGGCGTCGCGATCCTCAAGCCGCCCACCTACAACGAGAAGTATCGCATCTATCACCTGTTTGCGCAGGACCCCAACGGCTATTTGATAGAGATTCAACGGTTCGAAGACCCACGCTGGGGCGCCTCTTCGGGTACACTTTAGGCGCAATGGTAATTGGCGTTCCGAAGGAGATTAAGCCGGACGAGTATCGCGTGGCGATGACGCCCGCAGGCGTGGAGATTCTCGTCCAGCACGGGCATACGGTACTGGTTGAGCGTGGCGCAGGCGACGGCACGGGCATTTCTGATGAAGAATATGCTCAGGCAGGGGCAAAGCTGATGGACTCCGCTGAGGCGGTGTGGCGCGAGGCGGAGCTGATCGTGAAGGTCAAAGAGCCGCTGCCTTCGGAATATCCGCTGGTGCGCCCCGATCAGGTAATCTTCACCTTCTTTCACTTTGCGGCGAGCGAGTCGCTGACGCGGGCGATGGTGGAGAGCGGCGCGGTGTGTATCGCCTACGAGACGATTCAGACCGCCGATGGGAACCATCCGGTGTTGTTGCCCATGAGCGAGATTGCGGGGCGCATGGCGGTGCAGGTCGGCGCGTGGTGTCTGGAGCGTCCGATGGGCGGGCGCGGCGTGCTGCTGTCGGGCGCGCCGGGGGTGTTGCCCGGGGTTGTGGTGGTGATTGGCGCGGGGGTGGTGGGCGCGAACGCCGCCCGAATCGCGGCAGGCTTTGGGGCGCATGTGATTATTCTGGACATCAATGTGGGGCGGCTGCGCGCGCTGGAGGAGACCCTGCCCGCGAATGTGGATACGCTCTACTCTAACCCTGCGAACCTGCGCGAAGCGATTCGGATGGCAGATATCGTGGTGGGCGCGGTGTATGTCACGGGCGGGCGCACGCCCATTCTCATCAGGCGCGAGATGCTCCCCACCATGAAAACGGGCGCGGTGCTGGTGGATGTGTCGGTGGATCAGGGCGGGCTGGCGGAGACCACACGCCCCACCACCCATCGCGAGCCGACCTATGTGGTGGACGGCGTGGTGCATTACGCTGTGAGCAACATGCCGGGCGCGGTGGCGCGCACCTCTACCTACGCGCTGACTAACATCACCACGCCCTATGTGTTGCGTCTGGCGGACAAAGGCTGGCAGGAAGCGTGCCGACAGGACCCCGCGCTGCGTCTGGGGCTGAATGTGGTGCAGGGCAAAGTCACGCTCCAGCCGATTGCCGAGCAGTTTGGCTACGCTTATGTGCCGCCCGAGGCGGTGCTATAGGCTTTCGTTCCAGGGGAACTGCTCGCAGAACCGGGCGTATTCGCGTTCCAGCCCGTAGGGGATGAGGGGCATGGCGGTGCTGGGCGCGGTGCAGTTGTACGCCAGTATCAGGCTATTGACGCGCTTCATTTTGCCCTCGATTCGCGCCCAGGTTTCGGCGTGCCATATCTGAAATCGCTCGTGTCCCATCGTGAGGATGCGGGGGTATTCGCGTTCGGCGATGCGCCAGAGCTGGGCGCACTCGTCGCGCAGGCGTTCAATCTCGCGGGCGCGCTCCATCCAGTCGGGTAGCACGCCAGCCGACTTCATCAGGCGAATCGCGGGGCGCATTTCAGGGGGAACAAACCATTCCTCATCCATCGGCAGGGGCTTGCCCGCGCCGGGCAGGTTATCGAACGCGCCCTCTTCCATTGCCTCTTCGATCTTGCGCTCGGCGATAATCTCAATCACCCGCTGGATATCGGGGATATGCATCGCGCGCCCCCATCAGCTGTTTTGGATTGCCTCGCGTTCCGCCTCGCTGAGATGGAGCTGCACTTCGGCGTCCGCCAGTTGCACGACGGTGTGTTCCTCGCGCTGGCGCAGTTCCTCAAGGAGCGCGTCGATTTTTTCGGGGGTGAGCCGTCGGCAGTAGATGTCGCCCACCTGCATCACGGGCGCGTCGCCGCAGTTGTTGAGGCACTCCACCTCGGTGAGGGTGAACATGCCGTCGGGTGTCGTTTCGCCCAGCTGAATGCCCAGCTTCTGCTGGAGGTATTCCAGAATCCGATAGCCCCCGCACAACATGCAGGTGAGGTTCGTGCAGACCTCCAGCATATATTTGCCGACGGGGGTTTTGTTATACATCGTGTAGAAAGTGGCGACGCCTTCCACTTCGGCATAGGAGCGTCCCAGCCGATAGGCGACTTCGGCAATCGCTTCGGGGGTGAGATGACCGCCGTATTCGCGCTGGGCAATCCAGAGCGCCGGGAGCATCGCCGATTTGCGGTCAGGGTAGTGGGTGATGATGGCTTCCAGCTCTTTGACGGCACGCTCCGAGAAGCGCAGTTGCAGCTCTTCGGGCAAAGGCGGGCGCGGACGCTCCGTAATCCGAATGATTGCGCTGTCCATCGGCGAAATTATACCTTGCCTTACGATTCGTCCCACACAAAACGGGGTTCGGGCGCGTTCGGCATGTTGATTTGAATCAGGGGGCGGATGACCTGCTCTTGCATCACGCGCTCGGCTAAGTCGGCGCGGAGGGCGCGCAGCTGGGTCTGCAACACTTTGAGATGCACCTGCCCCAGCGCAAGGCTCCCCACGCGCTGACCCTCGTCGGTGGTGAGCGTCTCGCCCAGAATTGCTTTGGCTATCTCGGCGTTATGATAGGTGATGGCTTGCGCGTAGCTGTCGGCGCCGCCCTGCTTGTAGTCCAGCGCTTCCACTTTGACATCTTCAGGCACCACGATTGCGGTCTCCTGTTGCACGCGGTCCAGCGCTTTCAGCAGCGCGTCCTGCTGGGCGGGGGGCAGGGTGCGTTTGTAAGAGCCGATGAGCGTGGGGGAGGCGTACTTGGCTAAGAAAAGCTCCCACATCTGCAGGATTCGCTGCTTGGCGCGCCAGTGAGGATAGACAGCCTTGAGGTCGCTCTCACCGACAGGCGATTCGTAGCGGGCGTTGTAGGCGTAAAGAATAAATTTCTCGCGCGGAAGGCTCAGCGTTTCGCCCGCAGGCGTATGAAGCAACAGGGCGCGAATGTTGCGATAGGCGTCCACCTCAAACGAGAAGAGGCTGGGGTCTTTGGATTTGAACCCTGCGAGCAGATAGTAGCCCCTGTAGGGGGGCGTGTCGGCGCGGGTGTAGAGTTTCTCCAGCACGGCGTAGCCTTTGGCAAGCGCGTCTAAAGTGCGCCAGAGCAGGCTGAACACGCCGCCGCGCATGTGCTGCAGGTTGTATAACACAAATTGCTGTGCCTCGCGGGCGAGCGCGCTCTCGTCGGCGGGTTCCACGCGCCAGCCGACGCTGAGGATGCCCAGCTTTTTGAGGTTGATGCAGGCGCGTACATGGGCGTCGTTCAGAATCTGGTCATAGAGGGTGAATCCGTGCTTGCCCAGCAGCTCATCGAACTCGGAAGGACTGCGTTCGCCGCGCGTGTTAATCTCCACGGGCGCCTGCTCCTGCTCCCAGCGGATTTGGGGACGCTTCCGAAATAGCCACCGCATCGGTTTTGCCTCCATGCGGAGAGGGTCAGCGAGAGCAAAGGCGGGCAACCCGTCAGGTACAATTACCCCTCGATGGCGGTTCGTGTGCGTTTAGGTCAGGAGGAGGTGCAGGTAGAACCGGGCGGTTCGGCGCAGGTGATTGCCTACATCCGCAACGAGGGCGACCAGCCCGACCATGTGGCGCTGGAGGTGGAGGGCATCGCCACCGAGTGGTGCGCCATTCCGATTCCGTCGTTTCAGGTGGCGCCGGGCGAGGAGGTGCAGGAGCGGATTCTGATTCATCCGCCGCGTAGCACCGAGAGCCGCGCGGGAACCTATCCGTTGCTGGTGCGGGCGCGTTCGCTGGAGAACGGCGATAGCGGGGTGGCGCAGGCAAACCTGGTCATCCGCCCGTACAGCATGTTCGCCCTGGAAATTCACCCCAAGCGCGGGGTTGCCTCGCCGTTATACAAGCAGGTGTCTTACGAACTCGCGCTCAGCAACTACGGCAACACGGAGCAGACGGTACAGATTCACGCCTCTGACCCCGAAGACGCGCTGGCGTTTGAGCTGGAGCGCGAGCGTGTGGCGCTGGCGCCCGGCGAGACCAAAGAGATTCTGCTCCATGTCCAGCCCCGACGCCTGCCCGTCCTGACCAATCCGACCCTGTTCAGTTTCACCGTGACGGCTCGCAGTGTGGAAGACCCTCTGCGTGCGTCATCGGCGCAGGCGCATCTGGAGCGACGAGGGCTGTTGAGTCCGCTTACACTGGGGTTCCTGCTGGTGCTGGCGCTGATAGGGGCGCTCTGGTATTACACGCGCCCCCTGCCTGTGAGAATTGAGTCGTTTATTGCGGAACCGACCCAGATTACAGCGGGCGAAACGACCACCCTGCGCTGGGAGGTGGAAAACGCCGAGAGCCTCGTGATTGAGCCGGGCGTCGGCGAGGTGAACCCGAACCTGCGCTCGGTGCAGGTCAAGCCAGAGGCGACCACCACCTACCGGTTGATTGCTCGCAACCGCTACGGCGAGGTGATCCGCGAGGCGGTGGTGATTGTGCAGAATGCGCCTCCTGCGCCAGCGCCCGTGATTCGCGAATTTGTGGCGGAGCCGCCCAAAGTCAAGCGCGGCGACGCGGTCTATCTCCGCTGGAAGGTGGAAAACGCCACCGAGCTGATCCTCAGCCCGCCGGGGCAGAAGTTAGACCCCGCGACCCCGGGCTTTGAGCATCGCCCTACGCGCACGACGGAATATGTGCTGATTGCCCGGAATGCCGAGGGCAAACTCGCCGAGAAGCGCCTCAAGGTGGAGGTGGTCTCGCAGGCGCAGATTGTCAGCTTCACCGCCACACCAGAAGAGATTAAGGCAGGGGAGAGTGTCGTGCTACGCTGGGAGATTCTGAACGCGGTGCGCGCCGAAATTGATAACGGCGTGGGGCGGGTCTCGGCGCAACAGGGTGAAATCACCCTCACTCCCACCCAGACCACCACCTACACCCTCACCGCCCTCGATTCGGAGGGTTTGCCTGCGCAGGCGACCGTGACGGTGAAAGTTCTCCCGTCGGAGGCGCCCCCACCCTCCGACGGGCAGTAGCCCTATGCCTTAGCGGCGCCATGTGAACGAGCGCGACGGCGATTGCGGACGCGCCACGCCCGTCCCCGATTTGGTGCCGTTCCCCTGCGCCGACTCTTTTGCCAGCTGGCGCAGGTAGTCTTTCAGGTAGTCCAGCTGACGCACCTCCACAATCGCCAGATACTGGACGCCCTGATTGAACCGCACGCCGCTGACCCGATTGCGCCGACACAGCTTGGACAGTTTGCCCGCGATCACCCAGTCGGCGGTGTCGTTGGTAATCTCATCGGTCAGCATGGGACCGATGCGCCGAATCCATGTATCCACGGGCTGGAGGTAGTGGTAGTCGCCGGGGTCTATAGTCGGCTCCAGATCGTAGAGCGCCACCATATCGCGTAGCACCAGCGCGCCGACTTTGGGACCGATGCCCTTGATGTCGGTGATGGTGTTATAAATGGGTTCCACGCGCCCTGTGCGCACAATATCACGCTGGATGGTCGTCCAGATGTTGCCGATACCATCTTCAGCATAGATGCGCTGGGCGTAGCCCGTCAGTCCTTCGATCAGCCCGCGATTGAGCTGCTCGTTGACCTTGCGCTGGTTTTCCTTGCAGACTGCTTCGAACGCGCTCCAGAGGCGCTGCGGCGCGTCGTCCGACTCCAGAAACGCGGCGAAGTTTTCTTTCTTGCCTTCCAGCACGCGCTCCAGCGCCTGTAAAGCGAACCCCGAATACTCCAGTCGGTCGTTGCCCCGCTTGGCGAAAGCATAATAGCCCAGCATTGCACGGAACGCATAATACGGGTCTGCCAGCGCCTCCCGCACATCCTGCGCCTGAGACGAAGCAATCCGCATCGCGCGCGCCAGCTGGGGATACAGCACTTCCTTCTGGAAGCGCTCCGCCTTCTCGCCCGCGAGACGATTCAAGATACGCTCAACCTCATAGGGTGTAAACATACTCATTTTTCTTGCACCTCCGCATTAGATTTTCACTGCCAGAGCCTCCATGCTCCTGTTTCGTATCGTTTTTTTGATAAAGAATAAGACGGCTGAACCCTCGCGAGGTTGCTCCTGAAGCCCCTGCGCAGGGGCTTCCGTACTTAATTATACGGAATTTGAGTCGAAAACTTCACCCGTGGTTCCTGTTTCGCCCACTAACAACCCGCGCCGAAATGGAACAGCACTCGCAGCAGGTCGCCGTCATCGACGGTTCCGTCCAGATTCAGGTCTTCCGAGAGCGCGCTGCCGCTTTGGCCGAACGCGAACAATACGCGCAGGAGGTCGCTATCGTCCACACAGCCGCTGCCATCCACATCGCCTGGCTGCCGATGATAAAACACGATATTCCCACGGTTCTCCCAGTCCGTAACGCCCATCTCGAGGCGCGTGGAGTATTCGTACTCCACAGTCAGGCTCTGGGCGGGGCTGTCGCGCAACGAAATCCATCCGTTGGTGAGGTTATAGCAATACTCTGCAGGGGACAGCGTGCGTCCATCCACACGCACCTGAAGAATCCGCTCGATGGGTTGACGCCCCAGATAGTGCAGCTTCTGTCCCGCTGAGGCAGTGTAGGTGGCTTGCACAAGCCCGTCGCGGTTCAAATCGCCGAAACAGATGGCTTCCACCACCAGCTGGACTGCCGAACTCCAGATGGGCGTGGCGGACAGCCCTGTGCCCGTGTTGAGAAACAGGCGCACATTTCCCCACCATTTGCCTGCAGCGAGGTCGAGATGCCCGTCGCCGTTCACATCTGCCAGCGCGACGCCCGAAACATAGCCATCATAATAGCGCCAGTGAGGCGTCGATTCGAAAACCCCTGTGCCCAGATTGCGATACAGCTTGTAGTAGCCTGACCCGCCCGTCAGCTGGTTGTTGTCGCTCATAATCAGGTCAAGGAAGCCGTCGCCCGTAACATCGCCCAGCGCGAGCGTGTTCGCAAACTGGCGGTTGTTGTCCGTGCTAACCCAGTCGGGAGTGGTGCTGATAATGCCATTCTGATTGCGAAAAATCAGGTTGCCCTCGCGTGCGGCAGCGACGAGGTCCAGGTCGCCGTCGCGGTCTATATCGCCGAACTGCATGTGCGCCACATCTCGTATGCCCGTTACCTGCCAGCTGGGGGTTGTTTCCAGCATGCCGTTGCGGTTGAAAAAGATGTAATGGCGGGTTTGTCCGCTGCCGTAGGGCCAGAACCCGCCGATAGCCAGATCCAGGTCGCCATCGGTGTCGGGGTCGCCCAGCGCAGGATACCAGCCATAAAAGGAGACCGCCGACGCCCAGCTGGGCGTTGGGGAGAGCGTACCGCCCTGATTCAGGTAGAGCTTCACGCCAGGACCGCCCTGCGGCAACAGCACCGCCACCACGACATCGAGCCAGCCGTCGGCATTGATGTCGCCCACAGCGAGATGCCCGTGATAGCCCACATCGCTCGATTCCCAGCCGGGTGTGGTTGCCAGCGTGCCGTTGGTGTTGTAGTAGACGGCGACTCGCTCGCGGCGCATATCGTTGCCGTTGGAGACCACAAAATCGAGCCAGCCATCATTATTGAGGTCGGCGAAGACGCCGCCCGTTGCGTAGCGTCGGTCTGCCGAGCGCCACTCTGGAGACGGGCGGTAGGGCATCTGTGTCCAGCCCGCGGTTGCCAGCGTTGCGACCAGCCAACCGCTCAGGATTCGCAAAGCGTAAACTCGCCCCTGCTTGAGCCTATTCGCGCACATACCTATCTCTCCGTGAATCAGGTAAAGCATCATGGCGCAAATTCCTGCAGGAGTGTGCAATCAGAAGCCGAACTGGCAGTACATGGGGGCTGCGCAGATGGAACGGCGTTTGAAAGGATTTTTGACCTGCAGCGCGCTGACAATACTGCTGGGCGGATGGGCGCAGTGTGAGATTCAGCACTTCGAGGGATACGCGACGGGGCTGAACGGCTCGGTTCTGTTTCGCCAGCCCAGCTTTTCGGGTAGCACGAGCGGGTTTCTGGCGTATACGGGCGCGTGCGGCGGCGGTCCAAACTGCGCCCAGATTAGCACCGAGCGCAATCATACCCCGTTGGGCGATAGCGCACTGAAGGTCGTCTGGCAGTTCAACGGCAATCCCCGAGCGTGGCTGCGTCTAACAACCTTCAACACGCTGTATTACGCGAACCCGACGATCAGCTTTCGGCGTCGGCTGAGCCTGTGGCTCTATGTCCCTGCCAGCACGCCTGACTTTTACCTGACGCTTGGGGTGCGCGAAACGCGCCCGAAAGCCGCTTGCGGGGCGAACGGCGGCGCAACGGGCGGGATTGAGTGGGTCGGCGCAACGCAGGGCAACGCGAGTAGCCCCCCTGTCGGGAAGCGAATTAGCCAGAAAGAGCAGTGGGTGCAGGTGATATTTGACATCCCGAATGAGCCTGTGTTGCCTTTTGCGGGGGACGCCAACGGCGTGCTGGATGGAAGTTCGGGCGTGCTGGAACATCTTGCCTTCACGCCCGTAGACCCCAGCGACACGCGCCCCTACACAGTCTATATTGACGATATCCGCGTCCTCCCCAGCGCAAGCGACCCCGTAGACCCGCCGTGGATTTTCGGACTTCATGAGCCAGGCGGCGAGTTCGCCGCTGTGGCAGAGGGCAAACGCATCTGGATTTTGTTCACCGAGGAGCTGGGAGCAGACCCGAACAATCACACGGGGCGCGATTATCGCCCCTATGTGAACGCGGGGCACGGCGTGATTGTGCGCCTGAACTACGGCTACCATCCGAACGGCACGCTGCCCCCCTCATCGCAGTACGCGAACTTTGCCCAGCGCGTGGCGAACTTCGTGCGCAACTCCTATGGCGCGCATATCTGGATTATCGGCAACGAGCCGAACCTGCCCGTGGAGTGGCCCGGCGGTCAACAGGGCGAACCCATCACCGTAGAGCGGTATGTGCAGGTGTTTCGCATGTGTCGCGACGCCATCCGCTCGATTCCGGGGCATGAAAACGACTGGGTCTGTGCCGCGCCCGTCGGCACCTATGCGCCCCCCTTCCCCGAATACGGGATTCCAGGTTTTCTCGATTACTGGGCGCAGATGCTAACAGCTATTGGCGCGGAGCAGGACGGGATTATCCTGCACGCCTACACGCACGGGAGCGACCCCAATAACATCTTCAGCGAGGCGCGCATGCAACCGCCCTATGACCATGTGTACCTCCATTTTCGTGTATATCGCAACCTGCTGAGCCGCGTGCCGCCCTCCCTGCGCCATCTGCCCGCCTTCATCACGGAAACCAATCAGGGCGAACCATGGACCGACACCAACAACGGCTGGATTAAAAACGCTTATCTGGAGATTCACAACTGGAATCAGAACCCTGCGAACCAGACCATCTGGGGCGTGTGTCTTTACCGCTGGCCGCGAATTGACCCTTACTATATTGAGGGCAAGTGGAACACGATTCAGGACTGGCGCGAGGCGATGCGCAACGACTACCGCTGGCGGCGCGACGCAACGGGCGATACCGACGGCGACGGCTGTGTGAACGACGCCGACCTGCTTCAGGTACTGTTTCAGTTTGGGCAGACGGGCTACAACCGCTGCGACCTGAACTGGGATGGCACAATCGATGACGCCGACCTGCTTCAGGTGCTGTTCGCTTTCGGGCAGGGGTGCTGACTGCCCAGCTGCGCCGTCGTGCCTCAGGTACAATTCCGCTATGCAAGTGGTGCGTGTGGGCGACCTCACGGTCGGCGACGGGCGACTAACGCTGATTGCAGGTCCGTGTGTGATTGAGAGTCTGGAACTTTGTCGTGAGGTGGCGGGCGCGCTTTCGGAACTGTGTCGCCAGCGGGGTGTTCCCTACATTTTCAAAGCCTCTTTTGACAAGGCGAACCGCACCGCGCACGACTCGTTTCGGGGCATAGGGCTGGACGCTGGCTTGAAGGTGTTAGCCCAGATTCGTGAAGAGTTCGGCGTGCCTGTTACGACCGATGTGCATGAGAGCTGGCAGGCGGAACCCGTGGCGCAGGTGGTGGATTTACTTCAGGTACCCGCATTTCTCTGTCGCCAGACCGACCTGCTAATAGCATGCGCCCGCACGGGCAAGCCCGTGAATGTCAAAAAGGGTCAGTTTCTGGCGCCGTGGGACGCCCGCAATATTGTGGAGAAACTGCAGGCTTTTGGCGCTCAGGGCATTTTGCTCACAGAACGCGGCACCTCCTTCGGCTATAACACGCTGATTGTGGACATGGCGGGTCTACCGATAATGCGTGGGTTTGGCGTGCCGGTGGTGTTTGACGCCACCCATAGCGTGCAGCGTCCGGGAGGGGCAGGCAAAGCCTCTGGCGGTGATAGAGCCTCGATTGCGCCGCTGGCACGCGCCGCCGTCGCGGTGGGCATCGACGCCCTCTTTATGGAGGTGCATCCGAACCCTGAAAAAGCGCTCTCCGACGCCGCCACGCAGTACCCCCTCTCGCAAATCGCGCCCCTGCTGGACGAGCTGCTTGCCCTGCACGCCGTGCGCCAGCGGTTTGCAGAAGTTGGGGTAAAATAGTATCAACCTGGCTGTTTTGTTAGAGGCGAGAGCAACGATGGCAAAGCAATCGGAGCGACGAAAAGTTCGGCGCGAGCAGATTCTGCACGGCGCCGCGAAAGTGTTTTCGAGAAAAGGATTCCATGCCAGCACCGTCGACGAGATTGCCAAAGAGCTGGGACTGACCAAGGCCAGCATCTACTACTATGTCTCCGATAAAAGCGATCTGCTGTACCAGCTCTATAAGCGGGCGATGGAGGTGCTGCTGGAGTCGCAGGCAGAGATTCTTGCGCGCCCTGACCCCCCTGACCAGAAACTCCGGGCGATGATTGAAGAGTATGTGCGTATCGTTGGCGGCGCCACGGCGATGTATAGCGTGGTGGTGCTTCGCGAGCATCACGCGCTCCCGCCCCGCAAGCGCAAAGAGATTATCAGCATGCGCGACCAGTACGAGCAGGGCTTCCGTGAATGCATCCAGCAGGGAATCGAGCAGGGCATTTTTGAACCCACCGATGTGAAGATGGCGTCGTATGTGATTCTGGGCGCGCTGAACTGGATTCCCAGCTGGTACAACCCGCGCGGCAGCCTCAGCAAAGAGGAGATTGGGCGCATGTTCGCAGACCAGCTCGTGCGCGGCTTACTGCGCACCCCGCAAAACCCATGAAACGCACCGCACTCTACGAGGCTCACCGGCGCACGGGCGCCCGCATGGTGGAGTTCGCTGGCTGGGAGATGCCTGTGCAGTATCGCGGCATTATTGAAGAGACACGCGCCGTGCGTCAGGCGTGGGGCATCTTCGATGTGAGCCATATGGCACGCGCCCATTTTCGGGGCGAAGCCGCTGCCCAGTTCCTGAGCCGACTGGTGCCCTCGGACCTCAGCAAGGTCGCGCCCGGCACAGGGCAATATACCGTGCTGACCAACGAACGGGGCGGCGTGGTGGATGATGTTATCGTCTATCACCTTGCGCCTGACCACTGGCTGATGGTATTCAACGCCGCCAACCGCGAGAAAGACCTCGCATGGTTCCAGCGCTGGCAGGCAGAGTTCACCAACCCGCCTACGATTGACGACCAGACCGAGCAGACGGTGATGATTGCGGTTCAGGGACCCGAAGCGGCTGCCCGTCTGAGCGCCCACATGAACCCGGCGCTCGCTGAAGTGCCCCGGTTTGGGACGCTCGCGTTTGAGTGGGAGGGTATGCCACTGTTTGCCGCGCGCACGGGCTACACAGGCGAAGACGGTTTTGAGCTGATTGCCCCTGCCGAATATGGCGAGCGCCTCTGGGACGCCCTGCTCGCATGGGGTGCCACGCCCTGTGGGTTAGGCGCACGCGATGTGTTGCGCGTGGAAGCGGGGCTACACCTGTACGGACACGAACTGACGGACGACACAAACCCCATCGAGGCGGGACTGGGCTGGCTGGTCAGCGAACGCACCGACTATATCGGCGCGGAACCCATCCTGCAGGCGAAGCAGGCGGTACCCACCCGCAAACTGATGGGGATTGTGCTTCAGGAGCGTGGCGTGCCGCGCGAGGGCTATCCCGTGCTGGTGGACGGGCAGGGGGTGGGGCAGCTCACCAGCGGCGTCTATTCGCCCACGCTGGAGCAGGGGATTGGCATGGCGTATCTGCCCGCCGCGCTGGCAAAAGCAGGAACCCCCTGCGCGGTGGAGATTCGGGGGCGCGCCATCCCCGCGCTTATCACCACGCGCCGATTCCTCAAGCGCTCGTAGCCAGAGCTTCCCAACAGGAATCAGGCACTCCGCGCCGAACTCTTGCGGTGGAGGATGCCAGCGATGGAAAACGCTTTCTTCGGATTCGAAATGCCCACCCGACTCCTGTTTGGCGTGGGCGCGGTCGGTAATCTTGGCTTCGAGTTCAGCATCCATGAATGGGGTAGCGCGCTGATTATCACCGATGCAGGTGTCGCCAAAGCGGGCTTGATAGAGCCTGTGGAGAGCCAGTTGCGTGGGCAGGGCGTTCGCTACGAGGTCTATTCAGGCGTTGTGCCGAACCCCACCATCGAGAGCATCGAGGCGGCGGTACCGATGGCGCGCGATAAAGATGTGGTGATCGCCGTTGGGGGCGGCAGCGTGATGGACACGGCGAAACTGGTGAACGCCATCCGCACCTTCGGGGGCGGCGTGCGCGATTATGAGGGAACCGATACCGTGCCCGGCGTCTGCAAACCCCTGATTGCTATCCCCACCACGGCGGGCACGGGCAGCGAGGTTACTTTTATCGCGATGTTCACCGACACGGAGCGCCGCCAGAAGATGCCCGTGCTAAGCCGCTATCTGGCGCCCCATCTGGCGATTGTGGACCCCGAAATGAGCCGACGCCTGCCCCCCGCCGCCACCGCCCAGACAGGCGCGGACGCCCTTACCCACGCCATCGAAGCAATTGTCGACCTGCAGGCGAACCCCTTTTCCGACATGCTGGCGTTCGAGGCGATACGGCTTATCTTCAAGTACCTGCCGCGCGCGGTGGAGGATGGGGAGAACGACCTCGAGGCGCGGGCGGGTATGGCGTTCGCCGCCACGATTGCAGGCGCCGCCTTCAACAACAGCATGGTGGGACTGGCGCACGCGATTGCCCACGCGCTGGGCGGACTGTATGACCTGCCGCACGGACTCTGTTGCGCCCTTGCGCTCCCCGTTGTGATGCAATACAACCTCCCCCATCGCCACGAACGCTTCGAGCAGATTGCCAATGTGCTGGGCATGCCGATTGCCGAAGATAGCGTGCTGAAAGTGCGCCAGCTGCTGACCGAGGTGGGAATCCCTGCGCACCTGATCGATGTGGGGATTGAGGTCAGCGAGGATGATCTGGAAACTCTAACCGACCTCACCTTCGCCGATGGTTCTATTCTATTCAACCCCGTGCAGCCGTCGCGCGAAGAGGTCAAACACCTGCTACGCCATATCGCGACCTATATTCCCGAATAAGCCTGAACGGGCCTGTGAGAGGCTGTTTAGGAAGATAAGCAAGCAACGGGGGCGCAGGGCGTTTATGACTGACGGCTGAAGCCGTTCCTATAAGACGAAGCCGACCTGCGTCGGCTAATTCAGCCAGCGGAGGCTGGCTTTGTTTATTAGGAACGGCTTTAGCCGTCGCTCTTTTGGGGGCATCGTGGGTTCCAGAAGGTATCTTTGCGACGGAGCAGGTTCACCCGTCTGGATTCAAGCACGGGATTCCTCTACAGTCGCTGAGAAGCAGGATTCACACCAGAGAGGCTGAATCCTGCTCTTTATGTTCAAGAGGGAGATTTGGGGCATACCCACAGGGATGTGGCTTGTGGGCGTGGTGTATCTCGCGCTCACCGCTCTATTGCGTTCATACTATGTAGATTATGAGAGCCTGCGCCAGATTGCGGCTGTAGCCGAGGGGTTCCGCCGTGATTCGTTGGGTTTCTGGAGCGGGCACGCGCCGCTGGGAATGTTGCTTTTCTGGGCGTTGACCAAGCCGTTCGCGCTGGTGTTCCCCCTGCTGGAGAGCGCGCAGGTGCTGGGCGCGGTTGCCATCACACTGACGGGGCTGATCCTCTACCGCATTTTCCGGATGGTGGGCTTGAGTGGGGGCTTGAGCGGCTGGCTCACCGGGCTGTTTTATTTCTCCAATGTCGTGCTGAATGCGGCGACGATGTTCAGTTTTGCCGCGATTGCCCTGTTTTTGATGGCGTGGTGGGCAAAGACCGCACTTCACACGCTGGCACCCCGTGAAGCGGACCCTGTTAGCCTCACCCGACTGGGGGTAGTGGGCGGACTGCTGTGCGGGATTAACCTTTTTGCGCTTTTCCCTGCGATTGCTGTCGGGGTGGCTGCCACACGGCGCGGGCGTGCAGGGGGCTACTGGGCGGGGTTATGGGGCGTTATGCTGGTCGTTTACCTTGCGGTCTATTTTGCGGTGTTGCCGAACCCCGTGATGGCGTATGGCGTGGAGCGCCCCAAGCCTTCGTTTGTGGAATGGATCGCGACAGGGGGTGTGGGAAGTGCAATCACGATACCCCGGTTTTCAGGACTCTACTGGCAGGCGACAGGCGAGCAAGCGCAGAACGCCCTGCTGGCGTTGGGTCGCCCCTTCCGCGTGCGGGATGTGTATCAATACTATGCCGCGGGAACTTTCGTCACGCTGCTGAAAGGCGCGTTTCTGGCGCTGGGGCTGCTGACACTGATTTTGCTGATCGTTGTCGCGACCACAGGCGAGCGCATCATCAGCGATCGGCTGGTGAGCCTTACACGCCAGATTGGGGGCTATTCGCTGGCGCTCTCGCTGATAGCACTTATTCTCTGGAAAGGCGACTATCAGCCTCTGTATTTGTGGACGCTCTTCTGGGCGCTGATGGGGCTGGGGGGCTGGCTTGCCAGTTATGTGGAAGAGGATGTGCAGCGCGTCGTGTATGGGTTTGCGCCCCTCGTGCTGGTGATGGTGCTGTTTGGCTTGATCAAGCAGAGCGGGTTGCGCTCCGCCGAGATAGACGGCGAGCGTCAGGAGGCGGAAGCGGTGCGTGAGGTGCTCACAGAAAGCACGACGGCGGTCGCCGCCACGCGCATCGCTGAGTGGCTCCGCTACTATGCGGCGGGACGCGCGCGCGTGGTCGCCACCGAATACTGGCTCCAGCCCGACGCCGATTTTCGTCAACTGCTCCAGTCGGCGCAGCAGAACCAGCAACGCCTGATTGTGTGGCAGTACGCGCTGGACCCCGAGATTTATCGGAAGGCGAACCTGCCTGTCAAAATTACATGGCTGGAGGCGCTGGAGAAAGCCAAAGCGGAGTTTGACAAAGGCGAAGGCGGACGCCTGCGGGGCTACGCCCGAATTGTGATTTACCCGACGCTGATTGACCAGTGGGTGGGCGAGGTGCATACCTACGGCGAAGCGCCCAAGAGGTAGAATCATGCTATGACCGATGATTCGGTATTGATTGAACGCGCCAAAGCAGGCGACACGGAAGCATTTGACCGCCTGTGGCTCCGCCATCGAGATAAGGTGTTTCGTGCGCTCCTGAAAACATGCGGGGGGCACACCGAAACCACGCAGGATGTGCTTCAGGACGCCCTGCTCAGCGCGTTCCGTGCGCTCCAGAACTTTCGCGGCGACGCCAGCTTCGCCACCTGGCTCTATACGATTGCACGACGCCTCTGCATCCGCGCCCGCAAAGATTTAGACCGCTTCTACTCGCTGGACGACCCCCTCAACAGCGAAGAGGGGAAGGAAATCCTGCGGGAGCTGATTGACAAGCATGCGCAGGACCCCGAAGCGATTGTAATTGAGAACGAGCTGCGCGAGCGCGTCCAGCAGGCAGTCGCCGAACTGCCCGATTCCCTGCGCCCTGTGCTGATTATGCGCGATGTGGAGGGGCTTTCCACAGAAGAGACGGCACGGCGTCTGGGGCTGACCGTTCCTGCGGTGAAGGCGCGGCTTCATCGGGCGCGGGAGATGCTCCGCCAGAAGCTGGAGGCGTACCTGCGCGAATCGGAGCAGGTATAATCGGAACCGTGTCGGAGACGCCTTCAGCAGCGACTTTGCGGCGTGCGAAACGGCTGGGCTGGCTGGGCTACACACTGGCGCGCGTAATTGGGCGCACTGTGCGCCTCTATGTGGAAGGCTGGGAGCCGATTGAGCGCCACCTGCAGGAGGGCACGGGCGCGGTGATGGTCTCGTGGCACGGGCGCACGCTGATCCCCGCGAACTTCATGCGGGGGCGGGGCATCTGGGCGCTGATTTCGCTTTCGCGCGACGGCGAAGTGCAGGCGGAGATTTTCCGTCGCTTCGGGTTCAACATTTTGCGAGGCTCCACCAGTCGGGGAGGGGTGCGGGCGGCGCTGGAAGCGGCGCGCGAGGTGAAACGGGGCGGCGTGCTGGCGTTCACGCCTGACGGACCGCGCGGTCCCAGCCGTAAGTTCCAGCCGGGTGCCCTGCTGATTGCGCAGAAAGCGGGCGCGCCGATCTATCCGGCAGGCGTCAGCGCGTACCCACGCATCCTGCTGCCCACATGGGACAGCTATCTCATCCCGTTACCGTTCGCACGCGGCGCGTTTCTGATAGGGGAGCCTGTGTGGGTTCCCGAAGATGCCGACAAGGACGCCTTCGCGCGGCTCGCCGAGCAGATAGAAGACGCCATTAATACCCTCGAGGCACGCGCCGAACAGATTGTACGGGGAGGGCGCCCCCGATGATACGGCTGGTGTATAACCTGATTCTGTTCCTGCTGACGCCCCTGTGGGCAGTTTATATCGCGTGGCGCGTTCTCGCAGGCTCATGGCGTGAGCGGTGGTGGGAGCGCTTTGGTTTTGTTGCTGTTCCGCCCCCAAAAGACAAGCGCCGAATCTGGGTGCATTGCGTGTCGGTAGGTGAGACGCTGGCGGCGCTCCCCGTGCTGAAAGCCATGCGCGCCGCCCTGCCCAACGCCGAAATTGTGCTGACCACCACCACGCCCACGGGGCAACGCACAGCGCACGACTCGGCACGCGAGTGGGTGGACTATATCGCCTACTTTCCGCTCGATTTTCCCTTTGCAGTACGCCGTGCGCTGAGCCGAATCCAGCCCGACCTGCTCACGCTGTTTGAAACGGAGCTCTGGCTGAATCTGCTGGCGGAGCAACATCGGCGGGAAGGGTTTACGCTGGTGCTAAACGGGCGGCTGAGCGACCGCAGCTTCCGTCGCGCCCAGAGGGTGCGCCCTTTTTACCGTCAAATGCTGGAATGGGTGGATTTTGTATGTGCCCAGTCGCCGCTGGACGCCGCGCGCTTTGTGGCGCTGGGCATCTCGCCCGCGCGCGTGGAGGTGTGCGGCAACACCAAGTTTGATCAGGCACTGGAAGCGACGGATGTAGACCCTGCAGAGTGGCGTCGGCGGCTCTCGTTGCCCCCCGAAGCGCCCGTGATTGTGGTGGGTAGCACCCGCACGCCCGAAGAGGAGCGGCTGGTCGCCGAAGCGTACCGCGCCGTGCAGAGCCAGATGCCCGACACCTGTCTGGTGATTGCCCCGCGCCATCTGGAGCGCGTGCCTGAGCTAAACACGCTGTTGCAAAGTTATGGCTGGAACCCCTCTCTTCGCAGTCGGCTCCCGTTACCTGAGGGCGAGTATGCGCAGGTTGTGGTGGTGGACACCTTCGGCGAGCTGGCGCGCCTGTATGCGGTGGGCGATGTGGCGGTCGTGGGCGGCGCGTTCGCCCCACTTGGCGGTCAGAACCTGTTCCAGCCTCTCGCACACGGCAAGCCCGTCTTTTTCGGACCCCACACCCACAACTTCCGCGATATTGCCCAGATGGCAAAAGAGGCAGGCGTCGGCTTTGAGGTTGCTGATGCGCACGCGCTGGCGCAGGGCATTCTGGAACTGCTCCAGAACCCCCAGCGCCGCGCCGAGATTGAACAAAAGGCGCGCGAGCTCATTCACACCCACCAGGGCGCAACCCAGCGCACGCTGGAACACCTCCTGCGCTGGTGGAACCACGCCCAGCAAGCCCACCAACTCGCGCTCGGAATCCGTCCTCGAAAACTCTAAACGGGTACAATTCCCCACACGAGGTGCAACCGACGATGGTGTCCGAAATGATTCGTCTGGAAGGGCATGTGATCGACTCGCTGGTGCTTTCCAAAGTGCTGGATATTCTCTCTTCCTACGAAGGGGTTCGCTACGAGATACGCCACGCGAAAATCGGGCACACGCGCGAAGAGACCAGCGAGTTTGAGATTCTGGTTCAGGCGGAAAGCGAAGACCTGCTGGAGCGCGTGCTGGAGGAGGTGCAACTGCACGGGGCACAGTTTTCTCACCGAAACGCCCATCTGGAGCCTGCCCCCAAAGATGGCGTGTTCCCCGAAGATTTCTATTCCACCACCAATCTGGAGACCTATGTGCGCGTGCATAATCGCTGGATTCCAGTGGAGAATATCGAGATGGATTGCGGGGTGCGGGTGTGGAAGGAGGGCGACCACTGGCGTGCGGCGACCGTGCCGATGGCGCGGGTCAAAGCGGGCGATTTAATCGTGGTGGGGCATGAGGGCATCCGCGTGACGCCTCCAGAGCGCCGCGATCCCACCAGCGTGTTCGCCTTTATGGGGAGCGATGTGTCTTCTGAAAAGCCCAAAGAGCGGGCGGTGCGCGGCGTTGCCGAAGAGGTGCGCAAAGCCAAAGCGCGGGGCGAAAAGGTGCTGTTCGTGGGCGGTCCCGCGATTATCCACACGGGCGCAGGACCCTATCTGGAGCAACTGTTGCGCAACGGCTGGATCGATGTGCTGTTTGCGGGGAACGCGCTCGCCGCGCATGATATCGAGGCGGCGCTTTACGGCACTTCGCTGGGCGTCTCGCTGGAGCTGGGCGCACCCGTGCGACACGGACACCAGCACCACATCCGCGCCATCAACCGCATCCGCCTGCTGGGCGGCATCCGTCAGGCGGTGGAGCAGGGCGTGCTGACGCGCGGCGTGATGTATACCTGCGTCAAGTACGGCATCCCCTTCGTGCTGGCGGGTAGCATCCGCGACGACGGTCCCCTGCCCGAAGTGATTACCGATGTGCTGGACGCGCAGGACGCGATGCGCGCCCATATCCCCGGCGTCGGGGTCGCGATTATGGTCGCCACAACACTCCACTCCGTCGCCACGGGCAATATGCTCCCTGCCAGCGTGCGCGTGTTTTGCGTGGACAACGACGCCGATACCGTCATCAAACTCACCGACCGCGGCACGCATCAGACCTTCCCGATTGTTACCGACTGCCACTTCTTCATGAAGGAGCTGGCGCTCCAGTTGATCGAGCCGTTTCGGGGCAAGGGCTAAGGTATCCTTACTGCCGATGTGGCGCGGACGCATCTACTTCGGCGATAACCTGCAGGTACTGAAAACCCTGCCCTCCGAATCGGTGGATTTGATTTATATTGACCCGCCCTTCAACACGGGCAAAGAACAACGCTACACGGCTCTGCGCACGGTGCGCTCTGAGTCGGGCGATCGGGTGGGTTTCGGGGGCAGGCGGTATCAGACGCTCACGCTCGGCTCACGGAGTTTCGTGGACATTTTTGACGACTATCTCGCCTTTCTGGAGCCGCGCCTGCAGGAAGCGTATCGCGTGCTGGCGCCGCACGGCAGCCTCTACTTCCATATTGACTACCGCGAAGTCCATTACTGCAAGGTTCTGCTGGACGCCATTTTCGGGCGTGAGTGCTTCCTGAACGAGATTATCTGGGCATACGACTATGGTGGTCGCCCGCGCCGCAAGTGGCCTCCCAAACACGATAATATTTTGCTCTATGTGAAAGACCCGAAGCGCTACATTTTCAACGCTGATGAGATAGACCGCATTCCCTACATGGCACCCGGGCTGGTGGGCGCGGAGAAGGCGCAACGGGGCAAGCTGCCCACCGATGTGTGGTGGCACACGATTGTGCCCACCACCAGCAAGGAGCGTGTGGGCTACCCGACTCAGAAGCCGTTGGGCATTTTGCGTCGTATTCTTCGCGCCTCCTCGCGCCCTGGGGATCTGGTGCTGGACTTTTTCGCGGGCAGCGGCACCACAGGCGTCGCCGCGCTGGAACTGGGCAGGCGGTTTATTCTGGTGGACAACAACCCCGAAGCGATTGAGGTGATGAAGCGTCGCTTTCACGGCTGGGATGGAATCGAGTGGGTGGGGGTGGAGGCTGACACGGAAGCCCTTAGCCTGTTTTGACGGCTTATGCAAGAGGCTGCCAGAAAAACGAGCAAGCAACAGGCTCGTAAGGCGACTGTGCCCCGACGGCTAAAGCTGCTCTGTTGCAAGGATACTTCTGGAACCCACGATGCCCCCGAAAGAGCGACGGCTAAAGCCGTTCCTATGAGACGAAGCCGACCTGCGTCGGCTCAGCCCCCCAACCCCCCGTAAACAGGGGGCTATAGCCAGCGGAGGCTGGCTTTGTTTATTAGGAACGGCTTCAGCCGTCAGGGCACAGGTTCCAAGACGGCACGCCTGTCAAAAAGCCTCCCCCGAAGACCTGGAGGCAGGGGTCTCGGAACGCTCACGCCCCTATCCTTGCAACAGAGCAGGTTCACCCGTCTGGATTCAAGCACAAAATTCATAGACAGTCTCTTAGAATGTCCTCTTTTCGCCCCCGAAAAGAGGCCGATTAGCACAAAAGCCCTATCCCACTACGCGCCAAGTGGTGTATAATGGGAACCAGGAGAGAAACGCCTCTCTTTGCACAACGCTTTTATGAAGGAGGTCAACACGATGCTGAGGGTACGACAGAACAAAGCGAGCATCGCGCTGAGGGCGCGACTGAGCGGTGTGCTGTTGATAGGATTGCTAACGCTGTTAGCATCAATCGCGCAGCCAGTGTACTGGGAAGGAAACGGGCACTACTACGAAATTGTTCTCAGCAGCAACATAGCATGGAATAATGCTCGTATTCAGGCAGAACAGCGGACCTATCAGTGTCGTCGTGGGTATCTGGCGACGATTACCTCTCAAGCAGAGCAAGACTTTATCTGGAACCTGCTCCGCGCGAATCACAGTTGTGGTAGTGTCTCGTCGCAGTTTTACCTCGGCGGATACGAGGACCCTGCAGGAACTGGAAACTGGTACTGGGTCACTGGGGAGCCGATGAGTTTTACTTACTGGCAGCCAGGCGAACCGAACAATCGGGGATATGAAACAGTGATTGCGCTTGGGCTTTATTGCTCAGGGCACTGGAATAATGTTCCACCCGGTGGGTCATGGGGGGCGCGTGGCTACATCGTTGAGTACGGTGAAGCCAGCGCAGGCGGCGATGTGGATCAAAATGGTTGCGTGGACGATGCCGACCTGCTTGCTGTTTTGTTCGCGTTTGGACAGAGCGGCTCTGGCTTGCCTGAAGATGTGAATTGCGACGGCACCGTGGACGACGCCGACCTGTTGACTGTGCTGTTTAACTTCGGCAGTGGGTGTTAGTGGGCACCTCGGCTGTCCCAACCTTTCGCCTGCCTATGAACGGGTCGGCAGGGGCGAGGCATGCCTTGAAGGGTTCAGACTGGCTGCTGTATCGTTGCTGGAAAGCTAACGGGTAGTTAGAAGCTCCTCTCCTCACGCATTCTTGACTCTCCACTCGACTGGAGGGTGTATACTATCCCTACCATGGAGCGACTCTGGCAGATTGGGGAGCTGGCGAAGTGTGCGGGGGTCAAGGTCTCCACCCTGCGCTATTACGACGCCTGCGGGGTGTTGCGTCCCGCGAGGCGTGCCGAGTCGGGTTATCGCCTCTATGCGCCAGAGCAGCTGGAGCAGTTGAGGTTCATTCAGCAGGCGAAGCAGTTGGGTTTGAGCCTGCGACAGGTGCGCCGCGTTTTGGAGCTGAGCGAGTCAGGCGAGCTCCCATGCGAGCAAGTTGCGCCCCTGTTGCGCCGCATGGTCGCCCGCCTGAATGAGCGGATTGAGCTCCTGCGCCGACGGCGCGAGGCTTTGCTCCACGCGCTGAGCCTGCAGGAGCCTGAGAAAGGCTCAGCGCGCCCCTGCTGCCTGTTGTACGCCGCCATGGAATACCTGAGGAGGGAGGATACGATGGCACGCACAATTGAAGTGTTCACGGCGGGCTGTCCGCTGTGCGACGAGACGATCCAGCGAGTGAAAAACGCCGTAGCTTCCTGTGGCTGCACTGTCATCACGCGCACGCCTGACAGCGCCGAAGCCCAGCAGTATGGCATTCGCGCAGTGCCGGCGATAGTGGTGGATGGGCAGCTGGTCTTTACGGGAGTGCCCACTCAAGAGCAAGCGAACGCGCTTCTGACTCGCTGAGAGGTTAGCCCCCCTCCCGAACACGGGAAGGGGGGCTGAGTTTTTACGGCGCAGGCTGCCCAATGCCCAGAATCTCGGCGAGCGAGGGCACGCGGATTTCGGGCATGCCCAGCAGATACTGGGCGTTCAGCGCCTTGTCGATGAGGTCTATCGCTTCGGTGTAGTGGGCGCGGGTGTAGGTATCTTTCGCGGTGGTCAGGCGTTTCGCCAGCAGACTGCGCAGCTCCCGAAGCTGATAGCGCGCCAGCATTTTGGCATCGTCGGGCACGGGCTGGTTTTTGACAAGCATATCCACCAGCAGTTGCAGGTGATGGCGCTGGAGCTGCCGCCGCAGGGTGGGCACGCTCCCGTTACCCTTGATCGCCTCGTCCCAGATGACGCCATAGAGGGTCTCAAACAGTTCGGCGAGGGTGAACGGGTCGTTGACCGCCTTGAACTCGTTGTTGGCGACTCGGCGCAGGGTGTCCGCCGCGAGGAGCCGACTGAGCGTGAGCCGCTGGATGTTGCTCAGGAAGTCGCGCACGGGCGAGTCGGCAGGGATCGCCCCGCCCGAGAAGCCGTCGTAGGGGTTCGGCGCGAGTTTCTCGTAGTAGCCTTTGGGGAAGTTGAACGCCGTCGGCGCAAAGATGTAAGTCGCCAGCAGGTTCAGGGCGCGTCGCTGTTCTGCGCCGCTGAGCGGCTTGAGCGGCGGCTGGGCGTTCGGGTCGTTGGGGAAGTTGCGCCGCAGCTGGAGCGCGCCGATAAAGCGGGTGAGCTGAATTGCCGCGTTGCTATACGACGCCAGCGAGCCAAAGAACAGGCGCGTGAACTCGTAGTACGGCTCGTTCGGACGCGGGAAGCGCGTTGGCAGCAGGCGCACCAGCTCGTCGGTATCTTTCAGCACCAGCTCCCAGTACGCCAGCGGGTCGCGGCTGAGGTCAAACCGCGTGACATACGGGTCAAAGCGGTCGGCATAATCGTCGGTCTCGAAAGCGAGTTCGGGTTCGGTATTGCGCTGGGCAATCTTTGCCAGATGCACGCGCTCCGCTTCGGGCGTTGGCGCATCGGGGAACTCGCGATAGCCGTATTCAATCGCCCAGTAGTCGTAGGGTCCAATCGTGGGGTTCCAGTAGACCGTGTTGGGAGCATGGAGCGCCATCTGGTTGAAGGGGTCATACTCCATCACGCTGGCGACGGTACCGCGCTGGCGCACTTTCTCACCGTCTTTGAGGTCTTCCAGCGTGTTCAAGCGGCTGGCGACGAAGTTGTGGCGCAGCCCCAGAATATGCCCCATCTCGTGCATGGTTACCGAGCGGATATAGGATTTAACAAACTCGTCTTCGCTGATGCGCGTGCCGCCGCGCAGGGGCGCCAGCAGACTCGCCATAAGATACCCCTGCCATGCGCGATGGAGCGTGTCCTGCACCATCGTGCAGATGCGTGGGTCGTGCAACAGGTGGGCATTGCATTCGCGTTGTTCTGCTTCACGGAACGCCGCCAGCGGGTCAATCCGATACAGGAACTGGGCGCGGGTGATTCGCGCCATGTTGCCGTCGATGGTGATGCTCGCGTTCAGAATCTGCCCCGTGAGCGGGTTGGCGCGGAAGAGCGCAACCGCGTAGCCGTTATCGGGGGAGGAGACCCAGCGCACGACATTGTAGCGCATGTCGGCATGGTCCCAGTCGGCGTCGTCGGGCATCTGCTTGACCACAATCGCGTCCTTGATGCCTATCTTCTCAAACGCCTTGTTCCACTCCAGAATGCCCTCGCGCACCGCGTCGCGATATTCATGAGGGATGGCGTTATCCAGCCAGAACACGATAGGCTGCTTGGGCGGCGAGAGGGGCGCGTTCGGGTCGGCTTTCTCCAGGTGCCAGCGCAAAATGTAGCGCTTCGTCTGGTCGGGCACCTCGTTGTTCATGTCCAGAAACTCGGTGGTGAAGTAGCCGACACGCGGGTCATAGTAGCGCGGGCGATAGCCGTTATCCACAGGCAGCTCCCAGAGGTTGTAGTTGACGGTTATCGGGAGACTGCGCGGGTCAGCCAGATTCGCGCCGCCCAGCAAGCCACCCAGCAGTCCAGCCAGACCGCCCCCACGCGACGGGCTACCGGTGAAGTGATACGCCGTCTGCACAAACAGGTTGTTGGGGAACACCTTGACCTGATTGTAGACGGTCTTCTCGCGGTCAATTGAGTAGTTGCCGCCCGCCGCGGCGCTCGCCAGTTGCTGAATCTGAATCAGGTCCGAGCGGAACAGGTTGGACACATCAATCAGAAACTTCTTGCCGTCTTTGTCTTTCGCCTCGATTTTGAACGCCTCCAGATAGGCGTCGGCGAAAGAGCGTTCCACCGAGCGTCCAATTGGCGTGTTCGGGTTCGCGCGGAAGCCGATATTGGGCACAACCAGCAGAATCTGCTCGTCGCGCTTGACGAACTTGAAGAGGATGTCGCTGACAGGGCGTCCTGGCGCGAGAATAATGGACGGCAGCCCTTCGCTGACCGTCGCCTGCAGGAAGTAGAGCTTCTCCAGCTGGTCTTCGCGCACCTCGAGGTAGAGGGTGTCTTTGCCTGCCTCTTTCTTGCGGTAGAGCGTGAAGAGCCCCTCCATCTTCTCGAAGTCTTTGGTGACCTCTTCGATGGTCTTCTCCTTCTTTTTGCTCTCTTCCTTCTTCTCGGTCTGGTCGGTCTTTTGTTCAGCCTGTTCGTTCTTCGTGTCGGCGGGTTTCTGTTCGGTGGGTTGCTGGTCTACTTTGGGGGTTCCGTTCTCGCCTTCGGGGAGTGGCGAGCCCTCGATTCGCTCGAATTCGAGCGTGGCGCTGGCAGGCGCCGAAACGCCCCCCTGACCGAACTCCATGCCCGAAACGCTCGCCTTGCCGTAGACCACATCGCCCGTGCGCACCTCTACAAGCGCGTCTACCTCGGCGGTGAGCTTGCTGTCGCCCTCCGCTTTATACGCGCTCTGGATTCGGGCGACGCGAATCCCCTTCCATGCCTCAAAGCCTTTCAGGGTGTATTCGACTCGTGCGGGCGCCGTACCGAGTCTGGAGTTTTCTTCGAAAGCATAGCTCCACTTCTCGCCAGCGCCAACGGGCTGAGCGGGGTAGATGAACGAGAAAACCTGACTCAAATGACGCTGATCGCCTTCTGCCTCTTCTTCGCGGGTGGTTTCGCGAGCAATCAGTTCGCCGTTGGGCTTGATGGTGATGGTCGTCTTAATGGAAAGCGCCTCGGGTGGGGTGGGCGCCTTCTGCCCGTTGAAACTCATTTCGTAGGACTCTACCGAAGACTCCTGCTTGATGTTGCCTTCAGGCGAGACTTCCAGAACCTTCTGGACGCTAACCGTCGTAACCTCAAGGTTGAAGGTTTGTCCTGCGGCTTCGATGGAAAGCGTTCCAGCGAGGCGATAGCGCATCGTTTGTCCGGGCTTTGCCTTATATTGGAGCAGTACCTTCTCTTGTGCGGAGACGCCTGCAATCAGCAAAGCTGCCAGCACCCACAGCCATACTCTGCGTGTTTTAATCATAGTTCCCTCCATACGCGAGTATAGTATACCGAAGCGGTACGGGGTTCAGTTCCCCAGTTTCTGGTGGAAGGGGTTGCCCCGTGCGCCGCTGGGTTTACGCACGAGCGTGTCGCCGCTGTCTTCCAGCAGGGTGAGCCATCTGGGGGCAAACGGCGCCTGCAGGGTGAGGGTCTGCTCTGCTTCAGTGAGGTAGACGATGTGTTGGGCTTCCACGCCACGCTCACCCATCAGTCGAAGGGGGAGGCGCAGGCGATAGGGGCGTGAAGTACCCGACTGGCGCAGGCGCACCACCACCTCCCAGCGGTCACCAACAGCCTTCACTTCCAGTGGGGTTATCTCCAGAGCAGGAAATTCGGCGCGGAAAATCCACTGGTCGAAGAACCAGCGATAGTCTTTTTGCGTCACCTCGTTGACCGCCTGCAGGAAGTGTTCCCACTCGCTGGCTTGCCCCGCGCGGTTGCGAATGAAGCGACGCATCGCCTCCAGCATCGTGTCGTGCCCCAGCTCGTTTTCGAGCATTTTCAGCACATACGCGCCGCGCATGTAGCCCGCGATTGCCATCACATCGTCGCGCGCCACATTTGCCAAGCCGATGGGTACTGTACGCCCGTTGATGGACTGCGCCCCCACCTGCATCGTGCCATCGGCGCCCTCCTGGAACAGCACCGAGTCGGTATATTGCGTCAGCGACTCGTTCCAGATGGAGTTGATGTAGGTGTTCGGCACGATACCGCCCCACCATGTGTGCGCCAGCTCATGCGAGCATGCCCACAGCGTGATGGCGGGGTCCAGAAAGGTGAACGAGTACGCCTCCAGCCCCGAAAAGCCAAACTGGGGCGTCTCCACCACATAGAAGTGGCTATAGGGGTAGGGGGTGAGAATCGATTCGAAGTAATCCATCGCCTGTGCGGTTTTGCGGGCAATCTGTTCGGCGCGGGCACGGTCAACCCTGAGCTGATAGACCCGAATTAGCCGATTGGAGTGTTGTGAGCGCACCTCCGCGCCCACCTGAAACGGTCCCGCCACCATCGAGAAGAAACACACAGGCAGGTCGTTCTGATAGGTGAAGACCGATTCTGAGTCGGTACGGGTCTCTTTCTGCAGTTCGCCCTGACCAATTGCAATCCAGTCGGGGGGCGTGTGAACGGTAACGCGATGGCGAGCGGGCAGGCGCCCGATATGGGGGTACCAGTAGGAGCAGAGCAGGGCGTACTGCTCGCCAACCCGATCGTTGGGGAGGTACCAGATAGTCCCTTCATACTCGATCTCAACGGTGAAGGCGTCAGGCAGCGGTTTGCTGTCCTGAATCCAGAGCAGACCGCCCACCCGCCCCGCCCAGAGCGTGTCGGGCAGGCGACTGTCTGGGCTGAATCGGGTTATCAGGGGGATGGGCGCCCCGTTGAACTTCACACTCTTGACCCGATAGGGAGCGTTCAGGCGCATCAGCAGCGCCTTCTCGTCTGGGGCAACCCGCTTTACCGAGAAGCGATTGCGAAGACGCACAGAGCGCGCCTTCGGCTCCAGCCAGAGTTCGATATCGTGAAACTCAATCCGAAACGGCACCGCCACCGATTCAGGCACTTCGGGCGCGAGTTTGAGACCATTCGGGGTTTGCACAATCGGATGGGCGCGGTCGCAGAGCTCTTCCACCAGCTGGAATTTTGAAAACAGCAACCACCATTCGCCCGGTTTGCCATAGCCTTTCGGGGCGGGCAACAGGTCGGCGGACCAGTTGGGCAGGCGGTCATCCCCCGTGAGCCAGATGTGCCAGTGAATCACTTCGGGCGTTTCGCCAAGCGCCCGAAGGGCGCGCACATCGTTCGTCGCGATGATGCGGCGCACTTCGGCAAGCAGGCTTTCGGGATCGGTATGCGTTTGCGGGCGGTTCGCCGTGAGGGTCAGCCCCAGCGTGAGCAATAGCAACAGAAAACCCGTCCAGCGCATCACGGGGGATTATACCATCTGTACCCGTAAAAATCACAGAAAAAGCGGGAGCCATGCCCGGAGGGGGACGATGTTAACGATTCGCTAATGGTACAGCGTATTGGGTGGGTTATACTTTCTCTGGAGGTCCGATGGTCATGAAAAAAGCAATGGGAGTCTTTGTGCTTGGGCTGAGTCTGCATGGCTGGCTGTATGGTCAGTCGCTTACCTTGCTTGGCTCTTACGGCACGCCCTACGCGGAGGCGCATGGCGTCTCCGACGACGGCACGGTTGTGGTCGGGTGGGCAGGCATCAGTAGCCCCCATATCGCTTTTCGCTGGACGCCCAGCACGGGGATGGTGAGTATCGGCTCACTGGCTTCGGGGCGCGATACGGAAGCGTGGGGGCTGTCGGCGAATGGTCAGGTGATTGTGGGGTACGGGTTCATCAGCGGCTCCATTTATCGCGGGTTCCGCTGGGAAAACGGCACTTTCACCCAGATTGGCACCTTCGGCGGGAACACCAGCTGGGCATGGGACGCCGACTATGACGGCTCGGTGATTGTGGGGGCGGCTCAGCTCAGCAACGGGTTCAATCGCGCCTTTCGGTGGGAGAACGGCACGATGGAGAATCTGGGCACGCTGCCGGGCGGCATCCGCAGTGTGGCGCGCGCCGTCTCGCACGATGGGAATGTGGTTGTCGGCTGGTCGGGCGATGGAAGCGGCATCCACCACGCCTTCCGCTGGACGCCAGCAGGGATGGTAGAGATTCACAACCCTGCTTGGGGTCAGAGCGAGGCGCTCGGCGTGTCGGGCGACGGCAATGTGGTGGTCGGCGCATGGGGCGACGCGAGCTTCACGCCCGCGCGACCCTTCCGCTGGACCGAATCCACCGGCATGGTGGACCTGGGCACGCTGGGCGGTCAGTGGGGTGAAGCCTGGGACGCGAACTACGACGGCACCATTATCGTCGGCTGGTCCGACCGCGATCCTGGCGGAGCCTCGGAATGGGCAGCATTCCGCTGGAAGAACGGCGTGATGGAAGACCTGAATATCACCTACGCTTCCCTGATCCCCGCTGGCGTGCGACTGGAGTGGGCGTCTGCCATCTCCTCCGATGGACGCTACATTGTGGGGAACGCTTACAACGCGAATACAGGCAAGTGGGAGGTCTTTCTGCTGGATACGGGACCGCAATGCACGGCGCATAACGGCGATGTGGATAGCAACAACTGCGTGGACGACGCCGATCTGCTTGCCGTGCTGTTCGCGTTTGGCAACAGCGGCTCCAATCTGGGACGCGTGGATGTCAACTGCGACGGTACCGTGGACGACGCCGACCTGCTGATGGTGCTGTTCAACTTTGGGAATGGGTGTTAAGAAGGTTCTGGGAGGGGTATACCCCCCAGACCCTCACAGGAAAACGAGCCGGAGCCGAGAATCGATGACTATTTCTCCCATTATCAGGGCGCGGTTGCTGGGTGGGTTCTCTGTGGAGGTGGCGGGGCAGCCTGTGGAGCGCTTTCGAACGCGCAAGACGGCGCTCTTGCTGGCTTATCTATTGCGCTACCCCCAGCGCCATTCCCGGGAACATTTGCTCCACCTGTTCTGGAATGGGATGCCCGAGGAGTCGGCGCGAAATAACCTGCGTGTGGCGCTGGCAACCCTGCGCCCCCTGCTGGAGCCACCGGGCATCCCGGCAGGGAGCGTGCTTCAAAGCGGACGCCACTGGGTGGGTCTTAACCCCGAGGTCATCGAGACCGATGTGGCGCGCTTCGAGGAGACGCTTCGGCAAGCCGCCATTACGGCGGACCCGGAGGCGAAGCGTCGTTTGCTGGATCAGGCGTGCGCCCTGTATCGGGGCGAGTTTCTAACAGGCTACGAGGCGCCGTGGGTGCAGACGGAACGCGAACGCCTTCAGCAGGCTTATGAGGCAGCCCGGCAACAGGTTCAAATCCCTCACCAAAAAATGCCCCCGGAGTTTCGTCCCCGCTCGCCTTCCGGGGACGCCCCTGCACCGCTTGGCGACGGACTGGGGATTGTGCTGGGGTTAGAGTGGCGCGATTCGGGTGGGGCGATTCTCTCCGCGACTCGCTCGGCGCTGGCGGTAACGCAAGGGGTTCTGATGGAAAGCACCCCCACAGGGCTACGCGCCTGCTTTCGCTCCGTAGAAAGCCTGCTGAAAGCGCTTGACGCGCTCCACCAGCAGTTCAGAGAGTGCCGCTTCGCGCTCGATATAGGGGAGTTGCGCTACTGGATGGGACGCTATAGCGGCGTCCCCATCAACACGGTAAATGCGCTGTTGCGCGTGGGCTGGGACCACCAGATCCTCTGTACGGAGCGGGTCGCGCTCCTGATCCCTCAAACGCGCGCTTCGCGCACGCTGAGCTTACGCCCGCTGGGTTTATATCGCCTGCCAGAGACAGGCGCCGCGGAGCAGATTTATCAACTGGATTTTTCTGGGCGCGAAAAGAGCTTTCCTCCGTTGCAGGCTCAGACCCCGCTGCGCCGATGGCTGATTCATGTCCCCACCTCGTTCGCGGGGCGCGAACGAGAGATGGCGCAACTGCAGACCTTGCTTGAGTCGGCGGAGGGGCGCCTGATTACCATTGTCGGACCGCCCGGGGTCGGGAAGAGCCGCCTGGCGCTGGAAGCGGCATGGCAAACGCTCCCACATTTCGGCGAGGCATGCTGGTGGGTTGTGTTGCACGAACCCCATGAATCCATCACCGAGTGGCTTGCCCGCCAACTGGGATGGGAGTGGCGGGGAAGCGAGGCGTTTGTGGAATCCCTGGAACGGGTTCTGGAAGGGCATCCTGCGCTCCTGGTGCTGGACCTGACACACGAGATTTCACCCGCCCAGAAATTTGAGTTGCTCGTTTTGCGCGAGCGACTACCGAACCTGCGCTGTCTCATCGCCGCTCCCAAACCTGTGGGGCTGGAGGCGGAGCATCTGGTGCAGCTGGAGCCTTTACCCGTTCCCCCGCCCTCTGAGGTGGAGCCGTCTCAGATGCTTCGGTACGCCTCGGTGCAGCTTCTGGTGGAGCGTGCGCGACGAGTCGTTCCCAATTTTGCCCTTACGGAGCGTAACGCGGCGGCGATTGGCGCCCTCTGCCGGCTTCTGGAAGGGTTGCCTTTAGCCATTGAACAGGCAAGCGCCCGCATAGCGAGCTGCCCTCTGAACGAGCTTGTCGAGCAGATTCAGCATTCCCTTAAATGGTTGAAGGAGCGCCCCACGGGGATGTTGCATCACTCGCTTTATGCCTCGCTTCTGGCGACCTATCGGAATCTTCCGCCCCCTGTGCAGCAGTTTTTCGCTCGTTTGAGTGTGTTTCGGGGGGCATTCACCTTCGCCGATGCGCAGGCGCTGGCGCCTTCCGCACCGGTGGAGCAGGGGATGCAGGTGCTGTTGCGCTCTTCTCTTGTTCAGCAGGAAGGCGCCCAGTATCGCCTGCTGAACCCGGTGCGCCTTTTTGCAGAGGAACAGCTCCGGGCGTGCCATCTGTGGGAAGCAACGAAAACCGCCCATGCCCATTACTTCACGAGGATAGCGATAGAGTGGGGTGGTCAGCCGATGCTCTGGCTTTCCATAGAGCGTGTTCGCCCCAATCTGGAAGCCGCTCTGGAGTGGCTCGCAGGGGTTCAGCCGGAGCGCGTGCTGGAATGTGCCCAGGCGCTCCTGCTGTTCTGGGAGCGGCGTGGGAGCAATCGCGGAGTCTACCACATTCTCTGCCAGCTGCCCACCCTGCTAAGCGATCCGCTCCAGCAACTGGAAGCCGCTCGCATCGCGGTGCGCCTCGCCACACGACGCGGCGATATCGACCAAGCCGCCCAGTTGCTGGAGCGATGGCTCCCCCTCGCGGAGCAGTTTCCCGGACGCCTTGAAGCGGCGCGGTTGTGGATTGCCGCTGGGTTTTATTACTGGATGCAGGGCAATTGTTCCCGGAGCCAGCAGTACCTTGACCGCGCTTTGCAAACCCTCCAGAACCTGAACGCGCCGCTCGACATGGTGGAAGCTCAGAATCATCTTGCGGTTGTTCTGTGGATGCAGGGAGAGCTGGAAGCCTCCGCCTCGTTGCTGGAACAGGCGCTCGCTGTCGCGGATGCCCACTCGGCGCCATTCCATCGGATGCAGGTTCTGTCCAACCTTGCCAATGTGCGGTATCAACAGGGTCTGTGGGAAGCGGCGGAAGGCTGCTGCATGGAAACCCTGCAGTTAGCACGGCGCTGGGAAGATCGGCGCACCCTGGCGACCCAGCTCACGAATTGGGGCGCGTGGCTCAAGGATCGGGGCGAATACGCGCGAGCGCGGGAACTCAGCATGCAGGCATTCAGTCTCTGGCTGGAACTCAACGAAAGCGTCGGCGAGGCAGCGGTACTCGGCAATCTGGCAGAGATTGCCGCGGCGGAAGGGGACTACGAAACTGCCGACCATCTGTTTCGTCGGAGCCTGGAACGAATCGTGCAGGCTCGAATCAGGTGGTACCTCCCCCCGGTGCTGGAGAAATGGGCGGATCTGGCGGTAAAGCAGGGGAATTGGCGCGATGCCTATGAGCGCTTCTGTGCGTGCCTCTTTGCCAGCCTGACCGACACAGGCACGGAGACAGTAGGGACGGCGCTTCTTGAAAACCTGGCTCGGGTGGCGCTTGCTCTGGAGAACCCCCCTATGGCGGCGCGCTGGCTCGCACGAACAGAACTGCTCACCGGTACGCCCTGCACCGATTCATGCTGGAATATGCTGTATGCTCACCTGAACGAAAACGAGTTAGCAAGTATCCGGGAAGAATCCTGCCGCACGACACGCGAGCAAATTTGCGAGGAGCTGCGCCCCGTCGCTGAGGCTGTTCTGAGCATGCTCATGCTAAGGAAATAACAATCTACAGAGCAAAACCGCTTCTACTCTGAAGCTGTGCTGCCTGCCGCCGCCAGCGCACGCAGCCAGCGCAGTGCTTCTTTTATCGGGTCAGGAAGCGCATCGAGACGATAGGCTTTGACCTCAAGAAGCGGCTCAAAATCGCCCAGCGGGTATAGCATTATGCCCCCAACGGGCAATTGCACGATGTGTCTGCCTGCAATCGCCACCTCCAGAGATGCGGGCTTGAAACGAACCGGCATGCCCTTGATCTCCTGCGCGACTCCATGGGTTTCATGCGCATTCAGCTGGTAAGCCAGCCGGGGCAAGCTGACGAATCCTCCCCAGACCCCTGCCTGCTGGTGGGAAAATATCCCATAGTGGGCTAATTCACGCACCCTGTCAGAGTCTGCGGCGCTTCTGGAAAGACGACTCAAAGACAAAAGCGTCCAGTCGAAGGACTTCATCTGGATTCGGGTCTCCATCGGTAAACCATCTGGGTAGTGGTAGTGTGGGAGCGAGATGCTGGCTTCCCGTGGGAGGAGCCAGTCGTCCTGCGGGCTGTCCGTTGCTTGTTGGGGGCGTGGAGAGGGCGCAGGCGTCAGGAACGCGGTTTTGTAATAGAGGTCGCGATGCAAGTTCTGCCTCTGGGCGGGTGTCAGGTCTGCAAGCCACATCGCCTCGCCCTGCTGCAGGCGTTGTATCTGGGCAGGCGTCAGCGAGCGCAGTAGAGCGAATCCTTCATAACTCATATACTGGAGCTCCCAGTCAGGCAAAATCAGGCGCGCGTAGAGGCGGGTTAGGGAGTTGAAGTGAGAACCTAACCGAAGAAGAGTGAGGTAGTCCCCCAAACGGGGGTACTGCCTTTGCAAAAGCTGATGAAGCCAGTCGGAAAGTGTTTCGCGAGAAACGCGCCGTCCCCATACATATGACGAATAAAGCGGTCGGACGCGAAGGACGCGCTCTTGCTCATCAAAGCGCATCGAGTGAACCGCCAAATCCAGATACGCGCGGAGCCTGCCTCGAGGGCGCCTTTGTGAATCAGAGGGATCCGATTCGTCCTCAACCGCGGGCGTGAACCAGCCGCACAGGCTATCCGGCAAAAGCGCCACGATCGAGCGGTTTCTGAAACGCGCGTAGGTAAGCAAGACATCGGTCGGTATCAGGCTCAACGGCTCGGTTCGTGCTGGGTCCAGCGTCTCGGGCAGAGGTGTCGATTCGCGCGCCCGCCTCAGCGAGTGGTAGGCGTCGAGAAACTGCTCTGTGCGCTGGCTCCACTCTACGGGCGTCTGCACAAGCTGAGTTAGCTGCTCAGGGGTCAGATTCAAAGCTTCTTGCAGGCGACTGCCATGCTCGCTGGAATCGAGCCAGCCAGAAAGGTACAAAAAGGCACTCTCTACATCGGCAGGCTGTCCTGGCGCGGACTCCGCCACGACAATAAGCTCAAACTTGAAACTGTCAATCGCACTGCGCTCAACCACCAGATACACCCCTTCATAGGGGCGTTGATACGGTTCTCGGAGAAAGTAAGAATCAAAGTGCATTCGTGTGCCATTCTCGCTCTTGAGATCCTCGTAAACTTGACGCAACAAAGATTTGTCGAGACCCTCGTTGGGGTGATTGAGCAGGTGATACACCATCTGTCGCTCGCGCCAGTACTGCTCCAGAAGAGGCTGGAGGTTCATCTTCAGAGGCATCAGGTAGCGCCCGCGCCGATTGCTGAACACATACCGCTCACCGATGGACATCTCAAGCAGTGGCTCGATATCCATTTGCTGGAGGAGGCGATGGAGCAGACGATCCCCGACGCGAAGAGGCTTCAAGGCATCTATGATGGCGTCGTGCAAAGGCGCGGAGTAGGTAACCAAAACCCCGCTTGGGAGAGGTGAAACATGCTGTTCCACTTCAGCCTCCGCTGGCTCATGACCGCAAAGGAGTTGCTGAACTTTTTCGCGCGCTGTGCGCACCGCGTCTTCGGTGAGAGGCGCAACCAGCGTCGTTTGGAGTTCCTGTTGAAGGGCGCGCTTGAGCGCCTGCGTGAGAAGCGCGTTATCTTCCCTGCGGCGCGCCTGAGCGATTCGCGTCGAGCGCGTTAGGCGGTAGCTCCCGTCGCGTTGACGAACCCACTCGGCATCCACTACGGCTGCAAGGTGGGTCATCAGGTCGCGGAGGGGCATGTCTCTCACGGAGACCAGCACAATCTCGGATTCGATGGCGCTGGAGGCAAGCAGTTTTACCCCCGCCTGAGCGGAGAGAGATTGAAGCAGATGTTTGAGCGACTGAGCAGGCGCCTCAATCGTTACAGGCTGGCGCAATCGGTCTTGCTGAGCGACTGCACACAGAAGCGTTAACAGCCACACGCCCGTTGCCATGAGCCGCTTCCAGGGCTTCATCGCGCGACACCTCTATCTCACGGTTAGAGGTTTCGCGGACAATTCCTGCCGCGAGTTCTCAGAGTCCAACTAACTTTGGGGGACGGGCGTGCTTAAAGAAGAATGGTCGGGGCGCCCGGACTCGAACCGGGGACCTCCTGCACCCAAAGCAGGCGCGCTAACCATACTGCGCTACGCCCCGACACCAAGATTATACCTGAACCTAAACGGGGAAGCCAAACGCTCGGAGCGCCTCGCGCCCCTCCTCCGAGATTCGCTCGGGAGTCCAGAGGGGGTCAAAGGTGAACTCCACCTGCACATCCTGCACCCCCGGCAGGCTCATCACCCGGTCGCGAATCTCGTCGGCGATCATGTCGCCCACGGGGCAGCCGGGCGCGGTGAGCGTCATGAGAATATGCACCTCGCCCTGGTCAGAGACCTGCAGGTCATAGATCAGCCCCAAATCCGCGATATTGAGCGGAATTTCGGGGTCGTACACATCGTGCAGGATTTCCCAGACCTGTTCGCGCAGAGTGTTGTTCATAGAATCACTCCTTGCTGACGCGCCATCGCCTCCAGTCGGCGGATGCGCTCCTTGACGGGCGGGTGGGTGCTGAACAGCGCCATCAGCCCGCCGCCGCTAAGCGGGTTCACGATGTACATGTGCGCGGTGGCAGGCTCCGCATGATGCATGGGTATGCGCTGTGCCGCCAGTTCCAGCTTGCGCAGGGCGTTCGCCAGCCCAATCGGCGTGCCTGCAATCTCCGCGCCCACACGGTCCGCCTCATACTCTCGCGAGCGCGAGATGGCTAACTGAATAATCGTGGCGGCGATCGGCGCCAGAATCAGCATCGCTAACGCGGCAATCGGGTTGCCGCCGCGCTCATCGCGGTTGCCTGCAAACAAGCTCGCGTAGTAGAACATGTGCGCCAGATATGAAATCGCGCCCGCGATTGTCGCCGCGACCGCCATAATCAGCGTGTCGCGATTCTTGATGTGCGCCAGCTCGTGGGCAATTACACCCTCCACTTCCTGACGGTCCATCAGGCGCAGAAGCCCCTGCGTGATACCCACCGCGGCGTGATGCGGATCGCGCCCCGTCGCGAAAGCGTTCGGCTGCTCTTCAGGAATCAGATAGAGCCGCGGCATCGGCAGGTTCGCACGCTGGCACAGCCGGCGCACCATCGCATAGAGCTCGGGCGCTTCCTGCTCGCTAATGGGCTGCGCGCCCGACATCGCCAGCACCAGCTTATCGCTGAACCAGTACGCCCCCAGATTCATAATCGCTGCCAGTACCAGCGCAATCAGCAGCCCCGTTTGCCCTCCCAGCATGTTGCCAATCGCAATCAGCAGCAGGGTCAAAGCGGTGAGGAGAATGCCTGTCTTCAACATGTTGAGCAACGCCATAGCGTCCATACACCTCCTGCGGAATTATACCCGTGCTTTGGGGCGCGAGTTCCGAAAACTGGTAAAATCCGCAGGCAGGAAAGCCTCGCTTGACCGCGTAATTAGAGAGTAGGAACATCCGTGGAGGCGATCCCGTCCAACAGGGGTAGGTTCCGCTGAGGGGTGAATTTCCAGTGCGTTTGATGGTTCTTCTGTGTTTTCTGGCTGGTTCACTTGTGTATCAGAGCCGATGGCATGAGCCGGGGGTGTACGCTTCGCCAACGCCAAAGCGTGTGCAGACCAAGCCCACAAAGTCGGTTGTGATGGAGTATCGCAAGGTGGGGGGCGTGCCTGTTCAGGTAGTAACAGTGGACATGAACAATCCCTATGTACGGGTGAGTGTGGCGACTTCGGAGCGCATCGGGCGCGCCGAGTCGGTGTGGAACTTGCTGGCGCGTTCACGCCCCACGGCTGCGATTACGGGCACCTATTTCGGCTCCAACACCAAGATTCCTGTCGGTGATATTGTGATTGAGGGCGAGCGCGTTCACTTTGGCGGCGTCGGCACGGCGCTGTGCATCACCTACGATAATCGCGTGCGCTTTGTACGCCCGCCCCTTAACCGTCAGGTGTCGTGGAGCGACTATTACACCGTGCTGGGTGCAGGACCGCGCCTGCTGGTGAACGGCAAGGTGTCGCTCTATCCGCGCGGAGAAGGGTTTCGCGACAGGCGCGTGTACGCCCGTACGGCACGCACGGCGGTTGGGGTCACGAAGCACAACAAGCTGCTGATGGTGGCGTCGCGCCATCCGATGAGCCTGCGCCAGCTGGCGTGGGTCATGAAAGGGCTGGGCGCGAAGGAAGCGATTGCGCTGGATGGCGGCTCTTCCACATGCCTTTACTATCGGGGCGAGCTGAAAATCCCGCCGCGCCGACCGCTCACCAACCTGCTGGTGGTTTACGAGGACGCCCAGCAGTATGAGGCGCGAATTTCACGCCTCAAGCCCCAGCATCGGTTCGCAAAGCGCTACTAATCGGATGACGGCTCCGACTCAATCAGCAGGCGCAACCGCTCTTTGAGCAGGGGGCTTTCGCCCAGCATGCTCAAGGCTTGCTCCAGCATCTGGAGGGCGTCTTCGTGTGCGCCCAGCCACTCCAGCAGTCCTGCGGTGATGTCGTAGAGGTCTTCAAACACCGACTGGAGCGTGCGCACGCTGGGGGTATACGCCCACTCGGATTTCGCCAGCGTCTGCCAGGCGCGCAGCACATAGGGGTAGGCTCGGTCGGGATTGCCTTCCATCAGCGCCAGCTGCGCCATGCCCACCATCGCCTCGATGCTGTTGGGGTAATGGCGCAGAATCTGCAGGTAGGTCGCCCACGCGGTGTGGAAGTCGTACAGTTCAAACTGGTAAATCTCCGCGCGGCGCATCAGGGGATAGAAGGCGTTCGGCTCAAGACGGAGCCACTGCTCCACATACTTCAGGGCGCGTGCTGGGTCGCCCTCCGCTGAGGCGCGCTCAATCAGCTCGTCCAGCGCGGCAATCGCAATCTCGCGGGCACGCCATGCAATCACCGGGGTCTCCAGCAGCACCAGGGGGAGAGCCGTCTCTAACGCCAGCTCAGGGTCGCCGTCGATGAGGTACTGGTTCGCTGCGTCGCAGGTTGCCGCCGCCTCCAGAAGGGTTTGAACCCCCTCATGGTCGATGTGCTTCTTAAGGATGGACGCCATCCGATCGCTGGTGGTGATTTCGGATCGCATCGTTCTACCGATAGTATACCCTATTGAGCCCCATTTTCCTGTAGCACGCGATAGACATCCTGCATGAGGCGTTGCACCTCGTTCTTGTCCACGCCGTTGTAATAGCCCCGAATTTGCCCTTTGCGGTCTACCAGCACGAACTTCTCGCTGTGAATAAAGTCGTGTTCGCCTCCCTGCTGTTCCGGGGGCGCGGGGCTGACCCCCAGCTTGAAGCTGTTGCGGGCGACGCGATAAATCACCTCCTTGTCGCCTGTGAGGTAGTGCCATTTACCCCGTTGCACGCCCCACTTTTCACCGTATCGGCGCAACACTTCGGGGGTGTCGGTTTTGGGGTCTACCGTAAAGCCCACAATCACCACATTCGGGTTTTTGGCGAACTCCAGTTGCACATCGGTCATGTTGCGGTTCATCACGGGGCAGATGGAGGGGCATGTGCTGAAAAAGAAATAAGCGATCCACACCTTGCCCTTCAGGTCGTCAAGGCTCACGGTCTCGCCCCACTGGTTCGTCAGGCGGAACGAGTCGGAGACCGTGCCGTACACGCTCAGCGGCTCTTCGGCAGGCTTCACCGCGCGGGTCAGCGCATAGATGAAAAACGCTACCGAAGCCGTTAGTAGCAGCCACGAAAAGACCATCAGCAAGCGTGTCGGTCTCATGGTTATCGCACCAGCATCAGGGCGAAGAGAGCCGTCCACAGCACGCCCATGAAGTGCCAGTAGAGTGTGCCCATCTCAACTTTGAGAGCGTCGGGCACGGTTCGGCGCAGAGCCATGAAGAGTAAATAGCTCAGGAACACCAGCCCGCCCAGCAGGTGCGCCCCGTGCAACGCCGTGAACACATAAAACAGCCCCGTGAAGATGTTGTTGCCTGTTTGCTGGATTTGCTGAGCGAGCGCTACCCAGCTCACGCCCTGAAGACTCAAAAACAGCACGCCCAGCGCCAGCGTGAGCGTTAGCCCCACGCGAACGCCGTTCAGGCGATTCTGACGGGCGCTGTTGAGCGCATGCTGGCAAAAAATACTGCTAATGAGAATCACCGCCGTGCTGACCCAGCTCACGGGCGGCACGGTGAAGGGGAAATCATTGCGAACGGGAAGGCGATAGAGAAAAATCGCGCCAATCGCCCCGAACATCATCAGAATCGCTGCCAGAAAGATATACATCCCCAGGCGCGCCGAGCTGGCAGGGTCGGGCATCGCCCCCCCCGAATCGCCCCCGCCGTAGCGGCGCAGGGGTACATCGGTGCCCGGTCCCTGAGAACCCGGATCGATTTTGGGGCGAACCTTCGTTCGAGCCATTGTTTTCAACCTCCTATCGTGTCAGGATAGCTGTGAGCAATAGAACGGGCAGATACAACACCGAAGCCATCAACACGCCGCGTGCCGTCAGCCGTTCAGGATTCTGATAAAACTGCCAGGACAGGCGCAGATGCCACAGCCCCAGCAGCCCCGCAATCAGCAGGTAGAGCCACGGCTTTTGCACATAGAGCGCGAAGGTCAGGCTAAAAAGCGCCAGCGCCAGCGTATACCAGAGCGTTAGGCGTGCCGTCGCCTTGCCATCGGCGCCCGCATAGGGGAGCATCAGAAACCCTGCCGCGGCGTAGTCGTCGCGGTTCATCCACGCAATCGCCCAGAAGTGCGGGAACTGCCAGAGGTACTGAATCGTGAACAGGAGCAGCGCTTCAGGCGTAATAACCCCCTGCGCGGCGACCCAGCCTGCCAGCGGCGGAATCGCCCCCGGAATGCCCCCTATCGCCGTACAGAGATGTGTGAGACGCTTGAGCGGTGTGTATGCGAAGGCATACAGCCCTATAGAAACCGCTCCCAGCCACGCCACCAGACTGTTGACCCAGAGCGCCAGAATCGCCACGCCCGCGATACCCCAGATTGTTGCGATTAGCCAGCCCTCCAGCACGCTGACCTGCCCTGACGGGATGGGACGCGAAGCGGTGCGGCTCATACGCGCATCATATTCCCACTCGATAGCCTGATTGTAAGCGTTCGCCGACGCCACCACCAGCCACGAGCCAATCAGGGTCGCCACGATTAGCCCCAGCGGCAGCGATTGCCCCCAACCCCCCAGTACCAGCCCTGCCAGCGTCGTGAGCCAGACCAGAATCGTCACGCGGGGCTTGCTCAGGAGCCAGTACGCGCGTAGTTTCTGAACAATCGTTTCAGCCCCAGCCGCTTCGGCTGGGCGAACCGCTGTTTTCATCTCCCCAGAGTATACCCAATTCGCTCCGCTGAATCGGCAGGAAAATCCCTGATTTTCGTGAAATGGTTCACAAGGAGGCGACCATGAGAACACTCTGGCTGATAATCGGGGCACTCGCGATTGTGAGCGTGCTGGGCACGCAGACAGGGGCACAGGAGAAACACCCAAAAGAGATTCCGCTTTTCAACGGCAAAGACCTCACAGGCTGGAAAGCGTTTCTCGCCGACCCGAATGTGAAACCCGAAGAGGTGTGGAGCGTTCAGGACGGGATTCTTATCTGCAAGGGCACACCCCTGGGCTACATTTACACCGAGAAGGAGTATCGCGACTTTATTCTCAAACTGGAGTGGCGCTGGGCGCCCGACAAGAAGCCAGGCAACAGCGGCGTGCTGCTGCGCGTTCACGGCGAACATAAAATCTGGCCCCGCTCCATCGAGGCGCAGTTAATGTATATGAATTCGGGCGACTTCTGGCTCATTGACGGATATCGCATGGACACCGACCCCCAGTATGTGGACAAAAACGCCCCGCGCCACCGCTGGCGCCACAAATCTGCCGAGAAGCCCCAGCCTGAGTGGAATGAGTACGAGATTATCGTCAAGGGCGACCGCGTCACGCTCAAAGTCAACGGCGAGGTTGTGAATGAGGGCTGGAATGCGGAAGTACGCGCCGGGCATATCGCGCTTCAATCGGAAGGGGGCGAGATTCACTTCCGCAACATTCGGCTCATCCCGCTGGAGTAGGGGCCTCAAAGGGGTAGGTTTTTTCATGCCTCCCCGAAAGAGCGACGGCTAAAGCCGTTCCTACTAAACAAAGCCAGCCTTCGCTGGCTATTTTAGCCGACGCAGGTCGGCTTCGTCTTATAGGAACGGCTTCAGCCGTCAAGGCGGGGGCGTTCCCCAACATGTTGCGGGAGCGCATAAGCCGGCATCCCTCTCAAAAAAACCTACCCCTTTAAGGGAGTAGGGGCTGGGGTATACTCTTGCCGTTATGGGACGCCTGAGCGTGGATTTTCCTTTAATTTTTGAGCGGAGCGTGCCCGGTCGCTGGGGAGTGCGCCCGCCTGGATGTGATGTGCCCCGTCGCCCGCTTGCTGAGCTGCTTGGCGCTGAGAACCTGCGTGCCGAGCCGCCCCAGCTCCCCGAAGTCAGCGAGCTGGAGACCGTGCGCCACTACACTCGCCTGTCGCAACGCAACTATGGCATCGATATCGGCTTCTACCCGCTCGGCTCCTGCACGATGAAGTATAACCCGCGCATCAACGAAAAGGTCGCCAGCCTGCCCGGGTTCACGCACGCGCATCCCCTTCAGCCGGAATCGCTTTCACAGGGCGCGCTCCAGCTGATGTACGAGCTGCAGGAAGACCTCAAAGCCATCACGGGGTTTGATGCGGTCAGCCTGCAGAATGTGGCGGGGGCGCATGGCGAGCTGCTGTGCCTGATGCTCATCAAGGCATATCACGAGTCGCGCGGGGAAGGGGACAAGCGCAAGGTTGTGCTGGTGCCCGACTCGGCGCACGGCACGAACCCCGCCTCTGCCGCGCTGTGCGGCTACACGGTGCGCTCGGTACCGACCGATTCGCAGGGGAATACCGATCTCGCCGCGCTGGAGGCGGCGCTCAGCGACGAAGTGGCGGCGATGATGCTCACCAACCCCAGCACCCTGGGGCTGTTTGACCAGAACGCGCCGCGCGCCTGCGAAATGCTCCATAATGCAGGCGCGCTGGTGTTTCTGGACGGCGCGAATATGAACGCGCTGGTGGGCGTGGTGCGCCCCGCCGATATCGGGTTTGACTGCATGCACCTGAACCTGCACAAGACTTTCTCTACCCCCCACGGGGGCGGCGGTCCAGGGGCGGGAGCCGTCGCGGTTGCCAGGCACCTGGAGCCGTTCCTGCCCGTGCCGCGCGTGGTGTATCGGGAGGGACGCTACGCACTGGACTACGATTACCCCCAGTCCATCGGGCGCGTGCATGCGTTTTATGGGAACTTTCTCAATCTCGTGCGTGCTTATGCCTACATCCGCGCTTACGGGGGCAAGGAACTGCGCCATATCGCCGAGTTCGCCGTGCTGAACGCGAACTACCTGCTAACACGGATTCGGCACGCCTTCCCGCCCGCGGTGGATCGGCTCTGCATGCACGAGTGCGTGGTAACCGCCCAGCACTATAAGCAGCATTATGGCGTACGCGCCTTTGATATCGCGAAGCGGCTGCTGGATTACGGCTTCCATTCGCCCACGATGTATTTCCCGCTGATTGTGCCAGAGTGCCTGATGATTGAGCCGACCGAAACCGAGAGCAAGCAGACTGTAGATATGTTCGCGAACGCGCTGCTGGAGATCGCCCGTGAGGCGATGGAACAGCCTGAGTTGTTGAAGAACGCGCCGCACAGCACGCCCGTGCGCCGTCTGGACGAAGCGGGCGCGGCGAAGAATCTGGTGCTTCGATGGCAGGGGAAGGTCTTCTATCCCAGCGAGGTGCCCGCCTGCGCCTGCTGAACGAGGGCGTCTGTCCCCCTGAAGCGAACATGGCGCGGGATGAGGCGCTGCTGAACGCCTTCCTGCAGGGCGCCATCCCGCCGACCTTACGAGTTTACCAGTGGGCGTCGCCAGCCATCACCTACGGGGTTCATCAGCGCCTGCCCGAATCGCTGATTCACGAGGCGGAGCGGCTCGGTGTCCCACTTTTTCGGCGTCCGACAGGAGGGAAGGCAGTGCTTCACGGGCATGACCTGACGCTGGCGCTGGTGTGGCGTCCCCCTCTGGAGCGTCCCTATCCGTTTGCTGTCTATCGCACGATTACACCTGCTTTCGTAGAGGCATTCGAGCAGCTGGGCGTGCCCGCACGGGTGGGGAGCGCACGCCCCGACTCGCCCCTCGCCTCTGCAGGGGATGGCGGCGACTGCTTTGCCAGCGCGACACCCGCCGATATGGTGCATGCCGAAACGGGGATCAAACTGATGGGGTGCGCCCTTCGGGTGTTTCCGGAAGCGACCCTGCTTCAGGCGTCTATCCCGATAGAGGCGCCGCGCGTGCCTGTGGAGCGGCTCTTCGGGCACGCCCACCCTGCGCCGCCCCCTTTGAACCCCGACTTGCTGATTGCGACGCTCTTCGAGTGTCTTCAGGAGGTGCTGGGGTAGCCCTTTGGCACAAAAGTTGCTGTTGCATGGGGCAGTTCCTTGCACCTCCCTCTCTCCGTCGCGCTCTGGCATTCCCTCCCGCCAGAGCGCGATTTTCGTGAATATAGGGTATAATTGTCTTCAGTAGACCAAATGAGGTGAACAGGCATGATACGGCTACTGGATTTCGGGGCGAAGACCGAGTATGCCATCCGCTCGCTGGCGCGGTTGGCACAGCGGGGCGATGGCGCGATTGTAACCGTCAAAGACCTCGCGGCAGAGACGGGGATTTCGGTGCATTTTCTCTATAACATTTTTGATGCGCTGACGCGGGCAGGCATTGTGCGTCCTCATCGAGGTACGCAGAGGGGGTTTTCGCTGGCACGCCCTGCAGAGGAGATTAGTTTCTACGATATTCTCGTTGCGGTGGAGGGACCCATCGAGAAATATCACTGTCTGCTGGATCATCGGGTGGTGTGTAGCGCTGAAACGCCCTGTGCGGCGCACCACCTCTGGCAGAACCTGCGCGACAGAGCGGAACAGGCGCTGCGCTCAGTCAGCCTCGCCAAGATTGCCAAACAGAACCCGCCCTGGGAGCGACTGAAAGAAACGCTGCTGGTGGAGCAGGGGTGAGGTGCAGAGTCTTGATTAGAGGCGGTTCAGCTTTCTCAAGGGGCGTTTGCGCCTGACGGCTGAACCTGCTCTGTCGCCAAGATGCCCGATGGAACCCACGATGCCCCCGAAAGAGCGACGGCTAAAGCCGTTCCTAAGAAACAAAGCCAGCCGTCGCTGGCTATAGCCCCCTGTTTACGGCTTAAAGGGGTAGGTTTTTTTTCATGCCTCCCTGAAAGAGCGACGGCTAAAGCCGTTCCTACTAAACAAAGCCAGCCTTCGCTGGCTATTTTAGCCGACGCAGGTCGGCTTCGTTTCATAGGAACGGCTTCAGCCGTCAAGGCGGGGGCGTTCCCCAACATGTTGCGGGAGCGCATAAGCCGGCGTCCCTCTCAAAAAACCTACCCCTTTAAGGGTTGGGGGGCTGAGCCGACGCAGGTCGGCTTCGTTTCATAGGAACGGCTTCAGCCGTCAGGGCACAGGTTGAAATACGGCACGCCTGTCAAAAAGCCTCTCCCTAAGACCTGAAGGAAGGGGTCTCGGAACGCTCGCGCCCCTATCCTTGCAACAGAGCAGGTTCACTTGTTATGTTCAGAGGCGATTTTTTTGAACGCCCTCTCAACAGGCTCTTATAGTGGTTGAAAATCCGCCACTTAATGGCGGAATTTCAGCCACCTATGGGGTATACTCGTTGGCGTGATGTTAGAGCGGTGGCTCACGGAGCGTGTGGTAAGTTTGATGAGCGTGTTCCCCGTCGTGATGTTGCAGGGGGCGCGTCAGGTTGGCAAGACCACACTGGCACAGCAGCTCATTACACGAGGCTATCTGAAACATTACTATAGCTTCGACGACCCCGCGACTCTGGAAGCCGCCACTTCAGACCCCGCAGGCTTCATCGAGACGCTACCCCCAGGCAGTGTGCTGGACGAGGTGCAGCGTGTTCCAGAGGTTTTGCTACCCCTTAAGGCGCGTATTGATCGAGAGCGCGAGGTGGGGCAGTTTGTGCTGACAGGTTCGGCGAACCCAATTGCGCGCTTTCGTATGGGCGAGCCGCTGGTAGGACGGATGGGAGCCGTTACGCTCTATCCACTTTCACAGGGCGAGCAGGTGGGCAAGCGTGAGCGATGGCTGGAGCAGGCTCTGCAGGGACAGATTCTGCATGTGGAAGCGGAACAGGACAATCTCTGGGAGCGCGTGGTGAAGGGCGGGTATCCGAACGCAGTGCTGGCACCCGCCCCTCCAGCCCGAACGGAATGGCTCAACGGGTATCTGGACACTCTTTTGACACGCGAAGTGCGCGAATTGGCGGAGGTTCAGCAGGTCAGCGAGCTGGTGTTGCTGACGCGCCTGCTGGCTGCCAATAGCGCCCAGTTGCTCAATCAGGCAAGCCTGTCGCGTGAGTGCGGAATTCCTCAGACGACGCTCCGCCGCTATGTAAGCCTGCTGGAGGCGATGTTCCTGCTCACGCGCGTGCCTGCATGGTACACGAACATCAGCCAGCGACTGCTGAAAACACCAAAGATCTTGTTGAACGACACGGGTATTACCTGCGCGCTGCTGGATGTAGACGAAAATCGGCTGCTGCAAGACCCCTTGTTGCGGGGACGCATGCTGGAAAACTTCGTCGGGATGGAACTGCTCAAACAGATTGAGTTCACAGGACAGCGCGTGCGTCTCTATCATTTCCGCACGGCTTCTGGGCACGAGGTAGACTTCGTGCTGGAAAAAGCTTCAGGAGAAGTCGTGGGGGTGGAGGTCAAAGCGAGCAGTCGCCTTGACGCGGACGATTTTCGTGGCTTACGGTTTCTGCAATCGGTTGTTCGCGAGCGCTGGCAGGTGGGCGTCGTGTTTTACACAGGCACGAAGACGCTCCCGTTCGGCGAGCGTTTGTGGGCGCAACCTGTGAGCGCGCTGTGGGAAACCGTGTAATCAATTCGGTTTCGCCAGCGCAAACCAGCAGGAGTGCTTTGCGCAGTGGAGTAATGTCAGCATGCTATGCGTCAAAAGTGGAGAGAGATTAGCGCACGGACGCTCGGTGCACTCGCGCTGGATAACGCATGCGAGCGATGCTTCTGGCTCCATCAGAAGGTTGCCAGACCTGAGATACCTTTCCCGGGTATTTTCAGCAGTATTGACGCCTACTCGAAGAGAGTTGTGCAAGCTTCCCTGAGTCTCCACCAAGTCATGCCGCCATGGTTTGGCGAGTTCGGCATCAATGGAGAACCTTTGAAGTCGCCACACCACGCGTGGTTCAAAATCAGGTGCGGCGAATTGACCCTGCACGGCACGCCCGACGAGATTCTCAAAACGCCTGGCGGCAAGCTGATTATTATCGACTACAAGACAGCACGCTACAAAGAAGCCGACTCGTTCCGCAAACTGTACGAGGTGCAGCTGAATGTGTACGCGCGAATCGCCGAGAACCTGTCGCCTCCGAGAGACCCGTTTCCAGGCAAGGTGCAAGCCATAGGATTAATGTATTATGACCCCATCACAGAAGTGGAACACCCAGACAAAATAGGGTCGCAGGGGTTTCTGATGGAGTTTCGTGCGTGCTGGGTTCCTGTTGAGAGGCAGGACAGCTTTCTGGATGAGCTGCTGGAGCGGGCGTGGGCGATTCTTTCGCGAGAGAAGCCGCCAGCATCCAACGGCAATTGCAAGACCTGTGAAGCATACGAAATGATTGCGAGCGTGCTACGCTGAGCAGTGTTTCATTTGCTGAGCAACATCTTCAGCGGTGGGTCGTCGGGGAAGCGCTCCAGCCCGCGTTGTGCCCAGAGGCGCATCTGGGCGCGATCGCCGTACTTATAGGCTTTGAGCGCGAGCCAGCGGTAAGCGTGCAACAGCCCCTCACGCTCGAACGGGTTTTCGGGCATCCAGTTCGCGCCGTTTTCAATCGCCCGCAATAAGTAGCGCTCTGCTAACTGGGGGTTGTTCTGGTGAATCAGCGCGTACCGCCCCAGCTCGGTGAAGATGGCGATGGATTTCGGGTTGTTGCGGGCACCTTCCTGCAAAAAGGCGAGTGCCTCAGGCAGGTTGTTTTTGTTATCAAAAAGAATCATCTGCGCCCCCACCAGATAGCCCTGCACAAAGGTGGGGTCCGCCCAGGTCATCAGGCGATAAAGCGGCAGCACTTCGCGCACGGGGCGGTGGAAGTGGTGGCGCACATCAAAGTAAGGCTGGATGTGGCGCTCCAGATCGCCCCAGAGCCAGCGCGGGTCGCGTTCGGGTTCGGGGATGACGCCCGTCTCGTCAGGGTGGTCGTGTAGCCCATCGGCGCTGGAGGCGCGGTGAACCTTCTCTGATTGCTTCTCGCGCTCGGTCATCGGGCGCAGGCGCACGCCCCCATGCGTATACTCGTCGGTCTTGAGCCACAAATAGCCTGCCAGACTGCCCCGAAACTCGCCCATCACCGACACCATCGCGGAGCGGTCATAGAGCGTGATGGCGTCCAGCGTTTCGGCGCGTTGTGTGTGGATGGGTAGCACGAGCCGCACGCAGGCGCCCGCAACTACCGCGCCCACACACAACCCCGGAATCAGCAGTACCGCTTTCATCCCAGCACCTGCTTGCGAAACTTCAGCCAGCCCAGCAGCAGCCACAGCCCGCCGTTCAGCACAGCGTAGCCCCCCATCGCGCCCAGCACCCACCACGGCACCATCGCCCAGTCGTAGACCACCTTTTTGCCCATGTCAAAAAAGTCCCAGTGGGGCAAGATGCCATAAAGCAGGTTGACCCATAATGCGTCCAGCCCCGACTCCCAGTGCGCCATCAGCAGCAAGCGATTGAAAAGCCCAGAGCCAAATGCAAGAATCAGCGACAAAGTGATACACGCTGGCGGCGTCAGGTAGACCGAAAGCGCAATCACCATCGCGCACAGCCAGCCGATGCCCAGCAGTTTGAGCAAGAGGTACTGTATAAAAATTGGCTTTAAACCTATACTTAGCGTCGCGATCAAGCCTGCCGTGAGTAAAGCCAGCACGAGGAAGCAGAACCCTGCGGTGAAGGTCGCCGTTGCCCATTTAGCGAACAGCAGCTGCCCCCGCGAGATGGGGCGCGCCAGCAGTGGGTAAATCGTGCGCCGCTGAATTTCGTCGGGAATCTGGCGTGCGGTGATAAACACGGTCAGCACGGTGGTCAGCACGCCAATCGCGGTGAAGGCGACATCTTTGATAAAAATCTCCAGTCCGCGCACGCCGAAGAAGTGGAAGGTGTAGGCGCCCAGCACCATCAGAACCGCCAGAATCGCAATCACATAGAGCTCTTTGCGGCGGAGGGTTTCCAACGTGCCTGCGGTCAGCATCGCGCGGGTGATTTGCCAGGTGCGTGCGCTCATGCGGCTACCTCCTTCAAGAGGGCGTCGCGCCCCGATTGAACCGTCGCCACGAAGTAATCCTCCAGTGAGCCTGGATAGCCCGCCAGCTCACTCAGTGTGTGTTCGGCAATCAGTCGCCCCTGATGGAGAATCAGGATGCGGTCGCAGATGGTGGCGACCTCGTTCAGGTCGTGCGAGGAGAAAAAGATGGTGACGCCGCGCGCTTGCTGGACTTTGAGCAAATCGCGCAGTTCCCGCCTGCCGATGGGGTCTAACCCTGAGGATACTTCGTCCAGCACCAGCAGTTTTGGGTCGCCCAGCAGCGCCTGCGCAATCCCCACGCGCTGGAGCATGCCTTTGGAGAGGTGTTTGTTGAGCGTGTGGGCTTTGTGGTCTATCTTCAACGCCTCCAGAAGCGCTTCCACCTGCGCCTTGAGGGCGTGCCCACGCAACCCATGCAGCTCGCCGTAGAGGCGCAGGGTCTCATAGGGTGTGAGGTACGGCGAGTAGAGCGCGGTTTCGGGCAGGAACCCCACCTGCTGGCGCGCTCGCGGGTCCGTGGCAGACAGCCCAAACAGGCGTATGGAACCTGAAGTGGGCGGCTGGAAGCCCATGATTGCCTTGATAGTGCTGGTCTTGCCCGCGCCGTTGACCCCCAGAAAGCCCACAATCTCACCCTCGCGCACCTCAAACGAGAGGTTGTCCACCGCACGCAGGGGTGGACGAAACAGGCGGCGATACTCAATCACCAGATTGCGCACCTCGACGACTGCCATCGAGGGGCAATTATCGGCAGTTCCGCGCGAGCTATGGAGCGGTTTGCGCCCACCACTCGTTGAAGAGCGCCTCTTCTGCTTCGCGTGTCCAGTAGCGTCCCGATTCCAGATGGCGACGTACGGGTTCGCTCAGCGCGGTGATGGCTTGCAGGGGCAAACGAGGCAGATGCGGGTAAAGCACCACCTTACCGAGATAGCGATGTTCCTGCACTGCGGTGAGTGCCTCAGGCAGGGTGTTCAGCCCGCCGACGGCAGTTAGCACCTTGCGCGTGGGCAAAGCACCCGAAGCGGTTTTGTCGAGGCACTCACGAATGTCGTCCATCGTGGAGCCGCTGCTGCCCATCAGACGCATGTGGCGCGTCGCGAGCAGGGTCAGGTCCAGCGGAGTCTTTTGCCCGCGCGGAATGCCCGCAAAGAGGTTCAGAATCCCCCCATCGGTAAGCAGGCTGTACGCAAGGGGCACGGCGTCGGGCGACGAGGCGAGCAACATCACCTGATCGAACCCGTGGGGCGCGAGCTCGCGCAGGCGCGCGAACTGTTCTTCGGGGCTGGCGCCCGCGTTGCAGTAAAACTGGAGTGTGATTCCGCGTTCGCTTGCCAGCGGCTCGCCCAGCGCACGCAACGGCTCCAGCCGTTCGGGGTGGCGGTCTACCACCACCACCTGCGCAGGGGGCGGCTCGTGGCTCAGCGCGTAATGCAGATGCATCTGCCCCATCGAGCCGCCTGCGCCAAACAGCAATAGACGGTCGCCTTTGCGCAGGGCGGTGGAGCGCGTCAGGCTCAGCGCGTCGGTGATGTCCCAGCTGCTGGTTGCCACAATCATCAGGCGGTCGTAGTGGAGGCGTCCCGCGTCCACAGGCACGGGCGCGAGGCGGCGATGGCAGGTGAAGCTGAGGTAGCCCCCATAAACGAGCGAATCGATAACCGCCTCCAGAAACGGCGCGGGCGCGTCGCCAAACACCAGCGCGTGCCGAAAGCCTCCACCCTGCGCATAGGCGAGGGCGTCCTGCAGAGTGGCGGGGTCGTACAGATTTTCTGGCGAGCAGGGGATGGCAACCACTGGCTTGCCCAGATGCGCGGCGACTTCTTGAAACGCCTCACTGAGGGGCGCGCCGCGTGTATCCTGAAGAATCACCACGGCACCTGACGGGCGGTGGGGCGGCGAAAGCGCAAGCAGTTTCTGGAGCGCGCTACAACGATACTGCACCGCAGGGGCGTGTGGCAACACCACGAGCCAGTCGCCGTCAGGGGCGGGATGGAGGGGCGCAGGTGCAATCCGATAGCTGGCGACCACGCACGCCCACGGTTCCACCAGCGCGGCTTCGGCGTAGCTGAGGTGATTCGGGCAGGGCAACAGGTAGCACCCGGCATCGCCGTTCAGCACAGGTTCGGTCATCAGCGCGTACTGGGTGTAGCCCCCTTCCAGCGCGTAGCCCACTGCCTGCACGCGCCCGCCCACATACACATCCGCCTGCACGATATAGCGCTCGCCCACATGGAAGCGGTCGGTAAGTGCGCTCCCCACCTGTGCCACTGTGCAGGCAATTTCGTGTCCCATCACCACAGGATGCGTGCTTAAATCGCGGGCGATTTTGGGGTGCGCGCCGCCCAGCCGCAGAATCTTGAGGTCGCTGAAGCAGATGCCCACCGCGTCAATTCGCACCAGCAGCTGGGTGTCGGTGGGCACTGGGGTGGGGAGATACTCTGGCGCGCCGTTGCGCCCTAAGTTTTCCAGCCCTGCCCCGTAGAGATTCCACCGCCAGTGGCGGGGCGGAACCTCTACGGTTTGCTGGTAGCGTTCATAGGCGTTCATAGACCTTCAGGTCGCACGCCCAGCGTGAGTTCCACGGTGAAGGTGCGCCCTTCGCGCCATACCTTGAGGGTGATTTTCTGACCAGGACGCGAGCGGCGAATCAGTTCCTGAACCTGATCGGTGCTTCGGATGGGGCGCTGATTGATTTCGGTAATCACATCGCCGGGCTGGATGCCCGCCGCCGCAGCTGGGGAGTTCAGGCTCACATCGCCAATAAAGATGCCGTTTCGGGGGAACTGGACGCCAGGGAACTCCTGGGCGAGTATCTGACGCAGTGCAGGGTCGTTGATGTCGCCATAGGAGATTCCCATCCACGCCTGCCCGATGGAGCCGTGTTCCAGAATCTCGCGGATAATCGCGCGGACCCGATTGATGGGGATGGCAAAGCCAATCCCCACATTCGCGCCGACAGGGGAGAAGATGGCAGTGTTAATACCCACCAGCCGCCCGCGTGAGTCGGCTAACGCCCCGCCCGAGTTGCCCTGATTGATGGCGGCGTCGGTCTGGATCAGCCCGCTGGGGAGTCGCGCGTCTTCCACCTGGCGATTGATGGCGCTCACAATCCCTGCTGTCACCGTGTTGCCCAAGCCGAACGGGTTGCCGACGGCAATCACCCAGTCGCCCACCCGAAGTTGGTCGGAGTCGCCCAGTGTCGCGGCGGGCAGGTTGCGGGCATTAATCTTCAGCAGAGCAATATCGTTTTGAGAGTCGGTGCCCAGCACGCTGGCGCGGAAGCGACGCCCGTCCGCAAGAGTTACCGTAATCTCGCGCGCCACCTCGCGTCCGATTCGCACGACATGGTTGTTGGTGACCACATAGCCATCGGAGCTGATAATCACCCCGGAGCCTTTGCCTGCCACCTCGCGGCGCATGTCGCCAAAGAACGGGTTGCGAATACGCACCTCGCCCGTGATGTCCACATTCACCACAGCAGGCGAGATGCGGGCGGCGGCAGTACGCAACATGGTTTCAAACGAGGTGGGCGGCGGCTCTGCAGGGGCAGGACTTTCTATGGTACGCAGCAGGGCTGTGCGTGAGGGGTCTTGCTCCGAGACCACAGGGGGCGCGGCGTGTTGCGGACGAAAGTAGGTCTGAAACACATACGCACCTGCGAAAAAGCCCAGACCGAACAGCACCAGAAACACCAGAACCTTTCGCATACGGAACACTCCCTGTGATGTAGTGTACCCCATCAACTGCGCTTGAAGCGGCGCTCCAGCTCGCCCCACGAGATGGTGAGCGTGATCGGGCGCCCGTGCGGACACAGGTAGGGGTTTTCGGTTTTCGCGAGGTCTTCTATCAGTTTCTGCATTTCGGGCATGCTCAGTGGGTCGCCCGCCTTGACCGCCAGCTTGCAGGCGGTGGTGATCCACACCTGTTCGCGGGCGACGGGCAGGCGCTTGCTGACCGAAAGCTCCACCAGCTCGTCCACAATATCGCGCAGGGTCTGGATGGGGTCGCGGTTTTTGAGAGCGGCGGGCACGCCCCGAACCAGAAACGAATCGGCGCCGAACGGCTCCAGCTCGAAGCCTATCGCCTGCAGTTCGGGCAGTTTCTCCTGAAGCAGAATCGCGTCGCGTCGGGAGAGGGTGAGCGGCTCTGGGGTCAGCAGGCGCTGCACGGGCACAGGCGTTGCGCCGCGCCCCTGCAGAAACTGCTCATACAGCACGCGCTCGTGCGCCACATGCTGGTCAATAATCACCAGCCCGTGCCGGGTGGACGCCACGATGAAGGTGTTCTGCACCTGTCCCAGAATCTGCAGGTCGTCCAGCAGGTGGGCGAAGGGCAGGTGTGCCGTCTGGGGCGGCGGCTCGATCGCGGGGGAAGTCGCTGGCTCCAGCAGGCTGGGTTGGGGCGACTCGGCTGGCTCTGGAGAGGGCGGCGCCACAGGGCGCGGGCGCACGCGCCCCCGAAACGGGTCGGGATGTGGCTCGGCTGGTGGCGCAGGTTCGGGCGCAGGCGGCGCGTCAGGCAAGCCCGCGCGCTGGAGCAGAATTCGGTGAAGCGTTTCGGCATCGGGCGGAGATTCGGTCTCCATCGGTGCAGGGGCAGGTGCAGGCACGGGCGACGCCTCGCGCTGGGGCGGCAGGGCAGAGGGAATCATCCCATGCTCCAGCAGGCTCCGCCGTATCGCCTCGTACACCGCCTCGAACACCACATGCTCTTTCTGGAAGCGCACCTCAATCTTGGCGGGATGCACATTCACATCCACGAGGCGTGGGTTAATATCCACCAGCAGCACGCAGGCGGGGTAGCGCTTTTCGGGCGTGAGGCTTTTGTACGCCTCGTCCAGCGCGGCGGTGAGCGTCTTGTTGCGCACGGGGCGCAGGTTCACATAAAAATATTGATGCTGGCGCGTGGGGCGTGTGTGGTGGGGTGGGGCAATCAAGCCGCGTACCCGAACGCCCTCATGAGTCCAGTCCACGCTGACCATGCCGCGCACCATCTCGCGTCCCCACACGCTGGCGACTGCCGCGAGCAGGTCGCCCGTGCCAGGGGTGAACAGCAGCTCCTGACGCTCGTGAATCAGCCGAAACGACACATCGGGGTAGGCGAAGCAATAGCGGGTCATGGTCTCCACAATATGCCCCAGCTCGGTGGCGACGGTTTTGAGGAACTTGAGCCGCGCGGGCACATTGTAAAACAGCTCGCGCACGGTTACGGTGGTACCAATCGGCGCGCCAACTTCCTCCACCGTGCGCACCTCGCCTCCCTCCACCACGATTCGCGTGCCAATCGGCTCTTCGAAGGCGCGGGTAATCAGCTCCAGTTTGCTCACGGAGGCGATGCTGGGCAGTGCTTCTCCTCGGAACCCCAGCGTTTGAATCTGGAGCAGGTCGGCGTCGGAGGCGATTTTAGAGGTGGCGTGTCGCTCCAGGGCGCGGAGCGCGTCGTCGCGGGTCATGCCGATGCCGTCGTCGCGCACGCGAATGAGCTTGCGTCCCCCCATCTCCACTTCCACTTCGATTCGGGTCGCACCAGCGTCCAGCGCGTTCTCCACCAGCTCCTTGACCGCCGAAGCGGGGCGCTCCACCACCTCCCCCGCGGCGATGCGATTCACGACGGTTTCGTCTAACGGCTGAACAGGACGGCGTTCCGGGCGTTGTCGCATTGGTGAGAAGATTGTACCCGAATCGAGGTATACTGCCTGTGGAGCGATGTTTTGCGGTGTCATTGCACGCTATCGCGCGTACCTGCCTGTGAGCGAGCGGACGCCTGTCGTTACGCTGAACGAGGGCAACACGCCGCTGATCGAGGCGCCGCGCCTCGCCAGCCTCATTCACCCAGAAGCGCGACTCTATTTGAAGTTTGAGGGCGCGAACCCGACAGGCTCGTTCAAGGATCGGGGCATGACGCTTGCCATCTCCAAAGCGCTGGAAGAGGGGGCGCAGGCGGTGATTTGCGCGTCCACGGGCAACACCTCCGCGTCGGCGGCGGCGTATGCGGCGCGGGCGGGGATGCGATGCTTTGTGCTGCTTCCGCAGGGCAAGGTCGCGCTGGGCAAACTCACGCAGGCGCTGATGCACGGCGCACAGGTGCTGCAGGTAGAGGGCAACTTCGACGACGCGCTCCGACTGGTGCGCGCCATCAGCGAGCAGTTCCCCATCACGATTGTGAACTCGGTGAACCCCTATCGGGCGGAAGGGCAGAAGACCGCCGCGTTTGAGATTTGCGACGATCTGGGCGACGCGCCCGATTATCACGCAATTCCCGTTGGCAACGCCCGCAATATCGCGTCCTACTGGATGGGCTATCGGGAGTATTATGCGCTGGGCAAGACGACGCGCCTGCCCAAAATGCTCGGCTTTCAGGCGGTGGGCGCCGCGCCGTTTATTCACGGACATCCTATCGAGAAGCCCGAAACGATTGCAACCGCCATCCGTATCGGCAACCCCGCAGGCTGGAACGAGGCGATTCAAGCCCAGCGGGAGTCAGGCGGGCTGTTCTGCGCCGTGAGCGATGAGGAGATTCTGGACGCCTATCGCCTGCTGGCGCGGCTGGAGGGGGTATTCGCCGAGCCTGCCAGCGTCGCCCCCATTGCAGGACTGCTCAAACTGGCGCAGGAAGGCTACTTCCAGCAGCCTTGCACGATTGCCGTGACGCTCACGGGGCATGGTCTCAAAGACCCTGACACGGCACTCCTGGCCAGCGCATGCGAGCCGCTGAGCGTGCCTGTGGATTACGACGCCGTTGTGCGGGCGATGGGGCTGAAGGGCTAACGCATCTGCACAATCGGCTTGTAAACCTTCTTCGCTTCGGCGTCCGCGAATGCCTGCTCAATCGCGTCAAACGGGTAGGTCTGGGTCAGCCCGTCAAAGCGCAGTTTGCGCTGAGCGACCAGCGTCAGGCTGTGTTCCCATGCGTGATTGCTGGAGCGCGAGCCAATCACCGTGAGCTCCTTCACGAGAATCTGGTACCAGTCCACCTGCACGGGTTCGGGGCGGTAGCCGAACACGATAATGCGCCCCGCCTTGCTGGCAAGCTCAACACAGGTCTGGGCGGCGGTTGGGGAGCCTGCGGCATCAACCACCACGCTGGCGCCGCGCCCGTCGGTGTGTGCAAGTATCAGTTCACGCGCTTCCTCCGGGGTGGCGGTATGTGCCTGCGTATGCTGGCTCGCCAGTTCGCGCCGATGGGGCAGGGGGTCAATCCCGAAAAGGGTCTGAACGCCCCACAGCCGCGCCAGTTGCAGGTAGATTTGCCCGAAGAAGCCCAGCCCCACCACCGCCACGGGCTCGTCGGGGCGCGGGTTGGCAAGGTTCATGCCTGCCACACAGGTTGCCACTGGCTCCACCAGCGCGAACTCGTGCAGGGGCAAATCGCCTTCGGGCACGCGATAGAGATTACGAGGGGGCACGGCGATATAGTCCGCGAAGCCTCCGTCGGTGCTGATGCCGATATGCTCCAGACGCTCGCACAGGTTCAGTCGCCCACGCCGACAGAAGTAGCACGCGCCGCACACAATCTGGGGGTCTATCACCACAGGGTCGCTCACCTGAAGCGCGCCTCTGTAGTCAGCGGGCAGGTGGGCGATGCGCCCCACAATCTCGTGCCCCAGCGTGAGGGGGTTGCCGCGCCACGCACCGTGTCCCAGATTTTTCAGGTGCAGGTCCGTGCCGCAGACCCCGCATGCCAGCACTTCCACCAGCGCCTCGTTGGGCTGGGGCGCGGGGTCGGGCAGTTCCACACGCTGGACGGTGTGCGGCGCAACCAGTCGGAACGCGCGCATGGCTTATGTGCGGTAGTGGGCGTTGATCTTCACATACTCGGCGGTCAGGTCGCTGCTCCAGAAGGTGGCGCTGGCGTCGCCCTGATTCAGCTCCAGCAGCAGCTCAACGGTGTCCGACTGGAGCCGCTGAATCAGGTCGCGTTCGTCGTACTGGGTGGGTTGACCGTTCTCAAAGACTCGCACACCCTGCATCGTGAGCGCCATCTGGTTCACATCGATTGGCACGCCCGCGCGTCCCGCCGCGGCGATCACCCGTCCCCAGTTCGGGTCGCCGCCGTGGATTGCCGTCTTGACCAGCAGCGATTCGGCAATCGTGCGGGCGATTTTGCGTGCCGATTCGCGCGAATCGGCGCCCACCACCTTGACCTCAAACAGTTTGGTGGCGCCTTCGCCATCCCGCACGATACGCTTCGCGAGGTACTCGCACACCTGATAGAGCGCCTCTTCAAACGCCCCAGGGCTTGCCTCGCTGAGGCGAACCCCCGACGCACCGTTGGCGAGCATAATCACCGAGTCGTTGGTGCTGGTGTCGCCGTCCACGGTGATGGAGTTGAAGGTGGCGTCCACCACCCGCGCCAGAATGGGCTGGAGCTGGGCGTGAGGAATCTCCGCATCGGTGGTGATGAAGGCGAGCATGGTCGCCATGTTGGGGGCAATCATCCCTGCGCCTTTGGCGATGGCGCCGATGCGCACTGTGCCATCGGGTGTGGACACTTCGATGCTGGCGCGTTTGGGGAAGGTGTCGGTGGTCAGAATGGCGTCGGCGGTGGCGCGGTCGTCGCCGTCGCTGAGGCGCTCAAAGAGCTGGGCAATCCCCGCTTCAATCGCGTTCATCGGCAGGGGCACGCCAATCACGCCTGTGGAGGCGACGGCGACCTGCGTGGGTTCGCAACCGAGCCGTTGCGCCACCAGTTGCGCCATCCGCTCGGCGTCGCGCTCGCCCTGCGCCCCCGTCAGGCAGTTCGCGTTCCCACTGTTGGCGACAATCGCCCACGCCTGACCGCCCTGCACCACCTTACGCGACCAGCGCACGGGCGCCGCGCACGCCTGATTCGTGGTGAACACGCCCGCCACAGTCGCCAGCCTGTCAGACACAATCAGAGCCAGGTCCAGCAGCCCCGGTTTTTTGATCCCGCAGTAGACGCCTGCGCTTTTGAACCCTTTCGGGAAGTTGACGCCCAGTTGGGTGTTGAGGGTACTCATGGCGTGCAATTGTACCCCACTTAGCGTTCCTCGCGGCGGCGCTCGCCCTCGCCTTCATTCAGTTCGAACTGGCGCCGCTGGGGACCGCTGAACGGCGGCTTCAGCACTTTGTCGCCCTCGCGCAGCCCTTCCAGAATCTCGGCGTGGCGGGTATTCCGCAAGCCGACCTTGATGAACACTTTTTCGGTTCTCGGTGCGCCGTCGGCTGTGTTGCCCACAATCTTCAACACATAGTCGCGCCCGTTTTCGGTGCCGATGGCTTCCAGCGGGAGGCGCAACACATTCTGTTTGCGGGCGGTGAGAATACGGCAGCGTGCGGTCATGCCAGGGCGCAGGGCAGGGTCCGAGCCGTCCAGATAGACCTCTACAGGGAACTTGACCACACTGAGCGCGGAGACCTGTCCTGTTGTCGACTGCTGTGAGGCGGGCGCAATCTTGCGCACCGTGCCCCTGAATTTGCGGTTGGGCAGGGCATCTACGGTGATTTCAACCGGCATGCCGAGTTTGACTTTGGCGACATCCAGTTCGTTGAGGTTCAGGCGCACGCGCATCTGGGCGAGGTCTGCCACCTGCATGATGGGCGTGCCTTCGCCGAAGCCTGTGGTGCCCGACATCACCAGCTCGCCGACCTCGCGGTAGCGTCGGGTCACGACGCCGCGAATGGGGCTGCGCACATCGGTCTCGTTGAACTGGATCATGAGGTTCTGATACTGGCTGAGCGCCTGCTTTTCGCTGGCTTGCGCCTGTCGCAGCTCCGCCTGACGCATTTCGATGGTGCGCAGCTGGGCGCGGGCGCTTTCCAGTTCGGCAAGGGCGGATTCCAGTTGCTTGCGTTTGATTTCGTCCTGCACGGCGCTGGCGCGGGCGCGTTCCAGGTCAGCGCGCGCCGATTCGAGCCGTGCGCGGGCTTCTTCCAGCTCGATGCGCTGTTGTTCGGCAAGTTGTTGCTGGCGCTGTTCGGCGGCGCGGAGCTGGCTCTGAGCGAGCGTGAGGGCGGTCTCCGCACTGTCCAGTTGCTGGCGCGAGACATAGCCCTTCTCGTGAAGTCTGGTGAGGCGTTCGTAGTTGCGCTGGGCTTCCTGCAGGCGCGCCTGCGCGTCGCGGACGGCGTTCGCCACCTCGGTACGCTCCTGCGGGTGCTTCACGGTTTCCAGCAGGCGCAGGTTCTCCTGAGCGCTTTTGTAAGCCGCCTCTGCTGACTGGAGGCTCGCCTGCGTAATCTGGGGCTGTGATTCTGCCTCGCGTTTGAGTTGCTCGTAGCGCAGTTCTGCCTGACGCACGCGGATTCGCGCCTGTTGCGCCTCAATTTCCAGCGCGAGTCGGGCGCGCTCGGCATTCGCTTTCGCCGACTCGACCTGCGCACTGCCCTGCTCCACCTGCTGGCGAATCTCGCGAGGATCAATTCGCGCCAGCAGTTGACCCTGTTCCACGAGCGCGCCCTCGTCCACGAACAGCGCCTCGATGCGTCCGGGCACGCGGGATTTAATTTCCACCACGCGCACGGGTTCAATCGCGCCCGATTCGCTGACTTCCACGCTCACCTCACCGCGCTCGACGGTGTAGATGCGCCCGTTTGTCCCCTCGGTGTTCGCACGAACACTTTTACCGCCCAGAATCCACAAAACGCCCCCGACCATCACCAGCAGTACGAGGGCGATCCCACATCCGACCAGTCCCTTTCGCATCGTTCGGTTTCTCCCCGCGAAAGTATACCTTTCACGGGGGTGTTGAGTTCCCGCTAAGGGGGGAAAGAGGGCAAAACGCCCCCAGAATCTCAGGGGCGTTTCGTTTGCGTGCTATGTTCGCATTAAAAGGGCGGCGAGGGCGGGTTGCCCGCGAGGCGCACAGTTTTGGTATCGGAAGCACGATTGCCCGCGCCATCCACCGCCCGGAGCTCCACGCGCAAATCGCCTGAAATGCCACTCCAGTTCGCGGTGAAGCTGCCCTGATAGGTCGTGCCCGATAGGGTGAGCGCCACACTGACCTGCCTGTTGTCAGGGTAGGTCAACACTGCGAGGACGCTCTGCACGCCAGAGCCTGCGTCGGAGACAGTCGCGCTAATCTGAGCGGAATCGCCGACGGTGAGCAGGCTGGGCGAGACGCCCCAGCTGCCAATCGTGGGCGGTGTGGAGTCGGTTTGCGTGCCGCCTCCGCCGCCTCCACCACCCCCTCCGCCGCAGGCGAGGGTGAAAAGCACTGCGATCAGTCCCAGAACCATCACAAGCGTGCGCATACGAGCCTCCTTCGGTTAGCGTGTGCTGACGAGCGGTACAACCGCGCGTGCCACCTGACCCTCCTCGCTAATTGCTGTGATTTCCACGAGATACTGCCCCGGCGGCAGAGCGCGCCCTGAGTTGTCGCGTCCGTCCCAGACCAGCTGGTGGGTGCCCCCACTGCGCGACGCCTGCGCCTCCAGCGTGCGCACGACCTGACCTGCCGTGCGAATTTGCACCTGAACACGCGCCTCGCCTGTGAGGGTGAAGCTGATCTGATAGCGCCCACCCTGTCCGCGTCCGCCCTGAACCGCAGGGTTGAGGATTCGCAGGAAGGCGCGTGCGCTTACAGGCTCAATACGGAACTGGTACCTGCCTCCTTCAGGCGGCGCGGTGAAGGTGTAGCGGGGTGCGCCGCGCAGGGGGATGCGCTTGCCAGTCTGCTCGTCAATCAGGGCGAGGTTCGTGTTGTGCGGCAGGTGGTGCGCCCCGCGTGCGGTGAGGGTGATGACCTGGGCGCTTCCAGCGGGGGGCACGATGACCTCTACCTGCCAGCGGGGCGCGCGCGTGCCTGCTTCCCTGATGTCCGCACTGAAGGCGCCTTCAGGTCGCACGATGCGTACCGTTGGAGCGCCCTGCTGGTCAGGGGCGTCGGGTGGCGTGCTGGCACGCAGCGCGCGTCCCACGCCGAGAACCGCCTCCGATTGCCCGTTCGCGCCGATCGCCTGAAGCGCCAGCGTCCAGCCGTTGGGTTTGGGCGTCAGGCTCCGGCTTCGGCTGGGCGGGTTGAACACCAGCGTACACGCCTCGCGCGCCAGAATCCAGTAGGCTTGCCACGGCTCCAGCGCGCCCTCCGCATTCGGCAGCAGCTGGGGGTCGTAAACAAGGTGATACCGCCCGCGCGTGGGGTCGTTCGGGTCCTGGCGCCATGTCCACAGGTAGTCTTCCAGCCAGCCTGCGGCGCGCGCCTCGCGCAAACTCAGCGTCGTGCCGTTGCGCTGAACCTGAATCGCGTCCAGATTCCAGATAACAGGCAGCAGGTAGGGGTTCGCAATCAGGTTCCAGCCGGGCTGGAGGTCAATCGTGAAAGTGCCGTTGACGGGTTCGCCCGTGAGGTCCAGGCGCGTGGTGGTATTGACTTTCAGGAAATAGCCCTCACCGGGGCGCAAGGTGGTAACCGACTCGTAGTTGCCGCTCTGGGCGTTCCAGCGCATCAGGCGTGCCGTGTTCAGCCCCAGCCTGTCGGGCGTGGCGTTCGGGATATTCAGGTTCAGAGCGAAGTCGGTCATGCCGATGACTTCGGGCGTGATTTCGTTCATGGCGTGGAAGGTCTGTGCGGCGCTCCATGCACCCCATGTGCCCAGAGAATCCTGTGCGCGCGCCCGCCATGTAATCTGCCCCGCGTTCAGCGGACTTGCTTCGGGGATGGGGTAGGGCACAACGGCTCCGCTGGGCACCGAGTCGGTGGTGTAGCGCCATGTGTGTGAGCCGTCGCTCAGCTCGATCTCGATCAGCACGGCGTCGCCTTCGGGGTCCTCGGCGCGCACACGCAGGATGGGCGTGCGCGAGGTGAAGGCGTTCGGCGCAGGGCTAATCAGGGTGGGAGCGTTCGGGGCGCGGTTGATGCTGAAACTGCGCGGCTGGCTCCAGTCGCTCTGGGCGTTGCGGGCGTCTATTGCGCGCGCCTGCCATTCATAGTCGCCCGACCCCAGCGCCTGAGTGTTCGGCACGGTAAAGTTCACGGTTTGACCGCTGGCGACCGCGCCCGTCTGGAACTCGGCAGACCAGCCGTCCGTGCGGCTGATTCGGATCACGGCGTGAACCTGCTCGTTATCGGGGTCAGAGAGTTGCAGTCGGAAAGTGGGTGTGGGGGTTGTGAGGGTAGCGCCGTCTGCAGGCTCCAGCAAGGTGGGCGGGCTGGGCGGCTGGTTGCTCTGGGCGACAGTGAACTGCCACTGGTCGGTCCAGTCGCTCCAGTCGCCGACGCTATCGCGGGCGCGGGCACGCCACAGATAGGTTCCTTCCACCAGTGGCTCCGAGTCGGGGATGGTGAAACTCACCTCGCTGCCCGAGCTGACCTCTACGGTCTGATAGAGCCGCTGGGCGCCCAGAGCGCTGACAATCTCAATCTCGGCGCGGACAGTGTTGCTGTCGGGGTCGCTCAGGCGCAGGCGGAAGGTGGGCGTGGCGCCTGTTGTGGAGCCGTTCGAGGGGCTTATGCGCACGGGTATATCGGGCGGGCGGTTCGCTCCCGCGACAGTGAAGGTGCGATTGGCTGTCCAGTCGCTTCGAGCGCCGTAGGCGTCTTCGGCGCGGGTGCGCCACTGGTAGGTGCCCGGTGGCAAAGCGTCCGCCTCAGGCACGGTGAACGTCACTTCCTGCCCGTTCGCCACAAGGTCTGTCTCGTAGGCGTGGAGCGTGGTGGAACCCTGCAGAATCTCGATATGCGCTTTCACGCGGTCGCCGTCGGGGTCGTTCAGGCGCAATCGGAAGGTGGGTGTGGCGCTCACCTGCGCGTTATCGCCCGGCTCCAGAATGGTGGGCTTGCCCGGCGCGCTATTGCTCACCGTGAAGGTGCGCCATTCGCTGGGCGCACTCGTGGCGCCGTGAACATCTTCTGCGCGGGCGCGCCACTGGTATGCGCCCGGCGTCAGCGGCTGATTGGCTGGAATGCTCACCGACACCGAACCGCCCGCTGTCCAGCCTGTTTGGAGCAGACGGCTCTGGTTCTGAGAATCGACAATCTCAATCGTGGCACGAACCTGATCCCCATCGGGGTCGCTCAGTTGCACTTCAAAGGTAGGCGTGCGGGAAACGCTCGCGCCACTAACAGGGTTGATCAGCGTCGGGATGTTGGGCGGCTGGTTGGGCGGTCCTGCGGTGTAGAGCATCACCAGCCCGTCCGTGCCGCCAGAGAGGGTGTATGCGCCGTCGGCGGAGAGCGCGAGCGCGCGCGCCTCGCCCGCATGCACGCTGGTCTGACGCACTAAATCGCCCGTGCTGGCATCCCACAGGCGCAGGGCGCCGCTGTAGTCGCTGGCGATGATTTGCGCTCCGTCGGGCGTATAAGCCACCGCCGCCATAATGAACCCATCCCCCGTGAGCGTGCGGAAGGGGGTGTAGGTCGCCAGATCCCAGATTCGCACAGTGCCGTCGGTGCTACAGGAGGCGAGATGGCTCCCCGTGGGGCGGAAGGCGAGTCCCGTGATCGATTCGTTGTGGGCGTTAATCGTTGTCAGCAAGGTTCCATCCAGATTCCAGATTCGAATCGCACCGCTGGAGTCGCCTGTAGCGAGCTGGGTGCCGTCGGGCGAGAAGGCGACGGCGTTCACCGTGCCCGTATGCCCCCCAAAGGTGCGCAGGAGCGTGCCGCCCGGCAGTTGCCAGAGCTTCGCCGTGCCATCAAAACTGGCGGTGGCGAGCAGTTGCCCGTTCGGCGAGAACGCGAGCGCCAGAACCTCTTCACTGTGGGCAGACCATGTGGCGAGGGTAGCGCCTGTGGGCATCGCGCGCAGGCTGACCGTGCCCGTAAAATCGCCAATCGCCGCGAGCGTGCCGTCGGGCGAGGCGGCGAGGGTCAACACAGGGTTCGCATGCGGTGCAAGGTTGGGTCCTGGATTGCCGTTGCTGGCGTTCCACAGGCGCAGAATCCCCTGCTCATCCCCCGAAAGCGCGTACCCCCCACTGACAAACGCCACACCCCGAACGGCGCCTGCGTGTCCCTGAATCGTGGCGGTCGTGTTGCCTGTGGAAATCTGCCAGAAGCGCGCCGTGCGGTCTTCGGCTGTCGAAACTAACTGGGTGCTGCCGAGAACCCCCACGCCCCGTATGATGCCCGTGTGCCCATTGAAAGTGCGCACTTCCGTGCCGCTTATGGGGTCCCATTGCCGAATCGTGGCGTCTGCGCTGGCGGAAAAGAGCGCGGCGCTATCGGCAGAAAAAGCAAGCGCGTTAACCGAGTCGGTGTGCGCCGTCAGCGTGCGCTCCAGCACCCATGTGCCCGCTGTCCACAGGCGCACGCGCGTATCGCTGCTGCCGCTTGCCAGCCACGCGCCGTTGGGCGACCACACCAGCGCGTTAATCGCATCCCAGTGCGCGCCCGTCTCGGTGTGAACGAGAGAGCCGTCGGCGGGGTTCCAGATTCGCAGTTCGCCAATCCAGTCGCCGCTTGCCAGATACGCCCCGTTCGGCGAGAAAGCAAGCGCCGAGACCGCGCTCCCGTGCCCTGTGAGCGTGCGCAACGGCGCGCCGTTTGTGGCGTTCCAGAGAACGATACGCTGGTTCGTGCCCCCGGTGGCAATTGTGCTTCCGTCGGGCGCGAAGGCAAGGCTAATCTCCGTGCCCGAAGCATCGACGCTCCAGACCAGCGTGCCTGTGTCCACATTCCACAGGCGCAGGTTGCCAAAATCGTCCAGTGAGGCGAGCCGCTGGCTGTTGGGCGCAAACGCCAGCGCCTGAACCGAACCCGCGTGCCCCGACAGCAACCGTACCAGCTGGCGGTCGGAGACCCGATAGAGCGCAATCTGCCCGCCTTCGGCGGCGAGCGCCAGCAGCTGCCCGTTCGGCGAAAGCGCCATCGCCCGACCCGAAAGCAACGGCTGACGCCAGATAATCCCACTTGACTGCGCCAGCACGACACTCACCAAGCCACACAATCCCAGCAAAAGAGCCAGCCTTCGCATGCCATGCTGATTATCGGCAGGTGCCCCCGTGTTTTTAATGGGGTATGCTATCACGCATGCCAAAGCGTGCAATCCTCTACACCGATGGCGCGTCGTTCGGGAACCCCGGACCTGCGGGGATTGGCGTTGTGCTGACCGATGAGTCGGGGAATGTGCTGGAGCGCCTTTCCGAGCCGATTGGCTACGCCACCAACAACGAGGCGGAATATCGCGCCCTGATTCGCGGGCTGGAGCGTGCGGTGGCGCTGGGCGTGGAAGAGCTCACATGGTACGCCGACAGCGAGCTGGTGGTGCGCCAGTGGACGGGGCAATATCGGGTGAAGCAGCCCCATCTGGCGCAATTACTGGCTCAGGCGCGCACGCTGGCGCAAAAAATCCCGCGCTTTGTGGCACGCCACACCCTGCGCGGCGGCAACACCGAAGCAGACGCGCTCGCCAAACAGGGCGCCCGAATGGCGGAAAAACAGCAGACCCCAAACGCCCCCTCTCAGAACCCGCAGGCTTCGGCACGCACGAGCGCCACACCGACGCCCCATCAAGCGGTGGAGCGCTACCTTCACCAGATTCGCACGGTAGCGCAATCGCCCCACACCACGAACGAGCTGTCCTATCACGGCGCACTGCAAACGCTTTTGCAGGCACTCCTCCCCCAGTTGCAGATCGTTCACGAGCCGACACGCACCGTCGCCGGGCGACCCGATTTCGTGCTACTGCAAAACGGCACGCCCGTCGGCTATGTGGAAGCCGAGGCGTATGGAGCCGACCTGGACAACCTGCCCCCGCACGCCAGAGCGCAAAACGAGGCGTTTCAACAGCATCTGGAAAACTTCCTGCTGACCAGCTTTCTGGAGTTTCGGCTCTATCGCGCGGGGCAAGAGGTGATGCGCGCCCGACTGCCTCAGCCCCCGCCACAGGGCAAAATCAGCCTGCCCGCCCAGAACACGCAGGAACTGATAGACCTGCTTCGGGCGTTTGGGAGCCACTTGCCTGCGCCTGTCGCCGACGCCCGTACCTTAGCCCAGCATCTGGCGCAACGCGCACGCCTGCTGAAAACCATCGTGGAGCAGAGCCTGCACGCGCAACTCAAGCAACCTCCCGACGCCCCGCTGGAACTGCGCAACCTCTATCGCGCCCTGCAAAGCGCGCTGCTGCCCGACCTCGCCCCCAGCGAGTTCGCCGACCTCTATGCGCAAACCATCGCCTACGGACTGTTCGCCGCCCGATGCTACGCCCCGCAGGCACGCTTCACACGCCACGACGCCGCGCGAGTCATCCCCGACACCATCCCCTTCCTGAAACGCCTGCTCGGCACGCTCACCATGCACGAACTGGAACCCGAACTGGCTTGGCTAATGGACGACCTCGCCAGCCTGCTGGCACGCGCCGACATCCACGCCATCCTGCAGGACTTCGGCAGGCGCGAGGGACGCGAAGACCCCGTGGTGCATTTCTATGAAGACTTCTTAACCGCCTACGACCCCAACCAGCGCGAGGTGCGCGGCGTCTACTACACGCCCGAACCCGTCGTGCAGTTCATCGTGCGGGCGGTGGACGCCGTGCTACGCCACGAGTTCGGCTTCACCCAGGGACTGATGGAGCCAAACGCGCTGATTTTAGACCCCGCCTGCGGCACGGGCAGCTTTCTGTATGAAATTGTGCATCAGGTGCATGCGCAGGTGGTGCGCTCGCTGGGGGCAGGGCAGTGGGCAGACTACGCCCGCGAGCATCTGGTGCCACGCCTGTTCGGTTTTGAGTTGCTGATGGCGCCCTACACGATTGCCCACCTCAAACTCACGCTGGAGTTGCACCATCTGGGCGCGCCGCCCACCGAACGCCTGCGAATCTATCTCACAAACGCGCTGGACCCCGCTGTCAAGCCTGCCGAACTGCTGCTGGGCGAATTTATTACCCGCGAAGCCAGCGAGGCTGCCGAAGTCAAACGCGACAAGCCCATCCTCGTCGTGCTGGGCAACCCCCCCTACAGCGGACACTCCGCCAATCGGAGCGTAATAGAGATTCGCGAAAAAGTCAACGGGCGCACGCGCACACGCAAACAGCTCACATGGATTGGCAAACTGGTGGAGGAATACAAGCAGGTAAACGGACAGCCCCTGGAAGAGAAAAACCCCAAATGGCTGCAGGACGATTATGTGAAGTTTCTGCGCTTCGCAGAGTGGCGCATTCAGCAGACGGGGCAGGGCGTCGTGGCGTTCATCACCAACCACGCCTATCTGGACAACCCCACCTTTCGGGGTATGCGGGCGCACCTGTTGAAGAATTTCCAGAAACTTTATATTGTGAACTTGCACGGCAACGCGCGGCGCAAAGAGCGCGCCCCCGACGGAAACCCCGATGAGAATGTGTTCGACATCCAGCAGGGCGTCGCGATTCTGATTGCAATTCGCCACCCCGAGGCGGAGCCGACCGACGCGCCCGTGCGCTACTACGATGTGTGGGGTTCACGCGAGGCGAAATATCAGTTTCTGCGCGAGGCGACGCTGGACGCCATCCCCTGGACGCCGCTGACCCCCCGCGCCCCGATGTATCTTTTCGTGCCGCAGGATACCGCGCGGGAAGAAGAGTATCTGCAAGGCTGGCGCATCGCCGACATCTTCCCCGTGCATAGCGTGGGGATTGTAACGGCGCGTGACTCGCTGACCATCCACCGCACGCCTGAGGCAGTGTGGAAGACGGTGTGTGAGTTTGTTTCGCTGGAGCCTGAAACGGCGCGGGAGCGGTTTCGGCTGGGCAAGGATGTGCGCGACTGGTCGGTTGCACGCGCCCAGCAAGACCTGCGCGACGCCGGCGTGCCCAACGAGAGCGCGAAGCAGTATATCGTGCCGATCCTCTATCGCCCCTTTGATGTGCGCTATACCTTCTACACGGGCAGGTCGCGCGGCTTTCACTGCATGCCCCGCCCCGAAGTGATGCGCCACCTGCTCACAGGGGAGAATCTGGCGCTGGTGGTGGGGCGAGCAGGGTCGGCAACGGGCGATGAGGAGTGGAATATCGTGTTTGTCGCCGCCCATCCTGTGGACCTGAACATCTTTCGGCGTGGCGGCGGCGAGGTGTTCCCGCTTCGCCTGCTTGCAGAAACGCGCCGTGCCCAGGAAGTGCTTTTCTCCGATTCGGGACATCGTGTGAACCTGCGGAAAGAGTTTATGGATGCGCTGGCTCGTGTGCTGGGCAGGTCGCCTGCGCCCGAGGCGGTGCTGGGCTATCTTTATGCGGTTCTGCACAGTCCCACCTATCGGACGCGCTATGCGGAGTTTCTCAAGCGCGACTTCCCGCGCGTGCCCCTGCCGCCCGACGCCGCGACTTTTGACGCGCTGGCGCAACACGGCATGGCGCTTATGGACCTCCACCTGCTGCGCGACCCCCGCCTGCAAGAACCTCTGTGCAAATATCCCGTCGGGGGCGACCACCGCGTGGAGCGCGTCGAGTATAACGCCGCCTCCCAGCGCGTGTGGGTTAACGCCAGCCAGTATTTTGAACCCGTGCCGCCAGAAGTGTGGGCGTTTCGGGTGGGCGGCTATCAAGTGTGTGAAAAGTGGCTGCAGGAGCGCAAAGGCACCCCGCTCTCGCTGGACGAACGCCTGACCTATCAGAAAATGGTGACCGCGATTGCGCACACGCTTACCGCGCAACAGCAGATAGACACCCTCGTGCGCCAGGCGTGGGGGTGGTGAGGAAAGAGGAGGTTGTGGGTGTTGATTTTTGGAAAGTTCGCCGGCGCAAACGCTAACGCCTGGTGAAACCGTTCCTCGCGTTGCCCTCCGAAGCTGGGGTCTACACATTCAACGACTCCAGCTTCTTCGCCTGCTCTTCGGCAATCAGGGCGTCAATAAAGGGCTGGATGTCGCCATCCAGAACGCCTTCCAGATCGTGCAGGGTCAGCCCGATACGGTGATCTGTAACACGGCGGTCGGGGAAGTTATAGGTGCGAATCTTTTCACTGCGTTCGCCTGTGCCAATCTGGGTGCGGCGCTGCTGGTCGCGTTCCTGACGGAGGCGTTCCTGTTCCATCTCGTAAAGGCGCGTGCGCAGGATTCGCATCGCCCGCTCGCGGTTCTGCAACTGAGAGCGCTCATCCTGACAGGAAACGGTCAGCCCTGTGGGCTTATGAATGATACGCACGGCGGTCTCGTTTTTCTGCATATGCTGTCCACCCGGACCTGACGAGCGGAAGGTCTCGATAATCAAATCCTGCGGGTTAATCTGGATATCCACCTCTTCGGCTTCGGGTAGCACGGCGACGGTGGCGGTGGAGGTGTGGATGCGCCCGCCGCTTTCGGTAACGGGCACGCGCTGCACGCGATGCACGCCCGACTCGTGCTTGAGCTGGCTGTATGCGCCCTCGCCCTGAATGCTGAACACCACATATTTGTAGCCGCCCAGATCGCTCGGCTCGGCGTCCAGCACCTCGTATTTCCAGCCCTTGCGCTCGGCGAAGCGGGTATACATGCGGAATAGATCCGCGGCAAAGAGCGCCGCCTCTTCGCCCCCCGCGGCGGGGCGGATTTCAATAATTACATTTTTCTCGTCGTTGGGGTCGCGTGGCAGCAGTTTCAGCGTCAGAATGCGCCCATACTGCTCCAGTTGCTTGAGGGCGTTTTCGCGCTCCTCGCGGGCTAACGCCACGAGGTCGGGGTCGTCGCTCTGTTCAATCAGCTCTTCCGCCTCGTGAAGCGTTTTTTCTGCCTGAAAGTAGCGGGTGTAGAGCTCTTTGAGTTCACTCAGCTCGGTGTGTTGCTTGCCGAGCCGCTGGAGCGCGCTGGGGTCCGACAGCACTTCGGGGTCCGCCAGCTGCGCCTCAATCTCGGGCAGTTTCGCGAGGGTCTCCTCCAGTCGCGTGCGCAATTTGTCAGGAAGCATCAACTGTAATTGTACCCGTCGCGGGAACTGAGGGGGCACAGGAGAGGTATACTTACGCGAGGGACGGGTAGGACGATGGGAATCTGGGAATCGTTTCGGGTAGCGCTGGAGACTCTGCGAGCGCATAAGCTGCGCTCGCTGTTGACGATGCTGGGCGTGATTTTCGGCGTGATGGCGGTCGTGGTGATGGTGGCGATGATTGAGGGGGCGCGCGCCAGTGTCGTGCAGGAGTTTGAGAAACTCGGCTCGGATGTGATTATCGTCGCGTTTGACCCCACCGAGCGCATCCGCCGTGAAGAGCGCGGCGGCACCGTCGAAGGCTTGCAGATGAGCGATTTAGAAGCCATCCGTGCCCTGCCCGAACTGCGAGTCGTTACGGCAGAGCGGGGGCTGGGACAGAAAGAAGTGGTCTATCAGGGCGAAAAGCTCTCGGTCACGGTTACGGGCGTTGGCGAGGACTACCTCACCGTGCGGGCGCTGAACATCGCGCAGGGGCGTTTCTTTGAGCCGTATGAGTTTGAGACAGGCGAAAAGGTGGCGGTGCTGGGCTATGAGACCGCACAAAAGCTGTTCGGCAAGCAGGACCCCATCGGCAAGGATATTTTGCTGGATGGCACGCAGGTGCGGGTGATTGGCGTGCTGGAGAAGCGCGGGCGCACCTTCGGTGAGAATCAGGACGAGGTGGTCTACATCCCCCTCACGGCGGCGCTCAAGCGCTGGGCGGGCGACGAGCAGCTGAGCGTGATTCTGGCGATGCCCCACTCGCGGGAGCAGACCCCCCAGGCGCTGGACGCCATCTGGGAGACGCTGATGCGCCTGCACAACAACCAGCCCGATTTTCGTGTGGACACGCTGGAGAGCATCCTGAACGCCATCTCGCGGGTGATTTCGATGTTTGGTGTGTTGCTGGGCGGGATAGCAGGGCTGGCGCTGCTGGTGGGTGGGATTGGCATTATGAACATTATGCTGGTCTCGGTTACCGAGCGCACGCGCGAGATTGGGCTGCGCAAGGCGGTCGGGGCGCAGAAGTGGCACATTCTGGTGCAGTTTCTGATTGAGTCAGCCACGCTGGCGACGATTGGCGGGCTGATTGGCATGGCGCTGGGGTGGGGCTTCGGCGAGGCGATTGAGTGGCTCACGCGCCAGTCGGAGGCGTTTGGCGAGAACGGGCTGAACTTCTACTTCCCCATCTGGGCGGGGATCGGCGCGTTTCTGTTTTCGGCGTCGGTGGGCGTTGTGTTCGGCTTGTACCCTGCGTGGCGCGCGGCGAATCTAGACCCAATTGTCGCGTTGCGGTATGAGTAGGGGCAGAGCCATCCCGTTGCCCCTACTCGACGGGTGCTATCGCCACTCCTCGCAATAGTTGGTGCGGGCGTAGCAGCGCAGGAGCATCCGCTCGGGCTCGTCGGGGTGGGGGCGGCTGGGCCAGCCAAAGAAACTCCAGCGCCCGCCGTACACCCGATGTCCCTGAATCTCCCAGTAGGGCGGCTGCTGACCGTCTATGGTGATACGGCGTGCCACGACGGTGTAGACATCGCCACGCCGATAAAAATCGGGTTTGAGACGGGCTGGGTAGCCCTTCGCGTGCCCGTCCACAAAGGCAACCTGCACCCGACCCTGGTAAAGGTTCTCCTGACCCACATAAACCCGCGGCGGTGCCTGGCTTCGATGCCCATGCACAGGGGTAATCAGGCTGTACGGCTCGAAGCGCGCCCCATCGGCAGAGAGCAGGTTTCCATCAAACCAGAAACCTGTCTCCGTAGGGTAGGGAATCTCGGCGAGCGCGACAGGCGGCACATCGGGATAGGTGAAGCGGTTCACCATCAGGCACCAGTTGGGCATGAGCGCCGCCGTGTGCGGTTCACCCCCACACAGGGGCGTTATGATGGGGTCGGCGTCGCGCAGAGCGGTCAGGTCGGTCGGCTGCAGGTTCGCAGGACACAGGTAGAGGGCGTCATGCTTCACATAGGGCGACACCATCCCCCACACAGACCGCAAGCAGACCGTCTCCCCCGCCACGCGATAAAAGGCGAGCGGAAACTGCTCGTCATGGTCGTTCAGATACATCAGTGTCGCCGACGCCAGCTGGCGCAGGTTTGCCACACAGACACGGGCACGCGATTGGTGGCGCGCGCTCACAAAAGCGGGCATCAGCAGCGCCACCAGCACCGCAATGATGGCAATCACAATCAGCAACTCTATCAAAGTAAAGGCTCTGATTCGCATAGGCAGCCCCCAATAGACGAAAGCCCACTCCCCGATGCGCAAAGGCATCACAGGTGAAGTGGGCTTTCGTTGGAATGATGAAAAAGCACCTGCCAATTATTGTGGGTGTTCCGCGCCGAATCTGGAGTCGGTTCTGTTATGCCGATGGCGAAGCGTTCGCGGCGTACTTGACCACCTCCGCATCCCACCACACCACCAGCCCTTCCTGCACCATCTCATCGACCACCAAGAGGAAATGCTCGATTTTCTCCTGAGAATCTACAATCTCAATCACAATTGGCAGGTCTTCCGAGAGGCGGAGGATGTTGGCGGTGTGGATGCGGCTGTTGGCGCCGTAGCCTGCTATCCCGCGAAGGATGGTACCGCCCGCCAGCCCCATCTCCCGCGCCTTGAGCAGAATCGCCATATAGAGCGGCTGCCCATGCCACTTATCCGATTCGCCGATATAAATGCGCAAAACGCGCGCTTTGCCTGTGATTTTCATGGTTCTACACCTCCAATCAGCCAGCGTGCGACCACCACGCCCAGAAACACCGCAATCAAACCCAGCACCAGACTGCCGAACAGGTTCAGACACGCCTTGAGCCAGGAACCTTCCAGAATCAGGCGCAGGCTCTCATACTCATAGGTGGAATAGGTGGTGAACGAACCGATGAAGCCGATGGCAATCAGCTGCCGCCATTCAGGCGACCAGGGGAAATGGAGCGCGAGCGTCATAAACAGCCCCAGCAAGAAGGAGCCTGAGACATTGATGAGCATCGTCTCGATAGGGAAGAGCAGCCCGAAACGCCCGGCAATCCATCCCCCCAGCCAGTAGCGCAGATTCGCGCCCAGAAAGCCACCGAGACCTACAATCAGCACCGTTTTCCACATCTAACTGCCCTCCGGTTTCCGAAACTCGCGCGGCAAGAAGACCCTGAAAGTGGTGCCTTTGCCGACGGCGGTGTCCACCTCGATGCGCCCGCCCATCTGATCCACAATCCCCCGCACGGCAGCCAGCCCCATCCCCGTGCCCTGTCCGACGGGTTTTGTGGTGAAAAACGGCTCGAAGATGTAGGGGAGTATCTCCTGAGGGATGCCCATGCCCGTGTCGGAAACCTCAAGCACCACATGGTCGGGCGTTTTCGGGGGGCTATAGACACGGACTGTTAGCACGCCGCCTGCAGGCATGGCGTCGCGTGCGTTCACCGCGAGGTTCAGCAAGATTTGGGTCAGCTGGTCGGGGTCCGCCGTCATGGAGCCGATATCGGGTTGAATTTCCAGCTCAAGGCGCACGGATTCGGGGATCAGGCGCGCAAGCAGAGTCCTGGTATCATCAAGCCACTCTGGCAGGGAGACCAGATGAGGCTGGCTCACCTGTTTGCGGGCATAAGCCAGCAGCTGGCGGGTAAGTCCTGCCGCGCGCTGGGCGGCTTTCTGCACGCCTTCCAGATAGCGCCGGAGCGTTTCGTCAGTGGCGCGTTCCAGTGCCATCTCGGTGTAGCCCAGAATCGCGGTCAGCACATTATTGAAGTCGTGCGCGACTCCGCCTGCCAGCCGCCCGATGCTCTCCAGCCGATAGGCTTGCTCCAGCTCTTTCTGCAGGCGTCGCAGCTCGGTGATGTCAATCTGCACGCCCCACGCCCGCACCAGAGAGCCGTTCTCCACAACGCCGACGACGCTGTTGAGAATATAGCGCTCTTTGCCCTCGTGGTCGCGGTCCACCGATTCCACCAGCTCCATCCGATACCCGTTGCGGATGAAAAAGCGCAACATTTCGCGATTTTGCGGGTTATCAGAAATGACGCGCTCGCCCAGCTTCTTACCGACAAGCTCTTCCGGGTTGTCGTAGCCGTACATGCGGGCATAGGCAGGGTTGCATTCTGCCAGATAGCCGCGCGTGAACATGAGCTCGATCTGTTCCTCTTCGGGCAGGTCAATAGGGATAGGTTCCGCGGCTTCGTAGCACCAGATGCCCTCGTTGGCAAGTTGCATGAAAGTGCGGTATCGCTGTTCGCTGGCTTCCAGTTCGCGCATCAGGCGGTTGCGCTCTGTTACATCGTTCAGGATGGCGTGAATCACCTCACGCCCCCGGAAACGGATAACGCTGTAATGCGCCTCTAACTCGCGCACTTCTCCAGAGGCGGTGCGATGGAGCGCAGGCTCGGTTCCGTAACGGCTCTGGAGAACACGCTGAACCAGTTCCGTGTTCCAGCAGTGTTCCTGAGCGCTTAATTCGGAGCAGCGTTTGCCAATCAGCTCCGGGAGGGGGTAGCCGTAAAAACGCGCTGCGGCGGGGTTCGCAGCCAGGATGGCGCCCGTCTCTACCTCCAGCAGCAACTGAGGGAGCGTGCTTTCCGTGAAGAGTTGCGCCCCCCACTCATGCACTTCCTGCGCGTGTTCCAGCTCCGCCACGCGACGCTTGAGACGCTCAATCTCCAGAATATAAGCCTCTAACTCCGCTCCAGACATGCTGGGAATTAGTTTACCCGCAGGTGATGTTTTTCCTGCGGGTTTGAGGCTAACGATTAAGGAACGGTTCCCCCCGCCCTTGCAGGGGGAACTGAGGGGGTTCAGATAAACAGGGTGGCTTTTGAGCGAGTGGCGTCGCCGAGGAAGGTCGCCACGCCGCCGACCTCGATGCCGTCGATAAGCTCCTCTTTGCGGATGCCCATCACATCCATCGACATCTGGCAGGCGACGATGCGCACGCCGAGATCGCGCGCCATTTGCGCCATCTCTTCGGGCTGGGGCACGCCCTGCTGCTTCATCATCGCGCGAAGCATTTTGGCGCCAATCCCCCCGAAGTTCATCTTCGAAACGCCCAGCCTGCGCAGCCCGACGGGCGTCATCCAGCCCATGAGCTTCTGGAAGAGCGTCTTGCCTGCCGACTGGCGCTTCTGACGCAGTGCGGTCAGCCCCCAGAAGGTGAAGAACATCGAGACCTCCATCCCACTGGCTGCCGCGCCCGACGCAATCACAAACGCCGCCAGCACTCTATCCAGATCGCCCGAAAACACCACCATCGCGAGGCGGTTGTCGGGCATCTGCGAGCGCATCGCCTCCACCTGCGTCTGGAGCTGCTGAATCTGCTCCTGCAGGCGCGCCAGATCGGGGAGGGGCATCTCCGAAACGGCGCGGTCGTTGAGGGCTACCTGTCCGTTCGTCATGGTCTCACCTCACTTCTTGCGTACATAGTGAACATAGACTGTCTTGCCGTCCATCTCGGTGGTTTCCTGCGAGACCAGTTCCGCGTCGGAGACCATCTTGACCCAGCCCTGGAAGTCGTTCACCGAGCCGGGGTCCGTCGCCAGCACGCGAAGTACCTGACCCGACTGCAGATTCTGGAACGCCTTGCGAGCGTTCACAATCGGCATCGGGCACTGAAGCCCACGCGCGTCCACCTCAACATCATAAGTGATTTGCGTCATCGTTTTCTACCTCCTTGTTCAGGGTGTTCGCTTTGTTAGAGGCAGGCAGGGCGCAAAAGGATTCATGGAGTGCGCATGAGCTGATCGATGGCGGCGCGCTGTTCGGGGTCTAATTCGGTCAGGGGCGGGCGCACGGGGCTAAGCGGAAAGCCGTAGTGGGTCAGCGCGTACTTGAAGTTCGCAGGGGCGGGGAAGGCATCAATCGCATCGGCGAACGCATCCACCTGTGCCTGCGTGCCCTCGCAGACCTCGCCTGCATTGAAACGCGCCACAATCTGTACCAGAGGCTGCGGGCGCACATTCGCCAGCCCGCTGATGGTGCCCGCGCCACCACCCTGCAGGCATTTCAGCAAAAACTTCTCTTCGCCCACCCACACCCGCAGTCGCGGCACATAGCGCAGATATTGCTCCAGTTGCGCCAGGTCGCCTGAGCTATCTTTGATGCCAATCAGATGAGGATAACCCAGCAGCGCTTCTATCAGGGCAGGGAGGATGGGCACGCGCGTGCGCTGGGGAATGTTGTAGAGAATCACGGGAAGCGAGGTCGTCTCCAGAATTGCCCGAAAATAGGCAATCAACCCTTCCAGGGGGGCAGGGAAGTAGAAGGGGGGCGCAATCATCAGGGCGTCGCAGCTGAGCTTCTGGGCTTTCTGACATAGAAACTGGGCTTCGGTGAGGCTGCTGGTCAGCACGCCGGCGATAATCTGGAGCCGCCCGCGCCCCTGAACCGCCAGCTCGTAAAGGCGCCCTTTTTCGGGCGCGCTCAGCGAAGCGCCCTCGCCTGTGGAACCCGCGACCACGACGCCGTTCACCCCCGCCGCCTCCTGAAACGCCAGCAAGCGCAGGAACAGCCCTTCGTCTATCGTACCCCCCTCCGTGAAGGGAGTCAGGATCGCCGTGTAGACACTTCGCTCGGGTAGCATGGCTCAGAAAGGGAATCGGGGGCGCGCCCGCATGAAGTTGAACAGCCCCAGCCAGAACTCCTTACGGGCGACTTCTTCCTTATGCTCCGCTTCAATCTTTGCCAGCTCCACCTGCGCTTTCGCTTCGGGAGGGATTTCCATCGCTTTGGCGTCGCGCAGTACCTGCTCCATCTTCTCCAGCTCGCCGTTGTCCACCCATGTGCCCCCGCACTTGTCGCATGCGTCCAGCACGATGGGCGAGGTATAGAGGTAGTTATACCGATAGAGCGGCTCCCGGCACACGGGGCAGAGCCGCTCCCATGGGGGGTCGTAGCGCTCCACCAGCGGCTGGTACTGATGGTCGAGTCGGGGCAGGATTTCGGGGTCCAGATTGTGCAGGCGCGTCAACTCGTCGGCGTCGAACCAGATGCCCGCACAGGTGGGGCAGACATCGATCGTGATGCCCAGATGCGTTTGGGGTACCAGCGCCACCTGACACACGGGGCAGAGTCGTTCTCTCATTGTGTTTTCCCCTCCTCTGCAGGGTGTCCTTTCAGCTCCAGCGTGGTGTGTGCCTGAAGGCTGCCCGCAGACATAAGTAGTTTACCATGAATCGCGCGCGTCCATTTGCGCTTAGCGTCCAGATAGACCGTAATCTCGCCCTGAATCTGGGGCAGGGAGTCGGGCATCGGTTCCGCGCGGGCGACGATTTTATAACACGGAGCGCCTTCCACTCTCTCCCAACCCGTGAGCCGACACCGGTAGCGGGTCTTCATGCTACCGACGGTATGCAGTTTTTCCCACTGTTCGCCGACGCGAACGGCGCGATGGGGGTAGGCGTAGGGCACGCTGGTGAGCAACATGGCAGTGTTCTCCAGAGGGATTTCTTCCCCTTCGGGCGTGAAGCGCAGGCGCATGCGTTCGCGCAGCTCGCCGAAAGGAAGCATATACTCTCGCAACGCCCGAATGGCTTCAGGATCGCCCTCGAGAGTACGCTCCACAATCGCGCTGCCGTCGGGCTGAACCGTTTTCACCGTGTCGGTGATACGCAGCTCCAGCTGGGCGCTCTGATCTTTGAGCTGAAAGGTTTGCACGAGGGTATAGCGCCACTGTTCGCCGGGGCGCATCTGGCGCGTGATGGCAACAGGGCGTCCGCAAAAATTGGGAACAATGATGAGGTAAAGCACCGCGCCCAGCAACAGTAACCCCACCACGAGACGCCAGTTGCGCTTGAGCCAGCCCATCATCGCCATGAGTGTACCTGACTACCCGGTTTCCAGCACTTCGAGCGTGATATGGTCGTTGGTATAGATGCAGAGCTGGCTGGCGATTCGGAGCGCCTCTTCGGCGATTTCGCGAGCCGAGAGGGCGGTATGTCGCAGCAGTGCCTGCGCGGCTGCCTGCGCATACGCCCCGCCGGAGCCGATGCCAATCACATCCTCATCGGGTTCCAGCACATTGCCGTCGCCCGCCACCACCAGCATCGTCTCTTTGTCTGCCACCACCATGAGGGCGTTCAGCTGACGCAGGATGCGGTCGGTGCGCCAGTCTTTGGCGAACTCGACGGCGGCGCGGCGCAGGTTGCCCCCTGTGGCTTCCAGCTTAGCTTCGAAGCGGTCCAGCAGCGCCTGCGCATCCGCCGCGGCGCCCGCGATTCCCGCCAGCACACGGTTATGATAGAGCCAGCGCACTTTTCGGGCGGTGTGCTTAATCACCACCTCGCCCATCGTAATCTGACCATCGGAAGCAAAGGCAATCTGGTTCCCGCGCCGAACGGCTAAAACGGTAGTGCCGTGCATAGTCAGTAGGATACCTGAAAAATCGCCGTGCGCACTGGCAGGAACGGCAGGTTTACTGGTGTATTTAAGTCTATCCCTGTTAGGAGGTAGCAGATGAGTCGGATGCGATGGTTATTTGGGATTGCGCTCCTCTGGAGCGTGTGGGCGATAAGCGTTGCCCAAGTGGCTGAAGAGCCTGTAGATGTCGCGTCGTGGCTGGACGACCCGAAGGCAGAATATGTTCCCAACGAGCTGATTGTTGGGGTGGACCTGGAGAAGGGCGTTGCCTTAGCGCAGGTGGCGATGGAATTGGTGGGCACGGTGCAGGATTATAACGCCAGTATCGGCGCGTATGTGGTGCGTCTGGCGCCGCATATCTCTATGAAGGACGCCTACGAGTTTCTGCGAAACCTGCCTGGCGTGAGCTATGTGGAGCCAAACTACATCTACCACGCGATTGCGACCCCCAACGACCCCTATTATGCCCAGCAGTGGGCTTTGCCGAAGATTCAGGCGAACTGGGCATGGGACCTCTGGACGCCGCGCGCAGTGGTGTACATTGCGATTATTGATACGGGCGTGGATTATAACCACTCGGATTTAATCAATAAGTTCCGTCGGACTTCCAGCGGCGCGGTTTATGGCTGGAACACCCTGCGCAATAACAGCAACGCGAACGACGATAACGGGCACGGCACCCATGTGGCGGGGATTGCCGCGGCTCAGATTAACAACGGCGTGGGTGTGGCTGGCGTCGCGGCGTGGAACCCTGCAGTGTCGGGCTACAATGCCTATGTGCAGATCATGCCGGTGAAAGTGTTGGGCGCGTCGGGTTCAGGCTCCCTGAGCAGTATCGCGAACGGCATCACCTGGGCGGTCAATAACGGCGCGGATGTGTTGAACCTGAGTCTGGGTGGAAGCAGTGGCTCGCAGACGCTGGCGAACGCCGTCGCGTATGCGTGGAACGCGGGCTGCCTGATTGTGGCGGCAGCGGGCAACAGCGGTAGCTCCACCCCTCAATACCCTGCCTACTACACGAACTGCATCGCCGTTGCCGCGACCGACTCCAGCGACCGGCTGGCGTCGTTCTCCCAGTATGGCTCGTGGGTAGACATCGCCGCGCCTGGGGTGAGCATCCTCTCCACCTATTATCGCAATCGGTATGCGTACATGGATGGCACCTCGATGGCGTGTCCGCATGTGGCGGGGGCAGCGGCGCTTGTCTGGTCGAACAGCCCGTGGCTGACCAACCAGCAGCTGCGCTCCATTCTGGAGACGAATGTGGACCCCTACTCTCCTTATGGAACCCGCACAATTGCGCCGGGTGCGGGGCGCCTGAATGTGTATCGGGCGCTTCAGGCAGCGAACTAAACCCCGGTATGCCCAAAGCCTCCTTCCCCGCGCTCCGTGGGGGGGAGGCTTTCTTCAATTTGCCACTCAATACGGGCGACGGGCGCGACCACCAGCTGGGCGATTCGGTCGCCCCGCCGAATGGTGAACGGTTCCTGACCCCAGTTAATCAGAATCACCGCAATCTCGCCGCGATAGTCGCTATCGATGGTGCCGGGGCTGTTGACCATGCCGATTCCATATTTAAGCGCCAGTCCGCTTCGGGGGCGAATCTGTGCCTCATAGCCGGGGGGCAGGGCGATTCGGATGCCGGTGGGGATGAGCGCGCGCTCGCCGGGCTGGAGCGTGATGGGGTCTTTAATATTCGCATAGAGATCAACCCCCGCCGAGCCTTCGGTCTGATAGCCCGGCAGGGGCAAGTCCAGCGCGGAAGGATCGCGCCAGAGAGAGACACGCACCCGACTCATTTCTCAACCTGCTCTTTGCCTTCCTTGACGGCGGGCGGCACTTTCGGCAGGCGCACATAGAAGGTGGAGCCGACACCCACTTCGCTCTCCACCCAGATTTGCCCGCCGTGAATGACCTCCACCAGGTGCTTGACCAGATACAAGCCCAGTCCTGTGCCGTACTGTTTGCGGGTGTCGGTATTGTCCACCCGGTGGAACTTCTCGAACACCTTGGTCAGGTGTTCCTTGGGGATGCCCATCCCCTGGTCGGACACATAGAAGATGATGTGGTCGGGGTCTTCTTCCCACGCCTTGACGCGGATTTCGCCCCCGTTCGGCGAGTATTTGATGGCGTTGCTGAGCAGGTTGGTCAGAATCTGGTCTACCTTGTCTTCGTCGGCGATAATCTTGGGCAGGTCGGGGGGCACATCGTGGATAATCGTGTGCTTGTTGGTCGCCTGACGCTGGATCATGACCACCTTCTGCGAGAGGCGGTAGAAGTCCACTTCCTTGAACACAGGCTTGAGCGACTCGCCCGCCTCGATACGCGCGATGTTGAGCAGGTCGTTAATCAGGCGTGTCAGGCGGTCGGTTTCCTGATCAATGATGGAGTAGAATTCGCGACGCTCTTCGGGTGAGAAGGCGTCTTCGGAGTCCATCAGCAGGGTCGAGATGAAGCCCTTGATGGCAGTGAGGGGCGTGCGCAGCTCGTGCGAGACGGTCGCCACGAACGCCGACTTCATGCGCTCAAGGTTGCGAATGTCGGTGATGTCGTTGAAAATCATCACTGTGCCCATCGGCTTCTGGTCCTCGCCGCGCACGATGGCGTTCTGCACCTGATAGATATGCTCCTTATTGTCGTAGTGAACCGTGATTTCCACCAGTTCGCCCTCTTTCTCTTCTTCCAGCGCTTGGCGGATCATGTTACGAATCACATCGATGGAGATGACCTCCTGATAGGGCTTGCCCAGCACATCAGGACCCAGCCCGAAGACGCGGCGTGCCGCGGCGTTCATCTGGTTGATGCGCCCGTTCTGGTTGACGAGCAGCAGCCCTGCCCGCAGGCTCTCGATGGTGTGAACCAGTTCTTCCTTCTCTTCAAGAATTGCCTGATAGAGTCGCATGCCGGCAATCACGGCGGCGGCGTTGCGCGACATGCGCTCCAGCAGGCGCACATCCTCGTCGATGAAGTGCCCGCCGCGCTGTTTGTTGAAAGCGTGCAGCACGCCAATCGTCTGGCGATCAATTACGCGGTTTTCCTCGTCGCGCTTTTCCAGCACGAGTGGCACACACACCAGATTGCGCACATGGAGCATCGCCACCAGCTCTTTGGTGGTGCGGGGGTCGCTGATGGCGTCGTGGACGATAATGGGCTTGCCCTCGCGGAAGACCTCGCCCGAGACGCCCTGTGTGGCGCGCACGCGGAGCATTTTGATTTCGTCGTCAGTCAGTCCGAAAGCGGGCGGATAGGCGCGCAGCTCGCCCTCTTCCGGGTCATAAAGCATGAACACGACTTTTTCCGCCTGCACGATGGCGCCAATCTGGCGCACGAGGCGTTTGAGGGTCGCTTCGTAGTTGGCAGGGTTCGCCACTTCCGCCGTCACCACTTCGGGCGTGCCCGAGGCAGCCCCTTTGGCACCGTTCTTGGACTGCGCCTCCAGCTCCCGCAAACGCTCCAGAGTGCGCTCGTATTCCGTTTTAACCTGGTTGTATTGCTTCAGTAACTCCCGATAGGCTTGTTCCCAGTTCATGGTTTCTCCTCACAAACTCGATAAGTGCTTTGCACGCCCGCATGGGGGGCGTTCCTTAAGTAGATTATAGCACATCGAAGGTTCCCAGAGTCTCTGGTAAAGTTCTTAGCCTTTAGACGATTCGGCGTCGGTTTTGTCCTGCAGGAACGGGCGCATCAGTTCAATCGGGATGGGGAACACAACGGTGGAGTTGCGCTCCGCCGCAATCTCGGCTAAGGTTTGCAGATAGCGCAGTTGCAGGGCAGAGGGTTGCTGGGCAATCATGTGGGCAGCCTGCACCAGCTTTTCCGCCGCCTGAAATTCCCCTTCGGCGGCAATCACTTTGGCGCGGCGTTCGCGCTCGCTTTCCGCCTGACGCGCCAGCGCCCGCTTCATCTCCTCCGGCAAAATCACGTCCCGAATCTCCACGCTGGTCACTTTGACGCCAAACGCTTCGGTCTGTTCATCGATAATCGTCTGGAGCTGCTGGTTGATACGGTCGCGCCGCGCCAGCAGGTCGTCCAGCTCCACCTGACCAATCACACTGCGCAGGGTGGTCTGGGCAATCAGGCTCGCCGTCTGAATGTAGTCGGTAATCTGTACCACCGCGTCTTTGGGTTCCATCACCTTGAAAAGCACCACCGCGTCCACACTCACCGACACATTATCGCGGGTGATGGCTTCCTGACGGGGCACATTCATCGTGACGATACGGGTGTCCACGATTCGCGCCGTGTCGATGATGGGAATCAGGAAGATAATGCCCGGTCCTTTGACCGCCTGAAAGCGTCCCAATCGCAGCACCACGGCACGCTCCCATTCGGGCAACACCCGGAGCGATGCCCGCAAAATCACGATGAAAAAGATGAGGGCTGTGAGCACCGCTACGCTCCGCGGGTCCTGCAACAATTCTTCCATAGGAACCTCCCTGGAAGTAGTATACCCATTTGGCTACTTATGGCGCATAGCGGTCATACAAGTGTTCTCTCAAGGTTCAGGAAGAAGGTATAATATTGCTGCGATGGGGGTTATTGTGGAGCGCATATGTGAAGTGGTTGCAGGTTTGCCCGAGCCGCTGCAGCAGCAAGTGCTGGAGTATGCCCAGCAACTGAGTGAGCGCGTCGCCCTGAGGGGGATTCCCCTCGCGGATTTACAAGCACGCGGGAAGCTCTTGAGCGACGAGGACGCGGACGCGATTCTGCACGCTGTAGAAACGGGCTGCGAGCAGGTAAATCCCGATGAATGGTAGGTATCTGGTAGACACGAGCGTGCTTGTGGAGCTGCTTCGGGGCACCACAAGGCTCACGCTTCCCACTGAAGCCGAATTTATCGTTTGTGTGATTGCGTTGGGGGAACTTTACTACGGAGCGCTTGCGGCAAGACGCCCCGATCATCAGCTCCAGCAGCTAATACAGTTCTTGTCGGGCTATTCCATCCTGCACACCAGTGATGCGGTAGCCATCGCCTATTCGGAGCTGAAGTGCGCCCTCAAGGAACAGGGTACACCAATCCCCGAAAACGATATCTGGATAGCAGCGTTTGCAAAGACTTACCAGATGCCGCTCCTCACACGCGATATGCACTTCCAGCATGTTACGGCGCTGGGTGTGGAGGTCGTTTTTGTTTGAGGAAGCCAGTCTGGCCGAAGTGATGCTTTTCAGTTCCCCAAGTCCGACGGGGGCTTCATGCGTCCCAGAAAGCCCATGAGCGCAATCACGGTGAGCAGATAAGGGAGCATCAGCAGCAGGTCGGTGGGGAGTTGCACGCCGAACAGGGGCTGTCCCTGCAGGCGCATCTGGAGCGCCTCGAAAAATCCGAAGGCGAAGGCTGCCAGCGCCGCGCCAATCGGATGCCACCGCCCGAAAATCAGCGCCGCGAGCGCAATAAATCCGCGCCCCGCGCTCATGTTCTCACGGAACTGGTCAGCCGACGCCAGCGTCAGGAACGCGCCCGCCATCCCCGCAAAGGCGCCCGACAGCAACACGCCCAGATAGCGCAGACGCTTCACCGGCACGCCCATCGTGCGCGATTTGACCGAATCGTTGCCCACTGCATACACCCGTAAACCCCAGCGCGTCGTGCGCAACAGATACCAGAGTGCTATCGGCAGCAGAAATGCAAACACCACCAGCCATGTCTGATCCGTCAGCAGCGCTCCCAGAATCGGCACTTCGCTCAGCCAGCCCACCCGAATCGGCGCAAAACCCTGCACGACAGAAGACTTGCCCTGTTCTTCCAGGGGCACGATAATCTGGCGGAACAGGTAGGTGCTTAAGCCCAGCGCGAGCAGGTTGATGGCGACTCCACTCACGATGTGGTCTGTGCGCAGCTCCTGCGTGGCGACGGCGTGAATCAGGGCGAAGGTCAACCCCACCAGAATGGCGCATACCAGCCCGATCCATGGCGAACCCGTGAAGAGCGCGCCTAATGCGCCCGCGAACGCGCCCATCAGAATCTTGCCTTCCAAGCCGATGTTGACGACGCCCACGCGCTCGCTCATCAGCCCGCCCAGCGCCGCCAGAATCAGCGGCGTGGACTGGCGCATCGCGGTGTTAATCAGCTGCAGGTCAAACACTTCACCCATTCAGGAACCCTCCACACGCTGTTTGCGCAGGTAGACCGCTGCCACATAGAGGATCAGCACCGCCTGCACAATCACGGCAATCTCTTTGGGCGCGCCCGTTTCGCTGTGCAGGTTGTAGGTGCCGCTGCGAAGCGCGCTCATGACCCACGCGGAGAGCAGAATCAGCATGGGATTGTTCGCGCCCAGCAGGGCGACAGCGATGCCGTCAAAACCGTAGTCGGTGGGGAAGCCCTCAAAGAAGCGCCCAGAGGCGCCGCACACCTCTATTGCGCCTGCCAGCCCCGCGAACGCGCCTGCCAGTAGCATCGATTCCATCATGCGACGGCGTGTGGGCGCGCCGCCTGCTTCTGCCGCGTCGCGGTTCGCGCCCGTCGCCCGCAACTCGTAGCCCCACACCGTGCGGTACAGCACCAGCCAGAAGCCGAGCGCCATCGCCACTGCCAGCACAAAGCCCCAGGTGGTGGAAAGGAACGCGCCCAGCGGCGCCAGCTGAGCCGTTTCCAGCACGGGCGCGGTCTGCGGTGCATCGCCTGCGGGGTCTTTCAGATACTCTATCACCAGCCAGTGGGTCAGGTAAAGCGCGATATAGTTGAACATGATGGTGGAAATCACCTCGTGTGCGCCGCGCCAGACTTTCAGCAGGGCAGGTATTAAACCCCAGAGCGCGCCTGCCAGCGCCCCCGCGCCCAGTGTCAGCGGGAGATGAACGGGCGCAGGGATGCCCTGCTGCACGCCTACCCACGAGGCGACCATCGCGCCCATCAACAGTTGCCCCGCCGCGCCGATGTTAAAAAGCCCCGCCTGCAACGCCACCGCCACCGACAGCCCTGTCAGCAGGACGAGGGTCATGTCGTGGAGTACGCTGTCCCACGCATCGAGGGGCGTGAGCGTCTCCGAGGGCGGCCAGCCCAGCGCGCCCTGCAGAATCTTCACATAGCCGACGCTGAGCGGCTGACCCGAAAGCACAATCAGGAGGCTCAGCACGCCCAGCACAATCAGTGCGCCCAGCACCGCCTGCCCTAACCACTTGCGATCCATCGGTTCCTGCCGATGATTCGGCGGGTCGGCGCGTTTTCCTGTCAGCGTGGGAGGCGTACCCGAATCTCGTACACCCGCTGTTTGCCGCTGTAGCCGCCGATAAAGGCGAGTGTGCCCACAACCGCCTGCGGGTTCGGGTCGCGCGCCCAGAGGATGGGCTTGCCATCAAACAGCGCCCACACCCAGCCGTTGCGTCGGGAGAGCTGGAGCGTGTGGACGCCGGGCGTCATGCGCACCTCACTGTCGCCAACCTCCATGCCAAACAAGCGCAGGCGCGTGCGTGTGTTCAGATAGCCACCCACGAACACGATGTAATCGCGTCCTGCGTTCATCTCGGTCGTGGTGGGCAGAAACGCGCCCAGTATGCCGTCCTGCTGTGCCTCGAACCGCACCCAGAGGTCAAACTCGGTGGCGGTGAGGTTGGGGATTCGCAGGTGCGATTCCTCGTGCTCGTCGTAAACCCATGCGTCGTTTTCCACACGCCAGCCTGCGCCAATCACCAGCCCATTTGACTGAGTGGGGGTGAAGCGCATGGTGGCAGCCCCGGCGCTCAGCTCGGCGGGCGCGTCGGCAGGAGGCGGCAGCACACCAACAAGCTCCATCATGCGGCAATAGAAGAGGCTATACGGCTCGTACACCGAGTAGCCCGTGCCCGAAGCGGTGTAGAGGTCTATGGAGACTCCAATCTCGCGCCCGCCGCCCATCCAGAACCACGGGCTGTTGCCCCCGTTGGGGACGCTGATTTCCACGACCGCGCTTCCGTCAGGCTGGCGCGAGGCTTTCCACTGCAAGCCCTCCGCTTTGCCAGAAGCGACGCGCACAGTGGGCGGCTCGCCGTTGCGGATGTCCAGCCAGAAAGTCCCTTCGCCTGAAAAGATGCCTTTGCCCTCGCCGTCGTAGCCGACATGCAGGTGCGCCCACTCGCCGCGCACGAGAAACAGAGCGTAGTAGGCATCTCCGTCGTGGGCGTGCTTGAAAATCAACTGGCGCCCATCCTGATTCAGCGCGCCTGCAGGGGGGATGGCGTCCCAATCATCGCCGTTGCCGTCCACCTGCACGCGCATGTAGGGGATAAGAGGCGTCCAGGGGTAGAGGGGGTAGGGGTCTGCTCCGTCGGGGATGCCGTCGCCATCGCTGTCGGGGTTGCGTGGGTTGGGGCGTTTAGACTGAAAGGCAGGTTTGACGAAGGTGTTCTGGAGCGGGGCAGGCGCCCATGTGCTGAGCATCGCTTTTTGCAGGTCGCTGATCTGTCCGTCGGTTCGGGGTTTGCGCGGGTCGGAGCCGAAGCGTTTTTCGTCTAAGGGCAGGCGCGGGTCGTCGTCAGGGAAGCCGTCGCCGTCAGCGTCGCGCACGGTGATGGCTTCCCCAAAATAGAATCGGAGCCACTGGACATCGGTGAGCGTGCGGTCCCAGTACGCCATCACATTCCAGTGTTCGCCGTGGCGTCCTGCAGTGTTCCAGGCGTTCTGGCTGGTGGAGCCGTCGGGGTTCGTGCGCCGATAGCGGGGTTCGGGGTGATTGAACACAATTCGCTCATCTTCTCGGTTCGCCAGCGAAAACGCGCCGTAGGATTCCATCTGGTGGTGAAACTCGTGCGTGACGAGCCATGCGGTGTCGCCCCCGCCGAGGAACTGGCTCCGTGCAGGGATGCCGTCGGGGAAGCCGTCCACGCCGAGAGTACCGCCGCCGCTGTTGTAAAACTCCCACTGGCGGCTCTGAGGATTCCATCGGCGCGGGAACGCCTGCTCAATCTGCCCAGAGTAGGGTTTCTCCTCATAGACGGGTTCCAGATTCGTGCGCAGGGGGTCTTTCGTGTCTAAGATGGTAAACGCGCCTCCGCCGGGTGGAGCGAAATCCACACCGGCGTAGGCACGGCTGAGCGGTAGCCCTTTATAGAAGCCCTGCGCATTCTCCGGTTCGGGTCCCCAGCGTTGCCAGCGATCGTCTATGAAGATATGGAAGTCCACCCACAGGCGCATGCCCGAATTAACCCAGAAGTAGCGGGCGGCGATGGCGTATTCTTCTTTAATGCGGGCAATTTGTTGCGGGGTGAGAGCAGGGGGCGGTGGGGCGGGGTTGGCAGGGTCAGCATACGCCGACTGCACATTCACCACATTCGGCATAATCAGCACTTTGACGGGCAGGCGAATAATCGTCTTATAGCCTTGCGGGGCGAGCGTGGCGAAGGCGTATTCGCGCCGCCATGGCGGGCTGGCGCCCCACCGGCGCTCTTCAGCCGTGGGGCGATAGGCGGGGTCATACACCCGATAGTAGTAGCGCGTGCCCGGTTTCAGCCCCGTGAGGCGGATTCGGTGATAGAGGCGTTTGCCGGGCGCGCCGCGTACTTCGCGCACGGTGGGCGCGCTCCAGAGGTCTTTTTTGAGATTGGGCGGGCGCCACGCGGTGGCGGGCAGGTTACTCTCGCGCAACTGCACGCGCGTTTCGCAGGGTGCGGCGGTGTAATATTGCAACACAGCATAGTCGCGCCCCAGCTCCATCACGGGGCGTGTGGGGTCATAAAGCGGGGGTGTGTCGGCGCGGGGGGACGCCCATGCACTTAGCAGCGAAACACCAATCCCCAGCTGGCAGAGGAAAGACTTCCCGAATCCATTCATAAGGATTTTGTTGGGCGAGCGAGGCCTATTTCCTGCTGAGGGGCTGTCTGGGAGTTGTGATGCTATTTGTGGACGATGTGGCGCGGGCGCGGGAACGGGTGGCGATTCTGCGCCGATGTGGGGTGGACGCTTACCCTGCGCTGGCAGGCGAGGGCATCACGCCCGAAGCACAGGAGCTGGTTAGCCGCTCTGGCATCCTCACGCTGCTGGATGGGGCGGCATTGAGCCGAGGGCTGGGTGTGTGAGGAACCGTCAAGCCAGTGAGCCTCCTGTACACCGGATTGTTCCCCTCCGAACAACGGGGCAGTTTGCCCCCTGTTGACCCTGAAAACTCAGGGTGCCGCCACAAAAACTGTCATTTTTACGAGGCACACTCCGCCCAGAATTGAGTTATACTCTTTATGCGGATTGCGAAAGGAGTGAATCACGCCTTTTCCGCCCCAGGGCTGTCCGCTTTTGGACAGCTTTGGAGTCATTAAGTGACAGGAGGGCAAAGCGATGAAACGGCAGATAGCAGTTCTTGGCTTGTTCAGCGCGTTAGCGCTGTCGGCATTTGCGAATGTGTTCGATTACGACAACGACCCTGGAGGCGGGTATCAGTTCTACTTCCCAGGAAACGTCAACCGCCTTGTGCTGGATGACATCGTGCGCGCCACGGACCTGCCTGTGAAACAGATTAATGTGGTGGTCTTCAACAACTCCGGAGCCGCACAGAGCATCGATGTGGTCGTCTACGATGCGGACCCGGTTACAGGCGCGGTTGGCAACCTGCTTGCCACTGCAAACTTCGCGAGCGTGCCCACCGGTTTGTCGCAGCTGCAAGTGGCGGGCGGTCCTGGGTTCCTCGCGGGTAAGCAGAACCTCTGGATCGGCGTGCGTGCGCCTGTGAACCTCTTCGGCATGGTGATGTCGCCGAACCCGTATCCGACAATCGGCTCCAGCCAGGATTTGTTTGCTTGGGATCAGAACGGAGACGGCACGATTGGGAGCGCTGAGTATTTCTGGTTTGGCGGCAATCCCGTTGCCAACTTCGCGATAGAGGTGATGGTGCCCGAGCCTGCCAGCATGATTGCACTGGGTACGGGTTTGGCGAGCCTGCTGGCGTTGCGCCGCCGCAAACGCTAAACACGCGCCTGAATCGAACTGAAACCGCCCCTGTGCCTGAAACAGGGGCGGTTTTGCTTTATCGGGTACAATACCCGCTTAGCGTGAAGGGATCGCCAGCGTTCTGGGCGTTAGTGGTGATGGCGGGCTTCGCGGAGTTGGGGTATGTAACACTCAACATCTCGGCGATGCCCGTCTATTTGCGGGAGGTGGTGGGGCTGGGGGAGTCCACCATCACGGCGGTCGGCTCGGTGTTCCTGCTGACGGAGGCGTTGTTTCGTGCGCCGATGGGTATGCTCAGCGACCGATTGGGACGCCGACGGCTGATGATGCTGGGTCCCTTAATCACCGTGGGCACGGCGCTGGCGACGCTGTTTGCGAAGCATCCGATTCATTTTTTATTCTTGCGTGCGCTGGACGGGCTGGGGGCGGCGATGCTCTGGCCCGCCGCCTACGCCGCGATTGGCGACACGGTGCCCGCGGAGCGCCGCGGGTGGGCAATGAGTTTTCTGAATATGACTTATATGTCAGGAGTGGCGCTGGGACCCTTAGCAGGCGGGCTGGCGAACGACCTCACAGGCACAAAACGCGCCTCGTTTTATCTGGTCGCCTGCCTGTTCGCGCTGGCGACCCTGATTGTGTGGCGGTTCTACCCGCATGACGGCAAAACAAACCCCCATCCGCATGGGCACGCCGAATTGGGGGAGAGCAGTTTCTCGCTTCGGGCGTTCTGGAGCGCCATCCGCCGGGCGCCGGGACACATGCTGCTGGCGTTCGTGGTCTTTTTCGGCATGGGGCTGATTATGCTGCTGGTGAAGCTTTATGCGATGGACGAGTTTCAGATTAGCGAGACAGTGTTCGGGCTGGGGCTGGTATTGCCTGCGCTGTTGATTGCGGGCTTAAGCGTGCCGCTGGGCAGGTTGAGCGACCGCATCGGGCGCGTGCGGAGCATTCGGCTGGGGCTGATGAGCGCGGCGCTGGTGTTGTGGACCGTGGTGCTGCCGGGCAAGCCGCCCATTCTGCTGGTGCTGCTGGCGACGGGTGTGGGCGCGCTGAGCTTTGTGCTGACCTTCGCGGCGTGGATGGCGGAACTGAGCGAGATAGACCCCGAACGGCGCGGGGTGATTCTGGGCGCGGCGGGCACAGCGCAGGGGTTGGGCAGTATTCTGGGCGCGCTGCTGGGTGGTGTGCTGTATGAGCATGCCCAGATAACACTGGGCGATTGGGTCATCCCTGCCCATCGCACGCCGTTTATCGGTTGTGCCCTGATGCTGACGCTGGGCAGCCTGCTGAGCTGGTGGGTGCTCCACCCGCGCGAGGCAAAAAGTCAAGTCGGGGTCTCGTGAAAAAAACGCAAGAGGTATACTATCGCCTGCATGGAACGCACAATAGACGCGCTGATGCAGGAGGCGATAGAGCAGAAGATTTTCCCGGGCGCGGTCTGTGCCGTGCTGATGGGCGGGCGCGTCCGATTTCAGGGGGCATGGGGGCAGCCCCATCCGAAAGCCAAAGCGCCCACCAGCGCCAGCACCGTCTACGATCTCGCCTCGCTGACCAAGCCGATTGCAACCACCACCTTGAGCCTGCTGGCAATTGAGGAAGGGCGCTTCAACCTCGAGACGCCTGTTAATCGCTATTTCCCGAACGCACGGCACCTCAAAGGGGTTGTGATAAAACACCTGCTCACCCACACGGCAGGGTTGCCCGCGTGGAAGCCTTTCTTCAAGCAGGCGCAGGGGCGCGACGCCGTGCTACAGGCGGTGCTGGAAACGCCGCTTGAGCGCCAGCCAGGCAGGGGCTACACTTACAGCGACCTCGGCTACATCCTGATGGGCGCGCTGCTGGAGATGGTCTACGAACGCTCCCTCGCCGAACTCTTCCAGAAAAAGGTTGCCGAGCCGCTGGGCTTGCAAAGCACGGGCTACCTGCCGCCAGATGACTGGAAAGAGCGAATCGCGCCTACAGCGAACTCCGAGTCGCGCAACGGCAAAATCCTCACGGGCGAGGTGCATGACGAAAACGCGCACGCGATGGGCGGTGTCGCGGGGCATGCAGGGCTGTTCGGCTCGCTGGACGACCTGATTCGCTTCGCCCGGATGATTCTGGGCGGCGGGCGTCCGCTCCTCTCGTACTATTCGGTGCAGGCGTTTTTGACGCCGCAGGCAATAAACTCCTCTCAAAAGCCGCCGATGCACACGCTGGGGCTATTCGCACACCCGAACCCGCTGCTACCGCGGGGCGACCTGTTCCCCACGCGCTGTGTGGGGCATTCGGGCTTTACGGGCACGCTGATTCTGTTTGACCCGCAGGTGGAGATGGCAGCGATTTTCCTCAGCAACCATGTTTACTACAGCCGCGAGAAGGAGGCGTATTTAGACTATCGGCGTCGGTTGCTGAACATGCTCGCGGCGCAGGTCGGTGGGGTGTGATTACAACCCCACCGTGGTGTTCCACCAGACTGTGAGCGGTTGGAAGAGCATCCCCACCTGCTCGTCGGTGAGTTCCGCGGGCGCCTGCGCCACCACCTCACGGGGAATCTCCGCCGCGAAGACGGCGTTATCGCCTCCCGTGCTGGAGGGCACGAGAACGGTAATGACCACCCCTGTTGCGGTAGGGGATTGCTCAAAGAAGGCGCGCGCGGTTGCCAGCGCCTCCTGCATAATGCGGGGACGGGTTAACGCGCCTCCCTGCAGGCGGATGCGCACATGCCAGCGCTGGCTCAGCACATCGAAGGTACACCACACCGGCAACCCCTTGAGCTGCTGACTGAGAACCCGCGCCAGCCGCGCCTCCCCTTCGCTCATGCCGGTGGCAAGGTTGCCTGTTTCTACAGGCGGCGGGGGCACACTCACGGGCGGTTGGGATTGTACAGGCTGGGAGGGCGGCGGCACCACGGCGCTTTCAGCAGGCTTCGGCGTGCTGGGCGTTTCGGACGCCTGTTGGGCTTGTTGAAGATTCCACCGCAAGCCCGCTACGAACGCCGCGACAATCAGAATCAGTGCCAGCAGCGAAAAGAGCGCGTAGACCCACACCTTCGGCGCGGGCGCGCGCACGGGCTGGGGTGTATCCGGCAACTCCACAGGGGGTGGGGGCGCCACCTGTGCCGCCCGCATGCTCCGCAGATTCATCAACTTCGCGCTGTAGACGGCATTATTCGGCGCCAGCTCCACCAGCAGCTCGTACCACTGGATGGCGTCGTCCAGCTTGCCCTGATCGGCGTAAATGTCGCCCAGAAGCGCGTGCGCCGTCTCGTTGCTGGGGAACCGGCGGAGAATGCTCAAGCAAATCTCTATCGCCTGCTCGTATTCACCCTTCATGCGCAGAAGGTTCGCCCGCGCGATTTCGGGGTAGACCTCGCGATCGGAGCCTTCCGCATACAAACTGTCCGTCGTATCTTCCCGAATGCGCGCGCCGCACTCCAGACAGAACACGCTCGTGTCTGGAATCTCGGCGAAGCACTTCGGACACACCGTCATCTTCCGAACCTCCCGAAGCATACCCTCATTATCGGCAGACATGGCTTTCCTGTGGACTCCCCGCTGTGGTGGCTGGATTATACCTCATCAGGTACACTATTGCCTATGAAACGCGGGCTAATGCTGGGATTAATCGCGCTTTGCTGGGGGCTGGCGTTCGCGGATCGCCCCACATGGATGAATAGCGCCGAAACGATTACGCCGACGGACCTGCGCGCCCATCTGGAGTTTATCGCCTCCGATGCGCTGGAGGGGCGCGATACCCCCTCGCGCGGGCTGGAGCTGGCGGGCATGTATATCGTCTCCCACCTGCAACGCTGGGGGCTGAAGCCAGCAGGCGAGAACGGAACCTACTATCAAACGATGACCTACCAGACCGCCACCGTGCAGACTGCCGAGAGCCGTATTGAGATTGGCGGACGCGCCTTCCGCTACGGCGAGGGGTTCGTCGCGCGGGCGGTGCCGCTGAACACCACTGCCCGACTCGTTTATGTCGGCAACGGCTGGTCTAACCCCAGCAAAGGGATTGACCCCTACGAAGGGCTGGATTTGCAGGACGCAATTATGGTGGTGCATGCGGGCTATCCGAAGCCTGTGCAGGAGCTGGGGCTTGAGAAAGCACGCGAAGCAGGCTGGGTCAGCCCGGAGGAGAATGCTCTTAAGCACGGCGCGGTTGCCATCCTCCGAATTGACCCCAACGACATGGAGCGGATTGACCGCCTGGCGCGCTTCTGGAGCCAGCGCCGCGCGATTGTGGAACTGGAAGCGAACGCGCCCCCCGTGCCGTTGATTGTGCCCTCGCGGGAGCTGCTGAACCTCATTTTCGCGGGCGAAGCGCACTCTGCAGAAGAAATTATCCAGCGGGCGGAGATGGGCGACCCCGTGCCTCCCTTCGCGCTCGGTCAGCGCAAGCAACTGAGCGTCAAGCTGGAGGTGCAGACCACCAGCGCCACCGCGCGCAGTGTGATTGCCTATGTGGAAGGTTCCGACCCTGTGCTGAAGCATGAGTTTGTGTCCATCGGGGCGCATCTGGATCATGTAGGCGTTGGGCGCGCCGATTCGCGCGGCGATACGATTTACAACGGCGCGGATGATAACGGCTCAGGCTCTGTTGCCCTGCTGGAGCTTGCCGAAGCGCTCGCCACAGGTCCCCGACCCAAGCGCTCGGTGCTGTTCCTCTGGTACGCTGGGGAAGAGAAGGGCTTGCTCGGCTCGCGGCTCTTTACAGAGCGCCCCACCGTGCCGCTGGAGAACATTGTCGTGAACATCAACATCGATATGATTGGGCGGAGCCGCCAGCCCAACGACACGAACCCGCGCAACAAAGACCTCTCAGCGCCCGACGAGGTGTATGTGATTGGACCCCGCGTCGCCAGCCCCGACCTCGGCAAGGTGCTGGAACGGGTCAATAGCCAGTATCTGAACCTCAAGCTGAACCCGATGTACGACGACAAAAATCACCCGGAGCAGCTCTATTACCGGAGCGACCATGTGAACTTCGTGCGCAAGGGGATTCCCGCCATCTTCTTCTTCACAGGCTTACATGAAGACTATCACCGCCCTTCGGACCACCCGGATAAGATAGACTACGAGAAGATGGCGCGCATCACCCGCACGATTTTAGGACTGTTGTGGGAGCTGGCGGACTCGTCCGAAAAGCCAGCGCGAGTGAGCCTATGAACGAGTGGAAGGTAGAGGTTGCCAGCGAAGCGCTGCAGCAGGCGCTGGAACGGTTGCACATCCCGTTCGACGCCAGGGCGTTTCGCTGGCAGGGCTTGATGGCTCGCGAGTATAAAGAAAACGCGGGCACGGAGCGCGGGATGGGCTGGCGTCGGATTGTGCGCTTTGATCTGGGACGCCCGCCCCTCGTGCCTGCCCAGTTCGCCCTGCGCTACTTTGAGATTGAACCGGGCGGCTACTCCAGCCTGGAGAAGCACACGCATATTCACCTGGTGATTGCGGTGCGGGGCAGGGGCAAGGCGCTGGTGGGCGAGCGCGTGTTTGAGATGCGCCCGCTTGATATCGTCTATGTGCCGCCCGATGTGCCCCATCGCTGGCTGAACCCCTATGAGGAGCCGTTCGGGTTCCTCTGTGTGGTGGATGCGGAACGCGACCGCCCGCGCCCCGTCTCTGACGAAGAGTGGGAACGCCTCCGCGCCAACCCCGAAACCGCCGAGTGGGTGTTTTGAAACGAAACGCCGTTCTCAAGCGTCTTATAAATGCGGTATAATAAACTCAGAGGTGAGACCCATGAAACGCTCTTTATGGCTCATCGTCGCGCTGCTGGCGTGGAGCCTCGCTTCCGCCGATGATCTGGGGGGCTTGGTGCGCAAATCGGAAGGACGCGGCGGCAACAAACCCACCCCCAGCCAGAACAGCAACGACAACCGTTCCAACAACGCGCCCAGCAACAATAACGGTGGTGGCAGCGACGATTTGTTCCGCAAAAAGTCGCGCACTCAGCCCTCGCAAACCAGCCCCAGTAACGCCCCACAGGAGCGCGGACGCTCCGACGGCATGGTGCTGCAGAACCCCAAAGCGGTGGAGATTAACAGCAAGCCCCTGCTGACCTATCCCCAGCCCCAGAACCGCCCCGTGCCCATCGACGACCGCGGCTACTTGCCTGGCTTGGTGCGCCGCACAGAGGGCTTGGATTCCCGCCGCTGGAGCAACGACAGGTTTATTATTATCAACCCATATCCCGACTATTACGGCGCGGAAACCTGGATCGAGTACCGTATTGGGAATATCCGCTTCTCGTATCGCTACTATGTGATTCAGCCCGTGCCCTACCGTGTCTGCTACACGCCCTACTGGTACTATGATCCGTGTCCGCCGTTTATTCCAGTCTATCGGGTAATGTACCTGCCCCCGACGCGCGTGGTCTATGTGGAAGTGCCCGTCTATGTGGAAACGCCCTACTATCTGGATCGCACGCCGCGCAACCACGACGAGCGTCAGGCGATTCTGAGCGACCTGCGGGCGCTCTGGAAACTGCGCGACATTCAGTTCATCGAGCGCTATGTACGCCCCAACAGCTATATTGCGGTCTATCTGGAGGGGAAGTACGCCTATTCGCTCCCTGCCGAAGACTATCTGGAGATGACGCGCGACGCCCTGCGCGTGATTAAGACCGAAGAGATTAGCTTCTATCGCGTCACGAAGCGGGGCGAGAACCAGCTGGTGGTGCGGGGCGAGCATCGCTACATTGACGATGCCACGGGCATGCTGAAGGTGGTCTATGTATCGTACACCTTCGAGTATGCGGATGGGCGCTGGTATCTGAGCGAGGTCGGCTCGTCGGCGACGCGCCTGTAGCGCTCATTCCACCTGTTTGGGGTATCCCAGAATGGGGCGCGCCAGGTTAATCGGGAACTGGCGCGCCTTCTGCTCATAGCGTGCCACGGCTTCCAGATAGCGCTTGCGCTCTACGGCGATCCGATTCTCGCTGCCGGCAATCTCGTCCATCAGGCGCGAGAGCATCCAGTCGTTGCGGAAGGCGGGGTCGCTCTGGAGCTGTAAAACGAGCGCTTGCGCCTGTTCGGGGTTGCTCTTGAGCGCCCGAATCAGGGCTTCCAGTTGCGCGCGCTGCTGGGCGCTCACCTGCTGGCTCAGGGCTTCCAGCCGCGGAATCAGCGACTCGCGCCGCTGGATGACATTTTCCACCTGCGCGCGGTAATAGCGCACTTCGCTCCATGCCCGGTTCAGCACCGAGTGGCTATAGAGCAGGTTCAGCAGAAACAGCCCCACCAGCACCCCTGTGGCGATGAGAATCTGCATTCGGAGCCGCGCGCGGCGTGCCTGTGCTTCTTCCACGCGCCGAATCGCTTCGCGCAAATGCTGGGGGTCTACGCCCATCTCTTCGGCGCTGGCTTCCAGCACCGCCTGCGGAATGCCCGACTCGTGTTCCTGTTGCAGGCGTACCGCTTCCTGAATCACTTCCTGCGCTTTTTCGGGGTCCAGCCGTTTGTCCATCGTTTACCAGCTCCTTCCTGCGCCGCCTCCGCCGGAGCTCCCGCCGCCGAAGCTCCCGCCCCCTGACGACCAGCCGCCACCCGATGACCAGCCTCCTGAACTGCTTCCCCCTGACCAGCCACCCCACGAGCCGCTCTGGGTTGTCGTGGAGCCAACCCACCAGTCGTCATCGTGCGTGCGCTTCGGCAGGACGCGCTCCTCTTCGTCGTGATAGCCGCAATTCGGGTTGAGACAGCGGCGCACTTCCACTTCCAACCCTGTTCGGGTGTAAGTGGGCGCTCGCACCAGCCGCGTGCTGGAGCGCAGGGTGTAGCCGCCGCACTTCGGACACTGCGAATAGGGGGTGAACCACGCCACTTTCGGGATAATCTCAAAGGTTTCGCACGGCTCACAGCGCCACACGAGATAGTTCACACTGCCGAGTTTCTCCTCTTTGCGCTGGAGGGCGTTCAGGAAGGCGTCATCTGCCTGTTCATCCAGCAAGCGCATCGGTTTGCCGCAGCTGGGGCATTTGGGCGGGCGCTCTCGTAGCAGGAACACGGCAACCGCAATTCCGCCTGCTCCCAGCAGCAAGAGCGTCATCACCAGCGCAGGAGTGATGGGCGAAGGCTCTTCAAACGGGTTTGAGGTGGGAGGCGCAAACGAGGGTGCGGGCTGGGCATAGGGGCGTGCAGGGGTTTCATAGGCTCCCGTCTGCTGGGCGGCGCGAATCGTTTCGGCTATGCGCTCCACGCCTGCAATAATCCCTCCAGCGTAATCACCCCGACGGAAGTGGGGGATAACCGCCTCATCCAGAATCGCGCCCACCAGCCCGTCGGGCAGAATCGCTTCCATCCCGTAGCCCGTTTCCACTTCCACGCGCCGATCCTGAAGCGCCACCAGCATCAGCACGCCGTTATCCGCGTCGCGCTTGCCCACGCCCCAGCGATTAAACAGTTCAGTGGCATACTCTTTGGGGGTGGCGCCCTGCGTTTTACGAATCACCACAACGGCTATCTCGGAGCCTGTTTCCTGTTCCAGCTGCGTGATAAGCGTATTGAGTTGCGCTTTCTGGGACTCGCTCAACACGCCTGCCATGTCCACCACCCAGCCCCCGTAGGTGGCGCGAGGGTTCGGAATCCGCTCTATCGGCTGCCCGAACCCCGTTATGAACCCCAAACACAGAAAGATAATCCCCAGCCACCGCATCGGCAAGAGTATACCGTATTGTTGGCGCCATCCCGTTTTCCCAGATGCGTTTCTACTGCTCTTCGTCGGAGCCGCCCCTGGATTCGCGTACCTCACGGAGTATTTCACTAACCGCCGCTTCCAGAGGAGTTAGGTCCTGCTGGATTACTTGCCAAACGCGACGGAGGTCTATGTGGAAGTAGCCGTGGATAAGCACATCACGCATGCCGGCGACACTCCGCCAGTCTATCTGAGGATACCGTTTGCGGAGGGGCGCTGGAATTTTCTTCACTGCTTCGCCGATGATTTCCAAGGCTCGCGAAACGGCATAGACCTTCTCTATGTCGCTTTCAAACTGTTCGTAGGTGAGACCTTCTACGAAGCGTCGGGCATTCCGACTTGCTTGCAGAATATCCTGAAGGTACTCCTCAACGCTTCGCCTCATATGGACTCCGCTTCGCGAAGGATTCTTTCTCGCAAAGTAGGGCGCAGGGTCTGCTTTTCCACAAGGTCCACGCGGCGCCCCAGTTTATCGGACAGGAAATTGCGGAGCGAAATGAACTCCAGCAGGCTGACAGGGAAATCGGCGTCCTCAAACTCAACCAGCAAGTCGATATCGCTTCGCGCTCGCGCCTCACCGCGAACCACTGAGCCAAAAAGGGCTAACGAGCGCACTCGATAGACACGGCGCAGTTCAGGCATGAGCGCCCTCAAGAGGTTTTTGACGCTTTCTTTTTCCAGGGTAACAGCTTCTGCTCTGGATTTTTTGCGCATCGCTTTCCCGAACAGGTATTATACCGAATCCCCCATGCAAACTTGACAGGATTTACACCAAACCCGTAAATCCCTCAGCCTTATAAGACCCCTTTGGCACGCAGGTTGCGAATTAGGGCAACATCCAGCAACGGGAGGTTGGTCTATGAAGAGAAAAACACTACTCTGGAGTACGGCTCTGATGAGCCTGATGGGGATCAGCGGCATCGCTCACGCCAGTGATAACCAGTTCTACGCCGACAGGCTGCTGCTTCTGGGCACCATCACGCTCAAAATTACGCAGGTACAGCCTGCGATTAACACGCAGATCCTCTATGGCAGCAACACGCTGAATGTGAGAGCAGGGGAGTATCAGATTGTGATTACCTCCTCCACACTGACAAACCCGATTCCTTTCCACTATGCCTACTGCGTAGACCTGGATCACTGGATGAGCCTGAATCAGAACTACACTTATGAGGTCTGGCTGGCTCGCGGGCGTGCGGGCGCACTGCTTGCTCAGCGCGACTCGTTCCTGACAGGTTCCAGCCTGAACACGAAGGGAGCGGGCATCCAGCTGGCGATGTGGGAGATTGCCCATGACCACGCCTACGGGAACGCCGACAATCTGAACGCGGGCAACTTCAAGTATTCGGCGGACGCGACTGCCAAAGGCTACGCGCAGACCCTACTTGCCAGCACCACCTCAGGGAGCGATTACTATTTCTACCTGCGTGCTACGGGCAGCGGCTCCATGCGCGGGCAGGATCTGGCGATGGTTCCCGAACCGGGCGCGCTGATGGCGCTTGGCACAGGGCTGGTGGGGCTGCTCGCCCGACGCCGCAAGCGGTAAACGGCTCTTCAAAGGCGCATCATCACTCCTTCCTTCTGGGGCAGGGCACACCTGCCCCTTTATTTTTACACATTGCAGATTTCGTAAGCGCGTCGGAGCGCCGCAATCGGGTCGCCTTTGGGAATGAACTCCTGCCCGATATAGCCTGTGTAGCCTGTTTCTTTGATGGCTTTCATAATCGCAGGGTAGTAGAGCTCCTGGCTCTCGTCGATGTCGTTGCGACCAGGGTTGCCTGCTGTGTGATAGTGGGCAATCTTGTCGTGGTGGGCGCGAATGGTGCGGATGATGTCGCCCTCCATAATCTGGGCGTGATAGATGTCATAAAGGATTTTCACGCGCGGCGAGTTGACGAGCTCCACCACGCGCAGTCCCCAGCTCATTTTATCGAACATGTAATCGCGGTGGTCTACCTTGCTATTGAGGATTTCCAGCGCGAGGGTGATGCCCTTCTGCTCGGCGTAGGGGGCGACACGCTTGAGGCACGCGACGGTATGCTCGATCCCTTCCTCATCGGGGCGCCCGCGCCGATTGCCCGAAAAACAGATAAGGATGGGAATCTCGTATTTGACCGCCTTGTCGATGTTCGCTTTGAGTTCGTCCTCAATACGGCTGTGCTGGCGCGGGTCGTTCATGCCGTTTTCAATCGTGCCGTGCCCCCCGTGGGTGATAATCTGGAGTCCTGCCTCTTTAACAGCGTCCCACATCGGTTCGGGCACGAGTTCGAAGCCCACATAGCCGATTCGTTTTGCTTCCGCAATCAGTCGCTTCGGGTCTACGCGCCCCGCCACCGTCCACCAGCAGATGTCCTGTTTCATAGCGAGATTATGTTTCGTGGGTGCGGCGTGCCTTCCTGCTGGTGTGGGGTATAACAGCGGTATGCAAGTGCGAATTGAGCCCGTGCAGCCAGATCAGGTGGGGCTTTTGCTGGAGTTGATTCGCCAGCTGGCAGAGTACGAGCGTCGGCTGGATCAGGTTCAGGCAACAGAGGCGGATTTACGCGCGGCGCTGTTTCGCGAAGGCTCGCCCGTGCGCGCTGTGCTGGCGTGGAGGGGGCAAGAGGCGGTCGGGTATGCGCTCTACTATCCCGTGTTTTCCACCTTTCGCGGGCAGTTTGCGCTCTATCTGGAGGATATTTTCGTTTTGCCTGCGTACCGGGGGCAGGGAATTGGACTGGCGTTGATGCGCTATCTGGCGCGAGAGGCGCTTCGGCATGGCTATGACCGCATCGAGTGGCAGGTGCTGGACTGGAACACGCCTGCGATTGAGTTCTACCACCGGCTTGGCGCCACCCCCAAAGAGACGGAATGGGTTCCCTATAAGCTGGAGGGCGAGGCGTTGAGGCGGCTGGCAGCAGGGTAGGCTTCGATGCGTCAGGACGCGGGAACCGCGTCCCTACTCGTATGCGTAGGGGCGCGGTCGCCGCGCCCTACGTGGCGAAACCCCAGCGCCAGGAAAGCGACATAAGTATCCTTGCAACAGAGCAACTCTAACTGTTTTTCAGCTGCTCCAGATACTGGCGCCCCTTGTCCGTGATTGCCCAGATGCCCTGCGGTGTGTCCGCACGCAGGTAGCCTTGCTTAATGAGTTTGTTGCGGAGCCCAGTCACCTTACTCTTCCAGCGGATTTTACCGCCAGAAGGCAGCTCCTCATAATCAGCAGGCTTGAGCTGGTCTTTCGTCAGTTCCTGGATCCGTTCAAGAACCTTTCGCTTAGGCGCTTCGCCGTCTAAATCCACCAGCGCCTGAAGCAGGGGAATTATGAAGGCTTTCTTTGGGGTAGCGTCCTCATTATCGCGCGTGCTTCGGGCGGACTTCGTGGTGGAATTGACCGTTGTGTTGCCAGCCCTCAATTGCTGAACTTTGCCTATCAGCTCCTTGAGCTGCTCAGCTTCGCGGGCAAGTTCCTGCACTTTGATATAGTCTCCGTGTTGAGTCGCGTGCTGAATCTCGGCGTCTATCTCGGCGCGGATGTTCTCCAGCTCCATGATAAAGCTCTCGAAGGCTTCTTTGATTCGTGCGTTCATCGTTTCACCTCGCAGGGTCCGATAGACCCGCCGCCAGAGCGTTTCCACTGGCTCAGCAGGGTTATATTGAAGCGCTTTGAGCAGGCGCTCGTTGCGTGGGGTAAGTTCATCCGTAACGCAGGCGTGATACCAGTGTTTTGCCTGCGGTTCGGGGCACATGAGCAGGCTCCCCCATTTGCCTTTTCGATAGTGACTCCCGATAAAAAGCGTCAGAACCTGCGGGTACTTCTTCAGGTAAGCGTCCACCACATACCGCAGGTCTCCAGTTCCGCATTCTTGCTTGAAGCGAACCCAGTAGATGTGAAACGGTGCGTAATCAGGGGTTTCTATTTTGACCAGTGGTATCCACTCACTGATATGCTTGGAAGCGCTGGGTTTCAACTGGGGTGGGCTGTTGATAAGCGACTCCTGCACGGGGTAGCCCTGTTCCTTCAGCCAATCGCGCGCCTGCTGTGCATCCTGGAACATAGTTTTTATAATACCCACATCCACGCAATGCATTCAAGGTCTTCGGGCTTGACCTCGGAGGGGCGCTCTATCTGTACGGTCAGGTGAGGGTGAGAGTTGGCAAACTGTTTGAGCGCACTGAGCAGCTCCGCAGGCGCTAACGCCTGCGCTTTCTGCCAGCAGGGGCGCAACTCGTTCAGGGCGGTTTGCGGAAGGGGTTTGGAGAAATACCCGATCAGTTCGTTTCGCGGACCCGAGGGAGGGAGCGTTTGCAAGCGTCGCATAATCTGCTTCTGCAATCTCGGTAACTCCGTCGGTTGGTGCGCCTGACGGGTAATCTGCTGCACCAGATAGGTGCGCATCTGTAAGAGCTTTTGCTCTGTTTTATCAGGATCGGGCAGCGGCGCAGGCGGCTCGCTTGCCGTACATCGGATGGGGCGGATGGCTTCCAGCTTGCGCGTGAGGTACTTGTCGTCTTCCGTCTGGAACAGCCAGTAGTGGCGTTCGGTCTGGATATGGCGGAAGGCGGCGAAGAAGCCCCTGGGCACGCCTGCAGGCGCATAGCGTGCCGTGCCACGCCCCAGTGGAATCGCGCTGAGCCGTTCCTCGCCCAGACTCTTCAAAAACTGCATCAAATCTTCCAGCAGGAACTCGCCGATGGTCAGCTCGCTCTCGCTTTCCAGCGTGTCCAGCACCTGCGGGTCTTCTTCGGCGATGCGCTTGAGCGTGTTGAAGTCCATCGGGTTCGGCGCTTCGCCCAGCACGGAGGCGTCCAGTCCTACCGTGCGGTTGATGGCGTCCAGTTTCGTGCGCAGACGCTCCATCAAACCCAGCAGGTCTTCCAGCGAGTCTTCGGGGATGAAGTTGTAGACCTCGATGGTGGCGTGTTGGGAGCCGATTCGGTCGATGCGCCCGATGCGCTGCACCATGCGCACGGGGTTCCAGTGCAGGTCGTAGTTGATAATCACGCCTGCATCTTGCAGGTTTTGCCCCTCGCTGAGCGCGTCGGTGGCAATCAGAATCTGGATTTCTGGCTCGCCGTTGAGGTCGTAGCGGTTCGACTGGGGGGAGAAGCGTTGCACGAGGCGCCTGCGCTCGTCCATGCGCGTTTCGCTGCTGACCAGGGCTATCGGAACCGCTGTCAGTTGCTGGCACAGGTAGTCGTACAGGTAGCGCGCGGTGTCTTTGTAATAGGAGAAAATCAGCACTTTTTTATGGCGCAGTTCGCCCAGCAACTGCGTTTTCAGGGTTTGCAGTTTCGCGTCGGTGTCGGGCTTGAGGCGCTCCAGCGCCTGAAGCAATCCATCCAGCACCTGCAAATCGGATTCGACTGCCTGCCGAATCAGGTTGAGGTCATACTGGCTGGGGTCGATGTTTTCCAGCGTGTTGAGGAACGCCTGAAAGTCGTCCTCTGCCTCATCGTCCGCGCTTTCGAGCATCAGCAGGCGTCGGTAATCTTTGCTGGTGAGCAGTTTGCCCTGCTGGAGGGCGTCCAGAAAACGCTTCTGGAACTCCCGCTGGTGGCGCAGGGAGTTGCGCAACGCCTCCACCGATGATTCGAGGCGTTTGAGGTACAGCACGCGCAGTAATCCCACCAGCCCGCTCTGCTCGCCCAGACGCCTGCGCAGCTCGGCAATCGCCTGAGCGTCTAACCCCGCATCACGAAGCGCCGTTTCTATCTTGCCCCATTCCGCTCCGAACAGATTGAACCGATGCCCCACCACTTGCCGGTGATAGGAATCGATTTGATAGGGCGCCAGGTTCAGGTTCTCAATCGCGCTGGCAATCTGGCGGTAGAGGTTGTCGCCATAGACTGCCTGCAGGTTGTAGTTCACGCTGTGGATGTTGCGCTGGGGGAAGGAGATGCGCTTCCCGTCGATCTCCGCGTTGGGGTAGTGTTTGCGGATGAAGACGCGACTGCGGCGCACGCCAACGGCTTCCAGCAACTCGTAAAGGGTCTCGCGGTCCTCGTCCGCTTTGCGGAAGTAGGATTCGAGGTTCTCTATACCCGACGCCAGGAAGTATCCCTTATCGTCCTGCGTGAGCAGTCGAATCTGGTGGTAGAGGTCGTACACGGAGTTGTTGACGGGCGTGGCGGTGAGCAGAATCAGACGGAACTGGTCGGGATAGCGGGCGCGCACGCGACGCACAATCTCAAACAGGTTACGCCAGCGGTTCGCGCCAGGGTTGCGAAAGTTGTGCGACTCGTCCACCACAATAATGGGATACTGCGCCAATTCGTCGAGGGGGGTGTCGCTCTGGCTGATGTGTTCCATGCTTTCGAGGCGGTGCGGGATAGCGTGCTGTTCCAGCAGGGGTTTCCAGACGGTATCGCGCAGGGCGGCGGGGCAGATGACCAGCGCCGTCTGGCGCTGCTGGTAGGCGTAGTCATCCAGCAGGCGCAACGCCAGATAGGTTTTGCCCAGCCCGACCGAGTCGGCAATCAGCACGCCGCCATACTGCTCCAGTATCTCGCGCGCCGCATGGTAGCCGTCGCGCTGAAAGTCCGCCAGCGCAATCGGCGACGGCTTGCCGTCCTGCTCGCGCAGGTCGCCTTCCAGCCTGTCGCGGTACGACTCATAAAGCACCTTGATATACACCTCGTAGGGGCTGAGCGTGCAGGTGAAATTCTGGAGCAACGCCAGCAGTTCCGCCTTGTAATCGGCGCTCTGGCTCCAGAGCCGTTCGAACCAGCTTTTCAGTTCGCCCACGGCGCTGGTTTGTTTGAGGACAGCGTTCAGCTCGGTGTTGGTTGCCAGCCCCGCGCCCGTGAAGTTGGAGGAGCCGACGACGCCTATCGCGTCAATCAGGGGAACTCCCAGCACCAGATACGCCTTGCCGTGCAGAAAGCCCTCCGTGTAGCGGCGAATATGCACCCGCTCGTCCTGAAGAAAGGCGACCCAGCGATCCACCTTTTGCTGGGATTGGGGGTGAATGAGGGCGAAATGGCGTTCCAGTTCGCGCGCCAGTCGCTCGGTCAGCACGAAGCTCTGCTCCTGTTCTTTGCCCAGTAGCAGGCGCAGCTCGCTGACGCGCTGAATCGCGCCGTTCAGCTGCTCCAGCCCGTCCAGATTGAAGTAGGCGGTCGCAATCCAGAGGACGGGGGCAGGAGCCTGCCGGAGCGTCTGGGAAAGCACTTCCCCTAAGGTGTATTGCGTTACGCGCCTGTTGTCTACCAGGTCGGGAATTTGCGCGCTCATCAGGGGGAGGCGATTCGTCATGAAGCGCCCGACTCCTGCCCGCTTCACACGCTTTTTGCTTTCACTAAGCGGTCTTTGACCAGTTGCACGACGGCGCGGTAGACCATCAGGCGCTCTTCGTCGGTCAAGCCCAGCACATCGAAGATAACACTGTCCAGCTCGTAGCGGTCGGGCGATGCCTGCTTGACCTGCTCCAGCGTGAGCGCGTCGGGGTCAATGTTGCTGTAGTCTTTGTTGGGTTTGGGGTAGCCCAGTTCTTCGAAGATGCTGCGGATGGGACGCTGGCTGAGGCGGTGGAAGGCGGAAATCACTTTTCTGCGATTGCTGGTGGATAGGCAAATAGGGTTCAGCATGAACAGAGTCTCGACCTCATAAGTTTGGACCTTGAGCAAACCGCCCCCGAAAGGAGTTCTACCACCAAGTTCGCAGAGTATTTGTGTTGCTGGACAGCCTAAAAGTGCGGCTGTCAGTACATCGGCTCCATGCAGTTCTTGGAAGTTGTCGCTTACATAGACGCCGTTAGGGGAAAAATAAAAGCGCATACGATCATCAAGCAAATAGTTACAGTTGACGAACGCAGCTTCTCGATTTCCCAAATCCCACCACCATTTTCGGCTGGCGCAGGTGGGGCGCAGGTGGTAGCCCTGCCAGACTCCCCATTCGATGTAGGCTTTGGCGTGGGGGTATTGGTCGAGCGGGGGCGTTTGCCCGTTGTCGATGGCGTGGCGCACATCGTCGGGGGGCATGAAGACGAGGTAGCGCAGGTCTTCGGGGCGCACGAGGAGGGTTTTGAGTTCGCGCGGGCTTTTGATGACGGGTCGGAGCCATGCGGCTTCGATTTCGCCTTCCCAGCCTGCGCCGTTGCGGACGCGGACGGGGGTTTCAGGGTTTTTCTGCGCCTCTTGCACGACTTCCTGCACGCTTTTCCCGACAGGTTCCAGATAGAAAAACTCGTTCGCGCCTGTGGTGAAGCCGCGGCGCACCTCGGCAATCTCGCCCAGTTTGACCAGCAGGGGCTGGAGTTCGGTTGCGCGTGCCAGGAAGTAGCGGTCGCCGTCGCGCTCCCGCACGACGCGATAGCCCGCCTGACGGAGGGATTCCAGGCTCTCAAACCCCATCGGGTTAACGATTTTGTGCTTGATGTCGCTGAAACGCATGGCGTGCCTCCTCAGTTTGTTGCCTCCAGAGTTGCGTGGCAGTATCCCGTTGTTTGCACTTGCAAAAGAATGTTGCACTTGCAACCAAAGCGATGTTGCGCGTGCAAGCAATTTGTTGCATCCACACCAGGGAGCGGGCTACTGAGTCGCCCTATGTTGTAGGCAGTTTTATCCATGCCCTTCGAGTTCGTAGGAAGCATTTTTATCCCCTGTACCAATCCGCCTGAGTTTACCTGCTTTGACCAGTCCTTTGAGTATGCGTGAGGCTTTATATATGTCCACTCCCAGCAGTTCGCGCACCTGGCGGTTGGTAATGCGCCCGAACTTGCGTACATAGCTCAAGATGAGTTCTTCGTGGCGGAGGGCATCAATCCCGCGCTCACGGATGTAAGCGACGGATTCGCCCAGTTCGCAGGCTCTCTGATTATCCAGACGCCTCAGAATCTCGCGAATTTGTTCTGTCGTATACCGCATCTTACTCCTCCAGCATGTCTGTAATATCCTCCACAATCACGGGTGTGCCCTGCCAGTGGAACACCTTGTAGCGCTGTCCTTTCTCCAGAATGGTGAAGTAGATGTCGGGGGCGCGGAGGTACTTGCCGCCCCACTTGTTGCCGGTGTAGCGCCCTTCCTCCCCCAGCCCTTCCTGCCACAGCTCGGCGCGGGTTTTCTCGATCACTCGCTGCTGGCTGGGGTCGGCGACTGCCGACTCAAAAGGTCCCTGCAGGCGGATAAAGCGCGTGATGGCGTTCTCCGCAGGGCGTCCTTTGCGCAGGATAGAAATAATCGTGTTCACATCGGCGCTGGCGAACTGGCGTTCCAGTGCGCTGTCGTAGATTGCCAGAATGTGGGCGTTCTCCAGCAGGTATTTCTGGAGCTTGCCCCCGAAGCCCACATCGAGCCAGCTGTTGGAGCAGATGAACACATGCATCCCGCCCGGTTTCAGCAGCTGCAGGGCGCGGGCGTAGAAGTAGACATAGAGGTCGGAGCGCCCTTCGGCGGCATCGGGATAGGCTTTGAGGAGCATGTCTTTGTTCGGGATGAGCTCCTGTCGCACATAGGGCGGGTTCGCCAGAATGATATCGAAGCCGCCCTCTCGAAACACTTCGGCGAACTCCACGCGCCAGTCGAAGCCCTGCACGGGTTTGTCCGCGTGAGTCCAGACTCGGATTTCCTCACGCAGCGCGTCAATCTGCTCGCGGAGCTGGCGTTTTTGCTCGTCGCTGTGTTCGCGCAGGTACTGGGCTTTGAGATTCTCGTACTCTTCAATCTGCTGGCGGCGGAACATATCGGCTTGTTGCCCACCCTGTGGATCGGGCGCGGTGAGGCTGTCGCCCACCTCGATTTTGAAATCCAGATTGGGCAGCGACACATCGGCGTCGGGGTCGTCCAGCGGGTGGCGGGTGTCGTCCACCACCAGGCTCAGCCACAGGCGCAGGCGGGCGATTTCCACCGCGAAGGGGTCTATATCCACGCCGTAAAGGTTGTTCTGGATAATCTCCAGTTTGCGCTGGTAGAGCGTTTCGGGGTCGAGGTGCTTTTGCTCAAACAAGATGGTGCGCAGTTCCAGCAGTTCCTGAAGCATGCCCAGCAGGTAGGCGCCGCTGCCGCAGGCGGGGTCGCATACGCGCACGGTTTTGAGAGCCTTCAGCACCGCTTCGGGGTCGCGCAGGCGGCTGCTGTCGCGCCCGTCGACGAACTGGGCAATCGCCTCGGGCGTTTCGCGCGTGGCGGACTGAAGATAGCTCTTGAGCGCCTCGCGACACATGAACGCCACCACGGGGCGTGGGGTGTAGTAACTGCCCGATTCGTGCCGTCCCGTAACCAGCTCCTCGAACACCTTGCCCAGCATTTCGGGGTCTACGGCGACCTCCACCTCCATCGGCGTGCTTTCGGTGATGGTGAAGTTGTAGCGGTAGAACAGGTCGCTCAAGAGCGTGCCAATTAGCGCGTCGGGCACGCGAATGTTTTCCTGTTTATCTTGCTCGTCTGCTTCGAATAGCCCGCCGTTGAGGTAGGGCACTTCGCCGATGAGGTCGGTCAGCAGCCCGCCCTGATTGATGCGCATCAGGTTGCGGTGCTGGGGGTTGTTCAGCCCGCCGAAGAAGAGGGGCTTGAGGCGCGTGGCGTAGAAGTCGCCCGCTGTCGTAGCACGGGCATCTTGCCCGTGTGTGTTTGTGTTCGCGGGCAGGATACCCGCGCTACTGTGGCTTGCCCAGAGCGCTCTCAGATAGTCAGTGCGCCCGTTGAAGCGTAACCAGCCCTTGCGCTCCAGGAAGCGGAGGAACATCAGGCGGTTGAAGAGTTTTAGCACGAACTGGCGTCGGGCTTCTTCGTCCGGGATGCCTTCAATCTGGCGCACTGCCTGCTCAAAGAGCCGGCTGTATGCCTCAAAGAAGCGGTCGGTGACTTTTTCAACATTGAAAGCCTCTTCCACTTGCTGGCGCAGGTTTTCGGGTGACACATCGGGAACGGTAGCCAGCGCCATCAGGATTTCGAGGTCGGTTCGGGTGGGGGCATTTGGGTCTATTGGGAGCGTGCGGATGACCGTTGTGATACGCCCTGTGGTGTCTTTGAGTATCGGGCGCGGGTGGACGAACAGCAGCGTGCGTTCAGAGGTGTCTTCTGGCTGAACCACGAACAGGAACTCGTACTGCGGGTAGCGTCGATAAAGGGGTTCTATGATCTGGCGCAGATGCGTGCGTCGGGCGGTATGGGTGCGCAGGTGATAGAGGCGCAGGGTATCGCGCACATCGCCCAAAAGAAACGCCTCCTTGATGTGCTGACGCGCAGAGGCAGGAAGTTCGTCCATCTCCTGCGCAGGAAGAGGGTTATTCAGCATATGGTAGCCCAGTACGCGCCACAAACGAACCCCTTCTGTGGGAGACTGGTAGCTCTGCAAGGCGTCGCGCAGTTCCTTTTCCGTGGGCATAGTCGTTCTATACCACACATGCAACAGAACTCCTGCCTGCAGAGCCAGCGCAAAGCGATGGAAAAACCACCCCCATCCTGTGGAATAACCCCTTTGCAGTCGCACTGAGGAGGAACTTGACGATGGCAACGACACTCAAAACCGTCTCATCGGCAGAGGAGCTGATTGGCAAATTGCAGGACCTGCCCAGCCTCCCCGCAGTGGTGATGCAGGTCTATCAGATGGCGGACGACCCGAATGTGCATGCGCAGCAGCTGGCGTATGAGATTGGGAAAGACCAGGGGTTCACCGCGCGCCTGCTGCGGGTGGCGAACTCGGCTTATTACGGCATGAGCCGCCAGGTGGGCACGATTGAGGAAGCGGTGGTCGTGCTGGGTATGAACACCGTCAAAAATTTAGCCCTGATTGCGGCGACCTACCCCCTATTTCAGCGGGCGCTGATTGGCTACACGCCCCATGTGAGCGGGCTGTGGATGCACTCGATGGCGGTGGGACTGATTGCCCAGACGGGCACGCGCGTGTTTGATACCCCCGTGCGCAACGAAGCATTTACGGCGGGGTTGCTCCACGATGTGGGGAAGCTGGTCATCAGCTCGGCACTGCCCGACTGGATGGGCGACCTGTACGATATGGTGGTGCATCGGCGCATGCCCGTGCATGAGGCGGAAAAAGAGCTGTTCGGGTTCACCCATGAAGAGGTGGGCGCCCTGCTGGTGGAACGGTGGAAGCTGCCGCCCCGTATCGCCGCGCTCATTCGGGCGCATCACCAGTCGCTGGCGACGGGCGACCGCGCCTGCGCTCTGATTGAGTACGCCGACTACTGCGCCAACCAGCTGGGCTATATGATGAACCCTGACGCGCCGCCCGAACCTTTTGATACCCGCGTGCTGAATGTGCTGGGCATCACGATTGAAGAATCCGACCAGTTCCTCAAGCGTGCGGAAGAGGTGCTTCGCGCCTCGCAGAACCTGATGAGTCTCAAATAACGCGGGAGGGAACACTACCCATAGCGCAGGGTCAGCGGGTATACTCTCCCTGATGGGAGGATGGCGCGGAATCGCAATTGTCGTTGCCCTGCTGACCCTGCTGATGGGGGGGCTGCCCCAGGCCGATAAGCAGCAACAGCGTCAGCAGTTGCAGAGCCAGCTCCAGTCGCTTCAGGGCAAAATGGGAGCGCTCCGCTCCACCATCAACGAAAAGAAGCAACAGGAGCGCAAAGTCCGACGCGATATTGCCGAACTGGACGCCCAGATTGCCTCGGTTTCCAAACGCCTGCGCCAGACCCGCGCGGAACTCGCCTACGCCCGTAAGCGTCAGGCGGAGCTGGCGAAAAAGCTGGAAGTGCTCACAGCACGGCTCAAGCGTCGTGCCGAACTGCTTGCCCAGCGGCTCCGCTCCGCTTACAAGTACCGCAGTATCTCGGTGCTAACTTTGATTTCGGGCGCACGCAATTTACAGGAGCTCAGCAGCCGCAGCTACGCCCTCCGCCAGATTGTCAAAACCGACCGCCAGTTGCTGGATCAGGTACGCGCCGACCAGCAAGCCGTTGCCGAAGCGAAGGCGGAGATGGACGCCGTGGTGCGACGCATCAGCCGACTGGAAGCCAACCTGCGGGCGGAGGAGCAGGAGCTCAAAGACGCCCAGCAGGAGAAGAAAGAGACCCTTGAGGCGATTTCCAGAGAGCGCGCGCTCTATGAGCGTCAGCTGGCAATTCTGGAAGCCGAGTCGCAGGCGATTGCCCGACGCCTGCGTGCGCTGATGGAGACAGGCGCCGGGCGCGCCCGCGCCGACAAACGCTGGTCAGGACGCTTCATCCGCCCCGTGAGCGGACGCATCACCTCCGGCTACGGCATGCGCGTGCATCCCATCTTCAAAGTGCGCCGTATGCACACGGGGATTGATATCTCCGCGCCGCACGGGACTCCCATCCGTGCCGCTGATGATGGCGTGGTGGTGGGCGCAGGCTACATTCGCGGCTATGGCAACACCGTGATTATTGACCACGGAGGCGGCGTGGCGACGCTCTACGCCCACTGCTCGGCGATTCTGGTCAGCGAGGGGCAGGAGGTCAAACGCGGTCAGACGATTGCCCGCGTTGGCAGCACGGGCTACGCCACAGGACCCCACCTCCACTTCGAAGTGCGCATTAATGGCGACCCCGTGAACCCCGCCGAGTATGGGTTTTAGCGATGAAAATCCGCAAGCCGAACAACGATGAAGATTTGACCGCATGGCGGGCGTTCTTTGAGGCGTGCCGACGCCATCACGAGAGCCTGCGCGGGCGTCTCCCCGAACACGCACTGGAACTGCTTAACCTGCAGGGCGTCGACGACGGGCTGCTGGTAGAAGCGGTCTACGAGCGCAAAACGCGCACGCTCCAGCTCACGCTCCGATGCGGGCATCTGCTGATGGGTTATTACGACCTGACGCTGGTGTTCCGCGAGGCTTCGCTCTCGCCCCACTCACGCACGACTCTGCGACGCATCGCCGAAACAACGAAGGGCGACGGCATATGGGAATACGAGCTGTACCGCTTTGAGCTCGATACGACACCTTCTGGTGGCATTATCCTGCGGCTGGAGTTTCTGGGGTTTTACGACGACCCGTGGTTTGAGGTGCGTTGCAAGGAGCTGCAATGGCACACGAAACCAGTGGCTGATCCCAAACTGCCCGTAATTCCGCGGCGTTATCGGGAGGTCTGAAAGGGAAACGCCCCGTTGCTAATTCGTCTAAAGAGTGGCAACTCGTGCCCACCTTCCCGCTGGCGTCGGGCACGCTCCACGCCGTTGTGGTGACCACCGCCAACGAGCGCGTGGAATCATGGTTCATCACAGAGGGTATCCAAATAGAGTTTCGCCCCGCTCCTCAAGAAGATTCGGGCGAAGGGGCGTTTGAGCATGTAGTCCATTACCAGCCCACGCCTGCGCCTTGATTCTGACCCTAATGGAGTATGAAGGCATGCGCTTTGCCTCCGAAGGTCGGGTATCATCTGGCTGACAAGCTATTGCGGGAGGCAGAGCATGCGAAAACGGCGCAACGAGTCTAAAGGCGTGTGTATGTATTGCCACACGGAGGTGGAGCGGAGCCGTATGGCAAAGCATCTCATAAGCTGCTCTGCGAGGCGGAAGGTCATCCAGCAGGCAGAGCAAAAGGAAGTTGCCCCTGAGCGCCTGTATCACCTGTTTGTGGAGGACGCCTGGCTGCCCGAATTCTGGCTCCATCTGGAGATGCGAGGCTCCAGCACCCTGAAAGAGCTGGATAAGTACCTGCGTGCCATCTGGCTGGAGTGCTGCAACCATCTAAGCGACTTCCACGAAGTTATGCATGGCAAACGAGTGAAGAAATCGCTCCCCATTCAGGAAGTTTTCGATGAGACTGACGAGCTCCTGCACATCTACGATTACGGCACTTCTTCCGAGACCCTGATAACGGTGGTCGCTGTGCGTGAGGGCAAACCCACCACCCCTCACCCAATCGCTCTGATGGCACGCAACTGCATGCCCAATACTCAGTGTAGCCGCTGCGGTCAGCCAGCGAAGTGGTGGTGTTCGGAGTGCCTTGCTGAAACGGACGAAATAGTCCACCTCTGCGATGCTTGCAGGGAGGCACACTATCGGGAACACACGGAGGCGATTGGGGATGACGACTTGAGTTTTGAAGAGTATCTGGAGGGGGTTTTTCCGCTGGTGAACTCGCCTCGATTGGGGATGTGTGGCTACACGGGTCCTGCGGAACCGCCCTACTGAGATGAACCACAGGCTATAGGACGCCCCCATATCTTTGATGCCCGCGCCCATCGGGTACAATTGATTGCGATGAGTACGCCGATAGGACGCGAGGTGCGCCAGGTTCCCGTCGAGGAGGAGATGAAACGCTCCTACCTCGACTATGCGATGAGCGTCATTATTGCCCGTGCGCTCCCCGATGTACGCGATGGTCTCAAACCCGTTCAGCGTCGAATCCTCTATGTGATGCGCGAGCTGGGCTTGACGCCCGACTCGGCGCACACCAAATCCGCCAAAGTGTGTGGCGAGACCACCGCGAACTATCACCCGCACGGTCAAGAAGTGGTCTACCCCACCTTAGTGCGCATGGCGCAGGATTTCAACATGCGCTACCCCCTGGTGGACGGTCAGGGGAACTTCGGGAGTATTGACGGCGATCCTCCGGCGGCGATGCGCTACTGCGTTACGGGCGAAACGCTGGTGCGTACCCCACAGGGTCTCATCCCGATAGCAGAGCTCGCGCAGTCGGAAGTGATTGACCTGCCTGTGCGCTCGGCAGGCGGGCGCGTGAACCGAGCCACACGCTGGTTTGACTGTGGGGAACACCCGACTCTTCGTATTCGCACGCGCTACGGTTATGAGATTCAGGGCACGCCCAACCACCCTGTGCTGGTGTGCCTCGCGGATTCCGAAGGCAAGCCCCGACTGGCGTGGAAAACGCTTGACAGCCTGCAGGTGGGCGATTACCTCGTGATTGACAGGGGTGAAAGCGAAGACCCCGCCGAGCCAGTGGACCTGACGCCATATCACCTGACTTTCCCTGAAGGCTCGCGTGTGCGCCAGTATAGCCTCCCCCGGCAACTGGATGAGGCGCTGGCGACCCTGATGGGCGCTCTGATTGCCGAAGGCACGCTTGGCTCGGATCGTGTAGAGTTCACCTGCACCCCGGGCGAGTTCGCGACGGAGTTTGTCCGATGCTGGCAGCAGAGCTTCCCCGACTGTCGCCTGCACCAGTGGCTACGCGAGCCTGTTGGGTTCGGCAAGCGCCCCTTCTGGCAGATGCAGGTGGTGAGCCAGCAGGTGGTGCGGTTTCTGAACAACCTGGGGCTGCAGGGGCGTTCGTCAGAGCGGGCAGTCCCGGAAGTGATTCTGCGGGCGCCGCGGGCGATTCAGGCTGCCTTCCTGCGGGCACTGTTTGAGGGAGACGGCGCGGTAGAGCGCTCCGGGCGGAGCCTGATGCGCGTCAGCCTTGTGTCTGCCAGCCGCCGCCTGCTCGCGCAAGTGCAGGTGATGCTCCTCGCGTTCGGCATCGTGGCGCGTCTGTATAAAGAGAAACGGAATAGCACCTATCGGCTCATCATCGCGGGCGCGGAGGATCTGCAGAAGTACCAGCGCCATATCGGCTTCCTTTCACAGGCGAAAAGCAAAGCCCTTGCAGAGGTAATCGAGTCGCTCTCGGGGAAGGTGCTTTCCAAGAGCGACAAAGTGCCCTTCCTGAGCGCGTATGTACGACGGGTCGCCCAACGCCATCGCGAATGGCTTGGTAAACACAACTTTGACCGCCTCAGCCGCCTGACCGACGCGCTTCCGAAACTGCTGGAGGCACTTAGCCCCGAAGACGCTGAGTTCCTCTGCGCCCTCGTGGAAAACCGCTACTTCTTTGATCCCGTTGCGACGATTGAAGAAGCGGGCATCCAGCGAGTTTACTCCATTCGGGTGGAGAGCGAGTGCCACTCGTTTGTCGCGAACGGCTTCATCAACCATAACACCGAGGTACGCCTCACGCCGATTGCGATGGAGATGCTCGCCGATATCGAGAAGGAAACCGTCGACTGGATGCCCAACTATCTGCAGAGTACCGAGGAGCCGACGGTGTTGCCCGCGCGCTTCCCGAACCTGCTGTGCAACGGCGGGAGCGGAATCGCCGTCGGCATGGCGACCAACATCCCCCCGCACAACCTGAGCGAGGTAGTGGACGCACTGATCTATCGGCTGGAGCATCCCAACTGTTCGCTGGACGCGATTATGAAGCTGCTGCCCGGACCCGACTTCCCCACAGGGGGGCTGATTCTGGGCACACGGGGCATCCGACAGGCGTATGAAACGGGGCGCGGCAGTATCGTGATGCAGGCGAAAACCCAGATTGAACCGCTGGATGGGGGCAAAAGCGCGATTGTGATTACCGAAGTGCCCTATCAGGTGAGCAAGGCACGCCTGATTGAACAGATTGCGCAGCTGGTCAAGTCGGGCAAGATTGAGGGCATCACCGATATTGCCGACTACTCCGACCGCACGGGCATGCGCGTGGTGATTGAACTGCGCCGCGATGTGAACCCCAACCGCATGCTCAACACGCTGTTGAAGCACACGGCGATGCGCACCACCTTCGGCGCGATTCTGCTGGCGCTGGTGGATAATGTGCCGCGCGTGATGAGCCTGCTGGATTTGATGGACCACTACCTCCAGCATCGGCGCACGGTGATTGAGCGGCGCACCCGCTACGAACTCTACCGCGCCAAGTCGCGCGCCCACATTCTGGAAGGCTTGCAGATTGCGCTCAACTTTCTGGACGAGATTATTCGCCTGATTCGTAGCTCCGAGACCGCCGAGGTCGCGCGGCGCGAGATGATCCGCCGCTTCGGGCTGACCGCGTTGCAGGCGGACGCGATTCTGGCGATGCAACTGCGTCAGCTGGCGCGACTGGAACAGGAAAAAGTCGCCGAGGAGTATCGCGGGCTGCTGCGCGAGATTACACGACTGGAGCATATCCTCTCCGACCCGCGTATGGTGGAAAGCATCATGAAAGACGAGCTGCGCGCCCTCAAAGAGAAGCACGGCGACGCACGGCGCACCCGTATCGTTGCCCGCGAGGCAGAAGATATCTCCGAAGAAGACCTCATCCCCGAAGAGGAGACGCTCGTGCTGATTACGCGCGACGGCTACATCAAGCGCGTCTCGCTGGACGCCTACCGCTCGCAAAAGCGCGGCGGCAAGGGTGTGATTGCCACCACCGCCCGCGAAGAGGACGAGGTGGAACACCTCTTCCAGGTCAGCACGCACCACTACATTCTGTTCTTTACTGACCGCGGGCGCGTGTATCGGCTCAAGGCTTACGAGATTCCCGAAACCTCGCGTCAGGCGCGGGGCACTGCGGTTATCAACTACATCAACATTCAGCCAGACGAGAAGGTAACCGCAACCGTCTCCATCCGTGATTTTGACGCGCCCGGCTACCTCACGATGATTACACGCGGGGGCGAAATCAAGCGCACACCGCTCAGCGAGTTCGCGAACCTGCGTAGCAACGGGCTGAACGCCTTTGATCTGGAGGCGGGCGACTCGCTCGGCTGGGTGTTGCACACCACAGGCAACGACGACATCCTGCTGGTGACGCGCGATGGCTTTGCAATTCGGTTTCCCGAAACCGATGTGCCTGTGCGTTCCCGTGCGGCGGGCGGCGTGATTGCCATCCGACTCGGCAAGGGCGATGCGCTGGTCGCGGCGTGTCGTGTCGTGCCCGACGCTTACCTGCTGGTGGTCTCCGAGAACGGTTTTGGCAAATGCACGCCGCTCAAAGAGTATCGTGTGCAGTCGCGGGGGGGTAAGGGCATCCTCACGATGAATATCACACGCAAGACGGGCAAGGTGGTCGCTGCCGAAGTGGTGGAGCGCGACGATAAGCTCATCCTCGTTACCGCCAACGCCAAGGGCATCCGCCTGCGCGTGAGCGACCTGCGCGTTACAGGACGCATCGCGCAGGGAGTGAAGTTAATTGACCTGGCGCCGGGGGATAGCGTGGCGGCGGTAACGCGGATTGTGCTGGGCAAACGCCTGCAGGAGGCAGAAGCAAGCGTGAGTGCGAACGCCTGAACCGTGCAACGCCATGCCCCTCCGAGCGTCCAACTCAGGAGGGAACCATGAGAACAGGATGGCTACTTATCATAGGGATGTGCATGGCGACGGCGCTGGCGCAGGGAGACCTGCCCGTCTCGCGGGTGGTGCTGTACCGCAGCGGCGTCGGCTACATCGAACGAACAGGAACCGTCAACGGCAACGCGCGAATCCAGCTCAGCCTGCGCGAACCCCAGATGAACGACATCCTCAAGTCGCTGGTGCTGGTGGACTTCGACGGCGGGCGGATTGAACCCGTGCAATACACCACACGCGACCCGTTGAACCGCGTGCTGAGCTCCTACGCGATTAATATTGCAGATAATCCCTCCCGTGCGGAGCTACTCAAGCGCCTGCGCGGCGTGCCTGTGGAAGTTTTTACCCAGAGTGCCATCAAAGGAACCGTCTTGAGCGTGGAAGAGCGCACGGTGCGCGACGAGAAGAGCGGGCAAACACGCACGGAGCCGTTGCTCCACCTGCTCACAGGCGAAGGCATCACGACAATAGCGCTGAGCGAGGTTTCGCGCTTTCGGGTGCTGGACGAGCGCCTGCAAAAGGAGCTGGAGAACGCCCTGCTCGCGCTGGCAAGCGGGCTGGACACCAACCGCAAGGTGCTGGAACTGGCTTTCACAGGCAGGGGACAGCGGCGCGTGCTGATTGGCTACATCACCGAAATGCCCCTCTGGAAGATGAGCTATCGGCTCGTGATTCCGCGCGAGGGCAAACCCCTGCTGCAGGGCTGGGCGATTGTGGAGAACACCACCGACGAAGACTGGGAGAATGTGCAGATTACAGTGGTGTCGGGGAAGCCTGTGAGCTTCATCCAGAACCTGTACGAGCCGATTTACATCAAGCGCCCGGAGTACCGCCCACGCTTAGATGTGGGGATTATGCCAGAGATTCCACAGGCGGCGCTGGAAGCGGACCTGATGAAAACAGGCGCGGCGCCAGCCCCGGAAGCTATGCCACGCGCCGCGGGGCGTCCGCTGGCGCTGGGCGAGGCGCGCGAAGCGATGGAAGAGAGCCTCGAACCAATGGCAGAGGGGCAAACCGCAGGCGCCCTGTTCGAATATCGCGTGCAGACCCCCGTCTCCATCCGACGCCAGCAGTCGGCGATGCTTCCCGTCATCAACCAGAGCATAGAGGCGGAACCCGTTTCCCTGTATAACCCGCGCCGAAACGCTCAGCACCCGCTTTTCGGCGTGCGGCTCACCAACTCCACCAACCTCACCCTGATGGAGGGACCCGTTACAGTCTATTACGACGACTCCTACGGGGGCGACGCTCTCATGGATACGGTGGAGCCGAAGGGTGTGCGCATTCTCACCTACGCGCTGGACACCGATGTGGAGGTGAGTGTGGACGCTGGCGGTATCATTCGCGAGGTGTTGACCACCCGAATTGTACGGGGCGTGCTGGAACAGCGCACGAAACTGCTTCGCACCACCCGCTACACCCTGCGCAACCGCGGCACGCAGCCGCGCACGGTGCTGGTGGAACAACCCTACGACGGCGAGTGGACGCTCCTTCAGCCTTCTGCAGAGGAGCGCACGCGCGACTTCTATCGCTTCAAGCGCGTGCTTGCCGCGAATCAGACCGACACCTTCGAAGTGCGCGAGGAGCGCGTGGTGTCGGAGACCTACGCCTTGCTGACCGCCGATATGGATAGCCTGCAGCTCGTGTTGCGCAACGCGCGCCCTTCCGAGGCGATGCGCAAGGCGATTCAGGAGATTATCGAGCGGCGACGCCAGATTGCCCTGTTGCAATCTGAAGTGCAACGCGAGCAGCAAAAGATTGCGTCCATCGAGCGCGATCAGGAGCGCATCCGCCAGAACATGGCGCAGTTAGACCGCGCGTCTGACCTGTATAAGCAGTATGTGCAAAAATTGACCCAGCAGGAGCGCGAGATGGAACAGGCGCGCGAGCGCATCGAGCGCCTGCAGAAGCAAATTGCCGATGCCCAGCAAGCGCTTAGCGACTACATTCAGGGGCTGAACATCGAGTAGCGGGCGATCCGATGGCGAGGGGTAGAGTTTCACCGCGCCATCGGGTATCATGTACCCCAATATGTTAGCCCCTTCCGCGCCCGCAGGCGTACGCGAACAGGTGGTGATACTGGACTTTGGCGGTCAGTACACCCAGCTGATAGCACGGCGCGTGCGCGAGTGCCATGTCTTCTGCGAGATTCTGCCGTATGATACGCCCCTGCCCGCCCTGAAGAGCCGCCAGCCGAAGGGGATTATTCTCTCCGGCGGACCCGCCAGCGTATACGAGCCGAACGCGCCGCGCGTGGACCCCGAACTTTTCACGCTCGGAATCCCTATTCTGGGCATCTGCTATGGGCAGCAGCTGATGGCATACCTGCTGGGCGGCGAAGTGCAACCCTCGCAGGAGCGTGAATACGGGCGCACGCTTCTCACAGTGGTGCAGAGCGAACCCTTGTTTACGGGGCTGGACTATCACCTGACCTGCTGGATGAGCCACGGCGATATGGTGTTGCAGCCGCCGCCGGGCTTTGAGGTGCTGGCAGAGACGGAGAACACGCCTGTCGCCGCGATGGGCGACCGCCGACGGCATCTGTATGGGGTGCAGTTCCATCCTGAGGTGGCGCATACGCCCTTCGGGATGAATCTGCTCCGCAACTTTCTATACGGCGTGTGTGGGTGTAGCCCCTCGTGGACGCCTGCGAACTTTGTGCAGGAGACGATTGAGGCGATTCGCCGGCAGGTGGGGCAGGAGAAGGTGCTGTGTGCGGTAAGCGGGGGCGTGGACTCCTGTACGGTAGCGGCGCTGGTGCAACGCGCTGTGGGGGAGCAACTAACCTGCATTTTTGTAGACCACGGGCTGTTGCGCAAGGGCGAGGCGGAGCAGGTCCGCGAGCTGTTTACGCGCCACTTTCCCAGCCACCTGATTTTTGTGGATGCCCGCGAGCGGTTCCTGCAACGCCTGAAGGGCGTGGTAGACCCCGAACAGAAGCGCAGGATTATCGGCGAGGAGTTCGTGCGCATCTTTGAGGAACATGCGGATGAACTTGGCGAATGCCGATTTCTGGCGCAGGGCACGCTGTACCCCGATGTGATTGAGAGTGGCACGCGGCTCGCTGCCAAAATCAAGACCCACCACAATGTGGGCGGCTTGCCCGAATGGATGCGCATGGAGCTGCTGGAACCCCTGCGCTACCTGTTCAAAGACGAGGTACGCGCCGTCGCCACCGAGCTGGGCTTGCCGCCCAGCATCGTGTGGCGTCAGCCGTTCCCTGGACCTGGACTGGCGGTGCGTGTGCTGGGCGAAATCACGGGCGAGAAGCTGGAGATTGTGCGCGAAGCGGACGCGATTCTCAACGAGGAGCTGGAGCGCTCTGGCTGGAGTCGGCGCGTGTGGCAGGCGTTCGCCGTGCTGCCAGATGTGCGCTCCGTCGGTGTGATGGGCGACCAGCGAACCTATCACTATCCGATTGTGCTTCGCGTGGTTCACAGCGAGGACGCCATGACCGCCGAACCCGCCGAGCTGCCATGGGATTTGCTGTTGCGGATTGCTAACCGAATCGTGAACGAAGTGCCCGGAGTTAATCGTGTGCTGTATGACCTCAGTTCCAAACCGCCTGCAACGATAGAATGGGAGTGAGCCTATGGACACACAGGTTGTTCAAAAAGCGTGTGTGATGGCAGGAGCCGAAATAGACTGGAGCCGCGCCTTTCCTGAGGTGGAGGTGTTTTTGACCGAAGAGCAGATTCAGGAAGCGGTGCGGCGTCTGGGCGAGCAGATCGCGCGCGATTACTCGCCTGATTCGCCGCCGCTGCTGGTGGGCGTGCTGAAAGGCTCGCTCGTGTTTCTGGCAGATTTGATGCGGGCTATCCCGTTGCCCGTCTCTTTTGATTTCGTTGCCATCTCCAGCTACGGCGCGGAAACGCAGACCAGCGGGCAGGTACGCCTGCTCAAAGATTTGGATACCCAGATTCAGGGACGCCATGTGCTGGTGGTGGAGGATATTCTGGATACGGGGCTGACTTTGAGTTATCTGCTGGACTTGTTGCGCACGCGCCAGCCTGCCAGCCTGCGGGTGTGTACCCTGCTGCGCAAACCCGACCGCCAGATGGTGGAAGTGCCCGTCGATTACTGCGCGTTCACCATCCCGAACTATTTCGTGGTGGGCTATGGCTTGGACTACGACGAGCGCTATCGCAACCTGCCCTTTATCGGGATCCTGCGCACCCCCGTTTCGGAGTGAGTTCTGGTTGCCTGAGGGACACACATGACCCGTAAACTGGCGTGGGGTTGGCTTCTGGCGTTATGCCTGGTGGGGTGTTGGGGTTCGGCTCAGCGGCTGACCGAAGCCCAGCGTATGGAGGTGTTCCAGTTTGTCTGGGAGCAGGTGCGCGATTCGCACTACGACCCGAATCTGGGGGGCGTGGACTGGGACGCGGTGCGGGCAGAATTTGAGCCGCGCGTGCGGGAGGCGCCAACAGATACGGCGTTTTACGCCCTGCTGAACGAGATGCTGGGCAGGCTCCAGCAGTCGCACACGCAGGTGATTCCGCCGGGGGCTTTTGTGGCGGAGCGTGAATCGCGGGGAGCCGCCAGCGGTGCGGATGTGGGACTGGTCGTGCAGCTGGTGGAGGACAAGCCGATCGTGGTGCGGGTGCGGCGAGGCTCATCGGCAATGCGGGCGGGCGTGCCGCCGGGCAGCGAGATTCTGGCGGTGGGCGACACCGAGGCGCAAAATGTGCTGGAAAAGATTCGCGCGCGTCGGCTTTCGCGGGTTCAGGAACGGATGCAGGTGCAGCTGGCGTTCGCGGGATTGCTGCGCGGCGCACCGGGAGCCAGGATTCAGATTCGGTACCGCGATTTAGAGGGGCGCGAGCGCACGGCGGAACTGACCTGCGAAAAGCCGCGCGGCGAAATCGCCCAGTTCGGCAACCTGCCCCCCATCCCCGTGATTATTGAGAGCCGGCGCCTGCCCGGCAATATCGGCTATATCGCTTTTAACGCCTTCATGCCAGGTGTGATGCGCCAGCTGCCCGAAATTATTCGCTCCATGCGCGACACTCAGGGGCTGATTTTAGACCTGCGAGGCAACATCGGCGGGATTGGGCTGATGGCGGCGGGTGTGGCAGGCTATCTGGTAGAGAAAGAGACTGCGCTGGGCACGATGTACCTGCGCACGGGCACTTTCGGGTTCGTTGCCTACCCTCAGGCAGGCGCGTACACCAAGCCTGTGGTCGTGCTGGTGGACGAGATGACCGCCAGTACCGCCGAGATTCTGGCAGCAGGTTTGCAGGAGGCGAAGCGCGTGAAAGTGGTGGGGCGCCCGACGCCGGGCTTGGCGCTGCCTTCCAAACTGGTGGACTTGCCTTACGGCGGGCTGTTGCAGTGCGTGGTCGCCGATTTTGAGACCCCGCGCAAGCGACGCATCGAGGGCGTGGGTGTCCTGCCAGATGTGCCTGTGGAACTGACACAGGCGATGTTTCGTGAGAGTGAAGACCCCATTTTGCAGAAGGCGGTGGAGGTTCTCAATAGCAAGTGAACTCACGGAATGCCCAGCCTGCGGCAAAAGTAGTCCAGGGAATGATTATGCTGACGCGCCAGAGCGAGATCGTAGTTTGCCAGCATCTCCTCAAGCACGGAGCTGGGAAGTTTGCCGGCAGGCACATACTGCTGAAGGAACATCTGCTTTGTGATTCCGTCGGTACGCGCGGGCGGTTGTATTCCGCGAAGGTAAGGCGAGCCTGTGAATCCTGCGAGGTACCAAGCCTCGATAGCCCCGTCTACCACAATGATGCGCTCGGCAGGCACAACACCGCCAAATTGCTGCTGTACGAAAGCTTTGCAATCGCGAATACAGGGGCGTGTGTCTTTATCTGCCAGAACGAAATAGGCACAATCGAGTTTTTGAATGTTCTGAATGAACTGCGTGCGCTGCTGACGACTTTTCTGCGCCCAGCGGTAGGTTTGAATCGAATGATTTGCCAGCAAGGGCTTGATAATCCTCTCGATAAACCTTTCATCATCACTGCCTTCCACAACAAGCCAGAGCAGTATGGACACCCTCAAGCTCCCAGCAAGTTTTCTACGAAAAGCTCGTCAAGCCCCATTTCCCCCTTGAGGAAGTGCTGAACTTGCTCATTGCTGGCGGGGCGTGAAATCACGGAGAACCCTTCCTCGTCGCGCGAAACGAGCAATAGATTCTCAACAGGTGTGTGGCGTACTACTTCGGGGTTGTGCGTGGTGAAAAGAATCTGTCGCCTGTCAGAAATCTCCCTGAACAGTGCAACCAGCTGCTCAATCAGGTGTGGGTGCAGATTGCGATCAGGTTCTTCCACTATCACGACGCTTCTGCGCGAGGCAGGGGCTACCCAGAGCGCCACGATCAAGGCGACCAGCTGCACCGTGCCGTCGGAAAGGAGCAAGCTGGGTATGGGTTGGTCAGGCAGGTAGCGCTCGTACAGCTGCAGGAGCACCGAGCGATCTACCATGTTCTGCACGCCCATGTTGGACACAAACGGCAAAAACCGTCCCAGAAGCGTGAGCAGTTCGTGGCGCGTTTCTTTGTGGCTGAGAATTTCGCGAAGCACAACGGGCAGGTTACTTCCGTCTTCCTCTAAGACGGCGCGTCCCCCCAGCGGTACGGCGCGTTTCATGAGCTTGGGGTCAAAGTCATAGATTTCCACAAGGGGAGAAGTTCGCCCCCAGAGAACCTGAAGAAACCCCCAGTAAATTCGCAAGATGGAAGTATCGGCTGGAATGGGCTCTTTGCTGGAAAGCGGAGTTCCGGAACGGAACCCTCTGACTACTTTCGGGAGATGGAGCCACTTGATCGTGTTCTCCCTGCGAACCCCATGCAGAGCCAGTAAAGACGCATCGGGGTGGGGGTCTACAGGCTCTAATCTGCATTCTTCTCTGGCGACTTTGTATTGGCGCCCCCGCTTTGCAAAGCGGATTTCCAGAGAGTAGTCCAGGCGTGCCTCCACAGGAGGACGGCTTTCGGAGGAGGGCAGAGGCACGATGGCTGACAACTCTACCTGCAAGGGCATGTGGGCGCCGATACGCATGTTGCGCAGGTAATCCACCCCACCCTGCAAAGAGATGGCGTTTTCAAACCCTTCGCTGACAACATCACGCAGGAAGCGAAACACCTGCACGAAGTTGGACTTTCCTGAGGCGTTTGCGCCTACCACAGCCCCCCATGCAGGGAGTTGAATATCAATCTCCCGAAAACTCCGAAAATTCTGCACCCGCAGTCGCTCTATACGCATTCCAGAGTAAGTATACCTTTGTGGGTGAAAGTTCTTCCAATACCTGCGGGAGGGCGTAAGTGCGCCTGTGAAGGGCAGTTGCTAACACCCACTCCCAAACTGAAACAGCACCGCCAGTAAATCCGCGTCGTCTACGGCTCCGTTGCGGTTGACATCGCCTGCGAGCGAGTCGCCTGTCGCGCCGAATTCAAACAGCACCGCAAGCAAATCGGCATCGTCCACGCAGCCGTCGGCGTTCGTGTCGCCATAACGCCGCACGAGGGCAATCGCGCTCACTTCTGTGGATGACCTGCCGAAAATGCCCAGCGAGGCGTTGCCCGCATGTACAATCCGCACGAAGTGGGCACGCTCTAAGTTCACGGGCTGACCCGTTTGCCAGTCTACCGCCCACTCCAGCTGGAAGGCGTCGCCCCCAGCAGAGATGCCCTGAATATCGGGCTGCCAGGGGTCATCGGGCACTAACGGGTTGCCCTGATTGGTAATCGGGGTTACATCCGCATAGCCAACGATGGGTCTCGCACAGACGCTGAGGTTGCCAAACCAGTTGTCAGCAAGTGGAAAGCGGGGGATGCCCTGCGCATCTCTGGGGTCAGGATTGGGCGGCAGCAGCAGATACCAGCGGGTCTGGGCGTCGGGGGCGCCGCTGCCGCTCACATCCACGCCCACCTCCACATAGCCCGGCTCCGCCCACACCTGACATGGGTTGCCCCCCGCGTAAAAGGCGTTCCCAAACACAATCAGGTCGTAGCCGTCGGGATTGTGGGGGTCTACGCCAGGGGGCAGGTTGTGAATAGGGCGTGCGAACCCCACCTCCACATAACCGCCCCAGCCGAAGGAGAAGACTTTGGTGTTGTCGGGTACGGTTTGGGTGGCGCTGGGCGGTGGAAAACCCAGCACGCGCGTCGGGTCGGTGTTGAAACCTGCCGCGCCGTTCACGCCGCTCCAGCCGAACACCTGCGTGGCGAAATCTTCCAGCACAAAATGCCCCCGATACTGGGCGAAGCCGCTCAGGGGTAAAAGCATGAGCAACGCCAGCCACAACCGCATGGGGAAAGAAGTATACCCCTGTGGAACAATCCGAATGGGGTTCAGGGATGATACTCTTTTTCGCAGGGATGGCACTCTTTTGTGGCTACGCTTTCTGGCGGCTTGGGGAGCGTTCGCTACTGGTGTGCGGACTATTGTTCGCTGGGCTGGCGGGTGCGCCGCTGGTGCCCCCCGATTGGCTGGGGGCGTATGCCTGCGTTGTTATGGCGCTGGCGGCGGGGGCAGGTTTACGCCGGGCGCGCTCCGCGACTCCACCGACGCAATCTGTCCATCACGCAGTGTGTAGACCGTATCACAATAGCGTAGCATCTGAGGGTCGTGAGTAACCAGCACCACTGCGCCCTCGCCACGATGGCGTTCCAGCAGTTCCAGCACCTGTAGTCCCGTATGCTGGTCTAAGGCGGCGGTTGGCTCGTCGGCAAAAATCACTTCGGGTTCCATCAGCAGGGCGCGAGCCACGCAGGCGCGCTGGCGCTCGCCGCCAGAGAGCGCAGAGGGGTAGCGGTGCGCCTTATCGCCCAAGCCCAGCTGCTCCAGCAGGGTCATGGCGCGTTCGCGGTAGCGGCGTGTATCGGGCGCGGGCGCCAGCACATTCTCCAGCACTGTCAGGTAGCCCAGCAGATATGGCTGCTGGAACACAAACCCGAACCGCTCACGCCGAATCGCGCTCCGCTCGCGATCGGAAGCCTCGGTGTAGCAACGCCCCCGATAGCGCACCGTGCCCGAAGAAGGTATCTTCAGCCCGCTCAACAGATAGAGCAGGGAACTTTTGCCAGAACCCGACGGTCCCACAATCCCCACAAACTCACCCTGATGCACCTGAAGCGTTGCCCCACGCACTGCATAAACCGTGCGTGCGCCGTCCTGATAGGTGAGGGTGGCGTTCTGGGCATCAATCAACACGGGTTTGTCCATTATGTTCAAGTATACCCCCGATAGGGTATACTCTCGGCGCGTGATTAACGCACTGGAGGATAGAACGATGCGACGGATGTGGTCTTTACTGGCAGTTGCGAGCCTCGGCGTGATGAGCCTCGCGTGGACTCAGGAGAACGCCCCCAAAACCGACGCGCCGCAGGAAGGCGCTTACACCCTGCGGGTCAATGTGAAAGAGGGCGAAGTCTACAAGTATAAACTGACGATGGACATCGACTTCGGCGGTCAGCTGGTGGTGTTCTCGGCGACTATTGTGAACAAGGTTCTCAAGGTCGACAGCGAGGGCAACTACACGATGGAAAGCGCCCAGGAGAACGGCATGGTCAAGTTCGGCGACCAGGAGATGCCCGCGCCCGCTTCGCCTGCCACAAAAATCACCTATCGCCCCAACGGCAGCGTCCTCAAAGTGGAAGGTGAAGGGGATCGCATGGCAGGAACCTTCAGCAACTACCATTTCCCCGACAAGCCTGTGAAGGTGGGCGATAAGTGGGAGCAGGAGGTCAAGCCGAGCGAACAAGCGCCCAAGATTAAGAGCACCTACGAGGTCGTGGGCACCGAAAAGATCGGCGACTACGAGACCGTCAAGATTAAGGTCTCCGGCAAGAGCGACAGCGAGACTCAGCCGATGAGCTTCGACGGGCATGTGTGGGTGGACATCAAGACGGGCATGGCGGTGCGCACGGTGATGACCATCAAGGGCTTGCCTGCCGAAGGCGCGCCGATGCCCATCGACGGCACGCTCAAAATGGAACTGGTGAAGTAATCTGTGAACCCAGCGCCCCTCCTGAAACGGGAGGGGCGTTTTTATACCCATCCCCACGCTTTCAGCACATCCCAGATGGGGGGCGGGTTCCAGAGCCACTCCACGCGCAACCAGAAGCCGTTCAGCGCTTTGCTGTGATAAACGCCTGACGCGCCTGAAAAGGCAATCTGATAGGTGCCAGCATCGCTCATCTGGGCAAACTCTGCTTGCTTGCGCTCGGGGTCTACGATCCAGTATTCGGGCACGCCCGCCGCCTCGTAAGCATAAAACTTCTCGCCACGATCTATGCTCCGACTGTCCTGGCTCACGACCTCCACCACCAGATCGGGTGCGCCGTCAAAATAGGTACGGTGTAAGCGCGACACATGCTCCGGGAAAATCACAATCAGGTCAGGCTCGCGTACCTCTTGAGAGCCATCGGGCAGAACCAGACGCACCGAAAACGGAGGATGATAGACCACACCTCCGGGCTTATGCCGTTCTACCCACAGCTTGATAAGAGCGAGCAAGAACGCATTCGTGTCCTGATGCACTCTGGAGCTTGGCATTTTACGCCTCACTTTATTGTGAACGAGCTCCGCGTGGATGTCCTCGGCTTCCCAGCTCAGGAACTCTTCCACGCTCATCTCTTCAGGCAGGGCTTCGGGCTGGGTACGCATTGTTGTCCCTACCCAGTATACCTCAAATCTGCCAGCAAAATCAGGTACAATATTGCCCACCTATGGCGCAGAACTATCGGGAGACGCTGAATCTGCCAAAAGACGAGCATACGATACCGATGCGAGCCAACTTGCCAGAGCAGGAGCCGCGCTGGCAAGCCTTCTGGCACGAGCAGGACCTCTATGCGCAACTGCTCGCCAAACCTGCCCCGAACGGCGATTTTATTCTGCACGACGGACCGCCCTACTCCAACGGCAACATCCACATGGGGCACGCGCTGAATAAGGTGCTGAAAGATATCATCGTGCGCTCCTACGCGATGCGGGGCTACCGCACGCCCTATGTGCCGGGCTGGGATAATCACGGCATGCCCATCGAGAACGCCGTGAGCCAGCAGTTTCTGCAGCAGGGCAAAACCCCCAGCAAGGTGGAGCTGCGTCAGGCGTGCCGCGCCTATGCCCAGCACTTCGTGGAGGTGCAGCGGAAACAGTTTGAGCGGCTGGGGCTGGTGGGCGACTGGGAACATCCCTATCTCACGATGGATTATGCCTTTGAGGCGGGCATCGTGCGCATCTTCGGGGAGCTGGTGAAGCGGGGGTACATTTATCGCGACCTGCGCCCCGTGCTGTGGTGTCCCGTATGCCAGACCGCGCTGGCGGAAGCCGAGGTGGAGTACGCCCCCAAGGTCTCCGACGCCATCTATGTCGCCTTTCCCGTCGTGCGCGACCCGAAGGGCATCTTCGCGAACGCGCCCAATCCCGCCATTCTCATCTGGACGACCACGCCGTGGACGATTCCTGCCAACCTGGCGCTGGCGGTGCATCCTGAACTGGACTACGCGCTGGTGGCAACCGACGGCAAGACATGGGTGCTGGTGCGGGAGTTAGTGCCCGCCACGATGGAGACGCTGGGCGTGAAGGAGTATCGCGTGCTGACGACGGTGAAGGGGAGCGAATTAGAGGGCGTGGTGGCACGACACCCGATTTTTGAGCGCGAGTCGCCCGTGGTGCTGGCAGACTATGTGCTGGCGGAAGAGGGGACGGGCGTCGTGCATACCGCGCCGGGGCACGGCGCAGAGGACTTCTACACGGGCAAGCGATACGGGCTGCCGATTTTGTGCCCGGTGGACGAGCGCGGCGTGTTCACGGAGGAGGCAGGTGAGTTCGCGGGCTTGCCGATTGCGCCTGAGGGCAACCGCGCCGTCATCCGACGCCTGCAGGAGGTGGGCGCACTGCTCCACTACGCGCCCTACCACCACAACTATCCCCACTGCTGGCGCTGCGACTCGCCCCTGCTGTTCCGCACAACGGTGCAGTGGTTCATGAATATTGACCACATGGGGCATCGGGAAAAGGCGCTTCGGGCGATTGAGGGCGTGCGCTGGATCCCTGAAGAGGGCGAGAACCGTATCAAGGCGATGGTTGCGAACCGCCCCGACTGGTGTCTCAGCCGCCAGCGGGCGTGGGGCGTCGGCATCCCTGCGTTTTATTGCGAGGCGTGCGGTGAGGTGTTGCTGACCCCCGAAATTATTGAGGCGGTCGCTCAGAAAATCGAGCAGGAAGGGAGCGATGTGTGGTTCGATAAGCCCGCGGATTACTTCCTGCCTGCGGGCACGCGCTGTGCGAAATGTGGCGCGAGCCAGTTCCGCAAGGAGACCGATGTGCTGGATGTGTGGTTCGATTCGGGCAGCACGCATCGGTTGGTGCTGGAGACGCGCCCTGAACTGCGCTGGCCCGCCGATCTCTACATCGAAGGCTCTGACCAGCATCGCGGCTGGTTCAACGCCAGCCTGATGATTGCGATTGGCACCAAAGACGCCGCGCCCTATCGGATGGTGATTACGCATGGCTTCGTGCTGGACGGCGAGGGGCGCAAGATGAGCAAGAGCGAGGGGAATGTGGTGGACCCGCTGGATGTGGTGCAGAAGATGGGCGCGGATGTGCTACGCCTGTGGGTCGCTTCCACTGAGTATTTTGAAGATGTGCGCCTCTCCGATGAGATTCTCAAATATGTCGCCGACGCCTACCGCCAGATTCGCAACACCCTGCGCTTCATAATCGGCAATCTGGCGGATTTCAACCCCGCAACCGACGCCGTGCCCTACGAACAGCTGCACGAGCTGGATCGCTGGATGCTGGCGCGGTTGCAGGAGTATGTGCGCTACGCGCTTCAGGCATACGAGTCGTTTGAGTATCACCGCTTCTATCATGAGACGCGCCGATTCTGCAATGTGGAGCTGAGCGCGTTCTATCTGGATGTGCTGAAAGACAGGCTCTATGCGAGCGCGCCCGATGACCCCGCACGGCGTTCGGCGCAGACGGTGTTGCTGGAGCTGGCAAGCGTGCTGACGCGCCTGCTGGCGCCGATACTGGTGCATACCGCCGAAGAGGTGTGGCAGCGCCTGCCGTTGCCGAACAAGCCTGCGAGTGTCCACCTCGCCGAGTTCCCGACCGCGCGTGAAGAGTGGCTGGATAAGAGCCTGCTGGAGCGCTGGGAGCGAATTTTAGAGGTACGCGAGGTGGTGAACCGCGCGGTGGAGAGCGCGAAGAACGAGAAGCGCGTTCCGAACCCCCAGTCGGCAAAGGTGGTGGTGCATGCCCCGGGCGGGCTGTATGCGCTGTTGAGCCAGTATCCGACGCCGCCGACACCCGATAACCTGCTGGCGCGGGTGTTCGGCGTGTCGCAGGCGGAGGTGGTTCCTGCGAGCGACGAGGCGATTCAGGTCGTGGTGGAGCCGGCGCCGGGCAACAAGTGCGCCCGATGCTGGCTGGTACTGCCCGAGGTGGGCACACGGAGCGATTATCCCGACCTGTGCGAGCGGTGTGCGCAGGTGGTGGCGGCGCTGGCTTAGCCCAGCCGCCCTATCACCGACTCCACCGCCTGACGAATCGCGCCCGATAGCATCAGCGCCCGCACCGCCTCCACATCGGGCGTGAGAATGCGGTCTGCCTCCAGCGGGGGCACGACCTTGCGAATGGCTTGCAGTGCGGCTTTGACGCCCGGACCTGGCTCCAGTGGCTTGTGGAACTCCAGCGCCTGCGCCGCCACCACGAACTCAATCGCAATCACCCAGCGGGCGTTTTCCAGAATCATCCGCGCCTGCCGCGCCGCCGTTGCGCCCATCGACACATGGTCTTCCTGATTCGCGCTGGTGGGGATGGAATCTACCGAGGCAGGATGCGCCAGCACCTTGTTTTCCGAGACGAGGCTGGCGGCGGTGTATTGCGAAATCATCAGCCCGGAGTTCAGCCCGCCCTGCCGTGCCAGAAAGGCAGGCAGCCCCGAAAGCGCGGGGTCTAACATATACTCAATGCGACGCTCGCTGATGTTGGCAAGCTCGGCAATCGCGATTTTGGCATAGTCCATCGCGAGCGCGACGGGCTGCCCGTGGAAGTTGCCCGCCGAGATCACGGTCTCGTCTTCGGCGAACACGAGGGGGTTATCAGTGGCGCTGTTAATCTCGCGTTCCAGCACCTCTTTGCAGTGCATCAGGGCGTCGCGCGAGGCGCCATGCACCTGCGGGATACAGCGGAGCGAGTAGGCGTCCTGCACTTTGTCGCAAAACTCGTGGGATTTGTGAATGGGGCTGTTCGCGCCGAGTTTGCGGAAGTTCTCGGCGACGACCGCCGCGCCGGGATGGGGGCGTGTTGCCGCCACGCGCGGGTCAAACGGCTTGAGGCTGCCCTTGAGCGCTTCGAGGCTCATGGCGCCCGCAATATCGGCGAGCGTGCAGAGTTCGAGCGCGTCGTACACCGTGAGCGCGCCAATCGCGGTCATTGCCTGCGTGCCGTTGATAAGCGCCAGCCCCTCTTTGGCTTCCAGCACGATGGGTTCCAGCCCCGCGCGGCGCATCGCCTCGCCGCCGGGCAAAATCGCGCCCTCATATTCTGCTGTACCCTCGCCAATCATGGGCAGGCACATATGCGCCAGCGGCGCCAGATCGCCACTTGCCCCCACCGACCCCTGCGAGGGCACAATCGGATGCACCCCCCGATTCAGCATCTCCAGCAGGAGCGTGATGACCTCCGTCCGCACGCCGCTGTAGCCCAGCGCGAGGCTCTGCGCCCGCAGCAACATCATCGCGCGCACTGTTTCGGTGGGCAGCGGCTCGCCGACGCCAATCGCATGCGACAGCAGCAGGTTCCGCTGGAGCAGGCGCGTGTCTTCGGGACTGATGCGCACCTGCGCGAACTTGCCGAACCCCGTCGTAACGCCGTAGACGACCTGATTCTCCCGCACGAGCTTTTCAATGAAGGCGCGACTGCGGCGCACGCGCTCGGTTGCCTGTGGGTCCAGTAAGGCGCGGCGTCCCCCTCGCGCTACCGCCACGACGCTGGCTATGTCCAGCGGCTGCCCCACGCGAACATCCTCGTTCTGCATAGGGAATAGGATACCTTGAAGAACGGGGCAGGTAGGTCTTGCTACCTGCCCCTGGGGTGTTGGGTGTTGAGGGAAGGGTTCTCCTTCACGGGTTGGCGGGATTCTGTTGGCGAGCTTTGCGCTCCTCGATAGACTTCAGGCGCGCCTCCCACGCCTGCGCGGGGTCGTCGCCTGCGGTCATGACTTCATCCCACGGGCGGTACACCCGAAAGTCGCGATGGTCTTTGCGCACGGCTTTCACTTCCCAGTCAAACTCGTAGTTGCCGCGCCCGTTCAGCAGTTCCGCAACTTCGATGCCCTCCAGACTGACACGCACGGCGGCTAACCCGCGCGATTCGGCGGAGCGCGGCGTCAGCTGCACGGTCATGCCCTGTTCGTCGGCGAGTTTGCGGAAGTGGTCGGGCAGTTCGATGCGGGCGCGTCCGTTGACGAGTCGCGCCGTGCCGCGCACATACATCGCGAGTTCGGGACCTTCGATACAGCCGTACCAGATGTCGCGGGTGGGGTCGTCGGGGTCGGGTTCGCGGAAGCTTTTCGTAGTCGTGAAGAGAACCCCGTCGCCGTTGCTGTTGACATAGATCCATGCCTTCGCAGTACCGCTACTGTCATACACACCTACAGCGCCGTGGTTCGGGTAGCCATCGATCCAAGTCATGCGTGCATTAAGACTGCCGTTTGCTCCGACAGTCTCGACGATCCCGACATATGACCCGCCTCCTACATCATCGACCCATGCTCGCACGCGCCTCCAGTTCGGGTCTGTGCCGCCCCCAAGCGTAAAGGTGTTGCCCCCGACATGCAGGTTGCCGTAAGCGCGGAGCGTGCCCGAAACGGTCATGTTGTCCCACACGCCAATCGTGCCGTCTCCCGGAATCTCCAGCGTGGCGGCGTTCGTCTGGCTCTGCCCCAGCAGATTGCCGGGCAGCACCTGCAGCGTGGTATTGTTGTTCGTGAAGAAGGCGTTGCCGCCGCTTACATGCAGGCGTCCGCTGGGGCTGGTGGTGCCAATTCCGACATTGCCGGTGCCCAGAATGGTCACTATCTCGTTGCCGTTCGGCGCGTCCAGGAACGAGAAGCGATTGCTGAAATTGTGCAGGTGCAGCCGAAACTGGGCAGGTCCAACACCGAGTCCCATCAGATTTGTACCGCCTCCATCCCAGATAGCGAGCTTGGTGTTGGCGTTATCACCCCCCAGCGACAGGCGCACGGACGGGCTGCCCGTGCCTATCCCGACCTTGCCGTTAGGCGCGATGTAGACATCGGGACCGCCTGTCGCGTCACCATACAGGCGCAGGTCGTTGAAACCCACCAGTTGATCCAGCCCGAAGATGCTGCGATCATCGGCAAGACGGATATTACCGTTGACATGCAGGCGTTCGCTGGGGCTGGTCGTGCCAATCCCGACGGCGCCCTGACGCACCACCAGGCTCTCGACAGGCAGCGCCATATAGGTGCGCAGCAGCAAATCGGTATCCGCTGACACGCTACTTCTACCGTTCGGATAGGGGTTGTTGTCGTCTGCGGTCACAGCCAGACCGATCGGGTCCACAAACACCGTGTAGCGTTGCCCTGCGGTCAGGTTGACCCCGCCAATCGCCACTTCGTGCCAGCCCGTGAAGTTGCCGGGCGTGACCGTGCGCTCAGCGAGCAGAGCGCCGCCTGTGCCCTCGCCTTCGTACACGCGGATGGTGAGGCGACCGCCACCGCCATAATACAGGTAGACCGCGACCCTGGTCAGCACACCCGTAATGGCTGGCGTGAACGATTGCCAAGTAAAACCAGGCAGGTCAAATCGAAAATCTGTAGCGGTCTCCTGATCCAGCTGCTCCGCAGTGAGGCTGCGCACGTGCAGGTCGCCCTGCGGACCGGTGGTGCCTATTCCCACATTGCCTGCAGTGTAGAAGATGTCGCTCCCGACTGCCTGCCAGAGAGCGTCCCGCAGGTCGGCGCTGGGTGTCCACGCGCTCCCATCCCACTTCAGCACCTGCCCCGCGGCAGGCGCTGTGCCGGAGACCGCTCGCCCCTGCAGGCGCGCCACGGTTGGGTTGGGGTAGTTTCCGCTCAGGTCGCCGCCTGCCGCGCCAACCGGGTTCGCGACGCTGGCGCGAATGGCATACGGCGTCGGATTGATTTTCACGCGCGGCGAGAGCGTGTTGCCATCAACGCTAATCTCCAGATAGCGATCCGAGCCGTCCCACACAGCGCCGAAGTTCAGCTCCACCGTAAACAGCCCGTTTTGCACATTCACATTCTGGGTAATCGTACTTCCCACCTGGGAGCCGCCTGTGAGCGCGGTGAACAGTTTGAAAGTCATACTGCGCGTGCCGTTCACGGGCTGTCCGTTCTGCTTGAGAAAGCCCTGATAGGTGAACGGTTGTGCAATAACAGGGCTGGCGAGTAGGGTCGCCAGCACAATAACAAACCCAAGCCAGAGCGTGTGTTTCATTGGTCTGACCTCCATCCCTTCACTATACACCGAAACGGTGCGAATGCGCGAAATTTGCGCAAAAATGCAACACCTGTGGCGTGCGGAAGCCCCGGTTCCGCACGCTATATCAGCAGGGGGTTAGCGGCTAAGAGGCGAGTGCTTTCGCGCGTGCCGATAGTGCGCTAAAAACTCCCGGAAGAGCGCCTCATACAAGCGGGCATCCTGAGGGATTGGCTTGAAAACTTCCTGACAAGGGATTTTTTCCGCAACGGTCTCCCAGCGGTTCCAGCCGAGCGCGACGCTGGCGAGCATCGCCACGCCCCGCACGGTTGCGAACTGCGGCTGCGCCATCTGCCATACCTCGCGGTTCAGCGCCGAAGCGATAATCTGGCACCAGAGCGCGGAGTGCGCCCCGCCGCCAATCAGGCGTATCGGCTCCAGCCGACGCCCCGCGAGGCGCTCCACATACCGCAGGAGCCACTTCGCGTTCAGCGCCACGCCCTCCAGCACCGCTCGCACGAAGTGCCCCCGATGATGCGCCAGCGACACCCCGTAAAAACCGCCCCGCACATGGGGGTTCTCCACTGGCGTGCGCTCGCCGAAGAGCCACGGCGCGAACATCAGTCCCTCGCTGCCAGGGGGTATCGCACTTGCCCATGAGTCCATCTGGCGATAGGCGTCGGGGGGCGCACCGTTGGAGAAAAGGAGCCTATCGCGCAGGAAGTCCAGACACGCGCCTGCGGTCTCCTGCTCATCGGCAATAAAGTAGCGTTCGGGGATGCCCGCGGGCAGGGTCGCAAGGTTGTGAAAGATGTCCGTGCGCTTGAAGGGCACATGGCAGCTGATCCATGCGGAGGTGCTGAGCGCCATATGCGCCTCAAAATCGCGCACGCCCCCAGAGCCAATCGCAGAAGCATGCAGATCGGGCGTGCCTGCCACCACAGGAACGCCCTCAGGCAACCCCCACTCCTGCGCGACGGCAGGCACAAGACCCCCCAGCACCGTCGTGCTGGGGACCAGCGGCGGCAACTTCTCGCGTGGGATTCCCGCCCAGCGGAGCAGGGTGGGGTGGTAGTCCACGCGCGCGAGATTGCGATTATCGGTAAGCCAGTGGAGCGTGATGGCTTCGTAAGTGCTGGCGAGGCGTCCCGTGAGGCGCAGGTTCAGGTAGTCCTTCGGCTCCAGAAAGCAGGCGGCGGCGCGGAAGGTTTCTGGCTCGGCGTGCTTGAGGTAAAGAATGTGCGCAATTGGGTCTTTGCCCGACTTGCCCGGCGCGCCGCCCGTGAGCCGCAGCCATGTCCACAACTTGCCGAGGTGATAGCCTTCAAAGCTGGGGAAGCCGCCAATCAGCTCGCGCACATAGGGCGCGCCGCGCGTGTCCAGCCAGATAATCGCCGGGCGCAAGGGATTGCCTGCTTCGTCTATCGCGACGGTTCCCGACCACTGGGCGGTGCAGGCAATCGCGCCGATCTGCTCGGGCGGGACGGGATGTTCCTGCCACAGCCGATGGATGGCGCGAGTGAGAGTCTCAAACCATGCGTGGGGGTCCTGCTCCGCGCCGCCGTCGGGCAGCAGCGAAACGGCATGCGGCTCCGCCGTCCACGCCACCAGCGCACTCTCGGCAGAAACCAATGCCGCCTTGACCGCCGAAGTGCCCAAATCCAGTGCCAGCACCAGTTTTTGTGGCATGCTGATAGAGTGTACCTGCAGGTTTCAGGCAGGGGGTATCCTTTTGTGTGGGATGAGTCTGATTAACAGCGCCGACACCATCGCGAGTATCGCCACGCCGCCCGGCGAAGGGGGGATTGGGATTGTGCGCGTCAGCGGGGCGAGGGCGTTTCCGATTGCGGAGCGTATCTTTCGCGCCCGTCATGCGCCGCCGTTTGAGAGCCATCGGATATACTTCGGTGCGCTCTACGACCCCGCCACGGGCGAGATGCTGGACAGGTGTCTGCTTTTGCCCTATCGCGCGCCGCACAGCTACACGGGCGAGGATGTGGTGGAGTTCAGTTGCCATGGCAGCCCCTATCTGTTGCGTCGGGTGCTGGAAGTGGTGTGGCGCGAGGGGGCGCGTCCCGCCGAGCCGGGCGAGTTCACCCAGCGCGCGTTTCTAAACGGCAAGCTGGACTTAGCGCAAGCCGAGGCAGTCGCCGACCTGATTCGCGCCCGCACCGACGCCCAGCATCGCGCCGCCTTAGCCCTGCACGAGGGCAGGCTCTCGAAGGAGGTGCATGCGCTCACCGAGAGTCTGCTGGGGCTGCTGGCGATGGTGGAGGCGCATATTGACTTCTCGGAGGAGATTGGCGAGCTGAACCCCACCAGCCTGATTCCGCAGGTAGACGCGCTGATTCAGCAACTGGATGGGTTGCTGGCGCAGGCGCGTCGCGGCAGGCTGATCCGCGAGGGCGTGCGCGTGGCGATTGTGGGGCGCCCGAATGTGGGCAAGTCGTCGCTGCTGAATGCACTGCTGGGCGAGGAACGCGCGATTGTGACGCCCATCCCTGGCACCACGCGCGATGTGATTGAGGAGAGCTTTCAGGTGAAAGGCGTTCTGTTCGTGGTGGCGGACACGGCGGGACTGCGAGAAAGCGCCGATGTCGTGGAGCGACTGGGCATGGAGCGCACACGCAAAGCCATTCAGCAGGCGGACCTGATTTTGCTGGTCGCCGATGCGAGCGCAGGCTGGAGCGAAGCGGACGAACGCCTGCGCCAGAGCCTGCCACCCGAAACGCCGCGCCTGCTGGTGTGGAACAAGATAGACCTGATAGACCCTGCACAGCGCCCCACTCGGGATGGCGAGCATCAGGTGTGGATTTCTGCGCTGACGGGGCAGGGGATGGAGGCGTTGCTGGAGGCGCTGCTGGAGGCGGTGGGACTCACAGGCGTCGGCGAGGAGACGCTCACGCTGACCCACATGCGCCATATTGAGTCGGTGCGCACGGCGCGGGAGAGCCTTCTGCAGGCGCGCGCGAGCCTTGAGGCAGGCATGCCCCCCGATATTGTGGCGGTAGACCTGCGCGCCGCGTGGCTGGCGCTGGGCGCCATCACGGGCGAAACAGTAGATGAGGCGCTGGTCGCCCGTATTTTCCGCGATTTTTGTATTGGGAAGTAGATTATTTGCTTGTGGCGGGCGCGAGCGCGTTGCGAACTGCCACAATCTGCGCCATCAGCTGGGCGAACGCCGCAGGCGTCAGCGACTGCGCGCCATCGGAGAGTGCCCGCTCCGGGTGCGGGTGAACCTCAATCAGCAAGCCGTCGGCGCCTGCCGCCACCGCCGCCAGCGCCACCGCAGGCACATACCGCGCGTGCCCAATCCCATGGCTGGGGTCCACAATAATCGGCAGGTGAGAGTTGTGCTTGATGATGGGCACGGCATTAATATCCAGCGTGTTGCGGGCGTAGGTGCGGTCAATTGGCACAATCCCGCGCTCGCAGAGCATCACCTGCTCGTTGCCCTGGGTGAGGAGGTATTCGGCGGAGGCGAGCCACTCGTCGATGGTAGCGCTGGGGGCGCGCTTCAGCAGCACAGGCTTGCCCGAACGCCCCGCCGCCACCAGCAGCGGAAAGTTCTGCATGCTTCGGGCGCCAATCTGCAGGATGTCCACATATTCGGCGACCATCTCCACATCGTGGGGGTCTATCACTTCGCTGATGGTGAGGATGCCCACCTCTTCGGCGACGACGCGCAGGATTTCCAGCCCCTCGCGCTGAAGCCCCTGGAAGGAATAGGGCGAGGTGCGCGGTTTATAGGCGCCTGCCCGCAAAATCTGAGCGCCCGCCTGCTTGACCGCGAGCGCCGCCTCGCGCAGCTGTTCGTAGCTTTCTACAGCGCAGGGACCCGCCATCACCACGAAGTGCCCGTTGCCGATACGCACATCGCCGATCCGAATTTCTGTCGGCTGGGGGTGAAAGCTTCGCGAGGCGAGTTTGTAGGGGCGGGTGATGTGAATCACCTGATCCACGCCGTCCATCGCCGAGAGGGTCTCGTCCAGCACGGGGCGCAGGCTGGGCGGTATCGCGCTGGGGATGCCAATCGCTGTGCGTTCGCCCCCAGGTAGCACCAGCGACTTCAGCCCGTGCGAATGAATCACCTCAACAACTGCCTGAATCTGCTCTTCGGTTGCGTCCTTATTCATAAGCACCATCATAGCGGAATATAAGCCCTCCTTCTGCCGAAGCCCCCTCGCTTCAGGGAATATTATACCATCTGGGGATGTTTATTCGTGGGGGATACGGGTTTCGTCGTATGGGAAACTCTTCAGGTACTGTTGCGATGCAATTGTAGCGCACCGTCTGAGTGCCCTCGCGATACGATTTCAGCACAGGGGGTCTATGGACTGTGGTAGCGCAGATTCCACGCTGTCTTCCCCACACTGAAGCTGCGCTTCAGCACTCCATACTCGCGGTGCTGAAAATAAAATGCAAAGGCACTTAGAAGCGATCTAGGAATTCCGCCTTGCAATCCGACGCACCAGCCACCGCACACACGCAATCACAATCCAACACGCCTCCACCTCACATAACTGGTCATAACAACGACCCAACCGACGACACCCCAACAACCACGCAAAACTACGCTCCA
>LDYB01000026.1 GCA_001442985.1 Armatimonadetes bacterium DC
CAGGTCGCTGGCATAGGGCTTTCGCTCGCTCATAGCGGACAAAGTATACCCGAACTCACTTTCCTAGATCGCTTCTTTGCGCACGAAAGAGAAAACGGTTGCAGAAGCCTTGCGTCAGCGCCTCGAAGAACTGATTCAGCAAGTGAAGTGAGCATTTTCGGGTACACTCTTGCCTGACATTCAGGAGAGGCGCATGCAGGGAAGCGGACGGCGCTGGGGCGCGGTGCTGACGGCGGTCTGCCTGCTCTGGGTGGGCGCAACAGCACAACCCCGCGAAGAGATTCAGATTGAAAAAGTCAGCCAGATTTCGGGCGCGGGCGACACGGTGCAGGCGGAACGGATTCTGGCGCGATGGCGCGATTATCGAATCAGCGCGACACGCCTCGAAGGCAACACCCGCACGGGCATCTACCGCCTGTTTGAGGGCATCCGTCTTGAGGGAACCGATATTTCCGCCTCTGGCGCTGAGCTGATTCTGAATCTGGAAACGAACCGCTGGGAACTGCACGGCGGTCAGGCGACGCTCCAGCCGCCGTTTACGGGCAACCGCCTGCTCGCGCCGCTTTTTGTGCAGGGTCAGACACTATCGGGACGAGAGCGCTTTGTGGAGGGCGAACGCCTGCAAGCCACCACCTGCGACCTGCCGCATCCCCATTTTCACTGGGACGCCCGCACGATGGACGCTGAAGAGGGGCGGCGCGCGATTCTGCGGGATGTGCGCCTGCGCCTGCTCGGACACACCCTGTTTCGCCTGCCCTATGTAGTTGTGCCCCTGCGCGACACAGGCGACACCTCGCCCCTGCCCGATGTTGGCTACAGCGACCTCGAAGGCTGGTACCTGCGCTATGCAGTGGCGTACTTTTTGTTGCAGGGCTATCCGGGCACTGCGCGGCTGGATTTGATGCAACGGCGCGGTGTCGGCGTCAGCATCGATCAGGATTTCGCGCAGGGCAACCTCAACCTCTACTGGCTTCGCGACCGCCAGCTGGGCGCCCAGAGCCTCACAGGACGCCTCCGCTACGACCGGAACCTCGGCACGCTCCAGACCCGCTGGAACGCCGACTACCGACGCAACAGCTACCTGATTGGCGACAGCACCGCGTGGAACCTGCAGACCGACTGGCTCCTGCCCTCACGCACGGGGCAAACCCAGCTTACCTTCGTGGAGAGCCGAAACCTCGCTTCGGGGTTTGAAAACATCACGCGCGTGTGGACTCTGCTGGAGACCCGCGCTATCGGACGCCTGCAACTGAGCCTGAACGGCAGCTATCAGGAGAATGAAAGCACCTTCGCCAGCACGCGCACCGGCACACGCCAATGGAGTACGCGCTCGAACCTGCGCTACCCTCTCGGCGCAGCGAACCTGCAACTGGAGTATGAGCGCGTGTTGCCGGTGGGCGCCAGCGCGACGGTCTTCGGCGGACTGGAGCGCCTGCCCGAACTGAGTCTGACCGCGCCCCTCCCATGGTGGGTGGGCGACGCGCCCAGCCTGTTTCGCGACTCGCAGATACGCCTCAGCTTCGGGAGCTTCGCCGAGGGGTTTGCCACCCGAATCCATCGCGAGCGGTACGCTTTTGACTGGCAGGGCAGATGGCGCACAGGCACGCGCACGGGCACGAGCCTCTTCTACGGCTTCAAGCAGACCTTCTACAGCGACGACACGGCGCAATATGTGCTTCAGTCCAATCTGGAACAGCGTTTCGGCTGGGGCGAGCGCTCGGAGTTGAGCCTGCGCTGGAACTACATCCGCCCCTATGGCTATAGCCCGTTGAATGTGGATCGCGCGGGGTTTTATAACTTACTTAGCGCAGACCTGCGCGCCTTCCTGAGTGGCGGGTGGAACCTGAGCATGGCAACGACCTACGATCTGCTCGCCCGCGAGCAGGGACGCGACGAGTGGAGTCTGTTGAACATCACCACCGAGTATCAGCCTACAGGCTGGCTCTTCTGGCGCAACCAGTTGAGTTATGACCCCAACCGTGAGCGCTGGGTAAGCTTCCAGAGCGACCTGCGCTGGCGCTTCGGCGATTCTCAACTCACACTCGCCACCCGCTACGACCCCCGCCGCGCCCGCTGGGGCAGGGTCTACGCCCGTGTGGACGCCCTCAAGTGGGGGCGCTCCCGATTCTCCGCAATCCTGCAATACAACGGCTATCTGGACCGCATCGAGAGCCGGCAACTGCTGTGGGTGTACGACCTGCACTGCGCCGAGCTGGAGGTGCGCTACATCGATAACCCCCTCGGCTTCCCGCCCGACACGGGCGTGCAGGTGTTTCTGCGCCTGAAGGCGTTCCCCAGCTTCTCGCGTTTCGGCGCAGGCAGCCTCGGCGCGCCACTGGGCGGCTTCGGAACCGACCTCTGACACTTCCCCACCCCCATGGCAACCCCTATATAGGGGAATTTGCCCCAAAATTCCCCAAAATCTGGCGTTTAGTGGGGGCAAAGGACTTGACAAACGCCCCATAATGTGCTAAAATATATGCAAGTGGAGACTCGGTGGAAGCCGAGTGGAGGCTCAGTGGTAAAATGCCGAAGTTTCAGGGAGCGAGCTATAATGCGGTAGACGACAAGGGGCGCGTGATAATTCCCCAGCGCTTCCGCTCCTCCCTCGGCGAGCGGTTCGTGATGACGCGCGGGTTCGATGGCTGTATCTTCGTGTTCACGATGGAGATGTGGAACCTGTTGAGCCAGAAGTTTGACGAGGCGCCGCTGTTCGGGCGCGACAAGGTGCGCCTGCAGCGGTTCCTGTTCAGCCACGCGCAGGAGGTGCAGCCCGATTCGCAGGGGCGCGTCGCTATCCCGCAGGAGCTGCGTATGTGGGCTGCCATCGAGCCGAACTCGGAAGTGATGATTGCCGGGTGTACCAACTGGATTGAAATCTGGTCGCGCGAACGGTACGACAACCTGATGATGCAGGAACTGGACCTGAGCGACGAGCTGATGGCAATCGCCGAGAAACTGAACATTTAACGCTATGCACAAGCCTGTGATGTTGAGCGAAGTTCTGGAATGGCTGCGCCCGCAACCGGGCATGACAATTGTGGATGCCACGGTGGGTGCGGGCGGGCACGCGCACGCTATCGCCGAACGGCTCGGCGACACAGGCACACTGATCGCTTTAGACCGCGATGAGAGCATGCTCGAGCGCGCCCAGGCACGACTGGAACCCCTGCCCTGCACCAAGCATTTCGTTCATGCCGATTATCGCGACCTGCCCCTCGTGCTGGACGAGCTTGGCATCCAGAGCGTCGACGGGATTCTGATCGACATGGGCGTCTGCACTGACCAGCTGGACGACCCGGAGCGTGGGCTGGCGTTTCGCTTCGATGCTCCCCTCGATATGCGCCTGGATAGGAGTCAATCCACCACTGCCTACCACCTGCTTCAGAAGATTCGGCAGGAGCAGCTGGTACGGATTTTGCGCGAGTATGGCGAGGAACGCTGGGCAGTGCCGATTGCCAAACGCATCATCCAGCGGCGCAATCAGGGGCGCATGAACACCACAGGTGACCTCGTGGCAGCCGTGATGGAGGCAATCCCCAGGCGCTTCCATGACCGACGGATTCACCCCGCCACACGCACTTTTCAGGCGATTCGAATCGCCGTGAATCGGGAGCTGGACGGGCTTCAGGAGGCGCTTGAAGCCCTCTGCCACCGCTTGAAAGTGGGGGGCAGAATCTGCGTGCTGGCGTACCACTCACTGGAAGATCGGGCGGTCAAGCACGCCTTTCGGAACCTCAGCGGGCGCGTGCCCACCCCTGCGGGCGCTGGGCTTTCCGAGGCGCCCAGCCACCCCATTTTGCGGATTTTGACACCCAAACCGTTGGAACCCTCCGAGGCGGAGACGGAGGCGAACCCACGCGCCCGCAGTGCCAAATTGCGCGTCGCCGAGCGCGTGGAGTAACAATCAACAGGGAGGTACTCATGGCAACGGCAACCCTTGTGGAGAACAAAGCAAAGCCGAAAAAACGGCGCCGGGCTATTCTCGGCGCAATCCTGCCAGCAACCCTCGCGGCAGGCATCGTCGCTGGACACCTGACGGGAGTGGCGCTGCTAAACTGCACCAGCGCATGCAAGGAGGCGCTCAAGAAAGAGATTGCCGCGCTTCGCGAGCAAAACGATGCGTTGCGTATGCAACTCCACCTCGCTGCCGATGACCCCAGCATCCGCCGATGGGCGGAAGAGAGTGGGATGGTGCGCGTGGAGGAGCAGACCAGTATCGTGGTGATGGGCACGCCGTTCGAACCCGGGGTGCCCATCCGCCAGTCGCGACGGTAAGGAGGGAGAGCGTGCGTCAGCCGCCGAGCCAGATCAGCCGCATCAGCAAGGAAGAGCGGTGGCGCCTGCAAGTTGCAGGCGGGCTGTGCGCTCTGGGCGGTGTGGCGCTCGCGGCACGACTGTTCCAGCTCCAGATTGTGCAGGGCGCGGAACTGCGTGAACTCGCCGCCCGGCGACGCCTGCGCCGACGCCCTATTCTGGCACGGCGCGGCGCCATTCTCGACCGCTGGAACCGACCGCTCGCACGCTCTATCTATCAGTATCACCTCGCGCTGGATCCCACCAGCGTGCGTAACCCCGACCAGTTCCTCGAACTGGTGCGCACACATCTGAAAATAGACCCGCGCCCGCTGGAGCAAGCCATTCGCGAAGCACAGGCACAGGGGCGACGCTACCTCCGATTCGCGACCTTCGTGCCCCCACACCGCGCCGAGCCGTTCCTCAAAGCCTATCGCGCCATCCCGATTCGTGAGAAACCCGCTATCATCAACAAAGAGGTCATCCCCGCACGCGAGTACCCCAACAGTCGACTCGCCCCGCAAGTTCTGGGGCTGGTGCAACTTGAGGAAGACCCTGACGAAGGCAATCGCCTCGTGCCCGTTGGGGGCATCGAGAAGAGCATGGAGGCGCGCCTCAGAGGAGTCAACGGCATCGAGGAGGGCGAGGGCGCACCCGGGGGGCTGATCATTCCCGAAACCCTGCGCGCCCGCACACTTCCTGTGGATGGCAAGCCTGTGCGCCTCACGCTGGATGCCGCCATTCAGGAAGCCGCCGAGCAGGCGCTGGACGCCCTCTGGCAGAAACATCGCCCTGCTGGCGCGCTCGCGCTCGTGCTGGACGCCCGCACAGGCGAAATCCTCGCCCTCGCCAATCGTCCCACCTTTGATCTGGTAACGCGCGAGGGGCTGAAAGGTCAGATGGAAGCACTCCGCAATCGCGCCATCAGTTTCCTGTATGAGCCAGGTTCCACGCTCAAGCCGCTGATTATGGCAATCGCGCTCGCCGACGCGCAGGTACGCCTTACCTCGCGTTTCCATTGCAAGGGAAGCATGCCCATCGGCAAACGGCGCATCCGGTGTGTGGTGCATGGCAAAGGGCGCGGGCACGGAATTCAGACCCCCGAAGAGGCGTTGCTGAACTCGTGCAATGTCGCGATGGCGCAAATCGGCATGCGCGCAGGGCTGGAATGGCTCTACTCCGCGCTCCAGCGGCTACACCTGCTGGAGCCGACCGGCGTGGAACTGCCCGCGGAAGAGTCGGGCTACACCACCCCGCCCGATGAAGTGCGCTGGGGACGCGATCTGCGCGAAGCCAACCTCGCGTTTGGGCAGGGTGTGCAGGTAACTCCGCTCGCGCTCGCCGCCGCCTACACCGTGCTGGCGAACGAGGGTCAGTACCGGCGCCCCCACATCCTCTACGAAAATGCCCAGCGCGAGGCGCCCATCCCCGTGATAGAGCCGCTCTATGCCCGCGCGGTGGTCGCCGCGCTCGTGCGCGCGGTGGAAGAGGGCACGGGCAAAAAGGCGCGTCTGGACGGCTACTGGGTGGCAGGAAAAACGGGCACAGCGCAGAAAGCCATCCCCGGCAGAGGCTATGCGTCGGGCAAATATATCGCCTCCTTTATTGGGATTGTGCCCGCCGACCGCCCGCGTGCGATTATCATGGTGCTGGCTGACGAACCGCGCAACGGCTACTATGGTGGCGAGGTCGCCGCGCCCGTGTTCCGACAGATTGCCCAGTTTCTGATGTGGCACTGGAAGGTACCGCCGAACCGCGCGCCCCAGAGCTCGCGTACCCCCCAGCGCCCCGTCTATGAAGAGTTCACCATCACAGGAGGGATAGGGTGATGCGCCTCAGTGAGCTGCTACATGGTCTCCCCGTTATTGAAGCGCACGGCGATTGCGAAGTGCGCGCCCTGCAGGTCGATTCGCGTCGCGTGCTACCGGGGGAGCTGTTCGTGGCGCTCACAGGTACCCACCACGATGGACATCGGTTCGTGGCGGACGCACTCGCACGGGGCGCGTGCGGTGTCGTGGTGAGCCATCGCGAGGCGCTGCCGCCTGATGCCCCAGCCTTCGCTGTGGTGCCCGACACACGCGAAGCGCTCTGGCAGATGGCGCAACGGCTCTACCAGCACCCCAGCGCCCAGATGCGTGTGGTCGGCGTTACGGGTACTAACGGCAAGACCACCACTACTCACTACCTGCAGAAGATTTTCGCCAGCGCGGGGATGCCCACCCTGCTGATTGGCACGCTGGGCGCCTCTCTGGAACTGCCCACGGGCGAGCGCACGCCCTTCGGCGAGCCACTCGATTTCACCACACCCGAAGTGTATCAGATACAACACCTGCTGGCGCAGGCGCGGGCACAGGGTGCGCAGGCAGCCGTGATGGAAGTTTCCTCCCACGCTTTAGACCAGAAACGCGCGGACGGAATCGCCTTCGATGTGGGCGTATTCACGAACCTCACCCAGGACCATCTGGATTATCACAGCACGATGGAGGCGTATGCGCAGGCGAAACTGCGCCTGTTCACCGACTTAGCCGAAGCTTCGGGCAAGCCGTTCCGCGCGGTGATTAATCGGGACGCCGAATGGGGCGCATGGTTCGCGGAGCGTGCAAAAGGCGACCTCTGGAGCTACGGCGTGCAGTCGTCGGCACGGGTGTACGCCACGGATATCCGATTTGGGCGCGATGCGATTGAGTTTATGGTTCACTGGGAGGGTTCGCCGTTCCGCGTGCGCACGCAACTTCCTGCGCCGTACAACCTCTATAACGCGCTGGGAGCCGTCGCCGCGGCGCTCAGTCTGGGCATCGCGCCCGACGCCATCCAGAAAGGAATTGCCAATCTGGAGCGTGTGCCGGGGCGGTTTGAGCGTGTGCCCATCCCTGCCCCCTTTGAGGTGTTCATCGACTTCGCGCACACGCCCGATGCGCTCCAGCGCGTGCTGGAGACCGCACGCCAGCTCAAGCCGTCCCGATTGACCGTCGTCTTCGGGTGCGGGGGCGACCGCGATCCGCTCAAGCGCCCACGGATGGGCGCTATCGCCGAGCAGCTCGCCGACCGCGTGATTCTCACCTCCGACAACCCCCGCACCGAAGACCCTCTCGCCATCCTGCGCGACATCCAGCAGGGACTCACGGGCGCGCCCGGCGTGTGCGTGGTGGTGGAACCCGACCGACGCAAGGCGATTCACCACGCCCTGCAAACCGCGCAGCCGGGCGAGCTCATCCTGATCGCAGGCAAAGGACACGAGGAGTATCAGATTATCGGCACCACCAAATACCCCTTCAGCGACAGGGAGGTCGTGCTGGAGTTTTTCAAAACCACGCAACAAGGAGCGAAGCGATTATGAGACCGATCCCTCTGGCTGAAGTGGTGGAAGTTCTGCAGGCGAAGCTCCCCAACGGGGGGGAGTGGCGAACCCTACAGCCCCAGCCCCCACTCCTCCCCCTTGAACAGCTCATCACCGGGGTCTGCACGGACAGCCGACTGGTGCAACCGGGCGACCTCTTTGTGGCGCTTCGGGGCGAACGCACGGACGGGCATCAGTATCTTCAGGAAGTGTTTGCCCGCGGCGCTGTCGCGGCGCTGGTGGAGTATATCCCCCTCGGTGCGGAAGAGATGCCCCTGCTACGCGTACCGTCCACCGTGCAGGCGCTGGGCAAGCTGGCGCAGCACTACCGCCGCCAGATGCCCGCCACCGTGATTGGCATCACGGGTAGCACGGGCAAAACCACCACCAAAGAGATGCTCGCCTGCGCGCTGGAAGCCGAGTATCCCAACGCTGTTCACAAAAATCTCGGCAACTACAACACCGAGATTGGTGTGCCGCTCACGCTGTTCGGGCTGGAACCGCACCATCGTTTTCTGGTGCAGGAGATGGCGATGCGCGGGCGCGGGCAGATTGCCTACCTCGCTGAGATTGCCGAACCGCGCGTTGGGGTCCTCACCCAGATTGGCTGGTCGCATGTGGAGCTGCTGGGTAGCCGTCAGGCGATTGCCGAAGCGAAAGCCGAACTGCTGGAGGCGCTCCCTGCAGATGGGGTTGCCATCCTGCCTCGCGATGACCGCTTCTACGAGTTCCTGCGCTCACGATGCAACTGCCCCGTCTACACCTTCGGGCGCCACGAAGAGGCGGACGCCCAGCTTGTGGCAATCGAGCTCCATCCCGACCGCACCGTCGGCACGATTCGCTTCGCAGAGCGCGTGCCCCTGCCTTCAGAGGCGGAGCGCGTCGTGGTGTTAGACCTGCCCCATCTGGGTGAACACCTGCTGTATAACGCCTGCGCGGCACTGCTTACGGCTGCCCTGCTGGGCGCGAACCCCCACAAAGCCGCCCGCGCGCTCCAGAGCCTGCAGATGCCCGAAATGCGCATGAACATCCAGCGCCAGCCCGAGGGCTGGGTACTGATCAACGACGCCTACAACGCGAACCCCGATTCGATGCGCTCCGCGCTGAATGTGCTGATTCGTCAGGCGCCTGCCCGACGCCGAATCGCGATTCTGGGCGATATGAAAGAACTGGGCGCGTACAGCATGCGTCTCCACTGGCACCTGGGACGCTGGCTCGCCACACAACCGCTGGACTACCTCGTGCTGGTGGGCGTCGATGTGCTATGGACGGCGGCTGCCGCCAGGGAAGGCGGGTTCCCCCCTCAGCGCATCCTGCACTTCGAGACACCGTTGCAGGCAGGCGAGTGGCTGGCGCGCCATGTACAAAAAGGCGACTGGGTGCTGCTCAAAGGCTCCCGCGCTATCGGACTGGAACAGGCGCTGAGCCGCGTATGACGATGGAAGCCCTGACCGCAAGCCTGATTGCCCTGATTCTGGGCAAGCCGATGATTGGATGGCTGGCGAAACTGAACATCCGCCAGACCATCTACTCTTACGCGCCCGAGACCCACCGCCCCAAAGAGGGCACGCCCACGATGGGGGGCTTCATCATCCTCTGTGGCGTGCTGGGCGGGCTGCTCGCCTATGCGCTCCAACAGGAAACACAGTATCTGCTCCCCTCCATGCTGGCAATTTTGACAGGGGCATTTCTGTTCGCCTTAATCGGGCTGGTGGACGACCACCTGATTCGGCGCTGGACGGGTCAACGCGGGCTGGAATGGAAAACCAAGCTGGTGTTGCAGGGGGCGGTGGGCGCGTTCAGCCTCTGGCTGATGGCGCAGGTTCCGCCCCAGTTGCAGAGCGCGCCGCCGACGCCCCCCAGTGCCGATGGGCATTTGCTCTGGTGGGGGCTGGGGCTGCTGTGGCTGGTGGGCTGGGTGAACGCGCTGAACCTGACCGACGGGCTGGACGGCTTGGCGGGCGGGCTATCCGTGATTGCCTTCGGTACGCTGAGCGTGATGGCGCGGGAAGTAAGCGTCGCCGCACTGGGCGGCGTGTGGGCGGGCGCCGCGCTCGGCTATCTCTGGTGGAACACCCACCCCGCAAAAGTGTTTATGGGCGATACTGGTTCGATGGCGCTGGGCGCCGCCTTCGGACTGCTTACATGGCGCGAGTGGATGCTGAACCCCACACTTTCCCACGCGGCGATATGGGTGCTGCTGGGGGGCGTCTTCGCTGTAGAAGTGCTGACCGTGATTATCCAGCTCTCGGCGGTCAAAACGCTCCGTCGCCGAATCTTCAAAGCCACGCCGATTCACCATCACTTCGAGCTACTGGGCTGGAGGGAACCCGAAATCGTGGTGCGCTTCTGGATTGCGGGCGCGCTCTGTGCGCTGGGCGCGTTCCTGCTGTGGGGAGGTGCGCATGTTAACAGGTAAGCGTGTGGCAGTGATTGGCGCGGGGCGGAGCGGGCTATCCGCTGCGCTGGTGCTTCAGGAGCGCGGCGCCGAGGTGGCGGTGTTTGACCGCGCCTCCGCCGAAGCGCTCACGACTGCACGCCAGCAACTCGCCGAAGCAGGAATCCCCTTCTACCCCAATCAGGACATTCCCCAGCCCCTCACGGACTATCACCTGATTGTGGTCAGCCCCGGCTTACCGCCCAGCCATCCCCTGTTCGCGGAGGCGGAACGCGCAGGCGTGCCCCTATGGGGCGAAATCGAACTGGCGTATCAGATTGCGCAGGCGCCGATTATCGCCATTACGGGCACAAACGGCAAGACCACCAGCACCGTGCTGACCCACCACATGCTGACAGCGCTCGGCTACAAAGCGCATCTGTGTGGCAATGTGGCGGGCACAGCGCACGATTTACCGCTGGTCGCCACCGCCCACCGCGCCCAGCCCGACGAATGGCTGGTCGCCGAAGTCAGCTCGTTTCAACTGCTCCATACCCACCAGTTCCGCCCCCATATCGCCGTGATTACGAATATCACCGAAGACCACCTGAACTATCACGGCTCGTGGGAAGCCTATGCCCGCGCCAAAGGCAAAATTTTGCACAACCTCACCTCCGACGACTGGGCGATTCTGAACGCCCGCGACAGGGGCACAGCCCAGCTCCTGCACTGGCTCCAGAGGGAAGGCGTTTTGGGAATTCGCGCGGTGGAATCGACAGGACATGTGCGCTACTTCGCCCGTGAGAACCCCCTCGTGCCCCTTGCGGACGGCATATTAGACCTTTCGCAAACCCCCATGCCCGCGCTGGTGGGCGAGCATGCGCTGGAAAACGCGCTGGTGAGCGCCCATATCGCCAGCATTCTGGGCGCGACGCGCGAGCAGGTGAAAGAGGCACTCGCCACTTTTCAGGGCGTGCCCCACCGCATGGAGCGCGTCGCCGAGATTGGTGGCGTGCTGTTCATCAACAACTCGATGTGTACGAACGCCGCCGCGCTGGAACACTCGCTTCAGGCAACCCCCAAGCCATGTCTCGCGATTGCGGGAGGCATCGACAAAAACCAGAGCCTGCACGCCCTGGCGGATTCGCTTGCCCGCCATTGCCGCTATGTGCTGCTGATCGGGCGCGACGGCGAGGCGATCCTCTCCGCCCTCCACGCTCGCGGCTATCAGACCGCCGAATATGTGGGCACGCTGGAGCAAGCAGTGCCCCGTGCGATGCAACTGGCGCAATCGGGGGAGACCGTGATTCTCGCGCCAGGGTGCGCCAGCTTTGACCAGTTTCGCGACTTCATCGAACGCGGCGAGCGTTTCAAAACGCTTGTCAGGAGGTACGCCTCATGAAGACCCGCGCTTCCGCCCCTCTGAAACGACATGGTACGCTCTCGCGTGCCGCGGTGTATTCGGCGCCGCCGTCCGCCCCTCCAGCAAAGCCCGCTCTCACGCGTAATCCCAGCCTCTTCCCCCACAGGACGCTCTTCTGGCTGACCGTTTTTCTCTGCGTGATGAGCCTCGTCTTCCTGTTCAGCGTCAATATCGGCGAGGTGCTGAAACCGAACGCCACGCAAACTTCGCTTTTCCATCTCTTTCGGCTGGCGATTATGCAGGCGCTCTGGGTCGGCGTAGGGTTTGTCGCGATGGCACTCATGGCAGCCATCCCGCCGCGCTTCTGGCAGCAGAGCGCATGGGTCTGGATGGCGCTGTGTGTGGGGGTGCTGGCTCTGATCCAGTTCACCCCGCTGGGGCATGCTTTTAATGGCGCGGAGCGATGGATTCGGGTGCCCGTGCCCGTGCTGGGCGCCATCACGATCCAGCCTTCGGAGGCGTTCAAGCTGGCGAGTTTGTTCTGGTTCTGTGCGCTGTATGCCCTTCCAGAGCGCAGGCGCTGGACACGGGGCGCTTATCTGCTGCTGGCGGTCTGGCTTTTCGGGGTGATTCTGGTGGAACGCCAGCCCGATCTGGGCACGGCGATGCTCATCTTTGCGCTGGGGGTGGGCGTCGCGTTTCTGGGAGGCGCAAGCCTCGCAAAACTGGGGCTTTTACTCGCGACAAGCGTTCTGGGCATCGCCGCGCTGATTATAACCCCCCTCATCAAGAGCCACCTCTCAGGAGAGCCGCTGGACGCACACAAAACCTCTTATCGTGTTCAGCGCATCATGGCGATGCTGGATCCATGGTCGGACGAACAGGGCTTTGGCTACCAGATGGTGCATGCGCAGCTGGCGGTGGGCAGTGGCGGTCTGACGGGCGTGGGGCTGGGCATGGGGCGCGAGAAGCGCTATCTGCCTGCCGCCGAAAGCGACTACATCTTCGCCACCATCGCGGAGGAAGCCGGCTTTCTGGGGGGGATAATCGCAATCAGCCTGCTGGGGGGCGTGGTTTACGCCTGCTTCCATCTGGCGATGCGCGCCCGAACACGGTTTGGACGGCTGTTTGCAGGGGGTCTGGCGCTCTGGATTGCGCTCAGCGCGGGGATCAACCTTGGCATGGCGCTGGGGTTGCTTCCCACCGTGGGGATACCGCTGCCCTTCTTGAGCGCGGGCGGCTCAGCGCTTGTTTCGCTGATGGCGGCGCTCGGCGTGGCGCAATCCATCGCGCGGGAGGCATAGCATGCGAATCGCAATCGCGGGTGGCGTCACGGGCGGTCATCTGTTCCCTGCCATAGTGGTGGGGCAGGCGCTTCAGGCGCGCGGGCACGCGGTGCTGTATCTCGGAACCCAGCACGGACTGGAAGCGCGCCTCACGCTCCCATTTCCCAAAGAGCTACTCCCGATGGAGGGCTTGCGCTCCACACGGCGGACCCCCTGGTCGGTCGCGTTCACCCTCTGGCACGCGACACGCAGGGCGCGACAGGTTCTGGAACAGTTTGACGCGGACCTGCTCTTCACGACAGGGGGCTACGCCTCGATGCCGATCGCGGCGGCTCATTCGCGCCGAAAACGCCCCATGATATTGCTGGAACCCGACGCGCTCCCGGGCAAGGCGAACCGCTGGCTGGCACGCCGCGCCCAGCGAATCTGCATCAACTTCGAAGAAGCACGCCCCCACTTCCCCAACCCGCTCATCACGCGCACAGGACTGCCGCTGCGCCCGGAGGTCTACCTGCCCGAAGTTACCCCTGTAGAAGCGCAACAGCATTTCCAGCTCCATCCCGACCGGTTCACCGTGCTGGTGATTGGTGGCAGTCAGGGTGCGCAGGCGCTGAACGAAGCCGCGCTCAACACGGTTCAGCATCTGCCCTCTGGGGAACTGCAGTGGCTTCATATCACGGGCGCTGACCATTATGAGACCGTGCGCGCCACCGCCGATCGGCTAGGGCTGAACGGCAACTACCGCGCGGTTCCGTTTTTACAGGGGCGCGACCTGGGGCTGGCATATCGCGCGGCGTCGGTGGCGCTGGCACGCGGCGGCGCAGGTACCATCACCGAACTGGCGCGGAACGCCCTGCCCATGATCCTCGTGCCCTACCCCCACGCGGCAGGGGGACATCAGCGGTATAATTGTGAGGCGATGGCGACACGGGGGGCTGGGATTGTGATTGAACAGCACGCGCTCACGCCCCAGCTGCTGGCGCAACACCTTCTGGAGCTGCGCGACTGCCCCCAGAAACGCCAATCGATGGGCGAAGCGGGCGCCGCGTGGGCTATCCCCGACGCGACCGAACGAATCGTGAACCTGATTGAGGAGGCTGTGCGATGCTCACCACCACAGGCATCCGACTGACAACCGAGCGGGAGCCGACCCCAACGATGCGCTTCCATTTGATTGGCATCGGGGGCGCGGGCATGTCCGCACTGGCGCGACTGCTTCATGCGCAGGGCATCGCCGTCAGCGGCTCCGACCTCGTGGAAACACCCACGCTCCACGCGCTCCGCGCGCTGGGTATCCACGCCTACAGCCCCCACGACCCCCAGCAGATGGGCGCTCCCGACTGGGTGGTGGTCTCCGACGCCGTACATCCCGATAACCCCGAAGTGGTGGAAGCCATGCGACGCAACCTGCCCATCTGGCGACGCTCCCAGCTGATGGGCTGGCTCCTGCGCCACCACCGCGTGATTGCCGTCTCAGGCACGCACGGCAAGTCCACCACCACCGCGATGATTGCCGCCATACTGGAGCATGCAGGCTACGACCCGCTGGTGCTGATCGGCGCGGATACCCCCTACCCCGAACCGTGGCAGGGCAACATCCGACTGGGGCAGGGCGAGTGGGCTGTCGTGGAAGCCTGTGAGGCTTACGAGTCGTTTCTAGACCTCCAGCCCGAAATCGCTGTGGTAACGAATATTGACCCCGACCATCTGGACTATCACGGCACGCTGGAGCGGCTCCTGCAGAGCTTTGAGCGGTTTCTCCATCGGGTCAAGCCAGGCGGCGCCCACATTCTGGGGGGCGATAGCCGGGGCGTGCAGCAGCTCATCAAGCGCATTCAGCAATACACGGGGCAGAAGCGCCCGATGGTAACTTACGGGTTCGGCGCCGAGAACGAAGTTCATGGTCAGATTACCGCCCGTTCCCATGCGGCGACCGATTTTGTGGTTTACGCGCCTCTGTTTCTGGGCGCCAGCACGCAAGCCGCGTTCCACCTGCCCTACCCCGGCGACCACAATGTGCAGAACGCGCTGGGCGCGATTGCGACCGCGCTGATGCTTCAAATCCCGATAGAGGTGCAACGGGCGGCGCTGGCGCAGTTTCATGGGGTTAAACGGCGTCAGGAAATTGTGGGGGAAGCGGGCGGTGTGGTGGTGATAGACGACTACGCCCACCACCCGGTGGAAATCCACGCCACGCTGAACGCCCTGCGCCAGCGGTTCCCCAACCGTCGGCTGGTGGTGATTTACCAGCCCCACATGTATAGTCGCACGCGCGACCATCTCGCGGGCTTTGTTGAGAGCCTCGCCCGCGCCGATTTTGTGGTCATCACCGATATCTATCCCGCCCGCGAGAAGCCCATCCCGGGAGTGAGCGCCGCGCTGATTGCCGACGGACTGCTCGCACGCGAAACGCCCCCCACGCTCTACATCCCCATCAAGGAGCAGATTCCCTCGCGCCTGCTGCCCCACCTCAAGCCGAACGATGTGGTGATTACGATGGGCGCAGGCGACATTGATCAGATTGCGCCCGTGATACTCCGCCTGCTCGAAGAGCGCGGGCAGGTACGACGCCTCCGAATCGCGGTGCTGATGGGAGGCGACTCGCCCGAACGGGATGTGTCGCTTCTGTCGGGGATGCGCGTCCTGCAGGCGCTGAACCCCGAACGCTATATCGGCATCCCTGTTGACCCCGCCCTGCCTCGCGCGAAAGAGGGCGTCTGGAGCCTCAAAGAATTGCTCAGCGAGGAGCGCCCTGACCTCGCCTTCATCGCCCTGCACGGTCGGCACGGCGAGGATGGGGCGATTCAGGGCTTGCTGGAGCTGCTGGGCATCCCCTACACAGGCTCTGGGGTGCTTGCCAGCGCGTTAGCCATGAACAAGCACGCCGCCAAGATTCTGTTCAAAGAGGCAGGCTTAGCCACACCCCCCGCCGTGCTGGCACACGACGACTCGTGGGAGACCTGCGAACGGGTTCAGCAGGCGCTCCAGTTGCCCGTGATTGTGAAACCGAATCAGGGCGGGTCTACGCTGGGCACCACGCGCGTGCATACATGGGACGCCCTGCCGAATGCCCTGCGCAAGGCGCTCGCCTTTGATAGCGCCGTCCTCGTGGAAGCCTTTGTTGAGGGAATGGAGGTCTCCGTGCCCGTGCTGGGCACGCGCGAGCCAATCGCCCTGCCCCCTGTGGAGATTGCTCCCAAATCGGGCTATTACGACTTTGAAGCGAAGTACATCCCCGGCATGACAGAAGAGATTGTGCCCGCGCGCCTGCCCGAAGAGGTGCTGGAACTGCTCAAAGCGACCGCCGTAACGGCGCACTGCGCTCTGGGATGCAGAGGCTTGAGCCGCGTGGACATGATCGTACACGACCACACTCCCTATGTGCTGGAGGTTAACACCGTGCCCGGTTTGACGCCAACTTCGCTGCTCCCGCGCAGTGCCGAAGCCGCGGGGATTAGCTTCGCCGAGTTGATTGAGCGCATTATTCAGGATGCACTGGAGGGGTTATGAGGCTTCGCAAGCGTTCAGGGGGACGCCGCACGCACATTCCAGCGCCGCACTCTATCCCGGTGATCGAGCCGGGGGGACGACTCCGCGCTACCCCCTCCGAACCTTCGCGCGGGCGTCGCAAACGCGCTTCAGGGGGCGCGCCGCGCTGGAACTGGACTGCGTTCCTGCGCAAATTGGACACTGTGCTGGCTTATGCGGTACTGACAACGCTCAGCGCGAGCCTCTGGTTCTCGCCGCGGACCCAGTTGCAAACGCTCCAGATTACGGGCGTACCAGAGCCGGCACGCGCCACGGTGCAAGCTCAGCTCGCCTCCTGCCTTCAAACCCCTATCCCCCTATCCGACCTGCCGCGGCGTGCCGAGCGCACCCTCCAGCAGATGGGCTGGGTGGCAGACGCCACATGGCGCCCTCAAACGCCCCATCAGGCGCAGTTGCGCGTGCAACCCCGGGAACCCTTTATCGAAGTACGCTACCCGAACGGCGAAAAACGCTACCTCGACCCGACAGGATTTTTGTTCCACGCGCCGAAACCTCCTGCCATGGTTTCGGGCGGCGTGATTCGCACCACAACACCCGCCGAACCTCCAGCGGATGGCGAGATGAAACACCCAGCGATGCGGCGCGCTTTTGAAGTTTTGAAAGCCGTTCACGAGGCAGGACGCACCCGACAAGCCAGAATCCTGATTGCCGAGTCGGGGGAGCTATTGCTCTACTGCCAGCCGCACGCGCACGACTTCGAACTGACCTTCCGACTGGGGGACGCCGCGCCCCTGAGCGAACAAATCCCACTGATTTGCCAGATTCTGGCGCATGCCGATATGCAGATGGCGCGCTGGGAGTATGTGGACATCAAATCGCCCGCCGCGCCCGCGATTAAACTCACAGGGGGTGAAGTGCATGAGTGAAAATCGCCGCACGCAAATGATTACCTTCTTCCTCATCTGGCTGGTGGTGGGCATCCTGCTGGCGGTGTCGCTCAAAGCGCAGGTGCAAATTCGCACGGCAGAGCTGCCCAGCGCCCGCTTCCCCGATTTAGCACGCGCCTACCTGCAGGAAAAACGCTCGGCGCAAGCCCTGGAAGAGGAGATTCGCAGCCTGCGCACCCGCATCACCGAACTCGAAAACGCCCTCGCGACAGGCACAAAGCAGGCGCAGGTTCTCAACCAGAGCCTGCAGGAAGCCAAAATGCTCGCCGGGCTGACCGATGTGGAAGGACCGGGCATCGAACTCATCCTGCGCGACAGCACCAAAAAAGTAGACCCCGGCTCCATCGAGTCGGCGCTCCCCGACCTGTTTATCATTCACGATTACGACCTGCTCCGGGTGGTGAACGAACTGCGTCAGGCAGGCGCAGAAGCCATCAGCATCAACGGGCAACGCATCGTCGCCTCTACGGGCATTCGCTGCGTGGGACCCGTGATTTTCATCAACGATGTGAAAATGGCGTCGCCCTTCGTGATTCACGCGATTGGCGACCCCCAGACCCTGGAAAGCGCGATGCGCATGCCGGGCGGCGTGCTTCAGGATATTATTGAAGCCGACCCCAAAATGGTGGAGATTAAGCAACTCGCCTCGGTGCGCATCCCCGCCTACACGGGGTCTACCCAGTTTCGCTTCGCACGCCCTGTCGCTTCGGAGGAGAAACCCAAATGATTGCCGTGGGCTTGCTGGGACTGGTGCTGGGCATCGTGATTGCCTATCTGTTTGTGAATGTGCCGATTCCCTCGGAGTGGTCGGCGTATCTGTCGCTGGCGGCGCTGGCAGGGCTGGATACCGCGTTCGGGGGCTGGCGCGCCGCGCTGGAAGGGCGCTTCCATCCCGATGTGTTCGTGTCAGGCTTTATTGTGAACGCCCTGCTCGCCTCGCTGTTAGCCTACCTCGGCGACCGACTGGGGGTAGACCTGTTCCTCGCCGCGGTGGTCACGCTCGGCGGTCGGATGTTTTTGAACCTCTCGCTCATCCGACGCTACTACCTGAACCAGATTTCGCTCAAGAGGCAACGCGGATGAACCTGATCGTTGGGCTGGATATCGGCACGACCAAAGTCTGCTGTGTGGCAGCGCGATGGAACGCCCACCACGCGCTGGAGGTGATTGCGCACGGCTCCAGCCCGTGCAAAGGCTTGCGCCAGGGGCAGGTGGTAGACCTCGAAGAGACCACCAGCGCCATCCAGAAAGCGGTTCAGGAAGCCCAGCAGAAAGCCGATGTGGAGATCACCCACGCCTTTGTGGGCGTTACGGGAGCGCATATCGAATCGATTCCCCGACGCGCGGAAATCACCATCACCCGCCCCGACCGCGAAGTGACCGCCGAAGACCTTGAACGCCTCAAATTCCAGCTCCAGCAGGTGATGCTCTCCCCCGACCGCGAGCTGCTGCATGTGGTGATTCGGCAATATATTCTGGACGGTCAGCCCCATGTGCTGAACCCGCTTGGCATGAGCGCCCGCCATGTGGAGGCGGAGGGGGTGTTAATAACAGGAGGTCTGACCTTTTTGCAGAATATTCGGCGTTGCGTGGAGCGCGCGGGGCTAACGCCGCAAGCGCTGGTGCTGGAGCCGCTCGCTTCGGGTCTGGCGGTGCTTTCCGAAGAAGAGCGCGAGGTGGGTGTCGCATTAATCGATATCGGCGGCGGCACTTCCGATGTCGCTATCTTCCACGAAGGCGCACTCGCCTATTCGAGCATCGTGCCGTTAGGCGGGCAGAGCGTCTCACGCGATATTTATCTGCTGTTTCGGGTCGTCTCGCCCGAAGAGGCAGAAAGGCTCAAAATCGCGCACGGGTGCGCCTATTCGCCCTATGTGCCCGAAGAGGAACGGGTATCCTATAGGGAGATTAGCACCCAGCAGGAGCGGCGCATCCCCCGTCGCCTGCTCGCGGAGGTCATCGAAGAGCGCATGAAAGAACTGCTTAATTTAGCAAAAGCGGAGATGATGGACTCTGGTCTTTATGACAAACTTGCCGCAGGCGTGGTGCTGACCGGCGGCGGCGCATGCCTGCCATGCACTGCCGAACTGGGGCGGCAGATTTTTGACCCCCTGCCCGTCCGACTGGGCACCCCCCAGCCCGCCATTGCGGGACTCTCCCAGGAACTGCTTCAACCCGCTTACGCAACCGCAATCGGGCTGGTTCTCTATGGGGCGCAAAATACGCCCCCCGCTATGGCACCCAATGGTCTTCTCAACCTATGGCAACAGATTATGCAAAAAGCTCGTCGCATTTTCAGGCGACATTCCTGACGAACACCCTCAGCAAGGAGTGCAAACATGGCAAAACCGAACAAGCAATTGACCGAGACTCAGCAAAGCGATCTGCCAATCGTTGAGTGGTCCACCTCTATCAAGGTGGTTGGTGTGGGCGGCGGCGGAGGCAACGCCGTCAACCGCATGGTAGAGGTGGGCGTGCAGGGCGTTGAGTTTATTGCAATGAACACGGACGCGCAGGTGTTGCTCAAGTCGAAGGCTCCCATCCATCTGCAGCTGGGGAAGACCGTTTGCCGCGGACTGGGCGCAGGCGGCAATCCCGACACGGGTAAAAGCGCCGCCGAAGAAAACCGCGAGGAGATTGAACGGCTCCTCGCCGGCGCGGATATGGTCTTCATCACCGCAGGGATGGGTGGGGGCACGGGCACGGGCGCCGCGCCCGTCGTCGCCGAGATCGCCCGCAACCTGGGCGCCCTCACCGTCGCCGTGGTTACCTATCCCTTCAGCTTCGAAGGGAAACGCCGCGCCAACATCGCCGCACAGGGTGTCCGCAACCTCAAGCAGAATGTGGATGCTCTCATCCTCATCCATAACGACCGCCTTATCGACACGGCGGACCATAATATCCCCATCACCGAAGCGTACCGCATCGCCGACGATGTGCTGCGACACGCTGTGCAGGGAATCGTCGATGTCATCTATAACCCCGGCTTCATTAATGTGGACTTCGCGGATGTACGCACGGTTCTCCATAACGCGGGGACTGCGCTGATGGGCATCGGAAAGGGAACGGGCGAAAACGCCCTGCTGCAAGCCGTGCAGGAAGCCATCAACAGCCGCCTGCTGGAAAGCTCTATCGAGGGCGCGCGCGGCATGCTGGTCAACATCACCTCCAGCGAGGAGCTCAACACCCAGCAGTTCCGCGCCGCGATGTCGTTCCTGCACGAACTGGGCGACCCCGAAGAAGCCAATATCTTCTACGGGCATGTGATTAACCCCGAAATGCGCGATGTGGTGCAGGTCACCATTATCGCCACGGGCTTCCCGGAGGCGCCAGAAGGCAAAGCGGTGATTACGCCGCGTGCGCAGCGGGACCCACACCCCCTGGAGCAGCCCAACCCGCGACTCCAGTCTACTCCCCTCCCCCCAGTACGCCCGAACGAGCGTCCGACAATCCAGCCACCCGAAACACGCCCCGGCAGACCCAGCCCCGAAGAGCTGGAAGTCCCCTCTTTCTTGCGGAACCGCAAACCGCCAGTTTAAACTTCAAAAGCCCCTCCGATGGTGGAGGGGCTTTCTCATTTCACCAGCGCAGCTCGCGCTCGTTAAGGGTGCGCTCCCACAAACGGTTGCCGTCCTTGTCGTACACGCCAAGAACCAGCTCGCGCTCACCGCGCTTGCCACGCACTTTGATTAAGGCAAAGTTGCGCTGAGTCACCCATGTGCCTTCCACACGCGCCGGGTTGTTCGCTTCCGCCGGATGACCCCGCGCCGCAGTGGAGGTCAGGGGACTACAGGTCAGCTCGTACAGGGGGTAGCCGCCCGGGGGCGTTACGCGCAACAGCTCGGTCATGTGCCGATCGCCCGACAAAAACACCACGCCCGTAATCTTCTCCCGCACAATAAAGTCCAGCAGCTCCTTTTGCTCTTCGGGGAACAGCCCGAAACCTTCAAAATAGACCATCGGGTTAATCATCTGCCCGCCGTTGGCAATAATTTTGAAGGTTGCCTGAGAGTTTCGCAGGGCGTTTTTGAGCCACTCCATCTGCGCCTTGCCCAGCATGCGCTTCTCGGGCGAGACGCTCATCTTGTTGGGCGTGCGATAGGTGCGGTCATCCAGCATAAAGAACTCCACATCGCCCCACTCAAAACGGTAGAAACAGCCAGGCGCTTCGGGCAAGCCGTAGCGCACCTGCGGGAAGTAGTCGGCAAACACCTTCAGCGCCACATCCTTAAGGCGATAACTGGAGTCGCTATCGTTGGGACCGTAGTCGTGGTCATCCCAGATGGCATAGTGGTGCGTGCTGGCAAGCAGGGGCTGAAGTTCAGGGTAGCGTCGGCTCATGCGCCAGCGGTGGCGCATTCCCGACTCGGTGAGCCAATCGGGTTCCACATAGTAGATATTATCGCCCAGCCAGAGCATAAAATCGGGGCGCAAGCGGTGAATCGCGAGAAAAATCTCGTAATCACCGCCGTAAGGCGCGCCCGGACGGTCTACTACGGGGTCGTTGAAGTAGGCGCAAGAGCCGACAGCGAAACTGAACTCTGGCGGCTCGGTACGCCAGCGCCAGTGGGGCTGCGTCTGAAACTCCAGCGGATAGTCACGCGCCACTCGTTCGCCATCGATATAGAGTTCATACTCAAAGCGCGTGCCAAACGGCAGATTCGTCAGGTGGAACAGCGCGATATGGTCGCCCTCCGCATTCGTGTGAATGGGCGGGGTCAGGCGACTGGTTTCGGGGCGTCCTTTCTGCCAGTAGCGAATCTGCACTGTTGCGGGGCGGGTCGTCTGTACCCAGATTGCGGTCTCGGTCATCTCGGCGTATGCCAGCATCGGTCCTGCATTCAGCAGTGGGTGGGGTTGTGCAAACACCGAGACCACACACAACAAAACCCAGAGGCTCCATCCGTAGCGTCGCATGGCTTCCATGCATGAGATTGTATCCGATGAGGAGGTTAAAGGCAGGTTATATGCCAGAGCGCGGAGCAAGCGGGCATGCCTGCCCCGCGCTCCTGAAGCGTTTGGCGCTCTTACAGCGAAGTGTCTATCCGCACCTCGCGCCCGGTCTCGGACGACTCATAGATGGCGTCCAGAATGGCGTTGAGGTAGAACCCGTGTTCGCCGGGCACGGGTGAGGGCTTATTGTTCAGAATCGCATCGATAAACGCCTCCACCTCCGCATGGTAGGCGTTCACCTGCGGCAGGTGGGCAGGCTCGATATTGTAAAGCGTGCGGTTATGCTCCGTGAAGATGCGCACGGGCGGGCTGCCAATCGGGTTCGCGAACACACCGCCTTTGTCGCCCAGCAGCAGGGTGTTGAACTCATCGCCCTCGATATTGGCGCAGAAGCTGGACTCCAGCGTAATTGTCGCACCGTTTTCGAGGCGGATGAGACCCACCGCGAAGTCCTCAACGGTGAACTTCGTGTAGTCCCACTGCCCCATCAGCCCGACGACATCGGGGCGGTTGCCGAACTTGGTGTAGGTAGCGCCGAACGCCGAGACGGGCTTGGGATAGCCCATCAGCCAGAGGGTCGCGTCCAGAATATGCACGCCGATGTCAATAAGCGGTCCGCCGCCCTGTTTCTCCTTGTCGATAAACACGCCCCAGCCGGGGATACCGCGTCGGCGAAGGGCATGCGCGCGGGCGTAGTAAATCTCGCCCAGGTTGCCCTCCTCGCGGATGTATTTATACAGGAACTGCGCCACGCCCGAAAAGCGCCACTGGAGCGCCACCTGCAGAATTTTGCCTGTGCGTCGCGCGGCTTGCACCATCTCGCGCGCCTCGTGGTGATTACGAGCCAGAGGCTTCTCGCACAGCACATGCTTGCCCGCTTCCAGCGCGGCAATCGTGGCGTCTTTATGCAGAAAGTTGGGCGTGGTGACGCTCACGGCGTGGATGTCGTCCCGCTGGAGCATCTCCCGATAGTCGGTGTAGATATGGGGCACATTGAACTTCTCGGCGGCGGCGCGTGCGGCATCCTCATTCACATCGGCGACCGCCACAATCTGAACCTTATCGCTCAGTCGTGCATAGGCGGGCATGTGCTGCCCCTGTGCAATGCCACCTGCTCCGATAATCCCAATCCCTATTTTGCTCAATTTGCTGGCTCCTCCTTGAATCGGTTTGCGATGCTGGGGAAAAGTATACCCCACATGCGTGAGGTTTTGGGGTGGGACGCCGTGAAACCCTTATGTTGTTCGTACATCTATCTTTTCGGGTACATTTTTCACGACTGCAGGGAGGCGAACCAGATGATAGACGCTCTGGATTGGGCAGTTGCGGGCGTTTGTTTCGGGCTGGGCTTTGTGGCGGTGTTGATGGCGCGTATCCGTGAGGGGTTCCCCTTCTTCGCGCTGTCGGGCGTGTGGCTGCTGGCGCTGCTGGCGTTCGGGCTGACCGTGCCTTCGGAGCCGCTGCCCTACTTTCAGGCAGGGGGCGCGCTGGGCTGGGGCGTGCTGGTAGCGGCAGGCTTGTGGCTGATGGGAGCGTTTCTGGGCATGCGCTGGCATCAGGCGTGGGGAGTCATCCTGCCGCTCTGCGCGCCGATTCTGGGGCTGGCGCTCCTGCCCAACGATTTCGTGTACGCCGTGTGGGGCATTGGCATCGCCACCGCGCTGTTCTGGATTCTGCTGGGCAGGGCGTGGCACGAGTCGGAAACGATCGCGCTCGGCGTGTTGAGCCTCAGCTGGGCTTCAGTGCTGGCGTTCAAGGCGGACACGCCGCGCTGGCTGGCGGTTTGCATGGCGGGCTGTGCCATCCTGACCCTTCTGGTTGTGGCATGGCGCGGGCGCAAAGGGCTGGTTTCGTGGTGGCTTCCCTACGCCCTGCTTTTTGCGGGCTTCACCGCGACGGCGGTTGGCTATCGGCTCAGCGGCTCGGAGTCCCCATGGCTGGAGCTGGTGCTGATTACGCTGGTGGGCGCAACGCTCGCGCGCGGGTTCGCCAGCAGCGAGGAGTGGGGGCGCTACAGCGTGCTGGTCTGGGTGGCGGTGCTGCTGGCGAGTTTCGGGGTAATGAAGGGCTACGGGATGGCGCTCAGTGCGCTGATGGTGAGCCTGTACGCGCTGGTGATGGCGCAGGGTTCGCTAATGCGCACAGAACCGCAGGAGCGCGCTCTGTATACGGCGGGCGCGTTCCTGCTTACGATGATGGTGGGGCTTCGCCTGTTTGTGCTGACCTACCCATTACGCCCACCGCGAGCCGACCTCTATCAGCCGTTTGCGCTGTTCGGCTTTCTGCTGGCGCTGGTGGGGCTGGGCGTGCTGGCGCTCTGGTGGAGCCAGCGGCGTGAGGAGTCGCCCCTGTGGCGCACGCTGACCGCAGGCTTCTGGTCGGCAGGGGCGCCGCTGGCGCTTGTAGCGCTGATGACCGAGCGTGCCGGCGCGGGCTGGACAGCAGGCGCGCTGGGTGCCGCGCTGAGTGCCTACCTGTACGGCAACCCCCTCCAGCGATGGGTCTATCCCCTCGCCATCGCGGGGCTGGTAGTTCTGCTCCCGCTGGCGCAGGTCGCTGCGCCCCTCGCGGAATCGCCGCGCGCCACCCGAATTACCGCAGGCGCGATTCTGGCAGGGCTAATCCTGCTCACGGCGCTGGTCAGCGCGTGGCTCAGCCGCAAAGAGGCTACGGCTCCCGGACAATCCCCATAAACAGAACCGCGCCCGTCGGCTGATGCACAATCGCGAACAGGAACGGGCGGTCGGCAATCACGGTGAAGTGGTTCACTGGCGCGGCGGTAATCCGCATCTCGATGCCCGTCGCGGCGGCAGCCTCGGTTCCCTCTTCGTCCACCTGCACGACCGCCTTATGGATCACCTGATTGATGTAAATCTTCTTCCCATATGCGCGATTGATTCGGCTGAAATCCGCGCCGTCGGGCTGGAAGGGCGCCTCCATGCCGAGCTGCTGCAGAATGGGCTTGAGGGCGTATTGCGTCTCCACGCGGAAGCGCGGCAGCCCCACATCGCCTTCAGTGGGCTTCATCTGTGTCGTCATCTGCTTCCAGCGTTCAGGGTTCATCTGTTCAACCAGCTGTGCCACCGTGCGCCCCTCATCGGGCAGGAGCAGATAGAACATCAGATTGCCCTCGCCATACGGCAACACCACCGCCTGATACCCGTCGCCTTTGTAGTAGGGGTACTTGCCTGAGGTCATCATCATTGGCACGGGCTTCGTGCGCCCATTCTCCATGCGGAAGGGCATTTCGTGGGTCGCGTCTTTGGAAAACGGCTTCTGCCACTTCCCTTTGAAGTAGAGCGCGTTCACCAGCACAGCAACAGTGTCGGCGTTGAAGGCGTTGGCTTCAAACAGTTTCGGAATCATCTCGCGGGTTTGCGCTTTGACCCATTCGTTGATGCGCTGGGCGGCGGCTTCGGGCGCACGGGCGAAGTCCAGATTCTGCGCTTCGGCGTCGTAAAACTGCTGGAGCCGTTTCACAAAATCTGCCTCTATCGGAAAGCCTTCGGCGACCCACAGGCTGTTGGCGACGCTCACCTCGGCTTTTGGGTCGGGCGAGCGCAGGGTCTGCATCAGCAAAGCCGACTGCGCATTCACCGCGTCCAGCGAGAGATTCTCATAGCCAAGCGTTTTGGCGATCTGCTGATAGGTCTCGCCCTCTGCGCCGTTCAGTGCCATCGAGAGCGCCAGCGACACCGAAAGCGGTGAGAAAAACAGGTTGCGCCCCTCTTCCGCGCTTTCCAGCTGGTTCACCAGTCTCCATGCAAAGCCGAGCGTCGCGTCCGTTATCTTCGGTTCGAGTTTCACAGGTGTCTCCTTCGTCTTCTGGGGATTGGGCGTCTGGGTGGAGTTCGTGCCCACACCCCCTGTGCCACATCCGCCAAGCAGAAGCGTCAGCGCTAACCCTGAAAGACCCATTTTTCGCATCGGGTTTCCCTCCCTAAGAGTATAGACGATTCGGGTGCGGGAATGTGTTATGGGACAGTCCATGAAGAGAGTAGCGTGCCGTCAGGAAAGCAGAGTATCCTTCAAACTCCCAGTACGAGGGTGAAAATGTTCGGAACTGTGCAGCTGCAGCCTAGGCATCAGGGTATACTCTCTCTGGGAATGGCCACGATAACCGTGCAGGTTGATCCAGATACGCTGGCACAGTTACAGCAGAGGGCACGCGAACGCGGCGTCAGTGTCGAGGCATTGATTGCCGAGCTCTTGCAGCAGTGGAGCCGTGCGGAGTGGCATGAGGTGGTGCGTCAGCTAACAGGCGTCTGGCAAGACGATTTTCCCGAACCCGACGAACTTCGTCGCGCTCTGGAGGTTGAATCGCCCCGTGAACAGCCTTAGGTTTTTGTTGGATACCGACACGGTGATTTACTTTTTCAAGGGTAAAGGACAGGTCGCGGAGTTTTTGATTCAAACGCCTCCCACAGAGATTGCCATCTCAACAATCTCCCTCTACGAGCTGCAGGTTGGCATAAATCGTTCGCGCCAGCCAGAGCGTGCGCAACTCCAGCTGGAACAGTTATTGACATGGATTACCGTAATACCATTTGACACTTCAGCAGCATCCCATGCTGCAAAGATTCGAGCCGAGTTAGAACGCATAGGTTTACCCATCGGTACATTAGACACGCTCATAGCAGGGATTGCTCTCTCGCGGGGTCTCATTTTGGTATCTCATAATCTTGCTGAGTTTCAGCGAGTACCAGGCTTGCTGGTGGAAGACTGGTACTAAGAAGCGATCTAGGAAAGTGAGTTCGGGTATACTTTGTCCGCTATGAGCGAGCGAAAGCCCTATGCCAGCGACC